>NZ_JBQFRZ010000001.1:0-1931612 GCF_056537765.1 Ruegeria sp. C2 | reverse complement strand
CAACGCGAGGTTTGCCGTGGGACTTTGGGAAGAAGGGCGCCAGACGCGCCATTTGCTCGTCGCTCAACCAGAAAAGATCAGACATGTTCACCGCTCGTTTTGAACGCGATGAATCACGCAGCCAAACGGAAATCAATGGGTCCTGAGCCTAGTGCAGAACTTCGGATACGCGCCGAATGTCTGCAACGGGCCGACCACATCTTAGTCTGGGACATTTATGCTTCGGTTGCTGCGCAGAAGTTGAATGTCCGCTCGGTTGTGCAAACTCTTACCGGAATCAGTCAAGTTCCAGCCGGGCGATGCCAATGAATTGGGGCATCGTAGTGGTCTGCGCATGCCAGCGTTTCCGTGCCTTTGACCCGCTTTGAGACATGCTTGTTGAGAACATTGAACCTAAGATATATTTTGACTGGATCGCGAACAAAAGGGAATGTTCATGATCAGGACTATTGCACCAGGGCTCTTTGCGCTCCTCTCGGCAACCTCGGCATTCGCAACTGTTGAGTTGTATTGCGAAGCCCCTGATGGATCGGGCACAGTTGTTGGTGTCGGATTGGGAACTGTCCCTGGTCTCGCAGTCGTGAGTGCGACCATACACGCAGACGGCAAACACTGGAGCCTATCAGAGGTCGAAGGTGCGATACCAATCATCGTGGCGCAGGGGGCTGATGTCGATATGCACGCTGTCATCGACTTCGCCAATCCTGAATACAGCCGGATCGTTGCCTCGGTTCGATTGATAACAGCCGTTGAAGGTGACGATTTCGTCACCGTGGGCACGCTCACGATACCAGAAATCGGTGCCTTCCCGCTGGTTTGCGAAGGGCTTTAGCCGTCCAATGTTGCGTAGTGCACGGAGGTCACTTGGCGGAAGCAGTCATCCCAAATTTTGTTTTGTTCAAATGGCTGAAATGGGCCGCTTTCGAAGGCACCGCAATTCCTTGCGCGCTTGAAAGAGTTGTGCAAAGCCCCGTTGCCGCTTGGTGTCAAATTGTTGGGGCGTGTGCAGAGGTCTCTGGCGATTACCCGCCCTCAGTACTCAAGTTCGGCTTGATCTGACAGGCCTCTGATCTTCCTGATAGCACAGCGTTTTCAGACTGGCTGAGAAATACAGCCGCTGGATAACGACGGACACGCACGGATGTTGATTGCGAATAGAGAGCAGGCTAAAAATTGAATAATTCGCAAATGTTGCGCAAACCGTTACACTATAGATGTCTTCGCGCGGAAATGTGCAGACAGTAAATTGAGGTCAGGCGGGTGGGTTCAAGCTGCTTAGGTAATCGCGGCGAAGAACTTGCCTGAACAAGGGTTATGGCAAATATCTTCGGTGCATTTCGGACGGATACGACGCTGACCACGGCTCAGGCCCAATTCGGCGGTGTTGGTACCACATTTCAGATCTCCTCATACAGTACGATCACCATCACTGATGGCGTTGACCCTAACATCATCGAGGGAGATGGAGTAACCAATGAGGTCCCCGATGACATCACGCAAACCTATCTGGGGAATGCAATTGCTTGGGATTATAATTACGAAGTCACAGATGGCACCAATACCTATACGATTGGCGTTTTCGACTATGATTCCAGCGGCAACAATGCGTTCGGCGGCGGAGCCGAACAAGGGTTCTTCATCGGCTTCATAGGAGATATCCCACCCCTCGACACATTGCTTACGATCACGGCGCTGGGTGAAGGAGCGTTTGCGAGCCCAATCGTGAATTTGCCTGTTCCCGACTTTGTTCCATGTTTCGTTGGCGGAACGAATGTTCGCTTAAGAGACGGTCAAAAGGTAGTCGAGGATCTGAAAGCCGGCGATCAGGTCGAAGTTTTTGATCCTACGAGTGAGGGAGCCGGTTTTGCTACGCTGCTGCGCGTGTTTCGTCGCGGAATTTCTGCTTCGGGACTAGTTGCAAACCCCCAGTTGCGTCCGGTTCGTATCAGTGCTGGAGCCTTGGGTAACGGCTTGCCCCGACGTGATCTTGTTGTGTCTCGACAGCATCGGATGTTGGTGTCTTCAAAGATTGTCGAGCGTATGTTTGGGATTTCCGAGGTTTTGGTGCCTGCGGTCAATTTAACTGCTCTGCCCGGTATTTTCGTCGATCAAGATGTGGATAGCGTCGAGTATTTTCACCTTCTTTTTGATCAGCACGAGGTGATCTATGCCGAGGGCGCACCGTCGGAAAGCCTGTTTACCGGACCCGAGGTGCTCAAGGCTATCAGTACGGAGGCACGTTCAGAAATCCTGAGCATCTTTCCTGAACTTGCCGAATTCGAATACGCCCCGAAACCCGCACGCCCAATCCCATCCGCGAAGCTGCAAAAGCAATTGATCGCACGTCACATCAAGAATGAAAAATCGCTTCTTTCCGGCCACCACGCATTCTAGAAGCAGAGGTTCTCGCAGGATAGTTCCGCTTCCAATGTCTCGCAATGTCCTTACCTTGATGCCTTTCTGAGAGCATTACCGATGTGCGATGCTAATGCAGCATGTTGTGTCGGTTTGTTCCCACAGCGAACGACAGCTTCGGCGGGCGGTGTCGCAGGGTCACCAACTGGCAGCCAACGGCAGGAATGAGCCGAGTATCGCTCGACCGTGTTGGATTTTTGCAGGTAATTGGTTGTGTTCCGCAGGCTTGCGAGCCACGTGCAGTTTCGTAAGTTAAGTGCCAGCATCAGAGAGGGCATGGAATGAGCTGGACCGAATATCTCGACACACACCAATCGCGCTTTGTCGAAGAGCTATGCGACTTCATTCGTATCCCTTCGGTTTCAGCCAAACCCGAAAACGCAGGCGATGTTCGAAAGGCCGGGCAGTGGGTGGTTGATCGGTTGGTCACGGCGGGAATGGAAAACGTTCAGATGATGGAGACTGCCAGTCATCCAGTGGTCTGTGCCGATTGGCTGCATGCTGGGTCCGATGTGCCTACAATCCTGATCTATGGCCACTTTGACGTCCAACCTGCGGAACCATTTGAGCTCTGGTCCTCACCTCCGTTCGAGCCGACGATCCACGGGGATCGGATTTACGGGCGTGGAGCGACCGACGACAAGGGCGCCATGTTTATCCCGATCCTTGCGGCCGAAGCTTTGCTGGCAGAGACTGGGAAACTGCCAGTCAACGTAAGGTTTTTCTTTGAGGGCCAAGAAGAGATCGGATCGCCCGACCTTCCGCCCTTTATCGAGGCAAATCTCGACCGGCTTAAGGCCGATATGATCTTTTCCGCCGATGGCAGCCAGTGGGACACCGAGACGCCGCAACTGGTTCTGGGTCTGAAAGGGCTCACCTCGCTTGAGATCTCGGTTCAGGGCGCGAAATCGGACTTGCACTCTGGTATGCATGGCGGCGGCGTCGCAAACCCGGCGATGGCATTGGCCCAGTTGTTAGCCAGCATGAAATCGACCGATGGTCGGATCACGGTAGAT
Source organism: Ruegeria sp. C2 (assembly GCF_056537765.1). Classification (NCBI taxonomy): domain Bacteria; kingdom Pseudomonadati; phylum Pseudomonadota; class Alphaproteobacteria; order Rhodobacterales; family Roseobacteraceae; genus Ruegeria; species Ruegeria sp. C2. Next base: position 1,928,181 of record NZ_JBQFRZ010000001.1, on the reverse strand, counting down.
GGCTTCTATGACGATGTCGTCGAGTTGACGGACGAAGACCGCGCGGCAATCGCGCGAGTGCCTTGGGATGAGGCGGCCTATCTGGCTCAGACCGGAGCCCCGGCCACGTTGGGCGAACCGGGATACTCCACGCGCGAGAATCTGTGGGCACGTCCGACACTTGAGGTCAACGGGCTGACCAGCGGTTGGCAAGGGGAAGGCACAAAGACCGTTTTGCCTGCGGTTGCCTCGGCCAAAATCACTTGTCGTTTGGTCGCCAATCAGAACCCCGAACAGATCTTTGACCTGATCTCCGCCCATGTCGAAGCTCACTGCCCGCCGGGTGTCACCGCTCAGGTATCTCGCAATCCCGGTCGTGCGGACCCTTTCCTCGTACCGGCCGGACACAACGCAACCGCGATCGCGGGACAGGTCCTCGAAGAGGTTTACGGAAAACCCGCGTACAAAACCCGCGTTGGTGGCTCGATCCCGGTGATGTCTACCCTATTGGACGAGTTGGGTTTGCATGCCGTCATGTTTGCGTTCGGACATGAGGATGAAAACCAACACGCCCCGGACGAGTTCTTCCGTCTGCCAACATTCCGGCGCGGCCAGACAGCATATGCGAGGTTGATGGAACGGTTGGGTGAATAGGCAACTGCAGCCTCGGTTCACCCGTTTTCACAAGCTTCCGACATCACTGCATAGGTGCGATCAATGACATGCCGCACTTCTGCAAGAAACCGGTCTTCATGATGCGTGACCAGCCACTGATCATGTTCCAGATCATCAATCAGAGGTGAAACTGGTTTAAGACCCGGTTGCGTGTTTCCGATGAAGGTGGGCAGAACCACCCTGGCCAGCCCTGCATTTGCAAGCTCCAGCGCATTTTGCGGCGCTGTCACTTCGATGACGTCACCCGTTTGCGTTTGCTCCCTCAGCCATTTGGCCGAAGGTGTATTGGACATGACCCGCGCCCAGGTCGAAACGCTTTCATCCGCGGCATAGACCGCAAACCGAACGCGCCCGATCTTGCGACCCGCAAGGCCGATCTCTTCTGGTCGACGGTTTCGAATGCCGATCGCGGCTTCCCGGTGTCCGATCTTCAACACCTCTTCTGACGAGATAAATCGCAGCCGAACCGCCATTGATCCCTTAAGCCTTCCGACCGCGCCGATCAAAACCCTTGTCACCCAGGTCCCGGCCGAGATTTTGACCAAAGGTGGCGCGGTAGTAAGGCTGCTTTCGGCGACAGGTATGACACGCGCCTCGATGCTTTCGACCTTTTCCAGCAGCGCTTGCCCATCTTCGGTCAGATCATACCCTCGCGGTTTGCGTTGAAACAGCTCGCTTCCCAGATTGCGCTCAAGCTCGATCATGCGTCGTCCCAGAGTGGGTGCGCTCTTGCCGGTCTGATCGGCTGCTGGCCCAAGTCCGCCCGCTCTGGCAACCGCAAGGAAAAGCCGCAGGTTATCCCAGTCAAAGTTACTTTCATTCATGAAACGAAGATTACATTATGTGTTGTTGATGAAAAGATTGTTTTGGCGTTTTTTCTGAAGGATCAGTCAGGAGACCCACAGATGAATTTTCTCGAAACCGAAATCTCACCCCTTGGCATGGGATGCTGGCCGATCGGCGGCAAGATGTATTGGGGCGAACAGTCGCTGGGATACACCCGATCGGACGACGGAACCTCCATTCGCACGATCCACGCCGCTCTGGACGGTGGGATCACATTGTTTGACACCGCTGCCGCCTATGGCGCGGGGCATTCGGAACGTTTGTTGGCCAAAGCACTAAAGCAGCGACCCGATGCACTGATTGTCACAAAGATCGGGGTTGGGATCGATGAGGCAAGCAGGCAGATTTCGTTTGACCCTTTCACCCCGGATCAAGTTGGCCCTGCCGTTGATGGGTGCCTGTCGCGGCTGGAACGGGATCGGATCGATCTCTTGCTGTTGCATGTGAACGATATGCCAGTTTCCCGGGCCGAGGCAGTGTTTGACGAACTGGACCGGTTGAAAGAGGCCGGCAAGTTGCGTGCCTATGGTTGGAGCACCGACCATTCCGAAAGCGCCCGGGTAGCCTCATCCAGGGATGGATTCAGCGCAGTGGAATACGTGTTGAACGTCTTTTTCGACGCGCCCCGGATGCAACAAGTTGTCCAAGAGGAAGGGCTATTATCCCTAATCCGCTCACCCCTTGCGATGGGGTTGCTATCTGGCAAATACGATCAGAACAGCGTCATGGCGCCGGACGATGTGCGCGCATCCGGTGAAAGCTGGATGGAGTACTACAAGGATGGCAAAGCAAACCCGGATTTCATGCAACAACTCGATGCGGTTCGGGATTTACTGACTTCAAATGGCCGAACTCTTGTGCAAGGGGCTCTTGGGTGGATATGGGGCCAATCTGAAACATACGTACCGATTCCGGGCGCTCGGACAGAAGAACAAATTGAGGGTATTTCAGGGGCACTAACCTTCGGTGCCTTGCCGGTTGAAACAATGAACGAAATAGAAAGCTTGATTACACGCAACCCTAACGAACCCGACCGCCCCCGGTAACTTTAAGAACTGTATCAAAGCTTTGCACCCGCAGCGAATGTCTCCTTTGACGGGCTCGCCGTTGCGACGAAGCCCACCGATCAACGGCAGCTAATGGGCCGCCCGTGTAGGCGGCCCAGAGATGTTAGATTTCAATGGCTTCAGCAATGGCCAAAGCATCCTCAAGTTCAACACCAAGATACCTGACCGTACTGTCCATCTTTGTGTTCCCCAACAGAAGCTGAACGGCGCGAAGGTTGCCAGTCTTCTTGTAGATCTGAGTGACTTTCGTGCGCCGCATCGAATGCGTGCCATATGCACTAGCTTCCAGTTCGATCGACGTGACCCAGTCCCGAACAATCCGCGCATACTGTCGTGTCGATATGTGAAGTCGCTCATGAAAACGGCCTGGCCAAAGAAACTCTGATCCGACCATCAGTTCGTCTTCCATCCATTTCTCGACGGATGCGCGGGTGCCTTCCGATATCTCAAACCGGACTGGTTTCTGCGTCTTGCTCTGCAGCACTGAGGCGCGTTCCTTGATCTGGCCAGACGCCATCACATCCACAACTTTCATCTTCACAAGGTCGCACCCGCGAAGCTTGCTGTCGATTGCCATATTGAACAGAGCTAGATCACGATATTTCTCTGCCAATTCAAGCCGCACCCGGATTGCCCAGACATGCTTAGGTTTCAGTGGCCGCTTCTGACCGACGATGCGTCCCTTGTTCCCAGCTGGGCGAAGCGCGCGAAAGGCAGGTAAGTTTGGTGTTTCCATAACTGATCCTCCGATCCGCCATGCCCGCCCACAACGACAACCCGACGTTGACGAAAGAGGATATCACAAGATGCCGCGTTGCCGCCTAGGTCGGCGGTGAGCCCTACCTCTCAAATGTCGCAAAGTGAAATTCTGGTAGTTGCGTCAATAGCAGACCTTGGTCGCAGTGTGACGTGCTCATCACCGCAGATTTCAAAGGACAGAGTTACTGACACGCTGCGGGCGCCAGAGTCACAGACGGAGTACATGCACCGAACACTGAGCGTGTCGAACGACGAGGGCGGCTGTTGAACCCAAAAAGAACTCTTTCATCCCAGGTTTGTGCGAAGCAAGGACGATACAATCGATGCCATGTTTGTTTGCATACTCGGTGATCGCTCTCCCTGCCGATTGACTCTCGATCAAGACAGAAGAAATCTCAGTTTCGTTTTTTAAGCGCTCGGCTAAACGCGCCTTTGCTTTTTGGAGAGATTTTTCTGCGATCCCTTCATCCATATAGTACATTATCTGTCTGTTTGGGGGCTCATGGATGTGCGCGGCAGTGATTTTTCCACCTTCCGATACAAGGGCGTGTGCCGCCGAAAGTGCGTGATCACTGATGCCGTGTTCCAGAGACAGCGCGACTAGGATGTTTTTGTACATTTCGAACCTCTGTTTTTAGATTCCGGTTTTCTGCTGTGAACCAGTCTCTCCAACGTCTTCTTTGGGAGATCAGGCACCCCAACCGTAAGAATGGGGTGCGTACTGTTCCGTCTTGGGCTTTTGCGCTTTCCGTCCATTATCTGCTGAGCAGGAGGTCAGGTAGGAAGAGGGCCAACTCTGGTACAAAAGTTGTCAGCATCAGCGTCGGAAGCCAGGCAAAGACTATGAAGATTAAAGTCGGCCAAAGCATGCGCGAAACCGGCTCATCACAGACCTGAGCTCCAAGGTAGAGTAGTGGCGCAGTTGGAGGGGTGATGTTCGCCATTCCCAGATTCACGCCAATCACGGCCGCAAAATGGATCGGATCCATGCCGGTGCTCTGCGCGATGGGCAGTAGGATCGGTGTCGCCAGAAGTAGGCCCGAGATATCATCCATCAACATCCCGATCAGGATCATCACCACGTTGATCATCAGAAGGATGACAATCGGGTTGTCCGACACGGAATAGACCAGATCCTTGGCCAACTGAGGGGCGCCTTGCGAGATCAGGTTGTCCGACACGATCAGAACCATGAAGATCATGACCATGACCACGCCAATCGTAACACCGGAATTCTGGATGGTCTGAGCCAGTGTTTTCCAGGTCAGGCCACGGTAGAAGTAGATCGCGATCGGGATCGAGTAGACCACTGCGATACCCGCAGCCTCGGTAGGTGTCATGATACCGCCATAGATACCGCCAAGGATGATCAGCGGCATCATAAGCGCAGGTCCGGCCAGGCGCGCCTGAACTCCGAATGTCGGCAGGAACGGTTTAGGGCGTTCTGTTAGGTTGATGTCGTCATATTTCCGCAGCATGAACTGATTAACGAGGATCAAAAGAGTGATCAGGATGATCGCCGGAATGACCGTGGACAAGAAACACTTTAGTACGTGCTGCTGTGCAACCCAGCCATAAAGAATGTGAGACGAACTCGGTGGGATCAACAGACCCAAGGGGCTGGCCGCCACGATCAGAGCTGCCGATTGCCCACCCGGATAGTTGGCCTTTTTCAGGTGGGGCATCATGATGCCGCCGATACAGGTCAGCGTTGCATTGGCGCTACCGGAAATGGAGCCGAACACACCGCAGGCCAGCACTCCAGCAGCGCTCAATCCTCCTTTGATATGGCCAATGAACATTTCAGCCAGAGAGACAAGGGGGGCGGCGATTTTGCCTTTTTCCATGATGCCACCGGCGATCATGAAGAGTGGGATCGCCAGAAGTACAAGTGATCGGATACCTGTAGAACCGGTGGGCAAGTAACCGGTGATGGATTGATCTCCGACAAGGGCGATGAAAATCAAAACCGATCCGAATGCCACATAAACGCTGACGCCCAACAGCAGCATAAAGCAGACGATTAGGAGACTTCCTCCGATGATCATTGGGTTTCTCCTTTTTGCATTTCTGATCTCAAAGGAAGCCCGAGCCCCTTGCGGATGTGTACGTACAAGTATGCCGCCGTGAACGTCGCCATGAGGCCAAAGGCAATCATGATCGCTATCCGCCAGGTCACAAACGGAATGCGCAGCACCGGGGTTGCGCGCAGCCGGGGGAATGAGAAGTCATCAAGCAGCGAGACATAGCAGGCGTACATGAGGAACAGGATCACCAACACCTCGACTGTCAGGACCACAAAGCCGCGCCACCAAATCAACCGAGGGTTTTGGATCACGATGCCAAGAATGTCCGCGTTGATGTGCAGGTTGCGGGCAGAGGCCAGAACAGCACCTGCAAAAAAGCCGATGATGCTGATACCCAAAAGCCATTCTTCGTAGGCAAACAGATCACCGCCAAATCCATACCGGATGACAACAACGGCTCCAAACGTGAATGCCATCAGGAAACCGGCAAACATGACGATCTGCCTCATGGCAAAGGCCACTGCTTTCAGCGGATACCCAATAATGACTGGCAACTCGTCAGTGATTTTTTGCGAGCTCTTCTTTTCTGCGCTTTCGACGACCAATGGACGTTCAGCTTCAGAACTATACATCTTTCTCCCTCCCTTAGTTGAGCCAAAGACCAAAAAAGGGCCAGCTGATTTGCTGGCCCTTCTTCTCCATGTTTATTGCTGTTCTTTTGCTGCCAGCAGGCGGTCGATGATGTCCTGACCGACGTTTTGTGCCATCGCGGGCCAGACCGTTTCCTGGACATGTGCGGCCATCGCAGCTTGTTCTTCGTCACTCAGGCGCAGGATGGTGTAGCCTTTGTCGAGCAATTTCTGGCCGAACACTTCGTCATTCTCACGGTTGTAGGCAAAGAAGTCTTCGGACGCCTTCGTCATCGCGGCTTGCAGCGCGGCGCGCTGGTCGTCGTTCAGCTTGTCGAGTGTCCGCTGCGACGCGTAGAAAGTTGTCAGCTCTGAGATCGAATTGTATTCGACAAAATGGGTTCCAACGTCCGACTTGGCGAAGATCGAGTAGGTCGCGGTTTTGGTGCAGCAGATTGCTCCATCGACAATGCCGGCCTGAAGTGCGGGGAAAATGTCGCCCCATGCCATGGTGGTCGCCTGGTAACCGAGTTCTTCGACCATCGACTTTACGACGCTGGAAGACCAGACGCGAATGTTCATGCCCTTGTCGTCAAAGGTATTCCAGTTCTCGGGCTCTTGTGACGAAACGATGCCAATGAACCCTTCAGGGTTCTGCGCCATGACGCGCACGCCATATTCGTCCGTGATTTCCTGCAGGATGGTGTTGAACTCGGAATCCATGTTGAGAAGCGTGCTTTCCATGTCATCCCAGCCGCCTAGCAGGAACGGCATGGACAGGAATTCCAGGCGTGGATCGGTATCGGCATAGATGAACGCTGATGCCAGATCGATGTTGCCGCGTGCAACATCTTCAAACAGAGCTTCACCAGAACCCAACTGGTTTGCCGGAAAGACTTCTACAGTCAGTCCGACATCCGCAGCTGCAACATCCGCTGCGACCTGTTCCATCATTTTTGTGCCTTGGTGATCGATCGGGAAGACACCTGCAAAACGCAGTGTCATGTCTTCCGCTGCAGCGGTTGTCGAAAGCGCGGTTGCCGCAAGCAAAGCGGCACCACCCATCGCGCCGAGAGCGCGGCGGTTAATCTTCGTAATCATTAAGGTTTCCTCCTCAGTGGTGTGCGTCCCTCCGCCTTGCGCGCGGCGGGACATTTCTTTGCTTCAGTTCAGCAAAGTTCCGGGGCGATGAACTCGTATCCAAGGTCATCGGCCACAGCCTTGTACGTCACCTTTCCGTGGGCCACGTTCAGGCCGTTCATCAGATGGCGATTGTCTGCGAGCGCCTGCTTCCAGCCGTTGTTGGCAATAGCCAGAGCGTGCGGCAGCGTGACGTTGTTCAGTGCATAGGTCGAGGTTCGGGCGACTGCGCCCGGCATATTGGCAACGCAGTAATGAACCACATCGTCGACAACGTAGGTGGGCTCTGCGTGAGTGGTAGCTTTGGACGTTTCAAAGCAGCCGCCCTGGTCAATCGCCACGTCCACGACGACCGCACCGGGTTTCATTTTCGAGATCAGCTCGCGTGTGACTAGCTTGGGTGCAGCAGCACCCGGGATCAGTACAGCACCGACAACCAGATCGGCATTGGTGACTTCTTCCTCCAATGCGGCTTTGGTCGAATAGACAACCTTGGCGGACGCCTCGAAATGGTTCTCCAGCTTCTCAAGCACTGCCGGATTGCGGTCCAGAATGGTCACGTCCGCGTGCAAACCGACGGCCATTTGAGCAGCGTTGAACCCAACAACACCGCCGCCGATAACCACGACTTTGCCGGGCTTCACGCCGGGCACGCCGCCCAGCAATACGCCCAGACCGCCCTTTGCTTTCTCCAAAGCGCTGGCACCGGCCTGGATAGACATGCGACCGGCAACCTGGCTCATCGGTTTCAGCAGGGGCAGACCGCCATTGTCGTCGGTGACGGTTTCATAAGCGATGCATACAGCGCCCGAGTCGACCAGATCTTTGGTCTGTTCCGGGTCGGGGGCCAGATGCAGATAGGTATAGAGGATTTGGCCTTCGCGCAGCATAGCGCGTTCAACGGCCTGAGGTTCCTTCACCTTCACAATCATCTCCGCATTGGCGAAGATATCCGCTGCGGTTTCGGCAATCTCCGCGCCAGCGGCACGATAGGCATCATCATCAGCCCCAATGCCTGTGCCGGCGTTGGTCTCGACGATGACGTTGTGACCATGAGAAACCAGTTCGGCTACGCTTTCAGGGGTCAGGCCAACACGGTACTCGTGGTTCTTGATTTCCTTGGGAACACCAATGAACATATTCTTCACTCCTTGGAACGGATGATCATTTTGCGGTTGGCATGACGAACTCGGCACCTTCCGAGATACTTTCGGGCCAGCGCTGCATGATGGATTTCTGCTTGGTGTAGAAACGCACACCCTCCTCGCCATAGGCGTGCATGTCGCCGAACAGGCTCTTCTTCCAGCCGCCAAAACCGTGCCAGGCCATCGGAACCGGGATCGGAACATTGACGCCGACCATGCCGACCTGAACCTGCTTGCCAAACTCACGTGCAGCATTGCCGTCGCGGGTGAACAACGACACGCCGTTGCCAAACTCGTGGTCGTTGATCAGTTGCAGGCCTTCGGCGAAGTTCGAGACGCGGACGCAGGACAGAACCGGGCCAAAGATCTCTTCCTTGTAGATCTTCATATCTCGCGTGACGTTGTCGAACAGGGTGCCGCCAAGGAAATAGCCTTCCTCGTGCCCTGCGACTGTGTAGTCCCGGCCGTCGACCAGCAGGTCAGCGCCTTCGTCGACGCCAGAGTCGATGTAGCCTTTGATCCGATCACGCGCAGCGGCCGTAACGATCGGGCCCATCTCAGCATCCAGCTCAAGGCCATTCTTGACCTTCAGGGTTTCGGCGCGCTCTTTCAGAACGGGGATAAGCTTGTCGGCAGCATCGCCAACCAGCAGAGCAACCGAGATCGCCATGCAGCGTTCGCCCGCCGACCCAAAGGCCGCGCCGATCAGGGCGTCGGCGGCCTTGTTCATGTCCGCATCGGGCATCACCAGCATGTGGTTCTTTGCGCCACCCAGGGCCTGAACCCGTTTGCCGTGCCGCGCACCAACCTCGTAGATGTAGTTCGCAATCGGGGTCGAACCGACAAAGGACACAGCCTTGACGTCGTCATTCTCCAACAGCGCGTCCACGGCGACCTTGTCACCTTGCACGACGTTGAACACGCCATCGGGGAAACCGGCTTTCTGCATCAGATCCGCGTACAGCAGCGCTGCGGACGGATCGGTCGGCGACGGCTTCAGGATAAAGGTATTGCCTGCGGCGATGGCGATCGGGAACATCCACATCGGAACCATGACCGGGAAGTTAAACGGCGTGATCCCGGCCACAACGCCCAATGCCTGACGCGTGGTCCAGTTGTCCATTCCAGTAGACACCTGCTCCGTGTAATCGCCTTTGAGGAGTTGAGGGATGCCGCAGGCAAACTCGATGATGTCGATGCCGCGCTCAACTTCACCCTGCGCGTCCGTAAACACCTTGCCGTGTTCGACGGTGATGGCGCGGGCCAGATCGTCCTTATGCTCGCGCACCAGGGCCAGGAAGTTGTTCATCAGGCGGGCGCGGCGGATCGGCGGGGTATTCGACCACTTGGGAAACGCTGCTTTGGCAGCTGCAACCGCATCGTCAACCGTCTGTACCGTCGCCAGCGACACCGCGCCGGTTTGCGCCCCGGTTGCAGGGTTGAATACCGGCTGGGTCTTCTCACCAGAAGGAGCAGTGATTTGGCCATTAATGTAGTGGCCGATCAAAGCGATCGGGGATGCATCTTTCATGATGTCAGTCCTTTTTTGGGGTTAGAAGTCAGTGGTCATGGCAAGTCAGCCAATACCTCTCCAAGTGTTTGACAGAGTGTCGTTATTTCAGGTTCCGAAATGATAAGCGGCGGCGACAAGGCGATAATGTCACCGGTGACACGGATCATTATTCCGGCGTCCCAGCCCCGTTTCATTGCATCATAACCCCGTGCCCCAGGCGCGCCCTCTCGTGGTGCAAGCTCGACCGCGCCCACCAATCCCAGATTGCGGATATCGATGACGTTGGGCAGACCCTTGAGGCTGTGAAGCTGATCCTCCCAGGGCTGCGACAGCAATGCAGCGCGCCGGAATAGATCATTCTGCTTGTAACTCTCCAGCGTTGCCAGCGCCGCGGCGCAGGACACAGGGTTGGCGGAATAGGTATAACCGTGGAACAGCTCAATCGGCGCATCGGCGTTTTCCATAGCCGAGTCATATATCTTGTCGGATACGATGACCGCTCCCATCGGAATGACACCATTGGTGAGGCCTTTGGCGGTCGTGATGATGTCCGGCTTTACATCATAATACTCTGATGCTGTCGCTGCCCCCAAGCGGCCAAAAGCGGTGATGACCTCGTCGAAAATCAGCAGAATGCCATGGCGGTCGCAGATCTCACGCAGCCGCTTTAGGTATCCTTTCGGCGGCAGGAGAACACCGGTCGAACCGGCCATTGGTTCGACGATCACAGCCGCAATGGTCGAGGCGTCATGCAAAGCAACCAAACGCTCCAGATCGTCTGCCAGCTCTGCCCCGTGTTGTGGGCAACCGCGGGAGAAAGCGTTTTTGTCCAGATCATGCGTGTGACGCAGGTGATCAACGCCGGTCAGAAGCGTGCCGAAATGCATGCGGTTCTTGACGATACCGCCAACCGAGATGCCACCAAACCCTGTGCCGTGGTAGCCACGCTCGCGCCCGATCAAACGCGTACGCGCCCCATCGCCGCGCATTCGATGGTAGTGCAGCGCAATCTTTAGCGCCGTATCAACAGACTCGGAGCCAGAGTTGGTGAAGAAAGCATGGTTCATCCCCTCAGGCATCATCGCGGTCAGCTTTGCCGACAACTCAAATGCCTGCGGGTGTGAGAACTGGAAGTTTGGTGCGTAATCCAGCTCGTGCACCTGTTTCTGTACCGCTTCAACGATAAGCGGATCACGGTGACCGGCATTGACGCACCACAGTCCGGCGGTGCCGTCCATGACCCTGCGACCATCAGAACTGGTGTAATACATCCCCTCGGCAGCTTGGATCATTCGGGGCTCGCGAAGGAAATCACGATTGGCTGAAAACGGCATCCAAAACGATGACATTGTGTTGGGTTGATCGAGCACGTTCATTCCTCGTGAAGCAGATTTTCATTTGATGACAAATCCTTGCAGAGTTTAGGTCTTCCGCACACCCGGCTTTATTTTAATCTGTAAGTTATTGAAAAAAATCGTTGCGCCCTTAGAATGCTTTCGATCCGAAGCAAGAAATCACCAGAGTAACGGATTTGTCATCAGATCTCGAAACAGCACGTCGTCTAAAGTTGATTCGGACGACCAAGGGCCTCAGTCAACGCGAAATGGCCAAACGCGCGGGAGTGGGTAGCGGGACGATTTCTCAAATCGAAAGCGGTTCGACCCAACCATCTGTGGCGTTGCTAAAGAAGATCCTTGCCTCGGTAGACGTCAATTTGGGCTTTTTCTTCAGTTTTGAATTGCAAAACGAGGAGACGTTTTTTTACCCGCACGAAAGAATGCGCGACCTAGGATCGCCCGGAGTCTCGTATTTGCTCGTCGCAGGAGAGCGCCGAGATAGAAAACTCCAGATGCTCATAGAAGAGTATGACGTCGGTGCCGACTCGGGCCGTTCAGAACTGTCGCACGAAGGAGAGGAATGTGCGGTTGTGATAGAGGGCCGTCTTGAAGTGACGGTAGATGGGCAGTCCAGGGTTCTGGGCCCCGGGGACGCATACTACTTCTCAAGCATATTGCCACACAGGTTTCGAAATGCCGGAGATACGCCCTGCAAAGTTATTAGCGCATGCACTCCTTCGTCGTTCTGAATAAATGAAAGAGCTCTTTTGTGGGCTTTCTCAATATTTCGCGGGACGGTCAAATTCGATAACCGACTCAGAATGTAGAAATGAAATCGAAATTCACGATCAGGCGCCAATTGTCGCTTTTCTCACGCTATCCCCGACGGCGGGCTTTTTTGTTCTCGCGATTGCAGCGAATGTCCGGAATGCGGGCGCGGTTGCAGAAATCCAACGTAGTACTCAAAGTCGGCTACCCGAACGAGACACGGGACGTGGTTGGGAACTACACATCGGCGCACTTCAAGAAGGTCAACGCAAGACCCAATGCGACAAGAAAACTGCCGCACACCCTGTCGATCCAGAGCGCCCCACGATTGCTGAAAAACTGAACTGCTTTTGCGCCCAGGACCGCATAGGCGGCCATGACGATCACATCGACCGCGATGAAGGCCAGTGCCAGCGTTACATACTGCTGAAACATAGGCTCTGTCGGTATGAGGAACTGCGGAAGGAAAGCTGTGAAGAACAGGTAACCCTTGGGGTTTGTGACCGCGACAAGAAAGCTCTTCCTAAAGACTGCAGTGTTGTCGCGAAGCGTACCCGAATTCTTGTTTTCGGAAGAGTTCGCGACCGGCCCCAATTGGCCGGAGGATCGCATCATCTGTACGCCCAGCCAGACGAGGTAAGCGACGCCGATCCATTTGACGACGCTGAACAGCAGAGCCGAGGCAGCAAGAATAGCACCCAATCCCAAGCCCGCAGCTGCGATGAGAACGGCGTCAGAGATCGCCGCACCGGCAATGCCATACCCAGCCACAGCGATGCCGAACCGCGATCCATTGGACAAGGCGAGAAGGACAGTTGGCCCGGGCGTCATGACCACAACCAACGCCAAAAGTGCGAATGTCAGAAGTGAAATTTCCATTACGCGGTCTCCTGCTGAATCAGATAGATGGCCAGGCCGGTCAGGAGGAGTGACACTCCGCTGACTACGGTTCTTAGGATGTTCCAGAATTGCCAAGAGGATGAATAGTCATGCCAGATGCCGCGCGCCGCCTCGGCGTCGGTTGGAACAACAACCTCTGCCAGCGTTTCGTTCATCGGAACGTTGACTGTGGCCGTGACAAGGAAAGCCCCCACAACGTAGACCCCTGCAGCCACTCCAAATAGCACGGCAGATTGCTTTTGTAGTTGGGTCGTGGCGACATATGATGTTGCCGCCAGTATGAGAGGCGTCAGGAAGAATGCCGGGAAGAAGATTGGGGTTCTGACGGATGCATTCATCGCCTGCATGGCAGTGATCGCGACACGTGGCTCTGTGGTGTCCAGCCCCCACATGGTTGAACAGACCCAAGCATAGAAAAACCCGAAGATTGCGCCGATGCTCAAGAGCGAGAGCATCGACATGGGCAAAAGCAACCGAGCCATCAGACTTGATCCGCTACGGTTTCCTGTTGTGGGCGCGCCACTTTCACAACAGACGCAAAGATGACCAGCGCAGCGAACTGGCCAAGCAGAACCGCCGGGTAGATCAGGCCGAATTGCGCGTCGAAGTATTTTTGCGGCCCGAAGGAAACCAGGGCCATGAGCGTGGCGAAAACGCTCAAAATGCGTCCCGCCCGACTGCTTAGAGGTTGCACGATGATCGCTGACAGAGCGACAGACACCGCGGCTCCTAGAAACGGAGCAATGCCGAACAAGGGCGTGGCGACAGGCGGATGAGGCCTGATTCCGGCATACAAGGCGGAAAGCATGATCCCCTGCAGAAGGATGAGCGTTGCCAGGGCGGCTATGACGTGACGGGTAGATTGTTCCATTTCTTGCTTCTCCAAAAGTGTAATCGAAATTACGGTTGTGCATATCCGTAATATCCGTTACGGTTATTGTCAACAGGTTGGAGAATGATTTTGCGAGAAGAGAAACGATCCTTGCGCCAGCAACAGATCGAGGCGGCTGCCTACGAGGTGCTGGAGGCCAAAGGGTACGGGGGCACGTCCATGCAGGGCATTGCGAGACAGGCCCGCGCCTCAAACGAGACGCTGTACAAATGGTACGGGGATAAACAGGGGCTGTTCCGCGCGCTTGTGACGCGCAACGCTGAAGAGGTGAAGTCCCACTTGGAGGCTGAATTGGAAACCGACCATGACGCGCTTTCAATTCTGGGAACGTTGGGTCCGAAGCTATTGGATTTACTGACAGGCGATCGTGCCGTTGCCCTCAATCGAGCCGCAGCGGCTGATAGCAGCGGTGAACTTGGCGCGACGCTTTCAAAGGCCGGGCGTGAAGCCGTATTTCCCTTGTTGGAGCGGGTGCTGCTTCGTGCACGGCAAGAGGATCAGCTGTGTTTTGAGGCATCAGGAGAAGCTGTGGGCCTCTACCTGGACCTGTTGATCGGTGATCAGCAAATCCGGCGTGTAATCGGGCGGCTCCCAGCTCCGACAGCAGAATTTTGCAAGACCCGCTCGCAAAGAGCTGTAACTCTACTGCGCCAATTGCTTGGCAGCTAACCTCACGGAGACAAATATGAGTGAACGACGACCGCCTGAAGCCTGCAAGACCATGGCTGAGCTTCGGGTTGAGATTGACGCGATTGACGTCCAACTGATTGCCCTTTTGGCAAAGCGCAGCGGCTACATCGACCGCGCAGTTGATCTGAAGAGGATTGAGGGGCTGCCTGCAAGGACAACGGATCGGGTGACCGAGGTTTTGAACAAGGTCAGCGCAACGGCCACGCAATATGGGCTGGACCCTGAGCTCGTACGCAAGCTCTGGGGCGAACTTATCGAATGGTCCATTCAGCGTGAGATCAGAGAACTGGGGCCGTAGGCGGTTCCAGCGTGCTGAAGACAACAGACAACAAAATTCAGGACAAACATGGTTATGAAAGCGCTTTTTCCACCCGGCTCCGAGAGCCAAGCAACTCAAGTCAAAGTTTCCCCGGGCATCGTATCTGGTGACCATGTGTTTTTGGCGGGCGTAACAGGAAGCCGTCCTGATGGCTCAATGCCTGATAGCATCGAAGATCAAGTTCGGTCAGCATTTGAAAAAATCGGATCGGTGTTGGCGGAGGCGGGACTGTCTCAAAACTCGATTGTCGAGATGACCACATACCACGTCGGGATTCACAACCATTTTGATTTGTTTAATGATATTCGATGTGAATACGTTGCGGAGCCTTTTCCAGCCTGGACGGCAGTTGAGGTCGCATCTCTTAGACGACCAGGTGCAATCGTCGAAATTCGGGTTGTTGCGAGCTGCGCTTAGCAGGCCTTCAGGCGCAAGCAGAGAAAGCCCGCTTTGTCCCGCAATTCAGTCATTGATGCACTGGGTAGCGAAGTACTGCTTCGAGCCGATATTGTTGAAAAACTCACAATTGGTGTAAACGCGAGTCAGAATTTGGCCCGACAAGGCCGACGGGAATTTTCAGCTGAGGGGTCGGCCAAAAACTGAAACTGGCCACCAGTGGGCACCGAAACGCCCGTCATCGGTATCAGCAGAGGACTTTTCGGATTGACTGCCAGTTCGCAGATTATCAGGGCCTCCCAGATTTATGAGTTTTTCAACACAATCAGCCCAAACTTCCGCATGCTGCGGTGTGGAAGAATGACCGCCTTGGTTAGTTGGAGGAGCTGCGCTACTGCAGGCTCAATGTAATTGAACGCAATGCCAACATATACATGCGTAGGGAATGGAGAGTTGTATCTTGGTGTTGTCGATTAGACTACACGAAAGCGTTCACTTACTCCGATGCAATGGTCCAATCAAACGATTTGACGTGTTTAATCAGCGCCTGAACAGAGGGCTGGTCTTCGCGACCAGCAGGGATTGTCAAATAAACCGATCTTAGTAGTTTCTGATCCTGCAAAATCACTGATTTCAGGCCAGCTGAACTGGCAGAACTTTCCGGCATGATCGAGATTCCGTGATCTTGTGCAAGCAATGATTTTATCCAATCTTCCCGCTCACTGCTGGCCACCACATTTAGGCTCACTTCGTTCTTGTCAATCATCGACAGGATCATATCGCGAAACTCGCATCTCAACCTGTCGATATAGGGAAATTCGGCTATCATCTTCAGGGGAATCGACTCGCGTTGAGCCAGACGGTTTTGGGAACCGCAGGACATAACCATGCGCTCCTGAAACAATTCATGAGTGCGCAACCGAGGAACAGCTTCGACGGGACTGCCAAGGATCGCGACATCGACCATGCCATTCAGAAGCGCTTCTTGAATCGTCCCGGCGGTAAAGTCCAGCAACTCGATCGACAGGTTCGGGTGGTATTGCTGAAACTGTGCCAAACAACGACCGACTTTGCCTGGATCTATTGTGCACATGATCGCGATACGGATACACGGGGTTTCGGTCTTCACAATTCGCGATGCAAGCTGTCCCGCGCGATTTGCGGCGTCCTCCACCTCCTGAAGAGAGTTGCGCATGCGTTCACCCAGGCGGGTCAAGTGCGTCAACCGCCCTTCTCTCCGGATTAGAGATCCGCCAATCTCCGTTTCAAGCTGTTGGATTGCTTTACTCAACGCAGGCTGCGAGATCTTCAATTCTCTCGCAGCCTGAGAAAAATTGAGTGTACGTGCGACGGTGAGAAAATATCTTATGCGACGAAGTTCCATACGGTCTTGTACCCTAGGGGCCCGAGCGGGCCGGTTATACAAATCATAACCAAAATATATAACTTGGGGCACTAGATTTGAGGTCAGCCATAAGGAGACCTCTCGATGAAGCTAACACATTACGCCACTGCCACAGGAATAGTCGCATTTGTTTTGGCGGGTGCAGTTCTAGCTCAATCCTCAGCAGAAACCATTGCCGAAGCAGTCTTCAATGACGATGGGTCAGTCAATGTTCCCACCGATTATCGACGTTGGGTTTTCATCGGCTCGCCTCTGACCCCCAACGCCCTAAATGACGGCGAGGCGCCCTTTCCAGAATTTCACAATGTCTATGTCGAACCTTCGGCCTTTGACCACTTTGCTAAAACCGGTGAATGGGCGAATGGTACGCAGATTGCCAAGGAATTGGTGATGATCCGCGAAGGCGACAATTGCACTGAAGAAGATGGCGCTTGCTTCGAAGTGTCCGGCAACGGGTACTTTCAGGGTGAATTCGTCGGTCTTGAACTGACGGTCAAAGATACGGAACGGTTCAGCAGCGAACCGGGCGGCTGGGTCTACTACAGTTTTGGGCACGAAGGCGAACCCTATGCTGAAACAGCGCAGGCCTTCCCGGCAGAATCCTGCAACGCCTGCCATGAATCCAACGCAGATACCGATTTCGTATTTACCCAGTTCTACCCGGTGCTTCGTGCCGTTCAGGGAAATTGAGTCGTGAATCGTTTATTGGGTTGCCTCGCTCTGATTGGCCCAATCGGAGCGCTTCCCGGGTCGGCACAGGAGTTTTCTGTGTCGACCCAAGGGGTCGTGGGATCAAATGGCGACATCCACATGCCAAGGGGCGAGTTTCGTGCCAGTTGGCCAATGGTGGGTAGCTGGACCATTCTGGACGAAGGCGAAGCCACCGGACAGCACGTTGTTTATACGCAGCCGGGTGTGATTGAACATTATCTGGAACACGGGGCGTTCCCCGACGGTGCGGTTCTGATCAAGGAACTGCTAGAGAGCAAAACTGACGAGTATACCACCGGTACCGCAGCCTATGCGACCGAGGTTACGGGCTGGTTTGTCATGGTGAAAGACGAGCACGACCGGTTTGACGGAAATGACCTTTGGGGCGTCGGCTGGGGTTGGGCTTACTTCGATGTGGAAGATCGTGAAACAACCACGACCGAAGACTACAAAATCGAATGCAAGACTTGCCATGTGCCTGCCCGGGAAACGGACTGGATTTATACCGAAGCTTACCCAGTGCTGAGCACGGAGACGTCGCACCAGACTGATTGAGCAACCTGTGCCCCCACTCACCCTGAGGTAACAAAGCGGGGATTGGTTTGACCCGATCCAATCCCCGCCGCCGACGGGATGAACATGCTGTGCCTGTATCAACTTCGCGGATTTCAAGTGTTTCTGAGCGACCAATCGGAGTATCCGAATGAAGTGTTTTTCAAACCCGCAACGCCGTCCGAAATTGGCGGCACAGGCATCGGTGGACTATACTGCTCAGCTCGACTCAGCGATTGCCAGGCTGCATGACGAAGGACGCTACCGGACCTTCATTGATATCGAACGCCGCAATGGGCACTTTCCACATGCGGCTCGGACCCGTCCGGATGGATCGCAGCAGAACATTACTGTGTGGTGCGGCAATGACTATCTTGGCATGGGACAGCATCCGGTTGTCCTGAACGCAATGCACGAAGCCGTCGATGCGGCCGGTGCCGGGTCGGGCGGGACGCGCAACATCTCGGGCACCACTGTTTATCACAAGCGCCTTGAGGCTGAACTGGCTGATCTGCACGGCAAAGAGGCCGCGCTGCTGTTCACCAGTGCGTATATTGCCAATGACGCGACGCTTAGCACGTTGCCAAAGCTTTTTCCCGGTCTGATTATTTATTCGGATGCGTTGAACCACGCCTCGATGATCGAAGGCGTGCGGCGCAATGGAGCCGCCAAACGCATCTTCCGCCACAACGATGTCGCCCACTTGCGTGAGTTGCTTGAGGCAGACGACCCCGAAACCCCCAAGCTAATCGCATTTGAGTCAGTCTACTCTATGGATGGCGATTTTGGCCCGATCGAAGAGATTTGTGATCTGGCCGATGAGTTTGGTGCGCTCACTTACATCGACGAAGTCCATGCGGTTGGCATGTACGGCCCGCGCGGTGGCGGTGTGACCGAGCGTGACCGCCTTGCGCACCGAATTGATATCATCAATGGCACTCTGGCCAAAGCCTTTGGCGTCATGGGCGGCTATATCGCCGCCAGTGAAAAGATGTGCGACGCCGTGCGTTCCTATGCACCGGGCTTCATCTTTACCACGTCTCTGCCGCCCGCTGTTGCGGCTGGTGCGGCGGCCTCGGTCGCGCATCTGAAGGTGACGCCGGAAATGCGCGAACGGCTCCAAACACAGGCCAAAATCCTCAAGCTGCGGCTGAAGGGGATGGGCTTGCCGCTGATCGACCATGGTAGCCATATCGTTCCGGTCATCGTCGGCAACCCGGTGCATACTAAGAAGCTCAGTGATTTGCTGCTGGACGATCATGGTATCTATGTCCAGCCGATCAATTTCCCAACCGTCCCACGCGGTACTGAGCGGTTGCGATTTACCCCGTCGCCCGTACATGGTTCATCAGATTTTGATCGCCTTGTGACTGGATTAGACACTCTTTGGGCCCAATGTGAATTGAACCGTGAACAGCGGGCCGGATGACACGTCGCTGTCCAGTCCGCTTGCCACGCCACTTGCAGGAGCAATAGACAATGTCTGACGTAACCAGTGTGGTCCTGAACGTCCTGGAATTCTTATCCTATGCCTTTATCTTTGCCATTGGCATCGCGGTATTGTGGGTCGTGGTGATCTATTTTCGCGACAAGACCCAAACCGAAAGCACGTTGCGGCGCAATTATCCTGTCGTCGCTAGATTTCGATATTTTTTTGAGCATATGGGAGAGTTCTTTCGGCAGTATTTCTTTGCTCAAGACCGTGAAGAAATGCCATTCAACCGTGCCGAACGATCTTGGGTCTATCGGGCTGCTAAAAACGTGGATTCAACCGTGGCTTTTGGGTCATCGCGTGACCTGCGGCCAACCGGCACGGTTTATTTCGTAAATTGCCCGTTTCCCACATTGGAACAGGACGCCGAAGAGCCCTCGGCTGTGACGGTCGGACCTTTTGCACGCAGCCCCTTCACGACCGCCTCCGTCTTCAACATTTCGGGCATGAGCTATGGTGCAATCTCAGTTCCGGCTGTGCGGGCCCTCTCTGCCGGCGCGAAAAAGGCCGGTATCTGGATCAACACAGGCGAAGGGGGCTTGTCGCCTTATCATCTGGAAAGCGGAGCAGATATAGTATTTCAGATAGGGACCGGCAAATTCGGCGTTCGCAAACCAGAAGGCGGGTTTGACGAGGACAAGCTACGCACAGTAGCGAGGCATGATGCCGTGAAGATGTTTGAAATCAAGTTAAGCCAGGGAGCAAAACCCGGCAAGGGTGGCATACTTCCAGGTGCGAAGGTCACCGAAGACATTGCTGCCATTCGCGGACTGGAGGTGGGTCAGGACGCAATTAGCCCCAACCGACACCCTGAGATCAACAATGTGGGCGATCTGTTGGACATGATCGACTACGTGCGCAACGTCACAGGCAAGCCGACCGGCTTCAAGGCCGTGATCGGAGCATACGGATTTTTCGAAAGCCTGTGTGAGGAAATTCTGAAGCGTGGACCAGAAAACGCTCCGGATTTCATAACCATCGACAGTGCCGATGGCGGGACTGGCGCTGCCCCCATGAGTTTGATTGACAACATGGGTATGCCGTTGCGCGAGAGCCTGCCACTGACAATTGATATATTGAAGAAATACGGCTTGCGCGACCGGGTGAAAATCTGCGCCAGCGGTAAGATGATCAACCCGTCCGAAGTGGCCTGGGCATTCTGCGCAGGGGCGGACTTCGTGAACTCGGCACGGGGTTTCATGTTTGCACTGGGCTGTATTCAGGCGTTGCAGTGCAACAAAAATACCTGTCCGACAGGGATCACAACCCATGATCCCAAGCTGCAATTCGGCCTTGATCCGGCCAGCAAGTCCGAGCGCGTCGCAAATTATGCCATAAACATGAAAAAAGAGGTTGGCATCATTGCCCATAGTTGCGGCGTCGCCGAACCCCGGTTGCTGAAACGATATCATGCACGCATCGTTCTGGATAACGGACGTTCGGTTTCTATGGACGATCTGTATCAGGAACCGACACCGGTATCGGCGGCAGAATAATTCTTTCAAAATCAATGGAACAAGGTAGCCGGTGCTGCCTGCGGGCTGCTCGTGTAAGATTGACCCGCACAAATGCAGGAGGACGCATGTCAGATTCACAAATCAGCACATCATCCCACACCAAAGCCTCAGACTTGTTGGTCGCTGCGCTGGAAGCTGAAGGCGTCGAGTATATCTTTGCCGTTCCCGGTGAAGAAAATCTGGATGTTCTCGAGTCTCTCAGAACATCCTCGATCGAACTGGTTTTGACCCGACACGAACAGGGGTCTGCTTTCATGGCAGCCACCTATGGCCGTCTGACCGGAAAAGCAGGTGTCTGTATGGCAACACTTGGACCGGGTGCTACGAATTTCGCCACACCTGCTGCCTATGCGCATCTCGGTGGAATGCCCCTGATAATGATCACGGGGCAAAAGCCAATCAAGAAATCAAAACAGGGTCAGTTCCAGATAATTGATGTGGTGGGACTGTTTGCTCCGATCTGCAAGATGTCCAAGCAGATCGTCCATGGCAATACCATCCCGTCGCTGATCCGCGAGGCATTTCGCGTGGCACAGGAAGAACGCCCCGGTGCAGTGCTTTTGGAACTGCCCGAGGATATCGCGGCCGAAGAGACGGACGAACGCGTTCTGCAACCTCATCCACGCCACTATGCCGTGGCTGGTGATACGGTCCTGAACGAAGCGGCTGAGATGATCCGGTCTGCAAAAATGCCGCTGTTGTTGCTGGGCGCAGGCGCCAACCGTAAACACGCTCGCAGTGCGCTTAGCCAATTTGTGAAGGACACGCAGATCCCCTTTTTTAACACCCAAATGGGCAAGGGCGTGGTGGATGAGCGTTCCGATCTTTTCCTTGGAACCGCGGCCCTGTCGGACGGGGATTACCTGCATTGCGCCATCGACCGGTCCGATCTGATCATCAACGTCGGGCATGACGTTGTAGAAAAACCGCCCTTTTTTATGGAGGAAGGCGGCACCAAAGTTATCCACGTGAACTACAAGGCCGCGCAGGTCGATCAGGTCTATTTTCCCCAAGTCGAAGTTGTGGGGGATCTGACGCAATCCATCGCCAGGCTCGGGCACATTCTGGGCGGGCCGTTGGAATTTGACCGCAGCTATTTCCACCGCATCAAAGAGGAAACGGACCTGCACACATCGGCAGGTTCCGACGATGCCCGCTTTCCTGTCATCCCGCAGCGCTTTGTGGCTGATACCCGCAAAGTCATGGGGGATTGCGATATCATCGCGCTGGACAATGGGATCTATAAAATATGGTACGCGAGAAATTACAAAGCCTATCAGCCAAACACGGTACTTTTAGACAACGCACTTGCAACCATGGGAGCTGGATTGCCGTCAGCCATGATGGCGGCAAAGCTTTACCCAGACCGTCGGGTTATGGCGATCTGCGGTGATGGTGGTTTCATGATGAACAGTCAGGAAATAGAGACGGCGGTGCGGCTCGGGCTCAATCTGGTGGTGACTGTGCTGAACGACAGTTCGTATGGCATGATCCGCTGGAAGCAGTCGCACGCGGGATTTGATGACTGGGGATTGGAGTTCAACAACCCCGATTTTGTTCAGTATGCCAACAGTTACGGTGCAACCGGTCATCGTATCGAACGTACTGAAGATCTGGTGCCGGTCTTTGAGCGGGCATTCGCAGCAGGTGGAGTTCATCTTGTCGATCTTCCCGTTGACTACAGCGAAAATCAGCGTGTGCTGATTGATGAACTGGCAGCGAAGGCGTGCCTGATATGAGCGAATTCACCCTGGACGTTGTTAACCCCTTCACTCTGAAACGCATTGGCGTGGTTGAACTCTGCTCAGATAGTGAGACCGACGCCATGCTTGAGGCGGCTCATGTCCTTTACCGCAATCGTGAGAGCTGGTTGCCGGCGTTCAGGCGGATAGAAATCCTCAAGACTACCGCTCAGCTTATGGCCGCCCGGCATGAAGAGCTTGCCCTGCTCATTGCAAGTGAGGGCGGTAAGCCACTGGTTGATGCGCGTGTGGAAGTTACACGGGCCATCGACGGTGTTGAATTGTGTGTCCATGAGATCGGTCAGATGACAGGCAAAGAGATTCCCATGGAACTGACCGCAGCCGGGTCAGGTCGGATAGCATTCACACAACGTGAACCGATTGGAGTTGTGGTTGCAGCAAGCGCTTTCAACCACCCGCTTAACCTGATCGTCCATCAGGTTGCCCCTGCCGTGGCCGCCGGGTGCCCCGTAATTGTAAAACCTGCCTTGGACACCCCTTTGTCCTGCCGGGTGTTCGTCGACATTCTTCGCCAGGCCGGGCTACCCAAAGACTGGTGCCGTTTCGCGGCATGTCACAACGATGTGGCCGAGAAAATGATCACTGACCCGAGGGTCGGGTTTTTCTCCTTTATCGGGTCGGCGAAGGTGGGCTGGATGCTGCGGTCCAAGCTTGCCCCTGGAACACGATGCGCCCTGGAGCATGGCGGCGCAGCACCTGTTATTGTTGATGACAGTGCTGATATCGACGCAATGATCCCCTTGCTGACCAAAGGTGGCTTTTATCACTCCGGTCAAGTTTGTGTTTCCGTTCAACGGGTCTTTGCCCCAGCAAAAATTGCCGCTGAAGTTGCACAGAAACTGGCTGATGCAGCCGGTGGGCTGAGAGTTGGCGATGCTACGGACGCCAATGTGGATTGCGGGCCTCTTATCCGGCCCGCCGAAGTCGATCGGGTCGAACAATGGGTGGATGAAGCTGTTCAGTCGGGTGCGTCAGTGCTTACCGGCGGGAAACGCTTGGGACAGACAACCTATGCTCCGACAGTTCTGCTAAACCCGCCTCAGGATGCCCGCGTGTCAACAGCGGAGATTTTTGGCCCGGTCGTTTGCGTCTACGGTTATGACGATATTGAAACCGCATATCACGCTGCGAACAGCTTGCCCTATGCGTTTCAAGCATCCGTCTTTACCAAGACGCTCGACGTTGCGATGCAAGCCATTCAGCATTTGGACGCAACGGCGGTTATGGTCAACGATCACACTGCATTCAGGGTAGACTGGATGCCCTTCGCCGGGCGCCGCCAGTCGGGCCACAATACCGGAGGTATCGGTTACACCATACATGACATGACTCAGGACAAAATGGCCGTAATCAAGATCTGAGGTAATGGGGCCGGTGTTGTGCCAGGCAAATGTCGCCTCTTCCCGTGACACTCCTCGAGGTTATTCTATGACCAGTCCTTGGAGCAATTGCAGCGAAAGGTCACTTTGCCTGCTCTTTCCCCGGTCGATGCAGATTAAGTATGAGGCAGCGTCGTCTAACCCCGGTCTTTGGCGCATTAGGCGGCGAAGGCTCTTGGAGAGCCCAGAACCGCCGTCGTTAGGCGGACCGATTGGAGCCTGTTTCATGCAACTTCACCGGTTTTGACATTTGATATTCCGGGGCGATTTATGTCCTTGTGTGGGAAGAATGCCGACCACAGATGAAAGAAGAGGCCCGGTATTATATCCCCGAAAGCTTCCTTTAGGGCCTCGTCCAGTTTTTTCTGCGGTATTCCAAGGGCCGAGAACCTGCATCGTTCAGCAAGAGGAACAGTATCCGGGTTTCGGGCCACCTAGCTGCCAAAGGGCCAGCTGAAGATGTCCCCTATATTCTCTATGATTGCGGCGAGGAGCACCACACCGGCGATCAGTGCCGCGATGAGCCAGATGAATTGGAACGTGATAGCCGCAAACCCAAGGCTTGCGCCATAGGCTGGATAGCGCCAATTCTCCCTGCGCAGACCGGAGATTAGCGACAGCACCAGAGCCACAACACCCAGTACAGGACCGACTATGGCTAGGTACATCCAGTAGTTCGTTACTTCCTCGACAGGCAGAGTGTCTTCCAATCCACGCAGGCTGAACCAAGCAGATCGCCCGATGTCGCCTGCAATCTCGCCGATCTGGCTTCCCACAGAGGGAGCGGGCTGAAGGCTCGGATAGACGATGTGCATGAACACGGCGATAACGCCGAGACCGCCGGCAAGCACGGCCCAGAGGCCGAAAGTATAGAACGGATGCGGCGCCAAGCCTTGTTTCATCGCGGTATTCACAGTCATTCAGGTCGTATTACTTGAAATTGGGGCAAGAGCGTGGCAGACGTTAATTTCTGTCCACCCGGACCCTTCCAAGTGGCCAATCTTTTTGGCGTCAATCTCGGCTGGTCGTTGCTACGAATGGAAGCACGTGAAACCCTCCCGTGTGAAATTTTATGCGATTTCTGCACAAGTGCATCAAAGCGAAGGTCACCGAACCGTCAGTTAGAGCGGGCCACCCAATGAAAGTGAACCGTTCGTCCATAGTTTCTGACTGTTGCGTGTCTTCTAACCCACCAAGTTGAACGACTGTTTCGTCCGCATTGCTTTCGTTGGTGCAGATTGAAGCGGATGTCAGCAATTCGCCTGAGGCGCTGAATCCAGAGTTAAAGACCTTATGTGCCACGGCAGTTATTGGTAGCTAGGACACCAGCGAACTAAGCTGTGAGCCACCCGCCAAAACCGCCAAATTTGGTAAAAGTTGTTGTCCTACCCGACAAAAGTTGCGATTCATACCGGACGACACAAATAGGAAAAACGTGGCTGGGGTGGTAGGATTCGAACCTACGATACACGGTACCAAAAACCGCTGCCTTACCACTTGGCTACACCCCAACGGTGAGCGGCTATCTACGACTGTTGGTTGCAGGGTTCAAGAGCTTTTTAGGACAAAAGTGACATCGATCCGGAAATAATTTTGAATGACACTTGCGGTGGATGTGATCCGATAATTCAACACCATATCAGCGTCTTCATTGCATACCAGTGGTGCCCGCGCGCGAAGAGGTTGAGGGGAAGATCAATGCCCGAGATAAGACGGCCGATGCAGTTGCAGGTGAAACTCAGCTACAGAATGAAGATTCTAAGGTATTGTTTATTATTATAAAACAAGAAGCCTCGCCATTGAGGATATCGATCCTTGATACTATCTTCCAACCACACGCCACTGAGTTGGAAGGAGCACGCGATGAATCTGAACCCAAAAGTCGCCGAGGCGCTGAACAAGCAGATCAATAATGAGTTGAACGCTTCCTACAGCTATCTTGCAATGTCGGCTTATTTCGAGGCTCAGGATTTGCCAGGATTTGCCAGTTGGTTCCGGGGCCATTCGGCCGAAGAGGAAACGCACGCGATGCGGATCTTCGATTTTGTCGCCAAGCGAGGCGCGCGAATTGAGTTGGAAGGGATTGCGAAACCGCACTCGGATTATGCGTCGCCGGTCGACGTGCTGGAGCAGGCCTTATCGCAGGAACAGACTGTGACGGGACAGATCAACGCTTTGTTCGAATTGGCTCAGGCTGAAAAGGAATATAGCACACAAAACATGTTGAACTGGTTTTTGGCCGAACAGATTGAGGAAGAGGACTTGTTTACCTCCATTCTCGATAAGGTGAAGGCGGCAGGTACGGATCGCTGGAATCTGCTGCTTCTGGATCAGGAGCTGGCTCAGCGTGGCGGGGGTGAGACTGCGGAATAGCTATTCGCGGATTTCGGCAGCATCAACGCCCCAAAGATTGCTTTTGAGCGTCCACCCACGAAACCCCCCGGCAGAAATACGGCACCAGTCGGGGGTGCAGGTTCCCAGCCGCGCCACTACGCCTGTTTCGAATTGGGCATTAACCTGTGAATTAGGGTCCGGTGTTGCGTAGACAGGCAGCAAGTCCGATTCAACCAGGACTGTCCGCACCCCTGACAACAGGGCATAATGAACCCAGCCTCCAGCACCGTCGCGGTCCTGTACCTTCCGCCAGTTTCCGTATTCTGCGGTGATCTGCAGCGGCATGCCGCGGCGTTTGAATACCCAGTCGATTCGGTGGGTCAGGGATGGGCCACGGCGGACATTACCCTCGGCAGCTTTCATCGAGACATAGCGTGGCAGCGGCAGATTCGTGACCGGGCCGCGTTTGTCCTGCGCGGACACAGCGTTGGTGACAAACGCAAAAACAAATGCGGTAATCACCGTCATCACACGGCGTTTCACTGAAAACCTCGCACTCACTGCCTGCCTGCTCTTATTGCCTGTTGACCGTGTTTCTAAAAAAGCTCGGGTCTATGCCCAAGGGGTTCTTGTGCCCCGTGTCATCCTGCGCCACGATGCCATGGCGCGCGGCGATTTGCAAAGCGGTAGGAGGGCTGAGGTGCCAAGAGAACGTCTGAGTGTTGTCGTTACGCGACGATTGCCCGAAGCAGTGGAAACCCGGTTGAGTGAACTGTTCGATGTGCGGTTGCGCGACGATGACTCGCCGATGACACGCGATCAGCTGGTTGCGGCGGTGAAAGAGGCCGATGTGCTGGTACCGACCATCACCGACACAATCGACGGAGGCATTCTGGGCCAAGCGGGCGAAAATTTGCGCCTGATTGCGAATTATGGAGCCGGTGTCGACAATATCGATGTGGCAACCGCCCGGCAGCGCGGCATTCTGGTCTCGAATACGCCCGGAGTGCTGACTGATGATACAGCGGACATGACGATGACGCTGATCCTTTCTGTAACGCGACGCATCCCGGAGGGGCTGAGCGTGATGCAAAAAGGCGATTGGGAGGGCTGGGCACCAACAGCTTTGCTTGGCGGCCGAGTCGGTGGCCGCCGCCTGGGGATTCTCGGCATGGGTCGGATCGGGCAGGCCGTTGCCCGGCGAGCTAGCGCATTCGGGATGCAGGTGCATTACCATAACCGCCGCCGCCTGCGCCCTGAGATCGAGCAGGAGCTTGAAGCAACCTATTGGGACAGTCTGGATCAGATGGTTGCCCGGATGGACGTCATCTCGATCAACTGCCCATCGACTCCTTCGACTTTCCACCTGATGAACGCGCGGCGGCTGAAGCTGATGAAACCTTCGGCGGTGATCGTGAACACCTCGCGTGGCGAGGTGATCGACGAAAACGCCCTGACCCGCATGATCCGTGCGGGTGAAATCGCTGGGGCCGGATTGGACGTGTATGAGCACGGCACCGATGTGAACCCGCGACTGCGGCAACTGCCCAACGTGGTGTTGCTGCCGCATATGGGCTCGGCAACTCTGGAAGGGCGGATCGAGATGGGTGAGAAGGTGATCATCAACATCAAGACCTTCGAGGATGGTCACCGTCCGCCAGATCAGGTCGTGCCCGCAATGCTGTAAGCCTCAGGCGCAAAGGGGAACATGATGGTGCAGGCATCCACTTTGCCACGCAACGAGGCCGGGATCGAGACGGCGTTGGGGATATTGAAGCAACGCTTCGGGGATCGATTGCAAACCGGAGCGGCGATCCGCGAACAGCACGGCCACACAACCACATGGATCGAGAACCAGAGCCCCGATGCAGTAGTATTTCCGCAATCCACCGAAGAAGTGGCCGAGATTGTCCGAACCTGTGCCGCGCATAAGGTGCCGGTGATCCCGTTTGGCACGGGCACCTCTCTTGAAGGGCATGTGAACGCGCCTGCAGGTGGAGTGTCGGTTGATCTGAGCCAGATGAACAGAATTCTGTCGGTCAATGCGGGCGATCTGGATTGCACCGTACAACCCGGCGTGACCCGTGCCGACCTGAACACATATCTGCGTGATCAGGGACTGTTCTTTCCTATCGATCCGGGCGCCAATGCTTCGCTGGGCGGGATGGCGGCCACCCGAGCCTCGGGTACAAACGCGGTGCGTTATGGGACGATGAAGGATAACGTGCTGAGTCTTGAGGCGGTAATGCCCGACGGGCAGGTCATTCGCACAGGCCACAGGGCACGTAAGTCTTCGGCGGGATATGACCTGACGCGCCTGTTGATTGGGGCTGAAGGGACACTGGGGATCATCACCGAGATCACTCTGCGCCTGCAGGGCATTCCCGAGGCGATCAGCTCGGCCCGTTGTTCTTTCCCGACCGTGGATGCGGCTTGTCAGGCGGTGATGATGACCATCCAGTACGGCATACCTGTGGCTCGTATTGAACTACTGGACCAGATGTCTGTACGTGCCGCCAATGCCTATTCCGGGCTAGACCTGCCTGAAACCCCACTGCTGTTGCTTGAGTTCCACGGATCAGACAGTGGTGCCGCGGAACAGGCCGACAGCTTCGGTCAGATCGCCGAGGATTTCGGTGGCACGGATTTCGCCTCGACCTCGACGACAGAAGAACGCAACAAGCTTTGGCAGGCGCGGCACGATATGTACTGGGCCTGTCTGCAATTGCGCCCGGGGGCGAGCGGTATTTCAACTGATGTCTGCGTTCCGATTTCGCGACTGGCCGAATGTGTGACGGCGGCTCAGGGCAAGGCGGAGGAACTTGGCTTGCAGGCTCCGATCGTTGGTCATGTCGGTGACGGCAACTTTCACACTTTGGTGCTGCTTGAAATGGACAGCCCGAAAGAAGTGTCTGCTGCCGATACTTTCGTCGGTTGGCTGAACGATCTGGCGATCTCGATGGACGGCACCTGCACCGGAGAGCACGGGATCGGGCAGGGCAAACGCCCCTATCTGGTCAAGGAACTTGGCGCAGCGACGGGCTACATGTCCGCGATCAAATCAGCACTGGATCCCGATAACATCATGAATCCCGGCAAGATTCTCTGACCCCACTTACGAGGGTTGGTCATAACAACGCCTCAATTTTATGTGAGTGGTTCGGGCAAAAGCAGTATTTGATTCCGAGGTTATTCATGGGTGTATTGCGGTTCATCGGATTCCTGTTGATCGCCGTCATAGTTGTTGCAGGTCTGGACTATTTCCAACAGGACAAGAAAACCGAAGGCAGATTGTCGTTTGGCGGGTATGTGGACACCATCAATCAACGGTTCAACTTGTATCAGGCCGAACTCGCTGCTGAAGAAATTGAGCGTGAGCGGCAGAAACGTTGGAAAGAAGGTCCCAGAGGCCATCTCCCCGCATCGGCTGACGGTTGGGTCCGTCGCGCTATCGCCGATGCTGACTATGCTCGTGATG
Source organism: Ruegeria sp. C2 (assembly GCF_056537765.1). Classification (NCBI taxonomy): domain Bacteria; kingdom Pseudomonadati; phylum Pseudomonadota; class Alphaproteobacteria; order Rhodobacterales; family Roseobacteraceae; genus Ruegeria; species Ruegeria sp. C2. The sequence goes on along the minus strand of NZ_JBQFRZ010000001.1, from coordinate 1,898,468 downwards.
CTCGCGAGGGGGTTCTGCAGGATAACATAAGCGAGGCCGCCCGACCGCTCGCCAAGAAACTCGCGGTTCAAGAAGTCGAACAACTGGCCATCAAGCTTGATCGGACCAGTGCAGTTTACGAAAACGGCGTTCATACCGTTTGGCTTCAGATGCGGTTCAGAGCAAACGCAAAGTCCAACACCTTGGCTGGTAACATCGCCATGTCCATGGAAGGGTTGGGCACGGGTGCGCGGGATTACACGCCGTTCGGCATCATAGGCGGCGTGGCATATTTTCAGTTTGCGCAAAACAGATACAGTGTGATCACCGTAGATGATCGGTCATTCTGGTCGATGGTCACCGCCGGGATCACGGATTTGGAAGCTGACCCCGGGTTTGATATCTATAAGGCGACCATTGGTCTGGGGGAAGAAATCCGTCTGCAAATCTATTCAGATGCGCCCGCGCCGAAGCTGCGCGGGTTTCTGGAGCAGTTGGATTATGACGAATTGAACGCTTTGCTCAGTCAACCGGTGCCCGGTGTCGGCAACGGGTCGAAATCCGATCCGGAACGCGAGGGCGATGTGGCGGCCGAGATGGCTGCATTGCGCAAGGAATTCGTCAAACTGCGCAATGAACTGGCGCGGTTGCGGCTTGAAAACATTGATGAGCTTTCGTTGATGGCCAACACACTGGCCAGCCAATATGGCTTGCCTAACGATGCTTTCGACCTCACGGCAAATAGAATCGAATCGTCAGAAGACCTGGTTCAGGTTGGATATCGCAAGGGGCTGGCGGATATCCTGGATGGCGAAATTCAGAAGGCTGAGACAGGCGGCGGGAATGTCTTTGGAAAGCTGTTTGCCAAATTCAGTGGAGATTCCGCTTCGGAGGAGGCTGAACCCGAGGCCACCGGTGGCGGGTTTCTGAGCGGTTTGATGTCGGCTTTTGGCAAATCCGATTCTGACAAGGAAACTGTGGTCCGTGTAAACAAAGGCGGATCAGGTACAAGCAGCGATTGCCTGACCAAGGGCGCATTCAAGCACTGCACTCTCGGCGGCGGATAGCGACCCTTCATAAGACACAAAAACGACCCGGCTCATCGCGTGGGTCGTTTTTCTTATATCACTGGTCGGATGAATGTCGCGCCGGGGCGCGCAAATGCGCCATATGGTGTCAACTGAATTCAAGGGGAGACACCCGGCTATGAAAACCCAAGTCAAAGCACTGGTCGTTGGCGGCGGCGCCGTCGGGACCTCGATCGCCTATCACCTGGCCAAAGCGGGCTGGGACGACGTGATGTTGATCGAACGGGACGAACTGACGTCCGGATCAACATGGCACGCCGCTGGCCTGTTGCCGCTGTTCAACATGTCCTATGCGACCACTCATATTCACAAATACTCGGTCGATTTCTACAAGACGCTTGAGGAAGAAACCGGTCTGAATGCAGGTTTTGCCGTGGTGGGCAACCTCCGCATGGCACAGACGCAGGAGCGTATGGACGAATACATGCTCTATGCGTCGACAGCTGAAACCTGTGATGTTGCCTATGAATGGCTGACCCCCGAGCAGATCAAGGAACGTTGGCCGCTGATCGAAACCGGCGACCTGAAGGGCGCGATCTACCACACCGAAGACGGTTACATTAACCCGGCCGATGTGACCCAGGCGATGGCCAAAGGGGCCCGGCAGCGCGGTGTCGAGATCGTCCGCAAACTGCAGGCCGACGCCTTCCACTGGAACGGTACCCATTGGGAAGTCACCTGCACCAAGATGGTTGAAAAGGGCGGTAACCTTGTCGAAAGCGACGAGCAGGTGGTGATCACCGCCGAGCATGTCGTGACCGCTTCGGGTAACCACGCCCAGCGCACTGCCAAGATGTTGGGCATCAAGATGCCTGCGATCCCGGTCGAGCACACTTTCATCGTCATGGACAAAGACCCCGAGCTAGTCAAATGGCGCGAGGCGGGCAACCCGGAACACCCCGTTGTCCGCGACGCTGACAACGAATCCTACGCACGTGAAGAACGTGGTGGCTGGATTCTGGGCATCTACGAGCACGGCGCACCAGCGCGCTTTGAACATGGCGTGCCTGACAGCTTCCGCGCTGACTTGTTCCCGCTGGATCTAGACCGGATCGCGGATCAATACATGGCAATGGCCGAACGTGTACCGTCCTGTGCCGAATCCGGCCTGAAAGACGATTTCAACGGCCCGATCTGCTATACCCCCGATGGCAACCCGCTGGTTGGTCCGGCTCCGGGCCTGCGCAATATGTGGCTGGCCGAAGGTTTCTCGTTCGGGATCACCGCGGCAGGCGGCACCGGCTACTATCTGGCGCAGATGATGGTCGATGGCGAAGCCGAGATCGACATGGCTTCGCTGGACCCCAAACGCTACAGCAGCAACTGGATGACCACCGAATTCGCGGCGCGCAAGAATGAAGAGTGCTATGAGCACGTTTACATCCTGCACCACCCCGACGAAGAGCGTGAAGCTTGCCGTCCGCTGCGCACCGCACCGGCGTATGACCGCCAGAAAGCACGCGGCGCGCAATTCGGCTGGGTCAACGGCTGGGAACGCCCGAACTATTTCGGCCCGCTGGACGCACCGGAAAACTTCGACAAAGAGGCCCGCTCGTTCCGCCGTGGCGGTTGGTGGCAACATGCTGTTGATGAGGCCAAAGCGATCCGCGAAGGCGTTGGCCTGATCGACGCGACCGCCTTTACCAAGCACGTCGTCAAAGGCCCCGGTGCGACTCAGTTCCTGGACTGGTTCACCTGCAACAAGCTGCCCAAGGTCGGTCGCATTAACCTGACTTATGCACTGACCTCGCACGGGACCACCCGCACCGAGTACACCATCGTCCGCAATGGCGAGAACAACTACTACATCGTCTCTGCCGGTGCCTGGACCGAGTACGACGCCGACTTCCTGCGCAAGGCGGCCGAGGACAAGATGGATGAGTTCGGCTATATCGAGATCCAGGACGTGACTACCCAGTGGGGCGTGTTCGCCATCGCCGGACCCAAGTCGCGTGACGTTCTGAAAGAGGTCATCAAGGACGCCGATCCGGAAACCGCTCTGTCCAACAAGCGCTTCCCGTGGCTGTCGGCTCGTCAGATCGAGCTGGGTATGTGCCCTGTCAATGCGATCCGTGTGGCCTATACCGGCGAGCTGGGTTGGGAACTGCACCACCCGATCGAGATGCAGAACTACCTGTTCGACCTGCTGGAAAAAGCCGGTGAGAAGCACGGTATGAAGCTGGTCGGTGCACGCGCCCAAAACTGGCTGCGCCAGGAGAAATCCTATCGCGCCTTCGGCACCGAGCTGGGCCGCGACGCGACTCCGCTGGAAGCCGATTTGCCGCGGTTTGTTGATCTGTCGAAGGACTTCCACGGCAAGGCCAAGCTGGAAGAGACCGGCGTGCGTGTGAAATGCTGCACTCTGCTGATTGATGGCCCGGACGATGCCGATCCGTGGGGTCGCGAGGTGCTCTATACGCCGGAGGGAGAGCGCGTCGGCCGTCTGACTTCGGGCGGTTACTCGGTCGCCTTCGAGAAATCCATCGGTATGGGTTATGTGAAGCCCGAACTGGCGGTCGAAGGCACCAAGCTGCAGGTCAAAATGCAGGACAAACTTTGGGATGCAGTTGTTACCTGCGACAGCCCTTACGATCCGAAGAATGAGGTCATCCGCAAGGATGGATAAATCAAAAGGCCCCGGTTCTGGCCGGGGCCTTTTTTGTCAGGATTGCTGGAAATCGGCCAAGCTGACGTGCCCATCCTTGTTGCGATCCAGCGCTTTCAACCAGATGTCAGTTCCGGTGATGAACTCGTCATGGCTGATCTGCCCGTCCTGGTTCGAGTCGTTGAATTCACGTTTCAGCGTATCGACTGCCTGCATGGCCTTACTGCGCTCAGCTCCGGTTTCAGTCGCGGCGGCGCGGGTTGTGTCGAATAGGTCATATTCTGCGGTGTCGAGAACACCATTCTCGTCAGCATCGAACATATAAAAAATGCCTTCGCGCTGCTCGGTCGCCTCTGGCAGACTGATAACCCCGTCACTGTTCAGATCCCAACTTTCGAAGAAATGTTCCAGCCCCTCATCCGCATGGCTGGCCGCAAATGCGGTACCTGCTGAAAAAGTCGCGATGAGAGCGGCAAAGATTGGTCTCATTTCATTTTCTCCATCGTTGTCTGGCGTTGTCTGTGTGAAACGTGCAGCAGATCTCGATCCGTCAGGGGCAAGGTGACGGAGTTAGCTGCCGGACAGCTCGTCGAAACAGTCCAAGGCCTTGGCGGCATACATCATCGACGGTCCGCCCCCCATTTGGATGGCCATAGCCAAAACATCCGACACTTCTTCGCGTGAGGCACCAGCCTTGATCAAAGCTTCGGTGTGCAGGGAAATGCAGGGTTCACAGCGTACGGCTATGGACATACCCAAGGCGATGAATTCCTTGGTTTTATAATCCAGCGTACCGCCTTCCTTGACCGATTTCCCCAATGCGCCAAAAGCACGTGCGGTATCTGGGATGGTGCTGTTCAAGTTACGCAAGCCCTTGCGGGTTTCATCCAGCGCGTTTTGCCAGGTCATAGCAAAGCTCCTCTTCATACATATCAAAAATAGCATATGAAGCGGAGCAACAAACTCGACTTTGATCTTGATCAGTTCGCCGGTTTTTTTGCGACGAAGGCAAGATTGTTCGCTGGCATCTCGGCGATTTCCAGCAACTCAAGCCCGTTGGCGCGCAGAAGTTCCTGCATTTGGGTGTCGTCCTTGTAGCCGATATCCGGGTCTTGCTGGATCAGAGCGTCATGGAAACGTTTGTCGCCATCACTTGTCAGCGCGCCTGCGCGCATAAAAGGCCCATAAAGAACCAGACGCCCTTTGGGTCGCAAGGTCAAAGCTGCTTCGGATACCAAAGCCGTTACCTCGGCCCAGCTGATCAGATGCAGAAGATTGATCAGAACGATAAGGTCTTTCTGGTCGAAACTCTGACTCCAACCAAGGACAGTCGCGTCCAGATGAACCGGAGGCGCAACATTGGCCAATCCCGCAGAATAGGCGCTGATACTGGCCCGGCGTTCTGCTGAGATTTCACTGGGTTGCCAGTTCAGGCCGGGCAGGCGCTGGGCAAAGGCAAGAACATGCTGACCCGTTCCGCTTGCAAGCTCCAGCGCATCACCCGATTGGGGGGCAACGCGATCTAGCAAATCGCACAGGACGTCGGAATTCCGACTGGCTGCAGGGGCGACCAATCTGCCACCATCCCCTTCGTTGGCGACGCTGGCGTTCGAGGGTAACTTACGCTTGCTCATCGGCGGAGCCTTTCGGGTTTCAACGCCGCAACTGCATCGGGATCAATCGTCGGTGTAGAACCTGACACCAGATCGCTAACCAGTTGTGAAGCCCCGGGCGCTGTCTGAAAGCCATAGCCGCCCTGAGCGGCAGACCAGATGAATGACCGATCCGCAGGGTCGGGCCCCAGAACCAGCGTGCCGTCCGGGGCAAAGCTGCGCAAACCGGCCCAGTTGCTTTCCAGACGTGTGACGGGCTCAGTCACCATTGCTTCATAGCGGGCCAGACCTTCGGCCAATACCATATCGTCTGCATAGGCATCGTGGGGCGTGGTCGGATCCGCCTCGGCAGGTGAGACCAGGAGCTTTCCTGCATCCGGTTTGGCATACCAGCTTTCCCCAGCACCCAGCATCATGGGCCAGTTGCGAACATCGTGACCACCAGGCGCAGGAATACGTGCCATTGATCTGCGGCACGGACTGATCCCGATTGGCTCAATTCCGGCCATCAGCGCGACCTCATCCACCCAGGCGCCTGCCGCGTTTACGATCTGACGTGCCTCGAACGTATCTTGCGCCTCGACGGTCCAGTGTCCGGACTTGCGAATGCGCGTCACCTTCTGACGGGTGAGGACTTTGCCTCCGCCCGCTCGGATTCTGCGCGCGAAGTCCTGCAAGACACGATCTGTGTCGACATCCCGAGCGCTATTGCTGAGCGCGGTAAATCCCACCGACGCAAGATTCAGGATCGGAATGCGCTGCAGCGCCTCCTCCAAATCTATCGGCTGAACGCCAAGGTCAGTTACGTCTTTCTCAAATTGATCCTGTTGATGCTTTGCCGCTACCAGCATCAATCCGCGCGGGGTGAGATAATCGTTGTCCTCAAAATAGGCGGCGCTGGCTTTGGACAGCGCCACAACCGAATCCGGCCCATACTCCTGTTCGAACAGGGCGGCAGATCGGCCTGACGTATGGTAGCCCAACGCGTCCTCAGCTTCGAGAACGATTACTTCACCATGTGCGGATAAGCGTGCAGCGGTGCTGAGACCGGCAATACCGCCTCCGATCACTAGAAAATCGATCATTCGCGCCTTTCTGATCCGGATATCCCGAACCGAACGGGTTGTATTTGAGTCTGAGCGGACCATTGCATGGGCATCGTCGCCCGAAAAGACGCAAGTTCAAGGTATCGGACACTTGATCGCACGCTTCCAGACTGGTTTTAGTGCACATATCAGAAGATTTGGAGACAACGTGGACATGGCAGACCTTCATCCAATGGCAACGGGCCATATCCCCGCTTATGTCACGCAGGCAGATGGCAGTGATTATCTTTTTACCTTCATGCTGATCTTCACCGTTGCTATGGTTGTTCTGATCGGCGTGGCGTATTTTACCCTGCATTCGATTCCGGAAAAAATGGCGCATGAGACAAATCATCCGCAATTCCAACTGGTTGGGATTCTAGCGCTTCTGGCTCTGTTCACGCATAACGGCATTTTCTGGGTTGCTGCGGTACTTGTCGCAGGCTTCCAGTTTCCCGACTTTGCAGCGCCATTGCGCTCGATTGCTGACGCGATCCGTTCGTTGGCGCCGGGGCAGACATCGGCTCCGGAGCCCGAGCCAGAACCAAGCAACCCAGAAGTGCAGGGGCATTGAACCATGATTGAGACAATGCTGTGCGCACTGATTACCGTGCTTCCCGACTATCTGTTCCGTCGTTTTGTGCAAGGCAAGCGGATCGGGCATGAGATCACCCTGTTCACCATGTGGTATGAGCTGCGCTGGGGCCTCACGACCTGTGCTATTCTGGCGCTGACTGTGATTACAACGCTGTTTTACTTCCACCCGTCCAGCAAAACAGCGGCGTCCTATTTCCGCACCGTGACGATCCTGCCGCAACTGGGTGGGCGCGTGTCCGAGGTTTATGTGCGCAACAATGAACAGGTCACCGCCGGTCAACCGATCTTCCGGATCGAGGATTTCGCCCAGACCGCTCAGGTTGAGGCCGCCAATGCGCAGATCGCACAGGTTCAGGCCTCATTGAAAGTGGCCCAGACCGATCTGGCCGAGGCCGAGGCCGGGATCGCGGGGGCGCGTGCGGCGCTTGATCAGGCGCTGGAAGACCTGGAACGTAACACAACCCTGCGCGACGAAGGATCCAGCGCTGTACGTCTGGCTGAAATCGACCGGCTTGAAAATCTGGTTGCCGAGCGCGAAGCACAGGTCAATGCTGCAGTCTCGCAACGCGCCGCCGTCGTGCAACAGATCGAAGAGCTGATTCCGGCCCAATTGGCCAGTGCCGACGCGCAGCTGGATGCGGCGCTTACGGAGCTCGAAAAAACCGTTGTCAGTGCCGGTGTGACCGGTCGGGTCGAACAATTCGGTCTGCAGGTCGGCGATTATGTCAGTCCGCTTTTGCGCCCTGCAGGTATTCTTGTGCCATCCAACTCGGGTCACAACCGGTTTCAGGCCGCGTTCAACCAGTTGTCCGCACAGGTCATCAAACCCGGCATGATCGGAGAGCTGGGCTGCATGACCAAACCCTTCACTGTGATCCCCGTCGTGGTGGTCGAGGTGCAGGATGTGATCCCCTCAGGCCAGATCCGCCCCACGGATGAGCTGCGGGACGTGCAGAGCAACACCAACCCGGGTTCGATCCTTGTCTATCTTGAGCCGCTATATAAGAACATGGCCGAGGATGTGCCGCCGGGCAGCAATTGTTTGGCGAACGTCTATACCGACAATCACGAACGGTTAGAGCATGAGGATCTGGGTTTCTGGAAAAAGTCATTCCTGCATGTGGTGGATACGATTGGCGTCGTTCATGCAGCGGGCCTGCGGTTGCGGTTGATCCTGATGCCAGTGAACACGCTGGTTCTGAGCGGGCATTGAGCAGGAATAAACCGGTTCCAGCTTTTTGCTGAGACAAGGCATTGAGGTAAGCTACATGACCGGTCCCAACCGCTCTTCCGAATATGCGTGCGCCATTATCGTGCAGGACTAAAAAGTGCTGCTCGGGCGGCGCGCGCATTTTCGGGCGTCCTATCCGAATTGCTGGGATTTCATTGGTGGAAAAATCGAAAACGGTGAAACGCCTGAGCAGGCTCTTACCCGTGAACTGAACGAGGAAATCGCCATTTCACCCATCGAACCCCGCTATTTCGATCAAATCGTCGATACCGGGGTCAATGCCGAAACGCCGCCGGTTTATCGGTTTTTTCTGGTCCAGAAATGGCAGGGCGGGGGACCCGTTATCAACAACCATGAGCATTCGCATCTGGAGTGGTTCAGCTTGCAGCAAGCCTGTGATTTGTCGAATCTGGCTTTGCCGGAATACCGCCCGCTGCTTCGCGCCGCTTTTGATCACGCGGGGTGATCCGGTAATCTGAAACAGAAAAAGGCCCGCCTGATGTGCGGGCCTTTTGGTAGTCAGGTTATCGTGACCTTACTGCGGAATTTCGCCTTCCAGCCCTTCGACGTAGAAGTTCATGCCCGCAAGTGTGCCGTCATCGGCCACTTCGCCCTCAGCCAGCCAGTCGCTGCCATCCTGCTTTTTCAGCGGTCCGGTGAAGGGGTGGTACTCACCCGCAGCCATGGAGGCCTTCATCGCCAGCGCTTCTTCCTTGACGTCGGCGGGAACCGCATCTGAAATCTCGCCGATCTCAACCATGCCTTCGCGGATGCCGTCCCAAGTGTTCACGGTCTCCCACGAGCCATCCATCACCGCTTGGGTGCGCGCGATGTAGTAAGGCGCCCAGTTGTCGATGATCGAGCTGACGCGCGGGAACGGAGCGTATTCGCTCATGTCCGAGGCCTGACCGAAGGTAACGACGTTGCCCGCCTCTTGCGCAGCCGCCTGTGGCGCGGTCGAGTCGGTGTGTTGCAGGATCACGTCCGCGCCCTGTTCGATCAGAACGGTGGCGGCATCGGCCTCTTTCGCCGGGTCGAACCAAGTGTAGGCCCAGACGATCTTGAATTCGACATCCGGGTTCACCTTCTTGGCGTGGATATAAGCCGAGTTGATGCCGCGGATCACTTCGGGGATCGGGTAGGAGCCGATGTAACCGATGATGTTCGATTTGGTCATCTTACCCGCGATGTGGCCCTGAACGGCGCGACCTTCGTAGAAACGGGCCGAGTAGACCGAGACGTTGTCGGCGGTCTTGTAACCGGTCGCGTGCTCGAACTTCACGTTCGGGAATTTCTTGGCCACGTTGATCGTCGGGTCCATGTAACCGAACGAGGTGGTGAAGATCAGATCAGCACCTTCCAGCGCCATCTGGGTCATGACGCGTTCGGCGTCCGGACCTTCGGGAACGGATTCGACGAAGACGGTTTCAACCTTGTCGCCAAACTCTTCCTCTACGGCCAGACGGCCTTTGTTGTGTTCATAGGTCCAGCCGCCGTCGCCCACCGGGCCGACATAGACGAAACCGACCTTGGTCTTGTCCTGAGCCATGGCCCCCGAGGCCAGACCCAGCGCCATGGCGGCGCTTGCCAGAAGTGTAGTGAATTTCATGTGTTACTCCCCAAGTTGGTTTAATTAGCCCCTAGTGTGAGGCATGGAAGGTCCGGCCCAATGCGGCAGGTGCGCTGCTCTTGTCGGCCGAAAGGATCACAAGCACAAGGATCGTGATGATATAGGGCGACATTGCCAGATACTCGACAGGAATGGCAACGCCCGCTGCCTGTAAATTAAGCTGCAACACGGTGATGCCGCCGAACAAATAGGCGCCCAGCAAGGCCCGCCATGGTTTCCAGCTGGCGAATACCACCAGCGCAAGAGCGATCCAGCCAACGCCGGCGGTCATACCTTCGGTCCATTGGGGGACGCGGATCAGGCTGATGTAAGCCCCGCCAAGGCCCGCGCAGGCGCCACCGAACAGGATCGCCATGATGCGGATTTTGATGACTTTGTACCCAAGCGCATGTGCTGCATCGTGGTTTTCGCCCACCGCGCGCAGGATCAGACCGACACGGGTGTATTTCAGCGTGGCCCAGACGGCGGCCGTCAACGCGATGCCGACATAGAGGATCGGGTCATGTTGGAACAGGATCGGGCCGATCACCGGGATATCGCTGATCACCGGGATATGGATATCGGCCATGTCCGGGGGTTTGACGCCCACATAGCTCTGGCCCATCAGGGCGCTGAAGCCGAGGCCGAAGAGGGTCAAGGCAAGGCCACTTGCCACTTGGTTGGCCAATGCCACCTGCGTCAGCAATACGAACAGTAGCGACAGAACCGCACCGCCTATGGCAGCCGCGATAAAGCCCAACCAGGGTGAGCCGGTTTCGACCGAGATCGCAAAGCCGCTGATCGCACCAACGATCATCATGCCTTCGACGCCGAGGTTCAGGACGCCTGCCTTTTCGACGACCAGCTCTCCGATCGCGGCCAGCAGCAGGGGGGTTGCGGCCACCATCAGCGAGGCGACCAGAAGGACGGGGTTAATTTCACCAAGGTCCATATTACGCTACCTCGCTACGGGCCGCACGGATGCGGTAGTTTGTCAGAAGATCGAAAGCCAGCAGGAAGAACAGAAGCATACCCTGAAACACCTGAATGGCAGCGGCAGGCAGACCCAGCTGCGATTGCGCGATTTCACCGCCGATATAGGTCAGCGCCATCAAGCCACCGGCCAGAAGGATACCCACCGGATGCAGGCGACCCAGGAAGGCCACGATAATCGCGGTAAAGCCATAGCCGACGTTAAAGTCGATGCTGACCACGCCTGAGGGGCCCGAGACTTCGAACATTCCTGCTAGACCTGCCAGCGCGCCGGACAGACCCAGACAGAACAGGATCAGACGGGCAGGGTTCACACCGGCGAACTTCGCGGCCCGAGGCGCCTCCCCGGTAAGGCGGATGTGGAAGCCCAGCATGTGCCGGTTCAGCAGCACATAGGCAAAGATCACAGCGATCAAGGCAGTGACGACACCCCAGTGCATCCCTGACCCTGCAATCAGCTCGGCATTATGAGCGCTGTCATAGGACTGCAGATTACGCGAGCCCGGAAAGCCGAACCCTTCGGGGTTTTTCAACAGACCCAGCGAAACCGAGGCCAGCATCTGTTCGGCCACATAGACCAGCATCAGCGACACAAGGATTTCATTGGTGCCAAAGCGCACCTTCAGGAAGGCCGGGATCATCGCCCACAGCCAGCCGCCAAACGCGCCCGCAATCACCATGATCGGAAAGATGTAGAACGCATCCAGAGGGTAGAAGGCCAGACCAGCACCGGCGCCAAAGATGGCACCCATGATGTACTGCCCCTCGGCCCCGATATTCCAAATACCGGCGCGGAAGCCCAGCGACAGACCGATGGCGATCAGCACCAGCGGCGCGCCTTTAACCAGCAATTGCGGGCGGTAATAGAACGCGAACTCACCAAACAGCGGTTCCCAGAAAATGGTGCCGATGGCCTCGACCGGGTTCTTGCCCAGAATGGCGAACAGGATGCCGCCAAAAACCATCGTTGCCAGCACCGCGACCAATGGGGTGGAATAAGACCACGCCTTGGACGGCTGAGGCCGTTTCTCCAACACAATCATCTGCTCATACCCCCGTGTTTCTCTTTTCTTTTAACTGTTTAGACATGGGCCACCTCCATGCCATGCGCACCGCCCATCATCAGCCCGATCTCGTCAACGGTCAGGCCCGTGGTTTCGCGCGGGGCGCTTAGTCGTCCTTCATTCAGTGCAGCAAAGCTGTCCGAGATTTCCATCAGCTCATCGAGGTCTTGCGAGATGCAGATGACCGCAGTTCCCTTGGCCGCCAGATCCAGAATGGCCTGCCGGATCGAGGCCGCAGCCGCCGCATCCACGCCCCATGTCGGCTGGTTCACCACCAGAACATCCGGGTTCTGCAACACTTCGCGACCGATCACGAACTTCTGCAGGTTCCCTCCCGACAGCGAGCGCGCCGCGTTCTCAGGGCCCGGCGTCCGGACGTCAAAAGCGCTGATGATCTTCTCAGCAAAGCTCTTTGTTTCGGTCCATTTAAGGAAGCCGTTACTCTCAAGCCCTTCGCGGACCGAACCGGTCAGCAGGGCGTTTTCGGTCAGGCTCATATCCGGCGCCGCCGCGTGACCCAGCCGTTCTTCGGGCGCGGTCAGCACGCCTAGTTTCCGCCTGGCAGTCGGGCCGAGTTTACCAATACGCTGACCGTTGAATTTGATCGCGTCGGCGGCCGTCTGAATTTCACCTGACAGCACACCCAGCAGTTCGTCCTGGCCGTTCCCAGCGACGCCACCAATGCCCAGAACCTCGCCCTTGCGGACGGTCATGTGGATATTCTTCAGCGCCGTACCGAACTCTGATGGCGACGGCACCGACAACCCACTGACATCCAGCGCAACATCCCCGAACTCACGCCCCGATCGCTCCGGTGTCTGCAGGGTCGAGCCCACCATCATCTCGGCCATGTCACGCGCCGAGGTCTCAGCCGGGACACACTCGCCCACATTCTTGCCCAGACGCAGGATCGTCGCGTGGTCACACAGGGTGCGAATTTCTTCCAATTTATGCGAGATATAGAGGATCGAGGTGCCTTCGGAGCGCAATTTGTTCAGCGTCTCAAAAAGGATATCAACCTCCTGCGGTGTCAGAACGGAGGTTGGCTCGTCCATGATCAACAGCTTCGGGTCCTGTAGCAGGCAGCGGATGATCTCTACCCGCTGGCGTTCACCTGCGGACAGGTCTCCAACGGTTCGGTAGGGGTCGAGAGGCAAGCCGTAGGTCTCGGACACTTCGCGGATACGCGAGGCCAGGTCACCCATCGGGGGCGGGTTCTCCATCCCCAGCGCGATGTTCTCGGCCACGTTCAGTGCGTCAAACAGCGAGAAGTGCTGGAACACCATCGCGATCCCATCGCCGCGCGCCGCACGCGGTTCTGGCGGCGCAAAAGGTTGGCCGCGCAGCAGCATCGTGCCGCTGTCGGGTTTCACTAATCCGTAGATCATCTTCACCAGCGTGGATTTGCCCGCGCCGTTTTCGCCTAGCAAGGCGTGAACCTCGCCTTCGCCGATGTCAAAAGACACCTGATCATTGGCCACGACGCCGGGATAGGCCTTGGTCAGCCCTTGCAAGCTCAAAAGTGGAGTGGTCACGCGCTCAGGTCCTTCTTCAACTCGGTTTGTCGGGCCGGACGCAACAGTTGCGCGGCGACACCGACGGCGATCATTTGCGGGTGTTTGCCCAAGCCGGGATCGCCGATTGGACAAGTGATCCGGCTGATCCGCTCGGGCGAATGCCCAAGGGCTGCCAGCCGCGACCGGAATCGCGCCCATTTCGTAGCTGAGCCGATCAGCCCCGCAAAGCGGAAATCGTGCAAAAGCAGCCGGTTGCACAATTCCAGATCCAGATTGTGTGAATAAGTAAGCACAAGGTGCTCGGCATCGACCGGTGCATGGCGAACCAGCTCGGTCGGTTTGGCAGCTGGAACTGTAGTGACACCAGTTGGGACCAAGGCTGGGAAGCGCTCAGGTCCGGTGTCGACCCAGGTGATCGCAATGTCGGGCAAGGGGGACAGAACATCCACCAGTGCCCGTCCGACATGGCCTGCGCCCCATATCCATAGGTTCCGGGTTGGCTTGTGGACCGGCTCAACCATCCAGCCGTCGATCAGTTGCGGTTCGGGCGCAATCCCCTGACCGCGCTCAGTTGCCAGCAACCTTTTCACGGACAGAGGCATTTCGCCTTCCGAGGCAGACCGCACTATGATCGTGTCGTCGAGCGCTGCAACCGCCTTTAGATCAAAGACTTCGCTGAACAGCGAAACCACTCCACCGCAACATTGCCCCATATCAGGACCGAGCGCGTGGTGGGTCAGGCGGGATTGGGCTGTTTGTTTCCGCGCGATCTCTGCCGCCTGAAATTCCAGTGACCCACCACCAATTGTGCCGCTTTGCCCGTGTTCCCAAACCAGCATTGCAGCGCCGACTTCGCGCGGGGATGACCCCTTGATCGCAGCAATGACCACCCGGGTGACTTTCCCGTGGGTTTTGACCGCCTCCCTCAAAGCCTCTCGATCAAATCCCATCAGATGCCTCCCTTCATCCTTTGGACGCCGTGCCAGACTTCCTCGGCCGTGGCAGGAGCATTCAGCGCCGGGTAGCTGTCGCCGCAGGCTGCAACCGCATTCGACAACGCCAGCCACGCCGATATGCCCAGCATGAACGGCGGCTCTCCGACGGCTTTGGAACGATAGATCGTGTCCTCGCGGTTCTCGCCGTCCCAAAGTGCAACGTTGAAGATGTCAGGTCGGTCCGAGCAGGCCGGGATTTTGTAGGTCGAGGGCGCGTGCGTGCGCAGATTGCCCTTGCCGTCCCAGACCAGCTCCTCGGTCGTCAGCCAGCCCGCGCCTTGAACGTATCCACCTTCGACCTGCCCGATATCCAGCGCCGGGTTCAATGAGGCACCCGCGTCATGCAGGATATCAGTGCGCAGAATGCGGTTCTCGCCAGTTAGCGTATCTACGGCGACCTCGGTGATTGAGGCTCCGTAGGCGAAGTAGAAGAACGGACGACCGCGTCCCGCGATCCGGTCCCATTCGATTTTGGGTGTTCTGTAGAACCCGGTTGCCGACAGGCTGATACGACCCTGATAGGCCAACGCAGCAGCTTCGGCGAAGGTATAGCGTTCTTCGCCGACCGAAACGTGGCCGTCCGAGAAGGTAACAGTTGACGGATCGGCTTGGTGCCGCTCGGCCAGATAGTCAGCCATCCGGTCGCGGATCGTGTCGCAGGCGGCTTTCACTGCCATACCGTTCAGGTCACTGCCCGAAGACGCTGCCGTGGCAGAGGTGTTCGGCACCTTGGCGGTATCTGTGGCAGTGATCTTCACCATTTCCAGCGGAATGCCAAAGCGGGACGCTGCGACTTGAGCGACCTTCTGGAACAGACCCTGCCCCATCTCGGTGCCGCCATGGTTCAGGTGGACCGAGCCGTCCTGATAGACATGCACTAACGCGCCCGCTTGGTTTAAATGGGTCAGCGTGAAGGAAATCCCGAATTTGACCGGAGAAAAGGCGATACCCTTCTTGATCACGCTGTTCTCGGCATTCCATTTTTCTATCGCTGCCTTGCGCGCGGCATAGTCGCTGGATTTCAGCAGAGCTTCGGTCATGCCGTGCAGTTCGAAATCGCTGACCTCCATGCCGTAGGGCGTGGTGTTGCCGCCTGCGGGCAGGGGGCGCACAGGGGTGTCGCCCATCTCAACTGCGCCCCGGCTTGTCAGGTCTTCATGCGGGTCGGGGTGACCCAGTGGTTTCTCTGCCAGCGCAGCCTCAGCAACCTTGTGCGCTGGTTCATAATAGTTGCGACGGCGCAGCTCTACCGGATCCAACCCCAATGCATGCGCAGCGTGATCCATCACGCGTTCGATCCCGACCATGCCCTGAGGGCCGCCAAACCCACGATAAGCGGTGGCGGATTGGGTGTTGGTTTTCAGCCGGTGGCTTTCGATCCGAGCATTGGGCAGCAGATAAGCATTGTCCGAATGCAGCATCGCACGGTCGGCGACAGGCAGAGAAAGGTCCTGCGCCCAGCCGCAAATCGCGTAGTGGTGGAACGAGACACCCTGGATGTGGCCGTTCTCATCGAACCCGGCCTTGTAGGAAATGCGGAACGCGTGGCGTTTGCCGGTGATGATCATGTCATCGTCACGGTCGTAGCGCATCTTGCAGGCCTTGTCGGTTGCACGCGCGGCGATGGCACAAGCCACTGCCAGAGCGTTGCCTTGGCTTTCCTTGCCGCCAAAACCTCCGCCCATCCGGCGGGTTTCAACCCGGACAGCGTGCATGGGAACACCCAAAGCGTCGGCTACTTTGTGCTGAATCTCGGTCGGGTGTTGGGTCGAACTGTGCACCAACATGTCCGCGCCTTCATTCGGCACGGCCAATGCAGCCTGACCTTCGAGGTAGAAATGCTCTTGCCCGCCAAGCTCGAAAGACCCTTCGATAACGTGAGTTGCGCCCGCGATGGCCGCATCTGCATCACCTTTGGCATAGATGCGCGGTCCATCTTCGAACCGGCTGTCAGCGGCCAGAGCCTCTTCGACTGTCAGGATCGGGGTTTCCTCGGCATAGTCGATCTTCCCAAGCCGTGCGGCTTTGCGAGCGGCCAGATGGCTGGTTGCGACAACCAGAAATACAGGCTGACCGATATAGTGAATGGTGCCGTCTGACAACAGAGGCTCATCATGGATCGACGGAGAGACATCGTTGGCGAAGGGCAAATCCTCCGCCGTCAATACCATGACGACGCCATCGGCCGCTTTCACAGCCGACAGGTCGATCGATGTGATCTTGCCCTTGGCTATCGGGCTCAGCCCAAAGGCCAGATGCAGAGAACCCTTTGGCGTCGGGATATCGTCCACATAACGCGCCGAGCCTGAGACATGCAGCGGGGCCGCATCGTGGGGGAGGGGTTTGGTCACGCTCATGCCGACACCTCCAATACGTTGGTCACCTCGCCCTGATCTTCGAAGAAATACCTCTCGAGCATCGCTTTGGCGGTTTCCAGACGATAGGTGGCCGAGGCGCGCATGTCCGTGAGTGGTGAATAATCGTCGGCAAAGGCAGGCAGCGCGGCGTCAATCGTCTCGCGCGCCCAGGGTTTGCCGATGAGTGCGGCCTCGACATGGGTTGCCCGTTTCGGGATGCCGGCCATGCCGCCGAACGCGATACGTGCCTGCGTGACGGTGCCGTCCGTAACGGTGATATTGAAACACCCGCACACGGCCGAAATGTCCTGATCGAACCGTTTGCTGAGTTTGTAGGTTTTCAGGCGGTCTGCCTGACGCGGGAAGCTGACGGCCTCGACAAATTCGCCGGGCGCGCGGTCTTGCTTGCCGTAGTCGATGAAGAACTCTTCCAAAGGCAGGGACCGACGCGTGTCGCCTTTGCGCAAATGCAGCGTTGCGTCCAAAGCGATCAGCGCGGGCGGGTTGTCCCCGATGGGCGAGCCATTGGCGATGTTGCCACCGACGGTCGCGGCATGGCGCACCTGAACGCTGGCGTAGCGGCGGATCATTTCGGCGTAAGAGGGATGCAGGTCATCAAGCACCTCCCCCATACGGTTCATATCGACCATGGCGCCGAAACGGATTTCGTTGTCGGTGATGGTGATCTCTTTCAGGTCTTCGCAGCGATTGAGGAAGACTACTGGGTCCAGATCACGCAACTGCTTGGTGACCCACAGGCCTACATCCGTTGCCCCGGCAACCAGAGTGGCATCGGGGTTCTCGGCATAGACAGCCGCCAGTTCGTCGGACGATCCCGGCAGCATCGGCGATGCGGCAGGGCTTGCGACGGGTTTGTCATTGACCCAGACCGGTACAGGTTGCTCCTCAGCGGTTTTCGCGGCTCGGATAATGGGCGCATAGCCAGTGCAGCGGCACAGGTTTCCGGCAAGCTGAGTATCGTGGTCCGTTGCGCCGTTCGCGTGACCGGCAACCATCGACATGACAAATCCGGGGGTGCAGAAGCCGCATTGCGAGCCATGCAGGTCTACCATTGCTTGCTGAACCGGGTGAGCTTCGCCATTCGGGCCGCTCGCGCCTTCGACGGTGCGCACGGCTTTGCCATGTAGCTGAGGCAGGAACAGGATGCAGGAGTTCAGCGCCTTGTGGCCATCGTCATCCGTCACCATGACGGTGCAAGCACCGCAATCGCCTTCGTTGCAGCCTTCCTTGGTGCCGGTCAGGCTGCGATCCTCGCGCAGCCAGTCCAGTAGGGTGGCCGTCGGATCAACGTCGGTCAACTCCACTGTCTCTCCGTTCAGAAGAAACGTGATATTCATTCGAGAAACCCGTCGCGTTACCCGGTTGCGCCCGTTCGGCCCTCCTTCGATGCGACGTAGAAAGAGTGGCGGGCGTTAGCTTGCCATCAGATGTTAGAAACAGCGCACCTTATCTGGCAAGAAAAACTGCCTATATGATACACCATTAGATCCGCGCGGCTTGTAAATGTCGCGTTTGTTTAAAAGTCAGTCGCTTGTAAATAAAGCGCTTTTTGAGCTCGGCTCCAGATCAATCCCGAAGCACCTTCTAGAAAAGCCAAATAATCAACGTCGATTTTTTAAGCATTCAAAAGCGTCGGTTCCCGCTTTTGCAGCGCCGTTGGCTAGGATAGCGTAGGGGTCATGAGCAGTACCCCTCGATTCATTCACCTCCGCGTTCACACCGAATATTCATTGCTGGAAGGCGCCGTGCGACTGAAGAAGTTGCCGGGCTTGTGCGAGCAGATGGACATGCCCGCCGTTGCGGTGACAGACACCAATTCGATGTTCTCGGCCCTCGAGTTCTCGGTCACCGCAAGCGGGGCTGGCATCCAGCCCATCATAGGGTGCCAGGTTGATCTCACATATGTTCGGGTGCAACCGGGCGAAAAGACCAAACCTCCTGCGCCATTGGTTCTGCTGGCACAGTCAGAGGTGGGATATGAGAACCTGATGAAGCTGAGCTCCTGTCTCTATGTAGACAAGGGTGGTCAGTTGCCGCAGGTCACTTTGGATGAGCTGGCGGAGCGATCAGACGGTCTGATCTGTCTGACCGGTGGCCCCGACGGGCCGGTGGGGATGCTGTTGCAGCAAGGGCAACGCCCGGCGGCAGAGGCATTGGTGGATCGGCTGGCAGAGATGTTCCCGGACCGCCTGTATATCGAACTACAGCGCCACCCCGGGGAGGACGGCCAGCCAGAGGCTGAGCGTCTGTCCGAGCGTGGTCATGTCGAGATGGCCTATGCCAAGAACCTTCCGCTGGTCGCCACCAATGACGTCTACTTCCCGACCTCGGATATGTATGAGGCGCACGACGCGCTGATCTGTATCGCCGAAGGCGCCTATGTCGACCAGCAGGAAGGCCGCCGCCGCCTGACCGCGCAGCATTATTTCAAGTCGCAGCAAGAGATGGTGACGCTGTTCGCCGATCTGCCCGAAGCGATTGAGAACACGGTAGAGATCGCCAAACGCTGCGCCTTCATGGCCTATCGCCGCGATCCGATCCTGCCGAAATTCGCGGATGATGAGGTGGCAGAACTGCGCCGCATCTCTAATGAGGGTTTGCAGAAACGTCTGGCTGTTATTCCGCATGCGGTAACGCCCGAGGAATATCAGGCGCGGCTGGATTTCGAACTCGGCATCATCGAAGGTATGGGCTTTCCCGGGTATTTCCTGATCGTTGCGGACTTTATCCAATGGGCAAAGGATCATGACATTCCGGTGGGGCCGGGGCGGGGCTCGGGTGCGGGTTCGCTGGTGGCGTATGCGCTGACGATCACCGACCTTGATCCGTTACGGTATTCGCTGCTGTTCGAGCGTTTCCTGAATCCGGAACGGGTCTCGATGCCCGACTTCGATATCGATTTCTGCATGGATCGCCGCGAAGAGGTGATCCGCTATGTTCAGCAGAAATACGGACGCGACAAGGTGGGGCAGATTATTACCTTCGGTGCGTTGCTGTCGAAGGCGGCAGTCCGCGATATCGGGCGGGTTCTGCAGATGCCTTACGGGCAGGTGGATCGCCTGTCCAAGATGATCCCGGTGGAAGGGGTCAAACCGGTTTCCATTGAGAAGGCGCTGAAAGACGAACCGCGCCTGCGCGAAGAGGCGCGAAACGAAGAGGTGGTGGAGCGTCTGCTTACCTATGGCCAACAAGTCGAAGGCCTATTGCGGAACGCTTCGACTCACGCGGCGGGGGTTGTGATCGGAGATCGCCCCCTGGATGCGCTGGTGCCGCTCTATCAGGACCCGCGGTCCGACATGCCCGCGACCCAGTTCAACATGAAATGGGTGGAACAGGCTGGGCTGGTGAAGTTCGACTTTCTTGGCCTGAAAACGCTGACCGTGATCCAGAACGCAATGGATCTGATCTTCAAATCCGGGCGTGACCTTCACATAGCGCCCGATGGCACGGAACTCTACGAACCCGCCGACGGAGCGGTGAACCAGATCAACGCCATCCCGCTGGATGATGAGGCGACGTACAGGCTCTATTCTGCGGCCAAGACCGTTGCGGTGTTCCAAGTGGAATCCTCGGGCATGATGGATGCGCTCAAGCGGATGAAACCCGACTGTATCGAGGATATCATCGCCCTTGTCGCGCTCTACCGTCCGGGTCCTATGGAGAACATCCCCAAGTTCTGCGAGGTCAAGAACAAGCTGAGCCAGCGGGACACGTTGCACCCCTCCATCGACCATATTCTGGACGAGACGCAGGGCATCATCGTCTACCAGGAACAGGTGATGCAGATCGCCCAGGAAATGGCTGGCTATAGCCTCGGCGGCGCGGACCTGTTGCGCCGCGCGATGGGTAAGAAAATCCAGGAGGCGATGGACGCTGAACGGCCCAAATTCCTCAAGGGTGCCGCTGAGAACAATGTAGATGAGGCCAAGGCGACCGAAGTCTGGAACCTGTTGGACAAATTCGCCAACTATGGCTTCAACAAATCTCATGCGGCCGCCTATGCGGTGGTCAGTTATCAAACCGGCTGGCTGAAGGCGAACCATCCGGTCGAGTTCATGGCGGGGGTCATGAACTGCGATATCCATCTAACCGACAAGCTGGCGGTGTACTTTGAGGAGGTCCGCAAGGGATTAGACCTGCCTTATGTGCCGCCCTGCGTGAACCGTTCGCTTGCAACGTTCGACGTGGTGGATGGAGAACTTGTCTACGCGCTGGGCGCGCTCAAGAACGTAGGTGTTGAAGCGATGAATCTCGTGGTTGCGGGGCGAGACGATAAGCCCTTTGTCAACCTGTTCGACTTTGCCCGCCGGGTTGACCTGAAGAAGGTTGGCAAACGTCCGCTTGAGATGATGGCGCGTGCCGGAGCGTTCGATCAACTGGACGGTAATCGACGCCGCGTGTTCGAAAGCCTCGATGCACTTGTGAGCTATTCGAGTGCGATCCACGAGCAGAGAAACTCCAACCAAGTCTCGCTGTTTGGCGAAGCAGGGGACGACCTGCCCGAGCCGCGCCTTTCGCCCAGCCCCGACTGGCTGCCCGCTGAACGCCTGAGCGAAGAGTTCAAAGCGATCGGGTTCTACCTGTCCGGCCACCCGCTCGATGACTACATGCCAGCGCTCAAGCGCAAGCAGGTACTGACGCTGGATGAGGTGATCGAAAAGGCCCGCTCAGGCCCATTGATTGCCAAGATGGCAGGCGTCGTCGCCGGACGGCAAGAGCGTAAATCGGCCCGCGGCAACCGCTTTGCTTTTGCGCAGCTCTCCGATCCGACAGGGGCTTACGAGGTCACGCTGTTCTCGGAGACGCTTGAGAAATCGCGCGAGTTTCTGGAGACCGGCGCGCAGGTGGTTCTGACCGCCGAAGCAACGATGGAGGCCGATCAGCTCAAGCTTCTGGGCCGATCTGTAGGCCCGGTCGATGCAGTTGTGGCCGAGGCCGGAGCAACAGGTTTGCGTATCTATCTGGATCAGCCAGAGGTCGTGCCGACCGTTGCAAAGGTGCTGGAAGATGCGAGCACTGCGGCCAAGGGTGCCAGTAAGGGGCCGATCCAGCTGTGTCTGCTGGACCCCGCCCTACCGGGGGATGTCGAGATGGATCTGGGTCAGGATTTCCCCATCAATCCGCAGATAAAGGGGGCAATCAAATCGCTGGACGGTGTCATGTCGGTCGAAGAGATTTAGAAGCCGGTTTGTTGCCACAGCGTTTTCGCGCAGCTAGGCTGCCTTTGCACACTCTTTACGCGTGAAACAGGAGGGCATTGGTTTGGCATTTTCAGGTATTGGTTCCAGAGCGATGGTTTTGGCGGGTGCAATCTCGCTTACCGTGGCGACCGCGGCATTTGCGGATGATAAGAAGAAAAAGACCATCGAAGGCGCGCTGATTGGTGCCGGTGTTGGTGCGCTGATCGGTGACGGCAAGGGCGCGGCGATCGGTGGTGTAGCCGGGGCGATTATCGGACATAACTGGAAATGACTGCCATGCGTATGACCTCATTCAGAAGTGCTTTTGCAGGGATTTGCGTGTTACTGCCGGGTTGGTCGATAGCTGACGAGGCTGCAGATCAGATGGTGCAGGATGCGTTGCCTGTGATGCACTACACATGCGCCTCGATTGCTGAAGAAGCGGATGGTGACGAAGCCTTTGTTGTGGCCGTTGTTGAAAAGATGACGGCCCTGTCGCTCTACAATCGCCAGATCAATATCGAAGATCATGCGACGACCGACGAAGAAAAAACCCAACTGCGCGAAACCTTCATCGCTGCATTGTCCGAGGGTTGCGCAGCGGACAAAGATGCCCTGTTGGGAGGAGTGGTCGATAACGCGGTGAAATCTACGCTGGGGTTATGACCGCTTAGTAATGCGGTGGGCGTTCGTCGCCGAACACGACCCCGCCTGATCCTTCCTGTGCCCGTTCGGCCTCGCGCTGTAGCAGCATCTCGATCCGGCGGGTGAGGCGGTCGATTTCGCTCTGTTGTTTGGTCACAACCGCGTTCAACTCGTCCACGGTGCGAGTCAGATGGGCGATCTGTTCTTCCAGATGCTGCATAGAGTTCTCCTTACACGCGTCTCATAGCGACCCTGTGACGCCGTGGCCAGTGAAACCCCGCCTTGCCCCGATGCAGGCCATGGGATAGACCGCGCGCGGAAGATGACCGCGAAGGACGCCCCCGATGGCCAAGCCCAAGAAACAGCCCCGCCCCAAGGCCGTAACGCCGAAAGGGTTCCGTGACTACTTCGGTCAGGAAGTCTCGCAGCGCACCGAGATGCTGCGGACGATTGCGGGCGTCTATCATCGTTACGGGTTCGACGCCTTGGAAAGCAGCGCGGTCGAGACCGTCGAGGCGCTGGGCAAGTTCCTGCCTGACGTGGACCGCCCGAACGAGGGCGTATTCGCATGGCAGGAATTTGACGAAGGCGGCTCAAACGGTTCCGGGGGCGACTGGATGGCCCTGCGCTATGACCTGACGGCGCCTTTGGCCCGTGTCTATGCACAACACCGCAACGATCTGCCCACGCCCTATCGTCGCTATGCGATGGGCCCAGTCTGGCGGAACGAAAAGCCGGGGCCGGGGCGGTATCGTCAGTTTTATCAGTGTGATGCGGATACGGTGGGCACGGCCTCGATGGCCGCAGATGCCGAGATTTGCGCGATGCTGTCGGACACGCTGGAAACCGTTGGCATCCCGCGTGGCGATTATCTGGTGCGGGTCAATAACCGCAAGGTTCTGAATGGCGTGCTTGAGGCGATGGGGCTAGGCGAAGACGCTGCTGCCCGCGACAACGTCCTGCGCACCATCGACAAGTTCGACAAGGTGGGCGAGGCCGGTGTCCACGCGCTGCTGACCAAGGGCCGACTGGATGCGTCTGGCGCGTTTATCGACGGCGTGGGCCTTAGCGACGATCAGGCCGAGCCTGTGATTGCATTCCTGACCTCCAAAGCTGCAGATACTGCCGGGACACTGGCCAATCTGCGCGCTGCTGTGGGCGACAGCAAGATCGGCGCGGATGGTATTGCAGAGCTGGAACAAATTGGTGCTCTGTTGGATGCGGGCGGATATGGCGCGGATCGGATCGAGATTGATCCTTCGGTCGTACGTGGCCTCGGCTACTATACCGGGCCGGTTTATGAGGCCGAACTGACCTTCGAGATATTCGACGACAAGGGCCGCAAGCGCCAGTTCGGGTCGGTCGCGGGCGGCGGTCGCTATGACGATCTGGTCAAGCGGTTCACCGGGCAGGAAGTGCCTGCAACCGGTGTCTCCATCGGCGTCGACCGTCTGTTGGCTGCTCTGCGTGAGAAGGGTCGTCTCAGTGCGCAGGCGACAGGTCCTGTGGTCGTCACCGTGATGGATCGCGACCGCATGGCTGACTATCAAGCGATGGTGGCTGAGCTGCGCAATGCCGGTATCCGAGCCGAAGTCTACTTGGGCAATCCGAAGAACTTCGGCAATCAGCTTAAGTACGCGGACAAGCGGAACTCTCCGATTGCGGTGATCGAAGGCGGCGATGAGAAGGCGAATGGTATTGTACAGATCAAGGACCTGATCCTTGGGGCCAAGATCGCCGAGAGCGCTACGCTGGAGGAATGGAAAGAACGCCCCAGCCAGTTCGAAGTGCCACGTGGCGATCTGGTCGCCAAGGTGCGTGAAATTCTGGACAGTCAGGACTAGCTCATGGCGAACCGTTCCCAGATACAGGCCCGCGCCGTCATGATGCGTGTCCGGTTCGAGGCGGCGGGCGCGCAGGTGGTGGACACACCCTTGCTGCAACCGGCCGGGACGCTGCTGGATCTTTATGGGGAAGATATCCGCGCGCGTGCCTACGTGACCTCGGACGCGCTGCGGGGTGAGCAGATGCTGCGCCCGGATTTCACCCTGCCGGTGGTGCAGATGCACATGTCCGAAGGGGCTGAGCCTGCGCGTTATACCTATTCCGGCGAAGTGTTTCGCCGTCAGGAGCATGACCCGGACCGGGCCAACGAGTATATTCAGGTCGGCTATGAAGTCTTTGACCGCGAAGATCCCGCCGGGGCCGATGCCGAGGTGTTCTCGTTGTTTGCCCTGCAGCTGCGTGGGTTGCCGCTGCGGGCAGCAACCGGCGATATCGGCATTCTGACCGCTGCCGTTGCCGGACTGAAAACAACCGACCGTCGCAAATCCGCGCTTATGCGGCACCTGTGGCGGCCACGCCGGTTCCGCATTTTGTTGGACAGATACGCCGGACGGAAATCAGGGCCCGAGGGCCGGGATGCGCTGCTGGACGCTGCTGACCCATTGGCGATGGATACGCCCATGATCGGCAAGCGCCGCGCTCCGGAGATACTTGAGAGGATCGAAGCGTTGCGCGAAGACCGGGCCGCGCCGCCGATCTCGGACAATGAACTGGCTGGGCTGGAAACGCTGCTGAATGTGCGCGAGACCATGCCATTCGCGCTGGAACAGTTGCGCGACGTAGCGGTCGACTTGCCGCAGATTACGCCCGCTCTGGATCGGCTCGAAGCTCGGATCGCTGCCCTGCAGGCGCGGGGTGTGAATGTTGATCGGCTGGATTTTGAAGCATCCTACGGCCGGACATCGATGGAGTATTACGACGGTTTTGTCTTTGGCTTCTACGCCGAAGGCCGCCCCGATCTGCCGCCGGTCGCAACTGGCGGGCGCTATGACGCGCTGACCCGGCAGTTGGGTGACGGCTCGGAGATCCCTGCTATCGGCGGTGTGATCCGCCCCGACCTGATGCTGGAAGTCGAGGAGGGCGCGCAATGAGCCTGAAACTGGGCGTGCCCTCAAAGGGCCGGTTGATGGATAAAACCTTCGCGTGGTTCGAAAAGCGCGGCATCACCCTGTCGCGCAGCGGATCGGATCGCGAATATGCGGGTAAGGTCGAGGGGATCGACGGTGTCTCGCTGATCCTGCTCTCCGCCGGAGAAATCCCCCGTGAACTGGCCGCCGGGCGCATTCATCTGGGTGTCACCGGCGTCGATCTGGTGCAAGAGAAGCTGCCGCGCTGGGAACAGCAGGTCGAAGAGGTCGCGCCGCTGGGCTTCGGCAAGGCGGATCTGATCATTGCGGCGCCTGCCTGCTGGGTCGACGTTGATACTCTGGATGATCTGGACGCGGCAGCGGCGGGTTTCCGTAAAGCTCACGGGCACCGGCTGCGCATCGCCACGAAGTACCATCGCTTGGTTCGGGAATTCCTGACCGACGCAGGCGTCGCAGATTACACGCTTGTCGATAGCCAGGGCGCGACAGAGGGCACCGTGGTCAACGAAACCGCCGAGGCGATTGCGGACATCACCTCGACCGGCGAGACGCTGCGGGCGAACCACCTGAAAATCCTGTCGGACGGGTTGATCCTGCAGTCACAGGCGACCTTGTGGCGCAGCCGGGTTGCGAAATGCGACGCGGACGAAAAAGCAATACTGAACGACCTGCTGGATCGTCTGCGCTAAAGTACGCCGATATCCGCCAGTGCGCGGTTCAGATCGTCGGGCAGGGCGTCGTCCTGCTCGCGAGTTTCCGGCAGGTCGGCAGGCGTATCCTCGGGTTTCAAATAGCGCCAGCCTTGGAAAGGACGTTTCAGGGCATTTTGCGTGCGGTGCACCTCAGGGTCCAGTACGATGGCGCAACGGCGGATGCCATCCTCGCCGCGCACCTCATCCAGCCGGAGGATGCGCTGGCGGCACTGCACAACGCCCTTGATCACCCAATAGATTGAACCGCCATTCAGAATCTCAGCCTCGCGCTTGGGCCACATGCGGGTGACGTGGCGCGGGAAACCGTCTTCATAGAGCGGCTTTCGGCTGTCTTGCCACGCCATCAACGTGTCGACGCTTTCCGATCCGACCGAAAGTTTGATGAGGTTTACATACTTATCCACAGCTTTCCCACAGAGTCGTCCCAAGACTAATCCTTATATTGTAGCTCACTGCGTAATGTCATCAAGGTGTTGTGGTGAAGGTGTGATCTAGGATAGTCTGAATGCCTCTTTCAGCACAGGGAATCACCAATGAGCCGCTTTGCCGCCCCCATCGCCGAGCAGATCTGGGACATGAAATACCGCTTCAAGCAGGCGGATGGTACACCCATCGATCAGACGGTTGAGGACAGTTGGCGACGCATCGCCCGCGACCTGACGCGGGTGGAAAAGGACCCGGCGCATTGGGAGCAGAAATTCTTTGAGGCGCTGGAGGACTTCAAATACCTCCCCGCTGGCCGTATCACCGCCGGGGCGGGCACCGCGCGGCAGGTGACCCTATTCAACTGCTTTGTCATGGGCACGATCCCCGATAGCATGGGCGGTATCTTCGACATGCTGAAAGAGGCCGCGCTGACAATGCAGCAGGGTGGGGGGATCGGCTATGATTTCTCGACCATCCGCCCGCGTGGCGCGGATGTGAAAGGGGTTGCGGCGGATGCCTCGGGCCCGCTGAGCTTTATGGACGTCTGGGACGCCATGTGCCGCACGATCATGTCCGCAGGCTCGCGCCGCGGAGCAATGATGGCAACCATGCGCTGCGATCACCCGGATATCGAACAGTTCATCACTGCCAAGTCCGACCCGGCCCGTTTGCGCATGTTTAACATGTCGGTGCTGGTGACCGATCCCTTCATGGAGGCCGTCAAGGCTGATGGCCCGTGGGAGTTGGTGTTCGATGGCAAGATCTATCACACTGTTCAGGCGCGTGATCTTTGGAACAAGATCATGCAGGCCACCTACGACTATGCTGAACCCGGTGTGATCTTCATCGACCGCATCAATCAGGCCAACAACCTCAGCTACGTCGAGACCATCGCCGCGACCAACCCGTGCGGCGAGCAGCCCTTGCCGCCATATGGTGCCTGCCTGCTTGGCTCGATCAACCTGGCACGACTGGTTGCGGAACCTTTCGAGGAGGCCGCCCATCTGGATGAGGACGCGCTGAAAGAGTTGGTCGCCACCGCTGTCCGCATGATGGACAATGTGGTCGACGCGTCGAAATTCCCGCTGGCCGAACAAGAGGCCGAAGCGCAGGACAAGCGCCGCATCGGGTTGGGCGTGACGGGTCTGGCCGATGCGCTGTTGATGATGGGCCTGCGTTATGGCTCGGACAAGGCGGCGCGTCAGACCGAGCGCTGGTTGCACGCGATCGCCCGCGCCGCGTATCTGGCGTCGGTCGATTTGGCGAAGGAAAAAGGCGCGTTCCCGTTGTTTGACGCCGAGAAATACCTTGCCAGTGGTACTATGCAGCAGATGGATGAGGATGTGCGTGATGCCATCCGC
Organism: Ruegeria sp. C2; assembly: GCF_056537765.1. Lineage (NCBI taxonomy): Bacteria > Pseudomonadati > Pseudomonadota > Alphaproteobacteria > Rhodobacterales > Roseobacteraceae > Ruegeria > Ruegeria sp. C2. The sequence continues at coordinate 1,870,456 of NZ_JBQFRZ010000001.1, read as the reverse complement.
GAGCATGGCATCCGCAATGCCCTGCTGACTTCTATTGCGCCAACGGGGACGATTTCACTTTATGCAGGCAATGTATCCTCGGGTATCGAGCCTGTCTTTGCCTATGCCTATACGCGAAAGGTGCTGCAAAAGGATGGTTCGCGCACCGAGGAAGAGGTTGTGGACTACGCCGTGCAGATGTGGCGTGATAAGTTTGGCGACACCGAGCTGCCAGAATATTTCGTGAATGCGCAGACGCTGCCCCCGTCTGACCACGTCAAGATGCAGGCGGCAGCGCAGAAATGGATCGACAGCTCGATTTCGAAGACCATCAACTGCCCCGAAGATATCAGCTTTGATGCCTTCAAGGATGTCTACATGCAGGCCTGGGATCAGGGCTGCAAGGGGTGCACCACCTATCGTCCGAATGATGTTACGGGCTCAGTTCTGACCGTATCCGAAAGCGCTGACAAGGCCCCGGGCGAAAGCGCCGATGCGCCGCATCAGGTCGACGGTGGCGAGGTAGTCTACATGTCCGAACCGTTAGACCGCCCGCAATCGCTGGAGGGCTCAACTTACAAGTTGAAATGGCCTGACAGCGAGCACGCAATCTATCTGACGATCAACGACATCGTTCATGGCGGTCGCCGCCGACCGTTTGAAGTGTTCATTAACTCCAAAAACATGGAGCACTATGCCTGGACGTTGGCCCTGACCCGGATGATCTCGGCGGTGTTCCGGCGCGGAGGCGATGTGTCCTTCGTCGTTGAAGAGTTGAAGGCGGTGTTTGATCCACGCGGCGGGGCTTGGATCAAAGGTAAGTATATCCCCTCGATTCTGGCTGCCATTGGTGGAGTGATTGAACAGCACATGGTCAATATTGGATTCCTTGAAGGCGAAGGGATGGGCCTGAAATCCGATCCTCAGGCGCAAGTGGTCAACATGGATGCCCCACGCGGCAAAGCTTGCCCGTCCTGCGGCCAGTTTGACATGGTGATGATCGAAGGATGCATGACGTGCCGCAGCTGCGGTCATTCGAAATGTGGTTAGCACATCTAGATTGAAGCTGTGGAACGACACATCAGGTGACACTTATTGACGCCGAGTTGCCACTTCTCGGCGTCAAACTTGCAATTTTGATAACAGACTGATGGATTCAAACTCATTTCATAGTGAAATGGGAGGGAAACGGTCGTTTGCCGCGGATGCGAAACCTAGCTGAAAAACTTGGCAAACAGCCACGTGTAGCAGGATTGGCCAAGATGTTCGCCTGAATAGGCCCGTCAAGCTGTTCGTGGCTCCCAGTTGTTTCAAAGAAAACATGCCTAACGAAATCAGGGACAGGACCCACGCTTTGGCCTGGCTCCTTGTCCCAGTTTCCTCGTGACAGCCTTAGGTTTGGATAGTTTCACCACGTGATCGGCCTCAAGCCCTTCGGATGCATGGATCGTGCGAAACGAAGTATGCAGATCGGGGAACTTTCGACGCAGGCATATCTGACGTGCCAGCTGGTAACACTGTCTTGTTCAACTGAGTCGGGTTTTGTAGCACAAATCTCTTCGTAGCATGTGCAATCTGATCGACGGAGCGGAAAGTCTTTCCCAGATCCACAGTACGATGAGCTCCTGATTGCCATCAAATACGCCCCTAACTCGTCGCCGAAATTTCGTATGAGGTTGATGTCGGACCCGGTAAATCGGTAGATCGACTGCCAGTCATCGCCAACTGCGAAAATGCGTGCATCATTGTGTTGGGTTTTTAGTGCCTTGACCAAGCGCCCTCGGCTACGGGATCTGCCCTGAAGTTCGTCTACCAAGATGTATTTGAACGGGCTGACAAACTCTCCCGTCTCTTCCTCCAAGCGGTCTTATTTCACGACCGATATGGGCGAGTTCTACAACTGGTTTAATGACACTAAAGAGGACTTGGCAAGCCGCTACATGATGGTCGAGGCATTCGCCAAGATCAACCACGAGGAGACTGATCCCATTCTCAGCATAACAACCCAAACCGCCTGATCATGACCTCAGGTCATCTGGGAAATTACACCAGCTTGACTGACGTGACCCCACTGGAGTCGAGAACGAAATGCAGCAGTGGCAGCCCGCAATCCAGACATTCGCTACAGGCATGTAATGCTTACGCTGCAAGAGATCAGAACTGCGCAACTCACATTGATAAAAGAGAAGATCGAATGAAGCCGACTATCACGCGACAGTTCTCACATTCGTTTGGGTGATAGTCTTTTGAAGTTAGTTGCAGCTGCCAGTTACGCCTGCATACTTCTTAACCTACCGGTTTTTCCATCCTTCAATCAACCCAACCACCGCTTCAGCGTAGCTCTGCGGAAACTGGTCCGATGTCCGAGCTTTCATGATTGTGTGAAGCCCTAGCAAAAGTCCGATCAGCAGCTTTGCACCTTCTACTGGATCAACATCGGCGCGCACCGCGCCCTGTGATCTGGCGCGGTCGAGGATTGCCACAAATCGCCCTTCCAAAGTGGTCAGGTACCTTTCGATTCTGGTGTTCACCTCAGGATCAGAGCGGTCAAATGAACTGATCGAGTTGAAGGCGAGGCAACCGGCGTCTTCGATCTTCGGCATCCGTTCATTCGAGGCGATGCCTCTGATCCAGTTTGCCAGATCATCCAGCGAATAAGTGTCTGGGTCAGGAAAATGGCGAGCATCGGCATTGTCCAGGTAAGTATCGAGAGTCTTTAGGAAAAACTTTTCTTTGCCACCATAAGTGGTCTGCAGCGTGAACCGCGTCAGCCCTGTCTCCTGCTCCAGTTCCCGCGTGCTGGCACCGTGGTATCCGCGTCGCCAAAACAGGTCGAGAGCCCCTGCTACCGCACTGTCGTGATCCGTCTTGCGTTTGCGCGCCACAGATTTCTCCTTGCTTTTGCTATCCATGTGGATAGTAACTGTTTTCTATCCACATGGATAGCATTGCGGGGGCGCGGCAGCAAATACCGTGTGACCCCAACTGACACGGAGACCTGACATGACCGCCATCGACTCGACACCCGGATTGTCAAAGCCAGTCACGCTGCGCGTGATCTTCATCCTGAACGCACTGAAAATCCTGCTGGCGTTTGGTTTTTTCACCGCTTTCAAGTTCTCCGACCTGCAGGTTGGTGAGTTGGTCGGCCCGCAAGCCACCAACCTGATGCTTTATACGATGTTGGGATACATGGCGACGTTTGCGTGCATCGTCATAGCCATCCTCAAGCGTAACATAATCGGAATCCGCGCAGCGATTGTCGTTGATTTTCTGGTCTCGATCCCGGCGACGGCGGTCATCGGCTTTATCATCGCGATCATCAGCATGGGCCTGACCTTTACTTCCTCGGTCCGCGCGTACTTTGCCTATCGCGGCTGATGTAGGCCCTCCGATGGACCAGCCAAATGACATTAACGGCCAATGTATCTGCGGCGCGGTGCGCTATCTCGTTCAGGACAACATCGCCGCTTTCAAACTGTGCTATTGCAGTTTTGTCAGAAGGCCTCGGGGTCAGCCCATGTTGCCAATGTCTTCACAACACCCGACCAGATCGAATGGCTGCAAGGTAGAGACATGCTGACATCCTTCGATGTGCCCAATTCCCAAGTCCGCCGGGTGTTTTGCCGAGCCTGCGGTACGAAGCTGCCCTTTGAGACGCAGAACGGCAAGTTTCTGGTCGTTCCCGCCGGTAGCCTGTCCCGCCCGCCATCGAGCCCCGTTGCCGCGATTGTCGGCTGGGTATCCAGACCCGCGTGGTATGATGCCGCGCTGGGTTTGATCGAAGAAACCTGCATTGAAGAAAGGACCGCTCAATGAATACCGATCAGGTGATTTCACCCGATTTCCCGTTTGACTCGAAATACGTCGAGGTGAACGGGCAGCGCATTCACTATGTCGACGAGGGCGAAGGCGCGCCGGTTCTGTTTCTGCACGGCAATCCGACCTCATCCTATCTGTGGCGCAACATCATCCCTTACGCCGCCCGGCAGGGCCGCGCCATTGCCTTGGATCTAATCGGCATGGGCAAGTCGGACAAGCCGGATATTCCCTATCGTTTCGTCGATCACGCACCCTTCGTGGACGGCTTTATTCAGGCGCTGGAGTTGAAGAACGTCACGCTTGTCATCCATGACTGGGGTTCGGCTTTGGGGTTTCACTATGCGCACCGACATCCCGAAAACACCCGCGGCATCGCGTTCATGGAGGGGGTCGTCCGCCCGATGAGTTGGGCCGGGTTCCCGCCCGACTTCCGTACCGGGTTTCGTATGATGCGAACGCCTGGTCTGGGATGGCTGATGATCTCGGGGCTGAATATGTTCGTCGAGAAAATCCTGCCAAGCGCCATTATTCGTGATCTGGCACCGCAAGAGATGTCGCAGTACCGTGCGCCCTTTCCCACAGCACGAAGTCGCAAGCCGGTTCGTGTGTGGCCTTGCGAGATTCCGATCGATGGCACGCCTTCTGACGTTCATGAGATCGTCAGCGCCTACAGCCGTTGGTTGGGAGAAACGCAAACCCCGATGCTGATGTTCCACGCCTCGCCCGGAGGCACCATCGGGACAAAAGAGGTCGCCTGGTGCCATCAGACCATCCAGAACCTCGAAGCGGTGGATATCGGCAAAGGCATTCATTTCCTACAGGAAGATAACCCCCATCTGATCGGAGAAAAGCTGGAGGAGTGGTTGGCGCGATTGCCCGCATGACCTCGTGCTGCCACGTGTAGCGGCTGAGCCGTATACATAAATCAGATTTCCTGATTTTATGCTTTAACTATCACCCAATACGTTCAAAGGCCAAACACCGGAGGGAAACCCTGTTGAATCTGACGACCCCCATCCCTTTGATTCTGGCGGCTGTACTGCCTGCCTTTCTGGACCGGTGCTCCGGGTCTGATACCAGCGTCGCTTTGGGCGTATTGGCGCGCGACCGGGTGGCCTTGACCGCGACAGCCAGCGAAATCGTCGTCGATTTGCCTATTGCCGAAGGTGCCGTGGTCAAGGCAGGCGACACGCTGGTTCAGCTTGATCCAACATTGCAAAGCTCAAAACTGGCGCTGGCGCAGGCTGAACTGGAAAAGGCGCAGGCCACGCTTCTGAAGCTGCAGGTGGGGCCGCGAGAGGAGGAGATTGCGATAGCCGAGGCCAAAGTCGCGGGCGCTGTTGCACGCCTTGCCGATGCCGAAGCCATCTATGACCGAAACGCCAGACTGGTCGAAAACTCGGTCGTGACCGAAGCACAGGTAGCAAATGATCTGGCCCTGCGCGATTCCGCGCGAGCTGAACTGGCCAGCGCTCAGGAATCGCTTAAAGAGTTGCAGAACGGCACCAGACCCGAAGACCTGGCGGTTGCCGAAGCCAACGTACGGGCCGCCGAAGCGTTGGTTTCCGCCGAGCAAACAGTTCTGGACGACTTGACGGTTACGGCCACCCGCGACGGCGTGCTGGATTCTCTGCCGTGGAATTTGGGCGAGCGGGTAACATCCGGCAGCCCGGTTGCCGTGATGGTCACGGGCCAGACGCCTTACGCGCGCGTCTATGTGCCCGAGCCGCATCGCGTCAATCTGAAACCCGGCGACACGCTGGAAGTACGCATTGACGGGCTGGCCGATCCGCTGGACGGCGTGATCCGCTGGATCAGCGACGACGCGTCCTTCACCCCCTATTACGGATTGAACAAGGACGACCGCACGCGCCTTGTCTATTTGGCCGAGATTGACTTGCCCACTGCAACACCCGACCTGCCCGCCGGAGTGCCAGTGCAGGTCCCCATGCCATGAGTGATATCGTCGTCTCGACGCAGGGTCTGACCCGTCGGTTTGGGGAAAACACCGCAGTCAACAATCTGGACCTCGAAATCCGAACGGGCCAGATATACGGGTTTCTCGGCCCCAACGGCTGCGGCAAGACAACTACCATGCGCATGCTGACCGGCCTACTGACCCCCAGCAGCGGGGCAATTTCGGTTTTGGGCCGATCAATGCCCGAAGCGGCTGAGCCGTTAAAAAATGAGATCGGGTACATGACCCAGATCTTCTCGTATTACCGCGATCTGACAGTGCTGGAGAACCTTCGGTTCGCGGCAGAAATTTATGGCATTCCAGTGAAGTCGGCCAAGTACCGGATTGAAGAACTGCTGCACACCTATGACCTGACAACCAACATTGATCAGCTCAGCGGCAGCATGAGCGGCGGGCAAAGACAAAAACTCGCCCTTGCAGCGACCGTCATGCACCGACCAAAACTGTTGTTTCTGGATGAACCGACCTCGGCCGTTGACCCCGAAACCCGACGCACTTTCTGGGAACAGCTGTTCGATCTGGTCGATCAGGGCGCGACGATGATCGTCTCGACCCATTTCATGGACGAGGCCGAACGCTGCCACCGGTTGGCGATCTTGCAACACGGGGTGAAGAAGGCGGACGGCTCTCCGCGTGAGTTGATGGATGATCTGCAGGCCGATGTTGTCGAAGTTGAAGGCCCGGACCTGCGCAAGGTCAAACACGCGTTGGACGTCCAGCCCATGATCCTGTCGACCGCGCAAGTCGGATCGCGGCTGCGTGTGCTGGTGGATAAATCCAAACCTCAGCCGGTGGACATGTTGCGCGTCCAACTTGCTGCGTTTCCCGACCTGTCCCTGACCCCGCAGCGACCAAATCTGGAAGACGTGTTCGTCAGCGCCACACGGGGGCCAAAACAGTGATCTCGCCACGCCGCATCGCTGCTGTACTGAAGAAAGAACTGTTACAATTGCGGCGGGATCGGATGACCTTTGCCATGGTGATCATGATCCCCCTGATCCAACTGCTGCTGTTTGGCTATGCGATCAACACCAACCTGCGCCATGTGCCTGTCGCACTGGTGGACAGGTCCGGAACCGAGTTGTCCCGAACATTGGCGCAGATCGTTCAGGCCACGCAGGTCGTAACCATCACCGAACATCTAACAACCTCGCAAGAAGCCGAGCGCGCGATCACTGAATCCCGCGTGCGCGCCGCGCTTATCATCCCATCAGACGTCAGCCAACGCCTTGCCCGAAGCCCGTCTGTCGGGCTGGGCCTGCCCAACGCAACGGACAAGACCAGCAGCCGACCGGTTGCCCATTGGATCGTCGATGGCTCGGACACGATGGTGGCCAGCGCAATCAAATCCCTGCGCACGATGCCTTTGACAGAACTGCTGAAACAACCACCAAACCGGCAGGTGCCTACCTTCGAGGTGACGCTTTACTTCAACCCTGAACAGCGATCAGCAGTCAATATCGTGCCAGGTCTTGTCGGCGTGATCCTGACCATGACGATGATCCTGTTCACCTCGGCCGCTGTCGTCCGCGAACGCGAGCGCGGGAATATGGAGATGCTGATCAACACCCCAATCCGTTCGATCGAGCTAATGGTCGGTAAGATCATCCCTTACATCTTTCTGGGTCTCATACAGGTCACAATCATTCTCGGTCTCGGGCATGTTCTGTTCGATGTCCCGATCAATGGTGGGCTGGGCATTTTGTTGGTGGTGACGTTGCTGTTTATCATTGCCAGCCTGTCACTTGGGCTCGTAATCTCGACACTCGCCCAGAACCAACTTCAGTCGATGCAGATGACTATCTTTGTCCTGCTGCCATCGATCCTGATGTCCGGCTTCATGTTCCCCTTCGACGGCATGCCTAAACCGGTCCAGACGATTGCTCAAATTCTTCCCGCGACGCACTTTATGGATATGATCCGCGGCGTGGTCCTACGAGATGCCTCGCTCTACGAGTTGCGCTGGGGAATCCTCTGGATGATCGGATTCGCGGTAGTCGGGTTGTTGGCGGCAACTCTGAGGTTCAAGAAACGGTTGGGTTGAAGACGGCCCCTTCCTGCCATTGGCCAATGGATCGAAACATTGCGATTGCAGTCCGCTTTTCCGACATTCGCTGCACAGGCAAAGCTAATGGAGCGTCGGACTCACAAAAAGCGCTACAAGCTATCCTTTCCTGATCACATCTACGATGGCTTCTTTCGCTGGCGAAATATCACGCGTCACCTTGTATCTGGATTGGATTCGCCTTTTTGGCTAACCTGTTGGTTGAGCTAGGGAGGTTGGGCATTGGAACGACGCCTCACGGCGATACTTGCTGCAGACGTGGTAGGTTACAGCCGCCTCATTCGGGAGAATGAAGCGCGCACTCTGACGGCCATAAAGGCGCATCGCGAAGATCTGATAGAACCTATCGTTTCAGCCCGAAAAGGGCGCATCGTCAAATTGATGGGCGATGGTCTTCTTATCGAATTTGCCAGCGCCGTTGAAGCGGTGCAATGCTCGATCGAGTTTCAACATTACATCGGATTGAACAACAAGGACGTTCCGGAAAAGAACCAGATACACTACCGAATTGGGATCAACGTCGGCGACATCGTTGTGGAGAACGATGACATTTACGGGGACGGAGTAAACATCGCGTCGCGCCTGGAGGGTTTGGCGATGCCCGATGGCATCTACATGGCGGCCAGCGTATATGATCAGATAAAAGACAAACTCGACCTCAACATCGAAGATCTTGGATTGCACGAGGTCAAGAACATCGAAGAACCCATTCGTGTTTTCAGCCTTTTGCTTGATGACAAAGCAAAGGATCTCGTTTCCACTATTGCCCAACCCGCAGCACCCGCACGTCGAACAAGGTTGGTCGCTGTCGCAATCGCGGTGGCAGTTGTGGTCGGGGGGACGGTCTTGTGGCAGGCTTTGAGCGCTTCGAACTCATCGCCCGATGCCACCGCTGTCCCGCTAACCGGCAAACCGTCCATCGCCGTATTGGCGTTCGACAATTTGAACAGCGATCCGGAACATGATTATCTCAGCGACAGCTTCAGCGAAAACATCATCACTGCGCTCTCCCGATTTGTCGACTTCTTCGTGATCTCCCGCAATTCGACGTTTACCTACAAGGACCAACCGGTAAAGGTACAACAGGTGGCCGAGGAATTGGGGGTTCGCTACGTCGTCGAGGGCAGTGTCCAAATATCTGGAGACAAATTGCGGGTCACAGCGCAATTGATAGACGCGACAAACGGCAAACATCTTTGGGCAGAAAATTACGACCGCGATCTTCAGGACATTTTTGCGGTCCAAGACGAAGTCACACGAACGATCGCCCTGACTCTCAATGAAAACATCGACCTGGCCGAGTATGACCGGCTGGAACACCAACCCACTGACAATTTGAGTGCTTACGAGCTGTTTAAGCGCGCGCAGGAACAGTCGTTCACATTCACAAAAGAAGGCAACATTCTTGCGATGGAATTGAGCGCAAAAGCAATCGCACTCGATCCGAATTTCGCAAGCGCGTATATCGAACTCGCTTGGGCACATAACTTCGGTTATCGCTGGGGGTGGACTGAAATCACATCTCGTGAAGAATCCCTGGCTCTCGCGTTTGAAATGGCCAGAAAAGCGATAAAACTGGAGCCATTCAATTTCAAAGCTCATCAGGTTCTGGCAAGTATAACAGTGCAAAGTGGCGATCTTGAGAAGGCCGCATCACTTTACGAGAAAGCGATTGCTTTAAACCCGAACTCCGCTCAGGTACTCGCCGATTCAATTGATCCTTTGATCTATAGTGGAAGGGCAGATGAAGCCGTTGACCGGATGAAGGCTGCCATGCGTCTCAATCCACATCATCCAGATTGGTATCTGTGGAATCTGGGTTGGGCTCAGTACTTCGCGGAGGACTACGAAGGAGCGCTGGCTTCAATCGAGAAGATGAACGGGGTCCCGGATCGCCTCAGACGTACCCTTGCACCGATCTTGCTGCGGTTGGGGCGGGATGACGAAGCCCGCACCATGATGGGCGAATTCCTAGTAGACAATCCCGACTACGACATTGAAGAGGCGAAAGCTGCTCCGTTCACCGACAACGAGTTCCACAATCGCTGGTTAGATGATTTGCGAACATTGGGAGTTCCAGAAAACGCGTCATAGCGGCTTACACACTCTGCTGTCATTTGTCGCATTCGCAACTTCACGAGGATCGCAACTCGTACTTGCTCCATGCGAGTTCAATTATTCTCCGCATGGGTCAATATTCGAGGAGTATCATGGCACTTGACCAGCGACTTGTCGTTCGTAATCCATGGCATCAAACCAGCCTAGTGAATTGGTTATACGACAGTTATCGTCCAGTTCCCATTCTTCCCAACCGCTGGCCTTGACGAGGTTACCCGTATCCGAATGATGCCCTTCAAGGGTCCAACCAAAGATGGCATGATCTCCGGCAAAACGAACAAAATCCCTTGTAAGTTTCAAATTGGGAAATGAAGACATGAAGCCACCCGCCATGGCAATTATCGCGTCGCGCCCAAATTGGTTTTCCCCTCGGTTGATCGTGATACCCTTGTCAGGAGCATAGTGATCGGCGACTGCCTCGGGATTTCCGGAGTTCCATGCCGCAGTGTAAGCCTCGGTCATTTTTTCGAACGCAATTTTGTTCAGTCGCATCTCTGCCTTCCCATCTCCAGATCCCATGCCAGCTTAGTTGGCGCCCTACTCTTATGTCCACAAGCCAAATATGGCGTTATTCTGTAGCGAATTGAGCAAAATCGTCGTCTGAGGAATACTCATTGCCCAAACTGACTTGATCGGGAACACTACGGTTCTCAAACCCTCGTAGAGGACCGATTACCCTATGTCCGATCTCATTGAATGGCTGACACGAAGGAAGCTCCTTAATCTGGAAGCCGTTCTGGTCGAGAATGAGATCGATCTTGATGTCCTATATGACCTGACGGATGAGGACATGCGTGAGATCGGCCTTTCACTTGGTTCACGCAAGCGGTTGCGGGCGGCTATCGAAGCAAGTGAACCAAATCAATCTCAGTCTGACGCGACAAGTGCAACGGATATCAAGCGCGAAGCCGAGCGGCGCCATTTGACGACGCTGTTCGTAGATCTCGCCGGATCAACAGCAATGTCATCGCGGTTGGATCCCGAAGACATGAGCGAAGTGATCAAGCGCTATCAAAATACAGTTGCCGGCATCATCACCCGCTACGAAGGGAATGTAGCAAAGTATATGGGTGACGGTGTCCTGTGCTATTTTGGTTGGCCGGTGGCGCATGAAGACGACGCCAAACGCGCTGCGCGCTCTGCGCTGGAAATTATCGGGTCGGTCGCCGAATTGCGTTCGCCTGATGGACAGGCACTATCTGTTCGGGCCGGAGTAGCGACCGGCATGGTCGTCGTCGGCGACCTCATAGGGGAAGGAGCATCACGGGAAGAAACCGTTGTTGGCGACACGCCAAACCTTGCGGCGCGTCTTCAGGCATTGGCTGAGCCGGGCCAGGTTCTGGTTCCAGAATCGACGAAGCAATTGATCCAAGACTCGTTCGAGTTAGAAGAGTTAGGCCGTTTCGACATCAAGGGATTGGACTTGCCAGTTCCGGCGTGGAGCATCGAAACCGAGCGCAGCTTGGAAAGCCGGTTCGAGACCGAAGATCTTAATCCCGTTCTGCCGATGATCGGGCGCAACCATGAACTGGGACTGATCATGGAGCGCTGGCATCGCGCAATTTCCGGGGAAGGCCAAGTCGCTGTTCTGATCGGTGAGGCAGGCATCGGCAAGTCCAGACTGACGCGTGCTGTCATTGATGCGGTCTCGACGCAGGATCACTTCCGGATGAACTATCACTGCTCGCCCTACCACACGGATTCGAGTTTCTTTCCTGTTATCCGGCAGCTTTCACATGCCATGGGCCATCTGGAAACTGACTCTGCCAGCAAGAAAATTGCAAAGCTTCGCCAGCAACTCCGGGCCGCTGACCCAAATATTATTGCTGAACTCCTACAGATAAAAACTAGTCCATCTGCCGAGAATCCTGACCTGACACCACAACAACTCAGAGTTCGGATCATGGAAGAAACCTCAACAGAATTGCAGGCGCTTTCGCGGGAAAAGCCAGTTCTCCTTGTCGTAGAGGACGCACATTGGTGCGATGCCTCGACGCTCGCGATGCTCGAGGCGTGTCTGGATCGAATTGCTACCGAGCGGGTGATGATCCTGATTACCGCTAGACCGACTTTCCAGCACGCGTTCGGAGGTCATCCAATCGTATCCAAGCTTACCCTAAATCGTTTGGGGTCTGAGCAGATCGAGGCTGTTCTGGCAAAGATATCAGGTGGGAAAACCCTTCCCGACGAACTGATTAAAGAAATTATCCACCGAACCGACGGCGTTCCCTTGTTTGTCGAGGAACTGACGAAAACCATTTTGGAATCCGGCGACCTGATTGAAGCCGAAAACAGCTTCCAACTTGCCGGTCCTATTGATCGGGTGACCATCCCGGCGACTCTGCATGATTCCCTGATGGCCCGGATCGACCGATTGCAACCCGTGAAGGAAATCGCCCAGATGGCGGCTTGCATCGGGCGGAGTTTCGACCGTGCGTCTTTGACAAAAATCGCCCGGGTCGATGATTTGGCGCTTGACGATGCGCTGGCGCAGCTTGAACGCAGCGAGCTCGTGTTTCGACGGGGATTACCTCCGGATGCGACTTATGTCTTCAAGCATGCGCTGGTCCGGGATGTAGCCTATGAAAGCTTGCTGAAGCGTCGACGTTTGGAAATCCACCACAGGCTCACGGATCTGTTTGAGGCCGACCCAAACGCGCCCTCGGAGTTGATCGCACATCATGCGACTGAGGCTGGGTTGGCGGAAAAGGCTATTACGCTCTGGGGCGACGCTGCCAGAAAAGCTCAGGCTCGGCCAGCTTATGTTGAAGCAGGAAATCATCTGCGAAATGCGTTGACTCTGGTTGCAGGCTTGCTGGACAAACCGGAATGGCGCGAACGGGAACTGGCGCTTCTGGTGCAACTTGCTCAGGTACATATCGCCAAGGATGGCTACGCCTCAACCGAAGCCAGCAATGCATTCTCACAGGCGTTGGAAAGGATAGAAGCAACTGCGGACCCAGAACTCAAAGTTGCAATCTACTACGGGACGTGGATCGCGCCTTATATCGGCAACGATCTGCATAAAGCTTTCGGTCTGGTTTCGAGGCTTGTGGATGACATGGCAAACGAATCTGACCCGATCCCTAAGCTGATCTCGCGCCGGATGCGGGCAGCGACCCTCATCGCCAAGGGCCGATCTGCTGAAGCACTTCAAGATCTAGAAATCGCTTATGAACTCTATCAATCGGCCGAAATCGTAGATTTTTCAACGAAATTTGCCCAGGATCCAGGTGTGCAGATCTGGTGCTATATGCTCCTTGCGCAGTGGATGTGCGGCGACGAAAACACGGCACAACAGATCTGCGACAAAGCCCTTGCTCGAGCCCGCGAGCTCAAACACGCCAACACAATCTGTTACGCAGGTCTGCACGCTGTCACCTTGTCGATCTGGAATGGCGACTTGGAAAGTGCAACCGAGATCAACGAGGAAATGCGTCGGGTCTCTGACGAGCACGACATGGCGTTGTGGAAGGATTTTGTCGCCATTCACGACGCGGTCCTGGCTTGCATGACGGATGCGCCTGGCGCCGTCCATCAATTGGACAAGGCCTTGGAAGAATATCGCGCAAAAGGGTGCTGGCTTTGGGTAACACTTTATTTAGCTGAACACGCGAAAGCCCTACTCAGGGCCGGTGATCCCAGCGCGGCCCTACAAACAGTGGTTCGCGCATTGCGAGAACAAGATATCACAGGAGAACACTGGGCTGAGGCTGAGTTGCTGCGTATCAAAGGGGAAATCAGAGCTGCACAAGGAGATACCGATTCAGCGAATGCTGCCTTTGACCAGGCTATCTCGGTTGCGCAGACTCAAAAGGCCCAAATGTTGATTGAGCGCGCGTTTCGTTCAAAACAGATTCTCCTCGACGCAAACGGCTGAGCATTCGGGTTTCTTGCTCGCGTCTTGGAGCACTACCCTTCTATGCAAACGTTTAAGGTCGTTGACTGTCATCATTTCCACGAGATGCAACGTCGATCATACTGAACCCTCTGCCGCCCATAACATTATCACACCGGAGCCAATCAACACGTCGTCAAGGTGAGAGAGTATTGCCTATCGACCAGCCGTTAAAGGTTACTTGCTTGTTGCGGAAATGTGAGCGTAAGGCTTGCGCCTTTGTCAGATGGGTCGATCGAAACCTGCCCTCCGTGGCGTTGCGCCACGGCGGAGACGATTGATAATCCAAGACCACTTCCCTGTGAGTGTTCCAGCTGCGAAAATCGACCGAAAGCCGCTTCGCTTTGGTCGGGTGTAAGCCCGGCGCCGTCATCGGCTACCGTCAGCCTCACCGTGCTATCATCACGCTGTAATAATACTAAAATCCTGCTCAACGCCTCCCCACCATGCTTGAGGGAATTGTCGAGCAGGTTCTTGATCGCTTCGCCCAAAAACACCTGATCGCCTGAAACCAAGACCGCGTCATCAGGCATGGTGACCTCGAATTCGATCCCCTTTGCGAGGATATGAACACCCATTTCCGCACAGGAGTCTTCGACAACTGATCGGAAATCAAACTCATCTGCCTTACCCAGATGCGTCGGGTGTCTGAGCCGTTCGAGCGACAACAATTGCTCGGCCACAGTTGCCGAGTTTTTCGCCGCGGTCACAAGCTCTGCGATGCGCTCTTCTTTATCGCCATCCGTTTTCGCGTCACGCAACGCCTCGGCCATGGACTGAACTGCAGCTGCCGGATTTCGCAGCTGATGCGCGGCTTCTGAGATAAACACTTGATGGGCGTTGATGCTGTGTTCGACCTGCCCAAACAGTCGGTTCAGTGTTTGGACGATGCCATGCACTTCGACCGGAACCGGGCGTTTGATCTCACTGAGATCATCCGGCGAACGAAGGTCGATTGCGTACTGCAGGTCCAGCAAAGGTCTAAGGCCACGTGCAACGCCGAACCAGACAACAAGTGCCAGTGTGGCGAGAAGAATGCCCATGAGGATGATGGCGCGGATCGACAATTCATTGGCGAAGGCGTTGCGGTCAGCCATGAGTTGCCATGCCGTAACCGTCGCATCCCCTACAAGATTGTCCAGAGTGATCCGTTCAGTCATCCTGAGGACGCGGACAGGTTCGCCCCGGTAAACCGCTTCAAAAAAGAAGGGCTCATAGGGGTTTTGATCTTCAGGTCTTGCACTGGTTGGAGGGTAAGCATAGCCGGTCACATAAATCCCGCCGGGTCCTGTCACATGATAAAAAACCTCTCCTCCCGAGGCGTCTCGGATCATGTTCCGCGTAGAGGGCAGCAGAGCATCGCCTTCAGAAATCGTGACATCTCGCGAAATCGCCAGGCCTGCGGATAGCAGGCTGTCGTCAAACAACTCCTGCGCCGTTTGCTGGGCCACAGTAAATCGCCAATATCCAAGCAGGATTGCAAGCAGGACTAGGGGTGTCAGAATGAGGACGAAAAGCCTTTGCCTGAGCGAGCGGTGTCCAATCACTTTTCGACCTCAAGCAGATACCCAAGACCGCGCGCAGTCTTTATCTTGATTCCAAAATCCTGGAGACGTTTTCGTAGCCTCGATACATGAGGTTCAACGGCTGAATCATCCACGTCAGCCCCCACACCATAAACATGGTCCGTCAGCTGGCTTTTGGGAACGATCCTTCCGCGTCGTTCCAGCAGACATTCCAGCACGGACATTTCCCGGCGCGGAATATCCAGAACTCCGCCATTTACGCTGACCTGTCGTGCAACGCGGTCGAATTCTAATTCGCCTATGGTCTCACGCGCGCCATAGTCGAGCTGTTTGCGGCGAGACAGCGCCCGGATGCGTGCCTCCAGCTCGTCCATTTCGAACGGCTTTACCAGATAGTCGTCGGCGCCCATATCCAGACCCGAAACCCTGTCGCTGGTCTCGGCACGCGCTGTGAGCAGGATAACAGGAACTCCGTCGCCCCGATTGCGCAGAGATTTCAAGATGTCCAACCCTGACTGACCCGGTAGATTGATATCCAGAACAATGAGGTCCGCGCCTTCTTGCTGAAGGTAAAGGGCCGCTTCATCGCCATCAGTCAGCACATCTGCGGCATGACCGCGATCACGCAGGCGGTAGGCAATAGCGTTGGCGAGGGTTTCATTGTCCTCGACGATGACGATCCGCATCGGGTCTCCTGCAAGTTTCACGCAAGGTTGGCGCTCCATGATTGCCAGATGGGAGGGGGAATCAACCCCACAGTTCTATTTGCGATCACGATGGCGCAGAGCGCGCCGACGTGGTTGTCTGGTCAACAGGGAGGAACCAATGGCCATTTCCAAATTCACTCGTCGTGCCGTCGTGGGGCTGATCGCCGCCGCCGGTATCGCAGCACCTGCCGCAGCCGAAGTTGATTTCTCGGGCAAGACCATCGAGTGGGTTATCCCGTTCTCGGAAACGGGCGGGTCTGCCAAATGGGCCAACTTCTTTGCACCGCTTCTGTCCGAAGCGCTGCCGGGTCAACCGACGGTGGTCGTGAAATTCATGCCGGGTGCTGGTTCGACCAAGGGCGCGAACTGGTTTCAGGAGCAGAGCCACGATGATGGCACGCTGCTGTTTGGCACCTCGGGCTCGACTCAGTTCCCGTATCTGCTGAGCGATCCGCGCGTGCGTTATGAATACAACGACTGGATCCCGGTCATGGCATCCGGGACCGGTGGTGTAGCCTATCTGAACGCCGAGGACGGTGCCAAGTTCGATGGCTCCGCAAATGCGCTGAAAGACACCAACTTCATTTACGGTTCGCAGGGCGCGACACGTCTTGACCTTGTGCCGCTGCTGGCATGGCAGATGCTGGGAATGAATGTTGAGCCGGTTTTTGGCATCAAGGGTCGCGGCGATGGCCGTCTGATGTTCGAACGTGGAGAAGCCAACATCGATTATCAGACCTCGTCCGGATATCTGGGTGGTTCGGCTCCGTTGGTCGAGGCCGGTCAGGCTGTTCCAATGATGACCTGGGGTGCGCTGGATGCGGATGGGAACATCGTTCGTGACCCGACCTTCCCTGATATTCCGACCTTCAAAGAAGTTTGCGAAGCAACGGATGGCTGTGAAACCAGTGGTGAGGCGTGGGACGCTTGGAAAGCGTTCTTTGTCGCAGGTTTCCCGGTTCAGAAGCTGGCCTTCCGGCCTGGCGACACACCTCAGGAAGTTGTCGACGCATACACAGCAGCGTTCCAGGCTGTGACTGAGCGTGGAGACTTTGCTGACATTTCGTCCAAACGCGTTGGTAAGTACCCGGTATTTGTGGGCGACGGTTCCAAGGCGGCGCTGCAAACCGCGACCAACGTCGACGACAACGCCAAGGCCTATGTTCTGAACTGGCTCAAAGACGCCTACGGTGTCGAGCTGAACTAAGGCTACCACTCACAGCGCGTGCCTGCGACGACGGGCACGCGCTTATTGATCTCTGCAAAAATTGAATGAAAGGCGGCCGCTATGGAGGTTTTCGCCACCGCTCTTCCTGCGCTCAGTGACGCGTGGGGTCTGATCCTGCAACCTATCGTACTGGGATATCTCATTCTCGGTGTCGTCATGGGGCTTGCCGTCGGTGTTTTCCCGGGCCTCGGTGGTATTGCCGGGCTGTCCTTGTTGCTGCCTTTCATGTTCGGGATGGACCCGATCCTTGGTCTGGCCCTGATGATCGGGATGGTCGCCGTTGTTCCGACTTCTGACACCTTCGCATCGGTTCTTATGGGAATCCCCGGAAGCTCAGCCTCGCAAGCTACGGTGTTGGACGGCTTCCCAATGGCGAAAAAGGGTGAGGCCGCGCGGGCATTGTCTGCCGCTTTCGCTTCATCGCTATTTGGCGGTCTGGTCGGCGCAACGTTCCTGACCATGTTCATACTGGTCGCGCGGCCCATCGTTCTGGCGTTCGGCCTGCCAGAAATGCTGATGATTACCATCCTCGGTCTGTCGATGGTTGCAATTCTCGCCGGACGCATCCCGCTGAAGGGCGTCGCCGCCGCTGGATTGGGCCTGATGGTCGGAACGATCGGCGAAGCAGATGCTGGTGGTTCGCTGCGTATGGCGACCTACGACATTCCCTATCTGACGGACGGGCTGAAGCTAGTCATCGTTGGCTTGGGCATCTTTGCCGTTCCCGAAATCGTCTCGTTGCTGCGGCAGGATCGTTCCATCGCCAAAGGGGCCTCGCTGGGTGCCGGTTGGCTGGATGGTGTCAAAGACTGGGCCGCGAATATCTGGTTATCGGTCCGCTGTTCTATCATTGGCGTGGTTGTCGGTGTCATTCCCGGCCTTGGTGGCTCGGTTGTTGACTGGATCGCGTATGGTCATTCGGTTCAATCGACCAAAGACAAAAGCAACTTCGGCAAGGGCGAAGTGCGGGGCGTCATCGGGCCGGAAAGCTCGAACAACGCCAAAGAGGGCGGGGGGCTGGTCCCAACGCTGTTGTTCGGCATCCCCGGCTCGGGTTCCATGGCGATCTTTATCGGCGCTGTTGCACTGTTGGGATCCGGCGATATCGAGGTCGGTCCGAGCATGCTCAAGGATAATCTCGACATCACCTATTCGATTGTCTGGCTGCTGGCTCTCGCCAACGTGGTGGGCACCATACTGTGCATCGCTGCCTCGGGTGGCATCGCCAAACTGACGACGATCCGCTTCACCTATCTGGCGCCGTTTCTGTTCATGCTGATCAGCTTCGCGGCATTCCAGTCTGGTCAGAACTTCGAAGACCTGCTGGCCCTGTTTGTCATCGGCCTGATCGGCATCTTCTTGCGCCGTTTCGACTGGTCACGCCCGGCCTTCCTGATCGGCTTCGTGCTGTCGAACCCGGTTGAGAAGTTCACCAACCAGGCATTCCAGATCGCCTCGTTCCGCTTCCGCAAAAGCTTTGGCGAGGGGATGGAGTATGTCTTCAGCCCGATTGTTATCGTCCTGATCGTGATCACTGTGGCTTCGGTCATTCTGGGCATCCGTCAGGCCAAGATGATCATGGCCGAGGGTGAGGTTCAATCCGGCGGCAAGCGCGCGCCGCTGGTCTTCCTGCTGGTGCTCATGGCCTATCTGATCGTGGCATTGGTCAACGCCAACATGATCCCCGACTACAACATGACCGACAAGATCATCCCGTTGGTGATCGGCAGCGTCTCTTTGTTCTGCTGCGTGATCTTGCTGATCCAGATGATGCGGCGACCTGAGGGGGATGCGATCTTTGCCGACAAGGAGATCGCCGGCGAAGATGCCAGCGCCCCCCACGGCCTCTGGTCGACCTTGGCGTGGTTCGGCTCTCTTATCGCGGCCACATGGGTTGTGGGCTTCATCCTCGCCCTGATCGGGTTCCTGATCGCCTTCTTCCGCATTCGTGCCGGTTCAAGCTGGCAGATGACGCTAATCCTGACGGCTTGCGGAATCGGCTTCATGTGCTTCATGGCGGGGGCGCTGAATCGGGATTTCCCACCGGGTCTGTTGCAGGACATGGTGAGCCTGCCATGGCCGCTGAAATGAGCGATCATTTAGAGCTGCTGTGCCTCGAAGGGGACGGCATCGGGCCAGAGATCATGGCCGCAACGCTGGCGGTTCTTCGTGCCGCCAGCCCGTCCCTTAGGCGAGAAATCAGGTTTGAACATAAGGATATCGGATTTGTTGCGTTAAAGGCGGAAGGATCAACGATCCCGCACGCGGTAACTGAGGCCGCGAAGCGCGCTGATGGAGTCATCCTCGGGCCAGTTTCACACAACAGCTATCCGCCTGTCGATCAGGGCGGACGCAACCCATCAGGAGTTCTACGTAAGGAACTGGAGCTGTTCGCCAACTACCGCCCGGCCAGAACTTGGCCGGGATTGGATGCCCCGTCCCGCAAGGCGTTCGATCTGGTTGTGATGCGCGAAAACCTCGAAGGGTTCTACGCTGATCGCAACATGTTCGCCGGGGGCGGAGAGTTCATGCCCGAGCCCGATATCGCGCTGGCTTTTCGGAAGGTGACGCGTTCGGCCAGCATGGATATCGCACGGGCTGGATTTGAACTGGCCGTGTCACGCCCGGCCAAACACGTGACAGTCATTCACAAGGCCAACGTTATGCGTATGACGGACGGCTTGTTCCTCGACTGCACCAGAGCTGTGGCCGAGGAATTTCCGGGTGTCACTTATGACGAAATGCTCGTCGACGCAGCGGCGGCGCATCTGGTGCGCGATCCCTCGCGCTTCGACGTTTTGATCACCACAAACATGTTCGGCGACATTCTAAGTGACCTGGCCTCTGAACTGGCAGGGGGGCTGGGGCTGGCCGGGTCCCTGAATTTTGGTGTTCGTCACGCTGTCGCTCAAGCCCAGCACGGTTCTGCCCCTGATATCGCTGACAAGGACATGGCCAATCCGGTCTCACTGATTTTGTCCTCCGAAATGCTGCTGCGGCATCTCGGAGAAACGGATGCTGCTGACCTGATCAGCGCGTCCGTGTGCACGGCACTCGCGTTACCCGAAACTCGAACGCGAGACCTGCAAGGCGCGCTCGGCACCCGCGAATTCACCGAAGTTCTGACAAGCATTGTTGAGGAGGGCCTGAGATGACTCAAACGGCAATTCCGTATGTTTTCATGCGTGGAGGCACGTCACGCGGCCCGTATTTTCGTCGATCTGATCTGCCAGAGGATCTGGATACTCTGGCTGACGTCCTGATCTCCGCGGTCGGAGCTGGTCATCCATTGAACATCGATGGGATCGGGGGTGGCGCTGCAGTCACGACCAAAGTCGCTATGCTGTCGGTCAGCGAAGATGATTGGGCAGATATCGATTACTTCTTCGCTCAGGTCTCGGTCGAAGAAAAACTGGTGGATTTTAAGCCGACCTGCGGGAACATCCTGTCCGGGGTCGGACCTGCCGCAATCGAAATGGGTTTGATCGAACCCGCCGGAGACGAAACGGAAATCCGAATTCTGGCCGTCAACACGGAGGCACGGGTTGTCGCCAAGGTGCAAACACCCGAGGGCCGATTGACCTATGACGGAGATACCGAGATTGCCGGTGTGCCCGGTTGTGCCGCGCCTGTGCAACTGAAATTCATGGGGGTCGTCGGCTCGTCAACCGGGGTCTTTCTACCCACGGGCAATCTGCGTGACACGGTTCAGGGGATTGAGCTGACCTGCATGGACGTTGCGATGCCGATGGCCATCGCCCGTGCCTCAGATTTTGGTTTGACTGGGTATGAAAGTGCTGAAGAGCTGGATGCCAACCGCGCGTTTTTTGATCGCTTGGAGGCCGTGCGGATCGAAGCGGGAAAGCTGATGGGTATGTGCGATGTCTCTCAATCCGTGACGCCGAAGTTCGGGATCGTGTCACCTGCCCGCGATGGCGGGACGATTTCCGTTCGGTACTTCATGCCATGGAAGACGCACCCTTCGATGGCAGTTACTGGTGCACAATGCATGGCATCCTGCGCGCTGACACCGGGAACCGTTGCTGATGGGTTGCTTGAGCGACCGGAAACCAGCCCGGCCGATGTTGTGCTGGAACACGCGTCAGGGAAAATCGACGTGCTGGTAGATTTCTCGTCTGAGGACGGGTTTGACCTGAAGGCGGCGGGTTTGGTGCGAACGGCCCGCAAGCTGGCGGATGGCTACGTCTATGTTCCGCAAAGCGTCTGGAAGCGGAGTTGATTACGGATTGCTCAATTGGTATACTATGGTATACATAAAGGAGTGCTGCGATGGACGACTATTTTGAATGCCTGGAAATCGCACGTCAGGAACTCAAACTGGCGCAAACGGTTTTGCGCCGTGACATTGCCGAATATCCGACGCCTGTCGCCGGTTGTGATGAACAATTCAATCATTTGCTCGACCAACGCGAACGTGTTCGAAACGCACTGGCCGCGCTTGAGGCCCCGCACTTTGTTCCGACCCCGAGACGACTGGAAACCGGTCAAGGTGTTGAAAGCCGATGAAAGTTCATATTCTGGATGACTGGTTTGACACGCTGCGCGGCCTGCCGTGTTTTGCGAAGCTCGCCGAACACGACGTAACAGTGTGGACGGATCATGTCGAAGATACTGGCGAATTGGCCTCTCGCTTACAGGATGCAGAGGCGTTGGTCTTGTTTCGGGAGCGCACCAAAGTCACTCGCGCTTTGCTTGAGAAATTGCCCAATCTGAAACTCATCAGCCAACGCAGCGTATATCCGCATGTCGATGTGCAAGCCTGTTCCGATCACGGCGTGCTGCTTTGCTCGAACATGCACGGGGGTACGCCGTCTTATGCCGCTGCCGAGCTTACCTGGGCCTTGATAATGTCTGGCATGCGGGATCTGCCTGCGCAGATGGCTTCGACCAAGGCGGGACAATGGCAAGCCGGAGTGGGTAAGACATTGCGGGGTCGTCAGCTTGGCCTCTACGGTTATGGGCGCATAGCCCGCGCCGTTGCTGGATACGCAGAAGCCTTTGGAATGCACGTTACCTGGTGGTCGTCCAGCGATGGCTGCGCGCGTGCCACGGCCGATGGCGCGCATGTTGCATCCAGTCGAGAGGCTTTCTTTGGTGACAGCGATGTGGTTTCAGTGCATGTCCGCCTCAAACCGGATACCAAAGGAATTATCACACCAGCCGATTTCGCCGCGATGCAACCGGGATCGTTGTTCGTAAACACTTCGCGTGCCGGGCTTATACAACCCGGTGCCCTGCTGGAAGCTCTGAACGCCGGTCGCCCCGGAAAAGCAGCGATTGATGTGTTTGATACTGAACCGTTGACTGACCCGAATGACCCGTTGCTGGCGCATCCAAACCTGATTGCGACGCCACATATTGGTTTTGTGACCGAAGACGAGTTCGACCTACAGTTCTCAGACATTTTCGATCAGGTGGACGCTTTTGGCGGCGGCGCCCCGATCCACATGATCAATCCCGAGGTCTGGACCAGCGCAAAATAAGATTGGCCGCTATGGGCGCGCCGATAATCACCAGCACGATCCTTGTCAGATGGTGCGTTATGACAAAGCCCAGATCCGCACCCGAGACGATGGCCAGAACTGTCATTTCAGCTTGTCCGCCGGGGGCGAAAGCTAGGAAAGCCTCGACTGGGCGACCGAAGCCCAAGGTGGTGACAACGGCGGTAAAAGCGGCTGCCAGGATGGCAAGGACAATGACATAGGCGAAGCCTGCTGCCACGACCCGGCGCAATTCGACCCATGTGACGCCGACGAATTTCACACCGATCCCGCAGCCGATAAAGAACTGTGCTGCCAGAATGGCCTCGCGCGGCGGTCGGGTATGGATGAAGTCCCCCAGGGATAAGGCAGCCGTCAGGATCATCGGGCCGAGGATGGACGCTCCGAACAAGCCGATCCGCTCACCGCCTTTCCAGCCGACAAGGGCGGCCAGAACCATCAGCGCCAATTCATAAATCGGCAGATCGCGGGCTGGCTCTCCGATCGGGTTGGTGAGCTGGGCATCGTAAAACACCGTCAGAAACAGCGGGGCCAGCGTCACGACGATCAGAACGCGCGTACCATGGATCAGGGACAGGGTGCGCGGGTTGGCGCCAGCCTCAGTGCCGAAGATGATCATGTCCTGCAACCCACCCGGCATGGCCGCGTAGAAAGCAGTGGTGGAGTCAAAGCCCCAGACTTTGCGGAAGAATGGCACTCCAACCAGCGCAATCAGCAGAATGAAGAACGGGATCAGCGCAATCGATGCTGCCATCTTTGGCAGTTCTGCGAACAGGGCCGGGGTAATCGAAGCCCCTACTGCCACGCCCAGTATGGTGCGGGCCGCAACCGAAACCTGCCCGAATCCTTTCATAGGGGCATGAGCCAAGGCTGCAATCAAACATGCGCTCATCGGGCCGAACAGAAAGGGCAGCGGCAGATTGAGCGCCCAGAAAACTCCGGTGCCCAGAAGTGCAAGACCCAGCGTAACGGCCCGTTTTTTCAGAAGAGAAGGTGTTTTGTTCTGGGCGGGCAAGGCGTGGGTTCCGGCAATATTGACTCGTTGTGTATCCAAATGTATGCAAATGGACGCAAGAAGACAAGTGAGCCCGTAATGACTATCCAAGACGACCCTTTACAGCCCGGCCCGCAAGGCAATTCTACGTATCAGCGCCTGCTGGACGAGATTCGCGAGGGCACCCTTCTGCCCGGTGAACGTCTGCGCGAGATCGAGTTGTCGGAACGGCTGGGTGTCAGCCGCACCCCGGTGCGCGAAGCGATCCGGCAACTGGAGGCCGACGGATTGGTCACCCATGTTCCTCGGCAGGGCGCGACCGTTCGCAGCCTGGATTACGCCGAGGTGATGGAGCTTTATGAGATGCGTGCTGTGCTTGAAGGTACCGCAGCACGCCTAGCTGCAAGGGCAGCGTCGGATGTCGAGCTGGATGAGTTGGACGTGTTGAATGATCGGTTGGCCGAGGCGGGCACAGGCCCGGATGCGGCTCGGATCAACCGGATTTTCCACGCAACACTTTTGGATGCAGCCAAGAACCGGTTTCTCGCGAAATCCATGTTGTCCTTGCAAAAGGCGCTGCTGATCCTGGGGCCATCGCAACTGCTGGATGGTGACCGGGCTGAGACGGCAGTCTCTGAGCACCGCCGCATCATGGCTGCGCTGAAAGCCCGAGATGGTGCGGCGGCCGAAACAGAGATGCGCGCGCATATTCAGGCCGCACAACGGATGCGCATCCGGGCGTTACAGGAACGCGATCGAACAACCGACGAAAATCAGTAGGTAGACAGGACATGGCCACCCAAAAGGAAGCTTACGATATCGCTGTGATTGGTGGCGGCAACGCCGCTCTTTGCGCTGCGATGACTGCCGCTGAGGCAGGGGCCCGCGTTTTGATCCTCGAAACGGCTCCGAAACCTTACCGTGGCGGTAACTCGCGCCACACGCGCAATTTTCGCTGCATGCACAAATCTCCGCTGGGTCCGCTGATTGAGGAATACAGAGAGGACGAATACCTGTCGGACCTGCTGAAAGTCACCGGAGGTAAAACCGACGAACATTTGGCGCGTCTGGCGATCCGCACCTCGGAAGAATGTCTGCCGTGGATGGAAGAGCACGGGGTACGGTTTCAACCATCGCTTTCAGGGACGCTATCGCTGGCGCGGACCAATGCCTTCTTCATGGGAGGCGGTAAGTCTTTGGTGAATGCGTATTATCGGACAGCCGCAACTCTGGGCGTTGATGTGCTATATGAGGCTGCGGTTACGCATCTGGAACTGAATGGCGAGCAGATCGAGTGGATTGACTATACCTATGAAGGTCAATCTCATCGCATTGCGCCCAAGGCGGTCATCGTGGCCTCGGGCGGGTTTCAGGCCGACACGGATTGGCTGACCCGCGCTTGGGGTGAGCCTGCAAAGAACTTCCTGATCCGGGGCACGCCGTATAATCGGGGCGTGGTGCTGGCCGACCTTCTGGACCAAGGCGTCGAGAGCGTCGGGGACCCAACCCAATGCCACGCCGTCGCCATCGATGGGCGTGCGCCGAAATTTGACGGTGGCATTGTCACCCGTCTGGACTGTGTGCCGTTCTCTATCGTCGTGAACAAAGATGCCGAGCGGTTCTATGACGAGGGCGAAGACGTCTGGCCCAAACGCTATGCGATCTGGGGCCGTCTGGTGGCTGCGCAGCCGGATCAGGTTGGCTATGTTATCATCGATGCCAAATCGCTGAACCTGTTCATGCCGTCGGTTTTCCCGCCGCTGAAGGCGGACACGTTGGAAGAACTGGCTGAAATGATGGGTCTGCCCGCCGACAAGCTGCAGGCTACCGTCACTGAATTCAACGCAGCCTGCGGTGATACCAGTGGATTTCATCCGACTGAATTGGACGGTGTTACCACCTCGGGTTTGACCCCGCCCAAGACCAACTGGGCGCGCCCGATTACCGAGCCGCCGTTCTATGGTTACTCGCTGCGAACCGGTGTGACCTTCACCTATCTGGGCATAAAGGTCGACGATACGGCTCAATGTTCGACCGCCAACGGAAAGATCAAGAACCTTTGGGCGGCCGGCGAGACCATGGCCGGGTCGATATTAGGGCAGGGGTATCTGGCAGGATTTGGCATGACCATCGGAACCGTTTTTGGACGCATCGCAGGACGTGAGGCCGCAGCCTATGCTAACTGAACTGATACAAGAAGCCCGCCGTCAGGCCGAAATTTGCAACGCTTGCCGGTATTGCGAGGGGTATTGCTCGGTCTTCCCGTCACTACATGCCAAACGCGCGTTTTTGGACGGTGACATCACGCAACTGGCCAACCTCTGCCACAACTGCCGGGGTTGTTACTATGCCTGTCAGTACACGGCACCTCACGAGTTCGACCTGAACCTGCCAAAAGCTTTGGCCGAGGTTCGCCGAGACAGCTGGGAAAGCTTCGCCTGGCCGCAACCTCTGGCGCGTCGGTTCCACACACATGGCGGAGCCATAGCCTTGGCGCTTGTGATTGGGTTTGCCCTGCTGTTCTGGGCTATTCGCGCCATTGGATCGAGCGGAGGGGAGGGCTTTTACGCCGTTTTATCCCACAATGCGATGGTCGCGATCTTTGCGCCCGCATTTTTATTGCCGCTGTTTAGCATAGCGATCAGCCTAAGGCGCTATTGGACTGAGGTGGGCGGGAAACCCATTCAGTTTCGCGACGTGACAGCCGCCTTCAAACGCGCCGCAAAAATGCAGGACCTGGCCGCAGGGCATGGCGAGGGCTGTAATTTCGAGGACGAAGACCGCTTCAGCCAGGGTCGTCGCCACATTCATCAGGCCATCATGTATGGCTTCCTGTTGTGCTTTGCGTCGACTTCGATAGCGACTGTCATGCACTATGGTTTCGGAATGCACGCGCCATACGAATTCTGGTCTTTACCTAAACTGTTCGGCATTTCCGGCGGTGTGTTGCTGACCGTGGGTTGCGGCGCAATGGCTTTGCTCAAGCAAAAGTCTGACCGCGAACTCGGTGATCCTTCAGCATGGGGAGGCGATATCGGCTTCATCCTGTTGCTGGGCTTTGTGGGCTTCAGCGGGTTGGTGCTTTATGCCCTTGGCTCAACAGCCCTGATGCCCGTGCTTCTTGCAATTCACCTTGGATCAGTGCTGACGTTCTTCCTGCTGACACCCTTTACCAAGATGGCGCATGGGTTTTACCGGCTTGCGGCTCTTATCCGGGATGCGCAGAGGCAAGCTAGACTTTAGACGCTTTCTGAGAGCCTGTGGTTGTTGAACCCAACCTTAGAGAATTGTGCTTTGCAAATTGACTGCGGATTCGTCAAGCCAAGGTGCTCAAGTTGAAAAGTGTTTTTCGCGACCGGTCTGGCATTGCTGCGTTTGGCTAGTACAACATTGAATCACGGGCAACATAGTCGGCTATGGCTGTTCGGCTACCTCGTCGCCAGATCGTGGTCAGCCAGGTGACAAAGGCTTCTGAAAATTGCGTGTCGTGGCCAAAGTCGCCATAATACTGGCGTTGTTCGATCCAAAGCTCTGGATCGGCTTTTGACGCCAGAGCGGTTTTTTGCAAGTTCTCCCACTGAGGATCATTGGGGGCGATTTCGGAGCCATCTTCGCGAGTGCCCGCGCACATCCGGCACCAGAAAGCTTCGGCCAGCGCGAGCCCGTTCGTCGGGGACCCAGATGCGAGGCCATCGCGCAACGATGGCAGCAGGAACCCTGGATGACGTGCCGAACCGTCAAACGCGACCCGGCGCGTCGTGTCGTGAATCGCGGTGTTGGAAAATCGCCTCTCAACTAGTCCAAGATACTCTTTTGCTGTGGTTTCGGGGACGGCTTCGACATGGGGCAAAATATCTTCAGCCTGAACTTTCTCAAAAAACGCAAGGATGTCCGGATCCTGCATGCAGTCTGAAATCGTCGGGATGCTCAGAATTTCCCCGACATTTGCGAGCAGTTGATGGCCTCCGTTCAAGATGCGCAGCTTCATTGTCTCATAACTGTGAACATCGTGGGTCAGTGTCACACCGACCTGTTCGAGCGGCGGCCGTCCGGCGCAGAACTCATCCTCAATCACCCATTGACGAAAGTTCTCGTGCGAAACCGGTGCGCGGTCATCGACGCCAAGTGCGCGGCATTGCGTTACTACTTGGTCGGTCGTCGCGGGCACGATGCAATCAACCATCGAATTAGGGAACGCGCCGTTCTGGTCGATCCAGTTGGCCAGATCAGGGTCGGACATACGCGCCAGATCAACAACGCAGTTTCGGAGGATCCCCCCGTTGCCCTGAAGGTTATCGCAGCTTAGCGCGGTGAAGGGTTTTAGATCATTCTCACGCCGCCACCTGAGCGCCGAAACAATGGCACCAAAGACCGTGCAAGGCCGGTCGGGGTTTTTCGCATCATGGCGAATGTCTTCATGATCCGAGTTGAAGGCACCGGTATTGGCATCCAGATAATACCCGCCCTCGGTTACCGTCAGCGATACAATCCGGGTGGATGGATCGGCCATCTTCAGGATCAGTGCGGCGTTGCCTGCCCCAATCGGCAGGTAGTCGATCATCGGACCGGTCACTTCGGCAGATATCCCATTCGGGTCCAGTTCGATCAACGTTGTCAGGCAGTCCTGTTCTAGCAGACGCTGTCGCATGTCGGCATCGTAGCTTCGAACACCGGCGCCGATGATCGCCCAGTCATGGGCCTGACCCTGCTGCATCAATTGGTGAATATACCAGGCTTGATGCGCGCGGTGAAAATTGCCGACTCCGATATGAACAATGCCCGGCGTCAGCTCCGAAGGCTTATATGCTGGCGTCTTGACGTTTGTGGGCAAGCCGTCAAAATTGTCGCGCCGCAGAGACACCGGAGGTTTTGCATTCGCCACAGGGTCCATCAGCTCATCCAATTTCCGCCGTCTACGTTATAGGTCTGCGCGACGATGTATTCTGCTTCGTCAGAAGCCAAAAACACCGCCATTCCGGCCAGGTCTTCGGCTCGCCCCATCCGGCCATAAGGAACAGCCGCCGCAACTTCGCGTTTCTTTTGACCGGGGGCTTTGCCTTCTTGTTTGGCGAAGAACGCGTCAACACCATCCCAATGCTCGCCATCCACCACACCGGGGGCGATGGCGTTCACGTTGATCCCATGGCTGATCAGGTTCAGGCCTGCGGATTGAGTCAGGGATATGATCGCCGCCTTGCTGGCACAGTACACGGCAACCAGAGGCTCACCCCGTCGCCCGGCTTGCGACGCCATGTTGATGATCCGACCTTTGGTACCGTGTTCGATCATGTGGCGCGCGACGGCCTGCATTGTGAACAAAACTCCTGAGACGTTAATATCGAAAACACGGTCGAAGTCGGCACGCTCAATCTCAACAATTGGTGCAGCAGTGAAGATGGCTGCGTTATTGATCAGAATGTCGATGGGGCCGAAATGGGCTGCTGTTTTTGCCACAGCCTCATCTATGCTCTGCTGTTTGGTCACATCCATCTCGATGGCAAACGCATCCTCGCCGATCTCGGCCGTTGCATCCTGGGCGCGCTGGATGTCGATGTCGGCGATGGCAACGCGCACACCCTCTGCCACATAGGCCTTGGCAATGGCCAACCCGATGCCGCGCGCGGCCCCGGTGATCAGAGCGGTTTTGCCTGCCAGACGCGTCATTCGATCCGCAAGCCTTTCGTGTCAAAGCGGTGAATCACATCTGCCCGCGGTGTCAGGTGAATGCGATCCCCATGGCGGAAGCCGACCTCGCCGTCTGCACGGACAGTGATTGTCTCGGCCAGACCGGTTTCATGGACGTGGAAAAAGGTGTCCGAGCCTAGATGCTCAGAGACGCTCACAACCCCGGACCATTCGCCCTCGGTTTCCGAAACGGCGATGTGCTCGGGGCGGATGCCAATGGTATGGGCACCGTGTTTCGCGGCCTCTTCGCCCTCGATGAAGTTCATCTTGGGCGAGCCGATGAAACCCGCGACAAACAGGTTGCGTGGCGTCCGGTAGAGTTCCAGGGGGCTGCCAACCTGCTCGATGACACCGGCTTGAAGCACCACGATCTTGTCGGCCATGGTCATGGCTTCAACCTGATCGTGAGTCACGTAGATCATCGTGGTCGCCAGACGTTCGTGCAATTCACTGATCTCAAGCCGCATGCCGACACGCAGGGCAGCGTCGAGGTTGGAGAGCGGCTCGTCAAACAGAAACGCTGCCGGTTCGCGGACAATGGCGCGGCCAATGGCGACGCGCTGGCGTTGGCCGCCGGACAATTGGCCGGGACGGCGATCCAGATAGTCGGTCAGGTTCAGGACGCTGGCGGCACCTTCGACGCGCTTATCGATCTCGGCCTGATCCAGCTTGGCCATCCGCAAGGGAAAGGCGATGTTCTTGCGGACGGTCATATGCGGATAGAGCGCATAAGATTGGAACACCATCGCCAGACCCCGCTTGGCGGGCGGCACGTCGGTGGCGTCGGACCCGTCAATGTCGATTGACCCCGAGGTGATATCCTCCAGCCCTGCTATCAAGCGTAGCAGGGTGGATTTACCGCAGCCGGATGGACCGACGAAGACTGTGAACTCACCATCCTCGATAGTCAGGTCCAGCGGGGGAATGACCTGTACGTCGCCGAAGCTTTTGGTCACGGACTTGAGTTGAATGCGTCCCATGAGGAGTGCTCCTTATTTCACAGCGCCGAAGGTCAGGCCGCGGACAAGTTGTTTCTGGCTGAACCAGCCAAGGATGAGGATTGGCGCAATCGCCATGGTCGAGGCCGCACTGAGCTTGGCAAAGAACAGACCCTCGGGGCTGGAATAGCTGGCGATAAAAGCTGTCAGTGGGGCCGCGTCGACGGCGGTCAGATTGAGCGTCCAAAACGCCTCATTCCAGGCCAGGATGAAGTTCAGCAGAACGGTCGAGGCGATGCCGGGCACGGCCATGGGCGTCAGGACATAGAGGATTTCCTCTTTCAGGGTCGCTCCGTCCATCCGCGCGGCCTCCAGAATTTCCCCCGGAATTTCGCGGAAATAGGTGTACAGCATCCAGACGATGATCGGCAGGTTGATCAGCATTAGCACCACGACCAGCCCGCCACGCGTGTCCAGCAGGCCCAGACGGATGAACAGCAGGTAGATCGGGTAAAGCACACCAACCGCGGGCAGCATCTTGGTGGACAGCATCCACAGCAGAATATCCTTGGTGCGTTTCGAGGGCACAAAGGCCATCGCCCATGCAGCCGGCACTGCGATGATCACGCCCAGAATGGTAGATCCGCCCGCGATGATGACCGAGTTCCACAGGAACCGCATGTAGTCTGAGCGCTCCTGAACGACGGCATAATTCTCAAGCGTCCAGTCAAAGTTGAGGAACAGAGGCGGGCTTGCGATGGCCTGCGCTTCGGTCTTGAAGCTGGTCAGGATCGTCCAGAGGATCGGGAAAAAGATCAACAATCCAATAGTCCAGGCCAGGGCAGTGTTCAGTGATTTACGACGGGTTGTGACGGCGCGGGCCATGGTCTTACCTCCTCACGCGTCCAGGTTTTTGCCGACGATGCGCATCAGGAAGATGGCAACGATATTGGCAAGGATGATGGCGTAGACACCTCCGGCTGATCCAAGACCTACATTTTGGCTTTCCAACACACGCTGGAAGATCAGGTAGGTGAGGGTGCGTGTGCCGAATGCACCGCCAGTGGTCACGAAGATCTCGGCGAAGATCGACAGAAGAAAGATCGTCTGGATCAGGATCACGATGGTTATCGCGCGGCTGAGGTGCGGCAGGACTATGTGATAGAACCGCTTCAGCACCGGGGCACCATCCATTTCGGCTGCTTCCAGCTGCTCACTGTCCAGCGACTGAATTGCGGTCAGCAGGATCAGCGTCGCGAAGGGCAGCCACTGCCATGAGACGATCATGATGATCGACGTCATCGACGCCTCGGAGAGCCATGAGATTGGCTCGGCCCCGAAAAAGCGCCACAGATGGGCCAGCAAGCCATTGACTGGATCCATGAACATATTCTTCCAGACCAGCGCAGAAACCGTCGGCATGACGAAGAAGGGTGCGATCACGAGGATGCGGACAACACCTTGACCCCACATGGGCTGGTCCAGCAGCATCGCCAGAAGGATGCCCAGCACCACTGTGATCACCAGCACACCGCCTACGATCACCAGCGTCGCCTGCACAGCGGGCCAGAAGGAGCTGGACGAGACGAACCGGATGTAGTTGTCGAAACCGACCCAGCCCAGATCACCTCCACGCAGCGGCAGGTATTTCTTGAAGGAAAAATACAGCGTCATCGTCAGAGGCACGAGCATCCAGCCAAGCAGCAGGACCACTGCGGGTGCCATCATCAGGCGCGCAACGGATCGGGAATGTTGAGTTGCCATAACGCAAACCCTCTCTGTTCAGGCGTTAGCGTAGCCTGCGAGAAAAACGCGAGTTGTGAAAGTAGGGAGCGGGGGGCAGATCTCTGCCCGCCCGCCGGGGAGTGTGCCTCAGTAGCCTGCGGCTTCCATCTCTTCTGCGGTGAAGGCCTGCGCTTTCTCCAGCGCTTCTTCGACCGTTTGCTGCCCGGCATAGACCGCCGAGAATTCCTGACTTACCTGTGTTGCGATGCCCGCGAATTCCGGGATCGCTGCAAACTGGATGCCGACATATGGCACCGGTTTCACCGTCGGGTTGTTCGGATCAGCCGACAGGATCGAATCCAGTGTCATCTTGGCGAACGGAACCTTCTGGTATTCAGGGTTTTCGTACAAAGAAACGCGCGCGCCTGGCGGAACATTGGCCCAGCCTTCGCTTTCAGCCACCAGTTCGATGTAATCTTTTGACGTAGCCCATTCGATGAACTGCTTGGCCGCATCTTCCTGCTGTGTTCCGGCTGGAATGGCGAGCGCCCAGGCCCAGAGCCAGTTGGACCGCTTGCCCAGACCGGTGTCAGGCGCGAGCGCAAATCCAACCTTATCCGCAACTGTGGAATCGTCAGGGTTGGTCACGAAAGACGCCGCAACAGTTGCGTCGATCCACATGCCGCACTTTCCCTGTTGGAACAGGGACAGATTTTCGTTGAAACCATTGGTGGCATAACCGGCAGGGCCAGATTCCGTCATCATTTCAACATAGAAGTTCAGCGTGTCGGCCCATTCCGGCTGATCGAACTGAGGCTTCCAGTCTTCGTCGAACCAGCGCGCGCCGAACGAGTTGGACATGGCAGTGATAAAAGCACCGCCTTCACCCCAACCAGCTTTGCCGCGCAGGCAGATTCCGTTGATGTCAGCGTCGTGATCGGTCATTGCCGCCGCTGCTTCCTTAATGAACTCCCAGGACGGAGCTTCGGGCATCTCAAGGCCTGCTTTTTCCATCAGGTCCGCGCGGTACATGATCATCGAACTCTCGCCATAGAAAGGTGCCGCATACAGCGTACCCTCATGGCTCAGACCGCCAGCCATGGCTGGCAGGATGTCACCAACGTCATATTCGTCGGACAGGCCGTCCAACGGAACCAACCAGCCATTTGCGCCCCAGATGGGCGTCTCGTACATGCCGATGGTCATGATATCGAACTGACCACCCTTGGTGGTGATGTCGGTGGTTACGCGCTGACGCAGCACGTTTTCCTCCAGCGTCACCCACTCGACATCGATGCCGGTCGCTTCGGTGAATTTATCGGTGTAGCCCTGCATCCGGATCATGTCGCCGTTGTTCACGGTGGCGATCGTGATGGATTGCGCGTGGGCTGCTGCCGTGGCGACGAAAGTCAACGCAGTCGCCGCACGAAGTGCGTGTTTCAGATACATCCCTGTCCTCCCTGAGCTTGGATGTCATGCAGAGAACGTAGAGTGTAAATTGTCGCGACGTCAATAAAAACTTTACGCGCGTTAAAAATTGTGAGTTACGCAGAATCCCTCAATACAAGCCGCGCGGGGAAAAGCGTTTCGGCTCGAGTATCGAATTTCCCCCCGCTTTCAATGAGTTCGAACAAGGTTTCGACGCTTCGCCCGGCTACGTTGTCATAGTCATGCGCTGCTGTGGTCAGAGACGGGCACGTAAACTTTGCGAATGGATGATCGTCATTTGAGGCGACGCGCAGCGAGCAATCTTCCTTCCGACCGACCCGAATCCCCCGCTCGAAACAAGCTGCGAGAAAGCCGATGGCAAGCCGATCATTGCTGCACAAAACAGAATCCGTCTTCAGTCCATGCTCTTCCAGAACTTTCAGCGCCCCCCTGTGCCCGATTTCTTCGAACGCCCAGCCTGTGCCGTCGACTTTGATGATATGAGGCTCGAACCCGAGGCGTTCCATCACCTCAATATAGGCTTTTCGCCGCTTATTGGCGTTGGGGTTCGCAGGTGTACGCATTTCAAAGAAGGATGGGGGCTCACCCGTCCGGGTCATGTATTCCACAGTCTGCGACACAAAACTGAAATTGTCCGACCCAATAAACGCGGCCCCCAGACCGTCAAGGTTACTGTCGAACAGAACAGTCGGCACATTGGAACAGAATTTTTCGATCGCTGATCGGTCCGAAGTCCGCCCCAACGGTGCCAACAGAACCCCTGCGGGTTTCATGGACTGCAGGCCGTCCAGAATTTCGGTCTCCAGCTTTTGCTCGCCATGTGAACTGAACAAGGATGGGCGATACCCCGCAGCAATACAGCTTTGTTCCAGATAGCGCGCGATTTCGGCAAAGAACGGATCGGCCAGATAGGGCACGACGATGCCGATATTCTTGGTCAGCTTCCGGTTCTGGTTCACAGCATAGATATTCGGACGATAGTCAAACCGTTCGAGCGCCTCTTCAATGCGCGCCCGTGTCGTTGGTCGAACGCTATCGGGATCGTGGAAGTACTTAGAAACCGTGGGTCGCGAGATGCCGCTGAGCGCCGCGAACTCTTCCATGTTCTTAATTTTGGTCATGCCAGTCTGCCTGCGGATCTTCGCCGCCTTGATCTTATCCTAACTTTACATATTCTTTGCGCGCGATAAAAAATCAAGAGTCAGGCAAGTTCCGGGCTTTGACGCGGGCAAGGGGTTTCAATGTATCTGGGGATCGATATCGGAACGTCAGCAGTCAAGCTTGTCTGCACGGATGCTGATCGGATTGTGGCGACGTCTTCTGTAGGGATCAAGACAACATCTCCGCAGCCTGGCTGGTCAGAGCAACACCCGGATCTTTGGTGGCAAGCGACACGCGACGCATTGAATCTGCTTGCCGGGAAAATCGCGTTATCTGAGGTGAAAGCCATCGGATTGTCCGGCCAAATGCATGGCGCCGTGTTACTGGATCGCGATCTGTGCCCGATCCGCCCAGCAATCTTATGGAATGACAGCAGGGCCGCGCATGAATGCGATGAACTGCGAGCTGCCGAGCCGCAGATCGGGCAGATTGCGGGGGTTCTACCCCTACCGGGTTTTACTGCGCCCAAGATTGCGTGGCTGAAACAACATGAACCAGAATGCTATGGCCGAATTGCCCATATCCTGCTGCCCAAGGATTATATCGGCTTATGCCTGCACGGAGAGCTGGCAACCGACACGTCCGATGCCGCCGGAACCATGTGGCTCGATCAGGCTTCGCGCACGTGGCATGTCGGAATAGCCGAAGCCACCGGAGTAGCCCTCGATTGGTTGCCTCCGGTTCACGACGGGCACACGGTTGTTGGAACAGTGACAGCGCGAGCTGCGGCAGAGACCGGGTTAAAGCCCGGGACTCCTGTGGTCGCTGGGGGAGGGGACGCGGCAACTGGGGCGGTATCGTTGGGCGCTATCGAACCGGGGCGTGGCTTCATCTCTCTCGGAACGTCGGGCCAGTTATTTGTGGCGGATCGCTCATACAAGCCCAACCCCGAATTATATGTGCATGCATATGCGCATACTCTGCCCGACCGCTGGTATCAAATGGCGGCGATGTTGAACGGGGCGAGGCCAATTTCATGGATTGGTGATCAATTGGGGGTGTCCGCCGCCGAAGTTGTTGCGCTTGCTGAAACGGTCAGCGGTGAACGCGTGCCGATTTTCCTACCGTATCTGACAGGTGAGCGCAGCCCACTTGGGGATCCGCATATTCGGGCCGGTTTCTTTGGCCTTGAAGATTCGACAACACGCGCAGACATCTGTCGTTCCGTGGTGGAGGCTATAGCTTTTTGCTTTGCCGATGCCGCGCAGAGTTTCGGCGATACAGTAGATAGCCTGCCGGAGCTTGCCGCGATCGGAGGTGGCAGCCGATCAGATCTGTTATTGAGTCTCATTGCGACGGTAATCGGGAAACCCATTGTGCGCTCAGACGGAGCAACTTCCGGTCCAGCCTATGGCGCGGCCCGTCTGGCGGCTTTTGGTGATCGTGCATTGGGCAGAGCCGATCTTGCAGAACAGCCCACGGCAACGGACAGGTTTGAGCCCGATGATTTAGTGGCACTTTCACGGCGATTGGCACGATTTCGTCAGCTTTATGCGGCAGTTAAAAACGTAAATTAGTCTCGGTCTAATTGACCTCAGCAATTCTGCCTCTGTCTTTTGTAGATCGGCTTTACGGGATCCGCACCAGCCAGCTTCTGTTCAGACATGGGCGAAGCTTTTCTAAGTTGGAGTTCTCTAAGCATGAAAGGCCTCGGGCGTTGCACAATGCGATGCTTGTCATCTGACGGAAATGAGATCCGGGCCCGGCGGATATAATAAAACACGCCTTGGTTAGATCCCGCATCGCGTCAACAATTCCCCAAGGGCTTGTCGGTTGTCAGCAGCGGGATTAGAGAATTCTTATGTATGTCGAGGTGGATATCCCGCACGCTACAACGTTCCGCGCTATGTGAGGTGATCGGGTGATGACACAATCCGCAGTCTCGCAGACCCGTATCTTGTTGCTGGTGACCCCAAACTTCAACATGTCGGCCACGATGGGGTTTATCGATCCGTTCCGGGCGGCAAACTATCTGGACGGCAAGCCACACTTCACGTGGGATTTCGTGTCTGAGGCTGGCGGCTATTGCGTTTCAAGCAACGGGGCCGGGACGGAGACAGCAGGATTGAACAGCTTTGATGCGCAGCCGGCGGATATACTGATCGTCTCTTCCAGCTGGACCCCTGAACGGCACCTGACGGCAAAGATCAGTACCGCGTTACACCAATGGGCGCGCACAGGGGTGCTGCTTGGGGCGCTAGATACAGGGGCGTTCATGTTGGCGCAGGCCGGGTTGTTGAACGGGCGACGGGCGACTGTGCATTACGAACATATCGATGCCTTTCAGGAGCTTTATCCGGATGTCGAAGTGACGGAGAATTTGTATGTCCTCGACGGCAACCGGGCGACCTGCTGCGGAGGAGGGGCGTCGGTGGATTTTGCTCTGCATCTTTTGCAAGGTATCCACGGGATTGCGCTGGCGAATGCCGCCGCTCGCTATATCTTTCACGACCGGTTTCGGGGGCCATCGGCGCTGCAGCAGCCCGAGGGCAATGAGCCCTTGGGCACGATTATTCCCGCGACATTGAAAACGGCGATCCAGATCATGGAGGCGCATCTGGAAGATCCGCTACCGATCCCTGCGATATGCAAACAGGCCAATATTTCGCACCGGCAACTCGACCGGTTGTTTGCCACTCATATCCGAAAGACCCCGGCCCTCTACTATCGCGATATCCGGCTGGACCGGGCGAGGGGGCTTGTCACCCAGACCGATATGCCAATCGCCGAGGTTGCCATGGCATCCGGTTTTGCCAGTCAGGTACATTTCAGCCGTTCGTATAAGGAACGGTTTGGCCTGCCGCCCAGTCAGGATCGGGTCGAGGGCCGCGTGCCGTTCGAATACAGGGCTTGGCCCATGCATCGCAAACCGGGCTGAGGGATGCACACCAATGGCTGAAAAAATTAAGAATATGGCGAAAAAAGTTTAGACGAAACTTCGATTTCAGAAGATCATATGCGGCGAAAGCCAGTAGCCCGGTGCTCTGACAAGCCCCGAATTGTGGAGACGCATATGAGCGAGCTGCCGTCCAAAGAACAGTTCCAACGCATTTCCGACGGGTACAGTTCCGACCCGTTCAACACCAGTTCATTGAATGCCGAGGCATATGTCGACCCGGCGTGGCATCAGGTCGATCTGAATGAGATCCTTGCCAAAACCTGGCAATGGGTCTGCCACGTCGAAAAGCTGCGCGTGCCGGGATCGTATGTAACGGTCGAGATTGCAGGCCGCCCCATTGCCATTGTTCGCGACCGCGAGGGCGTCTTGCGCGCCTTCTACAATGTCTGCAAACACCGCGCCCACCATCTGCTGTCAGGTGAAGGCGAGACGACGCGGATCATGTGCCCCTATCACGCGTGGGTCTATAAACTGGACGGCCAGCTTGTTCGCGCGCCCGAGACGGAAAATCTGAGCGATTTCAGCACCAAGGATATCTGTCTGGATCAGGTTCAGGTCGAGGAATTCGCGGGATTCATCTATGTCAATCTCGACCCGGAGGCTGAGCCTCTGCATCAGGTGTCGGGCAATCTGGAGACGGAAATCCGCCACTGGGCACCAGATATCGAGAACCTGACTTTCGGTCACCGCCTGACTTATGACATCAAGTCGAACTGGAAGAATGTCGTCGACAATTTCCTCGAATGCTACCACTGCCCGACGGCGCATAAGGATTTCTGCGATTTGGTCGATATGGACACCTACAAGGTGACCACATATGGCATCTATTCCAGCCACATGGCCGAAGCTGGCAAGGGCGCGAACACCGCCTATGACGTGTCGAACGCCACGGTGCGGACCCATGCAGTCTGGTGGCTGTGGCCGACGACCTGCCTGATGCGGTATCCCGGCCGGTCCTCGATGATCGTGCTCAACATCATTCCGATTGGCCCGGACCGGACGCTGGAGACTTATGATTTCTTCCTCGAAACACCCGAACCCGATGAGATGGAACTGGAAGCGATCCGCTATCTCGACGAGGTTCTGCAACGCGAAGACATCGATATTGTCGAAAGCGTGCAGCGCGGGATGAGCACACCTGCCTTCACTCAGGGACGGATCGTCCACGATCCCAGCGGCTCGGGCAAATCGGAACATGCGGTGCATCACTTCCACGGGCTGGTTCTGGATGCTTACGCAAAGGCTGCTCCGTGAGGCGGCCTAATATCGTTGTAGTGATGGCCGACCAGTTGGCACCGCATTTCTGCGGCGCTTATGGGCACCCGACTGTTAAGACGCCGCATATCGATGCGCTGGCTGCAAGGGGCATGCGGTTTGACGCGGCCTATTGCAACTCGCCGCTCTGTGCGCCATCGCGCTTTGCCTTTATGTCTGGCCAGTTGATCAGCCGGATTGCCGCCTACGACAATGCCAGCGAATTTCGCGCCTCGGTTCCCACCTTTGCGCATTACCTGACGGCGTTGGGCTATCGCACCTGCCTGTCGGGCAAGATGCACTTCGTGGGCCCCGATCAGAAACACGGGTTTCAGGACCGGGTCACCACCGATATCTACCCGGCCGATTTCGCCTGGACCCCGGATTGGGAAGCCCCGGATGAGCGGATCGACAAGTGGTATCACAACATGCAAACGGTCAAGGAAAGCGGCGAGGCGATTGCCACGTTCCAGACCGACTATGACGATGAGGTTGAATTCGCCGCCCGCCGCTGGCTGATCGACCGGGGGCGTGATCGGGCGGCTGGGGATGAAGCTCCGTTCTGCCTCGTGGCCAGCTTTATCCACCCGCATGATCCGTATGTGGCCAAGCCGGAATGGTGGAACCTCTACTCTAACACCGATGTTCCACTGCCGGAATTCACCCTGACACCTGACGAACAAGACCCGTTCTCGCGACGGGTTATGGACGGGATCGAGGCCAGCTATGTGCCGCTCAGCGAGGCAGAGGTATTGCGCGCGCGGCGGGCCTATCTGGCGAATGTCAGCTATTTCGACAGCAAACTCGGCGCTATGGTGAAAGCGCTGGAAGAGATTGGGGAGCTGGACAACACCATCATCATCGTCACCTCCGATCACGGCGATATGCTGGGTGAACGGGGGTTGTGGTACAAGATGAACTTCTTCGAACACTCGGCCCGCGTACCTCTTGTGATGGCCGGGCCGGGCGTTGCGCAGGGCTCTGCCGCTAACGCGTGTTCACTGGTTGATATGCTGCCCACCTTCGTCGATATCGCCGGGGGTTCGAACGATATGTTCGGCGAGCCGGTGGATGGCCGCTCGCTGATGCTATTGGCACGGGGAGACGCCGATCCGGTCGACGAAGCGATTGGTGAATACTGCGCCGAGATGACACCCTATCCGGTTTTCATGATCCGTCGCGGTGCATTGAAATACATCCATTGCGATCCCGATCCCCCGCAGCTTTACGATCTGTCGTGCGACCCGTTGGAGAAGGTGAATCTGGCCGAAAATCCGACCTATGCGGCGCAATCGTCGCACTTCGCTGATGAAGTCGCCAAACGCTGGAACAGCGAGAAGTTGCGCGCTGACGTGATCGCCACCCAGAAGTCCCGTCGCGCGTTGCACGCAGCGATGGAGGCCGGGGCGGGCGAGCCTTGGGATTACAATCCGCCTTCGGATGCCAGCCAGCAATATGTGCGCAATCACATGGACTGGACCGTGGCAGCCACCCGCTATCGCTATCCGCCTTTGAAGGAGACCAAATCATGATGCTGGACGGCAAAACCGCGCTGGTCACCGGCGGGCGAGGCGGGATCGGGCGAGCTATCGTTGCCCGATTTCTGCGCGAAGGCGCGCGCGTCTACGCGGCTGATTTGACGCCTGAGGGATCGTTGGACGCCCATGACGATGATGGCAGCCATTTCGTCAAGCTGGATGTCACGCAGGAAGCGGACGCAGTTGCCGCAATGGCGCAGGTCGACCGCGAAGCAGGTCAGTTGGATATTCTGGTCAACGCCGCGGGGATCGAGATCGAAAAGACCATCGAAGACACCTCGCTTGAGGAATGGAACCTTTCCTTTGCGGTTAATGTCACGGGGACGTTTCTGACCTCGAAACATGCGTTGCCGCTGATGCGCAAGGCGGCCTCATCAGGTCCTTCCGCTTCGATCATCAATTTCGGCAGCTATGATGGCTTCATCGCCGATCCCGGGCTGGCCGCCTATTGCGCCACCAAAGGTGCGGTACACGCACTGACCAAGGCGATGGCCTGCGACCATGGCCCCGATGGCATTCGGGTCAATGCGATCTGTCCGGGTTATGTGGACACACCGATGTTGCAGAGCTTTTTTACCGGCGATGGCTCGGGCGGTGGCGGCAAAACCATCGACCAGTTGCAGCAGGCAGTGCGCGATGTGCATCCGATGCGCACCTATGGAACGCCTCAGGATATCGCCAATCTGGTCAACTGGCTGGCCTCGGACGAGGCGCGCTATGCCAGCGGTCAGCTTTGGGTGCTGGAC
Source organism: Ruegeria sp. C2 (assembly GCF_056537765.1). Taxonomy (NCBI): domain Bacteria; kingdom Pseudomonadati; phylum Pseudomonadota; class Alphaproteobacteria; order Rhodobacterales; family Roseobacteraceae; genus Ruegeria; species Ruegeria sp. C2. The sequence goes on along the minus strand of NZ_JBQFRZ010000001.1, from coordinate 1,829,224 downwards.
GGTGGTCTGTCGGCGCAAGTGCAGCAGATGCGACTTTAGGCGAGGGATGGATATGCAAACAGATATGTTGATCAATGGTGAGCATGTTGTCGGGCTGGGAGAGCCTTTACCAGTTCTCGACCCGTCCACCGGTGAAACGATTATCGAAATCCCTGAGGCAACGCCCGAACAGATCAAAGCCGCGGCGCAGGCGGCGCATGAGGCGTTTGAAAGCTACCACCTGACCCCACCGGCTGAGCGCGCCGGATACATTCTCGCCATCGCTGATGTGGTCGAGACGCATATTGGTGAACTGCCCGACCTGGGTACCCTCGACGTTGGCAAGCCGTGGCCTGCGATGAAAGGCTCGGGCATTGGCTGCGATATGTCGGTCTATGCGCTGGACGCCTATATGTCCGTGCGCCACGTGATGGTGGCCCAGTGATGCGGTTGGCAGGGAAAACAGCGTTGGTGACCGGCGGCCGACGAGGTATCGGTCGCGGGATTGTCGGAGCTTTCGTACGGGAAGGCGGCAAAGTAGCGACGTGCGGGCGCGGTGACAGGCCCGAGGGGCTGCCTGATGCAATCGACTGGTACAATCTGGACGTCACCGATGCAGCAGCGGTCGATGCCCTGGCGCAAGAAATGGACGGCCTCGACATTTTGGTCAACAACGCTGGGGTTCAGGTCGAAAAGACAGTGCCGGACAGTTCGGATGCTGATTGGGAGATGGTGATTGGCACCAATTGCCGGGGCGTGTTCAACCTCTGCCGTGCTTTCATCCCGCGCATGGCCGAAGGTGGCTCCATCATCAATATCGGCTCAATCTCAGGAACGGCCGCAGACCCGTCGATGGCGCTTTATAACGCGTCCAAGGCTTTTGTGCATGGGCTGACACGCTCAATCGCTATCGATCATGGCCCCCACATCCGGTGCAACGCAATCTGCCCCGGCTGGATCGAGACCGGAATGCTCGATGCAGCGTTCGATCTGGCCGCTGACCCTCGGGCGGCCCGAAGCGATGCCTTGGCGCGACACGCGACACGGCGGTTTGGCAAGCCTGAGGATGTTGCCAGCATGGCGGTCTGGCTGGCCTCGGATGAGGCAGGTTTTGCAACCGGGCAATTATTCACGGTGGATGGCGGCATGACCGCGGCGTCTCCGCTCAATCCGGGATTGTTCTGATGGAAATTCAACATACCGCCTGCTTGGGCGGTGGCGTGATCGGGGCCAGTTGGGCGTCGCTGTTTCTGGCATCAGGTCGCTCGGTGGCGCTGTTCGATCCCGACCCAAAGGTTGCGGACAATGTGCGCCGTTACATCGATACCGCATGGCCCGCGATGACTGAGCTTGGTCTGACCGAAAACGGCACCCGCGATGCGATCCGCTTTTTTCCCGGTGCGGCTGAGGCGGTCGAAGGGGCCGGATTTGTGCAGGAAAACGTCCCGGAACGGCTGGAGATCAAACATGCCACGTTCCGCGCCATCGAACCTGCCTTGTCGCCAGAGGCTATTGTCGCAAGCTCGGCCTCGGGGCTGACCCTCAGCCAGATGCAGCCGGGCTTGAATGACCCTGCGCGGTTTGTGCTGGGGCATCCGTTCAACCCGCCGCACCTGATCCCGCTGGTCGAGGTATTAGGCAATGACCGCACTGCCGATGGTGTCGTCGAACAGGCACAGGCATTCTATCAGTCGGTCGGCAAGACCACGATCCGTCTGCACAAAGAGGTGCCCGGCCATGTCGCCAATCGCCTGCAGGCCGCGATCTGGCGCGAGGCGATCCACCTTGTCACCGCTGGCGTGGCTTCGGTTGAAGATGTCGACAAGGCTGTCTGGGCCGGTCCCGGCCTGAGATGGGCGGCAATGGGGCCGACGATGCTGTTCAACCTTGGCGCGGGTGAGGGCGGATTGCAGGCGTTCTGCGATCACTTCACCGACACGTTCAACGGGTGGTGGGATGATCTGGGCGAGGTCCGTCTGACCGAAGACGTAACCCGCACACTGGTCGAGGGCGTCACCGCTGAGGCCAAGGGCGAGGCACCCGCCGCGCTGTCGCAGCAGCGGGATGCGTTGATCGTGGCTTTGCAGAAAGCGGTCGCGGGTCTGCGCTGAGCGGCTGTTACCGTGAAAGGGTTACAGTCTCTCCGCGCTCTGCCGCTTGTTGCGCGGCAAGCCCGACGCGCACCGCCCAGATGCCATCGCGCAAGGATACCTCCGGGGCTGTGCGCTCTCCACGCACCAGTTCCAGAAAGCCCTTGTGTTGGTAGTAGGTTGACCCGTTGTGATCCCCGGCGGCCAGTAACTCGGGTTCAACCGGAATATCGCGTGCAACCGGGCCTTTGGGATCGCGCGGGCTGACGATCAGTTGCGGTACCGGAGCCTCACCCAGATGGTCAGGCCAGAAACGGCCCGGTCCGGGGATCAGGGCCTCGACCTTGGCGGCGGGACCGATGGCGCAGATCTCTTCCTGATAGCGTGACCCTTCGGCGAACATGCACAGTTCCAGCATTGCTCGTGCGCCCGAAGCGAAATCGACGATGACATAGCCATTGTCCAGAATGTCCGGCGTCTCGCCCGCATAGGTCTCGTCCAGATGATTGACCGATTGCCCACCGCTTGCCGAGACCCGCACCGGGTCCGATTGCAGTATCAGGCGCATGAGGTCGAAGAAATGGCAGCATTTTTCGACAAATGTACCGCCTGTGTTGCGGTTGAACCGGTTCCAGTTGCCGACCTTCTCAAGGAACGGAAAGCGATGCTCGCGGATCGACAGCATCCTGATCCCGCCGCTGGTGGCTTCGGCTTCATCGATCAGCGCCGCGATGGGCGGCATATAGCGATACTCCATCGCGACCCAGATCGGGTGCGGGTAGTCGCGTTCCAACTGCTCAAGCCGGTCGAGATCGGCAGGATTGGTAAATAGTGGCTTCTCGACCAGCAGGGGCAGGGGGCGGGTCTGGGCGATTTCGATCAACTGTTCGACATGCAGGTGGTTGGGGCTGGCAATGACAAGGCAATCCAGATCACTGATCGCCAGCAGGTCCTGTATCGACGTGGCCATCTGCGCATCCGGCGCGATGGCTTGCGCCTTTTGCGCCATCTCCGGATCAGGTTCGAATATTGCGGCGACGCGCGTACCGTCAAGCAGAGCTATATTGTGCAGGTGCTCCTGCCCCATCATACCGCATCCGATCAGCCCGTAATTGATGGTCCGGGTCATGCGCAGTTCCTTTTACTTCAGGCGTTGGACATAGGTGGCCCGATCCGGATCGAACCATGTTTTTGAAAACTCGACAGGTTCGGCCTTCTCTGACCAGCTGAACCGCTCGATATACCCCACGATCTGGCCGGCGGGTTTGGTGAAACCACTGGGCGTCCAGTCGGGCAGGGCACCGACCGAGACACGATCCTCGGCCCGTGTGATCCAGAAGCCAAGCTGCTGCTGGTAGTAGCGATAAAGCGAGTCAGACAGCAGGCTCTGATCGATTGTCCCGGCCGATTCGTCCAGCCAGATTTCCTCGACCGCGATGATTGTATCATTCAGATAGCGCATCCGGCGGACCCGCGATCCGAATTTCGACTGACCGAATTCCGGCAAATCTGAGGGTTTTTGCAGATGATCGACCGACAGGACATCGGCGCGCGGCAACCCGCCGCCTTCGGGCAGCTCCAGCCGGAACATGGCATAGACGCTGTTCTGCGTTCCGGTCTCGCGGATGTAATTGCCCGAGCCCTGAATACGCTCCAACATGCCTTTTTTCTCAAGCTCGGCGAGCGATTTTCGCAAGGTTCCGACCGAAACATTCAGGTTGGCGGCCATATCCCTTTCAGGCGGCAGGCGCTCGCCATCCATCAGGCGGCCTGCCGCGATATCGCGGATCAGCAGCTCTGAGATCTGGACATAGATCGGCAGGGCGTTGGGATTACGGCTGTTCGTGGTCACTTGCGCGCGCTTCACTCGGTCGCAGGAAAAATTGATACACTATTGATCTACATCAATGCGCTTGCTACGCAAGAGGAAAGTCAAAGATGTACGGAGCGTGAATCAAATGAGCATCGTCCCCATCACATCCCCTGATCTGGATGCGGCCGAGGTTTCGTGGTTCGCAGCGCTGTGTTCGGATGACTACCAGTTCCTCGGTGTGCCCGACGGTGATCTGCGATCCAGTTGGGAGCATTGTTCGGGCATCGTGAAAGAAGCCGAGGCGCAAGGCTTTCGCAACATTCTGTGCCCGTCGTCCTATCAGGTCGGTCAGGATACGCTGAGTTTCGTCGCAGGTTGCGCGCCGATCACCGAAAAGATCAATCTGCTGGCTGCTGTACGCTGTGGTGAGATGCAGCCCATCATGCTGGCCCGCACCATCGCGACGCTGGACCACATGCTTAAGGGGCGGCTGACGGTCAACATCATCTCTTCCGACTTCCCCGGCGAGAAAGCCGACAGCGCGTTCCGCTATCAGCGCTCGCGCGAAGTGGTCGAGATCCTGAAACAGGCCTGGACGCAGGACGAAATCAACCATGCGGGCGAGGTCTATAACTTTTCAGGCCTGACCACCGACCCGGCTCGGCCTTACCAGACCGGTGGCCCACTGCTGTATTTCGGCGGCTACTCGCCGTCTGCTTTGGACCTGTGCGGCGAGCATTGCGATGTCTACCTGATGTGGCCTGAGACGAAGGACCAACTGGCCGAACGGATGAAGGCCGTTCACGCTGTGGCCGAGAATTACAACCGCACACTGGATTACGGCCTGCGCGTCCACATGATTGTTCGGGATACCGAGGCTGAGGCGCAGGAATATGCGGATTACATCGTCTCGAAACTGGATGACGAATATGGCCGCGCCATCCGCGAACGGGCGCTGGACGCGACCTCTCTGGGCGTGGCGCATCAGGCGAAGAACCGCGATCTGGCGGATGAATACGGTTATGTCGAGCCGGGCTTGTGGACAGGCGTCGGACGCGCACGGTCGGGCTGTGGCGCGGCGCTGGTCGGGTCAACCGATCAGGTCATGTCCAAGATCGAAGAATATCAGAAGATGGGCATCCGCGCCTTCATCTTCTCGGGCTACCCGCACATGGACGAGGCCAAACATTTTGGTGCCCGCGTGATGCTCAACCTGAAAACCTGCTCGCTTCCCGAAGCCTACGGGCGCGTGCCAGCAACCACCCCGGCGACCCCGCTGGGCAACGGAGTTCGTCGCTAATGCAACGTGTGAAACTATCTGACACGCTGGAAATGAGCCGCCTTGTCTATGGCATGTGGCGCTTGGGTGATGACAGTGACACCTCGACCGCGCATGTCGAGGCCAAGATTCAGGCTTGTCTGGATCAGGGCATCACTACCTTCGATCAAGCAGATATCTACGGCGGATACGCGGCCGAGGCCGTTCTGGGCAATGCCTTGCGCGCCAATCCCAGCCTGCGCCAGAAGATGGAAATCGTCACTAAATGTGACATCGTCGCGCCAATGGGTCGCTATGCGGAGGCCAAGGTCAAATACTACGACACGTCGCGCGCGCATATTCTGAAATCGGTGGATACGTCTCTGTCCGAAATGGCGATCGATCACATCGATCTGCTGTTGATCCATCGCCCTGATCCAATGATGGACCACCATGAAACCGGAGCAGCGCTGGATGAGGTGGTCGCCAGTGGCAAGGTCGGCGCGGTTGGCGTGTCCAACTTCCGCCCGTGGGACTGGTCTTTGCTGCAGTCGGCGATGAAAACCCAGTTGGTCACCAATCAGATTGAAATCTCGCTTGGGGAGATCAGCCCGTTTACCAATGGCGATCTGGCGTTCCACCAACAACACGGTCACCCTCTGATGGCGTGGTCGCCGCTGGGTGGGGGCTTACTGATGGCCGGTAACCCACCGGTCGGTGTTGTTGCAGATGAGATCGCCGCAGAATTTGGTGTGGACCGAGCCGCAGTGGCCGTTGCTTTCCTACTTGCACATCCGGCGAACATTCTGCCGGTTCTCGGGACGAACAATCTGGGCCGCATCAAGCGTGCCTCGGATGCTTTGAAGGTCAAGCTGGATCGTGAAAGCTGGTACCGCCTGTATGAGGCGGCGCTGGGACATGAGGTGCCCTGATGAATGCAATCTCACGCGATATGAACCATACATTCGTCCCGCATAAGGACGACACGCGAACCCTGCGCGATGCTTTTGGTCGCTTTGCCACGGGTGTTACGGTCGTGACCTGCGACAGCGAGGATGGGCCGATCTGCATTACGGCAAACAGCTTTTCTTCCCTGTCGCTGGACCCACCGCTGGTGATGTGGGCGGGCGATCGTAATTCGCGCCGGTTCCGCTATTTTCACGCGGCACGTCATTTCAGCGTGCATGTTCTGTCTGCTGAACAGGCAGAGCTGTGCTTTGGCTGTTCAAAAGACGCCCATGCGTTGCGCGATATCGAACATGACCGATGTGTAAACGGCACCCCGTTGCTGCCAGGCAGTCTTGCCCGGTTCGAATGCGAGCAGCACGCCTATCACGATGCAGGCGATCATGTGATCGTGGTGGGCAAAGTTCTGAAAGTCAGCATGGCGGATGGAGACGCGCTGACATTCTTTGCCGGAAAACTCGGCCAATTCGCGCAGAACTAAGCGCGATATGACGACTGCGGGGCGAACCCGCGGCTGAACAAGGGAGGATCCGCATGGGCGGACTGGCATCGGCGTTAGCGCCGATTGCATTCGTGAACGAAACCGTGCTGCGACTGGGCCGCGCGGTTGGTGTCGTTGCGATTGCAGTCATGGTAGTCGCAATACTGATCCAGGTGTTCTTTCGATACGTTCTTGGAAACGCTCTGCCATGGCCGGACGAGGCTGCGCGGTTCTGTATGCTCTGGATGACGGGCCTGATGGCGCCCACAGCCTTCCGACGCGGAGGTTTTGTCGCCATCGACATGCTGCAGCGCTTTCTGCCGCGCGTGCTTGGCCTATCGCTCAATCTGTTTCTGCTTTTGATTTCACTGGCTGTCCTTCTGGTTGCCGTGAACATTGGATGGTCCGAAGTTACCGGCTTTGGTGGCCGGTTCGCCACTGCGGCTCTGTATCTGCCCACTTCTTTCGGGTTTGATGAATGGTATCGCATCCCGCGCAGTTGGATGATGGCGTCACTGCTGGTGGGGATTATCCTTCTGATCTCAGTCAATATCGAGCTGATCCTGCGGTCCATCGTGACCATGCTGGGCGGAGGGCATCTTCTGCCTGAGATTCCCGAAGCTGCGGTGGGGGCTGAATAAATGCTGATTTGGTTCCTGCCCACATTCCTGATTTTCCTGCTGATCGGCCTGCCGGTCTTTTTTGCATTGCTAGCCGCTCCGGGTATTTTGCTGTGGCTCAGCGGTCAGACCAACGACATCACGCTGCTTTATCGCAATGTTTATAACGGCATGGACAGCTTCCCGCTGATGGCCATTCCGTTTTTCATGCTGGCTGGAGAGTTGATGAACCGCGGCGGCATCACCATCCGTCTCGTCGAGTTCAGTCAGGCCCTGATGGGCCACCTGCGGGGCGGCCTTGCGCATGTGAACGTGCTGAGTTCCATCCTGTTCGCTGGCCTTTCGGGCTCTGCCGTGGCTGACACCTCGGCGCTTGGATCTATGTTGATCCCGGCGATGGAGAAGCAGGGCTATACCCGCAAATTCGCCGCCGCGATCACGGCGGCCAGTTCGGTGATCGGGCCAATCATCCCGCCTTCGGGTATTATGATCATCTATGCCTATGTCATGGGTGAAAGTGTGGCGGCGCTGTTCCTTGCTGGTATCGTACCCGGTGTGATGGTTGGCGTTGGCTTGATGCTTATGATCAAGGTCATGGCCGATCGGTATGACTTCCCTGTCGCCAGCCGCAAATACACTTGGCCCGAACGCCGTCAGGCTAGCTTGAAGGCATTCTTTCCACTGATGACACCGGTGATCATTCTGGGCGGCATTCTGGGCGGCATCTTCACCCCGACCGAGGCCGCCGCTGTCGCCGTTGGATACGCTTTCATCATCGGTTTCTTCGTCCTGCGCACCCTTACTTTGAAGGAAGTTCCCGAAATACTTAGCAATGCAGGCATGACTTCGGCGGTCGTCCTGTTGCTGGTCGGCGCGGCGATGGCGTTCAAGACGGTCGTTAGTCTCAGCCATGCGCCGGAACAATTGGCCTCGCTGATCCTCAGCCTGTCGGAAAACCCGCTGATCCTGCTGTTCCTGATCAACCTGCTGCTGTTCATCGTCGGCATGTTTCTGGACGCAGGCCCCGCGATCATCATCCTTGGCCCGATCCTTGGTCCGATCTTCACCAGCCTCGGCGTAGACCCGATCCATTTCGCCATCATCATGAGCGTCAACCTGACCGTCGGTCTGGCCACACCGCCCATGGGGTTGGTTCTATTTGTGGCTGCCGCAGTTTCACGCGAACGGGTTGAGACCATCGCCAAGGCAATCCTGCCGTTTCTGGCAGTCGAAATTATCGTGATCTTTCTGATCACTTATATCCCCGCACTATCCATGACGATCCCGAGGATAACGGGATTTGCAAACTGAACTGAGTATCACAGGGAGGAAACGCATGCTCAGAAGATTTATGAAAACCGCAGCGGTGGCCACATCGCTGGTGGCCGCGTCCGCCATGGTCGCGACCGCTGCCGACTATACGCTGCGCGCCACTGCCAACTCGAACGAAAATGACGAAGACTATGACGGGCTGGTCGTCTTCAAGAACTATGTCGAGGCTGCCTCGAACGGCGCCATCGAGGTTGAGCTGTTCATCGGCACGCAGCTGTGTTCGAACGGTGCTGAGTGCCTGCAGGGCGTGGCCGATGGCACCATCGACATCTATATCTCCACCTCGGGCGGGGCCTCGGGCATCTTTCCTTATGTGCAGGTTCTGGACCTGCCTTACCTGATGGCCGATGACCGCATTGCCGAGCATGTCCTTTCCGGCGATTTCACCCGCACCATGCGTGACATGGCGCTTGAGGATTCCGGCGGCGCGATCCGACTGATGACCATCGGCAACACCGGCGGCTGGCGCAACTTCGCCAACACCCAGCGCCGTATTGCTGAGCCCGCCGACATGGAGGGCTTGAAGATCCGCACCGTGGTCGCCGACCTGCCGCAGGAACTGGTGAAGGCGCTGGGTGCATCACCCACCCCGATCCCGTGGCCGGAACTGTTCACCAGCTTCCAGACTGGCGTTGTTGAAGGGTCCAAGAACGGTATCACTGACATCATGGGCATGAAATTCCCTGACGCGGGCCTGCAATATGTCACGCTGGACGGCCACGCCTATATGGGCGCGTTGTGGTGGATGAACAACGCCAAGTTCCAGGAGATGCCCGAGGATATGCGCCGTGTCGTCGTGGACGGCTTCTATGCTCTGCAGCAGGCGACCTTTGCCTCGCCCAAGCGCAAGTCGATTCAGGCTTATGAGGATTTTGTCGCCGGTGGCGGTGACCTTTATGTCCTGACACCCGACCAGAAGGCTGCGTTCAAAGAGGCTGCAACCCCGGTCTATGACTGGTTCCAGTCCAATGTGACACGTGGCGATGAGATCTTTGTAGCGTTGACGGACGCTGTGGCAGCAGCCGAGGCGGACGTGAACGCCTCACGCGATGCGGACCTGAACTGAGATATTGGGTCGGGCCCTCGTGGCCCGGCCTTCACCGAAACGGGTACATCCACCCTTTGTAGTCGTTGACCAGAACATGCGCCCTTTCGATCTGCTCCGGCGTCATTTTCTTGACCACTTCCTCAAGGCTGATCGCTGCATCGGGATCGCCGCCAATCGCGCTGAGTGTGTACCACATATAGGCCCGCACCAGATCAGGCGCGGGCATGCCGAGACCCAGCTCATAATACCAGCCGATGCCGGATTGCGCCCCCGGATGCCCCTTCATCGATGCGCGCAGATACCATTCAAACGCCCGCTCATAGTCCTGTTTGACCCCAAGCCCCAACCCGTACATCACACCGATCAATTCCTCGGCTTCGGCATTTCCGGACCGAGCGGCGGGCAGCAGTTCCTCGCGCGCTGCTTCAAACTCTCCGGCCTCCATCAGATTGCGTGCCTGTTCCAACTCAGCCAGCGCTGGGGTCGCGAGAAGGCAAAGGGCAAATACAAGCTGACGCATGGGATTGCTTTCCTTTTGGCAGGGGCTGCGGCTGCTCAGGATTTGCCGCGTCCGCTGACGGATGATGATTTCCTCCCCTTTGATATGAAACAGGCCGCCATTGGTCATCAACTGTTTTACGACCCGATCCTGTCGGGCAACCAGAACATCAGTTGCGCTCATTGCCACCACCCGGATTTCGGCACCTCGGACGGGTTGTCGCTGGGCATCGGCGAGGGCGGGCAGGGCCTGGGGCCAGATCGCACGCCGGGCATCGGTGCAGACAAGATCCGCAAGCGCATTCCGCGCAATTCACCAGGTTTGTGGAACCTTGGGGCCAAGGACATCCATACTGTTTTTCATGATGGCCGCCTGAGTATTTCGGATGTCTACGGCAACGGCTTCAACTCGCCCGCGCAGGAATGGCTGCCGGAAGGGCTGAATTCTTTGCTGGCGGCGCAGGCACTGTTCCCGCTGACCTCGCAATTTGAGATGGCCGGGAATGTGGCGGAAAATCAGGTCACCGGCGCGGTGCATGCCCGCATCGACAAGGGCTGGCCGATCCTTGCCAAGCGCGTTCGCACCGATCCGCGCTATGGCCTCGCCATGGTCGAGGCTTTCGGCGAAATCGACGCGACAGAGGATATCTCGATCACTCAAATCGCCAACGCGCTGGCCGCGTTCATGGCGCTGGAATGGCGCAGCACGAACAGTCCATTCGATCTATATCTGGCAGGGGATCACACGGCTTTAACGCCGCAGCAGCACGACGGCATGACCCTGTTCTTTGGCGAGGCAGGATGCGTAAACTGCCACTCGGGACCTTTGCTGTCGGATCAGAAATTCCACGCGCTGGGCCTGCCGCCTTTTGGTCCGGGCAAGACCCGCCAATGGGACCCCTATGCCCGCGATGTGGGCCGTATGGGCGAAAGCGACCGGCTTGAGGACGCCTATCGCTTTCGTACCCCGATGCTGCGCAACGTGACCGAGACAGCGCCCTACGGCCATAATGGCGCCTTTCCCGATCTGGAAGGCATCATCCGTCACCACCTGAATCCATCGCAGAGCCTTGAGGCCTGGACCCCTGAAATGGCTGGGCTGCCGGACGTGCCGTGGCTGGCTAAGGTGGATTTCATCGTTTGGCAGGACCGGTTCGAGATGGAGCGTCAGCGTCAGAAGATCGACATCGAACCGCTGAAACTGACCGACGCCCAGATCGCAGATCTGGTGGCATTCTTGAGCGCGTTGAAAGGCACAACGCTAGATACGCCGCTCTTTGGCGTGCCAGATGGTTTTGAGCCCTAGAAAACCCCGCGAACGTCATTGGATATTTACCTAAAATCTCATAATGCTCGGTACAAATCAGCCGTCGAGAGTATCCATGCAGTACCACAATAAGCCCTACGATCAGCTACAGATTGGCGATACGGCCGAGTTAAGACGGATTTGCACCGAGGATGATTTTTATGTCTTCGCGTCGAACTCCGGCAATCATAACCCCCTGCATCTGGCGGCCGAGGATGGAGATGGCGACAACATAGATGAGGCGATTGCGCCCGCGATGTTTGTCGGGGCTCTGATATCTGCCGTGCTGGGGAATATCCTGCCGGGTGCTGGGACGCTCTATAAGTCGCAAAGCTTCGATTTCAGCACTCGCGCCCATGCGGGCGAGGAACTGATGGCGCGCGTTACGGTCGTCGAAAAGCGCGAGAACCGAGAGGTGGTTCTGGAAACTCAGGTGATCCGACCCAGCGATGATGCGGTGATCGTCTCTGGCACCGCGGTGGTGATTGCGCCGGAAAAAGAGATGTCATTTCATGAGATCGAAGTGCCCGGTCTTGTGGTGCAGCGGCACCGGCATTTCGACGCGTTGCTGGATCGGTCGCGCCCGTTGCCCCCGATCCCCACAGCCGTGATCGCCCCGGAAGAGCCGAACTCGCTCGGCGGGGCGCTTCTGGCGGCGCGCGAGACCATTATCGAACCAATCCTGATCGGCGATCCCGACAAGATACTGGCAGCCTCCAAAGAGATTGATCTGCCGTTGGGCGAGACCGAGATCATCCCTGTCGCGGGCCATTTCGATGCCGCCAACAAGGCAGTCGATCTGGTGATGGATGGCCGTGCCGAGGCCTTGATGAAGGGCCATCTGCACACGGATGACCTGCTGCGCGCCGCGCTCCGGCGTGACAGGGGTTTGAAAGTCGGGCGACGCTTTACCCATGTGTTTGTAATGGATGTACCCGGGCAGCCTCATCCGCTGCTGGTGACCGATGCGGCCATCAATATCGAGCCTGATCTGGAAACGAAAATCGACATCACCCAGAATGCCATCGATCTGGCGATCTCAATCGGTATCGGCGCGCCAAAGGTTGGTGTTCTGTCGGCGGTCGAGACGGTGAACCCCGCGATCCGCTCCTCTATCGACGCAGCGCTTTTGTCCAAGATGGCCGAGCGTGGGCAGATCAAGGGCGGTCTGGTCGATGGCCCTCTGGCCATGGACAACGCGGTTAGCCTGGCGGCAGCACGTACCAAAGGGATTGTCTCGGAAGTGGCGGGCCGCGCCGACATTCTGGTCGTACCCAATCTGGACGCTGGCAATATGCTGGCCAAACAGCTGACCTATATTGCCCATGCCGAAGGTGCCGGAGTGGTGCTGGGGGCGAGGGTGCCGATTATTCTGAACAGCCGTGCGGATGACGACAAGGCGCGCCTCGCCTCTTGCGCCGTGGCGGCGTTGCATGCGGCGCGGTTGTCTGGAAAGGTTTGATGGATCATATCGTTACGCTGAATGCTGGTTCCTCGTCGCTGAAATTCGGGCTGTTCGCTCGGGGCGACGGCGATCCCAGCCCGGTCTGCACCGGAATGGTCGACAGGATCGGCAGCCCCGGGGCGTCGGTCAGCCTGCGTGGGGCGGATGGCAGCAGACTGATCGACGAGGTTTCGGATGCAATCCGCGATCACGACAGCGCGCTGGATCGGGTTCTCAGCCTGCTGCAGAACCAGTTTCCCGCAGCCCGGGTCGCTGCGGTGGGGCACCGCATCGTGCACGGAGGTCCGGATAACGACCGGCCCGCTACCATTACCCCCGATGTTCTAAGCGCACTGGAGGCGCTGAAACCCTTCGCGCCGCTGCACCAGCCCTATAACTTAGCCGGTGCGCGGGCCGCGATGGCGCGCTTTCCCGAGGCCACTCAGGTGGCCTGTTTCGACACAGCCTTTCATCGTCATCACCCGTGGGTGAACGATACCTTCGCGCTGCCGACTGAATATTATGACATGGGTGTCCGTCGCTATGGCTTCCATGGGCTCAGCTACGACTACATCTCGGGTCACCTGGCCCAGACTGCGCCAGGGGTGCATTCCGGGCGGGTGATCGTGGCGCATCTGGGCAATGGCGCATCAATGTGCGCCATTCATGGAGGTCGCTCGGTGGGCTCGACCATGGGCTTTTCAGCGCTGGATGGCTTGCCGATGGGCACGCGCTGCGGTCAGCTTGATCCGGGCGTGATGCTGTACTTGATGCAGCAGAAGGGTATGGAGGCAGAAGAGATATCGGACCTGCTATATCGCAAGTCGGGTCTTCTGGGGTTGTCGGGTCTGTCCAACGATATGCGCACACTTGAACAGTCGGATACGCCTGAGGCCAAGCGGGCAATCGAGTACTTCACCTTCCGTGCCCGCCGGGAACTGGGATCGCTTACAGCGGTGCTTGGTGGTCTGGACGCTGTAGTGTTCACCGGTGGGATCGGAGAGAATTCGGTTTTGATACGATCCGAGATTTGCTCGGATCTAGGGTGGCTCGGGGCTGAGCTGGACGAGAAAGCCAATGCCGGCAGTGCACGTGTGATCTCGACCGAGTCGTCCGCCGTGAAGCTGATGGTCATACCTACCAACGAAGAACTTGTGATCGCCCGCGCAGCCGCCGGAATGTCTGCCGGATAGGTCGCAAAACGCACCCGGATGGACGTTATTTTGCTGGAGTTTTGACAAAAAAGCGCTGCTCTACGGGAATCCCCCAATTTCGGCGCTTGGGTAGATACGTTAATTATTCATTAACACCGGGCAGAACGCTCGTACCACTTTCACAAATTTCCCCCGATGAGGGGCTGGCTTCTTACCCCCTTGGCCGGCCCCTCTCTCTTTTTTTAGGGGTCATGAGTGCTGTGGTGTGTCCCCGAGGATCTGGTTCACCAGATCGGGCAATTCCGCGCTGTCGGCATAGCTGAGCGTATGGTGCATCTCGGTGATCGGTGATTTGCGATAGCCTTCGGTGAACAACAGGAATGGCACCTTCGCCCTGTGCGCGGTTTCAGCGTCGACTTCGCTGTCTCCGACAAATATGCGGGGGCCGGTATCAGGCAGGGCCTCGAAGCTGGCGTGTAGATGCGCAGGATCGGGTTTGCGGGTGTTCAGGCTGTCGCCGCCAAAGACCACGTCGAAATACTGTGACAGATTCAGTGCGTCCAAGACATGACGCGCCGGTTCTTCGGGCTTGTTGGTGCATACGCCCAGAGTGCAGCCCATGGCACGCAGTTGTTCAAGCGCCTCGGGTACGCCGGGATAGACGGCGGTCTGATCACAGGCGACGGCATTGTAATGGCGCAGAGTGAGCTGTGTTAGCTCCGGGTGTCGATCCCGGTCGATCCCGCAATGATCGATGACCCGCTCGACCAGCTTGGGCAAGCCGTTGCCGACGAAGCTTCGGATCGTATCCTGGGGCAGGGGGGTGAGTCCCTGATCTGTCAGCATCCGGTTCGCGGCATTTGCGATGTCGGCGATGCTGTCCACCAGAGTCCCGTCCAGGTCAAATACTACAACTGCCACCATGTTCGATTCCGTCTCTGTTCAGGTACGCCCAAGGCCTAAGGCGCAGCGGCGATCTGTGCAACAGGAAGCGGTTGAAATGCCTAAAAAACCAAGGGTTGACAAATCTTACTATTTTTATCAGATTAAGGGTTGAGAACAGTCAGCCAACCCGAGATCGGGTCAGCCAGATCAAGCGAACCACGAACAGATAAGGCCAAGTGCCAAAACGCTCTGGAGATGCTCCGATGAACGCGCAGACCCCCAATCCGACCCAAAGCTATGCTATCTCGATGCTGCCCGCGCATAAGGCAGAAGACCTGACCGCAGGCGGGAACCTGGCTCATATCGAGCTTGGTGATCAGCTTTACACCCTGCGCATCACCCGCGCGGGCAAACTGATCCTGACGAAATGAGCGTGCCTGCATCGCGCGGCGGTGCCGCCGTTGGACGACTGTCCGATCTGACCCCGGTTGAGGCAGGTGCTGTGATGTACTTGCGTCTATGGGGCGATGGTGAAACCGGTCGTGCCAATGCGGCCAGCGATTTCGACATCGCGCTGGGCGTGGATCATGGTCGGGCCGCTATGCTGACGCTGGATCGATTGTGCGCGCTCTGTGCTCATCACGGGCGGAGACCACTGGTTCGGCACGGGCTCGGATGCTCCTGTCTGGGCGCGGATGAGAACTGCTTTGCCCAGATGATTGCCGCCGCCTCCGAAGGCGCGCGCGAAGATGCGATGATGATGGCTTCTTTGATCGTGCGCCCGGATTTCGCCCCCGCTCTGGCGTCGTTGTCAGAAGAACTTGGTCTGGCCTTGCGTCGCATGACCGCCTCAATCCCCCTGCCGACGACAGGGCACCAACCCCCAAGCTCGGTGCTCCACTGATCGGTAAACTCAAAACCCCGGCCATTTTGCCGGGGTTTTGTTTTTTAGCAGCAGCCGCAACCGGCGTGATGATGATCATGATCGCAAGAAGGCTCTGGCGTGTAATCGCCCACCTCGGACAACACATCGCGCAGGGCCCAGAGGATCATATCCACATCCTCGGCTTCGATCGTCAGCGGAGGGCGGATCTTCAGGATGTTGTCCTTCGGCCCCTCACTGCCGATCAGAATGCGATGATCCCGCATCCGGTTTTTGACATAGCTGCAGATCTCGCTGGCCTCTGAACCATCGGGATTGATCAGCTCGACACCCAGAAACAGACCCATGCCGCGCACATCGCCGACCTGTGGGAAATCGGTTTCGATCTGCCGCAGCCCTTCCATCAGGCGGGCTCCCATAACGCGGGCATTGTCCTGCAGACCTTCGTCATCAACGATATCCAGCACCTCTTTACCGATGCGGCAGGACAGGGTTGACCCGCCGAAGGTCGAGAAGAACTCGATCCCGTTATCAAAGCTCTGTGCGATCTCTTTGGTGGTAACCAGCACACCCAGAGGATGTCCGTTGCCGATGGGTTTGCCCATCACCACGATATCCGGCAGCGCGCCCTGATGTTCGAAGCCGAAATAATGCTCTCCAAGACGACCAAGCCCAGTCTGCACTTCGTCGGCGATGCAAACACCACCCGCAGCGCGGATTTTTTCATAGACGGCAGGCAGATAGCCTTTGGGCGGAATGATCTGCCCTCCGACCGACGGGAAGGTTTCTGCAATGAATCCAGCGACACCGTGGCCGCGTTCCTGCAAAGCGGCAATCGCGGGATCGACAAAATTCGCGAATTTTGTAGCGCGGTCGGGATCGTCCCGCTTGAACGCGCCGCGATAATCATCCGCAACCTCAACCAGCTCTACCCAATCCGCCTTGCCGACGCCGCCCGGCTTGTTGAATTTGTAGGCCGAGATCGCCACCGCCGCGTTGGTATTGCCATGATACCCGTGATCCGGCGTCACGATTCCCTTCGCCCCGGTATGCGCCCGCGCCAGACGCAAGGCCAGCTCATTGGCCTCGGTGCCGGAGTTGACGAAGAAGCAGACTTCGAACCGGTCGGGGAGTTTTGACAAGACCTTCTCAGCAAAGGCGGTCTGTGCAGGGTGCAGATAGCGAGTGTTCGAGTTCATCCGCTTCAACTGATCCGCCGCAACCGCCTGAATCCGCGGATGCGCGTGCCCCACGTGGGGCACGTTGTTATAGGCGTCCAGATAGGGGCGACCCCATTCATCGAAAAGATGGTGCTTCCAACCGCGTACCAGCATGACCGGATCATCGTATGTCAGGCTGAGGTTACCCCCGAAGTGATCGCGCCGCCCCTGCAGGATCTTCTGCTTGTCCGTCGGGCGATACGCGACCTTATCGTCCGGCAGGTTCAACAGCGCAGCCGGGTTGGGGCAGACAGCATTCCACAGCTCCAACTCATCCGGATCGGCCACGCCGGGCCAGTCGGCTTGCATGCCTCGTGTGGTCAACGCCAGTTGGAAATGCACATGCGGCGCCCAACCGCCGTTTTGCGTGGCGTCCCCCAGTTGCGCAAAAGCCGCGCCCTGCGCCACCGGATCTCCCGGTTTCAAACGGTCGCAGACCTCGGGGTCAAGATGGCCGTAAAGCGTATAGAACGCATCGCCATCCGGCGTCTCATGATGCAGGATCACCACCCCGCCATAGTCCAGATGCGCATCGCGGTTTTCTACCGCATCGACCCGACCGCTGAGTGGCGCATGCAGAACGGTCCCCGCAGGCGCAAACACATCCACGGCCAGATGCACCGTCCGCCGGTCCGAGGCCTTCCACGGCCCCTTGCGGAAACCCGGCTCGGCATAGATCAGGCGGGGTTCGTTGTAATATCCCAGCCAAAGGCCTTCACCGAACTCCTCCCCCACGCGCGCTGCCTCTTCAAGCGGCATGTTGAACGGGTTCTGAGGCCATGTCGAATTTTCAACCGAAAGCGAGCCTATGGGGGTTGTGCTCAAATCCTGCCCGAACATTTGCGCAAACTGCCCGCGATGGTTGGCCAGATAGGCATGTATGCGCTCCGCTCCGTCCACCACCGGCAAACCACAGGCCGTGCGCAGCCGCGCCGACATCAAATCGCCATTGACCGAAGTGTTCTCAAGAAACCGCCATGCCGGGGCCTGACTGACCGTCACATAAGGGTCATCCGGGTTTTCCGCTGCCATAAGGGTCGAGTTCACAACGGACACCGCAAGCCGCATCTGCACCAGAGGCCAGATCAAATCGACCTCATCTGCGCGCAACCGGTTGGCGGCATGATAGCCGCGCACCAGCGCTGCCAGCGCGCATTCGGGCTTGGGATGATCCAACACCACATAGGCCCCGGCAATCGCAAGATCGCATATCCGCGGTGCGGCGCACATATCTCCAAGATCAATCAGGCCCGAGACGCTGCGGCGTTCGCTCAATTCACCCTCGACCAGAATGTTGTAGTCATTTGCATCATTGTGAATGGCCTGTTTGGGCAGATCATCCAGCTGGCTGCGAATGGCATCAAAGCCAGCCACAACATCCTGCAACAGGGCACGCCGTACAGGGTCCTCAATTGCGTTCAACTGATCGGCAATCCAACCCGCCTGCGTCAGATCCCACTTGAATTCTTCACGATGCAGACCCGCATGATCGAACCCTTCCAGCGCCCGATCCGTCGCGCCCAGCACGCGACCCAACTTCAGGATCAGATCCTCTGTCTTGGGCGCGCTGCACGCATAACACTCACCCGGCAACCGCTCCAGCAACCAAACCAACCGTTCCCTTCCGCTTTCATCTTCAATTGCGGGCAACATCGCATCCGAGAGATCGGGGAATACTTTTGGAAAAGGCAGCCCGGGCGCTGCCGAAGCGATATGTTCCAAGACTTTGATCTGCAAATCGACCAACTCGGGCTCACACCCCGCCCGCATTACCTTCAGCACATAATCCTGACCATTGGTCGCCTGCACCAGAAAGTTGAGGTCATATTCCCCATCCAACCGCGTCAATCGCGCATCCAGCCCCCAGCGCTGGCGTAGCTTCCCGGCCCAATATGCGTTCAAATCGCTCATGCGACACCCCTTAGCTCTCCCCGAAGGGGATCCTCTTCATCTGGCCAAAAATATCTTCGGGGGGAATCGCGCCAGCAGGCGCGATGGGGGGCAGACAGCCCCCCTTGCGATCACCCCAACGCGCGCAATCGCTTGAACAGAGAGGACGTATCCCAACGCCCCCCGCCCAGCTTCTGCACATCCTTGTAAAACTGATCGACCAGAGCAGTCACCGGCAAGGACGCCCCGGTTTCATCTGCAGTTTCCAGACAAATCCCCAGATCCTTGCGCATCCAATCCACGGCAAAGCCATGCTCAAAATGATTATCCAGCATGGTCTCATAGCGGTTCGCCATCTGCCAACTGCCTGCGGCGCCCTGACTGATCACCTCCACCACAGCGCGGCCATCCAGCCCGGCTTTCTCGGCAAAGTGCAACGCCTCGCTCAGGCCCTGCACCAGCCCGGCAATGGCGATCTGGTTGCACATCTTGGTCATCTGACCCGCGCCGCTGTCACCAATCCTGCGGCAGATCTTCGAATAGACCTGCATCATAGGCTCGGCCTTGTCGTAAGCCGCCTGATCCCCACCGCACATGATCGACAACACGCCATTCTCAGCGCCTGCCTGTCCGCCCGAGATCGGCGCGTCGACAAAGGCAATACCCTTCGCCTGACCGGCCGCATAAAGCTCGCGCGTCACTTTCGCTGAAACGGTGGTGTGATCCACAAAGATCGCATCTTCCGCCATCCCGTGAAAGGCGCCTTCCTCACCAGAGCAAACCATGCGCAGATCGTCATCATTCCCGACGCAGGCCATCACGAATTCCGCACCCTCCGCCGCCGCGCGCGGCGTGGTCGCCATCGTGCCACCATGCTGTGCAACCCAGGTCTCGGCCTTGCTTGCGGTGCGATTGTAAACCGTGACCTCATGCCCTGCAGCCTGCAGGTGCCCCGCCATCGGATAGCCCATGACACCCAGGCCAAGGAACGCGACTTTTGCCATTTTTGAGATCCCCTCCGCTGTCCGGCGCGCGTATCGCGCCGGAATGTTCAGCGAAGACAAAGCAAAGCTGAGCCCAAAGGGCAACCCCGCGTCACGCTTTGTGGCCCAGGTCTTTCAGAATCGGACAATCCGGGCGGTCATCTCCGGCGCAGGCTTCGACAAGATGGCTGAGCGTATCGCGCATGCCCTTCAGATCGACTATCTTCGCATCGATCCGGGCCAGATGATCGCGCGCCACGCGTTTCACATCCGCGCTGGCACGGGATTCGTCTTCGTAGAGCGCCAACAGAGTGCGGCAATCCTCGATCGTGAACCCCAGGGCGCGGGCGCGTCCCAGAAAGTTCAGCTTGTGAATGTCCTGATCCCGAAAGCGCCGATATCCGTTGTCGTCGCGCAGCGGTTTGATCAGGTTGATGTCCTCGTAATACCGGATTGTCTTGGCAGGCAGGCCGGTGCGGGTCGAGACGTCTCCGATATTCATGCCGCCACCTCTCTTTGGCTCGTGTTGGTTTGCGCTTCCGGCAGGCTGGCTCTTACACGCCGCAGGCGCAGCGCGTTTGAAACGACGAAGACGCTCGAGAGCGCCATCGCTCCTGCGGCCAGAGCCGGCGATAACAGATGACCGCCAAACGGATACAACACCCCGGCAGCAACCGGGATCAGAAGCGTGTTATAGCCAAAGGCCCAGCCAAGGTTCTGCCGGATGTTGCGCATGGTCCGGCGGCTGATCTCGACCGCATTGGCCACGCCGCGCAGATCGCCTGACATCAGTACGACGTCAGCAGTTTCAATCGCCACATCGGTGCCGGTACCAATCGCAACACCGATATCCGCCGTTGCCAGCGCCGGAGCATCATTAATTCCGTCGCCCACAAAAGCGAGCGCACCGAACTGCTGCTGCAGGGCTGAGATCGCGGCGACCTTGCCATCGGGCAATACCTCGGCTGTGACATGGTCGATGCCCAAACGGTCGGCCAAAGCCTGAGCCGTCTGTGCATTGTCGCCGGTGATCATCGCCAGCGTTACGCCCATATCATGCAAGCGGGTCAGCGCCTCGGTCGTACCCGGTTTGATCGGATCGGATACGGCCAAAGCTGCTGCGGCCTGACCGTCGATGGCGACATAGATCGGTGTCGCACCTTGTGCAGCGCGCTTTTGCGCCTCGGTCTGCAGTTCGCCCAGATCAATGTCATTCTGGGCCATCAGCCGATCTGCGCCAACCAGCACGTCGCGCCCTTCGATCTGAGCGCGCAGGCCGAGGCCAGTCAAGGACTCGAACGCTTCGATATCGGGCAAGGCTTCTGGCCCCGCGCGGGTGATCGCTGTGGCGATCGGGTGCTCGGACCGGGCCTCGGCAGCGGCGGCGAGGCGCAGAACCTCGGCGCGGTCAAATCCGTTGGTGATGATGACCTCTTCCAGTTCCGGTCGGCCCAGTGTCAGCGTCCCTGTTTTGTCCAGCGCGATGACCTTGGCCTGTTGCAATTGTTGCAACGCGTCGCCCTTGCGGAACAGTACGCCCAACTCGGCCGCGCGGCCCGTGCCCACCATGATCGAGGTCGGCGTCGCCAGACCCATCGCGCAGGGGCAGGCAATGATCAGGACCGATACCCCGGCGACCAAAGCCAATGGCAAGGCCGGGGCAGGGCCAAAGATCAACCACACCGCTACCGTCAGCACAGCAATCGCCATAACGGCAGGGACGAAATAATAGGTAATCCGGTCGACAAGCCCCTGAATGGGCAGCTTTGCCCCCTGCGCCTGCTCGACCATCCCGATGACCTGCGCCAGGACCGTATCCGCGCCCACATGCGTCGCCTGAATGCGCAGAGACCCGGTGCCGTTCACTGTCCCGCCAACAACAGGGTCACCGATGGCTTTGCCAACGGGCACGGGCTCGCCCGTAATCATGCTCTCATCGATATAAGAATTGCCGTCCAGCACGGTACCATCCACAGGCACGCGCTCTCCGGGTCGGATTTGAACGATGTCACGGACCACTATCTCGGCGATGGGGCGGTCGATCAGCTGACCATCTTTCTCGACACGTGCAGTTTTGGGCTGCAGCCTAACCAGTTTGCGTATGGCGGCCCCGGTCCGCCCTTTGGCACGGGCCTCCAGCAAACGGCCTAGCAGGATCAGGACGACAATGACGGCTGCGGCCTCGAAATACACATTGGCGGTGCCTTGCGGCAGCACCTGCGGTACAAAGGTTGCAATCACCGAATAAAGATACGCAGCCCCGGTACCCAGCGCGACGAGCGCATTCATGTCCGGCGCGCCGCGCAGAAGCGAGGGGATACCTTTGGCATAAAACACGCGCCCGGGACCGATCAGCAATATCGTGGTCAGGGCGAATTGGATCACATGACTGGTCTGTGCCCCAATTGTGGCCATCATCCATTGATGAAAGGCCGGGATCATATGCCCGCCCATCTCAAGGACGAACACCGGCACGGCCAGCGCCGCCGCGATCAGTGTCGTACGGTGCAAACCGGCAAGTTCTTCGGCTTTCTCATTCTGATCCTCTGCGCCCGTATCGGCGGGTCTGGCTGGGTATCCGGCCTCGGACACGCGTTTTGCCAGCGAAGCCGGATCGGTCAAGCCGTCGGCATAGTCGATCACGGCGCTTGCATTGGCGAGGTTGACCGATGCCTCCGTCACACCGGGGATGGCATGCAGAGTACGCTCGATCCTGGAGACACAGGACGCGCAGCTCATCCCATCGATCTTCAAACGTGCCTGACGTGTCGCCGCAGGGTAGCCCGCGGTATCCAACGCAGTCAGAATATCCGAAAGCGCGGTGTCATGAGTCACATCCGCCGTGCCGGTCGCAAAGTTCACCGCGGCCTCTCTGACGCCGGGCAACGCACCCAACGCGGCCTCAACCCGGCCGACGCAGGAGGCGCAGTTCATGCCCGTAATCTTGATCTGATCGTGTTGTGATGCCGACATCCGAGTCGTCCCAAAAGTGACTTTCGCCCCTGACATAAGGGTTCCAGTCACGGGAAGGTCAAGGGTTGAGCCATCATTTCCCTGGCCCGCGTCGGTTTGGCGCGGGTTAGGTGGTTGCAGACTTCAATGCGGCCAGTTCCTGACGCAGTCTTTGATTTTCGGCCTGCAGCTCAGCCAATTGCTGACCCAGCGCGTTCATGTGCGGCCTCAATTGGGCCTCAGTAAAGCGGGGCGTGATGTGGCGCGGGCAGTTCCAGTCCAGCGCTTCGACATGGAGGATCGCGGCGCGCTCAGCCTTGGCTTCGGCACCCTCTGGAAAGAGGTGGGCAGCAGCATTTGCCCCTTCGGTGAAAGCCATCCGCCCAAGTATCTTAAGGCGGCGGCTGTTTGCGTAATCCATCAGGATCAGCGCAACCCGGTCGTTGCCGTCCAGATTGCCGCGCGAAATATACTGCTGATTGCCTGAGAAATCCGCATAGCCGATGGTTCGGTCGTCCAGAACCCTGAGAAATCCAATCGGTCCGCCACGGTACTGCACATAAGGCCAGCCTGTCTCGGACACGGTGGCCTGATAGAACCCGTCCCGGGCCTGAATAAACTCTTGCTCAGCCGGACCAATCCGGTGGCCTTGCTGCGGCCCACCTTCGATGAATTTTGCATAACCGTCCGCCGAACCCATGCGCTCTTGGTGGGCGCGCACGGCGGGTGTGAAGGTCAGTTCGGAAAAGGCACGCGGCATGGGTTTTCTCTCGTCGATATGGTTGGCAAGGATAAAAGCCGCTTGGGATGGGCTTGTCACCCGGTGGAACTCAGATGTGATCCCAAGAGGTTGGCGCACAAAGGGACGTTGCGTAGCGAACTGCGCGGACGCAACGTCACATGGATTGGAAGGAATCGCGTGCAAGGATAGCGTTGAACAAACACTTGATCTGGAGAGCTTTTGATGTCGCTTTTTACCAGCACCGCCGCCTGGGTTACTGACGAACACCGGATGTTTGCCGATATGGCGGGCCGGTTCATGGATGATGCACTGGTGCCCAACGCCGAAACCTGGATCGAAAACGGTGTCGTGGATCGCGCGTTCTGGCTGCAGGCCGGGCAGGCGGGCCTGATGGCGGGCTCGATTGCCGAGGAGTATGGCGGCGTGGGCGGCGGCATGGGATTTGATTCCGTGACGCTCTATGAGCAGACCGCGCGCGGGGATGCCGGTTGGGGGTACGGGATACAATCCATCGTAACCCACTACATCACCGCCTATGGCAGTGAGGATCAGAAACAGCGATGGCTGCCGAAACTTGCGTCGGGTGAGATGATCGGTGCGCTGGCTATGACCGAACCGGGCACCGGGTCGGACGTGCAGGCGGTCAAGACCAGCGCCGAAAAGGATGGCAATTCCTATCGGCTGAACGGGTCCAAGATTTTCATCACCAACGGTCAGTCCGCCGATCTCGTGATCGTCGCGGCCAAAACCGATAAATCGCTGGGCGCCAAGGGGGTGTCGCTGATCGCGGTCGAAACGGAAGGGGCCGAGGGGTTCCGACGCGGGCGTAACCTGAAGAAGCTGGGGATGAAGGGCAACGATACGGCTGAGCTGTTCTTTGAAGACGTCAAAGTGCCCATGACCAACCTGCTGGGCCCGGAAGAGGGGCAGGGGTTCTATCAACTGATGAAACAGCTGCCATGGGAGCGGTTGACCATCGGGATCATGGCGCTGGGCGCGATTGACTTCGCCATCGCCGAAACGGTGAAATACGTGCAGGAGCGCAAGGCCTTTGGTCAGAGGGTAATGGATTTCCAGAACACCCGCTTCAAACTGGCCGAATGCAAAACCAAGGCCGAAGTGCTGCGCAGTTTCGTCAACGATTGCATCGGCAAGCTTGAGGCAGGTGAGTTGGATGCGGCCACCGCCTCGATGGTGAAATACTGGGGCTCTGAAGTGCAGAACGAGATCATGCACGAATGTCTGCAACTTTTCGGCGGCTATGGGTTCATGATGGAATACCCGATCGCGCGGCTCTATGCGGATGCGCGGGTTCAGATGATCTATGGCGGCACCAATGAGGTCATGAAAGAACTCATCGCCCGTTCGCTGGATGTCTGAGGCAAAGCACTCCCGCCCGTCGTCGACATTCCTGACGGAACGTCTCCTCCCGTTGGGCCAAGCAGGCGCGGGCGCAGCCCGCGCCTGCTTGGCCCCCTGCCGTCCGCAGGACGCAAGGCCGAAGGTCGCGCAGCCTTTGACGCGCACCGACATTGCCGATGCGCAATCCGCCTGCCATGATTGCCACAAGTTGGTTCGGCAAAAAGGAACTTGCTCATGGCGGCGTCGAACAAATCCCGCATCTGCGCCTTGCTCAAAAGCATCGAAACCGGTGATCCCGGCCCGATCTCGGTGGTGAACGAGGCGCGCTACATCCAGCATAACCCGCAGACCCATGAAGGCAGCGAGGGGTTGGCTGCGTTGTTCAAGCGCCTGTCTGAGACCTCTCCGCGCGTCAACATCGTCCGGGCGTTCGAGGATGGGGCGTTTGTTTTTGCCCATACCGAGTATGATTTCTCGCGTCGCAATATCGGGTTCGAGGTGTTCCGTTTTGCAGATGGGCAGGCGGTGGAGCATTGGGACAACATACAGGCCCGCCAAGGCCCCAATGCGTCGGGTCACAGTATGGTTGATGGGTCGACTGAGGTTGGTGATCCTGCATTGACCGAACAGAACCGGGCTTTCGTTCGATCCTTTGTTGAGGCGGCTCTTATTGGCGGTGATTTGGAGCAACTCGCCTCTTGCATCGATGAGGCTGCCTACGTGGAACACAATCCGCGCCTGTCCGATGACATTGCGGCGTTGCGGGCTGAACTGTCAGACCCAGACAAGGTGAATTATCGGCACCTGCATCGGGTTTTGGCCGAGGGCGATTTTGTTTTGACCGTCTGCGAGGGTGAGTTTCAGGGGAAGCATAGCGCGTTCTATGATCTCTTCCGCATCGCGGATGGCAAGATTGTCGAACACTGGGACACCGTCGAAGCCATTGCGCCGCGTGAGCAATGGAAAAATGACAACGGCAAGTTCTGACCTCACTTCGAAGCCAGTTGATCCCTTAGCCAATCCTGAAAGGATTTCAGCGGTTCGGGCGTGGCACGGTCATTGGGCCAGACGAGATAATAGTCGCCCAAACTGACAGGAGGTCCTTCCCAAGCGGGCACCAGACGCCCGGCCTCCAGATCGTCCTGCACCAGATATGCAGGTAATAGGCCGACGCCCAATCCATGTATCGTGGCCTGTATCATGGTCGAGAACTGATCAAACAGCATCCCCCGCAAGCCGGTGACGGAATGGCCCTGCATTTCAAACCATCTCTCCCAGGCGTCCGGACGTGATTCCAGATGCAGCAATGGGGCGGTGCGAAGGGCCTCCAACGGGTCGGTGGTGGTTCCGATCAACCCCGGTGCGCAGACCGGCAGCACCTCTTCTCGCATGATTGGCAGATAGTGGACCCCTGCCCAGTCTCTCTGGCCGAAATGAATGGCTGCATCGAAGGGTTCAGAGGCAAAATCGAACGGCTTCAGCCGGGTGCCCAGATTGACCGTGACCTCAGGGTGGCGGCGGGCAAAACCCTGCAGCCGGGGGGCAAGCCAATGCATGCCAAAGGCGGGCAGGATCGACAGGTCCAGTGAACCGCCCGCCGGGTTTGCCTTCAGCTTAAGCGCCGCCTGCGCCAGTTCCTGCAGCGCGGACCTTGCGGTTTGCACATAGTCTTTGGCCGCAGGTGTCAGATGCAGACGCATCTGGCTGCGCTCGATCAGTTGCACGCCCAACTGATCTTCCATCGTCTTCAGCTGACGGCTGATTGCACTTTGTGTCAAAGACAACTCTTCTGCTGCGGCTGATGCACTGCCCAGTCTATCCACGGCCTCTAGCGCCAGCAGGGACGAGATAGACGGAAGAAACCGGCGTGGCGCAATCATATGATGAAACCTCATACCTTTTGGATGCAATAGCACTGGTTTTTTCCCGCTGCCAGAGCGATGAGTTCAAAATGGCCCCTATGCTCGCCAGAGTGTTGAGCTTGAAATCCCCGGCAGAGCGCGGGACAAATTAGCCAGTGGCCGACGGGCCGATGACACCGACCAGACAAGGCAAGACCCATGGACCGTGCCCAGATCGTACATGAGAACTTCCTGACTCGCGTTGCACAGCGCGACCTGCCAGAAGGTGCGCCTCCGCGACCGGGGCTCAGTCCGACTGATGCCGTGTCGCTGTTTCGGTCACAGGTGCTCAGCCGCGCCCTGGATCGGACCAGTCGCGCCATGCAGAAGGCGGGGCAAGGGTTCTATACGATCGGGTCTTCAGGACATGAGGGGATGGCAGCGGTAGCCCACGCGTTGCGGCCGACGGATATCGCATTCCTGCATTACCGCGATGCCGCATTCCAGATCGCCCGCGCCCAACAGGTGCCGGGCCAGCAGATCGCCTGGGACATGCTGTTGAGTTTTGCCTGTTCCAAAGAAGACCCCACCTCGGGCGGGCGGCATAAGGTTCTGGGCTCCAAGGCTCTGACCATCCCGCCGCAGACCTCTACGATTGCCAGCCACCTGCCCAAAGCTGTCGGCGCAGCCTATAGCTTGGGTGCGGCGCGGCGGCATGATCCGGAACATCGGAATCTTCCTGAAGATGGGATCGCGATGTGTTCCTTCGGCGATGCCTCAGCCAACCATTCGACCGCGCAGGGGGCGATCAACACTGCGGGCTGGACCAGCGTGCAATCGACCCCGCTGCCGCTGCTGTTTGTCTGCGAAGACAACGGGATCGGAATTTCGGTCAAGACTCCCAAGGGTTGGATTCAGGCCTCGATGGAGCATCGGCCCGGGATCAGGTACTTCCAGGCCAATGGCCTTGATATCTACGAGACATTCGCCGTGGCGCAGGAGGCTGCTGACTATGTCCGCACCCGGCGCAAACCGGCCTTCCTGCATCTCAAAACCGTGCGCCTTTATGGCCATGCCGGGGCGGACGTGCCCACGACCTATCTGCCGAAATCCGAGGTTGAGGCAGATGAGGCCAATGATCCTCTGTTGCATTCCGTGCGCCTGCTGGATCAGGCCGGGGCATTGTCCCCGGATCAGGCGCTGAAAATCTACGAAGAGACTTGCGCCCGCACCGACCGCGTGGCGGCGGAGGCTGCCTCACGCCCGCATCTGGCCAATGCGGCCGAGGTCATGGCCAGCCTGATCCCGCCCAAGCGCGCTTGCCGCCCGACCAACGGCCCCAGCGCCGAGGCGCGGGCCAAGGCCTTTGGCGGCGATATGCGCGCGATGGACGAACCTCAGCCTATGAGTCGCCTGATCAACTGGGCGCTGACCGATCTGATGCTGGAACATGGCGAAATCGTCTGCATGGGCGAGGATGTAGGCCGTAAAGGCGGCGTCTATGGCGTCACGCAGAAGCTGCAGCAGCGCTTTGGCCCGGACCGGGTAATCGATACTTTGCTGGATGAGCAATCCATTCTGGGCCTCGCCATCGGCATGGGCCATAACGGATTCGTTCCGATCCCCGAGATCCAGTTTCTGGCCTATCTGCACAATGCCGAAGACCAGATCCGGGGTGAAGCCGCAACGCTGCCCTTCTTCTCGAACGGTCAGTTCACGAACCCGATGGTGTTACGGATCGCGGGGCTTGGGTATCAGAAGGGCTTTGGCGGGCATTTTCACAACGACAATTCTCTGGCCGTTCTGCGGGATATTCCGGGCGTGATCATCGCTTGCCCGTCCACTGGCGCGGATGCGGCGCAGATGCTGCGCGAATGCGTGCGACTGGCGCGCGAAGAACAGCGGGTGGTGGTGTTTTTGGAACCGATTGCGCTCTATCCCATGCGGGATCTGCACGCGGCGCAGGATGCGGGGTGGATGACAATCTATCCCTCGCCGGACCAACGCATCGCACTGGGCGAGGTCGGGGTGCATGGGGACGGTACCGATCTGGCTATCGTGACCTATGGCAATGGGCATTACCTGTCGAAACAGGCGCTGCCCGAATTGCAGGCGGCGGGGCTGAAGGCGCGGATTATTGACATGCGCTGGCTCGCCCCCTTGCCGGTCGAGGCCCTGCGTGAGGCCACCAAAACATGCGCGCATGTTTTAGTCGTCGACGAATGCCGCCGTACCGGCAGTCAATCCGAGGCGCTGATGACTTTCTTCGCCGAAGAAAGTCCCTCCACCCCAACCGCCCGCGTGGTGGCCGAGGATTGTTTCATCGCTACTGGCCCCGCCTATGCTGCGCCTCTGCCCTCAAAAGACGGTATCGTTGCGACAGCGTTGAAACTGACCGGAGGCGCAGCATGACCCGCACCGCCGTTGTGATCTGCCCCGGTCGAGGGACCTATAACAAGCCTGAACTGGGCTATCTGCACCGCCACCACGCTGACCGAATGCAGATGTTCCGCGACTTTGACGCCATCCGCGCCGAGGCCGGGCAGGAGGCCGTCACCGCTCTGGATGGTGCGGACCGCTACACCGTCAGTAAATACTCGCGCGGAGATGTGGCGTCCCCGCTGATCTATGCTGCGTCGCTGGCTGATGCACAAACGCTGGCCGAGGACATCGAAGTGGTGGCCGTCACGGGCAATTCAATGGGATGGTACATCGCACTGGCCGCCGGCGGTGCCCTGTCGCCCGAGAACGGCTTTCGTGTGGTGAACACCATGGGCACACTGATGCAGGAGCATCTGATCGGCGGGCAACTCGTGTATCCTTTCACAGACGATAGCTGGGCCAATGACGCCACCCGCAAGGCTGACCTTTTGGCCGACGTGGCGCGTATCAACCAGATCGAAGGCCACACATTGGCTTTGTCGATTGATCTCGGCGGCATGCTGGTTCTTGCAGGCAACGAGGACGGCCTGAAAGCGTTCGAGGCTTCTCAGCCAACGGTACAGGAACGCTTTCCCATGCGATTGGCCAACCACGCCGCGTTCCACACGGCGTTGCAAGCGCCGGTTGCGGCCGAAGGTCGGGCGCGGCTGGGGGCGGACCTTTTCGGCCAGCCGGATCGCCCCCTGATCGACGGGCGCGGTAAAATCTGGTGGCCGGGGGCGACGGATACGCAGGCGCTGTGGGATTACACTCTGGGCCATCAGGTGACCGAACCTTACGATTTCACGCGCGCGCTCCAGACTGCGGCTCGTGAATTTGCACCCGATCTGTTCATTGTCACCGGACCCGGAGCCACCTTGGGCGGCGCAGTTGCGCAGTCGCTGGTTCTGTCTGATTGGCGTCGCATGGGTGACAAAGCCGCGTTCCAGGCGCGGCAAGAGGCGCAGCCCTTCCTGATCGCCAAGGGTCGTGACGATCAAAGGGCGCTTGCAACCGGCTGATCCTGCGCCCTAATGGACCCGTAATACTGCAAGGAGCGCGATGTGAGCGATCATGATCAGTCCCTTTGGTCAGAGACCTGCCGCGAGCATGTGGAAAGCCAACCTCTGACACGCGACATCACCGTCGATCTTGCGGTCATTGGCGGTGGGTATACCGGCTGTTCGGCCGCTCTGACAGCCGCGCAGGCGGGGGCCTCGGTCTGTGTGTTTGAGGCGCAGGGGATCGGGCATGGAGGCTCCGGTCGCAATGTCGGGTTTGCCAATGCGGGCCTGTGGTTGCCGCCTGAAGAGATACGCAAGTATCTGGGCACGGAAGCCGGGAACCGCCTGATCGATCTTCTGGGTGCGGCTCCATCCGAGGTGTTCGACCTAATCGAAGCACATGGGATCGATTGCGACCCGGTCCGCGATGGCACCCTGCATTGCGCGCATTCGGCGGCCGGTTTGCGCGACCTGCAATCCCGTCACGCGCAACTGAGCGCGACAGGTGCTCCGGTCGAGTTGCTTTCTTCGGATCAGGCCGCGAACCGCACCGGAAGCGAGGCGTTTCACGGGGCGTTATTTGACCCGCGTGCAGGCACGATCCAGCCACTGGGATATGTGCGCGGTCTGGCGCGCGCGGCGCAGGAGGCCGGCGCGCAGATCTTTGTACAAAGCCCGGTGCGGTCGACGCGGCATGATGGCGATGTCTGGATATTGACGACGCCACAAGGCACCGTTCGGGCAAAGTCGGTGATCCAGGCGACCAACGCGTATCACCAGAATCTGGCCGACTCTGCACCGGCTTATGTGCCGGTCTATTATTTCCAATACGCCACGGCATCTCTGTCTGTCAATCTGCGGGCCAGCATTCTGCCGGGCGGTGAGGGGGCGTGGGATACCGGCCTGATCATGACCTCGTTCCGGATGGATCACGAGGGGCGCTTCATCCTCGGTGCGATGGGCGATCTTGCCCATGCGGGAAGCGCGACACATACCGCGTGGGCCAAACGTAAACTGGCCGAGTTGTACCCGCAACTGGCCGATCAACCCTTGGAACAAGGCTGGCACGGGCGCATTGCCATGACCTCGGACCATATCCCCAAGATCACCCGGATCGGACCGAACGCGCTTGCCATCCACGGATATTCGGGTCGCGGTATCGGTCCCGGCACCGTGTTTGGCCGCCTGACCGCGCAGAGCTTGTTACAGGACGACCCCGTGCTTTTGCCGGTGCCTGCGGTGTCCGATTACAGCGAGCGCTGGACTGGCCTGCGCCGCGCCTATTTCGAAACCGGCGCGGCGCTGACGCATCTCATCAAGGCCCGGTTCTGACGTCAGACAGACCGGGTGATTCCACCGTCGACGCGAATGTTTTGTCCGGTGATGTAGCCTCCGCCTTCAGAGGCGAGCATGGCCACGACCGAGGCGATCTCATCATAGCTGCGCCCATAACGGCCCAGTGGGATGCGTGCGCGGAACTCTTCCTTCTCGGGCAGGCTGTCGATGAAACCGGGCAATACGTTGTTCATGCGGATATTGTCGGCAGCGTATTGGTCCGAGAACAGCTTGGTAAATGCCGCCAACCCTGCGCGGAACACGCCAGAGGTCGGAAACACCGGATCAGGCTCGAAGGCGGCAAAGGTCGATATGTTGATGATCGACCCACCGCCTTGCGCCTGCATGATCGGGGTTACCAATCGTGTGGGCCGTACGGCGTTCATGAAATAGACATCCATGCCGGCGTGCCAATCCTCATCCGTCAGTTCAAGCACCGGCGCGCGAGGGCCGTGACCTGCCGAGTTGACCAGCACATCAATCCGCCCCCAATGGGCCATCGCTGCATCGATCAGCTTTTGCAGATCATCATTTGATTGGTTCGAGCCGGTGATGCCCACGCCGCCCAACTCATGCGCCAGCGCCTCACCCTTGCCCGAGGAAGACAGGATGCCGACCTTGAACCCGTCCGCCGCCAATCTGCGCGCACTGTCTGCGCCCATGCCGCTGCCGCCTGCGGTGATCAAAGCTACTTTTTCCATCTACACACTCCTATGCCTTGTTTCGCAAGACGATGGCGCAGCAAGATCAATTTTACCAATCAGTTCTGTTGCGCGGTGGCAGTAGAAAATCTACAGTCAGGGAATGCCCGCTCTTCCACCTCTCAACGCGATGCGCGCCTTTGAAGCATCGGCGCGTCACCTGAATTTTCGCCTTGCCGCGGAAGAAATCGGCGTAACCCAGGGGGCGGTTGCGCAACAGGTGCGCGGGCTTGAGGCGCGGCTGGGAACGGCGCTGTTCGAACGCCTTCCACGCGGTTTGTGCCTGACCGAAGCGGGGCGTCGGTTCCACGCACCGCTGCGCCGGGCGTTTCGGCTGATCGAAGAGGCTGTAGATGATTTGGCCGATCAGCGGCAGATCACGATCTCGGTCACGCCCAGCTTTGCCTCAAAATGGCTGGTGCCGCGTCTGAGTGATTTTGTGACCCGACATCCCGACATCTCGGTGCAGGTCGACGCGCGCGAGCGGTTGGCGGATTTCAGGTCGGACGGAGTCGACATCGCAGTGCGTCAAAGCCGAATGCCGATTGCACAGGGCTTGCAGGCGACGCCCCTGTTTTCGACCGAGTTCGTGGTGGTTGGCAGCTCGGAGCTTGCCGCGCAAATCTCTGGTCCAGACGATCTGATGCAGCACGTTCTGCTCAGCGATTCCCATGGGCTGTGGCCCCTGTTTCTGGAACGCGCCGGGGTCGATGGGCGACCCCGGATGATGAGTTTCAGCCAGACAAGCCTGGCGATAGATGCCGCAATCTCTGGGCAGGGGTTTGCGCTGGCCAACGCACCGCTTGTGTCGGCAGAACTGGCCTCGGGTCGGTTGGTGCAGCCGCTCTCCGAGGTGCTGGTTGATGACCTGAGCTTTTTCATCGTCACCCCGCAGAAACCGCGTCAACCAGAGTTGGTGAGACAGATGCGCGACTGGTTGCTGTCTCAGGTCTGAAGAGTTGTGGCAATGGCCTCAATCCGTTCGCGTAACCAACGATGTGCCGGGTCGTTGGCCGAGCGTTGGTGCCAGACCATATAGATCGACACCGGCTCGCATTTGAACGGCAGCGGCGCGCAGTCCAGCGCTGCAAGCGGACCGCGTTTCATCAACGCCGTATCGGTCGAGATCAGGTCGCTGCCTTTCACGAAGGGCGGGATCGCGTTGAAATGCGGCAAGGTCACGACGGGCGGTCTGATCTGGCTCTGATCCACGCCACGCATAACAGCGCGGGCGTTTCGCCCATCGGCAAAGCGCACCTCGACATGGTCGCTGTTGCAATAGGCCTGCCAATCCTTGGGCGGATCGCGACGGGAGGCGTCGTAGAATACTATCAGCGGGCTGGTAATCAGCCGTTTCTGAAAGATATCCGGCCCATCCGGCGGCAGAGGGGTCAGCATCAACTGACACCGATCGCTACGCAGCAGGTCCGGGTCGGGAACGCCCGAGGGGATGAACTCCAGCCGCAACCGAACGCCTTCTTCACGCGTTTCCCGCAACAGATCGGGAAATATAAGCTCGCGCGGCATATCATTTGTGGCGATCTGAACGTCCATCTGCTCGGACAGCGGATCAAACGGGCGGCCTTCGGTCAGCGCGCGCATGCTGTCCAATACCTGCTGTACCGGCTCTTTCAGCGATAGCGCACGCTCGGTCGGGGTCAGTCCCTGACCGGACCTGACAAACAGCGGATCACCCAGCACCTGCCGCAACTTACCAAGCGTATGGCTGATAGCCGATTGCGTCACGCCCAGCCGGTCCGCGGCTTTCGAGACCGAGCTTTCTTCGAGTATCGTCAGGAACACTCGCAGGACCTTGCCGTCGAGATCTGTGAAATCAATTCTGCTCATACCATCTATGATTATTCATGAATGGTTTTGGTGTCCATGCCGGGGTAGGGGAGTGGGCAGCAAGCAGGAGGCGCGCAATGGGGATCCGCTTTTTCTCGGACAAGAACAGACCTGTTCACATGGGTCCGTTCCCGCTGGAACGGCTGGCGCGGCAGGATCGGATGCCTGATCTGGCGCTGGTCGAACCGATGCGCGCACTCAGCTTTCACAGGCCCGAGCAGCCCGAAAGCATCGTGAATGCGATGGGCGAATTTCAGGCGATGATGGACGCGATCCGGGATGGGTTCGTGAATCCGGTTGCCTCGGAGATTCCTGCCAACCCTGTGGATCGTGCCAACCATCTGAAAGCATTCGGCTATTTCAATGATGCGTCGATGATGGGCTGCGGGCCGCTGCCTGCGGAGGCGATGCTGGCTGAGCCGCGGCGCAACCCGGATATCGACCGGCTGGCCCATGCGCTCAAAACGCGGCAGACCAAGACACTTGCCTCGGGCATCGACGTGATCATGGCGGACCTGAAAGAAAGCATGGAGGCCGCGCCGAAACCCATCGACTCTCATCGTCATGCGATTGTGTTCCTCTATGAGTTCAACCGCGACCCTGAGCCGTCAGAGCCGGGCACAGACTGGATCGGCGATGCGCAGGATCACCGCGCGTGCCTGCTGGCGACCGAGAATGCGGTGGTCATTGCCAATTACATCCGCCTGCTGGGCTTCGATGCGCGTGCGCATGCGGCAATGTCGTCCGAGGTCGATCTGGGCAAGCTGGCGGTTGCGGCGGGACTGGCCTCGGTCGAGGACGGCGCGGTTGTGGTGCCGTGGCTAGGCAAGCGGTTCGGTTTGGCCGCCGTGACCACCGAGATGGAGATCGCGCATGACCGCCCACTGCGCCCGATGGCCGACCAGCCTTGGTTCCGCACGCAAGGACCCGCTTGGTGGCTGGGTGCGGGCTTTGCAAAGAACGCGCTGAACCGGGATGCCTATGCCAAGCGGCGTTATGTGGACGGGGCGCATCCGTTTGAGAACCTCAAACGGGTCGACACTCCGACCACCTATATCGACGAGGAAAACGTAGCCCGCGTGCCCAAGCGCGCGGATATGTTCGCACGGGCCCAGTTCGGTGACATGGGTAAATCGCTGCAGGATGCGACCAAGGGCGGGCACTACGTGCGCAAATCCGCCCCCAGCTTTGCCCAACGTCGCGCGCTGGGCGCGTTTGTTCTGCTGCAGGACGGTGACAGAGCCGAAGCGGCGCGGCCAACAGATGCCGAAAGAAATGCCCAGAATATCAAGGCCGCGACCTATTTCCTTGGGGTCGATGCGGTCGGCCTCAGCCGGTGCCCCGAGTGGAGCTGGTATTCCCACGACGCCACCGGGGAAGAGATCGTTCCGCCCCACGATCAGGCCATCAGCATGATCATCGATCAAGGCTATGAGACGATGGAAGGTGCCAGTGGTGACGATTGGATCAGCGTCGCCCAATCGATGCGCGCCTATCTGCGGTTCTCGCTGCTCGGGAGCGTGATCGCGCAGCAAATTCGCAATCTCGGCTACAAGGCCAAAGCGCATACGGTGATGGATGGTGAGGTGCTGCAACCGCCGCTGCTGCTGCTGTCGGGATTGGGAGAGGTCAGCCGGATCGGCGAAGTCATCCTGAACCCCTATCTCGGCCCACGCCTGAAATCTGGTGTGGTGACCACTGACATGCCGATGGCGCATGACAAACCTATCGATTTCGGCCTGCAGACCTTTTGCGAGTCTTGCAACAAATGTGCCCGCGAATGCCCCTCGGGTGCCATCACCGCCGGTCCGAAGCTGATGTTCAACGGCTATGAAATCTGGAAATCTGATAGCCAGAAATGCGCCACTTATCGCATTACCACGCCGGGCGGCGCGATGTGCGGGCGCTGTATGAAAACCTGCCCGTGGAATCTGGAGGGGATCTTCAAGGAACGTCCCTTCCGATGGGCCGCGATGAACATCCCGCAGGCCGCGCCTGCCTTGGCCAAACTGGATGATGCCGTCGGCAACGGGGGTCTAAATGACATCAAGAAATGGTGGTGGGACATCGAACTGGAACCCGACGGGGCCTATCGCCCATCCCAGCATTCTTTGAACCGGCGGGATCTGCAAAAAGACCTCGATCTGAAATACGAGGATCAGACGCTCGCCGTTTACCCCGCGCCCTTGGCACCGCATCCTTGGCCATACCCGTTCAACATGGACCGCGAAGCCGGGATTGCCGCCTATGAGGCGATGGTCACCGCCGAAGACTACAAGACGCGCAAAGCGGCGGGCGACATGTCGGTCATCCATCGCTATCAGGTCGCCGGGGACGCCCCGGTGATGCGGGTCGAACTGACCAAGGTCGATAAGATGACTGCGGACGTCACCAAGTACGAATTCTCGACCCTCGACGGCGCGCCTTTGCCCCAATGGACCGCTGGGGCGCATCTGGATGTGCTGGTCACGCCTGAATTCCTGCGGCAATATTCGATGTCGGGCGACCCTTCGGACCGCACAATCTACCAGATCGGTGTGCTGCGCGAGGATGAAGGGCGCGGAGGCTCGGCCTTGCTGCATCGTATCTTCAATGAAGGGCGCAAGGTCTTCATCTCGAAGCCGATCAACCACTTTGAGCTGGATGAGACCGCGACCAGAACCTTCCTGATGGGCGGCGGTATCGGTATCACGCCGATGATTGCCTTTGCCCATCGCCTGTACGGGTTGGGCAAGCCCTTCGAGCTGCATTATTCCGCCAGCACCCGCGCCGGTGCCGGATATCTGGACGATCTGGCAGCTATGCCATGGGCCGATCATGTACACTATCATTTCTCGGATGAAGGCACGCGCGCCGATCTGGAGGCTGTTCTGGGCGGATATCAGGACGGCTGGCACGTTTATACCTGCGGCCCGGACCGCTATATGGACGGTGTTATACAGGCTGCCGAGGCGCAGGGTTTCCCCGAAGAAGCGCGGCATCTGGAGTATTTCTCGGTCCCCGAACAGCCCGATTATGAAAATAACCCGTTCACTCTGAGGCTGGCGAAATCGGGCCGGGACCTGACCGTTCCGGCAGACAAGGATGCTGCTCAGGTGTTGAACGAAGCGGGTTTCCACGTCGATGTGAAGTGCTCCGACGGCATTTGCGGTGTCTGCAAATGCGGCGTGATATCCGGCGAGATCGAACATCGCGACTTTGTCCTGTCCAACAAACAAAGAGAAGGCGCGATCATCCTATGCCAAAGCCGAGCAGCCGCACCAGACGGGGTGATCGAGATCGATCTGTGATCATTGGTGAAGAAACGACATTTTGAATTAGAAAAATTGGTCGATCCAGCCATGGACGCCGCCGATTTGCTGGACTAACGTCCCCGGCGAACCCCAGTCTATCCTGATCAACAGGTGCGAGGTATTTTCATGGATTATCACAGCCCCGCCAGCTTTGCCGAAGCGTCGGCTCTGGCCGCAAACGCGACGGGCATCACACGGTTTCTGGCAGGCGGCACCGATGTGCTGGTGCAACTGCGCTCGGAACTGGTGACGCCCGATACTCTGATCGACATCAAGAAGATCGACGGCGTCAGCGACATCACCCGCAATGCCGATGGCAGCTGGACGCTGGGCGTCGCGGCGACGGGTGCCGAGATGAGCGAACACGCCGAGTTGGGGCGCGACTGGCCGGGTGTGGTCGAGGCGATGGACCTGATCGGATCGACTCAGGTACAGGGGCGAGCCACTCTGACGGGCAACCTGTGCAATGGTTCTCCGGCAGCGGATTCGGTGCCAGCGATGGTTGCGGCGGGCGTTACGGTCACCGTGACTGGCCCGGACGGCACGCGAGAGGTGGCGGTCGAAGACATCCCGACCGGACCCGGCAAGACTTCACTGGCCAAAGGTGAACTGATCTCGGCGGTCAACATTCCCGCGCGCGGGGAAAACGGCGGTGATGCTTACCTGCGCTTTATCCCGCGCACCGAGATGGATATCGCGGTTGTTGGTGTGGGCGTTAACGTGCGGCTGGATGGGGATACCATCACCGAAGCCCGCGTGTCGCTGGGTGCCGTGGCCCCGACCGTCTTGCTGGTCGAAGATTGCGCCAAGGCAATCATTGGCAGCGCGCTGGATGAAGCCGCGTTGGAAGCACTGGCAACTGCGGCCTCTGTCGCTTGTAACCCGATCGATGACAAACGCGGGACCATCGCGTTCCGCACCGAAGTGGCCGGTGTACTGGCCAAACGCGCCGCGAAAATCGCCTATGCCCGCGCGAAGGGAGAAGACGTATGAGCAAGTTCCACGTATCCACCACCGTGAACGGGGACGCGGTTGAATACCTCTGCGACCCGCGCGAAACCCTGCTGGATTGTCTGCGCGACAAGCTGAACCTGACCGGCGCGAAAGAGGGCTGCGGCACCGGCGATTGCGGCGCATGTTCGGTCAGCGTTGACGGCCGCCTTGTGTGCTCTTGCCTGATGCTGGGCGTCGAGGCTGAGGGCAAGCAGATCGAAACGGTCGAGGGCATTGCGGACGGCGACGTCCTGCATCCGCTGCAGAAGAAGATGATCGAATATGCCGCCCTGCAATGCGGCATCTGCACCCCGGGCATTCTGGTGGCGGCCAAGTCGCTGCTGGAAAAGAACCCCAATCCCACCGAAGAGGAAACCCGGTACTGGCTGGCAGGCAACCTCTGCCGCTGCACCGGCTATGACAAGATCATTCGCGCCGTGATGGATACGGCGGCTGAAATGCGGGAGGCGTCATAATGGCACTGGACGATCGCAAATCTGATTTCACCTTTGTCGGCACCCGCCCTGACCGCCCCGACGGTCTGGACAAGGTGACGGGCCGCGCCAAGTTCGGTGCAGATATCTCAGCCCCCGGTATGCTGCACGGCGCAATCCTGCGCTCGCCTCATGCGCATGCGCGGATCGTGAAAATCGACGCCTCAAAGGCTGAGGCCCACAAGGATGTCAAAGCCGTCGTCACACGCGCCGATTTCGCCGATGTCCCGTTCAAACCGGGGCTTGAAGGCGAATTCTGGAACGTGCTGGAAAACGTCATGGCGGGTGAAAAGGCGCTCTATGACGGTCACGCGGTGGCGGCAGTTGCAGCGACATCGGCCCTGGCGGCGCGCGATGCGCTCAAGCTGATCGAGGTCGAATACGAGGTCCTGCCCCATGTCACCGACGTGGACAAGGCGATGGCCCCCGACGCACCCGTCATCCGCGAAGGTGCGGCGGATTATTCTGTGCCTGAGGGCATGCACCCCAACGTAGTGCGCTATCACGAAAGCGGCCATGGTGATGTCGAAGCCGGATTTGCCGAGGCCGATCTGGTCGTCGAAGACAGCTTTGTCACCGAGGCCACCCATCAGGGTTATATCGAACCGCATGCCTGCATGGGCTCCTTGGGCATGGATGGCAAGGGTGAGCTGTGGTGCACCACCCAAGGTCACTGGATCGCGCAGAAAACCTGCGCCGCGCTGCTGGGGATCGAAACTTCGCAACTGCGCGTGACCGCGTCCGAGATCGGCGGCGGCTTTGGCGGCAAGACCACCGTGTTCATCGAACCGGTCGCGCTGGCGCTCAGCCGCAAGGCAAACCGTCCGGTCAAGCTGGTGATGACCCGGTCCGAGGTGTTCCGCGCCACGGGCCCGACCTCATCCGCGTCGATGGATATCAAGATCGGCATGAAGAAAGACGGCACCATCACGGCGGCTCAGGGCATTTTCCGCCTTCAGGGTGGAGCCTTCCCGGGTGCACCCGGCGACATGACCGCCATGTGCGCCTTTGCGCCCTACAACCTGACCAATGTGCGTCAGGTCGGCTATGACGTGATGGCCAACCGCCCGAAACAGGCCGCCTATCGTGCACCGGGCGCTCCGATGGGCGCGTTTGCCGTTGAATCCGTTCTGGATGAGCTGTGCAACAAACTGGGCCTCGACCCGTTGGATGTGCGTCTGAAAAACGCGGCTCATGAGGGCACCAAGGCCAGCTATGGCCCGACCTATGAGCGCATCGGCCTAGTCGAAACGCTGGAAGCTGCGAAAGCGCATCCACATTACGCAGCCCCGCTGAAGCCGGGGCAGGGGCGCGGGATCTCCTGCGGATTCTGGTTCAACCATGGCGGCGAAACGTCGGTTTCTCTGGCCCTGTCCGAGGACGGCTCGGCCCAAGTCATGGTCGGTACGCCGGATATCGGCGGCTCGCGCGCGTCAATGGCGCTGATGGCGGCCGAGGTTCTGGGTATTCCCTACGAGAATATCCGCGTGACCGTCGCCGATACGGCAACGCTGGGTTACAATGATGTAAGCCACGGCAGCCGCGTGACCTATGCCTCGGGCTTGGCGACCATCAAGGCGGCCCGCCATGCGGTCGAGCAGCTATGCGCCCGTGCCGCAGCCAGCTGGGGTATTCCGGTTGATGCGGTGAAGTGGGAGAACGGCTGTGCTGTGCCCTCAGGCCCCAACGCCGGTGACTTCGACCCTCGCCCGCTGGCCGATATCACCGCCCATATGGGCGCGACCGGCGGCCCGATCTCGGGCCATTTCGAGGCCACGCCTGAAGGCGCGGGTGTATCCTTCGGCACCCATATCGTCGACGCTGAGGTTGATCCG
Organism: Ruegeria sp. C2; assembly: GCF_056537765.1. Taxonomy (NCBI): domain Bacteria; kingdom Pseudomonadati; phylum Pseudomonadota; class Alphaproteobacteria; order Rhodobacterales; family Roseobacteraceae; genus Ruegeria; species Ruegeria sp. C2. The sequence goes on along the minus strand of NZ_JBQFRZ010000001.1, from coordinate 1,788,553 downwards.
GAAACCGGCAAGACCAGCATCACCCGCTACACGGTCATTCAGGATGCGGGCAAGGCGATCCACCCGACCTATGTCGAAGGCCAGTATCAGGGCGGAGCCGCGCAGGGCATCGGCTGGGCGCTGAACGAGGAATATATCTATGGCGACGACGGTCGTCTGCAGAACTCGATCTTCCTCGACTACCGCATCCCCGTTGCCAGCGACCTGCCGATGATCGACACGGTGATCGTCGAAGTGCCCAACCCCGGCCACCCGTTCGGTGTGCGTGGTGTGGGCGAGACCGGCATCGTTCCACCTCTGGCCGCAATCGCCAATGCTGTGTCCAACGCAGCGGGCGTGCGGCTGAAGCAACTGCCGATGTCCCCGCCGCGCATTCTGGCCGCGCTCAAGGACAATGGTTGAGGTCCACCTCTGGTCCAGCCTCCGGTCTCTGACCGGGGGTTGCGAGGTGGTCGAGGTCGAGGCCAAAACCACCGGAGAGCTGCTGCGCGAACTGGTGCGCGCGCATCCGCAGCTTCAGGCCCCGATTGATGCGGGCGTGTCGATTGCCATAGACGGGCGCGTCATCGCCAGTGGCTTGACCGAACCGATCCCCGAAGGCAGCGAAGTCTATCTGATGCAACGCCTGCGCGGCGGCTAGTGCCGCCGATACCGCTTGGGGGCATAGCGGTAATGCGGTGCGCGATAGGATCTGGACCGCAGATGCAGCCTCTGCGCCCGGTACCTGGGATAGTTATACGCCGGGTGCCGATATTTGGGGCGCTTGTATGCCGGGTGATGATACAGCTGCTTTTGCTTCGGCTGCTTGTATATTTTCACCTTGGGTTTCTTGTATATCTTCAGCTTGATCTTGGGTTTGTGCACGTTGGCTTTCACAACCGGAAGATCAACCTGCGCCGGGTTCACGGCAAGCGTGTGATACCGCGTAATACGCGGCTCCGCCGTGCCATGAAAAGCGGCATCCGATGCCGAGACGCGCTTGTATCCCGATGGGCCATGCACCGCGATCTCTTGCGCAGCCACAGCTTGCCCGGCCAGCAAAACAACGAGTGCGGGCAGATATGTCGTGATGGACTTTTTCATCATCTCTCCTATCTCTGACACCACTTGTGGGCCTGATAGAAAGATGTGGTCGCCCTTGGTTTCTGCCCAATAAACCTTGCTCACAGCATGGCGAGAGAATGTGCAGAGCGGTGTCTGACGTTTCCCGGTCAGGAAAATCCGTGCGACAGGATAAACTGACTGCAGGCCGCTGTCAGAGAGGGGAAGCGGGTCCTCTCACGAAGATAAAGATAGACCTGCCGCTTGTCGTGCAGATTCGCGATGGCGCAGAAGGCGACCTCCGAGGGCAGGAACTCGGTCACCGTCTTGGGTAGGACGGTGATCCATCTTCCGGACCGGACCATCGTGATCAGGGAATGCGTGTTGTGGATTGTGACCTCGGCGGCCTCGGCCACGGCCGCAAAATCCGGCGTTTGGATCAGGTCACACAACGCGTTGCGTATGAAGGGGGCATTCTGCAAATCCGCGATGGTCGGCGGCGTCTTTTGCGTGATCAGCGGATGATCCGAAGCCGCTACAAGGCCAAATGCATCCTCGAACAGAGGAACAGCTTTGACCCCGTTCAACGCATGCAGTCCCGAGGCGATGCCGATATCCGCCTGATCACCGGTCAGCGCGTCCAGCACTTGCTGGGTGTCGGTATCGCGCAGCTCAATCTGTACACCGGGGTACTGTCTGCTCATATGCTCCAGAAGGTTCGGAAAGATCAGCGCGCCGACAGACGGGACCGACACGATGCGGATCAGGCCTTGCTCGGCATGGGCTGCAGCTTCGATATTCTGGACTGTCTGATCGAACTGCCGAACCTGTTGCAGCGCCAGATCGAACACTTGCTCTCCCAGTGCGGAGAGTTGATTTTTACGTTCACCTTCAAACAGCTTCTTGCCCAGATGATCCTCAAGCTGTTTCAGGGTCATCGACAGGGCCGATTGGGTGCGGCCCAACCGGTCTGCAGCCTCGACCAGATTGCCGGTTTGGGCAACGGTACAGAAACAGCGCAGCATTTCGATCTTCAGTGTCAAATTTCAATTTTCCTGAACTTAACTTCAATTGTTTGAGTTTGACTGATGTCGCCCGAAGAATCCATCCTATGGAGAACAAATTCTGACTCTGGGGCGCAACGTGACCAAATTGAACCTGATCGCTGGCGAATGGCTGGCGGGCGAAAGCGAAATTGAAAACCGCAATCCATCGGACCTGATTGATCTGGTCGGCATGTTTGCTCAGGCCAGCGCCGATCAGCTTGAGGCGACGCTGGATCAGGCGCGTATCGCACAGGCCGAGTGGGCGGCTTACGGGCTGGAGCGCAAGCAGGCTGTGCTGAACGCCATCGGCACTGAACTGATGGCCCGCGCCGAAGAGCTGGGCACGCTGCTGGCCCGCGAAGAAGGCAAGCCGCTGGCCGAGGGCAAAGGCGAAGTGTTCCGCGCTGGTCAGTTCTTTACTTACTACGCCGCCGAATGTCTGCGCCAGATTGGCGAGAACGCCGATTCCGTCCGTCCCGATATCGAGATTGACGTGCGGCGCGAGGCGGTTGGCGTGGTCGCCATCATCAGCCCGTGGAACTTCCCCACTGCGACGGCGTCGTGGAAGATTGCACCCGCCCTCTGCTATGGCAACGCGGTTGTGTGGAAGCCTGCCAACATTACGCCGGCTTCGGCAGTGGCTCTGACCGAAATCATCGAGCGGCAGGATATCCCCAAGGGTCTGTTCAGCCTTGTTATGGGGTCTGGGCGTAGCATCGGCCAACGGTTGGTCGAAAGCTCGAAGGTCAACGCAATTTCCTTCACCGGTTCCGTGCCAGTGGGCAAGGGCATCGCCGCCGCCGCCATTCAGAACCTGACCAAAGTACAGATGGAGATGGGTTCCAAGAACGCACTGGCCGTGATGGACGACGCCGATCTGGATCTGGCGGTGACGCTGGCCTTGGGCGGCGCATTCGGTGGCACAGGGCAGAAATGCACCGCCTCGTCACGGCTGGTTGTCCACGCGGGCATCCACGATGCTTTTGTTGAGAAACTGGTTGCAGGCGCGCAGGCGATGAAAGTGGGTCACGCGCTCGAAGAGGGCACTCAGATGGGTCCCGTTGTCAGCCAGCAGCAGTTGCAGGAAAACCTCGCCTATGTCGATCTGGGCAAAACCGAAGGGGCCGAGCTGGCCTGTGGCGGTCAGCGTCTGGAAATGCCGCATGACGGGTTCTACATGTCGCCGGGCGTGTTCCTGAACACCAATAACGACATGCGCATCAACCGCGAGGAAATGTTCGCGCCGCTGACCAGCGTCATCAAGGTCGGCAGCTATGACGAAGCGCTGAGCGTGGTCAACGACACCAATTTCGGCCTGACCTCAGGCATCGTGACCAAATCGCTGGCCCGGGCCACTCATTTCCGCCGCAACGCGCGCACCGGTGTGGTGACGGTGAACCTGCCCACCGCAGGCACCGACTACCACGTGCCCTTTGGCGGACGCGGCGACAGCTCCTATGGTCCGCGCGAACAGGGCAAGGCGGCGGCGGAATTCTACACTACCGTCAAAACCGCCTATATCAGCGCAGGCCCGGTCTGATGCTGATTGACGGGCTGCAATATGCCAACTGGTCGGAGAAGATTTTCCGCCAACTGCGCGAAGGCGGCGTGGACGCGATCCACGTCACCATCGCCTATCACGAAAGCTTCCGCGAAACGGTTCTGAATTTTGAAAAGTGGAACCGTTGGTTCGAACAATACCCCGACCTGATCATGAAAGGCCGCTGGGCCAGCGACATCGACACCGCGCGCGCATCCGGACGGACGGCTGTGTTCTTCGGGTTCCAGAACCCCAGCCCCATCGAGGACGATATCGGGTTGGTCGAGATACTGCATGACCTGGGTGCCCGCTTCATGCAGCTGACCTATAACAACCAGTCGCTGCTGGCGACCGGCTGTTACGAGGCCGAAGACACCGGTATCACCCGCATGGGCAAGCAGGTAATCAAAGAAATGAACCGTGTAGGTCTTGTTGTCGACATGAGCCATTCGGCGGACCGGTCGACCATCGAGGCCGCCGAACTGTCCGAGCGTCCCATCGCTATCACTCACGCCAATCCGCACGAATGGTCACCCGCGCTGCGCAACAAGCGCGACGACGTGATCCGTGCGGTCACACAAAACGGTGGGATGCTCGGCTTTTCGGTCTATCCTCATCACCTGAAAGACAAGTCCGACTGCACGTTGGAGAGTTTCTGTGAGATGATCGCCCGCACGGCTGAGAGATACGGCGTCCAGCATCTGGGGATTGGCACCGACCTGTGTCAGGATCAACCCGACAGCGTGGTTGAATGGATGCGCGTTGGACGCTGGACGAAACAGATCGATTACGGCGAAGGCTCGGCCTCGGCCCCCGGTTTCCCGCCGATGCCGGGCTGGTTTCAGGACAACCGAGACTTTGGAAATATCGCATCCGGCCTGCGCGCCGCAGGCATGAACACCGAAGAGGTCGCCGGGATCATGGGTGGCAACTGGTATCGCTTCTTCGCCGACAATTTCGGCCCCCAAAGCGCATGACCGATCAAAGCCCTCATATTGCGCGCCGCGACCCGGCCTTGGTAATGCGCCTGTCGCGATTGGGATCGCTGCATCAATGCCGCCTCAGCTTCATGCGGCAACTGACCCGCCGGATGGCGGCTGAGAACTGGGCGTTCACGCGCGCGGTCTTCCAGATTGACGACAAAGGTGTTGGCCACGCGGTCTATACCGCGCAAGGCCCGGAACGGGCCTATTCACTGGTGGCGTTCGCCCATGATTTGCCGCCTGAGCAACGCTCGGATCGCGTGATTGCCGAAGCCTGGGACGCGACCTTTGCGCTTTTCGACGGTATCCCGACTGAAGATGACATCGACCGCCTGTCGCGGAACGTGCCCCTGCAAGAGGCCGGGCGAGTGAGCGAAAGCGAACTGTCTCTGTCGCGTGCCAACCGTTCGGTGCGTCTGTGGGCGCATGTGGTGGATCGTCTGGCTTCTGGTCAGCAACCCGATCTCGAACAGATTTACAAGGTCGGCTACCTGATGCGGACCACCGCCGTTTATGGCTCGGGCAAATTCGGCGCAGCGGATCGCGAGAAGATTGCAGACCGTGATGAGGTCAGCGCGCCATTTCAGGCCGAGATGCTGTCGGTCTATCTGACACGAACTTTCGTGCGCGATCTGGTGCAGCACATGGCCCGCGCCAAAGGCGGCGACCAGACGGCAGAGCTGGACCCCGACATCGCGCGCTGGCTGGGCATCGGCAACTCGACCGGGCTGGGCATGGCGCCCTTCATCGTCAACCACCCCGTTCTGTTCAACAACTGGATCATGGTGCGGGAAGAGGCCATTGCGCGGGTCCGGTCCGTCGAAACAGCTTCAGAGGCTGAAGTGGCCTGCTTTCGCGATGTGTTTGAGCGCAGCAAGCTTTCGACCTCGTGGTGGCGGTCCGAACACCCCATTCAGATCGGGAAACTGGCCGCGCTGAATACCGATCTGGGCGCAATATCCGAGTATCTGGACCAAACCGACCTGACCCGGAATTATCCGTGGAACCGGCTGATCCTCTGGTCGCAGGATGCGCTGAGCGAGGAAGGGCAGGAACTGCTGGCCTCGCTGATCCTGGAACCCTACGGCGATCTGGTCGATGGGCTGACCAGCTGTATGGCAGACAGCAGCCGGACGGCGCATGTGATAGACGGCGCGATGCCCGTTGCTGGGGTGCGTGACCTGATCCGCGCCAGCTTTGGCTGGGCGCTGGATCTGGACTGGAGCGCGCCCGAACACTGCGCGCGCGCCTGGTATGTGTCGGAAGAAAAGCTCGAACCGCGACTGGGCGAGCGATTTGATGAGCCGATTGCAGACTACGAACAGCCGCTTGCACCAGCGCGCGATGCCGCTCTGGCTGACAGGTTGCTTTCTCAATGGCCAGAAACAGTACGCGTTGCCGACTTTCTGCTGGAGCATCCCGAACACCGCCACACAATTCGCCGCGCACAAATGAGCCGCGTCGCGCCCTACGGCGAGATCCGCGACAACACGATCAGCGCCGATGTTCTGCCGATCGACATGCTGCGTGCCAAACTCTCGTTTTTTGGTGCAACCCATTTCGACCCCCGTTCGGATCGTTGGGTGCGCATCTGCATGTATGCTGGCGCGCCGTATCCCGAGGATCTGAACAACCGAACCGCTGATATGTGGGTCTATCCGGAGCTTGCACCGTGAATGTGTCGCTGAACGAGATCGAAGCCACCGCCAAGCGCGCCACGCGCGGGGCCGGTTACCCTTGGGGGCTGGCGGAAGAGGCAGGCAAGGCCACGCGCTGGCTCTGTGCGCAAGGGATGGATGGCGCGAAATCCTTGGCGCAGCTGCTCGAACAAGGTTTGGCTGCCTCGCTCAGGGACCATCGACCGGTCGCGACGCACGCGGATTGGGCCGGGCAGGGCGCGCTTTGTCCGATCATCACGGGCGCTTTACTATCCGATCGATCTGACCTGCTGCGCGCGGGTCCGATACGTATCCGAAACCTTGCGGCACCGATCCTTCTGATGCCCTTCGCGGCGTCTGCGGCCCGCGCTCAGAATTCGGTGATCACCCTTACGACCGGCCAGTTCATGGCCACAACGGACGGTGGATGCCTCACTGCCGGGCAGGACTGGCCCGCGCTTTCTGATGGCGTTGAAGTCGCGCTGGGCGGTCAGATCACCACCCCTCGACCACAAGCAACCCGCGCGACGCCGGATTCGGCAAGCTGGGATACGCTCAACCGATTTGCCCATCGCACCTATGCGCCCGCGACCGAAGAATCCCGCCTGTTGGGGGCCGGGGCTGGCCTATCCGATAACGACTGAATGAGAGACCGACATGATCGAAACCCGTACCCTCACCCTTGCTGAAATCGAGGATTTGTCTTTCCGCGCATTGGTGGCTGCGGGCACCAGCCCCGAGAACGCCCGGCCCCTGGCTGTTGCAACCGCAGCGACCGAGGCGGACGGGGTGGCAAGCCATGGCTTGGCCTATATCCCGATCTACGCCGAGCATGTTCAGTGTGGCAAGGTGGATGGGCAAGCCACGCCTCAACTGTCCCAGCCGCGCCCCGGCGTGGTGACGGTTGATGCAGCGACCGGGTTCGCCCATGCAGCGATTGACAAAGGTTTCGAGGCGCTGATCCCTGCGGCGCGTGCGCAAGGCGTCGCGGTTCTGGCGATCCGCAACAGTTATAATTGCGGCGTTCTGGGCTATCACACCTTCCGGTTGGCACAGTCGGGCCTTGTGGGGCTTGGCTTCACCAATGCACCTGCTTCTATCGCTCCGTCCGGCGGCGCCAAGCCCGTGGTCGGGACCAACCCATTCTCAATCGCGGTCCCCGGAAACGATGGCCAACCCGCCCTGCTGATCGACCAAAGCGCCAGCACCATCGCCAAAAGCGAAGTCATGAAGCATGCGCGCGAAGGCAAACCGATCCCGATTGGCTGGGCGCTGGATGCCGATGGCAATCCGACAACCGATCCGAATGTGGGGCTCAAAGGCTCCATGGCACCATCGGGTGGCTATAAAGGCGTGGGCGTGGCCCTTCTGACCGAGATTCTGGCTGCCGCGCTGACAGGGGCGACGCTGGGTATCCACGCCTCACCCTTTTCGGGAACGGCGGGCGGCCCACCCAAGACAGGGCAGTTCTTCATTGCTATCGACCCAGACGCAACCGCATCCGGCGGTTTCCCGGAAGGTATCGCGCAACTCGTGTCTGCCATTCACACCCAAGAAGGCGCGCATTTGCCCGGAGACGGCCGCCGAAGCTGCCGCGAAACAGCCGCGCAACACGGCGTCGCCGTCAACACCTCTACGCTGTCCAAGATCGAAGCGCTGCTGGGCTAGGTCTGTTCAGGGCACTAGCATAGCATGGGGTGGTGAGATTACGGCAAGTGGGCGGCTTACGCCCACCAACCGTCACAAATCCCGCATCCAGAACTGTAGCGGCTTTTGGCTTTCGCTGTCCTCGCCCACATCCTTCCAGGCGAACTGCGCGACCACCCCGGGCAGAGGCGCGTAGCCTCGGGCGCGCCAGAATGTATCCAGCGGGCGGTAGCCATCAGGCCGCATCGGGTGATCAGCGGGACGTTGCACGCTGCAGAAGGCGCATTTGGTGAAACCCAAAGCACGGGCATGCGCCTCGCGCTGATCAAAGAACTTATGCCCGACACCCTGCCCCCTGTAGGCGGGCAACAACACGGATTCAGCACAATAGAAGATCTCGGAAAGGATCAGATCCGTGCTTGCGAAGGCGGCGGCGAAATCGTCGGCGTGATCGGTCAGCGGGGCACCGGTTGAGGCCCCCACCAGCCGGTCGCCATCAAATGCGCCGACAACGATGGCCTTGTCGCTGTCGCGGTAGGATTGCAGATATTCGCGCTCATAGGCCAGATCACCGTCGTAGAGATAGGGCCAGACCCGGAATACCTCGATCCGCAGACGGGCAACGTCGTCCAGCGCAGCCCCGAGCGCCGCTCCGGTCAGGGGGCGTACATCGGTGATTTCAGCCATTCGAGACCTGTTTGGTCCAATCGGCAAGATTGTAGAAGGTGGTCACGCGGGTAATCTTATCATTTTGAAGATCAAAGAACGAACCCGCCGGAAGGCGATAGGTCTGACCATGCGCGTCGGGCAGGCCCTCATCGGTTTCCAGATAGGTGCCGTTAACGATGAATTCGGCGGCAGCGCGTGTGCCGCCTTCGGCCTCGAAAATCACGATATCAGTCAGATTCTCGCGATAGCAGCGGTTCATATGGGCGCAGAAGGCGGCAAATTTCTCTTTGCCCACGCGAATCTGGCCCTCGTTCACGTGATGGGCCACATCATCGGACAGGCAGGCCAGCATGCCGTCCACATCACCGGCGTTGAAGGCGTCGAAATAGGTTTTCACGGTCAGGTTCATGGTCACTCCGTCGGTTCGCCCCAGCGGTCTTTCAGATGCGAAACGATCTGATCGCGGGTTTGTCGGTAGTGGTGTAGCTTGGCTTCCCGTGTCTCTCCCATCCCCGTAGGGTCCATAATTGGCCAATAATCGACATCGAGGTGAAAAATCCGCGTCAGTTCCAACGCCCGGCGCTGGCTGGCCGGGGACAGCGCGACGATCAGGTCGAACGAACTCAGATCGTCCCCCCATTCCTCCATCTCGTCGAAGGATCGTGTGCGATGGCGGGACAGCTCGACGCCGATCTCCTGGCAGACCGCGATGCAGAACCCATCGATATCCAGATCGCTGTGCACTCCGGCAGACTGTACGTATGTACCTGTGCCGTAGAATTTCTTCATGATGCCTTCAGCCATGGGCGACCGGACCGAATTGTGGTCGCAACAGAACAGGATGGACTGCGGCAGCGGCGTCACCCGTTAGCCTCCGAAATGCAGCACGCAGATCAGCGTGAAGAGGCGGCGGGCAGTATCGGTATCGACCTCGGCTTTGCCCTCCAGTCGCTCCTGCAACACGCGGCTGCCTTCGTTGTGAATGCCGCGCCGGGCCATGTCGATGGTTTCGATCTGGCTGGGCGGCAGGTTCTTCACCGCGTTAAAATAGCTTTCGCAGATCTGGAAGTAATCCTTGACTACCTGCCGGAACGGGCCGAGCGACAGGTGAAATTCGGCCGCCTTCTCACTGGCTTCGGTTTCGATGTCGAAGACCAGCCGTTTGTCGCGGATCGACAGCTGCACATGGTAAGGTCCGTCCGGGATCGCCCGGTCGTCACGCGCTGGAAGGGTGAATGAGTTCTCCTCAAGCAGATCATAGATGGCGACCTTGCGCTCCTGCTCGATCTCGGGGGTCGGCGGGGGCAGGTTTCGGTCATCCAGTTCGATATGCGAGATACGGGTCATCTTAACGGTCACAATCCTTACGTCTGCACAGACCTATAACAACGAATTTCAATGGGCAACGCACAGAAACGCCATGCGCGCCGGGTCTTTGCGTCACTTCAGTCATTCAGCCGGTTCAGGCGCGCAGAAACGGACAGGCCATGCGCTTCGAGGCTTTCGGATCGCGCAAGCGTTTCCGCCGCCGGGCCGATGGCGCGCAGGGCCTCGGGCGTCATCTGGCTGAGCGTGGTGCGTTTGAGGAAATCCATAACGCTGAGGCCGGACGAAAAGCGCGCCGAACGCGCAGTGGGCAGTACGTGGTTGGGGCCGCCGACATAATCGCCAATGGCCTCGGGCGTGTACTGACCGAGGAAGATAGCGCCTGCGTGGATGGTTTGCTGGCTCAGCGCTACCAGATCGGCCACGCAGAGTTCCAGATGTTCGGGCGCGATACGGTTGGACAGCGCGGCTGCCTCGTCCAGATCGCGCACGGTGATCACGGCGCCATAGTCGCGCCAGCTGGCCCCGGCGATGGCGCGGCGTTCCAGGGTTTCGAGGCGTTTGTCGACCGCCTGCGCGACGGCCTGACCGAAGCCCGCGTCGTCCGTGATCAGAATGGACTGGGCGCTTTCGTCATGTTCGGCCTGGCTGAGCAGGTCCAGCGCGATCCAGTCGGGCTCGTTGTCCTTATCGGCGATCACTAGAATCTCCGACGGCCCCGCGATCATGTCGATGCCAACCTTACCGAATACTCGGCGTTTGGCGGCGGCGACAAAGGCATTGCCCGGCCCGGTGATCTTGTCGACCGGCGCAATCGTATCGGTGCCATAAGCCAGCGCGGCCACCGCTTGCGCGCCGCCGATGCGATAGATCTCATCCACGCCCGACAGCTGCGCCGCCAGCAGGACCAGCGGGTTCGCCTGACCGTCAGGTGTCGGCACAACGATGGCCAGCCGCTCCACCCCTGCCACCTTCGCCGGGATCGCGTTCATCAGAACCGACGACGGATAGGATGCCAATCCGCCCGGCACATAAAGCCCCGCAGCCGACACCGCCGACCAGCGCCAGCCTAGCGTAGCGCCAGACTCATCGGTCCACCGATGATCCTCAGGCATCTGCTTTTCGTGATAGGCCCGGATGCGCGCGGCAGCCAGTTCAAGTGCAGCGCGGTCCTCGGGCGTAACCTGTGCAACAGCCTCGGCGATCTCTTCGGCAGAGAAGGCCATGGTCTCGGGCGTCAGCTCCAACCGATCGAATTTGGCGGTCAGTTCGATCACCGCCGCATCGCCACGGGTCCGCACATCATCGATGATCTGCGCCACGACCGCATCCACATCGGGGCTGTCCTCACGCTTGGCGGACAACAGCGCCTGAAACGCGGGCTCGAAATCGGCGGAGGTCGTGTCGAGGAAAACGGGCATGTAAGGGACTCCGAAAGCGTTCCCACGGGTCTTATCGCCGAGACCGGGCGGCCTCAACCCTTAGCCCAAGGGGTGCAGCGATTTGCGCATCGGGAATTGCGGGATGCCGTGCCACTCGGTTGGATCACCATCATCCTGCCAACCCTGCCTTTGATAGAATGCGTGGGCGGTTTTGGTTGCCTGCAAGTGTGCCTCGGTACAGCCTTGCGCATGCAGTTCATTCTCCAAACGGCACAACAGCGCAGTGCCGAGTCCGCAACCGGAACAATCGGGATCGACATAGAGCAGCGATATTTCACCCTCTGCTCGCAACCCGCCAACAGCTGCGATCCCATCCCCCTTGGTCGCGACCCATAGAGAGGCGCCAGCCTTGATCCAGCCCCGGACCGAGGCCGGGTCCTTGTTAGCGGTCCAGCGGGCAAGGTTTTCGGGATCACCCAGATGATCCGCCTGACACAGATCGCGGATCGAACGGATCAGAACACGACTAATATCAAACACGTCAAACACGGTTGCCCGCCGCACTGCGGTGCCCTGCGGCGGGTTCGGGAAGGCCTGCGCTATGCCGCGTTTGTTGTTCACTCGGGGTGATGGGGGGCGTGGCCGGACGGTGCCTTGTAGGGGCGCGTGACATCTTTCAGCGTGGCATCGACGGCCTCGACCGACAAGCGGATCGCACCATCGCCCGCCAGCGTCAGCAGGATTTGCCCTGCGCCATCTTCCGACGGTTCGAATTCGACCGACAACAGCGACAGGATCATGTCCTTATCACTGCGGTCGATGCCCTGACTGGCCACCGACAGAACCGAGCCGAACATCAAAACGGCCTGCACCCGCTCAAACGCACGACCGCGCCGGGCGGCGGCATCCTTGTCTTCCCAGCGAAAGCGATTGAGCAGCAGCGCAAAGCGGCGCTGGCTGGGCTGCCATGTCATCTCGGTGACCGGGAAAATCGCGTCCTGTGTCAGGGTCGCGATGACCTTCAGGTCATCCGTATCCTCGGCCCCAAGGTTCAGTGGTGCCTCGCGGCCGTCTTTGAAACTCGCGTCTGTCATTGACCCTTAATCCGTTCGATCTTTGCGCCCACGCCTTCCAGCTTGCGCACCACATGCTCATATCCGCGATCCAGATGATAGACCCGGCTGACCACCGTCTCACCTTCCGCCGCCAGACCGGCAAGGATCAACGAGACCGAAGCCCGCAGATCCGTTGCCATGACCGGCGCGCCTTTCAGACGCTCAACCCCGGTGACGGTCGCCGTGCCGCCATGCACCTCGATATTCGCACCCATGCGCACCAGTTCGGGCGCATGCATAAAGCGATTCTCGAAAATACGCTCTTCAAGAACGGACACACCTTCGGCAGTGCACATCAATGCCATCATCTGCGCTTGCAGATCGGTCGGGAAACCGGGGAACGGTTCGGTGACCACATCGACCGAGGTCACACGCCCGTTCTTGCGGGACACTTTCAACCCGTTGTTGGTCTCAGAGACGCTGATCCCCGCCGCATCCAGCTTGGCGGCAAAGCTTTCGACCAGCGACATGCGCCCGCCCAGCAATTCGACCTCGCCCCCGCAGATGGCCGGGGCCAGCATATACGTGCCAAGTTCGATCCGGTCGGTCACCACCTGATGGGTCGCGCCATGCAGCCGGTCGACGCCTTGAATCTCAATGGTCGAGCTGCCTTCGCCCGAAATCTGAGCCCCCATCTTGCGCAGGCATTCGACCAGATCGACAATCTCGGGCTCGCGCGCGGCGTTCTTCAGCACTGTGGTGCCTTTGGCCAGTGTGGCCGCCATGACGATGTTCTCGGTGGCACCCACGGAGGCAAAGCGCATCTCATGCACCGCGCCTTTCAGACCGCCCGGGGCCTTGGCGTGCAGATACCCGTCTTTCAGCTCGATCTCGGCCCCCAACGCCTCAAGACCTTCGACATGCAAATCCATCGGTCGCGCGCCGATAGCGCAGCCGCCGGGTAGCGAGACAACAGCCTGCCCCAGCCGCGCCAGCATTGGTCCCAACACCAAATTCGAGGCACGCATCTTGCGCACAATTTCATAATCCGCTGTGTGGCTGATCAAGTCATGGCTGGACATCGCCAGCACCTGACCATCCTGCAGCGACGAGACCTCGGCCCCCAGCGATTGCAGCAGCGCGGTCATCGTCTTGATGTCGCTTAGACGCGGCGCATTGGTCAGCGTCAGCGGTTCTTCGCTGAGAAGCGTCGCGGGCATCAGCGTCAGGCACGCATTCTTGGCCCCCGCAATCGGGATCTGCCCGTTCAGCGGGCCGTTGCCCGTTACCAGAATCGAATCCATCTGCTCTTATCCCTCGTCCTTGCCGGCCTTGTCCTCGGATGCCGCCCGCGCCTTGGCCTGCGCCTTGCGCCGCGCCATATTCGCCTTGAGCGCCGCCTTCAGCCGCTCCTCGCGTGCATCACCGGGTTTGCCGTGTTTTTTGGGTGAATTTTTGTCTGCCATTGCCTTTCTCTACAGGAGTGGAAAAAAACCGTCCAGACACCCTTGCGCCGCGTTTCGTTTGAGTCTAATCACCCGCCCACGGCGCTGCTGTAGCTCAGAGGTAGAGCACTCCCTTGGTAAGGGAGAGGTCGAGAGTTCAATTCTCTCCAGCAGCACCATCTCTCCATCGTGACCGATCAAATTCTTCAACACATTGAAGAAAAAGCATTTTTCATAGTTTCTTGCGCACGATTCCCATTGTGTTGCATCGGCTCTTCAAGGGGCAAATTGAGCGTGGTTTGCACGGCGATATGACCGCTATTTTCATATATACCCCAATGCCTTGAGGGGCATCCTGAGGCAAATACAATACATTCCTCAAACTTGACGGTGTTCGGACGCCACCCTTCCGCCTTTGCGATGTGTTCCAAGGTTTTGTTGTCGATCTTGGTTTCTGTCGCGTTGAGCGCTGTCTGTTCTTGCGGACTCGACTATCTAAGGCATTGCAACTGGCCTATACAGCCACCGAATGCGCACTTTAATGTAGCGCGAAATAAACCGTTAAGGATTTCGGGCATGAAAGTTGCAACCGCTGCATATGATCTCGACTGGCTCGACAGCTGGGCGCAGTACGAAGACAAGCTGAATCGTTGGGTGTCCGAGGCCGCGGGGCAGGGGGCCGGGCTGCTGGTCTTTCCTGAATACGGCGCGATGGAGCTTTCGACGCTTGATGGTGCAGCTGTGGCTGGCGATCTGGAACGCTCGATCCGGGCGGTTTCCGACCGTATGGAAGATGTACAACACATACATCAGCGCCTCGCGAAAGAGTACAACACATACATTCTGGGCGCCTCGGCCCCTGTTGTGGATGGACCGGGCCGACCGATGAATCGGGCCACGCTTTGTGCGCCCGACGGTGGTGTTGACCATCAGGACAAGCAGATCATGACCCGGTTCGAACGTGATGCCTGGGACATCGCGCCGGGCGGTCCGCTGAAACTCTTCGATACGGCTTTGGGTAAGATCGGCGTGCTGATCTGTTATGATAGTGAGTTCCCATTGCTGGGCCGCGCCCTGCAGGATGCCGACCTGATCCTGGTGCCATCCTGCACTGAGGCCCTATCGGGATATTGGCGTGTACGCATTGGTGCGATGTCAAGAGCACTTGAAAATCAATGCGTTACAGTTATGTCGTCGCTTGTCGGTAACAATGAATGGTCCGAAGCCGTGGATATGAACACCGGCATGGGCGGTGTTTTTGGCCCGCCCGACAAAGGCTTCCCGCAAACCGGTGTTCTGGCCGAGGGGGTCCTGAACCAGCCGGGATGGACCTATGCCGATGTCGATCTGGGCGCAATCGCTGCTGTCCGCGCTGATGGTCATGTGCTCAACCGTGCTCATTGGGTCGAACAGGGTCCCAGAGTCGATTCAGTCACAATATCACCCCTTTAGGTGATTCCGCCCTTGAAATAAGGCCGAAATAAGCTCATTTAAGCGCACACCCTCGCAGATTCTGCGAGTGCAACTTAGATGTGGAGACAACATGGCCAAGGAAGATACGCTCGAATTTCCCGGTGTCGTGAAGGAACTCCTGCCTAATGCGACGTTTCGGGTCGAGCTGGAAAACGGCCATGAGATCATCGCACATACGGCAGGCAAGATGCGCAAGAACCGCATCCGTGTTCTGGCTGGCGACAAAGTTCAGGTCGAGATGACCCCGTATGATCTGACCAAGGGTCGGATCAACTACCGCTTTAAATAACGCTTCGCCCAATGGCGTTTATCCTCGGATCGGGCAGCCCAAGGCGGCTGGACCTGCTGGCGCAGCTTGGCGTTCGTCCTGATGCGATACACCCTCCTGAGATCGACGAAACGCCTTTGAAAGGCGAGTTGCCGGTTCCCTATTGCAGTCGCATCACGCGCGAAAAAGTGCAGGCGGTTCAGGCGGATAGCGGTGATGTCACCCTTTGCGCGGATACCACTGTTGCATTGGGCCGCCGTATTCTGGGCAAGCCTGAAGATGCAGGGCAGGCCGCCGAATTCCTGCATGCATTGTCCGGCAGACGCCATCGTGTGATCACTTCGGTTGCCGTACGCCGCGGTGAGAAAATTCTGCAACGCGACGTGGTTTCACAGGTCAAGGTAAAGCGCCTCTCGGACACAGAGATCAACGCTTACCTGTCGACGGGGGACTGGCAAGGCAAGGCCGGCGCTTATGCCATCCAGGGCCCCGCCGGAGCGTTCATCCCATGGATTTCTGGTTCGTTCACCGGCATCGTGGGCCTGCCTCTGGCCGAGACCGCCTCGCTTTTGCAAGGCATCGGTTACCCCTTGTATCGTGAGGTGTCATGAAAGGTCGCACAATCGTTCTGGACCATATCGAAGGCCGCGAAGCCGCCGCACTCATGGTGGATGGCGCACTTGACGACTTTCTGATTGCCGGAGAGGCACCTCTTCCGGGCACCATCTATCGTGCGCGCGCCGAGCGCCCGGTCAAAGGGCAGGGCGGCATGTTTCTGACCACCCCCGATGGCCCCGCTTTTCTGCGGCAGGTCAAGGGGTTGGCTCCTGGGGCTTTGCTGCTGGTCCAGATCAGTGGTTACGCCGAGCCGGGTAAGGCGATACCGGTTACCAACCGCGTTCTGTTCAAAAGCCGCTTCGCCATCGTCACGCCCTATGCACCCGGCCTCAATATCTCGCGCAGCATCCGCGACGAAGACGAGCGAGACCGCTTGCTGGAAATCGCGCATGAGCAGATGGAGGACAGCCCGCATGGCCTGATCCTGAGGTCTTGCTGCGCGGGGGCTGAAAGCGACGAGATCGCGGAAGACATTGCTGCGATGCGTCTTCAGACCGAACAGGTTCTGAACGACCCGGGCGACCAGCCTGAAACCCTCAGCGAGGGTGATGGCCCGCATATTCTCGCCTGGCGCGACTGGACTGACCCAGCCGAGGTCGTCACCGCCCCGGGTGGCTTCGAGGATCACGGCGTACTGGATGCGCTGGACGTCGCGCGCGGCATTTCCGAACCTCTTGCGGGTGGCGGGCACCTCTATATCCAGCCCACGCGGGCACTGGTCGCGGTTGATGTTAATACCGGGTCGGACAGTTCGCTGGCGGCAGGAACCAAAGCCAACTTTGCCTGCGCCAAATCACTGCCTCGGGCGCTGAGAGTGCGCGGGCTTGGCGGACAAATCACGCTGGATCTCGCCCCAATGCCCAAGAAAGACCGCCGTGGGTTCGAGGCCGCCTTGCGCGCTGCCTTCAAAACCGATCCCGACGAGACCATTTTGGCCGGCTGGACCCCGCTTGGTCATTATGAATTGCAACGCAAGCGTGCTCGCGTTCCGCTGACTGAGGTGCTGAAATGAGTTGCCCGATCTGCGGCGGAGATTCCGTCCACAGCTTCCGCCCGTTCTGTTCAAAACGCTGCGCGGATCTTGATCTGGCCAAATGGCTGAACGGGTCATACGCTGTTGCTTCACAGCGCGAAGAGGATGCGGATCCTGACGTTTCAGACGATGATCAAAGACAACCGCTTCAACATTGAAAAAATGTCAAAAAGCCTCTGGACACTCCCGGTGGCAAATCATAGAACGCCTCCACCCAACGGTAAGTTCCGTTCCCGTGCCCGGGTAGCTCAGGGGTAGAGCAGTGGATTGAAAATCCTCGTGTCGGTGGTTCGATTCCGCCCCCGGGCACCACTCCCAACAGGTAAGCTACTGTTTCCCTTCAGCTTTAGCCGGAGCTGACCAAGAGCGTAGTACATACTAGAGAATAAAACCGTTCCTCTATCATTCGTGAAAGCGGGTTTTTTACTTCTCATGTCGGGTCCCGAATGACCTCAATCACCACTATGTCGCTGGAAAACATCGTTCTCGCTGTGGATAAGAGCAGCTGCAGTTGCAAAGTCCCGAGCGCAAAGAGCTGCTCAACAATTGGATGAACACTGCTATCACCTACGCATTCAAGACGTAGATTTTCTGGGCAAGCAGCTTCTGAGCATGGGAACTGCGGTCGACCTTGAGTCTTCGTTATCATATGCCGATCAAACCAGCGTGGACGCTGTGAAACCCTCAGAAGCCGTGCCAGCCTATCTGCAGCTGAAGAGGCAAGGACGTCTATACTTATGCTGATAAAAGCACACAGCAGGCCAAGCCATTAAGGTTTGTGGATGTTCCCAATTTCAGCTCACTGCCGTAGGCGTTCAAAAGATCTACGGAGATGGCCAATCCCAAGCCGGTTCCGCTTACAGAGGTGTCCAGCCGACCTCCGGAACGCAGCACCCCTGCACGTGCGTCTTCCGGAATTCCGGGCCCGTCATCTTCGATGGACATCTCAATTCCATCTGCAACACGTTTCGCGGTGATGTGAACGCTTGTTCTGCACCACTTGAGGGCGTTGTCGAGTAGGTTTCCAATCACTTCTTCAATGTCCTGAGTGTCCATTCGAACCTGCAGTCCATCCTCGCAATCGGTTGTAAGTGATTTCCCTTCGCGCTCTGCCATGACCGAGAACAGCCTGGATAGTCTGGCGACCGAATTCGAAAGATCAGTTCGGGAGTGCGTAAGTTCAGCGGTGTTTGACGCACGCATGCGCGCGAGAGAACGCTTGAGCTGGGCATCAATCCTGTTCAGCGCGTCTTCGGCAGGTTCAGTATTTGCTCCGTTGTCCGACAAACTTGTCAATTCGTTTCGAAGTATCGCCGTCGGTGTTTTAAGTGCGTGCGCCAAATCCGCCGCCTGCCGTCGGGAGCCAGATACAATTTCGCGGTTTCTGTGCAGCAACTGATTGAGGTCTTCGACAAGCGGTGAAACCTCCTCTGGATAGTCTTCCGGGTTCAGGTCGTCTCCCTTGTCCCAGCGATGCGTCACATCAGTGCGTAGCTTCGTGAGCGGGCCGACAATTGCAGACATTAGTAGCAGAGAGCCGGCAACTCCGATTAAGCCGACCAACCCGAAAACCGGAAGCAAGTTGTTTTGAGCAGCCCGACGTTCGCGGATCAACTCAAGCCTGCTTTCGGCGACGGTCACGCCCCATTCGGTTCCGTCTTCGAACGTGATTTTCTGATAAACGCTGCGAACGGCCTCGTTATCCGGGCCTGACGTGTTCCACACGACTGCCTCTTCCTTCGCACGTGCGGGTTCGGAAATTGTTTCGTCAAACAATGAGGCAGAAGTAAATGCAGCTCCGTTTCCGTCCGTCACCTGCCAGTATCGGCCTGAGTACGGCGTACCATAGGCCGGGTCGAACATGAGATCGCGCAAAGCCTCAGGGTCATCCGTGGTTGCGCTCAATCCAACAACGAGTTGGGTGTGCCTGTCGCGCAGCGTCTCGTCGAACTGACCAAGAACGCGGGTGTTAATGTAGGAAAATACAATCAGAGTTCCGACGCCGACAGAAAGCGCTCCGGTGGCGAGACCGCCAAGCAAAGCGCGTTGGCGCAGTGATAACATCAGACGGTATCGATCATGTAGCCGCGCCCTCTGACCGTTGTGATGAGGTCCGAGCCCAGTTTCTTGCGCAGGCGGGTTATGAAAACAGCGATGGTGTTGGAATCCCGGTCGCCATCGTATTCGTAGATGTGTTCTGACAACTCTGTGCGCGACACCATGCGTCCGATATTGTGCGCAAGGTATGTCAGGACCGCGATCTCCTGCGCAGTCAGATCAACGGGAATTCCGCCCACGCTCACTCGCCCGTTTCGCGTATCGAGTGAAACGTCCCCCATCTCGATCACAGGGTTCAACTGACCGCTCTGTCGACGCAGGATTGCGCGAACACGTGCGGCCAATTCTGGCATATGAAACGGCTTGGTCATGTAGTCGTCCGCACCAGCATCAAGACCATCCACGCGTTCGCTCCATCCATCGCGGGCCGTAAGGATCAACACCGGTGTCTTAACCCCAGCGCCGCGCCATTCACGCAGGACAGAGATGCCGTCGCGTTCCGGTAAACCAATGTCGAGGATGATCATGTCGTATGGTTCGGTCGACCCCAGGTGAAGCGCGTCCGTTCCATTGTCGGCCACATCTACCACGCGGCCTTCTGCATTTAGAAGTTTCTTAATCTGCTCGCACAGCTGCGGCTCATCTTCGGCTAGAAGTACTCTCATACTCGAAAACTACAGTCACTACCGGTTTGGTTTAAGCTTTATTTTTTGCCGTTTCCTTTGCCGTTCCCGCCAGAATTCCCGCCGCCGTTGCCACCGCCGTTTCCGCCACCGTTGCCATTGCCACCACCGTTGCCATTCCCGCCGCCGTTTCCACCACCGTTGCCATTGCCGCCGCTGTTGCCGTTCCCTTTGTTTCCGTTGTTTCCACGGCTCGCTGAGGCTCCGCGGTTGCTATTGGTATTACGATTGTTCGCTTTAGTGGGGTTTGAACGGGCAGCGTTCGATATTTGACGGCCAATACTGGATCGATTGGAAACGACGGTACCGGTTTGGGCATTCACAATCACGCTGATGATTTTTCCATCAGGCTTTTTGACGAGAATGCGATAGTAAATCTGATCAGCCTGAAACGCACGCGCATCGACCGGGATACCGCCATAGGCATTCTCTACACCATTGATAACCCGTTTGAGCCGGATTGTGCCACCTGTCAGGGTCGCCTTGCGCAGTTCACCTTGCTTGAGCTCGCGTGTTTGGGCAGTCGCTTCCCCATTGGGTGAAGCAACAAGCACGCTTGCAGCCAACAAGAATACATACGCACGCATGAATGTCCTCGTATTTCCTGGCGCAAGATTACGCCGTTCGACATGAACCGGTGATGAACAAGCAGTTAGCTCTGCGTTCAAGCGCACTCAAGTTTAATGGCCAACAAGACGAACGATTCGTGCATGAATCGAGACCTTCGAACACTGTCATCTGGTTCTGAGAACTGGTGTTTGCTGCCGTCCGGCGAGGAGATCGATATGAAGACCACTACTTTGGGACTGATAAAAGCCTCAACCTTGGCAATCGCTTTGCTGGGGTCGACAGCTATTGTCGCCACCATTGCCGCTCCGGACGTTGCTTTTGCTAAGGAAGGCAAAGGCAAGGGGGGTGGAAACGGCAACGGTGGAAACGGTAACTCCGGCAAAGGAGACCGCGGTGACAACAGCTCTGCCGGAAACAAGGGCGGGAAAAAGGGTGCCGAAAAAAACCGAGTTGGCCGAACTGCAGGAAAATCCAAAGTCGGCAACTCAAAGTCAAAATCTTCGCGTTCTACTACGGGTAAAGCTGGCCGTTTTTCATTGAAGGACATCTTCGGCAGCAAAGACAAATCGCGAACATTAGCTACTTCAAAGAAAAAATCGATCATCGGTGGTGGAAAGCAAAAGCCAAGGACGCAAAAGAAGCCTTCAAAAACAGTGATTGTTGAAGAATCCATTCGCCCAGAAGTCCGGACTAAAGGTAACAGGATAGCTGCGCTTCTTGGTGCCCACCCGTCGGAGTTGGGTGCTTTGAACGCGGCCAACGCCAGCCCAACTGCATTGGCGAATGCATCGCCCAATTCTCGGGTTGGTCGAATTGCCAACTACCGCGATACCGTCTTGGCTGGAGATGCATTGCGTGAGGAGCTTGCAGAACAACTTGAACAGCTCACCGATCTGGAGCCACCGGAGCGGACAGTTCCTGAAATCGAAGAAGATCTGCAAACTGCGCTGGATGATGTTGAGGAAAACCAGGTGCGCGTCGGGGAGCTTGAACAAGCGTTGGAGGACGCGGGTGGAACCGACCCAGAAATAGAAGAACAACTCGAACAAGCGCGCGCAGATTTGGAGAGTTCGGTCGAAGAAGCACAAGACCTGAACGATGAAAGACAAGCCGCAGTTGAGTACGAAGAAGCGACTGAAGAGGTTCAGGAGTTGGTCGATCTGGTTGAAGAACAGGAATTGACCGAACGGGAAGCTTTGGAAGCCGCAGCCAACAAACCTGTCACCGATGCCGTTGAGGCGGAGGTCAAGTCTCTTCTGGGTCTGTAAGCACAGACCAAAGCTCCCTCAGCTCATATAACCCACAGTGCTGACTACTCACGGAAGTACTGCATGCTGGGCCAGCCGCATGCTTCGTAGGGATGGGAAGTGGCTGGCCCACATTATTTCGGGCCTAGCCAAGCCGGCGTAGGCCGCAAGCGTTTTTCGTAACGTGCCAAAAAAAGAAATCCCGCCCCAAAACGGAGCGGGATTTAGTTTTCAATTCCAATAATCAGGACAGATATCGGGAATTGTGTGGGGGTCTGCTGAACTGCCTTCAGACGTTGTTATGTGCCTCGGAAAGCCGCTTGTTTTTGACGATCTGTGTTAATGCATTTTCGATAGGAGGGAAGCGACCACTGCTCGATTTGGTCGTGGTTGACAAACGTTCTTCGGCGCTTTTGCCGGGAGTTTGCATCACAGCTGTTGTGCTGGACTCTTCAGTCACAAAGGCAGGCTTTATCATGCGTTTCCCCTTGTCAGCGATCAAATGGTTTACCACTCGTTTGATCCAACAAGAACACTATGCCTCAGCTTGGTTGAACACTTTGAGAATACATTGTTCACATTCGGTTAATGTTGTTCTCGAAACAAAGACAAACGAACTACCGGGCGGCATGGTGGGTGAAAAGGATTTACTCTGGCCTCTTTGGGGGTAGAGAGAAACTCCCAGCGTTAGCCCCTTTGGTTGCCGACATGGCCACCGCGCCGAGGACATCGCTTCGCCGATATACTCGTCAATGCCCGTTCACGAGCAATCTGGACCGTTAAGCTGATGAAGGGCGCTGGGAATGATAATAGCTGTTGGAATTTTGACGATAACTTTGACCATGCAGGGTACGTCAATTGGATGTTCAAATCACAGATAGTGGGGCTTTGGCACCGGGTAATGTTGTGGAGTCGACACAACTGCGCCTAGGCTTGCGAAATCCAAGCCCAGACATTGCCCCTTAGGCCCGCGAAAAAAAGGCGACGCAGTGTGTCCCGCTCGGGAAGGCTAAGAACTATCACCGGGTGACTACATCTATGAGGGGTATGTCCGGGACGACGACCCCAGCTGATGGGAATTGCGGTGCAAAAGATACTATGTGCGAGTCGGAGACTAAGTTTGCGATGTAAACCGTGACACGTTCCAAGTGTTGAACCTAATCGGGGCAATCGCCGGTATTCTGAATTGAATGCTTTGGCAGTTCCTCGCACTAAATTCAGTTCGCGACCACAGGTTGTCCTATGGCATTTGAAAGTATGGGATCATAACCGCCGTTTTTTACATGCAGAATAAACGTCATCATCCTGAGAGCCGCACCGAGAGCTTGGAAATCGCCGGGCTCGTTAAGAATACGCGTTTACTTTGTATTCCCCGAGTGATGAAATCATCAAAATTCTTAGCATTCGTGCGGTGGCCGAAGCTCAAGTAAGAAACCGAAGGCAAATATGGTTCAGGAAATCTGGCTGCATATTGGCACTGCCAAAAGCGGTACCACAGCGCTTCAGCACTATTGTAATGAGAACTCTGCCAAGCTCGAAGATACAGGGCTATTATATGCTACCGCTAAAGGGCATTCCTCGGTCAATAAGCTTGCTGTTGCGATCAACAAGCATCGTCTGGAGCACCTTGAAGAGATATCCTCACATCTGACACAGCAAATTCGAACCAGCACAGCCCGAAAGGCTCTGATCTCGTCAGAGATGCTGTTTGGAATGTCGCCCGCCGATATCATGGAAGCGCTTCCTGTGCTTGGACAGTATCCTTTGAATTTGTTGGTCTATTTCCGTCGGCAGGATCGCTATATCGAAAGTAAATACCTGCAGAAAATGAAGAACGGTCGATTCCGGGGGACGATCTGGGAATACATCGATAAGTTCGATGGTTCCGGATCGGATTACTACGCGGAATTGCGGCCGTGGTTCAATCTGGAATGCGATATCCATCCACGTATCTGCGAACGCGACAGTCTGATCGGGGGATCGACAGTGACGGACGCTCTGTCAGTGATGGGTTTCGATGACCTGGCGCGTTTGGTGCCCAAGACGCGGGTTGAGAACACATCTCCCTCCCTTGGGCGCATTCAGTTGCTGCAGGCCTTGGCAGAAGCAGGGCATCCGAAAATCCGTCAAATACAAAGGGCATTGCCACCGGATCAGAACGGAAAGGCGCGGATGCTGACGCAAGCTCAACGCCGGGACTACGTGAGCAAATATGAACAGGGCAACGAGGCGCTGCGCCAGTCCTTCTTCCCCTCTCTACCGCAGCTGTTTTCGATTGATGATCTGGAAAATGGTTCAGATCAGGTATCTTCGGGCTATACACCAGAGCAGATCGCAGAGATCCAACAAGTGTTTGAAGCGGTATTGCGATCGAAGGCCTGAGTTGAATAAACGCCATACGCGGGTGCGCGTTAGCACGTTTCGGACAATGTTGGGATTTTGGTAGCGGAGGAGGGACTTGAACCCCCGACACGCGGATTATGATTCCGCTGCTCTAACCAACTGAGCTACTCCGCCATGAGTGAGAGGCGATTTAAGCGAGGGGCCGGGGAGGGTCAAGAGGGAAAAGCGTGCCCGTCGAGATTCTTTGCTTGGTCTCTCAGCGAGTGCTACGTTTTGTTGTGAGGCCGTGGGTTTTCTCGGCGATTTGGCGAATGAAACGCGCACAGGCTTCGGGTTCGGTGATCAGGATCATATGGCCGTGCTGCTCTAATTCCTCAAAGGTCAGGCCAAATTTCGTCATTGCCGCGCCGTGGACCCTGGCTGACAGGATTGGGTCTTCGCTGCCGTAAAGGATACCACCGGGCGTTTGCAGTTCACCATAACGCTGGTTCAATGCGCCCATGCTGGATTCGACACCGATGACGTCTTGCGATGCGGTAATGAAGGCCGAGGGGCGCAGGCCGAGGGCACCTCCGGCACGATCCAGAAAATCATTGGGCGCGGGTTCGGGGGCGAAGACGTCTTTCAAGACGAGGGGCGCAGTTTTTCGGGCCATCGGGACGGCGATCGTGTTGCCGATGAGGTTGCGCAGCCACTCGGTGCGGATTTCCAGTGGTTTGAAGACGGCAGGCGGTGTGGGCATTTCCTGAGTCAGGGGAGCCAGCAGCGCCAGCGCCGCCGTTCTGTCCGGGTAGTCCAGAGCCATTGCCAGTGACACGGCGCCGCCGAGCGAGTGACCAACCAATATGGCTTGATCGACATTCTTGGTTTCGAGAAACGCGTGGATCATGCGGGCCTGTTCAGGCAAGGCCGCCAGTTGAGCAGTATCGCGGGTGGAATAGCCACAGCCCGGACGGTCGACCGCGAGAACGTGATAATCCTGCGCAAGGTCATCCATCAGCGCATAGGTGAAATGCTGCAACTGGCCCGAGAGGCCGTGGATCATGACGATGGTCGGGTTGGCGGGGTCGCCTTTTTCGACATAGTGGATGCTGCCACCCGGAACAGGAACGATCTGTCCCAGTTGCGGCACCATCTCGGTACCCTGCCGCGTCAGGCGGCGGGTCCAGAGGTGCATGCCAAGCAGGCAAGCCGCTAACAGCAAGACAATCGTCAGCAGGATCGACATCAGGGATCTCCGGTTGTTTCTGTGAGGGCATGGTATTGCTCGAGCCCGGATCGCGCCATGCGTTTTCTGAACTCGGAGACTGTGCCCGGCCAGAGCGTCGTGTTGCGCCCGTTGGTGTCCTGATACCACGAGGTGCAACCGCCGGATTGCCAAACGCTCTCAAGGTGGCGCTCCTGCATTTCTTGCGTGAACGCAGCCTGCTTGTCGGCATCCGGGGTAATGATGCGGAGGCCATTCGCATGCATCCCCGACAGAACGCGACCGATATGGGCGACTTGCGCTTCGATCATGAGCACAACCGAATTGTGCCCCAACCCGGTATGGGGCCCTAGTAGGATGAAGAAGTTGGGAAACCCGGCGATTGCGGTGCCAAGGTTCGCCTTCATGCCATCGGACCACGCTTGTTTCAGGGTCAGACCACCAGCACCCGTGATCTCGAGATTGTCGACCATGTCAGTCACATGGAACCCGGTTCCCCAGATCAGAACATCGGCCTCGATCTCATTGTCGTTGCTTGCCGTAAGACGGTTTCCGTCAATCGAAGTGACCGCACGCGGCACCACATCCACGTTGTCTCGGGCCAGTGCCGGGTACCAGTCGTTTGAGCTTAGGATGCGTTTGCACCCGATTGTGTAATCGGGCGTCAGTGCGGTTTTTAGCGTTGGGTCGGATACTGCGCTGTCCAAGGCCTGTCGCCACATCTTCATTGCAAAGTCGACGGCGCGGGGTTCGCCTCGGAATACGCGGTGGCGAAACTCGAACAACATATAGATCAGTTGGCGCCGGATGCGGGGCAGCAGGGGGAGCCGTTCATACAAGCGGCGCACCCATGGTGCAATTGGGCCGTCCGGGCGAGGCAGAACGTAGGGTGCGCTGCGTTGGAAAATGGTGACGCGGGCGGCGGTTTTGGCGATCTCGGGAACGAACTGAACCGCCGAAGCTCCGGTCCCAATAACGGCGATCCGTTTGTCACTCAGCGAAACGTCGTGATTCCATTCCGCGGAGTGAAAGCTGGGGCCGGGAAAGCTGCTGGCGCCTGGTATCTGCGGAATGCGCGGCACATGCAGTGCGCCGATGGCCGAGACCAGAAAGCGTGCTGACCAGCGGTGGCCATCCTCTGTTTCAACTTGCCATCGGGAGCCGTCCCAACGGGCGGATTTGAGTTTCTGATGAAAATGGCAGAGCTCATATAGCCCTTCCTCCCGCGCGATACGCTGCAGATAGGACTGGATCTCAGGGCCACCGGCATAGGCGCGGGTCCAATGTGGGTTGAGGTGGGTTGCCATTGAATAAAGATGCGAGGGTACATCGCAAGCAACGCCGGGATAGGTGTTTTCGCGCCATGTCCCGCCGATATCGTCGGCTTTTTCCAGAATGGTAATGTCCGATAGCCCGCGCTTGCGTGCCTCAAGTGCCATAGTCAGGCCTGAGAACCCGGCTCCGACGATCAGCATGTCGGTTTGCGCCGCCATCTCTGCCTCCTCTTCGTTTGCGCACTGCATTGATGATATGGGGCAGGCGCGCAGTTTGAACAGACTGCCGTATGGTCAGCCATTCCCACTCAGCACGGCCGCCGATGGGCGCGGTAGCATGTCAAGCAGGCCAAACACACGGTCACGGCATGCGGGGCCAGCCCAGTCCGAAGGGTAGAACCCCGGGGGCAGATCCGGCTGGCGCAGCACAACACGCCGCCATCGATGCACCAGCAGGGTGCGCAAAGTCGCGCTCTGCAAGGGTGTTGGCCTCCACGCCTCGGGGCGGGACTTCGCAGCCTTGTCGACCGCTGCCAAAAGGGTCTGACACGAGGCGCGTAACTCAGGTGGGCACAACCGATCCTGAACCCATTTCGGGGCTGTGTGCGGGAAAATGTCCAGAGCGAGCAAGCCATCCGTCTGGCTTGGAGCCACGCCTGCGCCCATGGCAACATTGCGCCCTATGGGGATGTAGTCATCGCTGAGCATCACGTCCTCAAGCACCTGCGTCCCGGATCCGTCTTCGGCGATTAATAGATGCCAATGCTCGATGGGTGCCGGGCCGCGCGCATAGATGCGCGGCGTGACCATGGCCGATTGGGTTCTGCCGAACTCCGAAAGAACATGGCGCGAGACGCGGCCAATCCGGTCACTCTCGATCCAGCCATCCTTGCGCAAGCGATGTACAGCGACGCGGATGGCTTCTGGCTTGATGCCCACCGGCTCGATAATCCGTGTCAGAGCACCGCCCGAGATCTGGGCTCCGGGCTCCTGCGCCATGTCTCCAAACAGCGAGACAATGATCGACCACACCCGCTGGTCTTGCGGGTCCGTCAGCTCGGCCACAGCCGTTTCGAACCACGAGCTTTGGTTGGTCATACGACCAGTTTAACCCATTAGGTCCAATAAGAAAAACAGGTATGTGCGGCCCTTCAGCGCGCGTTCATGGTCAGAAGCTCGTATTCTGCGACCGGTTCGTCATCCTGATTGATCAGGGACACGTGCCAGCGGACCTCACCATAGTCATCATTGCGCGGGGTTTTCTGCTTTACCGTCAGACGCACCTTGATGCTATCTCCGGCAACAACGGGTTTCATGAAACGCAGGCCGTCCAGCCCGGTATTGGCCAGCACCGGCCCCTCGTTCGGCTCAACAAACAGGCCTGCAGCAAAGCTCAGCAACAGATAGCCATGCGCCACCCGGCCCGGGAAGAACGGATTTCGCGCTGCTGCGTCCTCGTCCATATGAGCATAGAAGGTATCGCCGGTGAAATTGGCGAAGTGTTCGATATCGTCCAGCGTGATTTTGCGCGGGCCGGTGTGCAGCGTCTCTCCGATCTGCAGCTCTCCGAACTTGCGGGTAAAGGGGTGTGCAGGGCCTTTGACTTCTGTCGCTCCGGGCACCCATTTGGTTCCGATGCTGCTGAGCATCTGTGGTGATCCCTGAATGGCCGTGCGTTGCATGTAATGTTTCACACCGCGCACACCGCCCATTTCCTCACCGCCGCCCGCGCGTCCCGGCCCGCCATGCACCATATGCGGCAGCGGAGAGCCGTGACCGGTCGATTCCGCCATCGAGTCGCGGTTGTTGATGTAGATACGTCCGTTGTAAGCCGCAGAGCCCATCACGACGCCGCGCGCGACGTCGGTGTCATGAGTGATCAGCGACGTGACCAGAGACCCCTGACCGCGATTGGCCAGCGCCACCGCGTGATCCAGATTGCGATATCCCATGAGGGTTGATACTGGGCCAAACGCCTCGGTGTCATGGACTCGCTGCGCTTTGTCTGGGTCGGCGCAGTGAAACAGCATCGGGGGGACGAAGGCTCCGGTCTCGGGGCCGTGCAGGTCGAACGCGTCCGGATCGCCGAAGACCCGTTCAGCCTCTTGTCCAATCAGAGCGGCCTTTTCCAGCACGTCGGCCTTCTGCCCGTTCGACACAAGCGCACCCATGCGCGTGGTCTCGGCCCGAGGATCGCCGATGGTGATCTTCGCCAGCCGTTCCGACAGCGCTCCGATCACTGCATCAACCTGCGCCTGAGGTGCGATGATGCGGCGGATGGCGGTGCATTTCTGACCCGCCTTGGTGGTCATCTCGCGGGAGACTTCCTTGATGAACAGGTCGAATTCGGGCGTGCCGAGTTCCGCATCCGGGCCGAGGATCGAGGCGTTCAGGCTGTCCTGCTCCGCCACGAACCGCACCGAGTTCTGCAGGATCGCAGGCGTCTGCCGCAACTTGAGCGCGGTGCTGGCCGAGCCGGTGAAGCTGACCACATCCTGACAGCCCATGTGATCCAGCATGTCTCCTAACCCGCCCGAGACCAGTTGCAGTGCACCCGCAGGCAGGATGCCACTGTCCAGCATGATCCGAACCGCCAGTTCGGTCACATAACAGCTATTGGTTGCCGGTTTCACGATGGCCGGAACGCCTGCCAACAGTGTTGGGGCCAGTTTCTCCAGCATCCCCCAGACCGGGAAATTGAAGGCGTTGATGTGGACCGCAACGCCCTGCAAAGGCGTGCAGATATGCTGTCCCAGAAACGAGCCGTTGCGCGAAAGCTGCTCAATCTCACCGTCCAGATAGACCTGAGTGTCCGGCATCTCGCGCCTGCCTTTAGAGGCGAAGACAAACATCGTGCCGATGCCGCCGTCGATATCGATCAGGTGGTCCTTCTGGGTGGCCCCGGTCTCGAAGCTCAGGTCGTAAAGGGCCTGCTTGTGCGCAGACAACGCTTGTGCCAGCGCTTTGAGCATCCGGGCGCGATCGTGGAACGTGAGCTTGCGCAGGGCGGGGCCGCCGGTGTTGCGCGCGTAATCCAGCATGGCCTGCACGTCGAGCGCCGCGTTTCCTGCGCTGGCAAATGGTGCGCCGGTGATGGCGGATGCGATGGTGCGTGCGCCCTCGTCGGGCGCGACCCAAGTGCCAGCGGCAAAGCTGGAAATCTGATGCAGGGACATGGTGTTCTCCTGTTTAATGAGGCGGGGCTTAGTGCCCCAATGCGCCCATTTGCTGCGGCAGGTACAGGACCACGATGGGCACCAGCACGATCAGCGCGAGGCGGAAGATATCGGCGATCCAGAATGGTGTAACGCCGCGAAAGATGGTGCCGGTCGAGACATCGCCCACCACGCCTTTCAGGATGAAGACGTTCAGTCCCACAGGCGGGGTGATTAGCGAGATCTCGGTGACCACGACGACCACGATGCCGAACCAGATCGGGTCATAGCCCAGTGATGTAACCAGCGGGAAGAAGATCGGGACGGTCAGCAGCAGCATTGAGAGCGACTCGAACACACAGCCCAGAATGATGTAGATGCCAAGGATCATCAGGATCACGACAAACGGAGCCACATCATAAGCCGTGACCATCGCGATCAGGGCTTCGGGCAAACCGGCCAGATTGATGAAGTTCGAAAAGATCTGCGCGCCGATCAGCACGGCGAACAAGGCAGATGCCGTAAAGCAGGTCTCTTTCAGCACCTCAAAGGTTGAACCGACGGTCAGACCGCCGCGAAAGAGCGCAATCAGAAAGGCTCCGGCGGCACCCATGCCTGCGGCCTCGGTGGGTGAGAATGTCAGGTTCAGGGGTTCAAAGTCGAAGGCTCCGTAAAGCCCACCGATAACCAGAAAGAACAGCAGCAGCACGGCCCAGACCGAACCAAGCGCACGGATGCGTTCGGACCAAGTGGCGCGTTCCCCGGCCGGTCCGGCCTCGGGGTTGCGCCAGACGGTCCAGCGTACGGCGAAGAGGTAGAACAGGATGCCCAGAATGCCGGGGATGATGCCGGCCATGAACAGCTTTCCGATCGAGGTTTCGGTCAGCAGCCCGTAGATGACCAGAATGACCGAAGGCGGGATCAGGATGCCCAGCGTACCACCCGCGGCAATTGAAGCGGTCGAGAGTTCATCGGAATAACCATAGCGGCGCATCTGCGGCATCGCGACCTTGGACATCGTGGCTGCCGTGGCCAGCGACGATCCGCAAATTGCCGAGAAGCCGCCGCAAGCCGCAACCGTTGCCATGGCGATGCCACCACGCATGTGGCCCAGAAAGGCGTTGGATACGGCATAAAGCTCGCGCGCCATGCCGCCCTTGTTTACGAACAATCCCATCAGGATGAACAGGGGCACCACCGACAGGCCGTAATCCTGTGCAGTATCGGTTATCTGGCGACCTACCATGGACATGGCGGCCTTCAGCCCACGCTCGTCAAAGATCGAGCCACCGCGCTCGTAGGCAAAGCCCAATGTGCCGACCAGGCCCATGGCAAAGACAATAGGCAGGCGCACGAGCACCAGGATCAAGACAATCGCAAATCCGATCAGCGCAGCGGTCATTACATAGGCTCCGACAGAGTATTGGGGGCGAAGGCTTTCAGCAGGCCGGTTGCAATCATCACCAGTGCGGTGATGGCAACGGACAGTGCTATGAACCAGCCGATCAGGAAGGTCGGGATCGAGAGATATTCGGTCACGTCTCCATAATCCCGCGCGCGTTCAGCCAGAACCCAGACGCGCTGAACCGGCCAGAACAGCATGATGCCGCTGACTACGTAAATCACCACGTCTCGGGCGCGGGACAGGTGCAGACGGTTGAAGAAACCGTCCGTCAGGTCAACCGCGATATGCCCGTTGGTGGTCGATACAATCGGCAGTACCGAAAACACCAGAATGGCCATCAGAATGCGCGTCAGCTCGGTAGCAGCCTCAATGGGTGCATTGAAGACCGAGCGTAAGATGACGTCGCAGAATGTCATTACCATCAGGATGAACAGGGCAATGCAGGCCACGATCACGGGAAGAGCGCTGGCACGGCGCACAAACTGAATTATCGGGGTCATGGGAAACTC
Organism: Ruegeria sp. C2; assembly: GCF_056537765.1. Lineage (NCBI taxonomy): Bacteria > Pseudomonadati > Pseudomonadota > Alphaproteobacteria > Rhodobacterales > Roseobacteraceae > Ruegeria > Ruegeria sp. C2. The sequence goes on along the minus strand of NZ_JBQFRZ010000001.1, from coordinate 1,756,918 downwards.
GCGCGTGGTGGGGCAGGGCGGCGCAAATGACCGCCCTGCAGTCGGATCAGTTCGAGGACATTTCCGATTTGATCATGTCATAAGCCGCCTGTGCATCGACGCCTGTCGCATCAACTTCGGCGATGACTTTGCCGCGGATGTCTTCGGCAATGACCGAGAATTTCTCCAAATCCGCGTCGGTGGCGGCGTTGATGGCATTGCCTTCCGCCGCTTCGGTCGCCTCACGACCGGTGGCGTCGATCTCGTCCCAGATCTTGCCGATCTCACGGCTCAGCGGTTCGCCAAACACGTTTTCTTCCAGCGCCGCCTGCAGCTCTGCAGGCAGATCGGCAAAGGTGTCTTCGTTCATGATAAACGCAAACGAACCACGATAGAGGCCACCGGGCATCTCATAGACGTTCTGCGCAACCTCGGTCAGCTTGAAACCCTTACGCGATTCCAGTGGCATGACCACGCCGTCAGCAGCTTTCGATGCCAGCGTCTCGTAGACCTTCGGGGCAGGCACCTGAATGCCGGTTGCACCAAGCGCTGCGCCCACGTCACCGCCAACGCCACCGGGGATGCGCACCTTCAGACCCGATACTTCCTCCAGAGAGGTCACGGGGGTGCTGGAATGCAGCTGTGCGGGGCCATGGGTGTGCAGGGCAATGACCTTCACACCGCGATGTTCGTCAGCAGCTTTGAGGTGCTGGTCATATGCGCGCCAGTAAGCCACCGACGCGTCTTCGGCCGAACCTTCATAACCCGGCAACTCGATCAGTTTGGTGGTGACGAAGCGACCCGGCTGATAGCCGTGGAAGATGATCGAGGCATCGGCAGCGCCGTCCATGATCAGGTCCATCTGTGCGGGCGGTGGGGCGATGCCCAGTTTCAGCTCCGCAGTGACCTGCCCGTCGGTGGCCTCTTCCACCATCTCGACGAATTTGGGCCACATCTTTGCGTTGATGCCATGGGTGGGTGGTGCCCAGCTGGAAATCGTCAGGGTGTAGTCGGCAGCAAAAGCGATGGTGCCGGACACCGCCAGCGTTGCCGAGGCCAGCAGGGTGGTGAGCTTGGTGAATTTCATGACCGGGTCTCCTCCTCAAAAGCGCAAGTCGTGAATTTGGTATTGGTTCGTTTTGTAACTATCAACGGGGCTAAACAGATGTCGTTGACCCGCCGATTCACAAAAGCTTGGAGAATTTATTGACCAACCGTTCGGTTTATGCAAGAAGTTTGTTGTAACTTATGAAAAGCGAACCGGGTATGTCCGACACGATTATTTCGCAGAATATGGGGCAATGGGTTGAAATTACACTCAATCGCCCAGATCGCCTGAACAGTTTCACTGATGAGATGCACTATGCCCTGCGCGCTGCGCTTGAGGCCGCGCGCGACGAAGGCGCCCGTTCTGTGTTGCTGACTGGCGCAGGGCGTGGGTTTTGTGCAGGGCAGGATTTGGGGGATCGAAATCCTGCAACGATGGAGGGACCGCCGGACCTGGGCCACACAGTGCGCACGTTTTATGCGCCTTTGGTCCGCCTGATCCGGTCGCTGGAATTTCCCGTTGTTTGTGCCGTCAATGGTGTCGCTGCCGGGGCAGGGGCGAATCTCGCCCTGGCCTGCGACGTGGTTCTTGCCGCCGAATCTGCGAAGTTCATCCAATCGTTTTCCAAAGTTGGCCTGATCCCCGATACCGGTGGCAGCTGGCATCTGCCACGCCTGCTGGGTGAGGCGCGGGCCAAAGGGCTGGCCCTGACCGGGCAGCCGTTGCCGGCGCAACAGGCAGCGGATTGGGGCCTGATCTGGAAAGCTATCCCTGACGCTGATCTGATGGCTGAGGCGCGCAAGTTGACGGAACAGTTCGCCAATGGTCCGACGCTGGGGCTTGGCCTGACGAAGCAGACGATACAAGCGGCTGCTACGCATACTCTGACCGATCATCTGGAGATTGAGGCGGACGCAATGAAAACCTGCGGTGAAAGCGCGGATTATGCCGAAGGCGTCACCGCCTTTCTGGAAAAACGTGCGCCGGTGTTTCGGGGGGAATGAGATGACACCGAAGGAACGCGCCCAACAAGCCGCCGCTGCCATGTGGGGGCGGGATGATGCCTCACGATGGGCGGGAATGGAACTGGTCGAGATGGATGAGGGTGCGGCGACGCTTGCGTTGCAGGTGGCCGACCATCACTGCAATGGGCATGGGATCTGCCATGGCGGCGTGACATTCATGTTGGCCGACAGCGCCTTTGCCTTTGCCTGCAACAGTCGCAACCAGTCCACAGTGGCCCAGCACAATGTGATCAGCTACGTTGCGCCTGCGCGCTCCGGTGACCTGCTGACGGCCCGCGCAACGGAACTGAGCCTCACGGGGCGCAGCGGCATCTATGACGTAACCGTAACCAACCAGACCGGCCAGAAGATCGCAGAGTTTCGGGGCTTTTCCCGAGCGGTCAAAGGCCCGGTGTTTGACGAGACCTGAGATGAGGGGGATGGCATGAAGGATCTTACTCCGAACAAGGCGGATCTTGATCCGATCGAGATCGCCTCGATTGATAAAATCCGCAACCTACAGTTGGATCGGCTGAAATGGTCGCTGCGCCATGCTTATGACAACGTGCCGATGTACCGGCAGCGGTTTGATGAGGCCGGTATGCATCCTGACGACCTTCAGTCCCTCAGTGATCTGGCACGGTTTCCGTTTACCTACAAAAACGATCTGAGGGAAAACTATCCCTTTGGTCTGTTTGCAGTCCCGCGTGAGCAGATCATTCGTGTTCATGCCTCGTCGGGAACCACGGGTAAACCAACCGTCGTGGGGTATACGCAAGGCGACATAGACAACTGGGCGGATCTGGTGGCGCGGTCATTGCGTGCCAGCGGTTTGCGCCGGGGCGACATGGTGCACAACGCCTATGGCTATGGCCTGTTCACCGGCGGTCTGGGCGCGCATTATGGAATCGAACGCCTGGGGGCCACGGTCGTCCCGATGAGCGGTGGGCAGACCGGCAAGCAGGTTGATCTGATCACCGACTTCAAACCAGACGGGATTATGGTAACACCATCTTATATGCTGAACATTCTTGAGCAGTATCACAAGATTGGACTCGATCCGAGCGAAAGTTCCTTGGCTGTCGGCGTCTTTGGCGCTGAACCTTGGACAGATTCGATGCGCGCCGAGGTTGAGCAAGCTTTCGACATGCATGCCGTCGATATCTATGGCCTATCCGAGATCATGGGACCGGGCGTCGCAAATGAGTGCGTCGAAACTAAAGACGGTCCGGTGATCTGGGAAGATCACTTCTATCCCGAGATTATCGACCCCGTGACTGGCGAGGTCCTCCCTGATGGTGAGATCGGTGAGCTTGTCTTTACCACGCTGACCAAAGAGGGCCTTCCGATGATCCGCTATCGTACCCGCGACCTGACCCGGCTGCTACCCGGCACCGCGCGATCGATGCGACGGATGGAGAAGATCACAGGGCGTTCGGATGACATGATCATTCTGCGAGGTGTCAATGTCTTTCCCAGCCAGATCGAGGAGCAGGTTCTGGCAACCGGAGGTCTCGCGCCCTATTACCAGATTGAGCTTTACAAAGCGGGCCGGATGGACGCGATGCGCATCCATGTCGAGGCAACGCCGGACGCAGCGGATGAGTTGAGCAAGACCGCTGCTGCCCGGATGCTATCACGCCGGATTAAAGAGGTGGTTGGCATCTCGACCGAGATCGATATAGGCGAGCCGGGCGAAGTCGAACGCTCGCAGGGCAAAGCCCGGCGCGTGATCGACAATCGGGACAGTTAACGCAGAGACGGAGTGTAGTGTATTGGCGCGCACGATAGCAAAAGACCATGACCACAAACGGGCTCGCATCCTGAAATCCGCCGCGCGCGTTTTCGCGCAGGAAGGGTTTGATCGGGCGTCCATGTCTCAGCTGGCGCGGGAATGCGGGATATCGAAGGCCAACATCTATCATTACTATGACAGCAAGGATGCTATTCTGTTCGATATACTCGACAGCTACCTGCTGCAGCTGCGTGACCAGATTTGCGGCCTCGACCTTGTTGGGCTGGAGCCTGCGGAACGCCTGAGGCGCGTCGTGCGGGAAATTCTGCTGGCCTATCAGGGCGTGGATGATGAGCACCGGGTGCAAACCAGCGGCATGTCGGCCTTGCCCGAGGATCAGCAGAAATTGCTGCGTGGATATCAAAGAGATCTGGTGGTGTTCGTAAGCGACATCATCGCCAGCACCTCGCCTGCAACCTTCAAGGATGACGCGGCCAAGCTGCGAGCGACCACCATGTCCGTGTTCGGGATGCTGAACTGGTTCTACATGTGGAACGCAGGCGCAGATACCGATGCACGCAGCGACTATGCCGCGCTGGTGAGTGACCTGACCTTGTCTGGGGTTGACGGTCTCTGACGGGCATCTGGCGCAGAGTTGATTTGGTTTCGCAGCCCGGATCGGTTTGAATGAGGGCGGAGGCCCCTCATGCAACGCCCTGATCGTTTCGATAAATTCTATTTCGCCAAAGTAGGTCTGGGCGAAGCCTGTGGCTGCGCCGAGCGGGTGATTGACGTCTTCGAGTTCAACCGGAAAAGTGGTGCTCAATCGCTGAAGGCATTGAAGACAGATCGGCGCAACCGTCGTTCACTTCGCGGATTGGCCGTGAAGTATGGGTTGCTGAGTCGCAAGCGCCAACCTTGAAAGCTAGGGCGCTTTGAGGCCCAGTTTCTCGACCTGTTCGGTCGCTCTGGCCACCCACTGATCTTTCATTTCAACCCCGGTCAGCTGCCGCAGCCCAAGCTTGCGGAGCGTTTCGGTTTTCTCGGCGGTGCCGACCCCGAAACTGGCCGCGACGCGGGGCCACCAATAGTCGACTGACGCTTGCATCTCTGCAGCCTTTCCCTGTTCGATCAGCTTGCCCGCACCCTCAAAGGCCAGCTCACCGTGGCGTGCCTCGATCGGGGATATCTCGCGGAAGGCTTCGGCCAGAGGTTGATAGGATATCTGCGAAAACTGAGAGAGTTGAACGGCAACGGCCTGACTCATCAGCAGATTCATCACCACAGCGTCTTCCCATCCTTCGATCGGATAGTTGAACACCGCAAGGCGCATGTCATGCTCAGAGCGGGTCGCACCTATATCTGCATCACGATCCAGACGTGTGGTCCAGGGATGGTGATTTGCATACTGATCTGTGTTGGCTCCGAACTCGCCCATGATCTTCAGAACACGATCCGCATTGTCGGTCTTTTCCAGCACAATCTTGGCCGCCGCGATGCGTTCCTTGATGCCGGGGCCCTGATTGATGATATCGGCAAAACCCGCGGCCCCGGCCAGTTCGCTGTCCACGAAGGTCGCCATCAGCTTCATCAGCTCCGCGCGATAGCGCGGCGGAACATTGGTCGGGTTGCTTAGAACGCCACCTGCTGCCAGATAGCTCTCGATTGTCATGTCTTCAGCCATCATTCTCTCCGGTCTATTGGTCGTAGTCCACGACCACAGTGTCGGTCAGCGGATAGGCCTGACAGCTCAGGACATAGCCTTTCTCGACCTCGTAATCTTCCAACGCGTGATTGGCGACCATCTCGACGTCGCCCTCAAGCACCCGGCATCGGCAGGTTGAACAGACCCCGGCCTTGCAGGCGTAAGGCGCGTCCATCGCGTTTTCCAAAGCCGCATCAAGTATCGACTGATCCTTGGGCATGGTGACTGTCTGCGTAGCCCCGTCCATCGTGATCGACGCTTTGGTCTGGTTGGCCTGAGATGACGTGTCTGCTCCACTCACCTTTCGCTTGGCGCGACCAGGTTGGGCGCTGGCGAAGAGCTCGAACTTGATCTGCCCGTCATTCAACCCATGTGCGCGCAGCGCCGAGGCAATACCCAGCATCATCGGTTCGGGGCCACAGATAAAGGCTGTGTCGACGTTCTGGATGTCGATCCAGTGCTCAAACAGTTCGGCGCATTTTTCCTGCGTCACCAGACCAGTGAACAGTTCGATCTCTTGCGCGTCTGTTTCCAGAATATGGATGACGTTCAGGCGCCCCATATAGAGGTTCTTAAGGTCTTCCAGCTCCTCTCGGAACATGATCGTGTTCACGCCTTTGTTGGCATAGACCAACGTGAACCGGGAGTGTGGCTCTCGGGCGAGTGTGGTTTTCAGGATCGACAGAACCGGGGTGATGCCCGACCCACCGGCAAAACCCAGATACTGCTTTTCGGCGGATGGATCGATTGCGGTGTGAAAGCTGCCCATCGGGGGCATCGCCTGCACCGTATCGCCGACCTTCAGATCGCTGTTCGCCCAGGTTGAGAACGCGCCACCATCCACACGCTTGATCCCCACCTGCAGAATTCCGTCATCCTTGCCTGCGCAGATCGAATAAGAGCGGCGGAGCTCTTCCCCGTCGAAATCGCGGCGGAAAGTCAGGTATTGGCCTTGAGTAAAGTCGAACTCCTCAGCCGAGCCGTTCATCGGCTTCAACGTCACCACCACCGCATCGCGGATGGTTTTGTGAATGTCGGTGACTTTCAGATCGTGAAAGCGTGCCATCCGGTGATCCTCCCTCAGATGCACTTGAAATAATCAAAAGGTTCCAGGCAGTCGGTACAGCGCCAATGGGCCTTGCACGGGGTCGAGCCGAACTGGCTGACCTTCTCGACCGCCTTGCTGCCGCAGCGCGGACAGCGTTCAGGGCCGCCTGCGGGCTGGGGCGGAGCGATGCCGTAATCCTCAAGCTTGGAACGGCCCTTTTTGCTGAGCCAATCAGTGGTCCAGGCGGGCGAGATGCTGGTCTCGATCCGCAAATCACTGATCCCGTGGTCACGTAGCGCGGTTTCGATGTCCATGCTGATCACCGAGGTCGCCGGACAGCCCGAATAGGTCGGCGTGACCGTGACCTTCAGCGTGTCATCATCCCATTGAACATCGCGCACGATACCCAGATCGACGACTGAGATCACTGGAATCTCGGGGTCTGGTACGGCATCGAGCCATTGCCAAACCTGATCCGTTGAGGCCCGCATCGATCCTTACCACTTTGCGCCGGGATAGGCGCGCTGCAGCCACTGCATTTGCGTCAGCAAGTGGCCCAGATGCTCGGTATGCATGCGGCCATCACGACCCCCTTTATGGGCAAAGCGGCTTTCGGGAATGGCCAGGGTCGCTTCGGTCAGGATGCGCCCAACCAGAGCGTCATATTCTGCGCGCAGGTCAGCCGGGCTCGGAGCAATCCCCGCGGCAACCATCTCGGCATCCACGTCGTCGCTGGCAAACATCTCACCCACATAGGGCCAAAGGTAATCCAGCGCCTCTTGCATCCGGGCATGGCTTTCTTCGGTCCCGTCACCGAGTCCTACAACCGTATCGCCCGAACGTTCGAGGTGGTAGGTGACCTCTTTGCTGGCCTTGGCGGCAATCGCCGCGACCCGGTCATCAGAGGATGTCATCAGGTGCCCCAGCATGATCGAATGCCACGCATCAAACAGGAACTGACGCATCAGAGTGCGGCCGAAATCTCCGTTGGGGACTTCTACCAACAGCACGTTGCGGAAATCCCATGCGTCGCGCAGAAAGGCCAGATCATCGGCGGATTTGCCGCCGTCGATCTCACCCGCAAGACCCAGCCACATCTGGGTCTGGCCGATCAGGTCCAGCGCGGTATTGGCCAGAGCGATGTCTTCCTCAAGCACCGGTGCATGGCCGCACCATTCGCTGACGCGATGGCCAAGGATCAGGGTGTTGTCCCCCATCCGCAGTAGGAACTGCAGCAAAGCGTCGTTTGAAACCGGAGCACTCATTACATCGCCCCCACTTCTTCTGGAATGTCGAAGAAGGTTGGATGGCGGTACACTTTGCTTTCGCTGGGCTCGTACAGCGGACCTTTGTCGCTGGGCGATGAGGCCGAGATGTTATTAGCTTCAACCACCCAGATCGACACGCCTTCATTGCGACGGGTATAGACGTCGCGGGCATTCTTGATCGCCATCTCGGCGTCTGGGGCGTGTAACGATCCGACATGGCGGTGGCTCATGCCATGTTGTCCGCGGATGAAGATTTCCCACAGGGGCCATTCGTTGTTCATTTGGTATCCTCCTCAGGGCAGTCTTATTCTGCAGCCAGATTTGCGGCGCGTTTCTTGCGGGCATGGGCCAGCAATCCGTCACGAACCCATTTACCGTCGTCCCAGGCCTTGTTGCGCGCGGCCAAACGGTCGACGTTACATGGGCCGTTGCCCTTGATCACATCGAAGAACTCGGACCAGTCCGGGTCGGTGTAGTCGTAGTGGCCCCGCTCTTCGTTCCATTTCAGGTCCGGGTCGGGAATGGTCAGACCTAGATACTCGGCCTGTGGCACGGTCTGGTCCACGAACTTCTGGCGCAGCTCATCATTGGTGTTGATCTTGATCTTCCAAGCCATGGATTGCGCGGAATGCACGCTTTCCTTGTCCGATGGCCCGAACATCATCAGCGACGGGTACCACAGACGGTTCATCGCGTCCTGCGCCATCCTGCGCTGTTCGGGCGTGCCTTCGGCCATCTTGCGGATCGCGTCATAACCCTGACGCTGGTGGAACGATTCTTCCTTGCAAATGCGGATCATCGCGCGCGAGTAGGGTCCGAAGGACGTCCGCTGCAACGGAACCTGGTTCATGATCGCGGCCCCATCGACCAGCCATCCGACCGCACCGATATCGGCCCAGTTCAGCGTTGGATAGTTGAAGATCGACGAGTATTTCATGCGTCCATCCAGCAGCATCTCGGTGATCTCATCGCGGCTGACGCCCAGAGTTTCGGCGGCGCAATAGAGATACAGGCCGTGCCCGGCTTCATCCTGCACCTTTGCCAGCAGGATTGCCTTGCGCTCCAGCGTGGGTGCGCGGGTGATCCAGTTGCCTTCGGGCAGCTGACCGACGATCTCGGAATGCGCGTGCTGTCCAATTTGACGGATCAGTGTCGCGCGATAGTCGTCGGGCATCCAGTCCTTGGGCTCGATCTTGATATCGGCGTCAATCTTGTCCTGAAAGGCGCGCTCCTGCTCGGTCATCTCCTCGCGGGATTTCACGCCTGTTCCGGCTGTCTTGATCATCTGAGCATACATGTGAGGTCTCCTCCCTTACACGCGTTCGAGAATAAGTGCGGCCCCCTGGCCAACGCCCACGCACATGGTGCAAAGCGCATAGCGCCCGCCCGTGCGGCGCAGTTGATAGGCGGCGGTCATCACCAGCCGCGCACCGCTCATCCCAAGCGGGTGACCGATCGCAATTGCGCCGCCGTTCGGGTTCACATGCGGCGCGTCGTCTGCCACGCCCAACTCGCGCAACGTCGCCAGCCCTTGTGAGGCAAAGGCCTCATTCAATTCTATCACATCCATCTGTTCGATGCTCAGCCCGGCGCGGGCCAGCACCTTTTGGCTGGCCGGAACCGGGCCAATGCCCATCACGCGCGGTTCGACCCCGGCAACGGACATGCCGACCACACGGGCAATCGGGGTGAGATTGTTCTTTGCTGCGGTTGCCTCATTTGCCATCAGAATGGCGGCGGCCCCGTCGTTTACGCCCGAGGCATTCCCAGCGGTCACGGTTTTGTCCGGTCCGTTGATGCCCTTCAGGCCTGACAGTTTCTCGGCTGTAGTTCCCGGGCGCGGGTGCTCGTCCGTGTCAAGCACGACAGGGTCGCCTTTGCGCTGGGGGATTGTGACCGGGGTGATCTCCTCCTGAAACACCCCGGTCTGGTGCGCCGCGGCCCAGCGGGCCTGGCTGCGTTCGGCAAAGGCGTCCTGATCGGAACGGCTGATACCATAAGCTTCCGCTACGTTATCTGCTGTTTCGGGCATCGAGTCGATACCAAAATTTTGCTGCATTTTGGGATTCACGAAGCGCCAGCCGATTGTGGTGTCATAAACCGCATTGGCTCGCGAGAAGGCCGAGGTGGCTTTGGGCATCACAAATGGCGCGCGGGACATGCTCTCGACGCCGCCAGCGATCGCCATGTCATAATCCCCGGCCCGGATTGCACGGGCCGCCATGCCGACCGCATCCATGCCGGAGGCACAAAGCCGGTTGATCGTCGTGCCAGGTACATCCACAGGCAGTCCCGCCAGCAGAGCAGCCATCCGCGCAACGTTGCGGTTGCTTTCCCCGGCCTGATTGGCGTCGCCGTAGATCACATCGTCCACGCTTGTCCAATCGACCTGTGGGTTGCGCGCCATCAGGGCCGAAATCGGGATTGCTGCCAGATCATCCGTGCGCACTTGGCTGAGGCTTCCGCCATACCGTCCGATTGGGGTGCGCTGAGCGTCGCAGATAAAGGCGTCCATAGGGCGAGGGCTCCGAATTTGATGTCACGTCATTAAGTGACCGATGGGTCGGTTAATAGTCAGGAAGATGATTCGCAGCAAGTAAAATGTAACGTGATTACTCTTGCGGTGAAAAATTGGTAACATATTAGCGCAGCGCAAAGAAAAACCCGCAGGGATGCGGGTTTCTCTGAAAAAGGTGATCAGGGCTGGTTAGATCACATCCGCTATGACCAGACGCACAATGTCTTCGCGACGCAGGCTGCGGGCAGCCAGCTCTGCGTCGGACAGAGACCAAAGCGCTTGAATCCTATGCACTTTTACTCGTGCCTCTCCGATTTCTGTAAAGGCCTGCAAAATGCCTCTGGCGACATCGATGGTGGCTTCGAGGACTGACTGCAGGGAGAGGTATTGCGTTGCTAAAGATCGCATATGTCTGAGTCCCGTTGATCGTTGAGTTTCGGGAACGTGTGTATCGCGGGTCAGACAATACAACCACAGCGCCCATGACATAGCAGCTGTGCGGCGTGCGCAATTCAAAGCGCGAAAGTGGAAGAATTCCCCTTAAAATATGGGCAAAGCCGAAGCCTCGCCCACATGATGCGTCAATTTGCCTGCAGATGTCTCAGACCATTGCAAAGATGCGCGCCGGTCCGCCCGTTCCGCCACGATGCGCCGGAGCACCCACAATGAGCGTCGCGCCGCTGGCGGGAACCTTATCGAGATTGGCCAGGTTCTCGATGCCATAACGATTGGTCGGCAGCCACGCATAGTGGGTTGCGAAATCTGCAGATGGCCCATGATCCAGAGACAGAGAGTCGACGGCCATCGCAACCGCGCCAGTCTCATCTATCAACATCTGAGCGGCTTCGACATGGAATCCAGGGAAGTGCATTTTGCCCTCATCATCGGTATTCCGGAAACCCGCGGTGGCGGTCTTGGTTCCCCAGCCGGAATGCATCGCCACGCAGGCACCGTCGGGTATTGGGCCGTTTGCGTCAATCCAGGCCTTCAGGTCATCCGGGGTGACCTGCGCATCCGCATTCTCGGCCGCCTTAGCGGCAATATCGACCACGCAGAGCGGGCAGATAAGGTTGGATACCGGGATCTCGTCAACCGACTGACCGTCTGCCGAGAAATGCAGCGGCGCATCAATATGCGTACCGGTATGTTCGTTGACCGCAAGATTGAACAGGTTAAATCCGTGATCCTTGAAATTGAAGGATTGCGTGGCTTCGATGCCGGGCTCGCCGAAGTACGTTGGGAAGTCGGCGTCATAGATGTGGGTCATGTCCACAACTTCTCCATGGCCAACCGCCAATGCCGGGGGCGCACTGGCCGTCCCAAGCGCTGTACCGGCTGCCACAGCCGCGCCAGCCTTGAAGAAGGATCGCCGTGACATCATCCGGTCCTTGACGGCGTTCATTACGCATACATCACACATCTCATGTCTCCCTGTTTTGGTGCCGGTCCAACGAAATTGTCCGGTACGTCCGCGTAGGCTCAATTGAGCTTGTTTTGCTCAAGTTAGCGCGTTGGCATGCAGAGGGGCGTCACATAAGCGTTAGAGGGCGTATAATTCAAAAACCGAACGGTTGGTCGAAAATATACTTGAATACGCGGCCCGACCAGTTCAGTCTCTGTCAAATAAGTGACGCGGGTAGAGAGGTCGTGCGCATGTCCCAGGTGATCAGCTATGAGAAAATCGACGATATCGCGGTACTGGCCGCACAGAATCCGCCCGTAAATGCGCTGGGCGTCGACATGCGCCGCGGCATTCTTGAGGGGGTCGAGCGCGCCGAGTCTGAGGGGGCCCGCGCTGTGCTGATCTATGGAGAGGGGCGGACATACTTTGCAGGCGCCGATATCCGGGAATTCGGCAAATCGCCACAAGAGCCTTATTTGCCTGCGCTTTGCGATCGTATCGAGGCATCGCCTCTGTTGGTGGTGTCGGCTTTGCACGGGACTGCTCTGGGCGGCGGGCTCGAGGTGGCTTTGTCGTGTCACTACCGTATCGCGGTGCCAGCAGCCAAGGTCGGGCTGCCCGAGGTTAATCTGGGTATCCTGCCCGGCGCGGGTGGGACACAACGCCTGCCGCGGGTAACTGGGGTCGACAAGGCTTTGGACATGATCACCACCGGGCGGCACGTGCGCGCCCCCGAAGCATTGGAGATGGGAGTGCTGGATCGCGTGCAAGAGGGTGACCCCCGCGAAATCGGGTTGGCCTATACGCGTGAACTGCTCGACAGCAACGCGCCGCGCCGCGCAGTCTGCGACATGCCCAAGCCCACTCCGATTGATTTTAACGCTACTTATGATGCCGTGCTCAAGAAAGGGCGGGGCCAGTTATCGCCCGCAGTCGCCGTTCGCGCTGTTCAAGCCGCCTGCGAAGCCGAGCATTTCGCTGCAGGCCTGATGCGCGAGCGGGAGTTGTTCATGGAGCTCATGGCCTCTGACCAACGTAAAGGACTGATCCACGCCTTTTTCGCCGAACGAGCAGTTTCAAAATTGCCGGAGTTGGAGGGATTCGCATCGAAGGAACTGCATCAAGTCGGGGTTATCGGCGGTGGTACCATGGGCGCGGGTATCGCAACGGCGGCTTTGCTGTCAGGCCTGCCGGTCGTTCTGCTCGAAATGTCGCCGGAGGCGGCGCAGGCGGCCAGGGAGCGGATCGCAGGGAATTTGGCTGGCGCAGTGAAACGCGGCAAGCTGAGCCCCGAGGATCATGACGACATACTGCAGAACAAGTTGGTTCTGGCGACCGATTACGAGGTACTGAGCGCTACGGATCTTGTGATCGAAGCCGTCTTTGAAGACATGGACGTCAAGAAACAGGTCTTCGCGCAGCTGGATGCTGTTTGTAAGACGGGGGCGGTTCTGGCGACCAACACCTCTTATCTCGACATCAATGAGATTGCGGCGTCGATCAATCGGCCAGGTGCAGTCATCGGGTTACACTTTTTCTCGCCTGCCCATGTCATGAAGCTGCTGGAAATCGTTGTGGCTGATCGGACATCGCCCGAGGTGGTCGCGACCGGCTTTGCGTTGGGTAATCGATTGGGCAAGGTCTCGGTCCGTGCTGGTGTGTGTGACGGGTTTATCGGCAATCGGATCCTCAGCGCCTATCGGGCGTGTGCCGATCACATGGTTCTGGATGGCGCATCACCGTTTCAGATCGACAAGGCTCTGACAGAGTTCGGGTTTGCGATGGGTCCGTTTGCAGTTTCGGATCTGGCCGGTCTGGATATCGGCTGGGCCACCCGTAAGCGCAAACGCGCGGCAGGTCTGGACCCGCGGGCGCGAGATAGTTTCTATGCCGACAAGCTGTGTGAGGCTGGTCATTTTGGTCAGAAAACCGGCAAGGGGTACTACATTTATCGGAAAGGGCAACGCGGCGGCACTCCCAACCCGGAGGTTGTGACGCTGATCGAAGCCGACCGGGCGGCGCAGGGACTGACTGTGCGAAGTTTCTCGGATGAGGAGATCGTGCGACGTTACATGATTGCGATGGTGAACGAAGCGGCGCGCGTCGTGGGTGAGGGGATTGCACGTCGACCGTTGGATGTGGATGTTACGTTGCTCTACGGTTACGGCTTTCCGCGCTTCTGGGGCGGGCCGCTGAAATGGGCCGACCTGCAGGGGCTGCCGGACCTGTTAAGCGATATTCGCAAATGGTCAGAAGAGGATCCGTATTTCTGGCGACCTGCGCCTTTGCTGGAACAGTTGGTTGCCAAGGGTCGCAGCTTTGATGACCTGAATAAATCAGAGTGACAACGCCCGCTGGTGTACTCCCGCGCCCGCGCAATATTGGCTGCGCCAATACCGCTTGCGGCTTTGGGTCCGGCATCGCGCGACGCGCGATGCCGGACCCACCAGGAGGAGGCATTCCGTTAGGAATGTCGACGACTGGCGGGAGCGTCTGTGCTCAGCCGACCGCGCTTTCAGCGGCAGTGCGTACGGCACGAATGTTGTCGCCGTAGACCGAGGGATTGGCCACCGATCCGCCTTTGAACACCGCAGACCCGGCAACCAGAACGTCAGCACCTGCAGCAGCGACCAGAGGGGCCGTGGCGGGATCAACGCCACCGTCAATCTCGATATGCACGGGGCGATCGCCGATCATTTCGCGCAGTCGACGTACTTTGGCCGTCATGTCGATGAACTTCTGACCGCCAAAGCCGGGGTTCACCGTCATCACGCAGACCAGATCGGTCAGGTCCAGCAAATGCTCAACCGCTTCCGCCGGAGTGCCTGGGTTCAGCGCGACACCTGCCTTCATACCGGCACCGCGGATGGCCTGCAGCGTCCTGTGTGTATGCGGTCCGGCCTCAACATGGGCGGTCAGGATGTCGGCGCCCGCATCTGCATAGGCCTGAATGTAGGGATCGACCGGAGAGATCATCAGGTGCACATCCATCACTGTTTTCACATGCGGACGGAACGCCTTGACTGCAGGTGGGCCGAAAGTGAGGTTTGGCACGAAATGCCCATCCATCACATCGACGTGGACCCAATCCGCCCCTTGTGCTTCGATGGCCTGAATTTCCTGTCCGAAATTGGCGAAATCGGCAGACAGGATGGAAGGTGCGATCTTGATGGAGCGATCAAAGCTCATGGCGGGCCTCATGTGAGATCTGGTTTGCGAGGCCATATAGCTGCCTGAGGCTTCGATGGGTAGCCCCTACGCTCGTGATTTGGGGCAATCCTCTCTCAAGTGCCCAAGGGAATGCGCTCCAGCAGGTGAAATCGGCCATCAGAAGCTTCTCCGACCAGTGCCAGATCACGTATCTCCAGTGGTTCGGGCAGTATCGGATGTAGCCTCGCCTCTAGCAGCGTTTGAATCTCCTGCAGGGTCGGTTTGTTGAGCTTGCCACTCAGGGTGATGTGAAAGCGGAAAGTATCCATTACATGCGGATACCCCCAACGGATCAGATTGCTTTCCTGCTCTGTCGTTAGTCTGGCCGTGCGACGGCGCGCTAGTTCAGAGTCAGTCAATGGCATTCGGAACCTGTCCAGATCGCGTACGCAAGCAGCGGCAAGTGTGTTGACAGTTGTGGTGTCACCACCCGGCACAAGAGCCAGAAATCGACCCAGCGGGGCGATGTGCAATCCTGTTACAACCGCCAGTCGCTGCGTTTGCGCAAGTTCTCTGCAGGCAGCTTTCAAAGCAGCCAGAGTTTGCCCCTCTCGCAGACGAAATGGTGGCTTCAGGGTCGCGTGCAGGCCGTATCTGCGCGGCGTTTCTGTTGTGGCAGCAACATCAATATCGGAAAGATCTGGATGGGGAACTGGCTGGCCTTCGTCCACGTCCCAGCCCAGCCATGCCTTGCAAAACCGGACCCATTCAGCCTCAGGCGGTGGCAGGAAATAGACTGCGTAGCGCGCGAACTCCATCTCGGTTTCTCGATACATCCTGGTGTCAAATCAGGCGCGGTAGAAAAGATACCGGTCCGGAGCAATGGTTTCGGGCCCCGTGATTTGCTCGAACCCTACCAAGGGCTGGCCCGAGATCAGCAACGCTCCGGGGCGCATCACCTGCGCTATCAAGGGGCTGAGGCGCGCGGCCTCTGCCACATCCTCGGATTTGATGCCGCGCCCGAAATCATAATGCGCCAACGCTATGGTTCGCCCTTGTGTGGCCAGCTTTTCCAACATGGGTTCCGCCTCACCCTGCAGGAAATCCTCTTCCGGAGGCGTACTATCGGGGTGACATTGCAGGACCCGATCCATCACCAAGATTCGATGCGCAGGTAAGATTTCCCGAAGATGATCGTAAGTGCGGCCATTGCCCAGCCCCATGTCCAAAACATCGCCATCCATGCCTTCGATCTGCGCAGCGGCCCAGTTCAGCCCGTCGCGCTGAGCCGTCAGGCGGCGCAGCATTGAATCAAGTCTACTCATTCGGGCTTTCCTTCCAGTTGAGGGTCTTATGCAGCGGTCCAGGGTTTACCCGGCCCATCGAGCAATCGTTGCAACAAGTCTCTCGTAAAATCCCAGATGTCTTGATCATGGACTAGATGGTGCGTCAACACACCAAACGGTTCCGTGTTGTCAGTCCGTCCTTCACGGCGATCCTGCAAGAGCTGCACGGTTTGCAAGACAAGGTGCTCGGGGTCGGCCAGACCGCGCGTGCCACGCCAGTCGATGGGATCCAGATGAGTGTTCACTTGTTTCAAACCCGGCGCAGCCAGTTGGGATTTGCGTGGCGTAGACGTCGAGAGAATGCGATAGCCCAAAGCGGGCAAGCACTCTGCGACTTCAGGCGCGATCCGGTTCCAGGGGGGAACGAACATCGGGCGCAGGTGTTCGCCGAACAACATCTTGAGCCGCATCAGACCCGCCTCAGCATCAGCCGTGATCGCCTCGATTGGTCGATGGAGGCGAAACTCCGCCTTTTTCTCGCCTTGCGGTGCATGGTTCTGATGCGCCCAACCGTGCACGACCGGGATCAAAGCAGGACTGGCTTGCACATAAGCCACGAGTTCAGCTTCAACGCCTTGCGGGATCACCGCCAGATGGATGGGCAAGCCAAGCTCATCAGACAGTGCCGTCAATTGATCGAGTTGCCGGGTGACTGAAACGGCATCGTCGTCTCGCCACCAGAGTGGCAGAGTGAGGCCCGCCTTGCGCCAAAAATCCAGTTCTGCTTGCAAGGGTCGCCAATCGGGGGTCATCCTTTGGCCCTCCGCAAGCTGGTCGCGATCTCCACCGCGCGTTGGGCACCATTGAACCCGTGGGCCATGGGCGCACGATCCGGTCCTGACATGACGTGTGCCAATGCGTCAGCAAGGGACGCGCCATCCAGATCGTCACTTTTTAGAATAGTGACGCCATCCAACTTGGCAAGACTGCATGCGCGCAGACTTTGTTCGACTTCTTTGCCGTCGTCGAAGGGAATAAGAACCGAAGGCGTGCCGCTTTGCAGCAAATCCATCGCCGTGTTGTAGCCGCACATACTGACCGACGCGGCGGCAAGCGGCAGCATTTGCCGAAAGTCTGATCGGACAGGTTCAATGGTGATCGGGATATCTCCGGCAAGAGTCGACAATTCATCAATGCGCGACCGGGCGTCTTGTCCACCTACCAACAGGCGCCAACGCCTGTTGGGCATCTTTCGCGCGGCCTCGATGGCCGTGCGAAAGATCGGTTGGCCAACTGACCCTCCGCCTGCGCTGACCACAATTTCATCCTGCGCCACGCCGTCGGGATGCGGCAGAGGTGCTGGTGCCGCAACAAAGCCTGTATAGTGCAGTCGCCCGGCCAGTTGATCCGATACAGGCCAGCTTATCTGCAGCGGGGCGATGTCGGGATCGGAATGAACAAGGACACCGTCGTAGAACTGTGCAATGATTTCATCCGCGCGTTCGGCTTTAGCGGGTTTCGAGGGCGGTGCGAGGATATCGCGGATCGAACTGAGAATGACTGGCGGGGTCGGCAAGGATTGTGCGACCTCAAGCGCCGCCAGAAATTCGGGCGCAAGCGAGCGGCGGCCGAACGGATAAAGCTCAGTGATGAATATCTCAGGTTGAAACCTACGCAGCGCCTCTGTCAGTGCGGTAACACGCGCGGCCAGATAGTCCGGGCCTGCCAGCTCTCCGCCCTGGTCCAGAAGGCGCGTAAAGTTGGTGCCATCCGACCGCAGCGGCGGCAACCCCAGCAATGTCATCCCGCGCGTGTCAAGCTGTGGCGCAGGCATCCCGCCTGAGATCACAAAAACCTCGTGGCCTTGCTGAACAAAGGCGCGACCCAAAGTCAGTGCGCGGCTCAGGTGCCCGGTTCCCAGCAAATGAGTGACAGTGATCATGACCCTCATGGATGGGCCTCGCTTCGGATCAGTCTGATTGGTTCGACCTCGGCCCGCATGGTGCTGAGGTCCACGATATATAGTCTGTTTCGCTTGATCTTGAACGGGGCGGGGCCTGAGAAATCCCAGTTCCATGCCTTGGCAAGGATCACCCGCATGATGCCGATGTGGCAGACGGCAAGCGTGTCACCCTGAAGGGTCGCCAGCCATGGTGCAATCCGAGTCCAAAGGTCTGCCGGGCTTTCGCCTCCGGGGGGCCGGAAGCCCCAGCCCCACTCCTCTATGTGCCGGTAACCGCTGTCTGGTATCTGGATAAGGTCGACGCCACGCTGCCCTTCCCATTCGCCCCAGTTCATCTCGGTCAAGGCTTCGGATGTTTTTGGGGTCTGACCCGAGACCAGCAGCGCGGTTTCCTCCGCTCGTGACAAGGGGCTGGACCAGACCGATGCCGTGTCCCATGGGGCAGGCAGGCAATATCCTGACAGTTCGGCGCGTGCATCGGCATCAAGCGGTATGTCACTGCGTCCTTGAATGCGGCCCGCGCGGTTCCAGTCCGTATGTCCGTGGCGTAGCAGCGCTAAACGGCTCATGGTTGATCTTCCAGCAACGGGCGAACGGCGGACCAGAAGGTATTTGTCGCAGCGGGCATCAGATGGCGTTTGGCGATGCGCGCGCGCGCGCGTTCGCCTTCTCTGCGGCGCAAATCAGGATCAGCGCAAAAGGTCTGTATACGTGTGGCCAGCCCGGCCGTTCCGGCCTCAACAGATGGATAATCGGAAGGCAGAAGAACATCGCGCACGCCGGGGCGATCTTGCGCCGCCACGGGTATGCCGCTGGCCTGCGCCTCAAGGTAGACCATTCCGTAAGCTTCATTGAAACCAGGCCAGATCAACAGTGATGCGCGCTCGTAGACCTGTTGCAATGTCGCCCGGTTCAACTGCCCGAGAAACCGGACACGATCTTCAAAGGGTGCCATCAACGCTTCAACCTGTGGGCGGGCGGGACCGTCACCCGCGATGTCCAGAACCCAGTCACCGGTCAGATGCGCCAGAGTTTCAGCCAGAATGGTGTATGAGCTCAGCTTGTCGCCGTCTCGCATCATTCCTACGGTCAGCATGGGGCCATCTTGAGATGAAGCTTTCGGCAGGTCTGTGATCGGCAGGAACGGGGGTAGCTCGGTAAGCTGCTGATTGCCGTAACGCTCTCGCTGCAATGTGATCAGGTCGTTTGCCGTATGGTAGAAGATAACCTGCGCTGCATCACAGGCCGCATGGGCGTAGTGGGCGAAGCGATCCCAAGGGCCGTTCAGCCGACTTGTGGCGCGGGTGCTTTCAAGCTGTACGTACGGGATGCCACGCGCACGGCAGATTTCCGGCCCCAACAGGTCAGGGGCCTTGTAGTAATTGTGATAAGTCACCCAAAGGTTTGTATCAGCAGGCAGGCCCTGAACCAGTCGCTCGGTTTCCGCCTGTGCTTGGGCCAGAAACGTCTCTTGCACCTGTGAATCACCCGTTTTGTCGTAGATGCGGAGTTGCGAGGCGAGCTCGACGCTGTCCCCCTGCGCCGCGATCGCTGTCATGAGGTTCCGCGCCATTTCGCGATCGCCCGAGGGTTTAGGGCTGTCGGGGGATTTCATCGGCGCATAGAAAGCAACCCGTGCCATCAGATGTTATCCGTACACAAGGTTTTCAGCCGCTGGGAAAGGCGGCGAATGCCCGGATCCATCTGGAAGTCCGTGATCAACCGATCATAGGCGGCATCTGCCATCAGGATTGCTGTCTCGGGGTGTCCGGCTAGCTTGATGATCGCGCTGGCCAGCGCCGTCGGTTCGTCACTGGACAAGACACCGTGGACGCCATCTTCGATGAACTCGGGTATGGCCGAAATCGGAGTGGAGAGGATCGGCAGACGTTGAGACGCCGCCTCCATCAGCACGTTCGGTAACCCGTCCCGGTCGCCGTCTTCCGCGATACGGCTGGGCAGGACAAACAGATCTGAGTGCTGCATTTCGGCAATCACCTCGGGCTGATCGCAGGCTCCCTTCCACGTGATCCGCGAGGTCAACCCCGCCGCATCGGCTTGGGCTTTCAGCGCATCGCCGAGTGTACCGCCGCCGATATGGACCCAGTGCCAATCCAGCGTCTTCGGCAAAAGCGCAAGCGCCTCAAGAAGCCGATCAAAACCTTTCTTTTCGACCAGACGCCCGACCGAGAGCATGCGGAACGGCGAACCCGCCTGACGTGGTGCGCATTGAGGAGGGGCTGGAAACCGTGACAGATCCAGCCCGTGATAGATCAGGTCCACCCGTTCCGGATCGTCGGCAAGTGAGCGCAAATGCGCGGCACCGATGGCTGTGCAGGTTGCGCCAAAGGCCGCCCCATATGTTGCCGCTTGCAGCTTCTCACGCTTTTCCCAATCGGGTGAGGTCCAGATGTCTTTGGCGTGGGCCGAAAAGCTCCAGGGCAGGCCGCGTATGATTGCGGCATAGCGCGCGACCGATGAGGGCGTGTGCATGAAATGCGCATAGAGCGCCTGTGTCTGCTCGGGAAGCTCGGCAGCCAATACGCAGGCCTGGCCAAAGCGGCGGATACGGTTATGGGAGGGGTCGCGGCGCAGATCCTGCCGCCAGATGTCATAGGCTTGTTGATAGCCGGGCAAGCGCATTGCGATCTGGCGCGCAGCCTGCAGACGTTGCGGTTCATCATACAGATATTCCGGCAGGTAATGAACCTGCCCCTGAAATCTGTCGTGCAGCGGGTGGCGTTTGGTGTCGGTGGGGTGGCGCAGGGACCAGATATCGAACTGGTGCCCGGCGTCCTGCAGGGCCACCAGTTCCTGTGCAATGAACGTCTCGGACAGGCGCGGCCAGCCTTTGACCAGCACCGCTAGCTTGGGGGATTTGGCCGTCATCCGGTGGCGCGCTCTTGTTCCGCACCCAGCAGGGCATCGATACGATGGGTGACGTATTTCAGGCCATCCAGCAACCCCGCACGAATGGCTTGTGAGGGGAGGGGCTGGTCTGACAGATCACGGATCGCTTGGATCATTGCATCCGCCGTCAGCCCGTCGCGCGTTTCGTCCAGCATTTGCACAAGGCCCAGATCTTCCGCGCGTGAGGCGCGGATCCATTGTTCAAGCCGTGGGGTCGTACGCGGCACGATTACGGCGGGCTTGTCGAATGACAGAACCTCGCAGAAGGTGTTGTATCCGCCCATGCAGACAACACCGGCGGCACCGGCAAAAAGCGTCTCGATCTGGGATTCGAAGCCAACCGCCGTAACCCGGCCGTTCAGTGCGGCGACACGGGTTTCAAAATCCTCGCGCAGCTCGCCCGACAGGAACGGACCATAAACCAGAACCGCACGAGGTGACAGATCGGGGTCCTTTTCGTAGGCCGAAAGAACGAGGTTGACCATCGCCTTGCCGTCGCCACCACCGCCGGGGGTGATCAGGATATAAGGCTGCTCGGGCGGCTCACCGACTGGACCCAGATCACGCCGTAAGTAGCCTGTCCAATGTATCCGCTGCTGCGTCGCGGGGTTGAGCGGCAGCCCTTGCGTGGGATCGTAGACCGAGCGTAGGCCATAAACCCAGATTTCGTCGTAGAACCGTTCGGTCGCTGCGATTGCGTCCTTGCGTTGCCATTCAGCGGCCAGAACTTCGGGTTCATCCAGCACGTCACGCAGGCCGAGTACCAATTTTGTCGAGCGGGAATGTTCCAGATATTCGAGCGTCGGTAGCAGCTCTCCGCGGAATCCGGTGGGCTCCTTGTCGACGATCAACACGTCAGGATCGAATTGTTCAACCGCAGTCTGGATCAGGCTGGACCGCAATTCGGTGACTTCCTCGATACCCATGCCGATAGTCTGCGACGCGTAAGAGCCATCGGCACGCTTGGTAACACCTGGCAAGCGCACATGGTCTACGCGACGTGGGAAAGTGAAACGCCCGGCCACCGGAGAGCCCGTCAGAATCAGAGCTGAGGCGCGCGGATCCGCCTGCGTGATCGCAGCGGCCAATGCCCGGGACCGTCTCAGATGACCCAGACCGAACGTATCGTGACTGTAAAGCAGGATGCGCGGGGCGCGGCCGTGTTTTTCGTGTGCTGTTCCTAGGCTCATGCTTTGCCTGTTTCGGGTTCCAGTGCAATTCCGCGCGTTTGCATCTGTTATCTTATATGTTCCGTGCCTGCTTGCCAAAGCGGCAGAGCGCGCCGTGCAAATGTGGCAAACATTGCGAATTGGCAACAGCTTTTGCTGGCCAAGCCATCTGTGGGCCACTTTGAACAGGGGTTTTCGAGGCAGGTCTCCAACATCGTATTTCTCTGAGTTGTCATATTCAATTTTCGTTGGCTTGAAAACACCTTATAGCCAGCGGTGTCACGAGAACACGGATGCAGGACGATGTTGTGATGGCGTGTGGTGAGGATTTGAACCAGCTCGACAGGTTCTATAGGCTGCCTTGCAACCGCGAATTGGATGAAGCGTATCATGAAAAAGAAAGTTCTTGCCGGATTGGTGCTGGTGTTTTGGGCGCTGTCGCTGGCATTTGTTTCAGCGGCGGCGGCGCAGTCGCTTATTCCAGGCTATCCCATCGGAGGGACGGAAGAGTCCGGTACCGCGACCTCAGAGAATGGGGATGTGGCGGCGGCTATCCGGGCTGCATCCGAGGCGGGGGCCAGCGTTATCGTGATCGATAGTGCCGGTCAGGTGGTTTCAACACCCGCCTCAGGCAGCGCGGCGAATGAGTCGTCAGCTGCTGACTCCATGGGTGAGGGATCACAGCTTATGAAAGCGCAGGAGCGCTTTTCTGACTTCCGCGAATCCGTTCGTTCGCGAC
Source organism: Ruegeria sp. C2 (assembly GCF_056537765.1). Classification (NCBI taxonomy): domain Bacteria; kingdom Pseudomonadati; phylum Pseudomonadota; class Alphaproteobacteria; order Rhodobacterales; family Roseobacteraceae; genus Ruegeria; species Ruegeria sp. C2. Next base: position 1,733,994 of record NZ_JBQFRZ010000001.1, on the reverse strand, counting down.
TTGAGGCGCTGCCCTACTCAGTTTTTGAAGTAAAATATGTCCTAAGACAGACCAGCCCGGATGGTCGCATCCAAACCTATGTCGAGGTGCTGTTCTGGAACATTTTATTCCTGTTGCTGGGGCGCTGGTTGTCGACGGAAATCTACGGCAAACGTATCGCCAAGCGCTTTGTCGTGGCGCGGATCAAGGAACAGCCTCACGGCTATCGCGAGAAGATGCCGTTCCTGGTGTTCCGCTTCTTGATGGGGATTGGCGGTACGGTCTTTGCCATGCTCATGGCGCTGATCGTCGGATATCTTTTCTTTGGCGAGGCTGAGGATATCTCGATCCAGTTCACCGTAACTGCGATCTTCACGGCGTTCTTCCTGTCGCGCACGGTGTCGGACCTGTGGCGCATGGTTCTGTCGCCCTACCTCAGCCAATATCGATTGCCGCCCTTTTCGGATCGGGATGCGAAACGGTTGTATGTCTGGGCATCGGCGCTGGCGACCTATGATATTTCGGTGGTTTTGTTCTCGACCTGGGTCGCTGATTTCGGTCTGAACTACAATGTCTATGCCATGGTGTACGGCTCGCTGACCCTGGCCGGGGCGTTGGGCAACGTGTTGATGATCCTGTTCAACGCGCGTGCCATTTCAAATGCGATCCGGGGCGGGCGAGCCCCCGATCAGGTGTCGTGGATTTTGCGTTTCATCTCGTTCGCCTGGGCACCGGTGTTGATCCTTTATTTGGTCTTTAGCTGGCTCAAACTGGCGGTCGATCTTGTGCTTGAGGTCGAGGACTCGATCCCGATTGTGGCCAGCAGCTATGCGATCTTCATGTCGGTTGTCGTGGCTTACGGGGCGATGAACTATCTGCTTGAGCGCTATTTTGATCGCAATCGCAAGATTGAAGAGTTGAATGCGGAAGCGGAAGACGCGGAGGCCAAGGCCGAAGCAGAAACCGCCACACTTGAGGCCGAAAAGCGTAAATACGCTATCCTGACTTACGAGGATCTTGCCCGCCGTGTGGCCGGTATTCTGGCCTTTGTCGTAGGCCTCTATGCCTTGGTAGTGATCTGGAACCCGCAAGCGAACTGGAGCGAGGATCTGCCGGTTGGTCGGGCGCTGGATGTGATGGTGATCCTGTTCATCGGTTATATCCTGTTCCACTTTTTCCGGGTTTGGATTGACAGCAAGATCGCCGAAGAGGTCGACGACGGAGGCGCAGAGGCGGAGCTGGGTGACGAAGGCGGCGAAGGCGGGCAGAGCCGTCTGGCGACGTTGCTGCCCCTGTTTCGCGGGGCGATATTGGCGGTGGTCGTGGTGACGATCGCGCTGATCGTGCTGATGGAACTCGGCATCAATGTCAGCCCTCTGTTTGCGGGTGCCGGTGTCGTCGGCTTGGCCGTTGGCTTTGGATCGCAGACTTTGGTTCGAGACATCTTTTCGGGGGCGTTCTTCCTGATGGATGATGCGTTCCGGAAGGGCGAATATATAGATATCGGCGACGTGAAGGGAACGGTCGAGAAGATCTCGGTCCGGTCGTTCCAGTTGCGGCATCACCTTGGGGCGCTGAACACTATTCCGTTTGGTGAGATCAAGGTTCTGACCAACTATTCGCGTGATTGGGTGATCATGAAACTGCCCTTGCGGGTGACCTATGACACCGACGTTGAGAAGGTGCGCAAACTGATCAAGAAGCTGGGGCAGGAATTGCTGAGCGATCCTGTGATCGGCGATAACTTCATCCAACCGCTGAAGTCTCAAGGCGTGATCGAGATGCAGGATTCGGCGATGATCATCCGGGTGAAGTTCATGACCAAGCCGGGCGATCAGTGGCTGGTGCGCAAGAAGGTTTATCAAGATATACGCGAGCTGTTTGCCCGTGAAGGCATCCGTTTCGCGCATCGTGAGGTTACGGTGCGTCTGGCGGATGACAAGGAGGCTGAGGACCTGACACCAAAGCAGCGCGAGGCGGTGACCGGTGCGGTGCAAGCGGCAATTGATGAGGATTATCTGGACGATATCGGACCGGCTGGTGGCGACGATCGGTAAGGGCCTCTCCCGCCCCTTTGATCTGCGTCGCTGACGCGACGCTGCCCAAAGCGTTGGGCCAAGCCGCGCGTTCCGCGCGGCGATTGCGCTAGGCTGAGGGGGTCGGCCAGGCCGCGTCTGATGTACCGAGCTTGGCGGCGGGCAGGCGCCAGGTCATTGCTGCGGGTCCGACTGTGAGGGCTGGCTTCAGGCGGTGGCCAGGCCCCCAGCCGGAAGCTTCGGTCTGTGCGGCGTAATCTGAAGAAGCTGCGGTGGTAATGTCTTCACCGCCGCTGTTTTTAGCGAGGGTCGCCAGTAGTTCTGCGGTGCGAGCGAGCGATAGGCGGGCATCCATTACGGTGTGACCCGCAGCGGCCTCGGCCATGGCTGAGAGGACTGCCGCGGCCATCAGATAGCCCGTGGCGTGATCGAGAGCTTGCACGGGCAACGGTGTGGGCTTGTCTGCAGAGGCCCAGGCCATACCGGCATGGGCGATCCCTGAGCTCATTTGCACAAGGCTGTCGAACCCACGCCGGGTGGCCCATGGGCCTTGCCAACCATAGGCATCCAGAGTGACCTCGATCCGGTTTGGGGCAAGTTGGTCACGGGTGGCTTTACCCAGCCCGAGCGCGTCCAGTGCGCCGGGGCGATAGCCATGAACCAGCACATCGGCTTGCGCCAATAGGTCTTTCAGCCGATTCAGCCCGTCCGGCGATTTCAGATCTAGATCGGCGCAGCGTTTCCCTAGTGAGATATCGGGGATCACTCCGGGTTCATCCCAGCCTGGAGGGTCGATGCGCAGCACGTCCGCCCCGAATGCTGCTAGTGTGCGTGTCGAGACCGGACCGGCCAGAATGCGGGTCAGGTCGAGTACACGTAGCCCAGCCAACGGACGATCGCCCGACGCTTCGGGACGATCACGCAGAGTGACATTGTGCGGTCCGTGCCAGCCGATCAGCGGCTCGCGGGCGACGGCGCGCCCTTGTGGGTGGTCCTGCCATTCGGAGCGCCTCCGCATGGCGGCGGCGACACCTCCCTCAGCGATGATGGCAGCTTCCAGATCGACGATGGACCAGCCTTTGATCGCGCGTGTCACGGTGTCCCGGTCTGCTTCCACCTGCAGTACCTTGAGCGCGGCGGCGCGGTGGTGGGGAAGGTTGGTGTGCAACCTGATCCAGCCATCTGCGGCCTTGTAATCCCCGGCAATGGTATCCCACAAGCTGGGCATTTCCCACCCGTCGGGCTTGAACGAAAAGCCATACCACAAAGAGGCGAGCCGGTGATCCACGGCTATCTCTGGCGGCGTGGCTGACAGGTTGAGGGCTGTCATCAGACGGGCCAGTTCCTGACCCACTGCGGCAAAGCTTGCCGTCGCCAGTTCGGATACCGCAAAGGCGCTGGGGCGGGCTCCGACCCCGATGACCTTGTAACTGTCGGTTGCAGGCAGGGCAGAGAGCAGGGTCATTGCTGATAGGGATCCAGACTGTCGCGCAATCCGTCACCGAGGAAGTTGAAGGCCAGGACAACGACGATGATTGGAAGCATCGGTATTGCGGTCCACGGATAGATCTCGATCGAAGCGAGGTTTTGCGCGTCGTTCAGCATCACGCCCCAACTAACCGCTGGGGCCCTCAGGCCCAGGCCAAGGAAACTGAGTGCGGTTTCGCCAAGGATCATTGCGGGGATCGACAATGTGGCTGACGCGATCAAGTGTGACATGAAGTTCGGAAGCAGGTGCTTGCGGATCACCCGACCCGAGCTCGCGCCCATCATCTCGGCGGCGCGCACATATTCCTCTTCCCGCAGCGACAGGAACTTGGCGCGGACAGATCGGGCAAGGCCGGGCCAATCGAGTATGCCGAGGATGATCGAGATGATGAAGAACACCGCAACCGGGCTCCAATTCGATGGAACAGCGGCGGACAAGGCCAGCCAAAGGGGCAGTTCCGGCAGCGAGCGCAGGATTTCAATTACACGATTGATGACCCAGTCGATGCGCCCTCCGAAATATCCGGCCATCGAACCGAACAGGATACCCAGGAAGAACGACACCGAGATGCCGATCAGACCCACGGTCAGCGACAATTGCGCGCCATAGAGGATGCGGCTGAAAACGTCTCGACCCAATCGGTCCGAACCCCAAAGGAACAGCGTGGCGCCCTCGGGCGCGCAGAACAGGTGCGTGTCGGATTTGATCAGGCCCGCCAGCTTGTACTCGGACCCTTCACAGAAGAACCGGATCGGGCGCGGGTCCTCGGTATCGGGGACGAATTTCCACTGGAAGGTCTCAAGGTCAGCCTCTGCCACGATGGGATAGACGTAAGGGCCAACGAATTCACCCTCATGGAACCAGTTGATGGATTGAGGCGGGGCGTACAGGTGCTCGCCGTTCCGATCATTGGGACCGTATGGTGCGATGAAACCTGCAAAGGGCAGCATCAGGTAACAGAGCAGCAGGAAGATGCCAGATATCAGGCCCAGCTTATGGGTCTTGAATTTGCGCCAGACCAGCACCCAGTTGGGTGCGTCCAGATCGGCACGTTCCAGCTGTTGGATCGAGGCCTGTGGGTCGAAAGGGGCTTCGTCGACATAGCGACCGTCGGGACGTTGGGTCATGCTTCACGCCCCTCATATCTGATGCGCGGGTCGAGCATGACCAGCAGGATGTCCGAGATCATGGTGCCGATCAGGGTCAGCAAGGCCACAAACATCAGGATGAAAGCCGACAGAAACTGATCCTGTGTTTTCAGCGCCGTCAGCAGGGTCGGGCCGATGGTTTGCAGGCCCAGAACAACCGAGACCAGAACCGAGCCTGATACCATGGACGGCAGCAGGTTGCCGATGTCGGCCACAAAAGGGTTGAAGGCCACGCGCAGGGGGTATTTCGTCAGCATCCGCGATGGCGCCATGCCCTTGGCGATAGCAGTTTCCACATAGGGTTTGCCAAGCTCGTCCAGCATATTGGCCCGCAGGCGCTGCATCATCGCTGACGCGCCCGAGGTTCCGATCACAAAGGTCGGTACGATCAGGTGAAGAAGGATGGATTTGAGCTTGTCCCAGCTCATCGGTTCGCCTTCGAACTTTGGGTCCATCAGGCCACCGATGGGTAGGTTGAAATACTGATGGCCATAGTAGAACAGGATCAATGCCAGCAGAAAGTTTGGCGTGGCGAGGCCCAGATAACCCACAAAGGCCGAGGTATAGTCGATCCATGTCCGCGACCGCGCGGCGGCGATCACGCCGAGGGGCAGGGCGACTGCGTAAACGAAAAGGATAGCGGCCAGGTTGACCACAACGGTCAACCACAGCGTATCGCCGACAATCTCGGACACCGGACGGTCGAATTCGAAGGACCAGCCATAGTTGCCTTGCAACAGCCCCTCAAACCCATGGGGGCCAGGCCAGAAGCCCATCCAGATCAGATATTGTTCTGGCAGAGACCGGTCCAGCGAATATTCCTTTCGAAGGAATTCCGCCTTGGCGACGCCAGCCGATTGCCCCGAGGCCTGTAGCTCGGCGATCTGGTTGCTGAGGTAATCGCCGGGGGGCAGGTTGATGATCACGAAGATCAGGACCGATACCACCAACAACGTCAGCAGCATCGTGAAAAAGCGATACACCGCATAGCGCAGCATGACCATTTAGCTGCTCCTGATCAGTCGGCGAAGAAGAACTCGTCGGGGCGGTGAATGCCGAAATGTGCGCCGGGCTCCCACGCCCACATGGCTTGTTCGGGTACATTGCGCAGACGGTTCGACACCACGACGGGCTGCGGGGCGCCATTCAGAATGCCGATCGCATAAAGTTGCTGAGCATGGATATCCAGCATTTCGCGCCAGGCAGCTTCGCGCTCTGCATCGGTGGTGGCGATTTCCCAGTCATGCGCCAACTCCATCAGACGCTCGGCCTCGGGCATGTCAGGCGCTTCGCCCGCATCGCCGCCGGTCTGATAGTATTGACCCCATTTCGGCCAGGCCAGAAACACCTGATCCGTGGGCGCCAGATAGGCCGGAGAGGTATGGCCCTGCGGGATCCCATCATCCCAGCCGAACCAGACCGATGCCATTGTGTTGCCGGAAAAAACCCGGTTTCGCAGGATGTCCCGGTCCAGTGGCCGCATCACCAGCTTCACACCAATCTCACGCCAGGTATCGGTGACGATCTGCAATGCGTTCTCGACCTCTTGCCGTTCTCCGGCGGTTTCGATCACCAGTTCCATCGGGCGACCATCTGGCAGCAGGCGGATGTCATTCTTGTCGCGCTGGCTGAGACCGGCATCATCCAGCAGGGCGTTTGCCATATCAATGTCGTATTGCGCCCAAGCCTGCGCGTTTTCTTCGCTATAGTAGGGCGAGGCTGGCAGAACCGACATCGCACCGGGCTGCGCCAGCTTGAAATAAAGCGCCTGATTGATCGTCTTGCGATCAATCGCCAGCGATAGGGCGCGACGCACACGCACATCGCGCAGCACGTCACGCCAGGCCTCGTCTTCGAAATTCAGATTGGGGTAGATGGCGATCTGTGACGCAACTCCGGTTTTCCACAGCAGCGTCTTGTACCCGCCCTGCGCCTCGCCTTTTTTCAGGATCGAAGCGTCTCGGAACGCCAGCCCACGCCCCTGCAGGTCGCTTTCGCCTGCATTGGTCTTCGCGGCAACCAGACCAGGGGCCACGATCTCCATCTCGACTACGTCCATGTAGGGCAGCTGCACTCCGTTCGTGTCGATGCGGTGGTAATAGGGATTGCGTATGAAGCTGTGGCGGATTTTCGTACCCGAGCTTGCGTTCAGCCAAGGCTGCAGCGTCGGTAATTCGTGGTTGTCGAACTTGTAGAGATTGTCGAGCTTGTTGTGCAGCGCGGCCCAGCTTTTGACACGGGCGTCTTCAACCTGAAAGGCCAACTCTTCGGGGTCGGCGAATTTCTCGTGATATTGCTTGAGAAACTCGGATGGCCGGTAAATGAAGGGTGGGCGGGCCTGCGCCAGCGATTGCAGGAAGTTCGGGTTCGGGTCCTCCCATTCGAAGATCACCGTTGTCTCATCCGGGAAGCTCACCGCTGGTGGCTTGCCTTCGACAAGCAGGAAATCCGGCGGGCCGGAGGGGCTGAGCAGTTCGTTATTGGCAACATCCTCCCACCAATAGCGGAAATCTTCCGAAGTGAAGGGTGTGCCGTCTGACCATTTGTGACCGGGGCGCAGCTTCAGCGTGAATTTACGATTGTCTTCATTTTCGAACGCGGCCAACAGGTCGGGCACGATGTTGTATTCATGATCGAAACCAACAAGCCGCGCATATCCGTAGACCACCATCTGCCGGATGTCTTTGGACCGGGTGACCATTGTGCGCAATGTGCCGCCCTGGGTCCCGAACTCGCGCCCTTTGGCGGAAAGGTCAACAATAAGCGGGTCTTGTGGAACACGTTCGGCGGCAGGGGGCAGGTTTCCGCTGTCAACTTCGGACTGCCAGAAGGCGCTCTCTTGCAGGTTTGAGGGAACTTCTGCCATCGCGGATAGAGTGCCCGCAAGGACCAGCGTGGTGGCCAGAAACAATCGGTGAGTGGTCTTAAACATGGCAACGTACCTTATGGCCGGGCTCCATTTCTACCAGTGAAGGTACCACGGAGTCGGAAAATCGGAAGGCATCATCCCAACTGTCCGGCGAACCCGCACCTAAAGCGACCAGTTTAAGGTCGATCGGGCGATTGATGTCGGGCTCAGGCTGGGCAGCGATGAGTGCCTTGGTGTAGGGGTGGTGGGGATTATAGAACAGGGTTTCGGGCGGGGCCTGTTCAACAACAAGGCCCTGACGCATCACGGCGACCTCATCAGCGATCCGGGCCACAACAGCCAGATCGTGTGAGATGAACAGGTAGGACAGATTCAGACTGTCCTGTAGATCTTCCAGCAGGGTCAGGATCTGTTCTTGCACGGACACATCCAAGGCCGAGGTCGGCTCGTCACAGACAATCAGCGCGGGGTCCAGCATCATCGCGCGCGCAATTGACAGGCGCTGGCGCTGACCGCCCGAGAAAGCATGGGGATAGCGTTTGAGCATGTCGGCACTCAGCCCGACCCGTTGCAGCATTTCGGCTGCCTTGTCTCGCTGCTCGGCTACAGAGCCCAATTTGTGGATCTCAAGCGGCTCGGTCATGGCGTCCTGAATGCGCATTCGGGGGCTGAGTGAGCTGTAAGGATCCTGAAACACCATCTGTGCCTTGCGCTGAAAGGCGGTGCGCTCGGCGCGCGACATCTTGTGGACGGTGATCGGTTCGGCATCCGCAGAGGTGCGGAACAACACCTCGCCTCCGGGATCGGGCAATTCCGCGCCCAACGCGATCCGGGCGGCGGTGGTCTTGCCTGAGCCGCTTTCGCCTACAATCGCCAGCGTCTTGCCGCGGGCCAGCTTCATGTCGACCCCGCGGCAGGCATGGATCAGCTTGTCGGCCTTCCAACCCTTGCTGGACCGCATCGTATAGGTTTTTGATACGCCCTTCATCTGCAGGATCAGATCCTCATCGGGCATCGGTAGCCCCACGGCATCTTGATCCGGAATCTCGGGTGCTGCATCAAACAGCTGTTTTGTATAGGGATGCGCCGGTTCGTTCAGAATCGGTGCAGCAGGTCCGGCCTCCATCACGCGGCCCTTGTGCATCACCACGACCTGCTCGGCCATATTGGCGACAACGCCAAGATCGTGGGTCACGAGGATCAGTGCCATACCGGTCTCGCGCTGAAGTTCCTTGATCAGTCCAAGAACCTGCGCCTGCGTCGTCACATCCAACGCGGTTGTCGGCTCATCCGCGATCAACAGTTCGGGTTTTGAGACCATGGCCATGGCGATCATCGCACGTTGACGCATACCACCAGACAGCTCGAACGGGTAACTGTCATAGGCGCGCGCAGGGTCTGGGAAGCCCACGCGTTCGAACTGGGTCAGAACTTCTTTACGGGCCTGAGCCTCGGATGCGCCGCGATGCAGCCAAAGAACCTCACTGACCTGATTGCCGATTTTATGGAGCGGCGACAGCGAGCGCATCGGTTCCTGAAAGATCATCGAAACCCGATTGCCGCGAATGCCGCGCATCTGTTTCTCGCTGATTTTGGTGAGTTCTGCCGTGCCCTTGGAATCGTTCAGCCTGATTGATCCGCTGCGAATCTGTGCCGTACGTGGCAGAATTCTCAGCGCGGCCCTACACGAAATTGTTTTGCCCGATCCTGATTCTCCGACCAGGGCCAGCGTTTGACCCGGTTCAACGTCAAAGTTGACATCCCGAACAACGGCTTCGCCCGCGCCAAAACCTATGCTCAGATCCCGGACGGACAACAATGCATTCATGCGGGAATTCCACCCGGCTGGCCGCTTGATAACATCGGCTTAGTAATCTCCCTGACTTTTTTGACGCAGTTTCGCGCGGTTGGGGCGGCCTAGTCAAACACCTTCTTGCGCAGAAACGTCGCGGAAATATGAAATGCATGCCGGGGCACCTACACAAAGTCTTGAGATTTTGTCATCTAAGGCGCAACCGATGCCTATTAGGCTTGTCCAAAACAATGAGGTTTGCCCGTGTCCCAGCAACAAAGCCGACTGGATCTGTTCATCGATCGCATGGTGTCACAGCGTGCCTGCCTGGATTTTGCGATTGCGCAGACAGCAGGCCAGCCCGGTCCCGTGTTTGAGTTGGGTTTGGGCAATGGGCGCACCTATCACCATATGGTGCAGTATATTCCGGATCGTTCGATCTATGTATTCGAACGTGCGATCGCCTCACATCCGGATTCAACCCCGCCCGACGATCTGGTGATTCTGGGCGATGTACGCGAGACGCTGCCTGCCTCGGTCGAACGGTTCGGTGCATCTGCCAGCCTAATTCATGCCGATCTTGGTGGACATAATCGGGAAAAGAATGACGCTTTTGCCCGCTTCGTCTCGCCTCTGATCGAGCCGTTGCTGGCTCCGGGCGGGCTGATGGTGTCGAGCGACCGGATGTATTTCGAGGCTTTGAAGGAACTGCCCTTGCCAGAAGGCGCGGTTGAAGGGCGCTGCTTCATCTATCAACGCTGAAATGCCGTAGGGTAACTTGCGTATTTAACCGGAAGGGCCGCTAACCTTCGAGATGTCATGCCTCGAAGGAAGTTGCGTCATGTTATTCTACGATTGCTCGACCGCCCCCAATCCACGCCGCGCCCGGATGTTTATCGCCGAGAAGCGCATTCAGATTGAAACGCGTGACATTTCAATCGCTGAGGGAGAGCAGCTGAGCGATGCGTTTCGCGCTGTGAATCCGCGTGCCACCTTGCCCGTTCTGGTGACGGATGAGGGGTCGGTCCTGACTGAGAATTTGGGTATCGCGGCCTATCTCGAAGCACGCTTTCCTGAACCTGCCCTCATGGGTCAAACGCCGGACGAAAAAGGCATGGTGCTGATGTGGAACGCGCTTGTTGAGCAGCAAGGCGGCTTACCGATTGCCGAAACGCTGCGAAATGCGCACCCGGCCTTTAGGGACAGGGCGATTCCCGGCCCGGTGAATTATGCGCAGATCCCCGAGCTGGCGCAGCGCGGGAGCGACCGGGTGCACAAGTTTTTCGATCTGCTCGAAAGTCGTCTGCGCGAGAGTGCGTTCCTCGCCGGTGACGCGTTTTCGCTGGCCGATATCTCGGCCTTTGTCTTCGTCGATTTCGCTCGCGTCATCAAAATGCGTGTCCCCGCCGGGAACACCGCAACGCAAGCTTGGTTTGACGTAATCAAAAGCCGCCCCAGCGCTCAGCTTTAGGTTATTTTTGCATCAAGTCTCATCAGGCACAGGACTGTACAGAAATGTCTAGACAGAAGTGAACAGTGCTATTAGCGTCCTCTGCGAGTCATGCAGGGGAGTGCAGGATGAAATCTCAGTATCGTGTCGTAGTCATCGGTGGCGGCGTGGTTGGCGCCTCGGTTCTGTATCATCTGGCCAAGTTCGGTTGGTCCGATGTGGTTATGCTGGAGCGGCGGCGCTTGGCGTCCGGTTCGTCCTGGCATGCGGCGGGTGGCATCCATGCCCTGAACGCCGATCCCAACATGGCATCGCTGCAGGCCTATACCATCGACTTGCTCAGCGAGATCGAAAAGGAGTCGGGTCAGAATATCGGTCTGCACATGACCGGCGGCCTGACGCTGGCAGGCACGCCTGAGCGGTGGGAGTGGCTGCAGGCCAATTACCGCATCTTCCAATCCATCGGCATTGATGATTGCGAGCTACTGACCCCGGAAGAAGCACAGCGCCGTTGCCCGATCATGTCTACTGATGGCGTATTGGGCGCGATGTGGGCGGATCGCGAAGGTTACATCGACACCACCGGCACAGTGCAGGCTTATGCCACTGCAGCCAAGAAGCGCGGTGCTGCGTATTACGAAGAGACCAAAGTCGAAGAGCTGATCCAGACCGACGATGGCTGGCAGGTGGTAACCGACAAAGGCACGATCACCTGTGAGCATGTGGTCAACGCTGCTGGTCTCTGGGCCAAACAGGTGGGGCGTATGGCTGGCGTGGAACTGCCTGTTTCGCCGCTCAAACACCACTACCTGATCACTGACTCTGTCCCAGAAGTGGCCGAAGCCGATTTCGAGATGCCAATGACGGTCGATCTCGAAGGCTTTACTTATATGCGGCAGGACCAGAAGGGCGTTCTGGTTGGCATCTACGAGGTTGACCATGAACATTGGGCTATGGACGGTGCGCCTTGGAACTATGGCGAAGAGCTGTTTCAGGAACAACTCGACCGGATCGAAAATGAACTGACGCTGGGCTTTGAGCGTTATCCTTCGATCCAGAATGTGGGCATCAAGACATGGGTGAACGGCGCGTTTACCTTCTCGCCTGATGGAAACCCTCTGGTCGGTCCGGTGCCCGGCAAGCGCGGCTATTGGTCAGCCTGTGCAGTAATGGCCGGGTTCCTGCAAGGCGGTGGCGTCGGCAAGACGTTGGCCGAATGGATGATCCATGGAGAGCCCGAGGCTGATGCGTGGCCGATGGATGTGGCACGTTATGGCGATTTCGCGCAGAACAAACGCTACATCCGCGAGACGACCGGTCAGTTCTATTCCCGCCGTTTCGTGATGACCTATCCGAACGAGCAATTGCCCGCAGGCCGTCCGCTGAAAATGGCCCCGGCCCATGATGCGATGACCGAGGCGGGGTGCAAATGGGGTGTGAGCTGGGACCTCGAAGTGCCGCTCTATTTCGCGCCGAAAGGGTTCGAGGAGACGCCAACGCTCAAGCGGTCGAACGCACATGAGATCGTGGCTGAAGAATGTAAGGTGATCCGCGAAGGGGTTGGCTTGTTGGATATCTCGGGCTTTTCCCGGTTCGAAGTTACCGGGCCAAATGCCGAGGCATGGCTGGACAACGTCATGGCTTCAAAACTCCCCGCGCCGGGTCGGGCCAAGCTGGCGCCGATGCTGGGTGAGAATGGGCGTCTCAAGGGTGACCTCACCGTGCTCAACTGGGGCGATGGCACATGGTGGATCATGGGCAGCTATTACCTGCGCGCTTGGCATATGCGCTGGTTCGACGATCATATGATGGATGGCGTTACCGTGCGCGATCTGGGCGAGGAATACTGCGGCTTCGCCGTGGTGGGGCCGAAATCGCAGGCAGTGGTTGAGAAGCTGGCTGAGCAGGATATCTCGGGCCTGAAATTTATGGGCTGCGGTGATTTCGATATCGGTCTGGTTCGCGGCCGCGTTGCGCGCATGTCGGTGACCGGCGAAAAAGGGTATGAGATCAACTGCCGCTATGGCGATCATATCAAACTACGCCGCATGCTGCTGGAGGCCGGAGCTGACGAAGGCATCCGCGAATGTGGTTTCAACGCAATGTTATCGACAAGGTTGGAGAAAAGCTTTGGCATCTGGTCGGCGGAGTTCACACAACTCTACACGCCCGGCATGACCGGTATGGATCGCTGGATCGACTGGGATAAGGACTTTGTCGGTAAAGAGGCGGCGCTGGCCGAACGTGATGGCAATGGTCCGGCGCAGGTTCAGGTGACACTTGAGGTCGACGCAGATGACGCCGATGCCAGCGGGTATGAACCGATTTGGGCCGGAGGAGAGCGTGTGGGCTTTGTCACCTCGGGCGGCTACGGCCATTACACCGGCAAGTCACTGGCCATGGCTCTGGTCGATCGCGACAAGGCTGAGCCAGGGACCGAGCTGTCGGTCCATGTGGTCGGTGTTGAACGCTCGGCCCGCGTGGTTGCGCCGTCGCCTTACGACCCGCAGGGCAAAGCGATGCGAGGTTGATCATGGAGGCAGAGGTCGGAAGACGCCGTCGCCGTGGACGTGGGGCTGAGGCGGCCCCACAGCCAAGTCGTGATGTGAACTATCGCCAGCTTCGCAACCCGTTTCCGCAGATGGAAGTATTCCCGGCGGATCAGGTCGCGGACATGCACGAAACTGCCCTGCGCACACTGGAAGAGCTGGGTGTAAAAGTCCTGCTGCCCGAGGCACGCCGGATTTATGCGCAGAGCGGCGCGCGCGTGGATGAAGACAGCGAGATGGTCTTTATCGGTCGCGACATGGTCGAGGCTGCAGTGGCTTCTGTCCCCAAATCCATAGCCTGTCGCGCCGGCGCGCGGCGGCGGGATTTCACGTTGGAGCTGGGCTCTTTGGTGTTTCAGCCCGGGGCGGGGGCGCCGAACGCAACTGATCTGGAACGTGGGCGCAGACCGGCGAGCGGACAGGATTATCTGGAGTTTCTCAAGCTCACGCATCACTTCGATGTCTTCCAGATGATCTCGCCCCAAGTGGAGCCGCAGGACGTGCCGACTAACGTGAGGCACTACTTTACGACACAGGCGCAAATGGAGCTGACGGACAAGTTCCCGTTCTTCTTTTCGCGTGGAACGCCGCAGGTGATGGACTGTTTTGAGATGCTGTCCATGGCGCGCGGGCTCAGCGATGATGATTTCCGGGCCAATCCGCATTGCTATACGATCATCAATACCAATAGCCCCCGAACGTTGGATATCCCAATGGCGCAGGGGCTGATCGACTTTGCCCGCCATGGGCAGATGTCGATCATCACGCCGTTTACGCTGATGGGGGCGATGGCACCAATCACCGTTGCCGGGGCCATCACCCTGTCGCATGCCGAGGCGCTTGCGGCTTTGACCCTGACGCAACTGACGAACCCCGGTGCCCCCGTGTGCTATGGGACCTTCACCAGCAACGTTGATATGAAATCCGGTGCACCCGCTTTTGGAACGCCGTCGCATTTCCAGGCCTCGCTGGCTGCCGGTCAGTTGGCCCGGCATCTCGGACTTCCCTGGCGCTCAGCAGCCGGGTCTGCGGCCAACATCAACGACGTACAGGCCGCCAATGAAAACCAGTTCGGGCTATGGGGCTGCCTAATGGCCGGGGCGACGGTGATCATTCACTCGGCTGGATGGCTCGAAGGTGGCCTGACCGTGTCCTTCGAGAAGATGATCTGCGACGCTGAGGTGCTGAACATGGTGGCCGAGCTATGTGCTGGCGCGCAGGCCGGTGGGGCTGAGATCGGGTTCGACACTGCCCTCAGCGAGGTAGAGCCCAGTGGTCATTTCTTTGCCACCAGCCAAACGATGGAGCGCTATAACACCGCGTTTTATGAGCCCCACCTGCATGATTATGCCAATTTCGGTACTTGGACCGAGCGCGGCTCGATCGATGCCAACCACCGCGCAACGGGTGTGTGGAAGGATATCCTGGCCAATTTCAAAGCGCCGTCGTCGGATATGGATCGCATCGGCGCATTGAAGGATTTCATCGCACGACGCACGGAAGAGGGCGGCGCGCCGCCGGAGAGTTGAATGAACACCAAACCCATCCTTCACCGTGATGACCCAAAGGCCGAACCGCTGGTCGGCAACATCAAGGTCACGCGTGACGATTGGCTGAACGTGGCGATGGACGTGCTGATCTCGGACGGTGTGGATCAGATCAAAGTCCTGAACCTGGCAGAGCGGATGGCCGTGTCGCGGTCATCTTTCTATTGGTATTTCAAATCCCGGCAGGAATTGCTGGACGCCCTGCTGGCGCGCTGGCAGGCGATGAACACGGCGGCTCTGGTGGCGCAAGCTGAGGCTCCGGCCGAGACCATAACCGGTGCGGTCTGCAATGTGCATCGCTGCGTGGTGAATACCGATCTGTTCGACACTGCGCTGGACTTTGCCATTCGCGACTGGGCGCGCAAATCCGGCAAGGTGCGCCGCGCACTGGACCAGTCCGATGCACGGCGGCTTGAAGCGTTGCATGCGATGTTCACGCGCTATGGCTATACCGAGGTTGAGGCCGAGACCCGCGCGCGTGTCCTCTATTATATGCAGATCGGTTATGACCTCGCGCAGTTGAATGAACCCATCTCGGTGCGGATCTCGATGGTCCCCCATTACCTTTATGTTTTTACCGGGGTCGAGCCGCGCGCCGAAGAAGTCGAAGAATTCAGCAGATATAGTCGGAGCCACTGGAAAGGAGACCCCGCATGAGTCAGCCAGATGCAGTCATCATCGGCTCTGGCGTGATCGGCGCAGCCATCGCGTTCGAGATGTCGAAGGCCGGGTGGAAGACCCTGTCGCTGGATCGCAATACGCAGGTCGGACATGGCTCCACCGCCGGGTCCTGCGCCATCATCAGAATGCATTACTCGACATTTGATGGAACTGCGTTCGCGTGGGAGGGCTATCATTATTGGCGGGATTGGGCAGAGTATCTGGGGCTGCCGGAGGATGCCGTTCTGGCGCAATTCCGGCAGACTGGTTGTCTGGTCATGAAAACCGACGCCAACGGGTATCTGGACAAACACAAAACCAACAGCACCGAATTGGAGTGCCCGTTCGAGGAATGGTCACCGGAGGACATTAAGAAACACTTGCCGATCTATTCGCTTGATAGTTTTGCCCCGGCAAAGCGCATGGACGATCCCGAATTCGGACAACCCAACGGAGAGCAGATGCAGGGTGCTGTGTTCTGGCCCAAAGCGGGTTATGTCACGGACCCGGCCTTGTCGGCGCAAAACCTGATGGACGCCGCCAAACAACACGGCGCAGATGTGCGCACAGGTGTTAAGGTGGTGGAGATCCTCACCGACACCGGGCGTGTCTCGGGCGTCAAACTGGCCTCGGGCGAGGAAATCCACGCGAAAGTCGTCGTGAATGTCGCGGGTCCCGGCTCGGCGATCATCAACGGCATGGCTGGGGTTCTGGACGACATGACCATCGAAACCCGTCCGCTCCGGCAGGAAGTGGTGCACGTTCCAGCGCCCGAAGGTTTTGATTTCGAAAGCCAGGGTACCATCGTTTCGGACAGCGATATCGCGCTTTATTGCCGGCCTGAACATGGCAATCACATCCTGATCGGATCTGAAGACCCGGAATGCGACCCGCATCAGTGGTGCGAGGACGATCAGAACTACAACCACGACTTCACCGATCAGTGGACCACGCAGGCGATGCGATATGCGCAGCGGGTTCCGAGCCTTGGCATTCCTTCGAAAACTCGCGGTGTGGTTGATCTCTATGATGCGTCAACCGACTGGATTCCGATCTATGACAAATCCAGCCTTCCGGGGTTCTACATGGCCTGCGGCACCAGCGGGAACCAGTACAAGAACGCCCCGATCGCGGGCAAGATGATGGCGGCCCTGATCGATTATTGCGAGGGTGGGGCGGATCACGATGCAAATCCGCTGCAGTTCGAGCTGCCTTATATCGGGCGCAGGATCGATGTCGGGTTCTACTCGCGCAAACGACCGATCAATAACGAAAGCAGCTTCTCGGTTCTGGGCTAGACGGCAGCGTGGGTCGGCCTGGCTTTCCGAGGAACTGGAAAAAGGGCCGTTCCTATGACAGATCAAGCCCCGTATGTTCTGACCCATGGCAGCTTAAACCCTTCACGCATATTATCACCATCAGCAACGCATGGTGTCTCCGCAGTGAATGGAGTTTCCTCATCCACTCCGAGGGCTTTCCTGCCGACATCGATGCGTTCGACAAGCGGTGGCTCAAGATCTGTCGATCCTCATGTCCGGATCAGGTCGCTTGACCGGATCGGCCTTTCAGCAACTCGTCCGCCTTCAACTCCGCGGCGCGGGCGGCCTCGATGCGAACCGGACCATATCCCCGGACCTCATCGGCGCAAGCCAACGCATCATACCAAATGGCGTCATCCTCGGAGGAATAGGTTGCCTGCAACTGATCCAGCAGGGACCGATACCATCTCAACACATCCCGATGCAGACGCGCCTCAGCGTGATACCCAAAGGGATTAAACGCTGACCCGCGCAAACCGCGCAGACGTGATAACCCCTGAAGAATCGGGCGCATCCACGGACCTAACGCAAATTTGAGCGGCCTTCCGCGCTCATCCTTTCGCCAGCTCAGTATCGGCGGAGCAAAATGGTATTTGGTTTTAAAGTCGCCTTCGAACTGCTGCGCAAGTTCATCCGTGAAGGCAGAGGATGTGTGCAACCGGGCCACTTCGAACTCGTCCTTATAAGCCATGAATCGGAACAGGTTGCGGGCGACGGACTCCAGGACACGACCAGAAATTTCCGGCTTGGATGCACGGATTGCTTCGATCTGCTGCGCATAGCGTTCAGCATAAGCCGCGTCCTGATATTCTGTCAGATACGCAACCCGACGCGCGATCATCTGATCGAGCGTTTCTTCTGCCTCGGTCGGTTGCGTCAGCCCCTGAACCCGGCCGGGATCAACTGCTAGGCAACGCCCAAGTGCGAAAGCCAGTCGGTTCTTCTCGATCGCGACACCGTTGAGCAGGATGGCCTGAGCCAGCGCGCTGTGCGAGACGGGTACCAGTGCCTTTTGCCACGCGTAGCCTAACATGATGACATTGGCGAAGACTGTATCCCCAAGCAGCGCCTCGGCAATTGCGTTTGCATCAAGGCTGGACAAATTATCAGCCCCCACCACATCGGCAATGGCCTGTTCCCGTGCATCGACCCGAAGCTGAGCATCACGCCGCAGCACAAGATCTCCGGTCGGCATCTCGGCCAAGTTCAGCACGACCTGTGTGCCATGCGTATAATGGGCGGAGGCTTTAGGCGCCGAACTGACGACCACATCGCAGCCAATCACCGCATCCGCCGCGCCCTGATCAATACGAACCTGATTAAGCGCATCGGGTGCGGTGCCAAGGCGAATATAGCTCAGCACTGTTCCGAATTTCTGGGCAAAGCCGGTGAAATCCAGAACTGAGGCCCCTTTGCCCTCCAGATGCGCCGCCATGGTGATCAAGGCTCCAACTGTAACTACGCCGGTTCCGCCGACGCCCGTTACCAGAAGATCGAATGGCTTATCCAGTGAGTGAACTTCAGGAGTGGGTAAATCCGCCTCAATCACATTGAGGTCCAGTTCTATGGTCCGCTTTCTACGGGTTGCGCCCTCGATGGTCACGAAACTCGGGCAGAACCCGTTCAGGCACGAGAAATCCTTGTTGCAGGAACTCAGATTGATTTTGCGCTTGCGACCCAGCGGGGTTTCGCGCGGTTCAACGCTCAGGCAATTCGACGCGACTGAACAGTCGCCGCAGCCTTCGCAGACCAGATCGTTGATCCAGACGAAGGTCGAGGGGTCCTCCATCGTGCCACGCTTGCGGCGGCGGCGCTTTTCGGTGGCGCAGGTTTGTTCATAGATCAGAACCGTGACACCGGGAATGTCGCGCAACTCTCGTTGCAAGCTGTCCATCTTTGCCCGATCGTGAAACGTGGTTCCCACCGGGAAATTGGCGCGGTCGAATTTGGAGATATCATCCGAGACCAGCGCGATCCGTTCTACCCCTTCTGCACGACAGGTCTGGGCAATACCCGCTACGCTGACAGGTCCATCTACCGGCTGCCCTCCGGTCATCGCGACCGCATCATTGTAGAGGATTTTATACGTGATGTTCGTCTCGGCAGCTACAGCCTGACGGATAGCGAGAGAGCCCGAATGATACCACGTTCCCTCACCAAGGTTCTGGAAGATGTGCTTGCCGCCGTTGAATTGCGAAGCCACTACATGGGGCACGCCCTCGCCCCCCATCTGCGCATAGCCGACCGTCTCGCGATCCATCCACGAGGCCATGACGTGGCAACCGATTCCGCTGGCGGCGGTGGAGCCTTCGGGAACTTTGGTCGAAGTATTGTGCGGGCAACCCGAGCAGAAATAGGGTGTCCGCTTTGCGCCGGAAACACTTATGACTGGCGGAGGTGTTTCAGTCAGAGCGCGCGCCTTGGCGGGCAGGTTTTCTTCCGGAAAGAACGTATCAAGGCGGGCGGCCACGATGGGGGCTAGCATCAAGGGGCTGAGCTCCCCGGTCCACGGGATCAGCGGCTCACCGTGGCTGTCATACTTCCCCACCATTTTGTGGGGTTTGTCGCCGGGCCAGTCATAGAAATATTCCTTGAACTGGCTTTCGATAATGCCGCGCTTTTCCTCTACGACCAGAACCTCGGCTTTGCCCTTCACAAAGCGCAATGCGTTGCGGCGCGCCAGCGGCCAGACCATGCCAACCTTGTAGATGTCGATCCCCAGACGGCGGCAGGCGGCCTCATCCAGACCCAGCAGACGCAAGGCCTCCATCAGATCCAGATGCCCCTTGCCGGTGGTCACGAAGCCGAACTTCGCATTGTCGATGTCATAAATGCGCCGGTCGATGGGGTTCTCTTCAGCAAAGGCCCGTACGGCACGCAGCTTGTGTTGGATACGAGTTTCAATCTCGGGTGAGGGTAGGTCTGCGGTCCGCACATGCAATCCGCGTTCGGGCAGGTCAAGTTGCGGCAGGGTGAAGCTTCGGTCTGGGCGCAGGTTGACGGAGCGTGCACTCTCGACTGTTTCCGAGATGGCCTTGAATCCGACCCATGTGCCTGAAAAGCGGGACAGGGCGAACCCGTATTCCCCGAATTCGAGATATTCCGCGACCGAGGCGGGGTTCAACGTGGGCATGAACCACGCCATGAAGGCCACATCCGACTGGTGCGGCATCGAAGAGCTGACACAACCATGGTCATCGCCAGCCACAACCAACACGCCGCCTTTTGGTGCAGAGCCGTAGGCGTTGCCGTGTTTCAAGGCATCCCCGGATCGGTCGACACCGGGGCCTTTGCCGTACCACATGGAAAAGATACCCTCGACCTCGCAATGCGGATCCAGTGTAGCCTGCTGCGCCCCAAGCACAGCCGTCGCCCCGAGGTCTTCGTTCACAGCGGGCATGAAGGTGATGCGGTCGGCTTTTAACCGCTCCTTGGCGCGCCAGAGTTCGAGGTCCAATCCACCCAGAGGAGAGCCGCGATATCCCGAGACAAAACCGGCTGTGTTCAGACCTGCGTCCCGGTCCCTGCGTGCCTGATCCATCATGATCCTAGCCAAAGCTTGGGTGCCCGTCAGAAAGACCCGGCCTTGGGTCAGGGCATAGCGGTCCTCAAGCTGATAGATGCGGGGGTTGGGGTCGTGGTGGCTCATTCCGGCGATCCATGGGTGTTAACTGTAAGAGTTGGAAGTTTATCCCGGCGAGGCTGAATAATTTTGCCTAAAATCGCGAGATATGTGAGTAAACAGGATGAGTATCTCGATTCCTTGAAGAAAATCGGATAAATAAACCACTATGACCGAGCTCGATGACAGAGATCGCCGCCTCCTCGCTCTCCTGCAAAGTGATTGCCGCATGTCCAATGCCGAATTGGCCGATACCGTCGGAATGTCGGCTTCGGCCCTTTGGCGCAGGGTCAGAGCGCTGGAAGAGGCGGGGGTGATCGAGCGTTATGGTGCATTGGTAAATCCCCCCGCTATAGGGCTTACCTTCGAGGCTATCGTGCATGTACATCTGACGCGCCACGACCCCGAGAAGATCGTGGATTTCATCCGGGCCGTTGAGACCAGCAAGGAAGTTCAGGAGTGTTATGCCACGACCGGGCAGGCGGACTATCACTTGCGCGTTCTGTGCCGCGACCTTGCGGCCTATAACGTTTTCCTCGAGGATTTTTTGTTCCGCTTGCCAGCCGTTGCCAGCGCGCAAACCAATGTCGTGCTGCGCCCGATCAAGCGGAATCGTCCGGTAGTTCCCTGAGTATCAGGTGGCGAAGGACACCCAGGCCCAAGCCATGCCGATATAAGTCAGGTTGTGCATAAGTTGATCCAGACCGGCAGCGCGCCAGAATGCGGCCTGATTGGGTTGCAGCTGCTTTCGCTCTGAATAATGCGCTTTAGCGAAGTCGATGTGGAAATGCACGATCCACTCTAGCGCGGCAATGATCAGGATGAATTCTACCGGCGCGCGAAACAGCGCGAAGATAAGGACTGAGCCCACGACATGCACAGCTGCGTGCTGCGCGCGCCCCACATGGAAATACGAGCCTCGCCCGGAAAGCATTTTGGGCGTCTGTAAATAATAATCGGCAAACATATGTTTGATCTGAAGCAGACAGAGCAACAGAAACACAGCGCCAAAACTGGCAGGCAAATTAATCCTCCCGATATCGTCCTGAATCAGAAGACTAGGGGGTAATTGGCTGCCGCGCAAATGAACTTGTTCACACAAGGGTAATTCGGCGCAATTTGGAAATTTAATTGCGTCCACGGATACGATTGCGGTAACTTCGGGCTGTTGTATTCACGCCAAAAACATCGATTTGAGCGGCGGATCAAAAGCAGGGGCGGGTTCCATAGAACGAACGATTTTTCGGTTCATCTGGAAATACTCCAAGCGCGACCAGTTGATCCTGCTGGCCGTGACGGCGACGCTGTTTCCGTTGTTGTATCTGACGCTGGAACTGCCCAAGCGTATTATCAACGATGCGATCGGCGCGACCAGCGATATTGTCAACGTCTGGGGTTATGCGCTGCCGCAGACGACGTTCCTGATGATCTTGTGCTTTGCCTTCCTGGCGGCCGTTTTGGCCCATGGCTTGATGAAGATGCGCATCAATACCATGAAAGGTGTCCTGAGCGAACGGATGCTGCGCCGTTTCCGGTATCAGTTGATCAGCCGCGCGCTCCGCTTTCCGCAACCCTATTTCGAGCGTGTGAGCCAGGGCGAGATGGTCTCGATGATCACCGCCGAAAGCGAGCCGATGGGCGGGTTAATGGGCGATGCGATCAGCCAGCCAGTGCTGCAGGCCGGGCAAATGATCACCATCCTGTCGTTCCTGTTTTTACAAAGCGTATGGTTCGGGTTGGCAGCGGTTGCATTGATACCTTTGCAGGCTTGGTTGATTCCGCGCTTGCAGCGCCAAATCAATCTTCTGAACAAGAAACGCATACAAGAAGTCCGCGTACTGGCTGCTCAGATCGGCGAGAACGCGGCGGGTGCTTCGACCCTGCGGGCCAATGGCGGTTGGCGCTATCGTCGGGCGATGATCTCGGATCAGTTGGGCCGGTTATTCGGCATCCGGTTCGAGATTTATCAGAAAAAATTCTTTATGAAGTTCATCAACAACTTCATCTCGCAACTGACGCCGTTCATGTTCTATCTGGTGGGTGGCCTGCTGGTGTTGCAGGGTTCGGTTTCGCTGGGGGCTCTGGTGGCCGCGCTGGCGGCGTATAAGGACCTGAGTTCTCCATGGAAGGAATTGCTGACCTATTATAACCAGACGCAGGATATGTCGCTGCGCTGGGAAGTTGTGATTGAACGTTTCGCGCCGGACGGGATGATCAACGAATCCCTTTTCGATGGCGAGCCCGACCAGCGTCCGCATTTGAATGGCGATATCGTCCTTAACCGGATTTCGGTACGCGATATCGACGGTAATCAGGTGCTGGACGATCTGGATCTGACCTTTCCTGCGGGCCAGACCATCGGTATCGCGGCCCCCAGCGAAGAAGATCGCCACGCCCTGACCGAATTGCTAACGCGCGAGGTTTTGCCCACCTCAGGAAGGCTTGAGGTTGGTGGGGTCGATATGTCAGGGCTGCACCAAAGCGTTGTTGCAGCGCGGATCGGTCTGGCGACCTCGCGCCCGGTCATGTTTCAGGGAACGCTGGGCGAGAACGTCATGATGCCGATCCGGTCGCGTCCGATGTCTACTGCGACCGAGGATCCCGATTTCGCCGAGACATTGCGGGCGGGCAACAGCACAGATCCCTTTCAGGCGGAATGGTTAGACCCCGGACTTGCCGGTTTCGACGATATCACTCATCTGCGTGAATGGTGGCTTAGACTGATCGACGGCATGGGTTCGGGTGCAACGCTGTTCCAGCGGGGCGCCGAACAGGTTTTCAATGCAAAAGAGCGACCGGAACTTGCAGCCAAGTTGGTTGAATTGCGCCCATTGGTGCAAAAAGCTGTGCGCGAGGCTGGGCTGGAACAGCAGGCGTTGGTCTTTGACCGTTGCGCTTACAACCCCGCGCTGCCTGTGGTAGAGAACCTGCTGTTCGCGACCCCTCGTGTGCCGGTCACACAGCAACTGTTGGCAAAACAAACGGTGTTCCTGGGGCAACTGCGGGAGCTAGGGCTGGATGAAACACTGGCCAACCTGACCCGAGATGTAATCGAAATGCTGCGCCAGATCTTTGGATTGGACGGCACAGATCATCCATTATTCCGCAAGCTGGGCCTTGAGGTCACAACCTACGAGGCGGCAGTTGAGCTGGTCGAACAGACCCGCAAGGAAGGCGTCAGCGGGCTAGATGACGAGCAATTGGCCAACCTGCTGGCTGTGCCCTTCGTGATTTCGGCGGAACAGATCGGCCCGGCTTTCTCGGACGAATTGAAGAACCGCATTCTAGAGCTGCGACACAGCCATTCCGAGAAACTGCTGGAACGGTTGCACAACGTCTTTGTGCCACTGGATGAGGCCACCTTTGCACCGGGTTTGACGGTGATGGAGAACGCGCTCTTTGGCAAGGTCAGTCAGATTGGCGGCGCGCGCACGGATGAGGCACGCAAGCTGATTGTGGATGTGTTGGCCGAAAACGGCGCACGCCCGATGGTGGTCGAACTGATCTATGACGTGCCGGTGGCGTTGGGTGGTCAGAACCTGCCTGCAGTTTTTGCCGAACCTCTGGCCTTTACCCGTGCTGCGATCAAGAAGCCGGATATCCTGATCCTCGAAAACGCGCTGGCCAGTTACGATATGCAGACGCAGGTGGCGGTGTATAAGAACCTGCGCGAATTGCTGCCAGAAGCGACCGTTATCTATCTGAATGACCAATTTGAAAGCCCGGACGTATTCGACATGTACGTTGAAATCCGGCAAGGTCGCGTCGTGACGGATGAAGGACCCACCGATGTCGAAGGCGACGGCGCGGCCTCGGCTGACCTTGGGCGCAAGCTGCGGGCGCTGGAGCAGACGCCGCTGTTCTCTGGTCTGGACCGTCGTCAGTTACGCCTGCTGGCCTTTGGTGCGCGCTGGTTCGATGCAAAGCCGGGGCAGGTGATCTTCCTCAAGGATGATCAGCCGACGGATGGTGCTTATGTCATTCTGGAAGGCGAAGCGGGATTGTATCTGCCCCATCCGGGAGAGGCAGATCAGTTAATCACCAAGGTCGGGGCAGGGGCTTTGGTCGGAGAGCTTGGCCTGATCCGCAAGGAGCCGCGCGCGCTGAGTATGATCGCCGAAACCGATCTATCGTGCCTGCGCATCGGGGAAGAGGAATTCCTGGCGGTTGTCGAAAACGATGCCGCGACGGCATTCAAGCTGTTGCAGGTGATCGCGGGATACGTCTCGAACTGACCGGATCAGCTTTCTGGTTGGCAGAACAGGTCATAAAGCAGCGCTATGACGCGTTCGGTTTTGCCGTCGTTCAGTGCGTAGTAAATTGTTTTGCCTTCGCGACGTGCTTTGACCAGCTGTTCTTCACGCAAGCGGGCCAGCATCTGGCTGACTGCTGCTTGCCGCATCCCCAGCAGTGCTTCTAATTCGCCCACGGATCGCTCACCTTCGCCAAGGTGACACAGCGTCATAAGGCGGCCTTCGTGCGCCAGTGCTTTCAGGAACGCGGTCGCCCGAGTGGCGCTCTCTTTCATGTCAGCGGAGGTGTCTGCAGATGGTGTCTTGGTTTCAGGGGGCTGCGTCGTCACTTAATAAACCGATATGCCATAAGGGGGTTCGCACAATATGCCCCATCTGGTCGCAGATTGTCACCCCTCGGTTGCCGGAGCACCACCCTGAAAGGCGTTTCCATGCTCATAATCGCAAGGATCTTCCTGCATCTGCAGGTGCAACCCGTCGCCTGAGTAAGGGTTGGCGCGGGCAAGGTCCTCGTCCACATCGATCCCCAGGCCGGGTGCGCTCGGTGGGGTGACGAAGCCGTTTTCGACCCGGATCGAGCTTTTGATCAACTGGTCATGGAACGGGGTTTCGATGGTTTCCAGCAGCAGGAGATTTGGAATGGATGCAGCCAGATGGATGTTGGCCGCCCACTCTACCGGTCCGGCGTAGAGGTGAGGTGCCATCTGGGCGTTGAACACTTCGGCCATAGCGGCGACTTTTTTCATCTCCCAGATACCGCCAGCGCGACCAAGCGCGGGTTGCAGGATTTCGGCGGCACCAGCACGCAGAACCGCGCCGAATTCAGCTTTGGTGGTCATCCGCTCACCCGTTGCAACAGGGATGCGTACAGCGCGGGCCACGCGGGCCATGTCCTCGATCATGTCGGGCGGGGTCGGCTCCTCGAACCAGAGCGGCGAATAAGGCTCAAGCGCCTGACCCAGACGAATCGCGCCGGCGGTATTGAACTGCCCATGGGTTCCGAACAGCAGATCGGCTTTGTCGCCCACGGCCTCACGAATGGCTTTGCAGAAGGCCACCGACATTGAGATATCGGTCATCGCAGGCATATGCCCGCCCCGGATGGTATAAGGGCCTGCAGGGTCGAATTTGACGGCCGTATAACCGCGACGCACCATTTCAGCAGCGCATTCCCCGGCCTGTTCAGGTGAGGTCCAGAAGTCTGTCAGATTATGCTGAGGCAGGGGGTAGAGATAGGTATAAGACCGAATGCGATCATTCATCCGCCCGCCCAGCAACGCATAAACCGGACGATCCCGGTCTTTGCCAAGGATATCCCAGCAAGCGATCTCAAGCCCTGAAAATGCGCCCATCACGGTCAGATCAGGGCGTTGGGTGAAGCCACTGGAATAAGCGCGGCGGAACATCAGCTCGATATTTTCGGGGTTCTCCCCCATCATGTGTCGTTCGAACACATCGCGGATGACATGGGTCATGGCTTCGGGACCGACGGAAGAGGCGTAGCATTCGCCCCAACCGATCACGCCCGTATCGGTCGTGACCTTGACCAGTATCCAATACCGCCCGCCCCAACCGGGTGCCGGAGGCGCGGTGACGATGACATCGAGATCCTGCAGTTTCACTTGGTATTCCCCCGGTTATCAGTCCCTGTCGAACAGGATCACATTGCGCTTGGCAGCACCGGTTTTGGTGTCCTCGATCGCCTCATTGATCTGCAACAGTGACCAACGACCCGAGATCAGCTCATCCAGTTTCAAACGCCCCTGTTCATAAAGATCGATCATCCACGGAATGTCCCGCTGGATCACAACGTCCCCCATTTTCGAACCGACCATACCCTGTCCCAGTGCGGCGAGAACGACGGGTTCATAGCTGGACATATCGCCCGAATGAGGCATCCCGACCATGATCGCCTTGCCGCCCCGACCCAGATAACGCGGGGCCTGATCATAAGCAGGGATCGCGCCGACGGTGATCAGAACCGCATCCGCGCCACGCCCGCCGAGGGCTTTATATGCGGCCTTCCACGGCGCATTGAGGCTACCCAAAACGCCATGTGTTGCGCCGAATTCCTTGGCGATCTCGAGCTTTTCTTCGGTCATGTCGACCGCAACGATCCGCCGCGCCCCGGCGATGCGTGCGCCCTGTATGGCGTTGAGGCCAACCCCGCCCGCACCAATCACGACAACATCCTGTCCGGGGCGCAACTCTGCGGCGTTCACCGCAGCGCCAACCCCGGTGATCACGCCACATGAAAGCAGGCTGGCGAGGTCCTTTGGCAGTGTTTCAGGGATTTTTACGATCTGACGATGGCTGACCACGACCTTCTCGGCAAAGGCTCCGCAGGCCATGGCTTGTTCCAGAGCGCCGCCATCCGCGGTGCGCAGTGGGCCCTTAACGGTGTCATATGGCGTTTCGCAAATGGTGGGCTTGCCGCCTGCGCAGGATGGGCATGATCCGCAGGCGCGGATCAGTGTCACGACCACGGGATCGCCCACCTTGAATGCCCCGGCGCCCTCTCCGATTGCCGAGATGACACCCGCAGCTTCATGTCCGTAAACGGCGGGCAGATGTCCGCCCCACGCCCCGCTGGCGAAAGAGATGTCCGAGTGGCAGATCGCCACCGCATCGAGCGTGACCTCGACCTCGCCCATACCGGGTGGTGCGATCAGAATATCCTCGATCACCAGTGGCGCGCCGAATTCCCGGCACACGGCTGCTTTGATGGTTTGCATGTCTTTCCCCGTTCCTTTTTCAGTCACGGTGACCCGTTGTGGATCAACAGGCAAGGCGGAATCCGCCACCCGGGTGTCGCTGTTGTGCTGAAAGGCAAACGAGGAGGGAGGAAACGCCTAATACACGCCTAAATTCGCTGCGATATCTGGTGCAGCAGTCCGGCCAGATGTTCCGGATGCGAAAAAAACGGTGAATGAGAGCTGTCGATGGTCAGGCTCAGGTTCGGATTTGCGCAATGTGCCATCTCGGCCTGATATTCGGTCGGAACGGTGCGATCATCTGTTGTACGGATATAAGCCTTAGGCACGCGTGCGAAATTCTCACTCAGATCCAGCGGAGTGTCTTGTGGCGCGATTGCTTGCGGGCAAAGACGCCCGAGAGCATAGGCAACAACTTCGCGCGGACAGTCATGATAGAACAACCCGTGCACCCGATCCGGCAAAACGCTGTAGGACAGACCATCTGCAGATTTCTCGACCGCATCCCCGATCAGCTGGCGCGGTGCACGTTTGCGCATTTCGATCATCGAAAGACTGGATTGCGGGACATATGCGCAGAGATAGACCAAAGCCCGCATCGCGTCGGGCGCGGCTTCGGCTGCTGCGCTGATCGGGTAACCGCCCCAGGAATGCCCAACGATGATTGTCTCTGGCTTTGAGGCATCCAGTACCGCATCCCGGCAAGATTCCAGCGTGACATCGGGAATGGGCGTTGGATCAGAGCCGTGGCTGGGCATGTCGATGGCGCGCGCAGTATGTCCGAACGTGGTAAGCTCGGGGATCAGATCGCGCCAGCACCAGGCACCATGGCAGGATCCGTGAACCAGCAAGAAATCAGCCAAGTCTACACCCCCTCACACATGACCAGTCTCGGCCAGAAAATTGTTAAGAAGTTCGGCATACTCTGCCGGCCGCTCTACACAGGGCAGGTGGCCTGCCTTGCGGATCAGTGCAAATCGCGAGCCGGGGATCAGATCAACCGTTTCGCGCACGAGATCGGGTGGGGTCGAACCATCTTCGCTGCCAGCTATTCCAAGCGTCGGAAGGCGCAGGCCACTGGTGGGAGTATAGAAATCGGTTCCCGAAATTGCTGCGCAGCAGCCGAGATACCCTTCCAAGGGTTGCCGCACCATCATGTTGCGCCACAACTCCAGGTCGGCATCGGCGCGGAAAGATTTTGAGAACCACCGCTCCATGGTGGCATCCGCGAGCGCCTCGATCCCACCTGCGCGGGCTGCGTCCATGCGCTCCTGCCAGATCTTTGGCGTACCGATCTTGGCGGCTGTATTGGAAAGGACCAGCGCCCGGATCTGGTCCATGCGCTTTACCGCCAAGCCCTGCGCGATCATCCCGCCAATCGACAGGCCGACAAACATGCAGTCTTTGACTTCCAGATGATCCAGAAGTCGTTCGGTGTCGCGGACCAACGCCCCCATGGAATAAGGGCCATCGGGTTGCGAAGACAGGCCATGGCCGCGCTTGTCAAAGCGGATGATGCGCAGACCTTTGGGAAGCAATGGCAAGTTCGGATCCCAAAGGCGCATGTCGGTGCCAAGGGAATTGCCGAAGACCAAGGGCGCACCATCCGGGTCCCCGTCAATACGGTAATGTATCTTGACGTCTCCAAGATCGGCGATGTGCATATGAGAGGTCCCGAGCAAATGGCTTCGAGCTACAATAGTGCACGTGTTGCACGCGCTTGTCAGGTCAGGAATTCCAACGCTTGTTCAAAAATCTGCGGGTCCACATTGCCACCTGAGGCAACGACGATCACCGCATCGCCTTCGATTTCGTCGGCTCGGAACAATGCCGAGGCCAGCGACACCGCACCGCCGGGCTCCAATACAATCTTGAGGCGCAGGAATGCCATGGCCATTGCGCGCAGTGCCTCCTGCTCAGTGACCGAAAACCCCGGTCCGCAGAGCCGGTTTAGGATCGGAAAGGTGATCTTTCCCGGTTCTGGTGTCAGTATCGCATCGCAGATGTTGCCGGAAGACGCGGTATTATTCTGAATTGAGCCCAACGCGAGCGAGCGTTTGACGTCATCAAACCCCTCCGGCTCACACGGGCGGGCGCGCAGACCGGGGGCGTGGCGCTCCAACGCCAGCGCGATGCCCGAGGTCAAGCCGCCGCCGCCGCAACAGATCAATACATCTGCCTGCGTGACGCCCTGCGCCTCAGCTTGCCGCGCCAGTTCCAGCCCGACCGTGCCCTGACCCGCGATCACCTGTGGTTCGTCATAGGGCCGGATCAGGATCAGTCCGCGCTGGGCGGCCAGCGCCTCGCCGATCTCCTCCCGGCTTTCATTGGCGCGGTCATACAGAACGACCTCGCCCCCAAGCGCCCGCGTGTTCTCGATCTTCAGCTGCGGCGCGTCCGAGGGCATGATGATGACCGACGATATCCCGTGCTGGCTGGCGGCATAAGCAACCCCCTGTGCGTGGTTGCCCGAGGAATAGGCGATGACGCCTCGCTGTCGCGCAGCGTCATCCAGAGCCGAAATCGCGGACCACGCGCCGCGAAATTTGAAACTGCCGGTGTGTTGCAGACATTCGGGTTTCACCAGCACCCTGCGTCCGGCAATCTCGTCCAGAAACGGCGAAGACAGAAGCGGCGTTTCGCGTGCATGTCCCTTCAGCCGCTCGGCGGCGGCTTCGATCATCTCAACACTGCTCATGTCGCGTCCAATGTCTTGCGGATTACATCGAGGGAGGCGGGCTCATCCAGAAAGGGTACATGCCCCCGATCAGCGATTTCGGCCCAGATCAGGCCGGGATGACGGCTTTGCATCTCGTCGAGCGTAGCGGCTCCGAACACGTCAGAATTTGCGCCCCGGATCACGCCGGTCGGGATATCGCGCAACGCGTCGAACAAGGGCCAAAGGTCGGGCGGTGGCCCCGCGGCGGCCTGCTGGATCAGAGCTTCGCGCAGGGCGCTGTCATAGCGCAGATCGAGGCCTGTTTCAGATTGCAGATATTGATGTTCAACCTGCTGACGCCAGATGGTGAGCGGCACGCCGGGAAACCGCGAATCCATGATCTTTTGTAGCGCCTCTGCCGCCTCGTCATAGGTTTTTGCGACGGGCTGCTTGCCCATATAATCCATGATCTTGGCGATACCTTCAGCTTCGATCACAGGCCCGACATCGTTCAGGATGACACCAGACAGACGCTCGGCGTGACTGGCGGCCAGGGCCATGGCGATCAGTCCGCCGCGCGAGGTGCCGAGGATTGAGACCTTTTTCAGGCCCAGATGATCCAGTAACTCGATCACATCCAGCCCTTCGCGCAGGATATTGTAGTTCATAAAATCCGGGTCGTGATCGGACTGTCCGCGCCCGCGATAATCCATCGTGATCATCCGCAGATCGCTGATATGCGGCGCGAGGAATGAGAAATCTCGACTGTTGCGGGTCAAGCCCGCAAGGCAGAACAGGGGCTGGCCCGATCCGGTGTCTTCAAAGTAGAGGCGTTTGCCATCAGAGGTCGTGAAAAACGCCATCAAAGCCCTGCCAGCTGAGGTATCGCTGTCAGATCAGACATTACATGCGCCGGTTTCCACGGCAGACGGTCCATTGGCTCACCCGCACGGTTGACCCAGGCCGTGACAAAGCCGTAGCCACTGGCGCCGGCGGCATCCCAGCCGTTGGAGCTGACGAACAGAACCTCGTCTCGGGCGCAGCCAAACCGATCTTGGACCAGGTCATAGACGCGGGCATGCGGCTTGAAGACGCCTACGCTTTCGACGGACAGTACATCGTCCAGAACCTCTCCGATCCCGGCAGATTGCACCGCGCCATCCAGCATCGGGGGCGATCCGTTGGACAGGATGGCCGTCTGCATACCACCCGCTTTCAAGGCCTTCAGCATCTCGGGAACCTCGGGGTAGGCCTGCAACTCCCAGTAAAGATCCAGAAGACGTTGGCGCAGGGTGTCGTCGCCCTGCAAGCCAACCGCTTCTAGCGCCCAATCGAGCCCGTCTTGCGTCACATCCCAGAAATCGCCATGCGCATCAGCAACCGCGCGCAACCAAGTGTATTGCAGCTGTTTCAACCGCCAGTGATTTGCCAACTCAGGCCACTTGTTGGCCAATCTCTCGAACCCCGGCTCGGCGGCGGCCTGTCTTGCTGCGGCGGCAACGTCAAAAAGCGTGCCATAGGCGTCGAATACACAAGTGGTGATTGCCATCTGATCCTCCCCTGATCGGGCGCAGGTAAGCACAACCGCTCCACAGGTTAAAGAGGGCAGGGTTTACAATAGCGTGTCAGCCTATACGCTGCGCCGCTCATTCCCCTTGAGGCCGGAGGCCACCATGACCGCAATCAAACAAGGCGACACCGTTCGCATCCATTACACCGGAACCCTGCTGGACGGTAAAGTCTTTGACAGTTCCGAGGGACGCGATCCGCTTGAGTTTGCGGTTGGCTCAGGTCAGATCATTCCCGGTCTGGACGTGGCGTTGCCGGGTATGGAGATCGGTGAGAAGAAGCGGGTCGAGATCGCCTGCGTCGACGCCTATGGCCCGATCAATCCGGGCATGCGTCAACAGATCCCGCGTGAGGGCATCCCTGATGATATTCCGCTGGAACCCGGCACACAGTTACAAATGCAGACCCCCGACGGGCAAGCCTTGCCTGTCACGGTGGTAGAGGTTGATGAAGCGACCGTGACGCTTGACGCCAATCACCCGCTGGCCGGGCAGGATTTGATCTTCGATATCGAGATCGTTTCGGTCAACTGATCGCGCGGGAGGTTAAAGCCCCGGAATCTGTGCCAATAACGGCTCAACCGCATCCCGGACATGCGGTTGGGTCAAGAACACCAATGCGAACAACAATATGCTGAGAGTAAGCAACAGCACGCCCGCATGCATGCCTCCGACCTTCCGCCGGAAGTTGAGCGACCGCCCATTGCTGGCAAGGATCTGTTCTAGTTTGCTCATATGCAATCCCTGCAGGCCAAAGATGGTCAAATCTTGACACCCGCAGGGAAAGAAATGGTCACATCGCTTCGGGCTGCGGCATGCCCAGGATGTGGTAACCGCCATCGACGCGAATGATTTCGCCCGAGGTATATGTTCCTGCATCCGAGGCGAGATACACGGCGGTGCCGCCTACCGCCTCAAGCGTCGCGTTCGAGCGCATGGGCGCATTCTGGTCGCAGAACTTGTATGTCTTGCGCGCACCACCGATGGCCGCACCGGCCAGCGTTTTCATCGGGCCGGGAGAGATGGCGTTCACGCGGATGCCCTCGGGGCCCAGATCATTGGCCAGATAGCGGGTCGCCGATTCCAGTGCCGCCTTGGCCACGCCCATGACATTGTAGTTGGGAACCACCTTGTTCGAGCCCTGATAAGTCAGCGTCAGCAGCGTGCCGCCATTGTCTTTCATCAGCGGATAAGCGCGACGCGCGACTTCGATGAAGGAATAGGCCGATACGTCCAATGAATGTTTGAAGTTTGCTCGCGTGGTGTTCAGGAACCGACCCGTCAGTTCAGACTTGTCAGAATAGGCGATGGCGTGGACCACGAAATCGATGGTCGGCCAGCGCGTGGCCAGTTCATCGAATGCACGATCCAGCGATTCGTCATTGGTGACATCTGCGTCGACCATGAAATCGCTACCCAGGCTTTGGGCCAACGGTTCCAATCGTTTACCGAATGCTTCGCCCTGATAGGTGAAAGCCAGTTCTGCGCCCGCCTCATGCATGGCTTTGGCGATGCCCCAGGCGATCGAGCGATCATTTGCGACACCCATGATCAGGCCGCGTTTTCCTTTAAGTTGATCTGACATCTTGTTCACCCGTTATACTTCGACAAGATCATGGACCCGTTGGTGCCACCAAAGCCGAAGCTGTTGGTCATCACACTGTCCAAGCCTGCGTTTTCAACTAGTTGAGTTGCAATTTCACCGGGCACGATGCCTTCGGCAAGTGTGTCGACATTGATCGACGGTGTTACGAAATCATTGTCCAGCATCAGCAGGCAGAAGATCGTTTCAAGTGCGCCCGCCGCACCCTGTGCGTGGCCGGTCATCGACTTGGTCGATGAAATCGGTGGCACGTTGCCCTCGCCAAAGATGCGGCGCACAGCTTCGACCTCACCGACATCACCAACCGGGGTCGAGGTGCCATGGGCGTTGATATAGCCGACCTTGCGGCCTTCGGGCAGGGTGGACAGCGCCAGACGCATCGCGCGCTCACCGCCTTCGCCGGACGGGGCCACCATGTCGTGACCATCTGAGGTTGCGGCATAACCGGTGACTTCGGCATAGATCTTTGCGCCGCGCGCCAGTGCGTGGTCCAGATCCTCAAGCACGACAATGCCGCCGCCGCCCGAGATCACGAATCCGTCGCGATTCTCGTCAAACGCACGCGAGGCTTTTTCTGGCGTGTCGTTGTATTTGGACGACATCGCGCCCATCGCGTCGAACAGGCAGGACAGGGTCCAATCCAGTTCTTCGCCACCACCAGCGAACATCACATCCTGCTTGCCCAGCATGATCTGTTCCGCCGCGTTGCCGATGCAATGCAGCGAGGTCGAGCAGGCCGAGGTGATCGAGTAGTTGATGCCTTTGATCTTGAACGCAGTCGCAAGATTCGCCGAAATGGTCGAGCACATGCATTTCGGAACCGCAAATGGGCCGATCCGCTTGGTCGCGCCGTTTTTCAGCACAGTTTGGTGCGCGGTCAGCATGGCGCTGGTTGACGGCCCTCCCGATCCGGCCACGAGGCCGGTGCGAGGATTGACCACCTGTTCTTCCGTAAGACCGGCATCTGCAATCGCCTGGCTCATCGCGATATGGGCATAGGCTGCGCCGGGACCCATGAAGCGCAGCGTGCGTTTGTCCACATGCTCGGCTACGTCGATTTTGAGCGTACCGGCGATCTGGCTGCGAAAGCCATGTTCAACCATCTGCTCGCAGGCCTCGATCCCGGATTTGCCTGCTTTGAGTGAGGCCAAGACCTCTTCGGCATTGTTCCCGATGGAGGAGACGACCCCCAGACCGGTGACGACGACGCGACGCATAAGCGTACTCCTGTGTTCCTTGGTTCAGTTCCCTGTCCAACAGCTGGGGTCAGCTTTCGGACAATGCAACTTTCATGTCCTTGACCTGATAGATCACCTCGCCGTCGGCCTCGACCCGGCCATCGGCGACGCCCATGGTCAGGCGACGGGTTTGAACGGCTTTTGTAAAATCCACGTAATAAGTCAGCATCTTGCGATCGGGCCGGACCATGCCAGTCAACTTGACCTCGCCCACACCCAGCGCATAGCCGCGTCCTTGCCAGCCACGCCAACCCAGGTTGAAACCCGTCAACTGCCACAGGCCGTCCAGACCCAGACAGCCGGGCATGATTGGGTTTCCCGGGAAATGGCAGTCGAAGAACCAAAGGTCCGGAGTGATATCGAACTCGGCCACCACATGACCCTTGCCATGCGCACCGCCATCACCCGAGATATCTGTAATCCGATCCATCATCAGCATCGGCGGAGCAGGCAGTTGAGCGTTGCCGGGGCCGAATAACTCGCCTCGGGCGCATTTCAGCAGATCGTCCTTGTCAAAACTGCTCGGGAATTGGGCCATTCTGCCGCCTCTCCTGCCAGGGGTCTGTTTTGTTACATCTGGCCTCGTCTAGCACCCGCACGCAAGGTCCTGCAAGAGCGGGACGCCATATCATGTTGTGCTTACGACATTCTTTGCGAATGAATTTCATTTGAAATTACGGTGCCGGCGCACTTATATATGGGATAGCAAAACACAGGTATCGGATTGATGACACCTCAGAGCCGGAAAATCGCTACGAATTGGTTGGTTGGCGCAGGATTGCGACCGACACGTCAGAGGGTTGCTCTGGCGGAACTGCTCGTTGGCGATGGGCTGCATCGTCATGTGACCGCCGAAAGCCTGTTTGAGTCGGCCAAAAACAAGGGCGACGCAGTTTCGCTGGCCACGGTCTACAATACCCTGCGCGCGTTCTGCGAGGCAGGCGTTTTGCAAGAAATCACCGTGGATGGATCGAAGAGCTATTTCGACACCAACACGCATGATCACCCGCATTTCTTCTGGGAAGATGAAAGCCGCCTGAGCGATGCGCCTTCGGACCAGTTGGTGATACAGCAACTGCCCGAAGCCCCGGAAGGGGTTGAAATCGCTTCAGTCGATGTAGTGATCCGTCTGCGCAAAACACAGTAACTATCCAGTTTGCAGTTTTGCGGTGAGTGTCTGTTCAGCCGCTGCTATAATCGAGTCGGTTGGCCCGCTGCCATGACGGGCAAGGACGACGGCCTCACGCGCGCCGGGATCGCTGATCGGCAGGCTGATCAATGGCAACCGGTCATAGCTGTATGTGTTCGCCGGGTTCGCATAGCTGATCCCGACGCCTTCGCCATGGGCCGACAAGCTGCGCAGAATCTCAAGCGATTCTGCTCGATGCGAAACCGTTGGGTTCAGGCTGAGTTGTTTGAACAATCCAAGGACATGTTGGGCAGAGAGCCCTTCTTTGGACAGAATCAGCGGATAGGTCTCAAGTTCTTCCAGTGTTGTTTGGCGCGACTTCGCCAGAGGGTGGTCCGGACAAACCAATGCA
The DNA here is from genome assembly GCF_056537765.1 of Ruegeria sp. C2. Taxonomy (NCBI): domain Bacteria; kingdom Pseudomonadati; phylum Pseudomonadota; class Alphaproteobacteria; order Rhodobacterales; family Roseobacteraceae; genus Ruegeria; species Ruegeria sp. C2. The sequence continues at coordinate 1,697,958 of NZ_JBQFRZ010000001.1, read as the reverse complement.
CATGGGCTGCTGTCGAACAGCTTTGAACGGGTAAATCCGGCGTCCATGCCCAAGTCATACGTCAATGCAAGATCGAACCGACCTTCGATCAAGCTGGTGATCAGATCCTCAAAGCTCTCGACGCCATGGGACACTTCGACTTCGGGCAGATTGTCCCGAAGTGTGTGAAGAGCCTGGGCCAGCAGGAATGGTGCCAGATCGATGAAACAACCCAGTCGCAGCCTGTTTGCGCCTGCAACGGGCTCTTTCGAAGCTTCCAGCAGGGCGGCACGATTCAGCAAAGCCTCGGCTTCTTCAATGAATTTTCTGCCCTGAGGTGTCAGTACCATCGCCGCCCCGCGCCTGCGTGAGAACAAAGGATAGCCAAGATGCGATTCGACGCGGGTCAGGGCGTTGGACAAGGCGGGCTGCGATACATTGACCTGCTCCGCCGCCAAAGAGAGGCTGCCACACCGACCAATGGCGCAAATGTATTCGTATTGGCGTAGAGAAATATATAACATGAAGTTAATAGTTAGTTTGAAAGATATGATTTGAACAGTGGACGCATTCGTGTGCAGATCAGGCTGAGTTGTTTATGGAGGCCGACATGCCGCACCGACTTGTTTCCCAAGAGATGATCGACACCTATCAGGCCGATGGCGTCGTCCTGATCAAAGGCCTTTTTGCTGATCACGTTGAAGTCTTGCGCGACGGGGTAGCGGCCAATATGGCCGAGCCGGGACCCTATGCGTCGGAAAACAAGAAAGAGGGCGAGTCGGGCCGATTCTTTGACGATTATTGCAATTGGTCGCGCATTCCCCAGTTTCGCGACGTGATCCGAGCCTCACCTGCAGCCGAGGTCGCTGCAGACCTGATGCAGTCGAACAGGGTGCAGATGTTCCATGATCATGTGCTGGTGAAAGAGCCGGGCACCTCGATGGCCACGCCGTGGCATCAGGACGGGCCGTACTACTTTGTCGAAGGCCAGCAGACGATCAGCTTCTGGTCACCGCTGGATCGGGTCACACATGCGACCTTGCGCTGCGTTGCGGGTTCGCATCGGTGGGAGAAAGAGGTGCTGCCGACCCGTTGGGTCAGCGAAGAGGGGTTCTTCCCCGACGAAGGCCAATACATCCCCGTTCCGGATCCGGACGCCGAGGGTATGCGGGTGGTTGAGTTCGAAATGGAACCCGGTGATGCGGTCGCATTCAACTATCGCACTCTGCATGGTGCGCGGGGGAACCAATCTGATAGACGTCGGCGTGCGTTCTCTCTGCGGCTGGTGGGGGATGATGCGCGCTATGTCGAGCGCCCGGGTCGCACGTCGCCCCCGTTTCCCGGGCATGACATGGTGCCGGGGCAGCGCTTGCGCGAGGATTGGTTCCCGGTTTTGTTGCAACGGTGAAGCTAGGGGGCTCTGCCCCGGCCGCGGCGGGCCGCGACTCCCCCGAGGTATTTTTAGCCAGATGAGGAACGGATCAGAACCATTGCCCCGGTTCAATCAGGCCCAGCTGTAACAATTGGGCCGATGTCCATTCGAAGGGCACCGAATGGGTCCAGCGAAAGTCGGAGATGCCGAAGGCAGAGCCCGCATTTGTCCTGAGTGCTTTGGCCGCGCGGAACGAACAGATCGCCGCTGTAAGGTTGTTGTGCCAGGGGCAGGCATAGGTGTTGTATTCGGCCTCGTTGAACGTGTGATCCGGCTGCAGTTTCAGATTGGGTTTAGTTCTGAACAGCCCGATCCGGTCGATGCGGCGGCGCGCATAGGGGATGTGGTCTTCGAACCTCCAGCGCAGGCCGCCGGACATATCGAGTTGCCGTTCAAGAGGTCTGCCTGCAGCGTCGTGGCGGGTGTGTGCGTAATATCCTGTGCTGTCGAGCATCGCCCGATCCGGGGCCACTCCGTTGGGAAACGCCGTCAGGTCATCGGCATAAAGATCAATCACGTGGGTCAGCATTGCCGAGCGCCGCTCTTCGGTATGGAAGGCCAGCAACTCTCCGATCGTTCGCGTCTCGCAGAACGGAAAGATCAGGTATTCGGCGTTGTAGCAATAGAACATCCAGAGATCCGGTGCGGTCTGGATGATGCGGTTGATCGTGTCGAACACCACTGGGCGTGGCGCACAGGTCAGAGAAACGCGATGGATCTGATCCGTGAGTTCGTCGCTAAGCGGGAACGCATCGGGCATGAAAGCGATAACGGGATTGAAACCCAGTCTCAGATGATGCCGCAAGGTGCCATCCAGTTCGACGTCATCCTCTGCAAAGATCAGCGCGATGGGGCCTTTGCCAAGTGCAGTTTGGCCGGTTTGCAGGAAGTGATCGAGGGATTCGTAGTGCATCGCCTGTCCGGGTTTCGCCTTGCTGGAAATTCCCGTCAAATTCGGGTAATTGCGCCGGCATTGCAAGCGGCGTTCGTTGCGTATAGACGACGCCGATCCAGCGAACCCAGAGGCCCGATCCATGTCCGAACCGAAGAAGCTGTTTATCAAGACCTACGGCTGTCAGATGAACGTCTATGACAGTGAACGCATGGCCGAAGCGCTGGGCGGGCAGGGCTATGTCGAAACGAAATCCGCCGAAGATGCGGACATGATCCTGCTGAATACCTGCCATATCCGCGAGAAAGCGGCAGAAAAGGTGTATTCGGAACTGGGGCGCTTTAAAGGGCTGAAGGCCGACAAACCTGATCTGAAGATTGGTGTTGCCGGTTGCGTCGCGCAGGCCGAGGGCGAAGAGATCATGCGCCGCCAGCCGCTGGTCGATCTCGTGGTTGGCCCGCAAAGCTATCACCGTTTGCCCGAGATGGAGGCGAAGACCCGCGCGGGCGAAAAGGCGCTGGATACCGACTTTCCTGAAGAGGACAAGTTCGAGAAGCTCAAGAACCGGCCCAAGGCCAAACGCGGTCCCACCGCCTTTCTGACGGTTCAGGAAGGGTGCGATAAATTCTGCGCCTTCTGCGTGGTGCCCTACACCCGTGGGGCCGAGGTCAGCCGACCCACCGATCGTATCATCCGCGAGGCGCAGGATCTGGTCGAACGGGGCGTGCGTGAGATCACTCTGCTGGGCCAGAACGTCAACGCCTATCACGGGGCAGGTCCGAACGGAGACATGACGCTGGCTGCTCTGATCTGGGAGTTGAACAAGGTCGACGGGCTGGAACGCATTCGCTTCACCACCTCGCATCCCAATGACATGAGCGATGATCTGATCGAGGCGCATGGAACCTGCGAGAAGTTGATGCCTTATCTGCACCTGCCCGTGCAGTCGGGATCGGACAAGATTCTCAAACGGATGAACCGCAGCCATACAGCCGAAAGTTACCTGCGTCTGATCGAACGTATCCGCGAGGCGCGCCCCGATATTCTGATGTCGGGTGACTTTATTGTTGGTTTCCCCGAAGAGACTGAGGAGGATTTTCAGGCGACGCTGGATTTGGTGGAAGCGGTTAAATACGGTTATGCCTATTCGTTCAAGTATTCGACTCGGCCCGGTACACCTGCGGCAGAACGGCCACAGGTCGATGCTGAACTGGCCGACGACCGCCTGCAACGTCTGCAGGCAATGATCACACGTCATCAACGCGAGATTCAGGACGCGATGGTAGGTCGTAGTGTCAGCGTTCTGTTTGAGAAGCCGGGACGCCAACCGGGCCAGATGGTTGGGAAATCCGAATATCTACACGCGGTCCACGTCGCGAATGCAGATGTGGAAAGTGGCGATTTGCGTCGGGTAAGAATCACCGCTTCTGGCGCGAATTCACTGGCCGGAGAGCTGGTTTAGGCCGTCGTATCTGCGTCATAGGGGAAAAATTCAGTGGAATTTAACCCTTGATTTATTAATCGCAGTCATGTTCCGAGAAAGACCAGATTTCACAGGGATAGGACTCTGGGTGTTTTAATCTGTGCGGGTTGAATGAAACCCTGTCGCGGTGGAGGTATGAGTGGTGAGCCGGATGCGTTTCCCAAGATCAGGACCATTTCGGATTTTGATGTCGGTCGCCGTGATGTTCGGCTGTGCCGCGCCTTCGTTGGCGGGTGATGCGACTGGGGGCGTGGAAGAACCGGAAGTGGTTTCGGCAAACCGTTTTGCACGGGACGTCAGCGCGTTCTATTTGGGTGTGAGCGGTGGTCGAGCCTCCGGCGGCTCAGACGAATTCGGCCTGAGGGTCAATGGCGCAACCCTGTTTGGCCTCGGAGAGTTGAACCCCAGTGGAAATTTCGGCGGCTTCCGCGGCGGTTGGCGTGGTGTTCTGCCTGCCTGGGGTGGGCGAGATTACGTCTATGGTATCGAGCTTGGATACGACTACGGAACGCTGGATGACAGCACAACAGCCACGATCGGAGGGGCGGTCGTCTCGGGCAGGTCGGCAATCTCGGATGTATTTTCGGTGCGGTTGAAAAACGGCCTGACCAATCGCAGCGGCAGTGTCTTATATTTTGCGACACTGGGGTACGTGCGGGGCGACATAACCACATCGACCTCTATATCCGATCCCGGCGGGTCATCGCGGTTTGAAGATGTCGACCGGCGTCAGGGGTTTTCGGCAAGTCTGGGCGCGGAGCACAAGCTGAACGAAAACTGGTCGATCACGGGTGAGATCGAATACCTTCAGTTCGATTCGAAAACCGTCGATCTTGGCCCGACGTTCTCCACCAAATCCACACCCAGCTATCGCGGTTTGCGGTTTGGGTTGAACTACACCTTCTGATCAGTCGGAAAGATCAGTTGCAGCGCTTAGGCTTGCCGTACAAATCGACGGTTTTACCATCGGTCCTGCAAAAATTGAATCTGCGGCTTGCGTCTACCTCAGAATGTTGTCTACGCTCAGGTTGAAACGCCAAGACAGGAGAACGGATTGGCCATCGGTGCCCTGACCCCACCGCAAGATGACATGCCCCAGCGTGAGGCGCTTGTTGAATTTCCAGATAACAGATTACTGATCGATCTTTGTGGTGAATATGACCGCAACCTGACTGATATCGAACAAAAGCTCTCGGTCCAGATCGTTCGGCGCGGCAATCAACTGGTCGTGCTTGGTGACGAAGATTCGCAAAAGCAGGCGATCGAAGTTTTGCAATCGCTCTATACGCGCCTCGAAGGCGGGCGCGATGTCGAAGCCGCAGATGTAGATCGCGAGCTGCGCATGGGTAACTCTGAGGCCGGAACTGGCACCCGGGATGGCGATCAGCTTGAGATGTTCAAGGGCGGCACCGTCGAGATCAAGACCCGCAAGAAACTGGTTGAGCCACGCACCGACGCCCAGAAAGCCTATGTGCAGTCGCTGTTCAACAATGAGCTGGCCTTTGGCATTGGCCCAGCCGGAACCGGCAAGACCTATTTGGCCGTAGCTGTTGGTGTTTCTATGTTCATCGGCGGCCATGTGGACCGGATCATCCTCAGCCGACCGGCGGTCGAGGCGGGGGAAAAGCTGGGTTATCTGCCAGGCGACATGAAGGATAAGGTCGATCCTTATATGCAGCCGCTTTATGATGCGCTGAACGACTTCCTTCCGGGTAAGCAGCTGGCCAAACTGATCGAGGAAAAACGGATCGAGATTGCGCCGCTGGCCTTCATGCGCGGGCGCACGTTGGCGAATGCCTTTGTTGTCCTGGATGAGGCGCAGAACGCTACCACGATGCAGATGAAGATGTTCCTGACCCGTTTGGGTGAGGGCAGTCGGATGGTGATCACTGGCGACCGGTCTCAGGTTGATCTGCCGCGCGGGGTGCAGTCGGGTTTGGCGGATGCCGAGCGGCTGTTGAAGACGATCCCGAATATCAGCTTCAACTATTTCACCTCGAAGGATGTCGTACGCCACCCGCTTGTCGCCGCCATCATCGAAGCGTATGAGGCCGACGCGGGCCGCGAAACCGGATAACCTTCGGGCCCAACGATGTCTGGGCCCGGGATCACTGGTATGAATCTGGAAATCACTCTCGAAGATGGGCGTTGGCTCGGTCTGGACGAGCTGGCGATGCGTGCAATCGTGGCCACCTTGGATCATTGCGATTTGGATGCCGACCTGTGTGAGGTCAGCTTGTTGGGCTGTGACGATCAACGAATCTCGGAACTGAATGCTGAGTTTCGGGAAAAGCCCACGCCGACCAATGTACTCAGCTGGCCTGCGGAAGATCTGGCCGCCGACCGGGCCGGTGATCCGCCGCCGCCGCCGCAACCGGATTTCACCGGTGAAATAGCGCTGGGCGACATAGCGATCTCATACGATACCTGCGCGTGCGAGGCTGCAGAAGCAGGTAAAGATATGGACGATCACGTCGTCCATTTGATCGTTCACGGAACATTGCATTTGCTGGGTTACGACCACATTCGTGACCTCGACGCCACTTTGATGGAGGCGGTCGAGGTCGAGATACTTGGCAAACTGGGTATAGATAACCCATATAATGTATGACAGGGGCAGCTTTGCCCAATCATTTGGAACAGGATAATGGGCGATACAGACGGCAGTTCTAGGGCGGCGCAGAGCGCGCAATCTCAGAACAGCGGCAATGATAGCGACGAAAAAGGCGGACTGTTGTCACGCATCTTCGACGCTTTTTCTTCACAGGGTGATGAGGCGGATCAGGCAAACGGTGCCGAGGTCAGCATCCAACAACCCAGGGGCATGATCAACCTGCGCAGGATGCGGGTGGAAGATGTTGCAATCCCGACCGCTGAGATTATCTCGGTCCCCTCGACAACCCCAAAGGATGAGTTGGCGCAGATATTCCGCGACAGCGGCTTGTCCCGAATCCCGGTCTATGAGGGAACGCTCGATACGCCGCTGGGATTTGTTCATCTGAAGGATTTCGCACTGACGCATGGGTTCAACGGCAATTCAACCGAGTTCGATCTGAAGTCGATGCTCAGGACATTGCTGTTTGTGCCCCCATCGATGCCGATTGGTGTACTTCTGACCAAAATGCAGACCGAAAGGCGTCACATGGCGTTGGTCATTGATGAATACGGAGGGGTCGACGGTCTGCTGACCATCGAAGATCTGATCGAGCAGGTCGTAGGTGAGATCGCCGACGAACATGATGCTGATGAAGATCAGTTGTGGATCCAGGAAAAACCGGGTTGCTACGTGGTGCAGGCCCGTGTCCCGCTCGAAGACTTCGAGGCCGAGATCGGTCGCTCTCTGACCAGCCACGAAGACGTGGATGAGGAGGAGATCGATACGCTGGGCGGCCTGGTCTTCATGCTGTCTGGTCGGGTGCCTACGCGCGGCGAAGTTGTATGCCATCCCGAAGGCCCCGAGTTCGAAGTGCTTGACGCAGACCCGCGCCGTATCAAGCGTTTGCGGGTCATGCTGCCGGATAGTGCTGTATGAATCCTGCTCGCCGGTGGCCTATGTGGTTGCGGACTGCGTTGGCAGCCGTGCTTGGGGCTATCGGGGCCTTGGGTCTTGCTCCGTTGGGGTACTGGTTGGCTACGCTTCTGGCTTTGCTGCTGATCGCACCGCTTTATCTAACCTGCGAGACACCCCGCCGCGCCGCCGCGCTGGGGTGGGCTTTTGGGACCGGGTATTTTGCTCATGCCCTCAGCTGGATTGTCGAGCCGTTTCAGGTTGATGCAGAACGACACGCCTGGATGGCGCCGTTTGCTCTGTTGTTGATGTCCGCCGGTCTCGCCCTGTTCTGGGGTGCGGCTTTCGGCGTTGCAAAGCGGATCGGAGGACGACCCGCCGCGCAAGCAGCCCTATTGGCCGTAGCACTATCCCTCGCCGAGTTTGGGCGTGGGTATTTGCTGACGGGGTTTCCGTGGGCGGGCATTGCCCAGATTTGGGTGGATACACCGGTTGCCCAGCTGCTTTCGCTTATGGGGCCTTATGGCGTTGGTGCATTGACACTGCTGGCGACGCTTCTGTTGGGTGCTGCGCTGTTCAACGATCGCTCGCCGCGCGGGCTGATGATACCCGTCGTCATAATCACTGGATTTGTTGCAGTGACTATCGCTTATGCTTCGACGCGACCCTCTGTCGAACAATCCGGATATATTGTCCGATTGGTCCAGCCCAACGCGCCGCAGCATCAGAAGTGGGACCCGGCATACGCCCCGTTGTTCTTCGCGCGTCAGCTCGAATTTACGGTAGCGGAGCCCAGGCCTGATCTGATCGTCTGGCCTGAAACTTCAGTACCCGCCTGGCTGGGCAGCGCGCAGCCTCATCTGTCCGCGATTGCCGATGCCGCCCAAGGCACGCCGGTCTTTTTGGGTATCCAAAGGGCTGAAGGGCAGCGGATCTACAATTCGATGATCTACCTGAACGCCGAGGGTCAGCAGCAAGGGCTTTATGACAAGCACCATCTCGCTCCGTTTGGCGAATATGTCCCGTTCGGCAATCTGATGGCTCGCTTTGGTATACACGGGATGGCTGCAACTACGGGCAACGGGTTCAGTGCTGGACCGGGTGCTGCGTTGATGGAGGCTGGCCCTCTGGGCAAGGCGTTGCCGTTGATATGCTACGAGGCAGTGTTTACACAGGATGTCTTGTCCGCACCGGGACGCGCGGATTTTCTGCTCCAGATCACCAATGATGCTTGGTTCGGGACGTGGTCCGGCCCCTATCAGCATCTGGCTCAGGCGCGGATGCGCGCGATAGAGCAGGGGCTGCCGATGATGCGCGCCGCCAATACCGGAATATCGGCGATGATCGACCCATTAGGGAGGATCACCGCATCTCTGCCTTTGGAGCAGGCGGGTTTCATTGATGCTGAATTGCCGCTGCCCCATCGCGCCACCGTCTATTCCTGGATCGGAGACAATCCGATCCTTTTGGCATTACTGGCGCTGTTCGTGCTGCTCTGGCACCACAACCGTCGCGGTCGTGACCAATTACCGATTGACCCTGCCTGACAGTGCGCGTATTCGGTCGGTCGCTCGTCACAACGGCTTCCTGGCGTGACGGAGAAATCTTAATGGAGCACTTTCATGTCCCGACAAAACTACACTTTTACTTCGGAGTCTGTATCCGAAGGGCATCCGGACAAGGTCTGTGACCGTATCTCGGACGCCGTACTTGACGCGTTTCTGCGTGAAGAACCCGAAGCCCGCGTCGCGTGCGAGACCTTTGCCACGACCGACCGCGTGGTCATCGGTGGTGAGGTTGGCCTGTCGGATCAGGAAAAACTCCACGATTATATGGCGCATATTGATGACATCGCGCGCGCCTGCATCAAGGATATCGGATACGAGCAGGACAAGTTTCACCACGAAACCGTCGAGGTGACAAACCTGTTGCACGAACAATCCGCCCATATCGCGCAGGGCGTGGACGCGTCGGATAACAAGGACGAGGGCGCTGGCGATCAAGGCATCATGTTTGGCTATGCCACAACTGAAACGCCCGCATTGATGCCTGCGCCGATCCAGTATTCGCACGCGATCCTGCGCCGTCTGGCTGAGGTACGTAAGAACGGTACCGAACCAGCGCTGGGCCCTGATGCCAAATCGCAGCTCTCGGTGGTCTATCGTGATGGCAAGCCGGTCGGCGTCAGCTCGATCGTGTTGTCGACACAGCATCTTGATGCTGCGCTGACCTCGGATGACATCCGCGCCATTGTTGAGCCCTATATCCGCGAAACCCTGCCCGAAGGCTGGCTGAGCAACGAAACCGATTGGCACGTCAACCCTACGGGAAAATTCGTTATTGGTGGTCCTGATGGGGATGCTGGTCTGACCGGACGTAAGATTATCGTCGACACCTACGGCGGGGCAGCTCCGCACGGTGGTGGTGCGTTCTCGGGGAAAGATCCAACCAAGGTCGATCGCTCAGCCGCTTATGCCGCGCGCTATCTGGCCAAGAATGTCGTGGCCGCTGGCATGGCCGAACGCTGCACGATCCAGCTGAGCTATGCGATCGGCGTCTCCAAACCGCTGTCGATCTATGCGGACACACATGGCACCGGTCAGATCGCTGACGCCGTGATCGAAAAGGCAGTGGGCCAGGTCATGGACCTGACACCGCGCGGGATTCGCGAACATCTGCAGCTGAACAAACCGATCTATCAGCGCACCGCAGCTTATGGTCATTTCGGTCGTGAGCCGGATGCTGACGGTGGCTTCAGCTGGGAACGCACTGATCTGACTGCAGCGCTGAAGTCTGCTGTCTGATCGACTGCTAAATTGTGCGCCCTGACGGGCGCGCTTTGCATTCTCTTCGAAATTACCGCACGAGCGTGGAGGTTGCCCTCCACCTCTTGCCACATCGCGCGCACCACAGTATGGCGACCGCCATGAGCACGCAGACCCCACAACGCCCGCGCAGAAACTTTTACGGTCGCTTCAAGGGCAAAACCCTGAAGCCCAGCCAAAAGACCTATCTGAACGAGGATCTTGCTGCGCTGTCCCCCGGTGCTATCGACTGGGATAGCAATCCCGAACGAAACCCGCTGGATCTTGACGCGCTGTTTGGTGGCAAACCGGTCTGGCTTGAAGTCGGCTTTGGCGGCGGCGAGCATCTTGTTCATCAGGCGCAAAGCAACCCCGATATCGGGATCATCGGGGCCGAGCCCTATATCAACGGCGTTGCCATGCTGCTGGGCAAGATCCGTCAGGCGGGTGTCGAAAACCTGGCCGTGCATCCTGGCGATGCGCGTGACCTGTTCGACGTGCTGCCTGAGGCCAGTATCTCGCGTGCGTTTCTACTCTACCCTGATCCCTGGCCCAAGAAGCGACATCACCGACGCCGTTTCGTAACCCCAGAACATCTCGAACCTCTGGCGTGGGTTCTGAAGCCCGGCTCGATCTTTCGCGTTGCAACCGATATTCCGGATTACGTCCGCCAGACCTTGGAAGAGGTGCCGCGCGCCGGGTTCGAATGGCTGGCCGAGCGCCCGGCGGATTGGCGTGAGCCGTGGGATGACTGGATTTCTACCCGCTATGAACAGAAAGCCCTGCGTGAGGGGCGCACGCCTCATTACCTGACCTTCCGCCGCAAAGGCTGATTGCTGCTGGACCATCGGCCCTCAATTCGCTAATCCGCCTTGAACTGATAGCGAAAACAGGAGCCCCCATGTCCGGACACGGCACGCCCATCCCGATGACGTCGCACCCCTGCGGCCCGCTGACCGGCACGGCAGAGGTGCCCGGGGACAAGTCGATCTCGCACCGGTCGCTGATCCTGGGCGCGATGGCCGTGGGTGAGACCCGGATTTCGGGCCTGCTAGAAGGTGAGGATGTTCTGGACACCGCCAAAGCCATGCGCGCCTTTGGGGCCGAGGTGACGGATCACGGCGGTGGTGAATGGACGGTGCACGGCGTGGGTGTCGGTGGGTTTGCCGAGCCGGATCAGGTCATTGATTGCGGCAACTCCGGCACCGGTGTGCGGTTGATCATGGGCGCGATGGCGACGTGCCCGATCACGGCAACGTTCACCGGTGATGCCAGCCTGAACAAACGCCCGATGGCGCGGGTCACCGATCCGCTTGCGTTGTTTGGGACGCAGTCCGTTGGCCGGTCTGGTGGGCGCTTGCCGATGACGCTCGTTGGCGCGGCGGATCCCACTCCGGTACGATATGAAGTTCCAGTTCCATCGGCGCAGGTGAAATCGGCGGTGTTACTGGCTGGTCTTAATGCGCCCGGCAAGACCGTGGTAGTTGAGAAAGAGGCGACCCGCGATCACTCGGAACGCATGCTGGCCGGGTTTGGTGCTGAGATCACTGTCGAAGATACGGACGAGGGGCGGGTTATCACTCTAACAGGCCGGCCAGAGCTGAAACCCCAGGTCATCGCCGTGCCGCGCGATCCGTCCAGTGCGGCATTTCCAGTTTGCGCCGCGCTGATCACACCGGGCTCGGATGTGCTAGTTCCCGGCATCGGCCTGAACCCGACGCGCGCGGGCCTGTTCACCACGTTGCGCGAAATGGGTGCCGACCTGACCTATGAAAACGAGCGGGAAGAGGGTGGCGAACCTGTTGCCGACCTACGGGCGAAATACTCTCCGAACATGAAGGGGATTGAGGTGCCGCCGGAACGTGCGGCCTCGATGATCGACGAATATCCGGTGTTGTCTGTCGTGGCCGCGAATGCCACCGGAACCACCATGATGGGTGGCGTCAAAGAGCTGCGCGTAAAGGAAAGCGACCGGATCGACGCCATGGCCAAAGGTCTGCGCGCCAATGGTGTAACCGTGGAAGAGGGCGAAGACTGGTGGTCGGTCGAAGGCCTGGGCATCGGCAACGTTCCCGGCGGCGGCACCTGCGAAAGCTTTCTGGATCACCGCATCGCCATGTCCTTCATGGTGATGGGTATGGGTGCCAAAGCTCCGGTTTCGGTAGATGATGGCGGCCCCATCGCGACCTCTTTCCCGATCTTCGAGCCATTGATGGCTGCGCTGGGGGGCAGGGTCGAACGCACATGAGCTTTACCGTCGCAATCGACGGCCCGGCGGCGGCGGGGAAAGGGACCATCTCGAAAGGTGTGGCCGCGCATTTCGGTTTCGCACATCTGGATACGGGTCTTTTGTACCGTGCTGTTGGTCGGCGCACTCTCGAAGGTACAGACCCGGTCGAAGCAGCGCAGGCCCTGACGGCGGAAGAACTTGGGCAGGGTGATCTGCGCACGGCCGAGATCGCGCAGGCTGCGTCCAAAGTGGCTGTGATCCCCGAGGTCCGTGCTGCATTGGTGGACTTCCAACGCAGCTTTGCACGTCGCGCCGGAGGCGCTGTGCTGGATGGGCGCGATATCGGCACGGTGATTTGCTCCGAAGCCGAGGTGAAGCTGTTCGTTACCGCCAGCGCCGAAGTTCGGGCCGAGCGCCGGTATCGTGAGCTCATCGCCAAGGGATCGGATGTGAAGCCAGAGCAAGTTCTGGCCGATGTGCGCGAACGCGATGCGCGGGATGCCGAGCGCAGCACTGCGCCGATGAAACCAGCCGAAGATGCCATTCTACTGGATACTTCTGAGCTAAGCATTGACGAAGCGTTGGCGCAGGCCATTTCGCTCATCGCAGAAAAAATGCCCGCGGCGTAGCTTCGCCACGGGCACCAACAAGGTTTACAGTTCGCCGACCGCGATGCTCTTGATGTTGGCCCACTGGTCGTCCGCGGTTTTTGCGGTGCCAGTGACGTCCTTCAGGAACGCGGTGCGGGTTTCGGCATTCAGGAACAGGTACAGCTTGCCGTCCGCAACCAGGTATTGATCCGGGTCACCATCGAACTTCTTGCCTACGGACACACCGAACGAGCAGTAGCCGCCATGCTGAGGCAGATAGGCCGCGGGATTGGCCTCGAACGCTTCGCGGTTTTCCGAGCTGGTGAAATAGTAGGACGCGCCGTCATAGGTGGCAGAGTGGGTGGCAAAACCTTCAACCGGGTTGCCGTTGGTGACGAGCGCAACCAGATCGACACCATGTGCGGCCAGGGGGGCGCCAGCCGCTGAGATGCCTTTTGAGACGTTGATTTCATCCGCCGCAAAAACCGGAGCCGTCAAGGCCAGTGTTACAGCAAGTGCAGTGAGAAACTGAGATTTCATGGCAGTAGTCCTTTCTGTTTTCAGATCGGGGTCAGTGTGCGCCTCGACCGATGTGACAAGGTTAGGAGGATCTGATCGGACGTTTAATCGCAGATAGGCCGCGAAACATTGCAGATCATTCGAATGGCTGGATTTTCCGTAAATACTGTTCACACAGCTTTGTTTAGCCAGTCGTCGTCTTGCCGCCTAAAGTCAGAGGGCAATCGCAGGAGTGGCCTCATGATCCGACTAGCATTGATTTTGTTCTTCGTCGCGGGCGGGCTTGCCGCACAAGAGGCTGAGGCCCCGACGCCAGAGGCTGAACCTCCGATGACTTACGAGCGTCTGGGCAAGATCATCTTCGCGCTCGATCCTGAGGCGCGACCGGTTGGACCAGGGTTTGAGATGACGGTCTCGGACGTAACAGTGCTTGTCGTCACGGATACCAATGCGGATCGGATGCGGGCGATGGTTGCGATTGGCCGGGCCGCGGATTTATCGCCTAAAGATCTGCAACGCGTGATGCAGGCGAATTTCGACAGTACGCTGGATGCACGGTACGCCATTGCCAACGGCACCTTATGGGCTGCGTATATCCACCCATTGTCTCCATTGCAAAGGGATCAACTGATCTCAGGGTTGGCCCAGACTGTGAATATCGCCAAGACATACGGCACCCTGTATTCCGGGGGAGCGGCGGAGTTCGGCGGGGGCGACAGTCATGATTTGCAGCGCGATCTGATCGAAGACCTTCTGAAGAAGGGCGAGGAGATCTGAGATCGGCAGAGTTCTGCATATGCGCCGATATCATAAGGGCTTGTTGATGTGGGAGCGCGGCGCGGCAGGCTTTGATGCTTCTCGCTCTGGCACCGCCTCGGTCTTGCGGCTGTTTCAGCACGGATCAAAGAAGCCACAGTGGCACTCTCACCAAAAGTCTTAACCCTAGCTGGATGCGGGAAAGCTGTTATAGTTTCCGATACGCCAAGAGGGAAAGCTGCAAAAAAGCTCAAAAAAAGGGCAGCAGCTAAATAATCCCTCAAGCCAACAGGGACAGAATAATATGAATAATCGTTTGCGTAAGATCACCATAGTAGGTGGTGGCACGGCTGGTTGGATGACCGCGCTGATACTTGAGATGGTGCTTTCCCGCACGTCGGGACCCAAAGATCGCCCGCGCATATGCCTGATCGAAAGCCCCAATATCTCTACAGTCGGAGTCGGCGAGGCCACGGTGCCACGAATGCCGGTCACTCTGCGCCAGGCCGGCATTTCCGAGCGGGACTTTTTCCGCGAAACCAACGCGTCGTTCAAGCTGGGAGTGAAGTTTTGCAACTGGAACAACGATGCCAAGGGCAATCGCATCGATTATGTGAACCCGTTTGCGCATGGCCAGATGATAGAGGGGTTAGAGGCCGCTGAGTATTTCCTGCGCTTTGGAAATGGCGATCGGGATTTTACACAGTCCATCGCGCCGCATGATGATCTGGCACGTCTGTGCAAGGGCGCGCGGCCTTTGGGTGCCCCGGAGTTCGAGCAGCGGTTCGGCTATGCCTATCATCTGGACGCTGTGAAGTTTGCGGGCATGCTGACCAAGGTCTGTACCAATCGCGGCGTTGAGCACATTCAGGATGAGGTGCAAGCGGTTGAGCTGGATGAGCAGGGTAACGTCAGCCATCTGATGCTGGAGCGGAAGGGCCGTCACGATATCGAGATGGTGGTCGATTGCACCGGATTCCGGGGGTTGATCATCAACCAAGCTCTGGGCGAGCCGTTTATGGATTATTCGGAATATCTGCCGAATGATCGCGCCATGGCCTTGCAGGTCGAGCATCCTGATCCGGAAAAGATCGAAAGCGTCACACGGTCTACGGCACTTGGCGCAGGCTGGACATGGCGGGTGCCGCTCTACAACCGTGTCGGCACGGGCTATGTGTTTTCATCCGCGCATCGCACGGACGATCAGGCGGCAGATGAGTATCTTGAATGGCTGGGGGACAGTGGTAAGGGCCTGACGCCGCGTGTAATCCCGATGCGTGTCGGGCGTGTGCGCAATGCATGGGTCAAGAACTGTGTGGCGATCGGTCTGTCCGGAGGTTTCATCGAGCCATTGGAGAGCACCGCGATCCATATGATTGACCATGCAATTCGCTGGTTCGCCGAGCATTTGCCCACTCAGGACATAGAGCCGTCGCTCAGAGACAGATACAACCGCCAGATGGATAAGCTCTATAATGAAGTTCTGGAGTTCATTTGTCTGCATTATCGGTTGGGCAATCGTACGGATGACCAATATTGGATCGACGCGCGTACCGAGATGAAGTTGCCGGATCGTTTGGCCGAGAATCTTGATTTGTGGCAGTACCGTTTGCCGATGGAACACGATATCGAGTTCGCGACCCTGTTTGACCATCGCGTCTATCAAACGGTTCTTTTGGGCAAGCGGGTCTATGATACAGGCTATGGACCCGACATTCGTGATCGTCTGCGACCGCTGAAAAAGCCGATCTGGTTCCAGGGAATGAAAACCGCAAAGGCGCATCTTGCGCAGGTTCTAAAAAGGATGCCAGATCACAAGACTCTGCTGCGCGACATCCGGGGAGAGCTGGATCGACCGGCCTTTAAAAAGGCAGCAGCAAAGCCGACGGTGGCGATGCCGGGTGCGAAACCTGCACCTTTGGTGGTCCAGAACATGCCGAACCTCGCCGAAATCCAAAGCGGTCAGAAAGATCTGCAACTGTTCTAAAGACCTTTGCTCTTGGTACAGAGCGTATCTTGAGAAACGCTTCGAGGCCGTGAGTTGAGCCCCTGCCTTCGCGATGACCGTCGCGGAGGCGTTAGTTTTTGCGCGTATGATGACTATCAGTAAAAGTGGGGGACTATTTTGCCCTGGCGACTGTTCAATCTACATTGTGCTTGATGGATGAATATGTAATATCATTACAATATGAGAAAATCGAGAATTGAACAGCGTCCATCTGCTAAGACTCGTAACCTTCGTAGTGATCTGAAGCGCCGTCGGCGTCGGGGTTCGCCGATGCAGACCTATGATGTTCTGCCGCAAGCGCTGCGACAGTGGTTGGCGCAGGCTTGTCTGCCATGGAGCCCGACCTCGGCCCTGAAAATCTGGCGGCAGACAGGTGGCGACAGTGACCCCGCGACCGCGATTGCTCGACTGAACGCAGTCGAGCTTGCAATGCTGCAACGGGATACGAGGGTCTGGGTTCAAAAAGGCTAAGTGCACAACGGTGGCGATATCTGGCCGGGCCTTGGAAATATGGGCTTTGCCCTTGCGCTGGTAGTGAAATCCGCCTATACGCGCGCTGTCGATACAAGGGCGGTCAACGTCCGGATGACGTTTCTGAGCAGGGCCGGGAAACCTCGGCCCTTTGTGTTTGTTTGCTCAGGGGCGCACCGGGTCACGCCTGAAGGCACCATGAAACAAGACCGGCGGAGACAACCGCTCGGCCAGCAAAAACGTACTGTAAAGGAAAATGACGCCACATGGCTAACGCATCCATGGAGGAATTCGAAGCCCTCCTGAATGAAAGCTTCGAAATGGACACACCCGAAGAGGGTTCTGTTGTCAAAGGCAAGGTTCTGGCGATCGAAGCCGGCCAAGCCATCATCGACGTAGGCTACAAAATGGAAGGCCGCGTTGATCTGAAAGAATTCGCAAATCCCGGCGAAGCCCCTGAAATCGCTGTTGGTGACGAGGTCGAAGTATACCTGCGCGCTGCAGAAAACGCCCGTGGCGAAGCTGTCATCTCGCGCGAGATGGCCCGCCGTGAAGAGGCATGGGACCGTCTGGAAAAAGCATATGCCGACGACCAGCGCGTCGAAGGTGCAATCTTTGGTCGTGTCAAAGGTGGCTTCACCGTCGATCTGGGTGGCGCAGTTGCGTTCCTGCCCGGCTCGCAGGTTGACGTGCGCCCCGTGCGCGATGCTGGCCCGCTGATGGGTCTGAAGCAGCCGTTCCAGATTCTGAAAATGGACCGCCGTCGTGGCAACATCGTTGTGTCGCGTCGCGCAATCCTGGAAGAATCGCGTGCCGAACAGCGTGCCGAAGTCATCGGCAACCTGTCCGAAGGTCAGACCGTCGAGGGTGTTGTCAAGAACATCACCGAATACGGCGCGTTTGTTGATCTGGGCGGCGTTGACGGCCTGCTGCACGTCACCGACATGGCATGGCGCCGTGTGAACCACCCGTCCGAGATCCTGACGATCGGCGAAACCATCAAGGTTCAGGTCATCAAGATCAACAAAGAGACCCACCGCATCAGCCTGGGCATGAAGCAGCTGCAGGAAGATCCGTGGGATCTGGTTGCTGCCAAGTACCCGCTGGGCTCGGTTCATCAGGGTCGCGTCACCAACATCACCGACTACGGCGCATTCGTCGAGCTGGAAGCCGGTGTCGAAGGTCTGGTGCACGTGTCCGAGATGTCCTGGACCAAGAAAAACGTCCACCCCGGCAAGATCGTTTCGACCAGCCAGGAAGTCGACGTCATGGTTCTGGAAATCGACGGCGCCAAGCGTCGCGTGTCTCTGGGCCTGAAGCAGACTCAGCGCAACCCGTGGGAAGTGTTTGCAGAAACGCACCCCGAGGGCACCGAGGTCGAAGGCGAAGTCAAAAACATCACCGAATTCGGTCTGTTCATTGGCCTCGAAGGCGACATCGACGGCATGGTTCACCTGTCAGACCTGTCCTGGGACGAGCGTGGCGAGGATGCGATCCAGAACTACCGCAAAGGCGACATGGTTTCGGCCGTTGTCTCGGAAGTTGACGTCGAAAAAGAGCGCATCTCGCTGTCGATCAAAGCCTTGGGCGGTGACAAGTTCGCCGAAGCCGTGGGCGGCGTGAAGCGTGGCTCGGTCATCACTGTCGAAGTCACCGCGATCGAAGATGGCGGCATTGAGGTCGAGTACGAAGGCATGAAGTCGTTCATCCGTCGTTCGGACCTGAGCCGTGACCGTGCCGAACAGCGCCCCGAGCGTTTCTCGGTCGGTGATAAGGTCGACGTTCGCGTCACCAACGTTGACAGCAAGACCCGTCGTCTGGGCCTGTCGATCAAGGCACGCGAGATCGCCGAAGAGAAAGAGGCCGTGGAACAGTATGGTTCTTCCGACTCGGGTGCATCGCTGGGCGATATCCTGGGTGCGGCGCTGAAGTCCGGCGACTAAACCTCAGGCTTCAACCCAAGCCGATATTCCGGCCCCGCATGCCAGTGCGGGGCCGTTTTTGTTGCGAATCAACATCTTCCAAATAACCGGCATAATTCGCCAATCATTCGCGCTTGAAGTGTAGAAATCAGCCCCACGGGCAAAATTTCGCGTGAGTTTGCCGCAAAATGCCGCCTTTGCTGGCAGAGTATCCGTTCCCCCGATCCGGGTTTTTTCCTATACTGTCAGAACAGTAGGCTTGTCACATCGTCCGCCTGGGAGGGTATTGCGAATGATCCGTTCAGAATTGATTCAGAAAATTGCCGACGAAAACCCGCATCTCTATCAACGCGACGTCGAGCGGATCGTGAACACCGTCTTTGAAGAAGTCACCGACGCGATGTCGCGTGGTGACCGTGTCGAGCTGCGCGGCTTTGGCGCGTTTTCGGTGAAGAAGCGTGATGCGCGCGTAGGTCGTAACCCGCGCACCGGCGAGACCGTACAGGTCGAAGAAAAATGTGTTCCGTTTTTTAAAACGGGCAAGTTGCTAAGGGACCGTTTGAACGGTAAAGCCTAAGCCATGATGCGCTACATTCGTTACGCCTTTTTGGCTGCCTT
The DNA here is from genome assembly GCF_056537765.1 of Ruegeria sp. C2. Classification (NCBI taxonomy): domain Bacteria; kingdom Pseudomonadati; phylum Pseudomonadota; class Alphaproteobacteria; order Rhodobacterales; family Roseobacteraceae; genus Ruegeria; species Ruegeria sp. C2. The sequence continues at coordinate 1,678,746 of NZ_JBQFRZ010000001.1, read as the reverse complement.
GGGAATTATTCTGGTTTCTGTCTCGCTGGCCAACCGCCAGATTGTTGAACTGAAACTGATGCCGGACGCTCTGTCCGAATTGCTGGGGTTCAACCTGACCACATCCCTGCCGCTGTTTCTGGTGGTGCTGGGCGGCGTTGTGGCCGGTCTGGTTATTGGCTTCCTCTGGGAATGGCTGCGCGAGCACAAGCACCGCAAAGACGCGACCGTCAAGAAAGGCGAAGTGCGCAAGCTTGAGCGCGAGGTCAAAAAGCTCAAGAAAAAGCAGAATGAAGGTCAGGATGACGTTCTGGCTCTGCTGGATGAGGCAAGCTGAGGCCCCACCATGCCTTCTGATATTCGTGTCAAAATATGCGGCCTGACCGCCCCTGATCACGTGCGCGCCGCTGTAGATGCCGGTGCGGGCTATTTGGGGTTTAACTTTTTCCCGAAATCACCCCGGTATGTCGCACCTACCGAGGTTGCCGCTTTGACGTCTGAAGTTCCCGCAGGGGTGGCGAGTGTGGCGCTGGTGGTGAACGCATCGGATGAACTTTTGGATAGCATTACGCAATCTGCGCCGTTCGATATGCTCCAATTACACGGCAGTGAGAGCCTTGAGCGTGTTCAGGAGATCAAGCAGCGCTATGGATTGCCGGTGATGAAGGTCATCGGTGTGGCCGAGGCCGAGGATCTGGCCAAAATCGATACCTATAGCGAAGTGGCCGATCAGCTCTTGATCGATGCCAAAGCTCCAAAAACCGCTGTGTTGCCGGGCGGAAACGGTTTGGCGTTTGATTGGCGCCTGTTGGCAGGGCGAAAATACTGGCGCAAGCCGTGGATGCTTGCCGGTGGGTTGACCCCTGACAATGTGGCCGAAGCGATTCGAATGACCGGAGCGCGTCAGGTAGACGTAGCGTCTGGGGTTGAAAGTGCTCCGGGGGTCAAGGACGCGGGGCTGATCCGCGCCTTCATCGAAGCGGCCAGCTGATCCCATTGCCGCACCACGTGCTTACGTTTTGCGATGGCAAATCCTAGCGCTACCTCCTATGAACATCAGGTACGACGAGGGAGATATCCATGGCTAACGATCTATTTAATTCCTTCATGTCCGGCCCGGATGAGCAGGGTCGCTTCGGCATCTTTGGCGGGCGCTTTGTCAGCGAAACGCTGATGCCGCTGATCCTGTCGCTGGAAGAGGAATACGACAAAGCCAAGGACGACCCAACTTTCTGGGCCGAAATGGATGATCTGTGGGCCAACTACGTCGGTCGCCCCTCGCCGCTGTATTTCGCAGAACGCCTGACCGAACATCTGGGTGGCGCGAAAATCTATCTGAAGCGGGATGAGCTGAACCACACCGGTGCGCATAAGATCAATAACGTGTTGGGCCAGATCATTCTGGCACGCCGTATGGGCAAGACCCGGATCATTGCGGAAACCGGGGCAGGGCAGCACGGCGTTGCCACTGCAACGGTCTGCGCCAAATTCGGTCTGAAATGCATCGTTTATATGGGTGCCCATGACGTACAGCGTCAGGCCCCGAATGTGTTCCGCATGCGTCTGCTGGGGGCTGAAGTGATACCAGTGACCTCGGGCCGTGGCACGCTGAAAGATGCCATGAACGATGCGCTGCGCGATTGGGTGACCAATGTGCGCGACACCTTCTATTGCATCGGTACCGTGGCTGGCCCGCACCCGTACCCGGCTATGGTTCGCGATTTCCAGTCAATCATCGGCAAGGAAGCCAAAGAGCAGATGATGAAAGCCGAGGGCCGTCTGCCCGATACCATCATCGCCGCCATCGGTGGTGGCTCGAACGCGATGGGGCTGTTCTACCCGTTCCTTGACGACAAGGATGTGAACATCATCGGCGTCGAGGCCGGTGGTAAGGGCGTGAACGAGAAGATGGAGCACTGCGCCTCGCTGACCGGCGGTCGACCGGGCGTGCTGCACGGCAACCGTACCTATCTGCTGCAGGACGATGACGGGCAGATTTTGGAAGGCTATTCGATTTCGGCTGGCCTCGATTATCCTGGTATTGGACCGGAACATTCCTGGTTGCATGAAATTGGCCGCGCGAACTATGTCTCGATCACCGACAAAGAGGCGCTTGAGGCGTTCCAGCTGTGCTGCGCGACTGAGGGCATCATCCCAGCGCTGGAACCCTGCCATGCGCTGGCGCATGTGATGAAGATCGCGCCCGAGCTGCCAAAGGATCACCTGATCTGCATGAACATGTGCGGGCGCGGTGACAAGGATGTGCAGACCGTGGCGAAATATCTGAACTTCGATATGTCGGATACTGAGGGGCGTACAGCTGACTGACCCTAGGGCTATGCGTTCCGATTGAATTGTGTCAGGTTGCGCCCATGCGCAACCCGTCCCATTCCATAAGGTCTGAGCAGCTCGATCAGAAATACGATGCTGCTGCGCCCGGATGGGCGGACAAGATGCGGTTGCTTGGCTATTTCGACGCCTACCTCGGATTTCTTTCGTCTGATCCCTCGGCGTACTACGGGCATAATGTCCTCGACGTTGGGTGTGGAACGGGTGCCTTTGCTGAGGCGCGCGCGGTGGTTCAGACGAACGGTTTGGTGACCCTGCTGGAACCGTCAGAGAAAATGCTGGGTCAGGCCAAAAGCGCGTTGGCCAGACGCGGTATAGATGCGGCGATAGACAACTCTCGGCTGGAAGATTTCAAAGCGACGCAGCCCTTTGACTGCATCATGGCTGCACATGTATTGGAGCATTGTCCGAACCCGATCGATGCCTTGCGCCGTATGCGTGATCTGGCTGCCGCGGGCGCGGAGTTGTGGTTGGTCGTAAGCAAACCGCATTGGTGCAATGCAATCATATGGTTGCAGTGGCGACATCGGACATATCGACCAGAGGCGGTGGCAGATATGCTGGCGCGCTCAGGCTGGGAATTGTTGGCTGAACACAGTTTCCCCACCGGACCCCCATCGCGCACGTCCCGCGGGTATCGGGCAAGAGCGATCTAGTCTTCGACCCGTTTGGTTTTCAGAACGTCCAGCGGCACGATATCCAAGGCACTTTGGTGCGTCGCCTCAAGATGTACCATCGGGGCGCAACCCTCATCGTAGGCCTGAAGAAAACGGCCCGCACAGAGGCACCAGCTGTCCCCCGGCTTGAGGCCCGGGAAATCGAACTCAGGGCGTGGGGTGCTCAGGTCATTGCCGACATATTTGGAGAAGGCCAGAAACTCGGCCGTCATCACCGCGCAGACCGTATGGCTGCCCTGATCTTCGGGGCAGGTGTTGCAGGCCCCATCGCGGAAGAACCCGGTCAGAGGGTCGCGCGAACAGAGTGCCAGCACGCCACCCAGGACATTAATGCTGTCTTGCTTTTGCATGCCGCCACCTTACAGGCTTTCCGCGAGCTTGCGGAACATTTCGACATTCTGCGCGCTGACGCCCGGTTCGCGGAATTTGCGATCGGCACCAGTTGTGACGATCAGCACGCCGCGCGGTTGGTCGAAATACAGGTATTGCCCATAGACACCGCGCGCCATGAACTCTCCTTCATGCGCACCAACAGGTATCCACCATTGGTAGCCGTATCCGATCTTGCCCGGTTCAGTGGGGGCGCTGGGCCATGTTGAATCACTGATCCATCCGGCTGGAATCACCTGTTGCCCATCGCGCGCGCCGTTCTGCAAAATCAGCTGCCCGAAACGTGCAAAGTCCTTTGTCGTGAAGTTCAGCCCGCCCAGCACAAAGGCCACACCCGCGCCGTCGGTGATGTAATACCCATCCCGTTCAAGCCCAAGCGGTTGGATGATTTTCTCGGTCAACAGGTCCGCCACGCTGCGCCCGGTTGCGCCGCGAATGACCATCCCGATGACATGGGTGTCGATCGATACATATTGCCAGGTCTCGCCTGGTGTGGCGAAGCTGTCTTGCAAAGAGGCGGCGAAATCATCCAGCTCTCCGCCCAGTGCCACAACGCGGCCCATCCTGTTAATGTCTGAATTGTAGTCCAGATAATCCTCGTCAAAGGTCACGCCGCTGGCCATGTTCAATACATTGCGGATCGTGGCGGCCTCATAGGCGCTGCCCTTTAGCTCGGGGGCATATTGCACAACGGGATCATCCAGCGATGTAATCGCGCCTTCCTCCATCAGGATACCGAACAAGGCCGACAGATAGCTCTTTGCGACCGACCATGAGATCCTGCGGTCCTCAGGCCCAGTATCCAGATAGTACTCCTCAAACCTGATCTCACTATTCTGCATCACGAGCAGCGAGGTCACGGCGCGTTCCTCAATCCACTGATCTGTGCCTGCGGGCAGGTCGAAGCCGGGACCATAGGGCAGCTCCCATGTCGGACCGGTGCCGCGTGGCAGGTCGACGGTCAGGAAGGCCTTATCCATATTTGAGAAGTTGTGGATGATTTTGTCTTCGGAAAACAAAGAGTTCACCGCCATTAACCGCTGAATCTCTTCGCGTTTCCAGACCCCGACAACAACCGCTGCCAGCACCAGCATCAAAACGATGCGCAGTACCCACTTCAACAGTGTTCTCATATGTCCTCTCCCAAACGGCTGCCGTATTGGAGCGTGCCGAATGTCGATCCGCAATTACGACGTTGCGGCAACAGCCAAAGATCTATCTGAATTTATCAAGCAGCTTTTGCATGGCCGAGCGGTCATCAACCTCGGGTTCTGGCGCAGGTTTGGAGGCTGCTTTCGCCTTCTCGGCAGGGGTTTTTGAAGACCTCGGCGGGGCGGTGCGTAGCGCGACCGCGTTCATGAACTTTCCGCCATCTCCATCGGCTAAGTATCCCGCACCATCCGATACTCCACGCAACACGTCGTCCAGCCAGTCTGCATCGGCCTTGGCGAAGTCCCCCAGAACGTAGGGCGAGACCATCTCTTTCCGCCCCGGATGCCCAATCCCCAGCCGAACCCGGTCGTAGGCCGGGCTGATGTGTTCGTGGATTGAGCGCAATCCGTTGTGACCGGCATGGCCTCCGCCCGCCTTGACGCGCACCTTTCCGGGCGCAAGATCCAGCTCGTCGTGAAAGACGGTCACGTCGGTCGAATCTAGCTTGTAGAACCGCATCGCCACGCCCACGGACTGGCCGGAACGATTCATAAATGTCTGGGGTTTGATCAACAGAACCTTTTCGTGACCGAGCCGCCCCTCGGCAATCTCGGCCTGGAACTTGGATTTCCACGGGCCGAAACCGTGATCTTCAGCGATCCGATCCACGGCCATAAAGCCGATATTGTGCCGGTTCCGGGCATATTTTGATCCGGGGTTTCCCAATCCGACAAACAGTTTCATGGGCTCGTCCTTGTTCGCTGAAACCAGTGCAGCAGGTTGATGGCACGGAATGCCCCCGGTTTTCCAGCCCGGGCGACAAAAGAAAACGGGGCCCGATAGAGGCCCCGTTTCAAACTCCGGTATGTTCCGACCGGGTTTATTCCTCGGCTTCTTCCTGGCCGACGACTTCAACCTCGTCTGCGGCCACTTCTTCGCCTTCCTCTTCATCGTCGGTCGACAGGCCTGTCGGTGCCGAGATGTTGGCGATCACGAAGTCACGGTCGATGGTCGGCTTGGTGCCCGTGGGCAGGTCAACCGATGAGATGGTGACAACATCATTAATGTTCAGACCGGTCAGATCAACGGTGATCTTCTCGGGAATGTCACCAGCGGTGCACATCAGTTCGACTTCCGGACGGACAACGGTCAGAACGCCGCCCTTCTTGATGCCGGGGGCTGCTTCTTCGTTGACGAACTCAACAGGAATGAACAGCGCGATCTTGGTGGTCCGACGCAGGCGCATCAGGTCCAGGTGGGTCGGCAGATCTTTGACGACGTCACGCTGAACGTCGCGGCAGATGACGCGAACGTCTTCGTGGCCTTCAACCTTCAGGTTCCACAGGGTCGACTTGAACCGGCCCGCTTTCAGGCGCTTGAACAGGACGTTGAACGGGATTTGGATCGGCAGCGGCTCTTTGTCGCCACCAAAAACAATGCCCGGAACCATGCCGTCGCGGCGTGCCTGACGAGCGGCGCCCTTGCCTGTCCCCGTCCGTTCCAGAGCTACGAGATCAGGAATCTCTCCAGCCATGATAATTCTCCAATGTTAGGGCGGGCATCCTCCAAGGCTGTATGCCCGCGTGAAGCCGCGTCCTTAGCTTGATTCACCCAGTTTGGAAAGGGCTTTTTGGTCAGCAGGGAATTTTGCGAGGCTCTGCCTCGCGCTCCGGGATATTTATAGCCAGATGAAGAACGGATCCCCTGCTTCATCTGGCTATAAATATCTCGGGGGAGACGCCCGAAGGGCGGCGGGGGCAGAGCCCCCATCCTTGATTGCGGCTGCAAATCAATCCTGCCAGCGACCGCCAAAATCCTCGGGTATCAGAAGATTATGACGCCCCAGATCAGCCACGTTGCGTTCGCCGCAGAGCGCCATTGTCGTGTCCAGCTCTTTCTGGATCACTTCCAGAGCGGTCGTCACGCCTTTCTGGCCCATCGCCCCCAGACCGTAGACAAAGGCGCGGCCAATGAAAGTGCCCTTGGCGCCAAGCGCCAGCGCTTTCAGCACATCCTGACCCGAGCGGATGCCGCTGTCGAGATGCACCTCGACGTCGCCGCCGACCGCGTCCATGATCTCAGGCAAAACTCGGATCGAGCTGAGTGCGCCATCCAGCTGTCGCCCCCCGTGGTTCGAAACCACGATTGCATCCGCACCCAGCTTGGCGGCCATTTTGGCATCTTCCGCATCCAGAATGCCTTTGAGGATCACTTTGCCGCCCCATTGCTCCATCAACTTCTCGACCTTACCCCAGTCGAGGCTGGGGTCGAACTGCTCTGCCGTCCACGTGCCCAGTGATCTGGTGTCGGTTACGTTGTCGACATGACCGACGATGTTGCCGAATTCTCGCCGCTTGGCGCCGAGCATCTCGATACCCCAAGCCCATTTTGTCATCAGGTTGGCAATGGTTTTGGGGGTTAGCTTCGGCGGGGCGGAGAGGCCGTTTTTCAGGTCTTTGTGCCGTTGACCCAGGATCTGCAGGTCGAGCGTGATGACAAGGGCTGAACATTTTGCGTCTTTGGCCCGCTGGATCAGTCGACCGACATAGTCCTGATCCTTCATGGTATAGAGCTGGAACCAGAATGGTGCCGAGGTGTTTTCGGCGACATCCTCGATCGAGTTGATCGACATTGTCGAAAGCGTAAACGGAACACCAAAAGCTTCGGCAGCTTTGGCCGCTTTGATCTCACCATCGGCGTGCTGCATCCCGGTCAGGCCCACAGGTGCCAACGCGACCGGCATCGACACATCCTGCCCAATCATCTGCGATGCTGTCGAGCGTCCGGTCATGTCGACTGCAACCCGCTGCCGCAGGCGAATGTCTTCGAAATCCGAGCTGTTCTCGCGGAAAGTCTGCTCAGTCCAGCTGCCGCTTTCGGCATAATCATAAAACATACGTGGAACGCGACGTTCGTAGATTCGTTTGAGGTCTTCGATATTGGTGATCACGGGCATGACATCAGGCCTTTGCAGGATTGGTTAAGTTTCTTTACCAATTCTTGAAGCCCTGTGCAACATCGCGTGAATGCGGTGGGTTGCCGCGCTGATCACGAGGTCCAATGACAAAGCCCCAGCCGACAGGATGTCCGCTGGGGCTTGTAGAAAAAGTTGTAACTCAGAAGGTCAGTCAGGCTGAATGCGCGCCGTCTGCCAGAGACTTGACGAAATCAAGGACCTCAGCCGCCGGTTTGCCCGCGCCAATCTGGCTGACAATGGCCGAACCAACCACTGCTCCATCGGCGACACTGGCGATTGCGCGCGACTTTTCGGGCGTGTTGATGCCAAAGCCGACAATGACGGGCAGGTCGGTCTTGGCCTTGATCCGTGACACTTCGGGGCCGACATCGGTCGCCTGAGCCTCGGCAGCGCCGGTGATGCCCGTGATCGAGACGTAGTAGACGAAACCAGATGTGTTCTGCAAAACGCGTGGCAAACGTTTGTCGTCTGTGGTTGGCGTTGCCAGTCGAATGAAGTTCAGACCCGCGGCCTGTGCTGGGAGGCACAGTTCCTCGTCTTCCTCAGGCGGCAGATCGACTACGATCAGTCCATCTATTCCAGCGGCTTTGGCGTCTTCCAAAAAGGCGTCGACGCCCCGGCTGTAGATCGGGTTGTAATACCCCATCAGCACGATCGGGGTTGTATCATCCGTTTCGCGAAATGCACGCGCGAGATCCAGCGTACGCTGCAGGGTCATACCACCATCGAGCGCGCGCTGACCCGCGGCCTGAATGGTTGGCCCATCTGCCATCGGGTCGGTAAACGGCAACCCCAGCTCGATCACATCAACTCCTGCACCGGGCAAACCCTTGACCACCTCAAGCGACGTTTCATAGTCCGGATCACCGGCCATGATATAGGCAACAAAGGCCTTCTTCCCTTCGGCTTTCAAAGCGGCGAATTTGGCGTCGATACGGGTCATCGGAATTCCTTGCACACGAGGTTTGGACCTGATGTGCAGAAACTTGATCCGAAAATCAATCCCGGTTGCCTCAGAACGCGTAATGATATCTCAGGAACACCGAGTTCACGCCCGGGTTATCTTCCTGGGTGCTGGCGTTCGAGATATGCGTGATTGCCAGGGACACCTTGTTGCCGCTGTCGAGCGTATACCCCAAACCCAGCAGGCTGCGGATCTGGAAGCTACCACCCAGATCGTTTGCTGCGTTTGATTCATTATAGTAGCCTGGGAAGACGCTTCCTTCGACGAACCAGCGATCTGCAAAACTATAGAGCCCGACCAAACCGGCACCCAGATGCGTGTCACCATCGGTATCGACTGTCAGGGCAGCCCCCCATGTGGCGCTGAACCGGGTTGCCTCGTGAAATGGGCGGTGCTGATATTCCAGCGAGAATATTGCCTGATCGTCACCCGAGCCAGCCGAGTAATCCGCATATCCTGCGCCAAAGATAACAGATTGTGCCTGAGCTGCACCTGCTGCAGCCAGTGTAAATGCCAATACAAGAAGGGATTTCATCTTCACCACTATGTCCGTCGTTTTCTGATTACTTTTATTGGTGACTGTAAGTGCGTGATTTCAATACGCGCAAGAACACAATGCGATCTCGGTTTCGTGATGTGGCAGAATGGACTCGGCGCAAGACAGGCGCCCATGCCTTGCGCATTGTCGCTGACCTGCATAGAAGCAGCGCGCAACCGGTATGCAGGAGGCCGTGATGGGCTTTAAAATGGGAATTGTGGGTCTGCCAAATGTGGGCAAGTCGACCTTGTTCAACGCGTTGACCAAAACCGCAGCCGCGCAGGCGGCGAATTTCCCCTTCTGCACCATTGAACCCAATGTGGGCGATGTAGCCGTTCCTGATGACCGGCTGGACAAATTGGCGGCGATTGCATCATCCAAGCAGATCATTCCCACGCGGATGACATTTGTGGATATCGCCGGTCTGGTGAAGGGGGCCTCGAAAGGCGAGGGTCTGGGCAACCAGTTTCTGGCGAATATCCGTGAGACTGACGCCATTGCCCATGTGCTGCGTTGTTTCGAAGATGGCGACGTGACTCATGTCGATGGCCGCGTCGATCCGGTGGCCGATGCCGACACGATTGAGACCGAGCTGATGCTGGCCGATCTGGAAAGCATCGAAAAGCGCCGCGCCAATCTGGTGCGCAAGCTGAAAGGCAACGACAAAGAGGCGCAGCAGCAGGACCGCCTGTTGGCCGAGGCACAGGAAATGCTGGAAAGCGGCAAGCCTGCGCGTCTGGTCGAGGTGTCAGACGAAGACGTCAAGGCGTGGAAGACGCTGCAACTGCTGACCACAAAACCGGTGCTCTACGTCTGCAACGTGTCCGAGGAAGAAGCCGCCGAGGGCAACGAATATTCGGCTAAGGTTGCCGAGATGGCAGCGGAGCAGGGCAACTCTCATGTCATCATCAGTGCCAAGATCGAAGAAGAGATCAGCCTGCTGGAAGACGACGAAGCGCAGATGTTCCTTGAGGAGATGGGTCTGGAAGAACCCGGTCTCGACCGCCTGATCCGCGCGGGCTACGACCTGCTGAAACTGGAAACCTATTTCACCGTCGGCCCGAAAGAGGCCCGTGCCTGGACCATCCGCACCGGAACCGCCGCGCCGCAGGCGGCAGGTGTGATCCATGGCGATTTCGAAAAGGGTTTCATCCGCGCCGAGACCATCGCCTATGACGACTACATCGCCGCGAATGGTGAGCAGGGAGCGAAAGAAGCGGGCAAGATGCGGGCCGAGGGCAAGGGCTACATCGTCAAGGACGGTGATGTGATGCACTTCCTCTTCAATACCTGAAGCGGTGCAATTGCTTCGAGAAATGTGCTATCTGCAACGGAGTTTTTTCTAAACTTGGTTGGGTTGGGATGGAAAACGCAACTCTCGAAGCAAACAAGGCCGTTGTGAAGAGATATATCGACGAAATACAAAACGGTCATTCGCTCGACGCTATTTACGACATTTTCGCGGAAGACTTCGTCGATCACACATCGAGCGGGGGAGGTGCGTTTGTCGGCGGCATTGAAGGTCTAAAAAATGGATATGCAACTTTCTTGCAGGCGTTCCCCGATTTACATGCAACTGTAGAAATGATGATCGCCGAGGGCGATAACGTTGTCGCGTACAAGACGCTTACGGGAACGCATACGGCTGAGTGGTTGGGCGTTCCTGCGACCGGGCACCCGGTAAAGTTCAAGATTATCAGTATCTATAAAATCAAAGACGGAAAGCTCTCCGAATTTTGGGGATTGCAGGACGAGAATACGCTCAGGCAGCAATTGGCAAACACTCCAACTGGTTAGTCAAAGCACGCGCACTATAGCCCTAAAATGCTATCTGTGTTTGAAATCCAAGCGCCGGGTTTCAGTAACATAATCAGGACGCTAAGAAGAATAGATGCGGGCTTACTTTTTTCCGTCCGATACGCTGTAGTGTTGGGCCGACCCGTAACCCGAGAAAAGATAGATGATTGAAATCCGTGACCTACAACTCCTCAGCGCCTTGGCGCGGCATCGGCATTTTGCCAAGGCGGCGGAAGAATGCGGAATTTCTCAGCCTGCGTTTTCAATGCGCATCCGCAATCTTGAGGATCGTCTGGGCGTCTCCATCGTCCGTCGCGCCAACCGGTTTCAGGGCCTGACTGAAGAGGGCGAGATGATCGTGCAGCGTGCGCGGCGTATCCTTGACGATACCAAGGCCCTGGAGCAGCAGGTGCTTGCCTCGAAGGGTGAAATTACAGGTACATTGATCTTGGGCGTGATTCCGACGGCGATCGCCTTCACTGGCCGGTTGATAAAGCGCCTGCAGTTGGCGCATCCGCGTATTCTCTCTCGAATCGAAACCATGTCCGCGACAGCGATCCAGCACCGGTTAGATGAAGGCAGTCTGGATGCGGGCATTACATATGGCGACAGTATCGGCACAGATTTGAGGCAGGTGCAGCCGCTCTATGAGGAAACTTATGTTTTGTTGGTTCCATCGCATATGACGGATGAAACCGACCCGATCCCGTGGGCGCGGGTTGCCGAGTTTCCCATCAGCCTGTTGGAGCCGCAGATGCAGAACCGACGTATTCTGGATCGCATTTTTGCCGAGCAGGGCCTGCATCCCCATGTGGTTGCGGAAACCAGCGGTTTTACCGCCTCGATGGTGATGGCGCGCGAGGGGTTGGCGGCTACCGTGGTTCCTCGGGTGTTGGTCCGCGCGCTGGGCGATTTGAAGGGGACAAAAGTGCTGCCTTTGGTCGATCCTGTTGTCAGCAAACCGATTTGTCTCGCGACCCTGACCCGTGACCCTGAACTGCCAACGGTCGAGGCTTTGCGTGCCGTGGTGACGTCTTTGCGGTGATAAGCTGTCGTTATCGTGCGATTACGATAAGCGATTTGACGATATGCTATTCTGATGAGACACGGAGCCCCAATCGGAGGGCATCATGGCACCATTAGATACCAAGCCATCAGGCGCACCCAAGGGCGTCTGGAAGTCAGGTAAAGGCAAGGGGCGGCACACGCCCAAAGGCCGTCAATTCTCGGACGAGGCACAGGCAGAAATCCATCGCCTGCTGGGCGACCGCCCGCGACGTCGCGACCTGCTGATCGAATTCCTGCATTTGATTCAGGACGAACACGGCCACATCAGCGCCGACCACATCGCAGCACTTGCGGTTGAGATGCGCATCGGTCAGGCCGAGATCTATGAGACCGCCACCTTCTATGCCCATTTCGACGTCGTGAAAGAAGGCGAGACGCCTCCTCCTGCGCTGACGATCCGCGTCTGTGATTCTCTGTCCTGTGAGATGGCTGGTGCCCAACAGTTGCAGAAAGCTCTGGAAGACGGTCTGGACCCGGCTGAGGTGCGCATTGTCCGCGCGCCCTGCATGGGCCGATGCGACACGGCTCCGGTGCTTGAGATCGGTCACAACCATATCGATCATGCGACCCCCGAAAAGGTGCAGGCCGCAATTGCTGCCGATGACACCCACGCTCATCTGCCCGACTACGAAACCTTCGCGGCCTATGAGGCCGAAGGCGGCTACGCCAAACTGAAAGAGCTGCGCGAGGGCGGCGATTGGGAGAAGGTGCAGGAAGACGTCCTGTCCTCGGGCCTGCGCGGTCTGGGCGGTGCGGGCTTCCCGTCCGGCAAGAAATGGGGCTTTGTTCGCATGAATGAAGGTCCGCGCTATCTGGCCGTGAACGGCGATGAGGGCGAGCCCGGCACGTTCAAGGACCGTTACTATCTGGAGCGCACACCGCACGTTTTCCTTGAAGGCATGCTGATCGCGGCTTGGGCGGTCGAGGCCGAGACCTGCTTTATCTACATGCGTGACGAATATCCGGCGGTTCTGGAGATTCTGCGTCGGGAGATTGCTGCGCTGGAGCAGGCCGGGATTGTTGAGCCCGGTCACATCGATCTACGCCGGGGTGCTGGTGCTTACATCTGTGGTGAAGAGTCCGCGATGATCGAGTCGATCGAAGGCAAGAAGGGCCTGCCGCGCCATCGTCCTCCGTTCGTGGCGCAGGTTGGGGTCTTTAACCGCCCGACCTTGGTGCACAATGTTGAGACGCTCTATTGGGTCACCAAAGTGTGCCGCGAGGGGCCGGAATGCCTCAACAGCACCGAAAAGAATGGCCGCAAAGGTCTGCGCAGTTATTCGGTCTCGGGCCGAGTGGCCAAGCCGGGGGTCTACCTGCTGCCTGCGGGGTCAACCATTCTGGATGTGATCGAAGCTGCTGGAGGCATGGCCGAAGGTCATGTGTTCAAAGCGTATCAGCCGGGCGGCCCGTCCTCGGGCCTGCTGCCCGCATCGATTGACGATGTGCCGCTGGACTTCGACACCTTGCAGCCGCTGGGCACCTTCATCGGCTCAGCCGCCGTGGTGGTTCTGTCCGATCAGGACACCGCGCGGGATGCGGCGCTGAACATGCTACGGTTTTTCGAGGATGAAAGCTGCGGCCAGTGCACGCCCTGCCGTGCTGGCTGCGAGAAGGCGGTTAAGCTGATGCAAGCCGATAAGTGGGACACCGATCTGCTGGAAGATCTGTGCCAGGTCATGGGCGACGCCTCGATCTGTGGTCTGGGGCAGGCTGCTCCGAATCCGATCCGCCTTGTCATGAAACATTTCGCTGACGAAATCTGAAGGGAGACAGAGCCATGCTAGATGCAAGCCCAACCAAGACCGTCACCTTCAACCTGAACGGCGAAGATGTCACCGTGCCCGAAGGCTGGACCATCTGGGAAGCCGCCAAAGGGCAGGGATTCACCATCCCGCACCTGTGTCACAAGCCGCAACCGGGCTATAAACCCGACGGCAACTGCCGCGCCTGTATGGTCGAGGTGGAAGGTGAACGTACTCTGGTCGCCTCGTGCATCCGGCCTGCGGCCGAGGGGATGGTCGTTAAGACCGACACCGACCGCGCCGAAAAATCGCGCGCCATGGTCATGGAACTGCTGGTTGCTGACCAGCCCGAGGAAGCGCACGACACCTCCAGCCACTTCTGGGACATGGCCAAGCTGAACGATGTCAGTGAAAGCCGTTTCCCGGCGAAAGAGGCCGAGAAAATCCCGCTTCTGGATGACAGCCACGTTGCGATGCGTGTCAATCTGGATGCCTGCATCAACTGCAACCTCTGCGTCCGCGCCTGCCGTGACGTGCAGGTGAATGACGTAATCGGTATGGCCGGTCGCGGTCACACTGCGCAGGTGGTGTTCGACCAGAACGATCCGATGGGCGCCTCGACCTGCGTGGCCTGTGGTGAATGCGTTCAGGCCTGTCCGACAGGAGCGCTGATGCCCGCTACGGTGTTGGATGACCAGCAACAGGGCGACAGCAAAGACTACGATTCCGAGACCGAAAGCGTCTGCCCGTTCTGCGGGGTTGGCTGCAAGGTCTCGCTGAAGGTCAAAGACGGTAAAGTCAAATATGTCGAGGGCATCAACGGTCCCGCCAACGAAGGCCGCCTCTGCGTCAAAGGTCGCTTCGGCTTTGACTATATCCACCACCCGCACCGTCTGACCAAACCACTGATCCGGCGCGAAGACGCGCCTGAAAAGGGACTGAACGTCGACCCATCGAACCTGTCGACCCATTTCCGCGAAGCGACATGGGAAGAGGCGATGGATCTGGCCGCCTCCAAGCTGAAAGCCCTGCGCGACGAAGATCCGCGCAACGTTGCAGGCTTTGGCTCGGCCAAGTGTACCAACGAAGAGGCCTATCTGTTCCAGAAGTTCATCCGTCAGGGCTTCAAACACAACAATGTCGACCACTGCACCCGTCTGTGCCACGCGTCGTCTGTGGCGGCTCTGATCGAGAACGTTGGATCGGGTGCCGTGACCGCGACTTTCAACGAGATCGAAAACGCGGATGTGGCGATCATCATCGGGGCCAACCCGATTGAAAACCACCCCGTTGCGGCCACCTACTTCAAGCAGTTCACCAAACGCGGCGGCAAGCTGATCGTTATGGACCCGCGCGGTGTTGGGATGCGCAAGTTTGCAGATGAAATGCTGCAATTCCGCCCGGGAGCGGATGTCTCGATGCTCAACGCGATCATGAATGTGATCGTCGAAGAGGAGCTGTATGACAGCCAGTATATCCATCGCTGGACCGAAAACTGGGAGGCAGAGAAAGAGCACCTGCGCCAGTTCACGCCCGAGGCGATGGCGCCGATCTGCGGTATCGAACCGGATCAGCTGCGCCGTGTTGCGCGCACCTTTGCGCAGGCCAAGGCTGGTCTGATTTTCTGGGGTATGGGCGTCAGCCAGCATATTCATGGCACGGATAACTCGCGCTGCCTGATCAGCCTTGCGTTGATGACCGGTAACGTCGGCAAACCCGGTGCGGGTCTGCACCCGCTGCGTGGTCAGAATAACGTGCAAGGTGCGTCAGACGCGGGCCTGATCCCGATGTTCCTGCCGGATTACAAAACGGTCACGGACGACAGCATCCGGGCGCAGTTTACGGATGTCTGGGGCTCGGACGATTTCTCGAACGAGAAGGGACTGACCGTTACCGAGATCATCGACCAGGCCTATGCAGGCAACATCAAGGGCATGTACGTCATGGGTGAAAACCCGGCGATGTCCGACCCTGATGTGGGCCACGCGCGCGAGGCTCTGGCCAAGCTGGAGCTGATGATCGTGCAGGATATCTTCCTGACGGAAACGGCGAACTATGCCGACATCATCCTGCCCGCCTCGGCGTTGTATGAGAAGAACGGCACCGTATCGAACACCAACCGTCAGGTCCAGCGTGTGCGCCCGGCCGTCGCACCTCCGGGTGAGGCGCGCGAGGATTGGCGGATCACCGTCGAGCTGGCGCAGCGCATCGGATTGAACTGGGATTACACCGATGTGTCTCAGGTCTTTGCCGAGATGAAGCTGACCATGGAGTCGCTGAACAACATCACCTGGGAACGGCTTGAGAGCGAGACGATCACATACCCGTCTCTCAGCGAAACCGATCCAGGGCAATCCATCGTGTTTGGCGACGGGTTCCCCCGCGCGGATGGTAAGGCCAGATTCACACCGGCCAGCATCATCCCGCCGGATGAGGCCCCGGATGAAGACTATCCGATGATCGCCACCACCGGACGTCAGCTGGAGCATTGGCACACAGGTTCGATGACTCGACGTGCAACCGTTCTAGACGCGGTGGAACCCGAGGCGAACTGCTCGATGAACCCGCGCACGCTCAAACTGATGGGGATTGAGCCGGGTGAAACGATCCGCCTGACTACCCGTCGCGGTTCGATTGAGATCATGGTGCGCGCGGACCGGGCGATTGCCGAGGATATGGTGTTCATCCCGTTTGCATATGTCGAGGCGGCGGCGAATATCCTGACCAACTCGGCCATCGATCCTTATGGCAAGATCCCCGAGTTCAAGTTCTCGGCAGTCCGGATTGAAAAGATCGAAGACGCCATCGCCGCGGAATAGCGGAAGCAGGGATTTGACATAATTTTGGGGCGGCTCTGAACAAGGCCGCCCTTTTTTTGTTTCACCATCGAAACCCGCGATAAAGATGTTGAATTTGCTGGCTGCCGACGTTCGATTGCCCAGTGCAATCGCTCATGAGAACGGACGGGTTCATCGGAAAAAACGGGCCATTAATCACTCAATGTAACGTTTCAATGGTTGGTAAGACACACGATAATGTTATGCCGAAATCTGTGACTTTCAGGCCGCGTCGAAGGCTGAGAAACAAAAGGTATTTTGCGATTATGACGCAATCGAAAGAATGGGATTTGATAAGTGATATCGTGCGAACCCTAAAGTAATTACTAAATCTATTCAAAGTGTTAAAACTGTTCTGCGGTCGGGTTTTTGGACCCGTCTTGCGACCTGATTGCCAACTTTTTTGTGGGTTGATCTTCGTCGGACTCCTCCGATCCAGAGGAGCAGGTATCGTGCGGTCTTTCCAGAAATGATCCGGGCGTATTGCAGGTCAATCGGTTTTGACCGATGAGGACCCGTGCCAGCTTTTGCAGCAAGCTCATTCATTCAAATTACGGAACACGACATGAAACATGTTCTCTTCGCTTCTGCGGCGCTGTTTGCGACCGCAAACGTCGCCGTGGCTGACGTAAAGTTCAGTGGTTTTGCCCGCTTTGGTATCGGCTATCAGGAAGATCGCTCAGCTGATGAAAATGTTGACGACACCATTTTGGTTTCGCGCTTCCGCCTGAATCTCGATGGGGATGCGGAAACCGACACAGGCATCAGATTCTCGGCACGAGTTCGTCTTCAGGCGGACGAAAGCAGCAGCACTGGTGAGGCTAATCAGGCCGGGCTGAACGGCGCGCGGTTCTCTGTCATCTATGGCGGCCTGCGCATTGATGCTGGCAACGTTGCAGGCTCCTTTGACAACTCGGACCTCTATTTCGGGAATGAGCCGGGTCTGGAAGAATTTTTGGGTCAGTATTCGGGGGTCGATTATGAGTTCCTTGAATATTCATCGACCGGAGCAGGTTCGAACGCCGTATTCTTCCAGTACCATATTGATGATTTTTCCTTCACCGGGTCCTATGATTCCGATAGCGAAGAAGGTGCAGATCGTTGGGATGTCAGCGGTATTTACGCCATAGACAACATTTCAGCCACGCTGATCTACGGTAAGACCGATGGTGTAAACGGAGAGAGCAGCCAGAACCTTGTCGTTCTGGCTTTGGGTGCCGATTTTGGCGATTTCAGCGGCACCCTGCTTGTCGGTCGTGACGGTGATACGCCTGACAATGATTTTGGCGAAGAAACTGATGGTACGACCTATGGTCTGTCACTGGCCTATAACATTGGCGCAGCGACCACTTTGACTGCGGCATATGGCGATGGTTCTGCCGAAGGCGATACGCAGCAGTATGGCGTTGGTATTATCCATGATCTGGGTGGTGGTGCCTCGCTGCGCGGCGCTGTTGGGCGCGAAAAAGTTGGCCGTGAAGGTGACGGCCAGGTGCTTGCCGATTTTGGTGTTCGCTTCAATTTCTGAGCCGTTTCGAAGCCAAGGAGGGGGTTGCCCATAGGGTAACTCCCTTTTTTCCTAGTAGTCGCGTTCGAAAAAGATACCCAGTCCGGTCTCGCCACGCCCGTCTACTGTGCCCCGAACCGTGAAGCTGTCGGTGACATCCAGATTCAGATTCACTTCGGTATCACCCTCGGTGTTGACGGTGAAATCGGTATAAAGGTTATCGCTGAGATAGGCACCGGCGCCCAGACGACCGGCGCCGCCTTCGGTCGCGCCAATATCGATCGTATCTACCCCGGTTGCATCGCGCACGCCTTTGGTGGCATCCCCGCCCGCGCCGCTGAGTTGTGCCAGAGAGGCCGCCATCTGCGCAATCACGAACGGCGAAAGCTCTGAGAAACGGTTGCCGAACAGCAGCATCGCCAACGCCTCTTCAGTGGGACGTTCAGGGTCCGAGAATACATCGATTTCTGGTGCATCCAACGGACCTTCTATCTCGATGGTCGCGGTGCCATCGGATGTGCTGGTTGAGGATTCGAATTCGATATAGGGCGTCAGGTCACCCTGCAGCGTGACCACACCCTTGGTTAATGCCAGACGGCGGCCCAGTATGTCGATGTTGCCCCGGATCAGCTCGATCTGACCGGAGGGAACGACCGCTGTCGTCGTGCCGCCGATCTGAATGCGCCCGCCCAGTTCCGCGTTAACGCCACGGCCCCGCACAAAGACCGCCTTCGGGGCGAGCAGAGCGATATCCAGCGCGATGCGGGAGTTGCTCTTTTCAGCATCCTCGCGTTCTACCAGATTGGCGCGCTCTCGGGTAACGAAGCTAGCCTGGCTTTCGTTGAGATGTTCGATTGACGGGATCGGGGCGGCACCAACCGCGCCGGACGCCGCGGCAAGGTTGATGTTTGTCTCGCCGAAATTGATCTGTCCGGCGACCGAGCTGTTGCCCGCTAGTGCCCCTGTCATCGCAATCTGGCCGTTCAGCGTGGTTTCGAACAGCAGCTTGTCGGTCAGAACCAGATTGTTGATTGCCGTGGTGATCTGCGCGTTGAACGGTGGCGTCAGGTCGACCGGGCCTCTGACCGTAAAGCCGCCTCCGGCGCGCACGCCGCCTTGCAGGTCGATTGCGGCACGGCTCTGCCCGAGCGTGACTGCGCCGCTGATACCGGTGATTGTCTGACCAACTTCCGGCAGCGCCATTGATGTGCCCGATGTTGAGATCGTTCCACTGAGCGCGCCAAGCGATGGCGCTCCGTTCAGGGCGAGGTCGAATTGCGCAGTGCCCTGCAAACTGTTCGGGGTGATAAAGGTATTGGCGATGCCAATATTGACGCCGCCCCGCATTTTCAGATCGGCGGTACCGCTGGTTTCATCAAACGTGCCGGTGACCGTGCTGTTGATCTGTGCCGGACCTTCTGCCCTGGCATCGATAACCCATTTGCCCGCATCGCGTTGGGCCTTGCCCGTCGCAGAGATGGTGCCGGGGAAATCCGGTGCAAACCGTTCAATCCGATTGAGTCGGGCATCAAAATCCAGATCGGCCGAGCCATTGGTATCGAAATCTCCCGACAGGCTGGCATATGAACTCTCTGGCCCCAAAAGCCGCGCGGTCCCTTCCAGCCCAGACGCCGTGGGGGCAACATTACCTTCTAACCGCAACGGACCCGACAGGGTGGGCGAGAGACGGGCCATATCGTCCAGCGCTGCTGAAAAGGTCAAGCCGCCAGCCGAGCGATCCAGTTGACCCGAGGCGTTTGCGGTCAGCGCTGTGCCATTCAGGCGGAAGGTGCGAATGTTCAGCCCTTGATCGTCATTCACGGCATCCACGTTGAGCGTGGTCCGACCCTGAACAAGGTTGTCAACCACATCCATCCCGGTGCCGATGTCATCGGCCGTTACGTTGCCTTTCACGTCGAAGGTCCTGGATCCTTGAGCACCCTTTCCTGAGAGGTCGGCATTGACCGATCCAGCCAATTCACGCCCCGCGAGGCCGGAAAACAGTGACAGATCAGGCACATCTACCTTGGCTGAGCCATCTACAGCGAAGTCTCCCGTGGGGTCGTCAATCGTTGCTGAGACCTGCGCTGTCAGAGCTTTGCCGTTCACTGTGGCATCGCGAATGACGATCTGGTCCCCCGAACGCGCACCATCTAAGCTGATCGTGATGCGGCCCGTTAGCAAGGGATCGATATCGCTCATCCCGGTCTGGATATCGGTGCCGATCACGCTGGCCTGGCCGTCAAACTCAAGCGTCTGAACGGTACCTTTGCCGTCCAGCCGTGCCTGAACAGTTCCGGCCAATTCGCGTTTGGCCAGACCAGAGAAGACCGAAAGATCAGGCGCATTTACGCTGGCCTGACCGTCGATAGTGACATTGCCATCAGGTGTTGTGACAGTGCCGCTAGCCTGAGCGGTCAGTGCGTCGCCGTCGATGCTGAACGCTCGGATGGTGACGCCATCGGACCCACGCTTGGCATCCAGTGTGATCTCGGTCTCGCCCGTGATCACCGGATCGATATCATCACGACCTGTCGACAGATCACGTCCGTTGACGACCACCGTGCCGTCAAAGCTGCGTTCGAGCGGTGAGCCCTTGCCCTGCACCCGAACCGAAGCCTCGCCACCCAGCTGAAGCTGTGCCAGATCGGAAAACCGTGACAGATCGGCGGCCTGCAGCGTTGCAGCGCCGTCGACCTGCAATCCTGTTGCAAGCCCGCTGATCAACGCATCTGCGCCGAGCGTATAGTCGCTGCCTACCAGCTCGAACCCGGAAAGCTGCAGGGACTGATCGCTGCCGTAGTCAAATTGTCCGTCCAGTGTGACCTGATCCCCAACGGCTTTGTTGAGCGCCGGATCGGCGAGGTCGATACCGTTCAGGGCCGCCTGCAGATCGCCCTCGACCGACAGCCCGTCGGTCTGATCCAGCGTGCCTTGGCCAGAGATCCGAGCATCGTCCAGTTTCAGATTAGGCGTTGTGACCGCGTTCGTGGTCAGGCTCAAATCCCAGAGGTTGCCGTTCTCGGCGTTAAACAGGGCCGAGATCTGTGCCGCTCCGATTGAGGTGTCGCCACCACTGATCGGCAGCACGACACTGTCTCCTTCCGGCGGCGTTATCCGGCCTTGCAACGCGGCCAGTTCCAGTGTGCCTCCTGCCCCAAGGCTGAGCTGGCTTTTCAATTCCAGTGCCTGCGACGTGATTTCGATATCCGAGATATCCAGCGCGCCGTCCGGATGTGTCCGCCCATCCACGAACAGCTTGGTATCGGTGCCAAAGAATGTGTCCATCTCTTCGGCCAGAAACGGGGTCAGATCGCCGCCCAGATCGGCAGTGAAGGCGATGCCGTCCGCCGCCGTGCCGCCCTCGACAGCGCTACGCAGCCGAACCTGTCCGGTGACCCGCAACTGCTGATCGCTGCTGAGACCGATATCAGCGGTGAAGTCACTGACAGGGCCTGACCCTTTCGCGGTCAACTCGATTGGCGGCGTGTCGGGAACTCCTAGCGCGGTGGCAATCAACCCGCCCGATGCCTCGGCAACGGTCAGGTCAAGGTCTATCTGGCGGCTTGAGTTATCGAACCCGGCAGTCAGATCGATAGTGTCACCTGCTCGGTCCAGCCGGTCGATGTCGAGCGTAGTATCCAGGGCACCATCGGCCAGCGAAAGGTTCCCGTTGACCTGCAATTCGGCGGCAACACCGATCAGCGGTTCACCCAGCGACAGATCATCGATACGAAGCTCTCCGATCTCTATCGAGACGGGCAGTTCGGGCAATTGGAACGGCTGTGTTTCGGCAGAGGGAGGGGGCGCATCCTTGGTCGTCGTTCCAGGCGCGCGCGCGATGTCAATCTCTTGCGCTGTCAGCGCATTGACTGAAAAACGGCCCCGCAGCAGCCCCAGCCGGTTCCAGTCCAACTCGGCATTTTTGATGGTCAGCCAGACGCCTTGATCATCGGCAACCGTGATCTCCTGGATGGTCGCGCGCGAACTCAGCGCGCCTTGCAACCCGATCACGCGGACATTCTGATCGTCGCCGGACAGGGTGTCCTGCAGGAAGCGTTCGATCATGCTGCCACCTTCGTCCTGCGCGGCCACAGGGGCAGGCACAGTGAAAGCCACCGAGCAGAGCAGCAGGGGATATGTCACACGACGCATCAAAAGGCCTGTCCGATCCCGAGGTAGAATTGCAGCCCGCTGCCGGTATCGCCCTGAACCGGTACTGCAAGGTCAAAACGCAGGGGACCAAAACCACCCAGATCATAGCGGATGCCAATCCCCGCGCCAGAGTGTTCCTGTGACCCGTTACCCACGAAGGATGAAGTGTCGACAACGCCATAGTCATAAAATCCGACCAGAGAGATGGCGTCGGTCACGCGTCCCCGTACCTCGGCAGACAGACCCAGAAAGGATCTGCCGCCCGCGACTTCATCGCCGATGGGGATGCCGAGGCTTTCAAACGGTTGCCCGCGTACGGTCCCCGCACCACCCGAGAAGAACAGGAAGTCCGGGGTCACGCCATCGGCAGGCGGCCCCAGAACCGAGCCCAGCTGGACACGCCCGGCCAGCACCAATCGCCCACCTGTGCCCAGATCATTATAGGCGCGCCCGTCAAAGAACATTCGCAGGCCCGAGTCCGAGCCCGAAAAGCCGACAAATGGCATGATCTGCGAATCCAGATAATAGCCGCGCGTAGCGCTGACCTTGCTGTCGCGCTCATCCCATTCCGACCGGAACGGGATGATGAAATACCTGAACTTTCGTCCATCCCCATAGGCGTCATCCGCATCCGACCATTGGAAGCCAGCTGATGCTTCGGCATAGAGCCGGTCCGAGAACGTGCGTCGCGCACCATAGGCAAGCGAAGCGACCGAGACGTTGTAGTTCTCGGTATTGCGACGCTCCAGCAGTGCGCTCCAGAAGGTATTGTCGTCGGGGCCCAGCCGGTCGGGCTGATCCAGACGCAGGCCAATACGTCCGTCGATATCCTCGGCCCCGCCGATATTGCGGATGGCGGCCTCGAACCGCAGACGCTCGGCCCGGCGAAACACGTTGCGATGGGTCCATGTGGCTGTCACATCGACCCCATCGCGCGAGGCGATCTCAGCCCCGAAGGTCAACCGGCGCGGCGGCAGGTCTTCGAATGTGGCATCGAAATCCAGGGTGCCATCGGGGTTTGGTGTCTCGCGTTCCTGTATCGATACAGTGCTGAACGTGCCTGTGCGGCGCAGCCGGGTCCCCACCTTTTGCACCTGTTGCGGAGAATACACCTCACCCGATGGGAAACCTGCGATATCTCTGATCGATTTGTGCCGGACTCGCGTATCGCCCTGAATGATCATCTTGCCGAATGTCAGACGCCGCCCCGGATCCAGATCAATTGTTGCATCCAGCCGGGCCTGCGCATGACGGGCAATCACTTTCTGATCTGCAACTTCTGCTTTGGCATGGCCTGCATCGCGCCAGCCTTGAACCCCCGCCGAGGCCGCCTGCTGAATAGCGCCGGTCGTTGCCAGTTTGCCGGTCGAAAAATCCTCGGGCAGAACCGTTTCGGGGGCCAGAGGTTGCACGACCGCTGTGCCGAACTTGAATTTCGGTCCAGATTGAACGGATATCGTGGCGCGGCCAAATTGCGTCGGCACGTTCAGCGAGTTGATCTTGGTTGCTTCTTGCCCGTCCAGTTTGATGCTGACCACAGGACTGAAATATCCTTCGTCATACATGATCTGCACGATGGTGCGATAATCCGATAGTGCCGCCGATAGAATCTCAAGCGAGGTATCCAGATCTCGTGAGTCTGCGTTGAAGACCGAAGACGTCTCCTCCAGTCGTTCAACAAGAGCTTTCGATGCGCCTGGTGCGGACAACGTTGTTTCCAGCGCAGAAGCAAGGGTGGGGGACAGGGCTACAAGCGTACTAAAAAACCAGCTTTTCAGAGCGCTGCGCGGTCTGCTCCCTGTCATTCTATGGCTCCAACTGCCCCAAGTCGAAATCACTACAGCCGCGAAATACATTACCGCAGCTTGTTGAGTTCTTGTTAGAGCATCTGAAGGCGCGCAGGGGAAGCACTAAACGCCAGAACCACAGGATTAATGGCTTATAGATCGGCGTTGCGGAACCAGCGAATGATCGCTTCGCGGTCCTCGGGTTCCATATAGGTCACATTGGCCGGAGGCATGGCATGGGTCACGCCCGATTGCAGATAGATCTGTTGTGCATTTCTGGCAATGTCCGCCTCGGTTTCCAGCAGAACGCCTTTCGGGGCCCATAGGATGCCTTCCCAAACCGGTTCGCGCGCGTGGCACATCGAGCAGCGGCCCAGCACAACGTCATGCGCCTCTTCAAACCCGTCCGCAGCAGCAAATTTCTGTTCATAGGGTGTGAGCGTTGCGGCCTCGGCCTCTTCCAGAGTTTGGTGCATCGGCGCGGTCGACAGCCACATGATGGCGATGAACAGCAGCGCGGTGACGGCCCAGGTCCAGGTGGGATTTCCGGCGCGGGCGTGGCGGGTGTTGAAGTAATGCCGGATGGTGACCCCCATCAGGAAAACCAGCGCAGCGATGATCCAGTTATATTCCGTCGCAAAGGCCAGCGGATAATGGTTCGACAGCATCAGGAACACGACTGGCAGGGTCAGATAGTTGTTATGGGTCGAACGCAGTTTGGCGATCTTACCGTATTTCGGATCCGGCGTGCGGCCATTCTTGAGATCATCCACCACGATGCGCTGGTTTGGCATGATGATAAAGAACACGTTGGCGGTCATGATCGTCGCAGTGAACGCGCCCAGATGCAGCATCATCGCGCGACCGGTGAAAATCTGGTTATACCCCCAGCCCATGGCAACCAGCAGGACGAACAGCAGAACCATCAGCAGCGTCGGTCGCTCACCCAGCCCGGATTTGCAAAGGAAATCATAGACCAGCCAACCAATAGTCAGTGACGCAGCCGAGATCAGAATACCTTGCCACAACGCCAGATCGGCCTTTTGGGCGTCGATCAGATAGAGCTCTCCACCCATCCAATAGACGATCATCAACAGCGCCGCACCGCTGAGCCAGGTCGCATAGCTTTCCCATTTGAACCACGTCAGATGCTCTGGCATCCGTTCCGGGGCCACTAGGTACTTCTGGATGTGATAGAAGCCGCCGCCATGTACCTGCCATTCTTCGCCATCCGCCGGGCCGGGGATGTTACGGTTCAGACCAAGGTCCAGCGCAATGAAGTAAAAGGATGATCCGATCCAGGCGATGGCGGTGATGACATGCAGCCAGCGCACACCAAAACCCATCCAATCCCAGAAAACGGCGAAGTCGTACATCGATTAGATCTCCGATAAGTTACCGCCACACTAGGCAAACGGGCTTTTCTTCGGTATTCCCGTATATTGTCAAACTGTATCAAAAAAAACGATAAGATGTCCTATCTCGACAATATTCGCACCTTCGTCAGAGTTTACGATCTGGGTAGCATGTCTGCCGCTGGGCGTGACCTACGGATTTCGCCAGCTGTGACCTCGGCGCGAATTTCTCAGTTGGAAGATCATCTCGGCGTGCGCCTGTTTCAGCGCACAACGCGCAACCTGTCTCCGACCGAGCAGGGCAAGGCTTTTTACCCCGGTGCCGTGGCGGTGCTGGATGCGGTGGACGAGGCCGAGGCGCAGGTTACCCATCTGACCGAAGCGCCACGCGGTTCGCTGTTCGTTGCCGCGCCTTTGGGTGTAGGGCGACGGTTGTTGGCACCCTATGTGCCTGATTTTCTGTCGGAATACCCGGAGATCGATGTCCGCTTGCGATTGACGGACCGATCGGTTGATCTGACGACCGAGGGGCTGGATCTGGCTTTTTTCATTGGTCAGCCCGAGGATAGCACCTTGCGCATTCGTAAGATCGCCGATTGCCAGCGCGTGCTCTGCGCGGCCCCCGAATATGTTGCACGACGAGGCATGCCAGCGACCGGTGCCGATTTGATCGCAGATAAGCATGAATGCCTGAATCTTCGCTTTCCCGGCGCGACAGAATTTCAGTGGATGCTGGAAACGCCTGACGGTCCGAAGCGGTTTGCAGTGTCCGGGCGTTTTGAATGCGATGACGGAGACGTCCTGACTGATTGGGCGCTGTCTGGACAGGGCATCGCCATGAAACCAGTGTTTGAAGTATCAGACCACCTGAAAGCGGGTAGTCTGGTGCCAGTAGCTGCCGAGACGCCGCCAGTCTCGGTTCAGATGGCGTGCCTTTATACCCATCGGCGCCATCAAGACCCCAAGGCCCGCCTTTTTATGGACTTCATGATCGAACGGATCGGCAAGGTGGTCCGTGCTGCGGAATATTCATCCTAGGAATGCTCCCGCCCCTGTTTGTGCCGTTCCGGCACCGCACAGCGTTGGGCCGGGCGCCACGGCAAAGCCGCGGCGCAGTTGCGCTTTGAATTGACGCGCGTACGTGCGGACACGTGCGAAGCCGCAGCGCGCCAGCATGGCGCGCTGCCTCGCCCAACGGGAGGCGACCCCGCAAGGGGGCGTCCGACGGGCGGGAGTGTTTGGGATTAGCTGCCGCGATAGGTGGAGTAGCCGTAAGGCGATAACAGCAGCGGCACATGGTAATGTGCGTCGGGGTCGGACATACCGAAGCGGATTGGCACCTGATCCAGAAACAGCGGATCATCGCCATCCTGACTGGTTGCACGCAAGTAGTCCCCGGCAAAGAAGATTAACTCGTAGGTGCCGGTTTCGAACACATCCTGTGGCAGGATCGGGCTGTTGGTGCGTCCGTCCTCGTTCGTTTCTGTCTCGGCGAGTTTGTGGCGCTCTTCGCCGGAAATCCGATAGAGCGTAATGCGCAGTCCCTCAGCCGGACAGCCGCGCGCCGTATCAAGAACATGGGTCGTCAGATAGCCTGCCACTCGCCTTCTCCTATGATTTGTCTTTCGGTTTGCCACAGTCTGGCGCAAAGTTCCAAACAGTGGAAATGCCGAAAGAACCGGAAACAGCGTTCGGATTGATTTGATAATCCCGCAAGACTTTCTGGGCTATGGCTGTTGGGAACAGAAAATGAAACTGGAATAGACCATGCAGCCGCCTCGATACCCAAGGGACATGATCGGATACGGAGCCACCCCGCCGGATGCCAAATGGCCGGGCGGAGCAAAGCTGGCGGTGCAGATTGTGCTGAATTATGAAGAAGGCGGCGAGAATTGTGTGCTGCACGGCGATGCCGCGTCCGAGGCCTTTCTGTCCGAGATTGTGGGTGCCGCGCAATGGCCGGGGCAGCGGCATTGGAATATGGAATCGATCTATGAATACGGTGCACGCGCCGGGTTCTGGCGGTTGCATCGGTTGATGCAGGACCTACCGATTACCGTTTATGGCGTCGCGACAGCTCTGGCGCGTTCGCCCGATCAGGTCGCCGCAATGAAATCCGCCGGGTGGGAGATCGCCAGCCATGGGCTGAAATGGGTCGAACATAAAGATATGCTCGAAGAAGACGAGCGGGCACAGATCGCTGAGGCCATCCGTCTGCACACCGAAGTGGTCGGAGAACGGCCGCGCGGTTGGTACACCGGGCGCTGTTCCGACAATACGGTCCGTCTGGTGGCGGAAGAGGGCGGCTTCGCTTATGTCGCAGACACTTATGCCGATGATTTGCCGTACTGGATGCAGACAGGTGGGCGTGATCAATTGATTGTGCCCTACACGCTGGATTGCAACGACATGCGCTTTGCCACGCCGCAGGGGTTCAACGCGGGCGAACAGTTCTACTCCTATCTCAAGGACAGCTTTGATGCTCTTTATGAAGAGGGTGAGGCCGGTGCGCCGAAGATGCTCTCGATTGGTTTGCACTGCCGCCTGATCGGACGCCCCGGACGGGTCGTGGCGCTGAAACGTTTTCTGGATTATGCGCACAGTTTCACGGATGTCTGGTTTGCCACGCGGCTGCAAATTGCCGAACACTGGGCCGAGACGCATCCACCCGTGCAGCACCCCAAACCGTCGCAGATGGATCGTGCCGCGTTTGTAACCGCTTTTGGGGGTATCTTTGAGCATTCGGCATGGATCGCCGAACGGGCCTATGATCTGGAGTTGGGACCAGCGCACGATACGGCTGGCGGGCTGCATAATGTGTTGGCGCGGATGTTTCGTTCAGCTTCCGAGGCGGAGCGCTTAGGCGTGCTAACCGCCCATCCGGATCTTGCAGGCAAGCTGGCGCAGGCCAAACGGCTGACACAGGAGAGCACATCCGAGCAGGCCTCGGCAGGGCTGGATGCGTTGACGGATGCCGAGCGTGCGCGCTTTACCGAACTGAACCAGCGCTACACCGGAAGGTTTGGGTTTCCGTTCATCATTGCGGTGCGGGATCATGACAAGGCCTCGATCCTGCAGGCCTTTGAACGGCGGATTGATCAGGATCGGGGCACGGAGTTTGCCGAAGCCTGCCGTCAGGTCGAACGTATCGCCGAGTTCCGCCTGCAAGACCTGTTGCCCTCATGACGCGCATCGTGGTTGAGCCGATCTCGGTTGAGGAATTTGCACCCTTTGGGGACCTCATTGAAGTGGCGGGGGAGCCGGACAAGATCATCAATCAAGGGCAATGCGGGCGGTATCATGACCGGGCATCGTTGGATTTTGCCGAGGGGCGCGCGGGCCTCAGTTTGTTTAATGCCAACCCGCGAGCGCTGCCCTATCGGCTGGAGATGGTTGAGCGGCATCCAAAGGGTAGTCAGGCCTTTATCCCGATGACGCATCAACCGTTTCTGGTGATTGTCGCCCCGGATGCGGGCGGACGACCGGGGCGTCCTCGGGCCTTTGTCACGCAGCCGGGGCAGGCGGTGAACTATCACCGCGGTGTCTGGCATGGTGTGCTGACGCCGCTGCATGGTCCGGGCCTGTTTGCGGTGGTGGACCGGATCGGTGATGGTGACAATCTGGAAGAGTTCTGGTTCGAGACACCTTACGACGTGGCCCAAGGCTGAGCCGGGATGCTCCCGCCCGGTCGGGGTGCATCGAAGATGCCCCAAGACCGGTTGGGCCGGGCAGCGCGCGGGCAAGCCCACCCGCTGCGGTCAGGCGCTGGTCATCAGGCAGGCCACATCCAGCATCCGCGCCGAGAATCCCCATTCATTGTCGTACCACCCGAACACGCGGACCTGATGCTCTCCGATCTGACGGGTTTCGGGACCTGCGAGGATCAGGGATTCGGCGCGCGCGCGCAGGTCGGATGAAACGAGGGGATGATCCGTCCAGCCAAGAACATCGGTCGCAGCAACCGCGTCTCGCAGCGCGTCGTTGAACTGCTTGGCGGTCATGCCGCGTTCGAGCGTTGCCACGAGATCAACGGCCGAGACGCTGGCAGTGGGAACCCGAACCGCGGCACCCGAGATGCGACCGGCCAGATGGGGCAGGACCACATCGATCAGATGCGTGGCACTGGAGGTCGTCGGGACCATCGACAGCGCGCCTGCGCGGGATCGCGCAAGGTCGCCGCGCGGGGCATCGACCATGGGCTGGCTGTTGGTATAGCAGTGGATCGTGGTCATATGGGCCGAGACCAACCCGCCCAGCGTATCAAGCAGTTTGACCAGCGGTGCGAGGCCGTTTGTGGTGCACGAGGCATTGGACACGATCCGCGCGTTACCAAGCTGATCCTCGTTCGCACCCAGAACCACCGTCACTTCGGCGGCGGGAGAGGGGCCGGAAATCAAGACTTTGCCAGCACCCGCGCTCAGCCCTCGACTGGCGACATCAGAGGTCCGTGCGATGCCGGTGCAATCCAGCATGACGTCTACGCCGGACAGATCTACGCGCGCCAGATCGGTGCTATGCGACATGGGAATGGCGCGCCCATCGACGATCAGCGTGGCGTCCTGATGTGTGACGGAGCCGGGGTAGGGTCCGAAGGTGCTGTCGTATTGAAACAGATAAGCGCAGGTCTCGATCGGCGCGATGTCGTTGATCAACACCAGCTCAATATCCGAATACTGCGGCAGGCTGAGGACCTGACGCAGAAGCGTGCGGCCAATGCGGCCGAATCCATTGATCGCTATTCTCATGGCCAAGCTATGGCAGGCGGATTATGCGACCTCAATGATTGGATTGTACCAATTTTCAGCTGCAGCTGACCTGCGAGAAGAACTGGCCAGAGATGTTCTGATACATGCTGGAAACAATAACCTTACAGCCCGTTGCCTGCTGAATGGCGGCAATCGCCTGGATCGTGCGCAAACGAGGTGGAGGGCCGAACGGGTTCAGATTGTTGTTGTCGCGCGTTGCGCGATAGACCACCGGCGCGTCCGCGACCTGCGTAACCGCCCAGGTGCGGCTCATGACGAAGACGGACTTGGTTTCTTCCTTGGCCACGACCGGAGCCGCGTTAAATGCCGTAAGACCAAGGGTGGCCGCCAATGCAATCATCGTTCCGCGCAGTAACATCGAACTATCTCCAGTGCTGAAAACTCATGTGATTTCATCAGATTCCAGCGATTCTGGGAACCCCTGTACGGCAATTTGACCATGAGGCGGTCAATCGCGGATCAGCGGGCAGGCATCGAAAGCGGCATGTGGCGGTTTACGTCCTTATAGAGCAGATAGCGGAACCGGCCCGGACCGCCAGCGTAACACGCTTGCGGGCAGAAGGCGCGCAGCCACATGTAATCGCCGGCCTCAACCTCAACCCAATCCTGATTCAACCGGTAGACGGCCTTGCCTTCAAGCACATAAAGCCCGTGTTCCATCACGTGGGTTTCGGCAAAGGGAATCACGCCGCCGGGCTCAAAGGTGACGATGTTGACATGCATGTCGTGGCGCAGGTCTTCGGGGTCGGCAAAGCGGGTGGTGGCCCAACGCCCCTCGGTTCCGGGCATCGGTGTAGGTGCGATGTCGCGCTCGTTGGTGATGATCGGGTCAGGGGCGGGCAGGCCGGGCACTGCCTGATAGGCTTTGCGTACCCAATGGAAGCGGGCAACCGTCTCGGACAAGTTGCGCAGCGTCCAATCGCTGCCGGGCGGGATATAAGCGTAGCCGCCGGTATCCAGTTCATGCGTTGATCCGCCGAGCGTCAGTGTCACGCGCCCTTCAACCACAAAGATCACCCCTTGTGCGTTCGGATCGGTTTCGGGCTGATCGCTGCCGCCATTGGGCTGAACTTCCATGATGTATTGCGAGAAGGTCTCGGCAAACCCGCTGAGCGGGCGGGACAGGACCCAAAGGCGCGTTCCTTCCCAAAATGGCAGAAAGCTGGTGACGATGTCGCGCATAGTGCCTTTGGGGATCACCGCATAAGCATCAGTAAACATGGCGCGATCGGTCAGAAGTTGCTCTTGCCCCGGATGCCCGCCGGTGGGCGCGTAATACTGTGGATGTGTCATCGAAAGCCTCTGCTGCGTCTTGCGTCACTATCTGCTGAATGCCGCACGCATCCTAGCGGCTGCCTTGCGATAGGTTTGTTCGGGATAATTTGAAGGTGGCAGGCTGGGGCTTGGCCGCGGTCGCTTGGCGGTATATCCTTGAGAGCAAATGTATTTCAGCTCAGAGAGACGCTCATGAAAGCCCGAATTTCTGTTGTATTGGCTGCCGCATTGGCCTTCGCCGCAGGCGGAGCCGTGCAGGCCAAATCAATTTCACGGATCATCGCCGAAATGGGGTTGAGCCCCGCCGATTTCGAAGTGGTGAGCGCCACATCGAACGGGTTGCTGAACGCGGGCACGCCTTCAGTCGGAGCAGAGAGGGCTTGGGTCAACGAAGACACAGGTTCAAACGGGACGGTTCGCATTCAAAGCGTACAAGGCAACTGCGTGGTTCTGCAGCATGTTGTCCAACCCGAGGGCACTGGCAATACGCGCGACATCAGAACCCGTCGGTGCAAGAGCGCAGATGGCAACTGGTTGCTGGCGCCGTAAGCTTCAGTAACCCAACTGCCGGTCGACCTCGTGCAGAAGTGCCGTGCCGGATTGCAGCCTGCGGAAATTCTCGGCCACATCCGACAGCGCATCGCCCAGATGCCAACCCGAGACGTGAGGTGTAATCGTCACGCCCGGATGCTGCCAGAGAGGGCTTTCCGCGGGCAGCGGCTCTTGTCGTGTGACATCTAGAACCGCGTGGGCGGGCGTGCCCTGATCCAAGGCGCTGATCAACGCTGCCTCGTCAATCAGATCTCCGCGACCCGCGTTCAACAGGTGACTGCCGGGCTTCATAGTGGCCAGCATACGCGCGTCGAACAGATTCACCGTTGCGGGCGTCGACGGCAGAATGGCGCAGACATGATCGCATTGGCCTAGCAGTTCAGGCAGGGCGTCATCGCCATGCAGGCATGTGACACCTTCGAACTGTTTGGGTGAGCGGCTCCACCCCATCACCTGAAACCCCACGGCGCGCAGCATATCGGCGGTTCGTCCGCCGATATGTCCCAGCCCCAAAACGCCGACCACGGTATCTGGCGTAAAGATCGGAGCTTGCGGAGCCCATTCAGCGCGCGCCTGCGCGGCTTCGTATTGCGCCATATGGCGCTGGGCACGCAGAATATAGGCCAGAAACCACTCGGCGATACCCTGTGCCGGAGCGTCGGGCTTCAGGCGCGTCACGCGGACATGATCGGGCAGGCTGGGATGGCCGACGATCGTCTCAACTCCCGCCCCGAGCTTTTGCACCAGTTTCAGATTGGGCAGCCGTTGGGGGAGGTCCGCTTTCAAGACCGAGACTGCGATCATCGTGATCTCATCTGCGTTCCCCATGGTTTCGGGGGTGCGTACATCCGTCTCCGGATCGTGCTTCTGGATTTCGCGCGCGATTTCTTCGTTGCTCAGCCAGCCCGAAAGGCCTGTATCCACCAACAACGCCATTTGCGCCGCTCCTTCATTCATTTTGTCCAAGTGACGTGCCGTCACTCAACTGGACAGCGCCCCAGCAGCTAAGCCATCCTCTTGGCAAAGGTAAAGGCCGGCGCGCCACCGGACGGAGGATTTTTCATGACCATGACATTCGGACTGCGCGAGGAAAACCGCGCCCTGCTGCAGCGTGTTGCCGACATGATCCGTGAGGAGGTCATGCCGCTGGAGGGGGAATACCAAGCCGAGATCAATAAAGGTGATCGCTGGCAATATACCGAGCGCCAGTCTGAGATACTCGAAGGGCTCAAGGCCAAGGCCAAGGCGGCGGGCCTGTGGAACTTCTGGTTGACCGACAGTGATAAGGGTTTTGGTCTCAGCACGGTTGAATATGCTTATTTTGCCGAGGAGATGGGCAAGACTCCATTGGGAGCCGAGGTGTTCAACTGCTCGGCCCCGGACACCGGGAACATGGAGGTTTTTGAACGCTACGGGTCCGACGCAATGAAAGAACAGTGGCTGAAGCCGTTGCTCGACGGGCAGATTCGGTCTGCCTATCTGATGACCGAGCCTGATGTGGCCTCATCAGATGCCACCAATATCTCGATGTCCTGCGTACGGGACGGGGAGGACTACGTTCTGAATGGCGAGAAATGGTGGTCTTCCGGGGCGGGTGATCCGCGCTGCAAAGTCTATATCGTCATGGTCAAAACGGGCGGAGACGATCTGCCTAAGCATCAGCGCCAGTCGATGATCGTGGTTCCAGCGGATGCTCCGGGGATAGAGGTGCTGCGCCCGATGGAGGTTTACGGTCACGACGACGCCCCCCATGGGCATATGCACATACGGTTCACGAATGTCCGGGTGCTGGCTGAAAACATACTGCTGGGTGAGGGGCGCGGGTTCGAGATCGCCCAAGGCCGGTTGGGGCCGGGCCGTATTCATCATTGCATGCGCGCCATCGGTCAGGCTGAGGCGGCGCTGGAACAGATGTGCAAGCGCGCGCTGCAGCGCGAGGCGTTCGGAAAGAAGCTGGCGCAATTGGGCGCAAACTACGACATCATTGCCGAATGCCGGATGGAGATCGAGATGGCGCGTCTGCTCTGTCTGAAGGCGGCGTGGTACATGGATCAGGGTGATGCGCGTGCAGCGGCCCCATGGATCAGTCAGATCAAGGTTGTGGCACCTAAAGTGGCGTTGAAGGTGATCGACGAGGCCGTGCAGATGTTCGGCGCACAGGGGATCAGTCAGGATACACCGTTGGCGAATGCCTGGACTCATGTGCGTACCCTGCGTCTGGCGGACGGTCCGGACGCAGTGCATCGCCGTCAGGTCGCGCGCGCCGAATTGAAGAAATATACGCAAGAGAAAGTCTGAGGCAACAGAACCACGATGGCATTGGATGTGTTGGGGCAAGCGTATTTCCATCAGAATGCGCAGGGTGTGTTTGTCGGCAATGATCCCGCGCGCGGGCCGTGGTCTGCGGATCACTGCCACGCGGGGCCTGTCAGCGGTCTGGTCGTGCGGGCGGCAGAAACCGAAGTGGGCCCTGACAAGATGCTGACCCGGCTGACGGTCGATCTGCTGCGTCCGCTGCCTTTGGCGGGCCTGAGGGTTGCCGCCGAGACCACGCGCCATACCAAGACGCTGGCGACCACGTGGGTTACGGTACATGACCTTGATGACACGCTTTGCGCCACGGCCACCACGATGCACATGATACGCAAAGATCTGGGGTCAGTGCCCAATGTCGACCTACCCGCGCCGCGGGTTGAGGATATGGTCGACGGGCCGTTCCCAATTGGTGAAATGCGGCATGATCTGCCGGGCTTCGCCCATCATTCCCAAATCGGTTATCCCGCAGGCGGCAATCAGGGGGCGGGGCCCAAAACCGTCTGGATGCGCACGCCTCCATTGCTGGACGGAGAAGAGCCGTCGCCTATTCAGGCCCTTTGTCCGCTGGCTGATTGCGGCAATGGTATCTCGTGGAACGCGCCCACGACCGAGATGGGGTTCATGAACACGGATCTAACGGTGCAAATACACAGAGAGCCTGTTTCGGATTGGCTGGCTTCAGAGTCGATCTCGCATTGGCAACCCTCTGGCATCGGCATGTCGCAGTCGGTGCTGTTTGATACGCAGGGGCCAGTCGGGACGGCGCTGCAGACATTGGTCCTGTTCCCGCCGGGCTAAGGCGGCGGGTTTCTGCACGATTTCGCGCAATCGGATTGCCGATGCCTGTCGTCTGGCCTATCTTTTTGCCATGCGTTGGCTTGCCCTCTCTCTGACCTGCTGCCTGCCGATTCCGGCCTTGGCTCACCCGCATGTCTTCATCGACACGGGGTTGGAATTTATTGTGGACGACGCAGGCAATCTGACCCATGTGCGCGTAACTTGGGCCTATGATGAGTTCTACTCGCTACTGGTTCTCGAGGAATACCGTTTGGATCAGGATGCAGATGGCGTCCTGACCGAAGCAGAAGAACAGCAACTGTCGGGTTTCGATGCGCAATGGGTCGATGGTTACAACGGCGATCTGGTCATCCGCATGGGCGAGACCGTCGTCCCGCTTTCTGGTCCGTTGGAGCCTCAGGCCACGACCGAGGATGCGCGCATCGTCACCACCCATCTGCGCGCGGTCGAAGGTGGGCCGGTTCCGGCAAACGCCTTGTCGATCAAAGCCTTCGATGAGAGCTTTTATACCGCATATGAAATGACCCGTCCCGTCACGGTCTCGGGCCCTACGACCTGTGAGGTCGAGCGGACCGACCCGGATATAGATGCAGAGCTGGCGCAGATGCAGGCATTCTTGCTGACGCTCGATACAAATTACGATCTGGAGGAAAATGATATCCCGCTGGTCGGCGAGAAATTCGCAACCGAGATCCGGCTTTCATGTCCAAATACCTGATCGTTCCCGTCGCCATCGCTTGCGGGGTGCTTGTGTGGTTCTGGGGCAGCGGCGGATTTGACCATCTCGCCGCCTGGGCCGCCGGAGAGCAGCGGGAATTCCAGAACCAGATCGCCCGCGCCCTGCGCGCGGCGCGCGCTGAACAGCCCGAGGCTGTCGCGACGCTGCTGACTGTCTGTTTTGCCTATGGGTTTTTCCATGCCATCGGGCCGGGCCACGGCAAGGTCCTTATCGGAGGTTATGGGCTGGGTCGTCGCTTGGCGTTCTGGCGGCTGTCCGCGATCAGCGTCCTTTCTAGCCTTGGGCAAGCCGTAACCGCCGTTGTGCTGGTCTATGCAGGGGTTCTGGTATTCCAGATGTCGCGCGAGTCGCTGGTGGGCACCACCGAACAAGTCATGGCACCGATCAGCTATGGCGCGATTGCTGTGATTGGCTTGTGGCTGGTCTTTCGCGCGCTTCGCAGTTTCGCGCGGCGTCACAAAAACCGAGCATCGCATATGCATGACCACGATCACCATGCGCATGATCATGACCACCACCATCACAATCATGAGGTCTGCTCGGATTGCGGCCACCGCCATGGTCCGACCGCGGAAGAGGTCGCTCAGGTCGGCAGCCTGCGTGAGGCGCTGGTTCTGATCGCAGGCATCGCCGCACGCCCCTGCACAGGCGCGTTGTTTGTGCTCATCCTGACATGGCAAATGGGTATCGCGATGGTTGGTATTGCAGGCGCGTTCGCCATGGCGCTAGGTACCGCAACTGTCACGACTCTGGTCGGGTGGACGTCCTTTGGGCTGCGCGGTGGATTGTTGGCCTCAGCCTCGGCCACGCGCTTTGCATCGGTGCTGGCCCCGACCATCGAACTGGTGGCAGGTCTTATCATCGCCGTGATTGCAAGCGGGCTTTTGATGCGCGCTTTGTAATCTTAGTCGAAAACCGGCTCAGGATACCCGACCCGTGCCAGATAGAGCCCCTGCGGGGGGCAAACCGGGCCACAAGCCGCACGATCAACCGCCTCCAGAGCATCGCACACATGCTCCGGCATCCATGCGCCGGCCCCCACACGCTCTAACGTGCCAACAAAGCTGCGTACCTGATTGTGCAGAAACGACCGGGCGCGGACGTGGAAATGGATTTCGGTGCCCGAGAAGCCTTCAACCTGCTCTACGCGCAGTTCATCCAGTGTTTTGACCGGGCTGGCTGCCTGACAGATGGAGGATCGGAAGGTAGTGAAGTCATGTCGTCCGATCAGCATATCCGCCCCGGCCTGCATCGCGGCGACGTCCAGAGAATGATTGATCTGCCAGACCTGCCCCCGATCATGGGTCGCAGGGGCACGGCGCATCAGGATGCGGAACAGATATTGCCGCTCAAGTGCCGAGAACCGCGCGTGCCAGTCATCATCGACCCGCGCGGCTTTAAGAATGGCGACAGGTTGCGGCTTGAGGTGATAGTTCAACGCCTCGGACAGGCGGAACGGATTCCAGTCCTTGGCCAGATCGCAATGGGCCACTTGCCCCAACGCGTGAACGCCCGCGTCAGTACGACCGGCGGCGGCGATGGTGTGGTCTCCGGGTTCGATCTGCGACAGGGCCTGTTCGATCGCCCCCTGAACTGAGGGCAGTTCTTTCTGCCGTTGCCATCCGGCGAACGGTTCCCCCTGGTATTCGACTTTTAACGCATATCTGGGCATGGGGCGCTGGTATCGCGCCTTGGGCGGGCGGGCAAGAGGGCGAAAGCTCTGGCATGTGCCGCGACCGCTACCTATCTTGGGCCAAACGATAATTGCGAGGCGACGGCTTGGTCATCTCATCATTGGCAGACAGCTTGGTACGCGGCGTCGAATCCGTGGGCGACCGCGTGTCTGAGGCATTCTTTGAGCCGGTCATCCGGTTGGGCGTCACGGGTTTGGCACGGTCGGGCAAGACGGTGTTCATCACATCTCTGGTGGCCAACCTGCTGGATCGAGGCCGCATGACCAGCCTTGTTGCGCAGCAGGAGGGGCGGATCACCGCCAGTTATCTGCAACCGCAACCCGACGATACCGTGCCCCGGTTTGATTTCGAATCCCACTTGGCCGCTCTGACCGGTCCCACTCCGCACTGGCCGGACAGCACCCGCGCCGTGTCCGAACTGCGCTTGTCGTTCAAAGTCCAGCCTGCGGGGTTGTTGTCAGGTCTGCAGGGGCCTCGCACGCTGCATCTGGACATCGTGGATTATCCCGGCGAATGGCTGCTGGATTTGGCCCTGCTGGACAAATCCTATGAGGCTTGGTCGCGGGATACGCTGGACCATATTTCGAACCGTCCACAGGCCGAGGCATTTCTGGCTAAGGCTCAGGCGGTCGACCCAATGGCCCCACATGATGAGCCGCAGGCCCAGGACCTTGCTCGCCGCTTCACAGCCTATCTGAACGCCGCGCGCGAGGCAGGGTTCTATGATTGCACTCCCGGTCGGTTCCTTCTGCCGGGGGACCTCGCTGGTTCCCCTGTGCTTACCTTCGCGCCTTTGTCGGTGTCGGAGGCGTCGCGCCGCCGGTCCCTGCATCGCGAGATGGAGCGGCGTTATGAGGCTTATAAATCGCAAGTGGTCAAACCTTTCTTCCGGGATCATTTTGCCCGGATCGACCGGCAGATCGTTCTGGTCGATGCGTTGGGCGCGATCCACAAAGGCCCGCAGGCGGTCGAGGATATGCGCCGCGCAATGGCCGATATCCTGTCGGCCTTCCGCCCCGGTCGCAACGCATGGCTGAACAAGCTGCTGCTGGGCAAGCGGGTCGAGCGTATCCTGTTTGCCGCCACCAAAGCCGATCACCTGCACCACCTGCAGCATCCGCGCCTGACCGCAATCATCGAAGCCCTGACCCGTGAGGCGCGTGATCGCGCCAGTTTTGCCGGGGCTGAGACGGCGGCGCTGTCGCTGGCCTCGCTCCGGACCACCACGGAAGAGATGCGCAGCCATAACGGCGTCGAACTTCCTTGCGTGCGCGGCACCTTGCTGGACAGCGGCAAGCAGGCGGCTTTTTATCCCGGTGATCTGCCAGAAGACCCGGCCCATCTACTGGGCCCTGCGCGCAACGGGGCTGAGGGTTGGTTGGACGAGGATTATGGTTACATGGCCTTTGCGCCCGCCCATCTGACCCTGAACCCTGGCGACGGACCCCCGCATATCCGGCTGGACCGAGCCGCGCAGTTTCTGATCGGAGATCGGCTGTGACCGCGATCCTCCGCCCTGCGCGCAGCACTGATGCCGGAACCACAGGCGCGATTCTGCATGGGTTCGCGCGCGAGAACGACTGGATGCCGGAATTGCATTCCGAGGCTGAAACCATCGCGTTTTGTGGCAAGATGATCGATCTCGGCTGGGTCACGGTGGCTGAAATGCGGGGGCAGGTGGTTGGATTTCTTGCGCTGAACGGGGATGAGGTGCAGTCATTCTATCTGGCAGCCCCGGCGCGCGGACAGGGGATCGGGCAGAAATTGCTGGATCACGCGAAAGCACAACACACAGAGCTCAATCTCTATGCGTTTCAGGCCAATCACCCCGCCTGCCGCTTCTATGAACGCAATGGATTTGCCGAGGTTTCACGCGGCGATGGGTCCGAGAATGACGAAAACCTACCCGACATCAAATATATCTGGAAACGCAAGGAGGTGACCGATGGCTAAAGGTCCGGTCCTGATCGATCTGGAAGACGATGCCCCGGCGGCTGACGTTTCAACCGCACCTCCGGTACCCGATATCACGCCGCCTCAGGGGCAGGCGATGCAAGCAGCTGTTCGGTTTGCGGCACGGAAACCTTCGGCCTTGGCGCGCTGGTTCTGGGGTTTGGCTCTTGCGGTCGTGGGGGCGGTGGTTTCGGTCGCGACTTGGGATTTCGCCATCTCGCTACTTGAGCGCGCGCCAATTCTGGGTTGGATCGTTACCGGCCTGATTGCCGCTCTGCTGCTGGTCGTGCTGATCATTGCGTTGCGTGAACTGGCTGCAATCAGCCGTCTGTCTCGCGTGGACGGGCTGCGCCGCGCTGCTGATACCGCATTGGCGGATGAAGACCTGTCGCAAGCTCGCGCCGTCACCAATCGCCTGATCACATTCTACAACGGACGCGACGAAACGCGCTGGGGTCGAGATCGCCTGAAGGAGCGGATGGGCGAACAATTCGATGCTGCAACCCTGCTGACCTTGGCCGAAGACGAGCTTCTGGCCCCGCTGGATGCTGCCGCCAGCCGCGAGGTCGAGGCCGCAGCCCGGCAGGTCGCGACCGTGACCGCTCTGGTTCCGCTTGCGCTGGCTGATGTCGCGACGGCGCTGGCAAGTTCATTGCGCATGATCCGGCGGATTGCGGAAATCTACGGCGGGCGCGCAGGTGCCTTGGGCAGTTGGCGCCTGACCCGCGCCGTATTCGTGCATCTGGTCGCAACCGGTGCAGTGGCGGTTGGGGATGATCTGCTGGAACCGATTTTGGGCGGTTCAGTCCTCAGCAAACTGTCCCGCCGGTTCGGCGAGGGGCTGGTCAATGGCGCGCTTACTGCCCGCGTGGGCGTTGCCACGATGGAGGTCTGCCGCCCGCTGCCTTTCTCGGCACGCCACAAACCCTCGACCCGCGGCATGATCAAACGCGCGCTCAGCGGGCTGTTTTCCAAGACTTGATCTGGCGCAAGGCCGTGTCTGGTGCCGTCCTGCATAAACAGGGCGGAGCCAGCCATGACCGACCACGGCCACAGTCAGCAAGAGATTTCCGAGCGGATTAACGCCCCTCCGGGGCGTGGGGTGCTGCGCGATGTGGTATATGGCGGCATCGATGGTTCGGTCACAAC
Source organism: Ruegeria sp. C2 (assembly GCF_056537765.1). Lineage (NCBI taxonomy): Bacteria > Pseudomonadati > Pseudomonadota > Alphaproteobacteria > Rhodobacterales > Roseobacteraceae > Ruegeria > Ruegeria sp. C2. Next base: position 1,638,227 of record NZ_JBQFRZ010000001.1, on the reverse strand, counting down.
CTTCGCCATCGTTGCAGGTGTCGCAGGCGCGGGGTTATCGCCTTTTGTCATTGTTGCCCTCGGGCTGGCCAATGTGCTGGCGGATGGCTTTTCGATGGCGGCGGGGAATTATTCAGGAACCAAAGCCGAACTCGACAACATCTACCGGATCCGCGCGATTGAAGAACGGCATATCAAGCTTTATCCGGATGGAGAGCGCGACGAAGTAAGGGAAATCCTTGCACAAAAGGGCCTCTCGGGCAGCGTGCTGGACGAGGCGACGGATGAGATCACCTCCAACCATGACAACTGGATCAACCTGATGATTGAGGGCGAATATGGGTTGGGAAGCGTCGATCCACACCCTCTCAAAGCCGCGATGGCGACATTCTTTGCCTTTCTGGTCGCGGGGATGATCCCGCTGCTGCCGTTCCTTTTGTCGATCGCGAATGCATTCACCGTGTCGGCCTGGATGACGGCAGGTGTGTTCTTTGCCATCGGCGCGATGAAAAGCCGTTGGTCCCTTGCGCCGTGGTGGCGGTCAGGTGGTGAAACCCTGTTGATCGGAGGGGCTGCGGCGACCATCGCCTATTGGGTCGGATCACTGTTTCACCCGTGATGGGCAATGGTGTCGCAGATGTAAGACCAAAGCTGGTGCGGTCTGTATGACCCGCTAGGGTGTTTCAAACAGCTCCGATGAGACAGGCGTTTATCATGCGCGAGACAAAAACCGTATTGGTTCTGGGTGCTTATGGCTTCATCGGCGCATCTGTTGTGAGGCGATTGCGAGCCGAGGGTATTGCGGTCAGGGGTTTGGTGCGAAACGTCGGCATCGCTACTCGGGTTTTGCCAGATGTTGAACTTATCCAGGCTGATCTTCGAACGCTCACGCAGGTGCGCGACTGGCAGGCCATCCTGCGCGAGATTGAAATCGTGGTGAATTGCTCCGGGGCATTGCAGGATGGCGGGCAGGACGATCTGCGCGCAGTGCATCAGCTGGCAATCGCAGCTCTGGGACAAGCCTGCACGGACAACGGGGTGGCGATCATTCAGGTCTCGGCCATCGGGGCCTCGCCTGACGCTACAACCACATTCATGCGCAGCAAGGCCGAGGGCGATGCAGCCCTGCGCGCCAGTGGTGCCGTATTGTGGGTGCTCAGGCCCGGTCTGGTCATCGGGCAGAGCGACTATGGCGGCACCGCTCTGCTGCGCATGCTGGCGGCGGTGCCTGTCGTGCAACCCGTCGCTTATCCGCAGACACCGGTTCAATGCGTCGGCATGGAGGACCTATGTACCGTGATCCTCTCATGCGTTCAGGGCGATCTGCCCGAAGGCGACTATGATCTGGTTGAAGACAGTCCACACACGCTGGCTGAGGTTCTGGCGGCCACCCGCCATTGGCTTGGGTTTCCCGTCGCACACCGTGTCATATCGGTGCCTTCCGTACTAATCAAAGCGGTTGCTGGGGCTGCCGACCAGCTCGCGCGGCTGGGGTGGAGGTCGCCCTTGCGCAGCACCGCGATGAAGGTGATGGAACAGGGCGTCGTGGGTGACCCTGAACCTTTCCGCGCTGCGACTGGTCGGTCCCTGCGCGGACTTGGTGAGATTTACGATAACTTAACCTGTGCGCGTGAACATCGGTTGAGCGCTCGGATGACATTGCTGATGCCTGTAGTGATCGGAGCACTATGCCTGTTCTGGCTGCTGTCGGGGCTGATTGGCCTGACAGGGCTGTCGCAGGCATCCGAAGTTCTCATCCGTGCCGGGTGGTCCGCCGGATGGGCAGGTACAAGCGTCGTGCTGTGGTCGCTGGTTGATATCGCATTGGGGATGGCGTTGCTGTGGCGGCCTTGGGCGGCGCGAGTTTGTCTGGCTCAAGCCGCAGTCGCCGCTTTCTATTTGATTGCGGCGACACTGTTCGTGCCTGCGCTATGGCTCGATCCGCTGGGACCTCTACTCAAGGTCATCCCGGCGCTTTTGCTGTCCGTGACCGCAATCCCCATGCTTGAGAGCCGCTGATGGATCCCGACCTTATCCTGCGTTGGTTACACGTGATCGGGGCTTGCGTATTGCTGGGAACCGGCGCTGGGATTGCGTTCTTCATGTTGATGGCACATCGCACAAAGGACGCACGCGTTATTGCCCACACTGCGGGTATTGTTGTGCTGGCCGATCTGCTGTTCACGAGCTCGGCGGTCGTGCTGCAGCCTCTCACAGGCTTTCTGCTGGCGTGGCGGCTTGGATGGTCGCTTGGTGAAGGTTGGCTGCTGATGTCGATCCTGCTTTATGTCGTGACCGGCATGTTCTGGCTGCCGGTGGTTTGGATACAAATCCGCCTGCGCACTTATGCGCAGCACGCTGCAAGCATCGGTAGCGAACTCCCGCTGGCCTATTTCCGTCTGTTTCGCATCTGGTTTGCCTGCGGCATACCAGCTTTTATCACGGTATTGGCGATCCTGTGGCTGATGCTTACGCGACCCGATCTTGCGTTGTTTTAACCTACCTGAGCAACTGGTCGTAGGTATCGGGATTTCCAGACTATTAACCTCAGCGCGCGAAGCGTAAATTCGAGACATCGCCGCGCGGAGGTCTCGATTGGAATCCTTGCTTGTCCTTGTTGGTCTTATCGTATTGGCCATTCCTGTTTCGATCATCGTTTTGTTGGTCGGTCAGTCCCGGTTACGCAAGCGGGTTGAGCAGTTGGAGCGGCAACTAGCCGGGCAATTGCCTGAGCCCCCTGCTGAGACCGAGGCTCCGGTTGAACCGGTTGCAACGGAGACCAAGCCAGGACCATGGGCGGCACGACCAAAAGAGGAAGTCTTCACCGAAGAGCCTCAGGAGCCCCCCGATGATGTGCCCTCTGCCGCGCTCGTCTTGCGCGAGGACCGTTTTGCAGCGCTTGGCGCATGGCTGCGCGAGAATTGGTTTTACGCGGTCTCGGCGTTGTCATTGGCGCTGGCAGGGATATTTCTGGTTCAGTACGGGGTCGAGAACGGATTGCTGCCTCCGACCGCGCGCATTGCAGCCGCTTTGATCTTTGGCGCAGTGCTGATCACAGCCGGAGAAGTGGTGCGCCGTCGCTTTGGCGATGACGAAAGTGCCGCGACCGCGTATCTGCCTTCGGTTTTCTCGGGCGCCGGACTGGTGACGCTGTTCGGTGCCATTCTGGCCGCGCGTCAGCTGTATGATCTTATCAGCCCCGAAATTGCCCTGACTGGTATGGTTGCCGTTGCCCTGATCGGTTTGGTGCTTGGCTGGTTCCACGGCCCGCTGTTGGCAGCGGTTGGCCTGATCGGAGCCTTCGGGGCCCCCTTTGTCGTTGGTGGATCGTCAGATGACCCCACGTGGCTCTATGGTTATTTCTTCGTGATCGCCGTTCTCGGGCTGGGTATCGACACGGTCCGGCGCTGGGCCTGGATATCCGTGCTGACGCTTGTCGGAGCTTATGGCGCGGCGTTTCTTTTGGTGCTGTCCTCACCGCTCACCGAGCCCGGATACCTGACCTGCATTACAGCCTTCGCATTGATTGCCATCGCGATCCCGGTCCGGCGTTTCTGGCCCAACCACTCCGGTCCGATGATCGCTGAAGTGGTTCGACGACGGAAAGGTGATCCCTGGCCCGAGTTTCCTACTCGATTAGCCTTTGGTGCGGTCACGGCCAGTTCGGTGATCCTGTCGGTGCATTGGGCGGATTCGGCCAGCGAGTTTTGGCTGGGCGTGATGCTGCTGGCCGGACTGACGTTGGCTCTGATTCTATGGGCAAAAGATGCACGTGCGTTGCAGGATCTCACGGTGCTGCCTGCGTTGGGGTTGATCTGGTTTGTACTGGCGCACGGATTAGAATTTGGCGCAGCGGCGCGTATTTTTGCAGATACTTATGCGGAAACGGTTGAGGCCGATTTCCCGCTGATTGTCACTCTGCTGGTGGGATTGGGTGCCTTGATTTCGGTATTGGCGGCCTCGCGATCTTTCTCAGGCGGACGCGTGGCTGTGATCTGGGCTGGGGCCGCAGTTTTGTTCGCGCCGCTGATGGCGATTGCGCTCGAGGTTGGGTGGCGTCCGGCTGAGGTGATCGGAGCTTACCCTTGGGCACTACACGCCATCGCACTGGGGGCGATAATGGTTGTTCTGGCCGAGCGTTTTGTGCGGGTGGACGGAGATAACCGCATGCGGGCTTCTCTGGCCACGCTTTCAGCGCTGTCCTGTCTGAGCTTTGCCTGCATCATCGTACTCAGTTCAGCCGCGCTGACAGTTGCATTAACCGTCATGATCGTTGTGGCCGCAGCGCTGGATCGGCGTTTTGCATTGCCGCCAATGAGCTGGTTCATCTGGGCCGGAGTGCTCACGGTGACGGTCCGGCTGGTACTGGATCCGGGCCTGGATTGGGCCAACACCGCACTGCTGGCCGAAATGGTGCTGGTCTATGCCGCCGCCGTGGTCGGGTTCGTGGCGGGCTGGGCTTTGCTGAGGCCACTGAACCGACCCATCGCGTCCCTGCTGCTGGAAAGTGCGGCTTGGGCAACGGCGGGCATCCTACTGTCGCTGCTTCTGTTGCGCTGGCTTGAGGGGTTCGGCGAAGGTGGGGCGAAAGACAGTCACTGGGGGCTGAGCCTGCTGGCGGTGATCTGGTTGCTGCTGGCCTATGCGCAGGTTCAGCGCTTCTCACTCGGCGGCAAGCTGAACTACGCGCGCTATCTGCTGGCCGGTTTTTTTGCCGCGCACGGGATCGCGCGATTGGTGCAGGCTTTGTCCGAGGCGAATCCGTTGCTGAATCCGCTGACAGATCCCGTGCTTGGCCCGCCGGTTCTGAATACCCTTGCGGTGGCTTATCTTGTTCCTGCGCTGGCCATCGGCTTTTCCGCTTGGCGTATTCCAACGATGCCGGTTTTGCTGAGGCAGGCCAGCTATGGGGGCGCCTGCGCTCTGGCCGCTGTCTGGCTGGGGCTGGCGATCCGGCATGTCTGGCAGGGCGCTGGTGGCATGTTCGAGGGCAATGGCGTCACGCAGCCCGAGCTTTACACCTATACAATCACCTTGCTGGTGGTTGGGGGTGCGCTGTTCTATCAGTCGCTGGCACGCCGATCCGATCTGATGCGCAAGGCAGGGCTGGCCGTGATAGGGCTGGCCGTGGCCAAGGTGTTTCTGATCGATATCGCAGGGCTGGGCGGGCTGATCCGGGTCTTTTCGCTACTCGCGCTGGGCCTCGCACTGGCGGGGTTGGCGTGGCTCAATCGCTGGGCCAAACTGCGCCATTCGCCGCAAGGCTCGGAACCTCTGGACCATTAGGCTGTGGCGTCCTATAAGCCCGCCATGCATGACCGTTTGGCCATCATTATTCGAATTATATCCCCGGCGCTCTGATATCGCGAGACGCCGGGCAAAGGTGCTTGAGATATCGCACTGACCGCTTCGATCCATACACGACCCGAACATCCTGAGGACGCCCCAAATGTGCGCCGACACGACCCAAGCACCTGATTACAAAGACACGCTGAACCTGCCCAAAACCGAATTCCCCATGCGCGCCGGATTGCCCAAGCGCGAGCCCGCATGGCTGGAGCGTTGGGAAAAGATCGGCGTCTACGATCGCCTGCGCGAGAAAGAGGGCCGCAAACCCTTTACCCTGCATGACGGCCCTCCTTACGCGAACGGTCACCTGCATATCGGTCACGCGCTGAACAAGACCATCAAGGACATGATCGTGCGGTCGCATCAGATGATGGGCTTCGACTCGCGCTATGTACCCGGCTGGGATTGCCACGGCCTGCCCATCGAATGGAAGATCGAGGAGCAGTACCGCAAGAAGGGCAAGAACAAGGATGAGGTGAACGTTGTCGACTTCCGTCAGGAATGCCGCAAGTTTGCCGAAGGCTGGATCGACATCCAGCGCGAAGAGTTTAAGCGCCTTGGCATCACCGGAAACTGGCCCGATCCCTATATCACAATGGACTATCACGCCGAGGCCGTAATTGCGGATGAGTTCATGAAGTTCCTGATGAATGGGACGCTTTATCAAGGCTCGAAACCCGTGATGTGGTCGCCCATCGAGAAGACGGCTCTGGCCGAGGCCGAGGTCGAGTATCACGACAAAGAAAGCTTCACCATTTGGGTGAAGTTCAAGGTCGTGAACACGGGCGATGTAACGCTGGACAATGCCTATGTGGTGATCTGGACGACGACCCCATGGACCATGCCGTCGAACAAGGCCGTGGTGTACGGTGAGGACATCTCCTACGGTCTCTACGAGGTTACAGGTCGCCCCGAGGAATGCTGGGCGCGGATCGGTGAGCGTTATCTGCTGGCCGATGATCGCGCGGCGGACGTGTTTGCGCGCGCGCGTCTGGATGACTCGATGTACCGCCGTTTGTGCGATGTCACGCAGGAAGATCTGGCCAAGATCCAGCTAACCCACCCGCTGGCTGGGGCTGAGGGCAGCAATGGCGAATGGGACGACATCCGCGATTTCCGCGCTGCTGAGTTTGTGACCGATACCGAAGGCACCGGTTTCGTCCATTGTGCGCCGTCGCACGGGATGGAGGAATTCGAGCTCTACCGCGATCTGGGCATGCTCGAGCAGGTCATCACCTATAACGTGATGGACGATGGCTCGTTCCGCGCCGATCTGCCGTTCTTTGGCGGCAAGTACATCCTGTCCCGTAAAGGCGGCGAGGGTGATGCGAACAAAGCGGTCATCGACAAGCTGGCCGAGGTTGGTGGGCTGCTGGCGCGCGGCAAGATCAAGCACAGCTACCCGCATTCATGGCGCTCGAAGGCGCCGATCATCTATCGCAACACGCCGCAATGGTTTGCCTCGGTCGACCGCAAGCTGGACGATGGCATGGGTGAGATGGGCGACACGATCCGCGAACGCGCCCTGCGCTCGATCGACGAGCTGGTGAAGTGGACCCCGCAAACAGGCCGCAACCGCCTGTATTCCATGATCGAAGCGCGTCCGGATTGGGTTCTGTCCCGCCAGCGTGCCTGGGGTGTGCCGCTGACCTGCTTCACCAAGAAGGGTGCGCTGCCCACTGACGCAGATTACCTGCTGCGCAACGAAGAGCTGAACGCCCGCATCAAAGCGGCGTTCGAGAAGGACGGCGCGGATATCTGGTACACCGATGGGTTCAAGGAAAAGATCCTCGACGGCATCGCCAATCCGGATGACTACGATCAGGTGTTCGACGTGCTGGATGTGTGGTTCGACTCTGGCTCGACCCATGCTTTCGTTCTGCGTGATCGTGAGGATGGCACCGAGGACGGCATCGCTGATGTCTATATGGAGGGCACCGACCAGCACCGCGGGTGGTTCCATTCCTCGATGCTGCAGGCTTGCGGTACCAAGGGTCGTGCGCCGTACCGTAATGTGGTGACGCACGGCTTTACGCTGGATGCCAAGGGCAACAAGATGTCCAAATCGCTGGGCAACACCATCGTGCCTGAGGAAGTCGTCAAGCAATACGGCGCCGATATCCTGCGGCTGTGGGTGGCTCAGACCGACTACACCGCTGACCAGCGGATCGGGCCCGAGATCCTGAAGGGTACCGCCGACAGCTATCGCCGCCTGCGCAACACCATGCGATTCATGCTGGGCTCGCTTGCCGACTTCACCGAGGCTGACCGGGTGGAGCCGCAGGATATGCCGCGTCTGGAACGTTGGGTGCTGAGCCGTCTGGCCGAGCTGGATGAACAGGTGCGCAAAGGCTATGCCGCGTTCGACTTCCAGGGCGTATTCAGTGCGGTGTTCACCTTTGCCACGGTTGACCTGTCGTCCTTCTACTTCGACGTCCGTAAGGATGCGCTCTATTGCGATGGCGATACGTTGCGCCGCCGTGCTGCGCGAACTGTCCTCGATATCCTGTTCCACCGCCTGACCACATGGCTGGCACCGGTACTGGTCTTCACCATGGAAGAGGTCTGGCTGGAGCGTTTCCCCGGCGATGACAGTTCTGTTCATCTGGTGGATTTCCCCGACACACCCGCCGACTGGCGCGATGCAGAGCTTGAGGCCAACATGGCCAAGGTGCGCCGCGTGCGCCGCGCCGTAACCGCCGCTCTGGAAGTGCAGCGGCAAGAAAAGGTCATCGGTTCAAGCCTTGAGGCCGCTCCGATCGTCTATGTCGCGGATGCGGAAACGCGCGATTTGCTGGCCACCTTCGATGTGGACGATCTGTGCATCACTTCGGGATTGACCGTCACGGGAGATCCAAAACCCGCCGAAGCATTCCGTGTGCCGGAAATCGAAGGTGTCGGAGTGGTGTTCGAGAAGGCCGAAGGGGCGAAATGCCAGCGCTGCTGGAAGATCCTCCCCGACGTCGGACTTCACGCGCATTCGGGTGTCTGTGGACGGTGTGACGAAGCACTAAGCTAAATCAGCGGCGGAGCGCATTTGGTAGGGCCTATTGTCAGGCCCTCCCGCGCTCCGACGCATTTTTGAACGGAAGACGCAGTGGTAGCGCATGATCCGGGTTGCGCTTTACCCGCAAACACTGTCAGCATCTGGCCATGCCTATGATTGCTGTGGATACCCGGTTCGGACGCCTTGGGATTGAAGAAGAGGGCGGGGCGGTAACGCGCCTTGTCTGGAACGGTCGTGATGAGGGTGCCAGGACACCCTTGTTACTAGAGGTGGCGGCGCAACTTCGGGCCTATGACGAAGGGCGACTAACGCGGTTTGATCTGCCCTATCGTGTGGATGGGTCTAGGTTTCAACAGCAGGTTTGCGACATCATGTATGCCATCCCGTTTGGTGAGACGCTGACCTATGGTGATATTGCCAAGCAGCTGGGACAGCCAGCGCAGCCCGTGGGTCAGGCCTGCGGTGCAAATCCTATTCCCGTGATCATTCCATGTCACAGGGTTTTGTCTGCAACGGGGTTGGGAGGGTTCTCTGGAGCCGGAGGGGTTGAAACCAAAGTGGCTTTGCTGCGCCATGAGGGCGCCGCGAGCCTATTGATCTGAGACCGCAAATAGCTGTTGCAATCAGGGAGGCGCGGTTCCAACTTATACGAAATACCGAATTTGAAGGACCTGATCATATGACCGGCCAGACAGACCCTGCAGCACGTAAGAAAGCCATTATCGATCACCTGATGTCGCTTGAGGCGGAAGAGCTTGCGACGGCGCAGGCCCATTACGATGCGTTCCTGAAGGATTCCCAGCTGGATGACCGGGAAGGACACGATAAGGACGATATTGCCGCGTCGCGCGAAAATGCAGACCTGGCTGCGGCTTTCGACGCGCCGGTGCATGCGCATCATGCCAAGATCGACGTAATCGAAAACACTGATTTCAGTTTGACCGACAGGGTGCAGCCTGGTGCCGTGGTTAAGTTCAACAACCGATGTTTCGTGGTTTGCGTGTCGACCACACGGTTCGAGGTGGACGGGAAGACCTATATGGGCATTTCAACCCAAAGCCCGATCTATCTGGCTATGACTGGCCTGCAGGAAGGGGATGTGTTCACCCACAACGGTACCGAATTTGAGGTGCAGGAGGTTCTGTAACCTCAGGCCTTGCGCGGCGGGATGATCTGCTGCGCAATACCCGCGAAGACCAGATAGAGGCTGGTGATCACCAGACCCCAATGGGCCCAGCTTTCGGGGTGGAAATCAACCCATGCAGCCCAGCCGGCAAAGAAGGTCCAGCCGAAGGCCATGGGTAGTGTCAGGGACCGCCAACGCTCGGTTCTGACCGGATGGACGAACTTCAGCGGGACGAACATCGCGATCGACAGTAGTGTCACCAGCATCAGGATCACCCAGAAATTCGGCTCAAGCGCGAAGATCACGATGACGAACATGTTCCAACAGCCCGGGAAGCCAGAGAAAGAATTGTCTTTGGTTTTCATGCGCGTATCAGCGAAATACATTGCGCTGGCGAAGGTGATGACAATGATGGCAAACCAGCCTGTCCATCCGTCCATCAGGCCCGATTTGAACAGCGCAAAAGCCGGGATGAAAACGTAAGTCAGGTAGTCGATGATCAGGTCCAGAAGCACTCCGTCAAACTCGGGGGCGTTCTTTTTGACGTGGTAGTGACGTGCCAGCGGCCCGTCGATCCCGTCGACGATGAACGAGACCACCAGCCAGAGATACATCAGGCTCCATTTCTCCTCGACAGCGGCCAGCATGGCCAGCATCGCGAAAACGGCTCCAGTAGCAGTAAATAGATGAACGGCAAGAGCTTTGAATCTGAGTGTCATGGGCGTGTCATGTACGATGCGTGCGGCAGATGCAAAGCAAAAAGACGTACGGTGAAGGGATTTACGTCAGGCTTTGGGATGGGCGCGATTGTAGACTTCCATCAGGCGGGCGGTGTCCACGGCGGTATAAGTCTGAGTGGTTGAGAGAGAGGCGTGGCCCAATAACTCCTGAATCGCCCGCAGATCACCTCCGGCGGATAGAAGATGGGTGGCAAAGCTATGGCGCATGGCATGGGGGGTGGCGGTTGCAGGCAGGCCGAGTTGCATGCGTGCCTTGGCCATCACACCCTGGATTGCGCTCGGGTTCAGCGCGCCACCGCGGACGCCTCGGAACAAAGGGGCCTCGGGCGATTGGGGGTGAGGACAGAGCCGCAGATAGCGGTCGACAGCTGCGCGGGCAGCAGGGATGACCGGGACGATCCGCTCTTTGTCACCTTTGCCGAGGATGCGGAGTGTTTCTGGTAGCGGTGCGTCCTGTCCCGTCAGCGACAGGGCCTCGGAGATGCGCAAGCCGCAACCGTAAAGCAAGGTCACGACCGCGACATCGCGCGCTGCGACCCAATCCGAGGTCGACTGCATCTCGACCGTTTCGATCATGGCGCGGGCAGCGTCCTCGGCCAGAGGGCGGGGGAGCTTCTTGGTGAACTTGGGCGCGCGCGTGGATAGGACGGCGGTGGGCTCGAACCCTTCCCGTTCGGCGAGCCAGCGGTAGAAGCTTTTGACAGCTGAAAGCTTGCGGGCAAGCGATCGTGCGCCGACGCCCGAACCGCGCTGATCTGCCATCCACGCCCGCATATCCGAGACGGTGATGCGTTCGAGCGCGGCCAGCCCCTGTCGTTCGCTATGGTGCAGGGTCATGAACGAGAGGAACTCGGTCACGTCCCCACGATAGGCGTTCTGGGTATTCTCGGACCGGCCTTCTAGCGCCCGCAGGCTGTCCAGCCAGTGCTGTAATGCATCGCGACAGGCTGGTGAAATCAGGCTCACGACAGCCAGTGGCGCATGGAGCGTTCGAATACGCCTGCGAAGAATGACAGAAGATCGGTACCCAATTGCGGCGTGAAATGCCGTGGATCGCGGGCGCCCATGACGATCATGCCGGGCAGCCGACCGGTGCCGAGGTCCAGCTTGAGGCAGGCCTCGGACCGCAAATCCTCGGCTTGTGTGCCATAGACCTGAGGGTTGGGGCGGCTGATCTCGCGCAGAGTGACATCTCGCGTGGCGCCGCTACGGTCGGTGCTGAGATAGCCGTCGATAAAGTCAGGCTCAACGATGGTCAAAACACCGCCCAGCTGAGCCACGGCGGGATCGTCCTGAACGACGGTGGTTTCCAGCACCAAAGTAATGTGATCGACGCGCAGGATTTCGGCGACGTCATTGCCCAGAGCGCGCAGGAAGTCTTCGAACACCGTGGGCTCCAGCAAGCGCAGAATGGCGCGGTGGACCTGATTGGTGCCCGCCAAGTTCTCATAGGCTGCTGCGATGACCGAGCGGTGGGTGTCTTCCAACCGGTCCAGACGTTCCTCGAGCCGCTGCATCGCGATTCCGCGCAGATCGATAACGTTATCGCCGCGCGCCTGTTCGTTGGCGGCAACAAGAGCCTGCATCAGGTCTTTGTCATCCAGAACGGCGTCAGGCTCGGCCAGAATCGCCGCGCGGAGGTTGTCTTTCAATTTGGGGTCGCTGCTCATGTCCCGTCCGGTCGTTTTTTGTTTTGCGGGCTTATACCATGAGTTGCCGGATTTGCCTTGGGAAAAATGCACGCAAAGGGCGAAATTCGTTTGCGCTGTGGCGGGGCTCCCGCCCGCCATGTGCTGATCAGAGATCAGCTTTGGCCGTTGGGCCGGGCGCGATGCCTGACGGCATCGCGCGGCAGCACTAGTGATCAGAGGATTTTCTGACCGGTTTTGGCCCAATCGGCCAGGAAGGTTTCCAGACCTTTGTCGGTCAGCGGATGGTCGGCCAGTTTTTTGATCACGGCGGGCGGCGCAGTGATCACGTCGGCACCGATGCGGGCACTGTCAGTCACATGGTTCACAGTGCGGATCGAGGCAGCGAGGATTTCGGTTTCGAACCCGTAATTATCATAAACCTGACGGATGTCTGCGATCAGATCCATGCCGTCGAGGTTGATGTCGTCAAGGCGTCCGATGAAGGGCGAGATGAAGGTCGCGCCCGCCTTGGCGGCCAGAATCGCCTGATTGGTCGAGAAGCACAAGGTCACGTTGACCATCTGACCTTCATCGGTCAGCGTCTTGCAGGTCTTCAGGCCAGCCCATGTCAGTGGCACTTTGACGGCGATGTTCGGGGCGATCTTAGCCAGCTTGCGGCCTTCGGCGATCATGTCTTCGGCTTCGGTGGCGACAACTTCGGCCGAGACTGGACCGTCGACCAGATCGCAGATCTCTTTGGTCACTTCCAGAATGTCGCGGCCCGATTTCAGGATCAGCGAGGGGTTGGTGGTCACGCCGTCCACCATGCCCAGATCGTTCAGTTCGGCGATGGCGTCGATCTCGGCTGTGTCTACGAAGAATTTCATGCGGGCAGTCCTTTGATGGGTTGGCCTTGGTCGCGGATGGCTTTACCCCAAAGAGAGACATGCTGAAACCCCCCGGCCAAGGATATGCGGTGAGCGTTCAGGAGTATTTCGACCAAGGTGAGCTGGTGGCGGTGCTGACCACGCAGCCGCTGGACCGGACGCTGGATTATAAAGCGCCTGAGGGTGGGTGCTTTCTGGGCGCGTTTGTCGAGGTTCCGCTGGGGCCGCGCAAGGTGCTGGGTGTGGTCTGGGGGCCGGGGCGGGGCGGTTTTGATCTGGCCAAGGCGCGGTCGGTGATCCGGGTGCTTGAAGTTGCACCGATGCGCGAAGAGATGCGGGTATTTCTGGGCAAGGTGGCCGACTATACCCTGACACCGATGCCTGCGATGCTGCGACTGGCAACCCGCGCGCCGGGGTTGGGTGATCCTCCATCGATGCGCAAGATCTACCGGTTGGGGGACGCGGAACCGGATCGGATGACCGATGCGCGAACCCGTGTGCTGGAAGTGTTGCGCGAGTATGGCGGGTTGGCCTTCACCTTGAAAGAACTGGCCGAGCAGGCGGGGGTGACTTCGTCCGTGGTCAAGGGGCTGGTGAAACAGGGCGCGGTAAGGGAAGAGGACAGCCCGCGCGATCTGCCCTATCCACATCTTGATCCCGATCTGCCGGGGAAAGATCTGACCGAAGATCAGGCCACCGCAGTTGCCTGTCTTCAAGCCGGGCAGCGGACCGGAGATTACGGCACTACGTTGCTCAAAGGTGTGACCGGATCGGGCAAAACCGAGGTGTATCTGGAGGCTGTGGCCGAAGCGCTACGCATGGGGCGGCAGGCGTTGGTTCTGCTGCCTGAGATCGCTTTGACCGCCGAATTCTTGACCCGCGTTGAGGCGAGGTTCGGCGCGCGTCCGGCTGAATGGCATTCCGGGGCCACCATGACCGAGCGCCGCCGGGTCTGGCGCATGGTTGGGCAGGGGGAGGCGCAGTTGGTCGTGGGCGCGCGGTCGGCATTGTTTCTGCCATTCCGTGATCTGGGGCTGGTCGTCGTCGATGAGGAACACGACACCTCGTACAAGCAGGAAGACGGGGTGCATTACAGCGCACGGGACATGGCGGTTCTGCGGTCCTCAATCTGCGGCGCACGGGTTGTACTCGCCAGTGCGACGCCTTCGCTGGAAAGCTGGGCCAACGCCGAGGCCGGGAAGTACGAGCGGCTTGACCTGACCTCGCGCTTTGGGGCGGCGGTACTGCCTGAGATGAAGCCCATCGACATGCGGGCCGAGCAGATGCAGCCAGGGACGTGGATTTCTCCATCTCTGCGACAGGCGGTGCGGCAACGGATCGAAAAGGGCGAACAATCGTTGCTGTTCATCAACCGCCGGGGCTATGCGCCGGTTACGCTGTGCCGGGCCTGCGGGGAGCAGATCGCCTGTGATCATTGCGATGCGCGGATGGTGGAACATCGGTTCCTCAAACGTCTGATGTGCCACCAATGTGGTGAGACCAAACCGATGCCCGAGGCCTGCCCGTCTTGCGGGGTCGAAGGCAAGCTGGCTCCGGTCGGGCCGGGGATCGAACGGCTGGCGGAAGAGGCCGAGGTGACTTTCCCCGAGGCCAAAATTGCGATGCTCAGCTCTGACCTGTTTGGCTCGGCGCGGGCGCTGAAGGCCAAGATCGAAGAGATTGCCGAGGGGGACGCGGATATTGTCATTGGCACGCAGCTGGTGGCCAAGGGGCATAACTTTCCCAAGTTAACCCTGGTGGGGGTGATTGACGCAGATCTCAGCCTGCATGGCGCTGATTTGCGCGCGGCAGAGCGGACATTTCAACTCATGCGGCAGGTTGCTGGACGGGCAGGCCGGGCGGATAAGCCGGGTCAGGCGCTGTTGCAGACCTTTCAACCGGAACATCCGGTGATCCGCGCCATTCTATCAGGCGATGAGGAAGGGTTCTGGAAAGCCGAAGCCGCCGGTCGACAAGCCGCCGGAGTGCCGCCCTATGGGCGCATGGCGGGCATCGTCTTGTCTGGGCCTGAGGTCGGACCGGTGTTTGACATCGGCAACGCGATGGCGCGAAACGATGCGCCTCTGCGAGAAATCGGAGCGCAGGTATTTGGTCCGGCACCAGCGCCGATTGCGCGCATCCGAGGCAGACACCGCGTGCGCCTGCTGGTCAAAGCCCCCAAAGGTGCGCCCATTCAGGACGCTATCGCACGTTGGATCGCGCCCCTGCGTCTAAAAGGCGACATTCGCCTTGCCGTCGATATCGACCCGCAAAGCTTCTACTGACCCTGCGCCAGTGCAGAGCCAATGTGCGCCGCGCCCTAGGCCCTCGCCAAAGCGCAAAAATGGGCGTAGAGGGAGTCCCATGTTGAAACCCATGCCGCTTTCCGAGGCGAAGAGCCTGCCATTCTGGCGCCGTCCCATGACGCTTCTGTTCATGATGGCGTTGATGATGCCGATCGCGTTCAACGCGTGGAGTGCGCTGCTCAATAACTTCGTCATCGAAGTGGCGAATTTCGACGGGGCCGACATAGGTCTGCTGCACACGGTGCGCGAAATTCCCGGATTTCTGGCCGTTGGTGTGATCGCAGTGATCATCTTTATCCGCGAACAGGTTCTGGCCATGATCTCGCTGATGATGCTGGGGGTTGCGACGGCGGTCACGGCCTGGTTCCCCAGCCTGGGCGGGTTGTTGTTCGTGACGTTGTTCAGTTCGATCGGCTTTCACTATTACGAGACCGTAAATCAGTCACTGCAACTGCAATGGCTGCCCAAGGATCGCGCTCCGCAGATGCTGGGATGGTTGGTGGCGATGGGTTCGGCCGCGACGGCGGTGGTCTATGGGCTGATCGTGCTGACATGGGATCGTTTCGATCTGTCTTATAACTTTGTCTTCATGGCGGCGGGTGGTGTGACTGCCCTGCTGGCGCTGTTCTGCTTGATCGCCTACCCGCAGTTCGAGGCCCCCACACCGCAGACCAAGAAGCTGATCCTGCGCAAACGGTATTGGCTGTATTATGCGTTGCAGTTCATGGCAGGTGCCCGACGGCAGATATTTGTCGTTTTCGCTGGTTTCATGATGGTCGAGAAGTTCGGCTTCAAAGTGCATGAACTGACAAGCCTCTATCTGATCAATCTGATGATCAACATGATGGCGGCGCCTCTTCTGGGCAAAGCAGTGGCCAAGTTCGGTGAGCGCCGCACGCTGATCTTTGAATACACCGGTCTGGCGATCGTCTTCGCAGCCTATGGCGGGATTTATTGGTTCAGCTGGGGCGTATTGCTGGCCGCAATTCTCTATGTGATCGACCACGTGCTGTTCGCACTGGCGCTGGCGTTGAAGACCTATTTCCAGAAAATCGCCGATCCGGCGGATATCGCACCCACCGCCGCCGTGGCCTTTACCATTAACCACATCGCTGCTGTGTTCCTGCCAGCGCTGTTGGGGTTGCTGTGGGTGGTGTCTCCGGGTGCGGTCTTTGGGTTGGCGGCGGCGATGGCGTTGGTCTCTCTGGCCTTGTCCCTGCTGATCCCGCGCCATCCGGAACCGGGCAACGAAACCATTCTGTCGAAATATGCCCCTGCACCCGCCGAGTGAGCACCGCGCTTGACCTTGGCGGCCTCTGGGCCTAGGCGCTGTTTCAAATGAAACAGGAGGCCTCCATGCCCACATTCACCGCGCTGACCACTCTGACCGGCAAGAAAGCGGCCGAAAGCCTGGGCGAAGCCATGGAACGTCTGGAACCCGAACCCACCGGCGTAGGTGTGTTCGAGGTTGAGGATGGTTCGGGTCTGTGGGAAGTGGGCGGCTATTTCACCGAAACCCCGGACGAGGCAGCGCTGGCCCTTCTGGCCACCGCGTTTGAGGCCAAGCCTTTCGTAGTCTCGGAACTACCCGAAACCGATTGGGTTGCCCATGTCCGTCGTGAGCTGGCCCCGGTCGAGGCCGGACGCTTCTTTGTCTATGGCAGTCATGATGCAGATAAGCTGCCCGAAGGCAGCATTCCGTTGCTGATCGAGGCCGCGATGGCCTTTGGCACCGGTCATCACGGAACGACTCTGGGCTGTTTGAAAGCTCTGGATTTTCTTCTGGACCAGGGTTTTTCGGCCTCCAGGGTCGCCGATATCGGGTGTGGTACTGCCGTGTTGGCGATGGCGGCAGCTCGGGTCTGGGATGGCGATATCATCGCCAGTGATATCGACGAGGTTGCGGTCGATGTGGCCGAGGCCAACCTGAGGGCAAATGGTATGGCCGGTCAGGTCCACTGCGTCGAAGCCGCCGGTTTCGATCACCCGGAACTTAAGGCCCACGCGCCTTATGATCTGATCTTTGCCAACATTCTCAAAGGCCCGCTTGTGGCACTGGCCCCCGAAATCGGGGCGAATCTGCGCGCAGACGGTAAGGCGATCCTGTCGGGAATCCTCAATGAACAGGCCGATGACGTGATCTCGGTTTATCTGCAAAACGCGTTCAATCTGGTCCGCAGGGATGAGATTGGTGAATGGACGACGCTAATCTTAAGCAAACAGGGCTAAATCTGGGCCATTTGCAGGAGTTTTGTGGTTTTTTGCCACGTTTTCGTCGCATTCTCTAATTACCGTCTTTGGATGCAATCGGGGGGCGGTTTTCGGAGGCTGCCATGACAGGAAAACAACTCGAATTCGATCAGCGCATCACGCGTCTGAACAAGAAACACCAGAAACTCAGCCGGGGCTATCGGGCCACGATGCGCTCGGATGGACTGGTTGTTATGAAACCTCAGCGGATGAGATCGGCCATCCCGGCGAAGGTTCTGGTTCTTTGTTTGCTGGGTTTCTTCGGTTTCAAAGCATTCTTATTGTCGAATATCGGCGCATCTGCGTATGACACACGCGTTGCAAGCCTGGATCAGGGTACACCCGTTGAAAAGGCCGGAGCCTGGATTATGCAGGCGGATCCGGTTACTCAACTCCTCGCAGCCCAGCTGACCAAGGTTCTTTACTAAGGGTCAGATGTCCCTCCTAACGAAAACACCGCGGGCCATTCGGCGCGCGGTGTTTCTGTTCGCCCCACAGGGAGGAGGAAGGGGCGTGAGTGGTATTGCGTTGTCTTAGTAACGGCGGCCTTCGGCAACAACGTCGATGTCGCCGCGGCACAGACCGATATCGTCCAGCTCGCGGTCGGTCAGACCGCTCAGCGCGTTGCGGGTTGCGCGGGCGTCATTCCATTCTACAACGGCGTTTGCGACCGATGCGAAAGTTACGCCGATACGGCCGACGAGGCCGAATGAGCCAGTGGTGGTGCGGGTGGTATCCAATGCAGCCATATCCTGTTTCCTTCTGGTTTGCGTTAATCTCTGATCTTGCGATCTGACGGGCATCTAGGGATGTATACCGCCCCATGCAAGCGCAGAATTTGCATGTGTCCTATGCGTTTTTTGCAATGCTCGAAATTCATGAAAGCCCCTTAATTCATTGATTAATTCCAGTTTATAAAAGCGTCGAAAACAGACGGATTGCTGTCGCAAACAAGCCTCCATGCTGCAGGTGCGACATGGATGTCGTTTTCAGATCGTGTGTTGAATTCCTTGGAAAATGTTCACGCTTCGTGCTAATCGATGGAAAAAGGTCACACGAACCCGAGCAGGCCAATACAAAATATGCGAATTCTGGGCATTGATCCGGGTCTCAGGACCCTGGGATGGGGCATCATCGAATCGACAGGCAGCCGTCTAAGTCACGTGGCGAACGGCTTGTGCAAATCCGACGGCGATGATCTGGGTGAACGGCTTCTGTCGCTGCACAACCAGATTGTCGAAGTCATTGCCGAGCATCAGCCCGATCAGGCCGCCATCGAACAGACCTTCGTCAACAAAGACGGGGCAGGGACATTGAAGCTGGGTCAGGCGCGCGGTGTGGCGTTGTTGACCTTGGCGCAAGCGGGCCTGCCTGTGGGCGAATACGCCCCCAACCGGGTCAAGAAAACCGTGGTCGGCGTCGGCCATGCTGAGAAAGAGCAGGTTCTGCATATGGTCAAGTTACAGCTGCCGGGGTGCTCTCCCAAGGGTGCGGACGCCGCGGATGCTCTGGCGATCGCGATCTGTCATTCCTACTATGGGGCTGCTCCGCGGGCGCGGGTGAAAGAGGTGCGTGCATGATCGGCAAACTTACGGGACGGCTGGATTACCGCGCGGCGGATCATGTTCTGATCGACGTGCGCGGGGTCGGTTATATCGTCTATTGCTCGGACAGGACCATGGCAGCTCTGCCGGGTGTAGGTGAGGCGGTCTCGATCTACACTGATATGGTCGTACGCGAAGACCTGATGCAGCTGTACGGGTTTCTGTCCCTGATTGAGAAAGAATGGCACCGCCTGCTGTGCTCAGTTCAGGGTGTGGGCGCCAAGGTGTCGCTGGCCATTCTCAGCGCGCTGGGGCCGGATGGCGTGAGCCGCGCGATTGCGTTGGGGGATTGGGGGGCGGTCAAGGCGGCCAAAGGTGTCGGACCGAAGACGGCGCAGCGCATTGTGCTGGACCTCAAGGATAAGGCTCCGGGCGTGATGGCCATGGGGGGTACCGTGACCGAAGCGATGGATGGACCGGCGCTGGAAGTGGTCGAAACTGAGCCTTCGCCCGCACCGACGCGCGTGGCGAAACCGGTCTCGGGCTCAGCGGCAGCCTCTGCCGGGGCGCTGTCTGCGCTGGGTAATCTGGGCTATGGCCCGTCCGAGGCGGCCTCGGCGGTGGCTGAAGCAGCGGCGAACTTGCCCGATGCAGGTGAGGCCGAGCTGATCCGGGCCGCGTTGAAACTGCTGGCTCCGAAAGGGTGATTGAATGGTAGACGCCGACCCCACCCTGCGCCCTGAGCCGATGCCCGAGGACAATGACCGCGCCTTGCGCCCGCAAGGCCTGGATGAATTCATCGGTCAGGCAGAGGCACGTGCAAACTTACGCATCTTTATTCAGTCGGCCCGACAACGGGGCGAGGCGATGGATCATACGTTGTTCCACGGCCCTCCGGGATTGGGCAAGACGACGTTGGCGCAGATCATGGCGCGGGAATTGGGGGTGAATTTCCGCATGACCTCGGGGCCGGTGTTGGCCAAGGCGGGGGATCTGGCGGCGATCCTGACCAATCTGGAATCGCGCGATGTGCTGTTCATCGATGAGATCCACCGCCTGAACCCGGCGGTGGAAGAAGTGCTGTATCCGGCGATGGAGGATTTCGAACTGGATCTGGTGATCGGCGAAGGCCCTGCCGCCCGGACCGTTCGGATCGAGTTGCAACCGTTTACGCTGGTCGGAGCCACCACGCGGATGGGGTTGCTGACAACCCCGCTCCGGGATCGCTTTGGCATTCCGACACGATTGCAGTTTTATACCGTCGATGAGTTGCACGAGATCGTCACGCGGAATGCGCGCAAGTTGGGCGCGCCTGCCGATGATGAGGGCGCACGCGAGATCGCGCGGCGTTCGCGTGGAACGCCGCGGATTGCAGGGCGCTTGCTGCGACGGGTAGTGGACTTTGCCATTGTCGAGGGCGATGGGCGGATCACGCGTGATCTGGCAGACGGGGCGCTGACCCGGCTTGGCGTGGACAATCTGGGACTGGACGGGGCTGACCGCCGCTATCTGAAACTGATTGCCGAGAACTACGCGGGCGGTCCCGTGGGGATTGAAACCCTCTCGGCGGCCTTGTCCGAAAGCCGGGATTCGCTGGAAGAGGTGATCGAGCCCTATCTTCTGCAGCAAGGCCTGATCCAGCGCACACCGCGCGGGCGGATGTTGGCGCAGAAGGCGTGGACCCATCTGGGAATGGCGGCACCCAAAGGGCAGAGCGATCTGTTTGGTTGAAGCTGTGCGCTTAAGAACTTATGCCTCTCGGTGAGAGATTTGTTAGAATGAAGGGCCAAGCGTGACTCCGGAAGAGATTGAGGCGCTGTTCACCCGCGAAAGTGGAGAATTCCTGTTTGCGCGTTGGGGGCGTCCCATCGTGCCGATCGTGTTCGGTGTCGAGGATGAGACGCTCTCGACCGTCAAGGGCGCGTTTGAAGCAGTCGTCACGTTGGCCGGTCACAAGATGGCCGAGACGGATCCCGAACTCGGCGCCAATTGCATGGTTTTTTTCTTCCGCGATTGGCAAGAGCTGCTTGAGGTGCCCGATCTGGACCGGCTTATCCCGGATTTGGCACCGCTGGTCGAACGACTGGTGGCTGCTGACGCCAACCAGTACCGTATTTTCCGGTTCGAGGAAGATGGTGCCATTCGGGCGGCTTTTGTATTTCTGCGCATGGACAAAGAACTCTCTAAAGTGCCGGCAGAGACCTTGGCGCTCAGCCAGGTGGTGCAGACCATCCTGCTGTGGTCCGATGCTGCATTTCGCAGCACTTCTCCTTTGGCTATCGCCGGTGAGGCGACGATCCTGCGGCCCGATATTGCCGCGTTGATCCAGGCCGCCTACGATCCTATTCTGCCCGGTGCTGCGCAGGACCCCTCTCATGCGTTGCGCTTGTTCGCCAGATTGGAGCCGCCGCAATGAAGCATCACTACCCGGTCCGTGTTTATTACGAAGACACCGACATGGGCGGCGTGGTCTATCATGCGAATTATCTGAAATTCATCGAACGCGCCCGGTCGGACTGGGTGCGTAAGCTGGGTAATGATCAGAACGCGATGCGGGACGCAGGTATCGTCTGGGTCGTGCGGCGGATCGAGGCGGATTATCTCGCAGCCGCTAGGTTTGAAGACGAGCTAATGGTCGAGACCGAGATGGTCTCGCTCTCGGGTGCGCGGCTAACGATGTCCCAGTCGGTCAAACGCGGCGAGACGGAAGTTTTCCGCGCCGAGGTGACGGCTGTCTGCATGAATGCCGAGGGCAAACCGGTACGCCTTCCGGCAGAGATTCGCGCATTGATGTAACAATTTCACCCTTGGGGGTGGTTCTGTTGGCTTTTCACATCCATCTGCGCTAGCGTTTGGCAAAACAAGGCCAAATGGCCATCAGGCAAAACAAAGAGCAGGTTCATGGAAGCTGAAACGCTGGCGCTGGCGCAGGAGATCGATTTCTCCATGTGGGGGCTGTATGCCCGCGCGACCTTTATCGTCAAACTGGTAATGCTGATGCTGATCGGTGCATCCATCTGGTCCTGGGGCATTATCATTCAGAAGCTGATCAACTACCGCGCTGCGCGTCGCGAGGCGCAGGTGTTTGACGAAAGCTTCTGGTCTGGCAATCCGCTGGATGAATTGTTCGAGCAGATCGGAACGCAGCCCGATGGCAGTTCTGAGAAGATTTTTGCGGCTGGAATGATAGAATGGCGGCGCTCACACCGCACCGATGGCGGGCTGATCGCAGGGGCGACTGCGCGGATTGACCGGTCGATGGATGTGGCAATCGCCAAAGAGGCTGAGGGGCTGCAGAAGGGGTTGCCCATTCTGGCAACCGTGGGTTCGACAGCTCCGTTCATCGGTCTGTTTGGCACGGTCTGGGGTATCATGAATGCCTTTATCGAGATTGCCGAGCAACAGAACACAAACCTCGCCGTCGTGGCCCCCGGCATTGCCGAGGCGCTGCTGGCCACGGGTCTTGGCCTGCTGGCTGCGATCCCGGCGGTGATTTTCTACAACAAGCTCAGCGCGGATAGTGATCGGATCGTGGGCGGCTATGAGGCCTTTGCCGACGAGTTCGCCACCATCCTGTCGCGTCAGTTGGATAGCTGACGATGGGTGCGGCGGTTCAGCAAAGCTCGAGCGGGAACGGACGCAGGCGTGGGCGGCGGCGTGGGCGCGCGCAGCCGATGGCCGAAATCAATGTGACGCCTTTTGTCGATGTCATGCTGGTGCTGCTGATTATCTTCATGGTGGCCGCGCCACTTCTGACGGTTGGCGTTCCGGTTGATCTGCCCAAGACGGCTGCCAGCGCTTTGCCCGGTGATAACGAAGAACCGCTGACCGTGACCCTGACGGCCGATGGTCGGGTACAGATTCAGACCACTGACATTCAGCGCGAAGAGTTGATTGGCAGGCTGCGCGCGATTGCGGCAGAACGCAGCAGCGACCGGGTGTTCCTGCGCGCGGATGGTGCGATCCCGTACGCGCAAGTGATGCAGGTGATGGGCGCGCTTAATGCGGGTGGGTTTTCCAATGTGGGCCTTGTGACCGATACCGGCGGGCCAACGCTGGACGATGGGTGAGAGTGAGGTCGCACGGTGGATACCGGCACCAAGATTTCAGCAATTGCGCATGTCAGCCTTATCAGCTGGGCGCTGTTCGGAGGCACGTTCCGATCCGAGCCGCTGCCGATGGCTGTGCAGGATGTCTCGGTGATTTCATCCGAACAGTTTGCGGCGCTGAGCGCGCAGCGCAATGCACCCGAAGTGCCAACCGATCCGGAAGAGCTCGAGCAGCCCGAGACCCCGGATCAGATCACCGCACCGGACCCCGTGCCGGACACTCCGCCAGAGCCGGAAGCTGTACCGCAACCGGAGCCAGAGCCCGAGCCGGAGGTCCAGCCGGAAACCGTCGAGATCGCGCCTGAACCTGAACTGATCGAGGAGCTGCCAACGCTGGATCAGCCCGAACCGGAAGTGGCCGCACTGCCTGTGCCTCCGGGCCCTGAGGCTGAGCCGCAGCCTGCGGACAGAGTTGCACCTGAGGCGATTGCACCGCCTCCGCCGGAGGCGAAACCGGATGACATCGAAACCCCTCCGGTCTCATTGGACGAAGGGGCAGAGACGCAGCAGGAGCAGCAGGATCAGACCGCGCCGGAAGAGGCCGCGCCCGAGATCGTGACCGAGGCGGAAGAGGTTGAAGATCCGGCCCCGCGCACCTCTCCGCGCCCGCGTGTGCGCCCCAATCGCCCGACGCCTGAGCCCGAACCCGAGGTGGCCGAGACGTCCGAGCCCGCGCCGACAGAACCTGCACCGACCGAGCCCGTTCAGGATGAGCAGGCCATCAATGACGCACTGGCCGAGGCATTGGGGAGTGGCTCCGAGCCTTCAGGTCCGCCGCTGACCAGCGGGGAAAAGGATGCGATGCGGGTGGCCGTGTCGCAGTGCTGGAATGTCGGATCGTTGTCGACCGACGCGCTGCAGACCGTGGTGGTCGTCGGTTTCTCGCTGACACCAGATGGTAAGGTAGTCGGCGGTAGCCTGAGGATGCTGGATAGTTCTGGTGGCTCTGCAGCGTCTGCCAAACAAGCTTATGAAGCTGCGCGTCGCGCGGTTTTACGCTGTGGGGCAAAAGGATACGACCTGCCTGCTGACAAATACAGCCAGTGGCAGGATATTGAGATTACATTCAATCCCGAGAGGATGCGGATCAAATGATGAAACTTCTGACCAGCCTCTTTATTGGCCTGACCCTGCTGACAGCTCCGGCCTATGCTCAAAGCGGGCCGCTTCGTCTGGAAATTGACGAAGGCATCATTGAGCCGATGCCCTTTGCGGTCCCAAACTTCGTCCCGGACAACGCGGCGGCTGCGCAATATGCGCAGGATATCTCTCGCGTGGTGGTGTCTGACCTGACGGGAACTGGCCTGTTCCGCGAGATTTCGTCGGATGCATTCATCAGCCGGGTCAGCAGCTTTGATGCTCCGGTGCAGTTCGCGGATTGGAAGGCGATCAACGCGCAGGCACTCGTGACGGGGGCCGTGAATGTCTCGGGCAAGCGGCTGACGGTGCGGTTCCGGGTGTGGGATGTGTTCTCGGGTCAGGAACTGGGCAACGGGTTGCAGTTTGCGGGCACTACGGACGGTTGGCGGCGCATGGCGCATAAGGTGGCTGATCAGGTCTATACAAGGATAACGGGCGAGGGGGCCTATTTCGACAGCCGTGTGGCCTTTGTTTCGGAAAGCGGGCCTAAGGATCAGCGGCTTAAGCGGCTGGCGATCATGGATTATGATGGCGCGAATGTACAGTATCTGACAGACAGTGCGGCCATCGTGTTGGCCCCTCGGTTCTCGCCCACCGGCGATCGGTTGCTTTACACCAGCTATGAGACTGGCCAACCACGGATCTATCTGCTGGATGTGGGGCGCGTACAACGTCAGGAATTGCCGACACTGGAAGGTACAATGAGCTTTTCTCCGCGCTTTTCGCCGGATGGACGCTCGATTGTCTATTCGCTGACGCAGGGCGGGAATACCGACCTTTGGAAAATGGATCTGGCCTCGGGCCAAAGCGCGCGCTTAACCAATACGCCGGCCATTGAAACCGCGCCCAGCTATTCGCCGGATGGCAGCCAGATCGTGTTTGAAAGCGACCGCTCGGGGACGCCGCAGCTCTATGTCATGCCCGCAAACGGAGGTGAGGCAACGCGGATCAGCTTTGGGCAAGGTCGCTACGGCACGCCCGTCTGGTCCCCGCGCGGCGATCTGATTGCGTTCACCAAACAGAACAAAGGCCGGTTCCATATCGGTGTAATGCGCACCAAGGGAGACGAGGAACGTCTGCTGACCGCTTCGTTCCTTGATGAGGGGCCGACGTGGTCACCCAATGGCCGTGTCATCATGTTCACGCGCGAAACGCAGGGCGCCAGCGGTCGCTCGACACTGTATTCGGTCGATATATCGGGCCGTAATCTACGTCCGGTCCGCACGCCGGACGGGGGTAGCGATCCATCCTGGGGTCCATTGCAGAATTGATCTGTCCTGGCTGTGGATAACGTTCACAACGAAGATGCGGTGTGATAGAAACGCGCCAATAAACAAACGAAACACGAGGCACCTGAAATGAAACTATTGAGCAAAATCGCGGCTGTCGGGGCGCTGACCCTGATCGCCGCATGTTCCAACAATGATCCTTCCGCATTGGGCGGTGGTGGTCCCGGCGCCAACGGAGCGCTGGTGCCGGGTTCGCCGAGCGATCCGCGCTCGCCAGCCTATTTCCAGCAGACCGTGGGAGATCGGGTTCTGTTTGCGGTCGATCAATCCACGCTCAGCCCGCAGGCCCAGACCGTTCTGCAAGGGCAGGCCGACTGGCTACTGGCCAACCCCGATTTTGTGGCCAACATCGAAGGTCATGCGGATGAGCAGGGCACGCGGGAATATAACCTTGCCCTGGGCGCGCGCCGGGCGAATGCGGCGCGTGAATATCTGATCTCGCGCGGGGTGGCGGGCAACCGTCTGACCACGGTCAGCTTTGGTAAAGAGCGCCCGATTGAAATTTGCAGCACCGAGGAATGCTATTCCAAGAACCGCCGCGCGGTGACGGTGCTGACCGGCTCAACCTTGGGGTAAGATGATGCGATTTGCAGGATTGGTTCTGGCGACGGTTGTGACCGTCGCTGGTGTGGCACAGGCACAGGATCAGCAAACGCTGGCGGATATCCGTCAGGAGTTGACGGTGCTGCATGTGGAAATCCAGCGTCTCAAGCGTGAGTTCTCGACCACCGGCTCGCCCGCGCCCAACCTATCCGGCAGTTCCGTGCTGGAGCGCGTTGATGCCATCGAGGCGGAATTGCAGCGCCTGACGCGCCAGACCGAGCAGTTGAACCAGCGGGTCCAGAATATCGTTACCGATGGCACCAACCGTATCGGCGATCTGGAGTTCCGTCTGGTCGAACTGGAAGGTGGCGATCTCAGCACACTGGGTGAGACCTCGACTCTGGGTGGTGAGACGTCGACCGAGGTCGCAGTTGCCCCGACGCCCCCCCAGCCCGATGTGACTGAACAAGGTGAGTTGGCGATCGGAGAGCAGGCAGATTTCGATGCGGCCTCACAAGCGCTCGTGGATGGGGATTTCCAGACCGCAGCCAATCTGTTCTCGCAATTTGATCAGGCTTACCCGGGCAGCCCGCTGGCGGCACAGGCCAACTTGCGGCGCGGTCAGGCTCTGGAAGGATTGGGTGATACGCGCGAGGCTGCCCGGGCATTCCTGGCCAGCTTCACCGGTGATTCCGAAGGGCCGCTGGCCCCCGAAGCTTTGTTTGAGCTGGGTGCGGCGCTTGGACGTCTGGGGCAGACCGATCAGGCTTGCATCACGCTCGGCGAGGTTGGCGTGCGCTTCCCAAGCTCGGCCCCGGCAAGCTCGGCCACGCAGGAAATGGCGGCGCTGGGCTGTTCTTGACCTCTGACACCGATACGCTTCGGTCCGAAATTCTGGCACGCCTGCCAGACCCACTGCCGCGCCGTCTGGGTGTGGCCGTGTCCGGTGGCAGCGATTCGACGGCTCTGTTGCATCTGCTTGCAAGCATCGCTCGGGAAACGCAGGTCGCGCTATTTGCAGCAACTATTGATCATGGGCTGAGGCCCGAATCGGCTGCCGAGGCTGCATCGGTTGCGGTATTGGCGCAAAGCTGGGGCATTCCGCATCAAACCTTGAAGTGGCGAGATTGGGACGGGTCCGGCAATCTGCAGGATCAAGCCCGACGTGCGCGGTATCGGTTGTTGGTGGAATGGGCAGATGATCTTGGGCTGGAAGCTATTGCACTGGGACATACGGCAGATGATCAGGCTGAAACCGTTCTGATGCGGCTTGCCCGGTCGGCGGGCGTTTCTGGCCTGTCCGGCATGGCGGCAGAACGTGCTGAGGGCGGTGTCTCTTTGCTGCGCCCGATGCTTTCGATCACGCGTGCACGGCTGCGCGACTACCTGACAGAGCAGGGGATCAACTGGATCGACGACCCTTCGAATCAGGACCCGCGCTTTGATCGGATCAAGGCGCGCGACGCACTGACCCGGCTGGATCAGATCGGAATTACGGTCGAAGGTCTTTCGCGCGTTGCTGACAATCTCGCACAAGCCCGCGAGGCTTTGGCGCGATACGCGCAGGAATCCGCCCGTCATCATGTACAGGTTGTGGACGGCGATTTGTGTTTCGATCGAGAGGGTGCCACGGCGTTGCCGCACGAGATTCGTCGGCGTCTTTTGGTGGCTGCGGTCATGTGGCTGGCAAACAAAGACTATCCACCCCGTCAAAACGCTATTGATCAGGCGGTACAAGCGCTGCTGAGCGGTCAGGCGACCACTCTGAGCGGCTGTCACCTGATTCCGGATGGTAAAAATACGTGGATTTGCAGAGAGCTAAATGCCGTCAGCGCCCAGACAACACGTCCCGGCACCGTGTGGGATGGGCGCTGGGTTTTGACAGGACCCGAAGCATCCGGTGCTGAAATTCGCCCTTTAGGTGAGGATGGCATCCTGCAACTGACGGATTGGCGGTCGGCGGCCAAGCCCCGCGCGGTATTGATGTCAACACCGGCTGTTTGGGTTGATGAAACCGTTCTGGCCGCCCCATTGGCCGGTTTTGCCAATGGATGGGCGGTAAATGCTCCCTCTGGCAGGCCTGACTTCTATGCCGCAATTTTATCTCATTGAACCTGCCACAATCCTCTCTATTTTAAGGAACAACCCCGGCGGGTCCCCATCCGCCGAAACCTTCTAGGAGAATTTCCTTGGGCAACGCTCGCAACATCGCCTTCTGGGTCGTTCTGTTTCTGCTGATCCTGGCACTGTTTAACCTGTTCAGTGGCCCCAGCGGATCGCTTCAGAACAACGAACGCACTTATTCCGAATTCGTCAGCGCCGTAGACGCCGGAGACGTCACCAGCGTGACGCTGGATGGCGAACAGATCCGCTATCGCACGAATGACAATCAGGATTATGTCACCATCAAACCCGGCGATGCCGAGGTGACCAAGCTGCTGATCGACAAGAACATCCCCGTGCGTGCTGAAAAGCAGCAGCAATCCGGGTTCCAGTCGTTCCTGATCACGCTGCTGCCCTTCCTGCTGCTGATCGGTGTCTGGGTCTATTTTATGAACCGGATGCAAGGCGGCGGCAAAGGCGGGGCGATGGGCTTCGGTAAGTCCAAGGCCAAAATGCTGACCGAAAAGCATGGCCGCGTTACGTTTGATGACGTGGCGGGCATTGACGAGGCCAAGGAAGAGCTGGAAGAGATCGTAGAATTCCTGCGTAACCCGCAGAAGTTCTCGCGCCTTGGTGGCAAAATCCCCAAAGGCGCGTTGCTCGTTGGCCCTCCGGGTACTGGTAAGACTCTGCTCGCCCGCGCGATTGCGGGTGAGGCGGGTGTGCCGTTCTTTACCATTTCGGGCTCGGATTTCGTTGAGATGTTCGTAGGTGTTGGTGCGTCTCGTGTGCGCGACATGTTTGAACAGGCTAAGAAGAACGCGCCCTGTATCGTCTTTATCGACGAGATCGACGCGGTGGGTCGCCACCGTGGTGCTGGCTATGGCGGCGGGAATGATGAGCGCGAACAGACGCTCAACCAGTTGCTGGTTGAGATGGACGGGTTCGAAGCCAATGAAGGCGTGATCATTCTGGCGGCCACCAACCGTAAGGACGTTCTCGACCCCGCGCTGCTGCGTCCGGGCCGGTTCGACCGTCAGGTCACTGTGGGCAACCCCGATATCAAAGGCCGCGAGAAAATTCTGGGCGTTCACGCGCGGAAAACACCTCTGGGTCCCGATGTCGATCTGCGCATTATCGCACGTGGCACTCCGGGCTTCTCGGGTGCCGATCTGGCGAACCTCGTGAACGAGGCCGCGCTGATGGCCGCGCGTGTGGGCCGCCGCTTTGTCACCATGGAAGACTTCGAGAACGCGAAGGACAAGGTGATGATGGGGGCCGAGCGCCGCTCGATGGTGCTGACCCAAGACCAGAAGGAAAAGACCGCCTATCACGAGGCCGGTCACGCCGTGGTTGGTCTGGAATTGCCGCTGTGCGATCCGGTTTACAAGGCGACGATCATTCCGCGCGGTGGCGCGCTGGGTATGGTTGTGTCCCTGCCCGAAATGGACCGTCTGAACTATCACCGCGACGAGTGTGAGCAAAAGCTGGCTATGACCATGGCAGGCAAGGCCGCCGAGGTCATCAAATACGGTGAAGATCACGTCTCGAATGGACCTGCGGGTGACATCATGCAGGCCAGCCAGTTGGCGCGCGCCATGGTGATGCGTTGGGGTATGTCTGACAAGGTCGGCAACATCGACTATGCCGAAGCCCATGAAGGCTATCAGGGCAACACAGCCGGCTTCTCGGTATCCGCTCATACCAAAGAGCTGATCGAGGAAGAAGTGAAGCGCCTGATCCAACAAGGCTATGAGCGCGCGCACCAGATTCTGAGTGACAAGAACGAAGAATGGGAGCGTCTGGCGCAAGGTCTGCTGGAATACGAAACCTTGACCGGGGATGAGATCAAGCGGGTCATGAATGGCGAGCCGCCCAGCGAAGGCGATGATGAAGGCGATAAGCCGGACGAGGGCAACGCGCCCAGTGTCACCGCGATCCCGAAAACCAAGGCTAAGAAATCTCCGCCCGAAGGCGGAATGGAGCCGGAACCTTCGACATAAACGTAAAAACCCGGGCCTCGACCCGGGTTTTTCTTTTCAATCTGCGCCGGGTGATCTCTGGCGCATTCATACGCGATGAAAGAGGGGTACCATGCCGGTCCTGATAGAAACCGAGTTTGTGGCCGAAACTGTCTGGCTGGGACATGTTCCAGCGAGTAAATCGCTGCGGGCGCAACCTGTCGAGGCATTGACGCTCGGCTTCTCGGGCGGCCAGGGCGCGCGGCATGAGGGAGAGACACGAGCGTCCTGCGTGCGGGTCAAGAATCTGTATCCCGAGGGCACCGAAATTCGCAACGTACGCCAATTATCGGTTCTTTCTGCTGCAGAGGTGCAGATGATTGCGGATGACATGGGATTGGATCAACTGGACCCGGCCCTGATGGGGGCCAGCATCGTGTTGCGCGGTATCCCGGATTTTACCCATGTTCCCCCGTCTTCGCGGCTGCAGGCAGAGAGCGGGCTGACTATCGTGATCGACATGGAAAACCGCCCCTGTGTTTTGCCGGGGCGCGAGATCGAAGCGGAAACACCGGGTAAGGGCGCGGCGTTCAAACCTGCCGCAAAGGATCGCCGAGGTGTAACCGCCTGGGTGGAACGCCCCGGCTCTCTGCGTGTCGGAGAAAAAATGAAGCTGTTCGTTCCGGATCAGCGCCCGTGGGCGCCTGTGGTTTCCGATTAGAAACTGTTGATTGATCTTACGACGCTTCGCGACACCAGAATGTCGGAAACCAGAGTTATCTGAATGGTACACAACGGTATGGATTGCGCAGCGCCGACGCCCTGCGTCGGTTTTGCACGGCATTCAACTAAGGACTCCGGCCAATGAGCTATAAATCCGACATCGAAATCGCTCGCGAGGCGAACAAGAAGCCGATTCAGGAAATCGGTGCAAAGATCGGCATCGAATCTGCGGATCTGCTGCCCTATGGCCACGACAAGGCGAAGGTTAGCCAGGACTTCATCAACTCGGTTCAGGACCGCGAAGATGGCAAGCTGATTCTCGTGACCGCGATCAACCCGACCCCGGCAGGCGAAGGTAAAACCACCACCACCGTTGGTCTGGGTGATGGCCTGAACCGCATCGGCAAGAACGCGATGATCTGTATCCGTGAAGCCTCGCTTGGCCCGAACTTCGGCATGAAAGGCGGCGCTGCAGGTGGCGGTTACGCGCAGGTTGTTCCGATGGAGGAAATGAACCTACACTTCACCGGTGACTTCCACGCGATCACCTCGGCCCACTCGCTGCTGTCGGCGATGATCGACAACCACATCTACTGGGGCAACGAAGCTGAAATCGACACCCGCCGCGTTGCATGGCGTCGTGTGGTCGACATGAACGACCGCGCTCTGCGTCAGATCACGGCGTCTCTGGGCGGCGTGTCGAACGGCTTCCCGCGTGAGGCAGGCTTTGACATCACCGTGGCCTCCGAAGTTATGGCGATCCTGTGCCTGTCGAACGACCTGAAAGATCTGGAAAAGCGTCTGGGTGACATCATCGTTGCGTACCGCCGCGACAAGACCCCGGTTTACTGCCGAGACATCAAAGCAGAAGGCGCAATGACCGTTCTGCTGAAAGACGCAATGCAGCCGAACCTGGTTCAGACGCTGGAAAACAACCCGGCATTCGTCCACGGCGGGCCTTTCGCGAACATCGCGCACGGCTGTAACTCGGTCATCGCAACCAAAACCGCCCTCAAAGTGGCCGACTACGTTGTGACCGAAGCGGGCTTTGGTGCGGACCTGGGTGCTGAGAAGTTCATGAACATCAAGTGCCGCAAGGCGGGCATCGCCCCGTCGGCAGTGGTTCTGGTTGCCACCGTTCGCGCGATGAAGATGAACGGCGGCGTTGCCAAGGCCGATCTGGGTGCTGAAAACGTCGACGCCGTGAAGTCGGGTTGCGCCAACCTGGGCCGTCACATCGAGAACGTGAAATCCTTCGGTGTTCCGGTTGTTGTCGCCATCAACCACTTCGTCACCGATACCGATGCCGAAGTTCAGGCGGTGAAAGACTACTGCGGTGAGCACGGGGTTGAAGCGATCCTGTCGCGCCACTGGGAGCTGGGTTCGGAAGGCTCTGCGCCGCTGGCCGAGAAGGTTGTCGAGATCGTTGAAGGTGGTTCCGCGAACTTCTCGCCGATCTATCCAGATGAGATGCCGCTGTTCGAGAAAATCGAAACCATAGCCAAGCGTATCTATCGTGCCGACGAAGTTCTGGCCGACAACAAGATCCGCAATCAGCTGCGCGAATGGGAAGAAGCCGGATATGGCAACCTGCCGGTCTGCATGGCGAAAACGCAGTACTCGTTCTCGACCGATCCGACCCTGCGCGGCGCGCCGACCGGTCACTCGGTTCCTGTACGTGAGGTTCGCCTGAGCGCCGGTGCTGGCTTCATCGTGGTTGTCTGTGGTGAGATCATGACCATGCCCGGCCTGCCGCGCAAACCAGCCGCTGAGACGATTCGCCTCAACGAAGAAGGCCAGATCGAGGGCTTGTTCTAAGCGCTTGAATGATACATCTCGTGGTCCGGGGACTTCCCCGGGCCGTGAGGAGAATAGAATGCCCACTCTGACACCGCCGCGAGACTGTCATACGATGCAGGAATTGCGGCCTCAGATCGACAAGCTGGACCGCCAACTGATCGAATTGTTGGTAACGCGCTCAAGCTACATCGACCGCGCGTCCGAGCTGAAACCCGGCGAGGGGCTGCCCGCCCGCATCCCGGAACGTGTCGAAGATGTGGTGCAGCGCGTGCGCAAGAGTTCGGATGAATTGGGTATGGATCCCGATCTTGCAGAGAAACTCTGGCGCATCTTGATTGATTGGTCGATCGCCCGCGAAGAGCGTGTGCTCGGCCCCGACTGAAGACCCGGGCGCTTTCGGCGCCCGATCCGTTTTTGAAAGAAGGGATCAAAGGATGGTAGCGCAGGTTATCGACGGTAAGGCTTTTGCGGCCAAAGTTCGCGCTCAGGTGGCCGATCAGGTGGCAAAGCTGAAGGAAGAAAACGGTATCACGCCTGGTTTGGCTGTGGTGCTGGTGGGTGAAGACCCGGCGAGCCAGGTTTATGTCCGCTCGAAGGGAAAGATGACCGTTGAAGTCGGTATGAACTCTTATGAGCACAAGTTGGATGCCGACACCTCGGAAGAGGACCTGCTGGCCCTGATCGACAAACTGAACAATGATCCTGCCGTACACGGCATTCTTGTACAGCTGCCGCTGCCGAAGCATCTGAACGAGGATCTGGTGATCAACTCGATCGACCCGGCCAAGGATGTCGATGGGTTCCACATCTCGAACGTGGGCTTGCTGGGCACTGGCCAGAAGTCGATGGTCCCCTGTACTCCTCTGGGCTGTCTGATGATGCTGCGCGACTACCACGGCTCGCTGTCGGGCATGGATGCGGTTGTCATTGGTCGTTCGAACATCGTGGGCAAACCGATGGCGCAGCTGCTGCTGGGTGACAGCTGCACTGTGACCATCGCGCATTCGCGCACCAAGGACCTGCCGGATGTTGTGCGCCGCGCCGATATCGTTGTGGCCGCAGTGGGCCGCCCCGAGATGGTTCCGGGCGACTGGATCAAGGAAGGCGCAACTGTCATTGACGTGGGCATCAACCGGATCGAACGTGACGGCAAGAACAAACTGGTTGGCGACGTCGACTATGCCAGCGCCGCCGAACGCGCGGGCGCGATCACACCGGTTCCGGGTGGTGTAGGTCCGATGACCATTGCCTGCCTGCTGGCCAACACTCTGACCGCCTGCTGCCGCGCGAATGATCTGCCCGAACCAGAAGGCCTGACAGCGTAACTCTGCTTTACAGGGGCTTCGACGCAACCCCTGACATCTCATCCGGGCCGGAAAGCACCTGCGCTTTTCGGCCCGTTTTGCATCTGCATCCCAGAAAATTAATTCGCATATTAACGGGTTTGACTTAACGTCAACCGGTGATAAGCCTTCTGCTCCAGCTGGTTAGGAGGATAAGATGCCTTCCAACTAAGCGAATTCGAGAATGCGTTAGGGGCGCGCGGGTTTGTATGAGATCTAAACTGGAACCTATATTGGCGCAGGTCTACCTGCAGCGCATTCTGGCTGGCCTCGTATTCATTCCGTTGATGGCCTACTCATTCGCGCCATTTCGGGACATGACCCTATCTTTCGTCGAACGACTGGTGTTCTGGTCGGGTGTCATGCTGTTGGCCCTGGCGGCGACCTGGGCCGCGGGCAAGCTGGTGCGCGACCGATTGCTGCGCGCAGGCCTGTTGCTGCGTGACCTCGCGTTTGCGCTGTTGATCCTGATACTCTTCGCCCCGGCGTTATGGGGGCTGACCTGGGTTCTGTTCACGCTCAACGGTCTGATGGCGCCCGGATTGTTGGTGGTTGTGCCATATGGTGTGCTGTTTGCTACGGGCCTGTTGCTGGTTCGTGAGCGGGATCAGCCCGATGTGCTGGAGGAAGAGGTCAAACCACGCCTGTGCAGTCGGCTACCGTCTGGTTTTCAGGGTCAGATCTATCGGCTAACCGTCCGCGATCACTCGGTCGACGTTGTGACGTCAGAGGGGACCTTCACGATCCGCTCACGCTTTACGGACGCGATTGCCGAGATGGAGCCCGTGTCGGGCCATTGTACCCATCGGTCGCATTGGATCGTGGATGCGGCAATTACCGGGATTGAGAGGCAGAATGGCAAGACTTTCCTGCGTTTGTGCAATGATGACCTTGTTCCGGTTAGCCGGAAATACAAACCAATGCTGGAAGAGGACGGGCTTCTCTGACCCTCACCTTGGCATTGGAACCATCCGCGGATGAGCCCCGGTCAGGATCGCCCGTGCATCTGCACCCATCAGATTGGACAGCGCAACATCTGAGCTGCGCAACCCACCGGTATAAGTGCCATAGGCCGGTAAGATCAGGCGTTCATGATCGATAAGGAAAGCTGGGCGCGTGACGTGACGGCCACGCACAGATAGGCCGACTTTGGGATGATAATGCCCCGAGATCTCACCCTTCCCACGGGGCTCGGCGATATGACGGAATGTCAGCCCCTCACAAGTCCACTCGGCCAGATGCGTTCCACCCAGTTCAACCGGACCGGGGTCGTGATTGCCCTCAATCCAAATCCAGCGCCGTCCGGCCTGTAGGGTTGCGATCTGCAGCCGGTCTTCCTGCGGTAATGATTGAGAAGCACGCAGATCATCAAAACTGTCGCCCAGACAGATGACGATAGCCGCATTCGTCAACGCTAAATCAGTTATCAGTCGGGTCAGGGTATCGCGATTGTCATACGGAGGCAGGGCAGGCCCGCCCCTGCGGGCTGCCCGCTCGGACTTGCCCAGATGCAGGTCCGAGACACATAAAATCTTCTGATCTGGCCACCACAAGGCGCCAGAGCCCAGGGCAGACAACCCATGATTCGTGAACGTAAAGTCAAGCGTGTTCATGATCCGTTCTTTGCGTGTTTTCGCGTTTCGCGCAAGCGGAATCAACCGGGCATCAAGCCAGCTGCCTGCATCAGTCGGGCGCTTTCTTCGGCCAGAAGACGCTCTTCGGCTTCGCCTTTGACGGGGACTTTGCCGACCTCGAGAAACAGAGGTGCGGCCAATGGTGAGACCCGACTCAATCGTAACAAATCAACACGATCCCCGATCCGGGCGATCATCGCTTCGATTCGCCCGAAATCGACCAGCCCCCGCATGGCCTCTTCGCGAGTGATCTGCATCAGCAGGTGGTCGGGGTCGTATTTCAGTAGCGTGTCGTACAGGATATCGGATGAAAACGTCGCCTGCCGCCCGCTTTTGCGTTGCCCACCGGTGTTGCGTTCGATCAGGCCCGCAATAGTGGCTGAGGCGCGAAATGTTCGCTTCATTACGGCATTGCCCGCCAACCACGTTTCCAGCCCGTCTCGCAGCGCATCAAGCTGGAACAAAGGGCGCGGATCGGTCACCGCATCCAGCCCCCAGATCAGCGTGGCGTAGTCGGTGGCGACAAAGCCCAGAGGGGCGAGCCCTGTTTCCTCCATCCGCTTGGTCAGCAGCAGCCCCAGTGTCTGCTGCGCATTACGACCGGCAAAGCCATAGGCGCATAAATGTTCACGCCCGTTATCGGGAAAGCTCTCGATCAACAGCCGGTCGCGTTGTGGCAGCCGCGAAACGTCGCGTTGCAAAGCCAGCCAATCGGCAGTGTGGGTGGGCAACTGGGGCCAATCGGGCTGTGCAAACATACGCAGAATGCGATCGCTCAGCTGTGTCGAGGTGGCGAATTTCGTGCCCATGAAGGTCGCGATCTTGGGTTTTTTGTCCGCGCGACGGCTGACCTCAACCACCATTTCGCGCAGACCTTCATAGCGGACGATCTGGCCGCCGATCAGAAAAGTGTCGCCCGGTGTCAAAGACGCGGCAAAGCCTTCCTCCACCTCACCCAACGGTTTGCCGCCGCGATTGCGTCTCAGCCGAACCTTCAGGGTATCGGTGTCTTGGATCGTACCCAGATTCATCCGGATGCGTTGTGCGGCGCGCGGGTCACGCAGCTGCCAGCGCCCGTCAGGCCGCTGCTGCAGGCGTTGCCAACGATCATAGGCGCGCAGGGCGTACCCTCCGGTTGCGCAGAAATCCAGACAAGCGTCAAACGCGGTGCGGGTGAGCGCGGCATAGGGGCCCGCTGCGGTCATCTCAGAGAAAAGCGCATCGGCCTCAAATGGCCCTGCTGCAGCGGCGATCAGGACATGTTGGCAGAGCACGTCCCGAGGGCCCAGTCCGCGAGGTTCGCCGTCCAGATCATGCTCTTGCACCGCTTGCAGCGCAGCGACGCATTCGACCACTTCGAACCGGTTGGCGGGCACCAGAAGAGCCTTCGACGGCACGTTGTAGCGATGATTTGCCCGCCCGATCCGCTGCACCAGCCGTTTGACATTCTTTGGCGCGCCGATCTGTATCACCAGGTCGACGTCACCCCAATCGATCCCAAGATCGAGGCTGCCTGTGCAAACGATGGCGCGCAGATCACCACGCACCATCGCGGCCTCGACCCGCTCGCGTTGTTGCCGATCCAGACTGCCGTGATGGATGCCAATCGGCAGACCCTCGTCATTGGCGAGCCACAGGTTGTGGAAGAATATCTCGGCCTGCGCGCGGGTGTTGTGGAAGATCAGAGTGGTCTTGTGCTGCCTGATTTGTTCCAACACTGCTGGGATGGAGTAGGCAGCGCCACCGCCAGACCAAGGGGGCATTTCATCGGTCTGCAGCATGGTGATATCGGGATCGGGGCCAGGATCGGCCTGAATTATCCTGCAAGGATCGGGATGACGGGCCAGAAAGCGCGCAATGCCCTCCGGGTCTTCCACGGTTGCCGACAGACCTACGCGACGCAGATCGGGGCAGAGCGTCTGCAACCGTGCCAGTGCCAGCATCAGCTGATCGCCCCGCTTGCTTTCGGCCAGAGCATGGATTTCATCGACAATAATGCGCTGCACCCCGGCAAACATGCGCGGGGCGTCTTCGTACGAAGTCAGCAATGCAAGGCTTTCGGGCGTGGTCAGCAGGATATGTGGAGGATCGGCGCGTTGACGTTTCTTTTGGGTTGCAGACGTGTCGCCTGTGCGGTCCTCAATCCGGATGGGCAGGCTGATCTCATCCACTGGGATGCGCAGGTTGCGGCGAATGTCGGCTGCCAGCGCCTTGAGCGGAGAGACATAAATGGTGTGCAGCCCGTCATGCGCACCGTCGTACAGCTCGGATAAGGAAGGCAGAAACCCCGCCATCGTCTTGCCACCCCCTGTAGGGGCAATCAGCAACGTCGCCGGGTCCTGTGACCGGTCGAACATCGCTTGCTGATGCGGATGGATGGACCATCCTTTGGCGACAAACCAATCGTTAATCCGGGCGGGAATCTGCTTCATCGCTGCAGATTACCCGCTCGGGATCAGAAGGACAGGGGGTCAGTGAATGATCTTTTCTTCCTTGACGAACATGTTCGCCCAGGCGCGGTCGATCAGATCGGGGTTCATCTGGTAGGGGATGCCTTCGAATTCGCAGATCGAGATCATCTGATCGATCAGGAAGATCGGCTGGTAGTTCGCATAAATGTTGTTGATCGTCGGGTATTTGACCTTCAACAAGTGCACCAGTGCGGCCTCGTCCAATGGCATCCCGCGCTTGCGGGCCACCATGGCGAAGATCTTCAGGAAGTTCTCCTGGTTCGGACCATCGATCTTAATCTTGAAGAAGATCCGGCGCAGGGCCGCTTGGTCGAAGATCTCGTTCGGGTGGAAGTTGGTCGAGAAGATGACCAGCGTATCGAAGGGAACCTCGAACTTTTCACCCGATTGCAGACCAAGGATATCCTTGCTTTCTTCCAGCGGAACGATCCAGCGGTTGATCAGGGCCTGAGGGGGTTCGGCCTGACGTCCAAGGTCGTCCACGATGAAAATGCCACCGGTGGATTTCAATTGCAGGGGGGCCTGATAGGTCCGCGCGGTGGGGTTATAGACGAGGTCGAGCATGCTCAGCGACAGTTCACCACCGGTTACAACGGTGGGACGTTCGCATTGCACATACCGGGTATCGAAGCGTTTGCGGCGGCGCAGGCTGTTGGGGTCGTCGGCTTCTTGTTCAATCGCGGTGTGCACGATCGGGTCATAAACCGTAATCACCTGTCCAGCATACTCGATAGCCCACGGGACATAAACATTGTCACCCAGCGCGTCCCGGATCCCGTTCGAGATTGAGGACTTACCGTTACCCGGCGGGCCATACATCAGGATCGAGCGGCCAGCACTCACCGCCGGGCCCAGATGATCCAGCAGGCTGTCAGGCAGAACCAGATGGCCCATCGCCCCGGTCAGCTGATCGCGTGTGACCTGAATATTGCGGATCGATTGGCGTTTGACCTGCTCGCGATAGATGTCCAGTGGCACGGGCATCGCGCCGAAATATTCCGACTGGCTGAGGGCGTCCAAAGCGCGCGCCTTGCCTGCATCAGTCAACTGATAACCCATCTCATTGCCTGAGTTGGCATTCAGGGTGCCCGTCGCTTCCAGCAGTTTCTGTTCGCGCGCAATATCGATGAGTTCCTGCGTGACCGAACCGGGCAGACAGATTGCCGCCGCGATCTCGGTGACTGTGTCTACATTCTTGCGAAAGATCGTTTTAAGCAGAATGTCACGCATCATCACCAGCGGAAGCTGCATCTCAGCCAACCCTTTGGGGGCAGGGGGGGCCATAACGGAGGTCGTCTGCATGTTCATGAGCGGGGCTCGTCTGTCAATGTTCACACCAAAGGCCCCCTAAAGGGCCGTTTGAGGAAAATTTGACGCGGCTTTGTGGCAGGACCAAGGCGCGGGCAAGGCGCACAGATGATTGTTTACGATCCGTGAATTATGCCCAAGATCAGATAGATGGCGAGACTTCCTGCCAGAGGGAGGCCCATAGGAAACTTCTTACCCTGATCCCAGCTTTCCCAGTCCGGCGCGACTTGGCGTAATTTGGTGTGCTTGGCCAATCGGTGGGCTGTAACGGCGCCAAGCGTTGTCGCGGTCAGGATCACCATCACAAACATCAGGTCTCCCGTCCAGATAAACGGCGCAGCGGCAGCGCAGAATTTGGCATCTCCAGCACCCATCACCCCGGCGGCGTTCAGGACAATGCCAAGCAGCAAAATGACAATGATGTGAAGCAGTTGCCAACCATAGACCGGAAGCGACACTGACAGCGGGCCAAAGCTCCCAGCCACCCAGTCACCGGACCATGGCGGCAGGACAAAGAGTCCGACAACAACAAAGACCAAGGCCAGCGCCATGACTGCGTGGTTCTTGATCTTCATCTCGCGCATATCCGTGAACGCGACATAGAAACAGATCGGCAGCACGAAAGGCAAAAACCACGCCGCTGCTGCCGCTGGGATGATCATGGATCAGGCTTCCTCAAGCGCGCGGAGCGAACGGACGGCCTCGTCAAAATGCTGTGGATGGGTCGCGATGGCTTCGCGATACAGGTTTTTGGCGAGGTTGATGTCACCCTGTTTGACGGCAGAAATTGCCAGCGTATTCAGCAGCCTCGCTCGTTCGGCCTGAGTCATGGGCACTACAGGTACGCTGTAATTCCCTTGCGCGCTGCGCGCCAATACCAGGTTGTTCTTTGCGGTGAACAAAGACTGATCATGACGGATGGCTTCTGTGAAAAGCCGTTCTGCTTCGGCATATTGTCCGCGAGTCAGCTTGGAATACCCCCAGTTGTTCATCACACCTGCTGGGCGGGTCGTCAGACCAACAGCCGTTTCGTAGAAGTGGTCGGCGCTTTTCCAATCCTTTCTGGAATCAGCAACCAGCGCTTCGAGCCTATAACGTTTGAAGGTTTCATAAGTCGGGGGGATGCTATCGAGAGTTGCTTTCGCGCCGTTCCAGTTTCCGCTGCGCACTTGTGCGTCCGCGTATTCAACCTGGTCAGCGTTGTTGGCACCCTTCATGGTCAGCACGCGTTTCCACGCGGCGGCGGCCTCGGTATTGCGCTTTGCACGGGTCAGGCTGATCGCCAGCCCGCGTTGCAGATCGATGCGGTCGGGGTTCTTGATAGCTGCACCTTGGAAATAGGTAGCGGCCTCGTTGGGGTCGGCCGCGTTCAGCATCACGTCATTCAGGTTGGTCTCGTCGATGACGTTGACTTCCTGAAAGGTGCGCTCGACCTTTTCCTCTTCGGTTTCTTTGGCACAGGCGGTCAAAACCAACCCGCACGCAAACATCGTCGGAATCAAGAAGGGGTGGCGCATTTTTTGCGTCCTTTTACTGCTCTGCCTCTGTTGCCGGGTTTCTGCGCAGAACGAATTCTCCGTTACCGCGCTGCTCCAGCTCAAATTCTTGTTCTTGAGGGGTATTATTAACAGGATTTTCCATTTTTGCGAGTGCTAACCGCAAATTGTCACGGATTGCGTCACTTTCGCCATTGTCCAGCGCAAAGGCCTTGCGGAACACCTGCGAGGCCTCGGCATATTGCCCGGTCTCCATCAAGAAAACGCCCAGATTGTTCCAGGCGACAGGCCAGTCCGGATCATCTTCGACCGCACGGCGCAGCAGGGGTTCTGCTTGCCCAATCCGGCGCAGTCCCAGATTGGCAGTTCCGAGTGAGGTCAGGATTTCCGGGGTCATGCCTTGCTGAAGGGCAGCACGTGTGAACGATTCCAGCGCCAGTTCATACTCACCCGCTGCCATCAACCGATTGCCGATCGCAACCTCATCTACCGCTGGACCATCGGGATCAACCCCCGGCGCAAACGGGCCATTGGCAGAGGGCGTTTCAGTGCAAGAAGCCACCATGGCAAGAACCATGGTGGCCAATATCGTTTTGCGAAGGCTCCGATCAGAGCGCCGATTGCCTTGCTTGATCGGGAATTGTTCTACCCTAGTTCCCAAAGTCCGCGATACCTTTTGCCGAAGGGCCAACAAGGATCACCAATAGCGGAGGAACGGTCAAAGTCATAGTTGCGAGTGTCATTTTGGTAGGCAATTTGTTGGCGGCCTCTTCTGCGCGCATCACGCGCTTGTCGCGCATTTCATCGGCATAAACCCTGAGCGCATCGGCGATTGGAGTACCAAATGAGGCAGATTGGATCATGACTGTGACAAACGCGCTCACGTCCTGGACACCACATCGTGTCGCGAAATCGCGCAGGACGACGTCTTTCTCTTTACCAGCTTTCATCTCGTGAGCGACAACCTCGAACTCGTCCGCAATGTCGGGGTATGAAGCTTTCATTTCTGCAGCGACCCTGACGATCGCCTGATCCAGCGATTGCCCAGCTTCGACGCAGACAAGCATCAAATCGAGTGTATCTGGAAACCCTGCGGTGATGGCCTCCTGACGTTCAGCGACGCGCCGGGTGATCCAGTATTTTGGGATAAAGTAGCCGATTGCACCCGGGACAAGCACGCGGATGGCCATATCTTGAGTTGTCAGTTCTTCTCCATTCGAGAAGACGGTCACGAATAAAACACCCAGGATTACTCCGATAATTCCAAGAGCAAATTGAGCAAAGTGATAGAAGCGGACTGCGTCTTTCGATTGATACCCGGCCTGGCGGAGCTTGAGTTGAACCGCTGAATATTCCTCTTTGTTTTGCGGTTCGAGGAAATTTGCGAATTTCTCAAGCTGTTCATTACGCCCTGCCGCCCTCAACCGGTCCTTTTTGTTTTTCTTGGTCTTTTTGGGAGCTGCCGTCGATCGCTGCAGCTTTTTTAGCGGATCTTCCGGCTGATTCAGTATTAGCGGGATCGTGACCAGTATCATGAACAGCCCTAGGACACCGGCGACGATCAAAGGCCCGAATTCGCCAAGATTTTCTGTGAGCATATCGTTTATTTGGGTCAGAAATTCCATTGATATGTCCTCAGACTTTGATGTTCGTGAGAATGCGCATGACGATCAGGTTCAGCGTCAGCATGATACCGACAAAGAAACAGGCCGGTATGAAAAGTGAGTGGTCAATTACGTTGTCGTAATAGCCGGGGTCTTTGACCATAATAAAGACAAGACAGAACACGGGAAACCCCGACAGGAATTTGCCCGACCATTGCGCTTCTGCAGTGATCGCCTTGACGCGTCGGAATAGGCGGAACCGGGCGCGGATGACTTTAGCCAAACCCGCGAGAATTTCGGCAAGATTACCACCGGACTGCTGTTGAATCGAAACAGCAACCGCCAGAAAACGTAAATCCTGCATGTCCAGACGCTCCGCCAGATCCTTGAGCGCTTCGCCGACATCCCGGCCATAAGCACATTCATCCGATATGACACCGAACTCGGTCGCAAGTGGGTCTTCTACCTCGTTGGCAACGATCTGCACGGAAGACACAAACGGGTTACCGACACGAAGTGATCGCACCATCAGTTCAACGGCGTCGGGCAACTGCTCTTCAATCAGCGCCATACGCTTCTTTGCCTTATTGTTTACCCACGCATAGACAGCGCCAACCCCGATCGCGATAGAGATGGCGACGCGAAGTGATGTCTCAGTGGCCGTACCTATGCTCAGCCCCAGAAAGGCAAGGACTGAGACCAGAACCATAATCAAGATCAACTGCTTGGGCGAAAAGGCAATTGCAGCTTTTTGGGCCTTATCAGCAAGCAGAGAATACAGAGGTATCGTCTGCGACTTCATATGCTGCTGCATTTCTTTGCGCAGCTGCTCGAGAACCTGATCCCGCGCAATACCTTTGTCGATCATGTCCAGGCGTCTGTTGACGCGGCTGTTCAGGCTGATCGACTTACCAAAGGCAACCAGATAGATGCCCTCGACCAGGGCCAGAACCCCGACGAAGATACCGATATAGATAAGAGCCTCAACGGGCAGTTGCATTTCTCCGGTCTCCTACATCGTGGTTGGGTCGTAGATCGACGGTGGCAGGTCAAAGCCCCACAGACGGAAGCGTTCGGAATAGTGGCTGCGCACGCCGGTGGCTGTGAAATGGCCGATGATCTTGTTGTCAGGTGTCAGTCCAACCCTTTGAAACCTAAAGATTTCTTGCATCGAAATCACATCACCTTCCATCCCGGTAATCTCGGTGATCGAAGTCATACGACGTGAACCATCCTGCAGACGGCTGGCCTGTACGATCAGGTTCACAGCCGATGAGATCTGGCTGCGGACCGCCTTGATCGGCATCTCGATGCCTGCCATTGCGATCATGTTTTCCAGACGAGAGATGCCGTCCCGGGCCGAGTTGGCGTGGATCGTGGTCATCGAGCCGTCGTGACCGGTGTTCATGGCCTGCAGCATGTCAATCACCTCGGCACCACGCGTCTCGCCCACAATGATGCGGTCAGGGCGCATACGCAGGGCGTTCTTCAGACAGTCGCGTGGACTGACCTCGCCTTTGCCTTCCACGTTGGGCGGACGGCTTTCCATCCGGCCCACATGGGTCTGCTGCAGCTGAAGTTCCGCCGTATCCTCGATGGTCAGAATGCGTTCAGCGTCATCAATGAAGCTGGACAGGGCGTTCAGTGTTGTTGTTTTACCCGAACCTGTACCGCCCGAAACGATGATGTTCAGTCGAGTCGACACTGCGGCTTGAAGATAAGCGGCCATTTCTTCGGTAAACGCGCCGAAATTGACCAGATCGTCGATGCCCAGTTTGTCTTTTTTGAACTTACGAATGGAAACCAGAGAACCATCCACCGCGATCGGCGGCACCATAGCGTTGAAACGCGATCCGTCAGCAAGGCGGGCGTCGACATAAGGGTTCGATTCATCGACGCGACGACCCACGGCGGAGACGATCTTGTCGATGATCCGCATCAGATGCTTTTCATCTTTGAAGGTGATGTCGCTGATTTCCAGCTTACCCGCACGTTCCACAAAGATCTGCTGCGGTCCGTTCACCAGAATATCGTTGACCGTGTCATCCTGCAGCAACGTCTCAAGCGGGCCGAGGCCCGTGACCTCGTCGTACAGTTCCTTGTTGAGTTGGCTGCGATCTTCTCGGTTCAGAACGATGTTGCGCGCTTCCAGAACTTCGCTTGCGATTGCGCTGATCTCGGTGCGTAGCTCGGCCTCACTGGCCTTTTCGAGGGCTGCGAGATTGAGATTTTCAAGCAGTTCGCGGTGCAGTTCCAGCTTGATCTCGCCCAACCGTTCTTTGCGTTTGCGCTCTTTGTCGTTACTTACAACCTCGGCTGCTTTCTTCTGCACCGGTTTGCGGGCGACGGCCGTTGCAGTAGGGGGTGCAGCAGGCGCAGCGGGCGCGGCCGCGGGGGCAGCGGCGGGCGCTTTGGCTTCAACCGGCTGAGCCGAGGGCTGTTTCTTGTATCTTGAAAACACGGGCAGCTCCCCTTCGTGTTATGCGGCTTCGGCGTCGCTGCTGCCGAG
Source organism: Ruegeria sp. C2 (assembly GCF_056537765.1). NCBI lineage: Bacteria > Pseudomonadati > Pseudomonadota > Alphaproteobacteria > Rhodobacterales > Roseobacteraceae > Ruegeria > Ruegeria sp. C2. The sequence continues at coordinate 1,593,375 of NZ_JBQFRZ010000001.1, read as the reverse complement.
GCTATGGAGCGATTGAGCCAGTTTGGCGATTTCCCGACGGAGCGGGTTCTTGGCTGCTGAACTGGCCAGCGGCAGGCCATGATCACCGGCTTGCATGACCGATTTGCCGCCATCGGGCAAAAGCAAGTCGATCGAAATGCCCAGGCTTTCACCCATGCGCTTGACCCGGCTCTTGCCGTTCAGATCGGTGAATTTAGGCGCCCGGTTCATTGCAAAGCGCAGTTTATTGAAAGGCAGCTCTTCGGCTTGCAGCGCGCGTTTCAGGCGCAGCGCATTCTGGGCCGAGCGCATATCCAATTCGATCAGGGCGAAATAGACATGCGCCGCATTCAGGATCGTCTCGGACCACTGAACAAGCGTTTTGGGCATGTCGACCACCACATAGTCGAAATGCGCGCGCGCGGTATCGATCACGCGCTGAATATCTTCCGGAGTGATGATGTCGAGCGGGATCATGTCCGAAGGGGCGGTCAATACCTGCAGCTTATCCTCAAAATTCTGCAGTGCCTGACCAAAGGATTCTTCGTCCATCGAGTCGGTATCCGATAGCATTTCGAAAACCGCTTCGTGGCGTGGCAGGTCCAGGTAGGTGGAAACCGTGCCGTATTGCAGATCCAGATCGATCAGACAAACCTTGGGCGCTTCCTTGGCCGAAACGGTTGCCAATTCCCAGGCGAGGTTTACAGCCATAGTTGTCGACCCAACGCCTCCGGCAAGCCCTTGAACCACAAACAGTGCACCTTCCTTTGATGCGCCACTGGCAAGAGGTGCAGCGGCGGGCTGAGGTGCAACAACCGGATCAGGTTTGTTCATCCGGTCGATTGCTTCCTGCAATTCATTCTCTGGAAGGGGGTAGGGCACGAATTCGTCGGCGCCTTTGCGCAGCAATTGATGCAGCGAGGCCGGCGTGACATCTTCTGCGATCAGGACAACCTTGATGCCTTTTTCTTTGGCCCGCACGATGATCTCGCCCATCAGCGTCAGATTGTCTTCGTCATCACCGTCCAGTGCCAGTGCCACGAATTGCAGCGATTGAGCTTCCGGTTGACTGAAAAACGCAAGCGCTTCTGCAAATCCAAGATCGCCCCAGCGCTCACCCAGCGCGGCTTCCATATCTTCGATCAAAAGATCGAAGTTCTGAACATCCCGGCTTATGGTGCAAGCCAGAATGGCGGTATTTTCGTCTTGCGGCGTCGCGCTCGTCATTAACACAATCCTCGTCGAGAGGGCTGAGCAAACCGATTGAACGCGTGGAAGGTCAGTTCTGGTTTGCTGTCGCCCGGTGCGGTCAATTTTGGCCGCAGGTCACCCAATTGTTCACAACGTCGCTTGGAAGTTGGGCAAGAATTGGGCGCAAAAGAACCAATTGTAGGGAAATGGGCGACAATGCCGCCCATGACTTGAGTATTATTCGCTGCCGCTGGTGTCGCCGTCGCGCTGAATATAGCTCAGTGGAGTGGCGCTCGCGATGTATTCTCGATAGATCACGCGGGCATATTTTCCGTCCAGCAGGTTCGGATGACGATCCACAAACCCGGATACCTCGGTTACAGTGCGACGGTTGCGTCGGTCGCGATCTGGTGTCGCCACAAGTGGTCTGGATTTTCCAAAGGAAACAACTGCTTCAAGCCTTGAGCGTGAAATCCCTTGTTGTGTCAGGAAAGCGACGGCGGCGTTCGCACGCCGCTGCCCCAAACGCTTGTTGTACGAGTCAGATCCAACCGCATCCGTATGACCATAAACGCGGAAGCGCGCCTCGGGGAATTGCTTAATCCAAGCCGCTTGCTGCAGTAGGATTCGCTGCGCCGAGACATCAAGCTTTGCACTATCAAACGCAAAGTTGATCTGTGTTGGAACTTCAGCTGCGAACCGTTGTGCCAGAATCTGGCTATACGTCAGTTCGCCATTCATGACCTGGATGTTGTTCAAGGTCGCATTGCCGAAGGTGCCAGCATCGATCTCATATCCGGCTTCGCGTGTACAACCTGCGACAGCAACCGAAAGAGCCAGTGTAATGATCCACTTATCCATTGGTTCTATCCTCTCCTATCAATCCAGGACGTAGCCATAAGACTGACCGAAATCCTGCTTGGCTACTTCGGACGCGGCACCGTTTCCAGCACGTTCTGTTCGGGCGACCTTGCCGTTTACAAAGAGATCAAACTCGCTCGGTGGTTTTACCCGGTCAGTTGGCAGAGCCAGAGCTTCGCCACGCGTTGGTGATACCAGATGTGCGGTGACAATGATGATGAGTTCGCTTTGTTCGCGTTGATACTGAGCGCTGCGGAACAGGGCACCTAAAACCGGTACATCACCCAGCCAAGGTACTTGGTTACTCAGATCGGCGAAATCATCCTGGATTAAACCCGCGATTGCAAAGCTCTCACCATCGCGAAGCTCGACAGTAGTCTTGGTTTGACGCACGATGAAGCTTGGAACGTTGTCCCCGTTGATGGTGAAGTTAGAGTTCGGGTCGATACTCGAAACTGTTGCCCCCATCTCGAGATTGATCAGATTACCGTCGACCACACGAGGCACGAACAGAACCTGCACGCCGAATTGGCGATATTCGATAGCGACGACCCCATCATCTTGCGGTACAGGGATCGGAACCTCGCCACCTGCTAGGAATTCGGCTTCCTGACCTGACAGGGCTGACAGATTCGGTTCAGCAAGGCTTCGGGCCAACCCTTTGGATTCAAGCGCTTCCAACAGCAGACGAACCTGAGTGGAGCCCGCCCCGAAACCAAAGAGGATGGCGCCGGTATTGGTTTGCACCAGCGGAATGTTGTTGCTCAAAGCGTTGGTCAGCGAACCCTGGTTGTTCAAGGTATTGAAACCAGCAGTTACGTCGCCGCCGCCAAAGCCCAGCGAAGCAGACAGGTTCTTCGCGACCGAGCGATTCATTTCTGCAAAGCGCACCTTCAACATGACCTGCTGCACGCCGCCAACATTCATCAGATTTGATACACGTTCAGGCGCGTAGCGTTCGGCCAGCTCAAGAGCGCGTGCAAGACGAGCGCTGCTGGAGACTGTGCCCGACAGGACGATGCCGTCATTGGCCGTGCGCACTTCGATCTGCTCATTTGGCAGGATCTGGCGCAGCCTTTCTTTGAACTCAGTGACATCCGGTGCAACCCGTACCCGTACATTGGTCAGAAGGTTGCCCGCTCCGTCGAACAGGGTCAGCGTGGTCATGCCTGGGGCGCGACCTAATACATAGATTGTCCGATCCGACAGCGTCGAAACGTCCGCGATTCCCGCATTTGCGATGCTGATCTCAGCAAACGGTTCTTCGCTCTCCACAACGATTGCGCGGTTGACCGGGACGTCCAGCGATTCTGCCGTCCCTTTCTTGACCACGCGAAGATTTTGGGCCCAAGCGGCATCGCCGATTGAGCTCACTACAAGCGTCAACCCCAGCAGGGTTGCGCTGATCCAGGAACGTATTGTCATGTGACCTGCCTCTCCGATCACCACTCGATTTTATGGGTCTTATGCCCTCTATCCGGAAACCCTGCGCGAAAACCGGATTTATTGCAATAATCAATGGTTTCTGGAATTTTCTTTATGTGGACAATGCGCAACATCACAACGAAATAGGCCGCGCGTAATGCGCGGCCTTTGGTCCGTAACAGACTGAATTGACGTTAGTTTGTGCAAGGGATTGGGGTTTCGACGATTTCGTTCCCACGTCGAGTTCGGACGGTGCAGACTTGTTTCTTGGGTGCCTGCGGCGCCGGGGCTGCTTCTTTGATTCCAAGCAGTTTTCGTTGATCGACTTCGATAGCGCTCGCAACCGCTTCATCCTGCGCTCCAACCAGAGCCAATGATAGCCGTCCAGTGTTTTGGGCTTGCGCGAGCGCAGCAATTTGTTCAGGTGTCGCTGCAACAGTGACCGTACGTGCAATCGTCGCACCGGTTATGTCCGATCCAGCGATTTGATCGACCGCGATCAACTGGATCTTGCTTTGAATTAAGCGCGTGATTTCCCCCTGAGCGCCTTCAACCGCGCCACGCAACGAGCCTGTCCAATAGACATCAATGTTATCTCCAGGGCGCAGAAAGCCCGATACGCCGGAGGCGACGTCAACACTGATGGCGAACGCGCGCATTCCTTTTTCAAGTTGCGACGTAAGGCCTGCGGCTTCACCGGGCCTAGTAACTTTCACCTTCATGAGTGCTTCATCTTTTTCCATCGCTCTGAGAACGAAGCGTTCGCTGTCATCGGTCTCAGGAAAAAGCACGGCTATGTCAGTGAAGCTGCCTTCAGGCACTGCTGATTCAGGCCATTGAACCATACGGACATCATCTTGCGACAGAGGTTCGCCATATCTTAGCTTACGATTCGATACGACTACGCCGATCGTTGGGACAACGCCCTCTTTGGCGCTGGCCAGCGCCTCTTGCGCGGCAAGCCGCTCGCGGGCAAGTGCACTCTGATGCTCAGTTATATAGCCCCGCGCCATATAAACTGCGCCGCCTGCCAGGACGACGCCGATGATTAAGACAAGACCAAACATAGCTCGCATATTATTACCTCACGTTCATCGTCGCGCGGATGAGTATTCAAAGCGGATGGGATGTTTTGATTGTACCCCAACGTGTTCGCGATCAACGCTAGCTTTGAATTGTGTCGAAATAAGGGACAATAAGAACAAATTCATTGTCGTATTGAGGTCGTATACCAATCGCCCCAGCTGTTTGCCGCTAAGAAAGAATAGAAAAGAGCCACATCAGATCTCTCTGATATGGCTCCAAGATTTGGCTTAGCACTAGCCGTGCTTCGATATCTTAGCTGCCGCTGTCAGAGCTGTCAGCGCTTGTCGCTCCGGTAACGCCACCAGCCGATGTGGTGCTTACAGTTGCGCCGGTCATCGCTGCTTCCACATTGTCAGCCATGCCCGAAGCACCGCCTGAGATGCCGCTGTATGCAACAGCTGCCAGGCCCACAACAGCTGCGGTCAGAACGACCCAGTCTACAGTTACGGCGCCGTCTTCGTCTTTGCGGAAGTTCTTGATGAACTTGATCATGTTACGTCCCTCCTAAAGGATCAAAAAGTAATTAACCTCGGCGTCTTCCAGAGCTTTCTCTCTCAGTCCGCTCCCGATCGTCTCGGCATGGATATATGTTTGACCCTTGTGCGTGGCAGGAATTGGGCCAATCGCGATTTTTTTCACTCAAAGCTTAACTTTTTGATGAGAAATATTGTAACATACGGAAAATAAACGAAAAAAAATAACTCCTTTTTACTTCCACCCGCCACGAGCGATGCAAAATAGCGGCAAATGAGGCGAAATTGCCCCAATTCGCGTTGTTTTTCTGGTGTAATGAGCTGTTCTCAGGTTCAAACTGTTCCAAAAGATAAAAATCGAGGCAGGCAAATGTATTTCCGGGACGCACTTATATGCGCCGGCGCGGTCGCGTTGCTAATAGGTGGCGCAGCGCAGGTCTTTGCGACTGAGCAAGAACCGCGCGGTGTTTACAAGCGGCTCTCAGCCCCCAAGCCGGGAGCGCGCGTGCGAGTCACCATCCAAATCACACCAGAACAGCATGCGACTGCTCCTTCGGCCCCCAGCACCGGGGCTTTGCTTGAGGTGCCAGACGATGTGACGCCAGCAAAGGTGCCCGCCTCGACGCCACCCAAGATTGCCGGGGCTGGGACCGGGATCGCTAAGCCTGTTGGATCCTACAAGGCGTTCTGGAATCGGGTGTCGCCCGAACTGGCGCAGGCAAATGCAGGGCGGTTGCGTGAGGCTGTGCAGGCGCTGACCGCTACGGGTGTTGCTGCGCCACGCCTGCAGACATTGCAGGAAATCGTCAATCAGCGGGGTGTTGATATTCTGCGGTCCACTGTGGGCACCAATGTGTCACCCGCGCTGGTGCTGGCCGTGATCTCGGTGGAATCGGCAGGAAAGACTGAGGCCGTGAGCTCTGCGGGGGCACAGGGTCTGATGCAGCTGATGCCGGCGACGGCCGAGCGCTTTGGGGTAAAAGACAGTTTCAAGCCCGAACAGAATATCGAGGGCGGCGTACGGTATCTGCATTGGTTGATGGAAGAGTTTGGGCAGGATCCGATTCTGGTCCTGGCTGGCTATAACGCGGGTGAGGGAGCCGTGCATAAGCACAGCGGAGTGCCGCCTTACGCCGAAACGCGGGATTATGTGCCAAAGGTCCTTGCGGCGTTTCAGGTTGCCAGCGCCTTATGTACGACGACACCACAATTTGTCTCGGACCCCTGCGTCTTTCAGACCACCAACTAAAAAAGGCCCGCATAGCAGCGGGCCTTCTGATTCATAGACGGGGCACTCAACCGACAATCGTCGCCTGAGTGGCTGCGCGCATATCGTCTTCGCTGACACCATCGGCCAGCTCTACGATCTTAAGCCCGCCTTCGACAACATCCAGCACGCCAAGATTGGTGATGATGCGATCAACGACGCCCTGGCCAGTCAGTGGCAGAGTGCACTCTTTCAGCACTTTTGAATCGCCGTGCTTGTTGGTGTGATCCATGACCACGATCACGCGGCCCACACCGGCCACCAGATCCATCGCGCCGCCCATGCCTTTGACCAACTTGCCGGGAATCATCCAGTTCGCCAGATCGCCTTTCTCGTCCACTTCCATCGCACCCAGAATCGCAGCGGCGATTTTACCGCCTCGGATCATGGCAAACGAAGTCGCGCTATCGAAATAGGACGTGCGAGACAGTTCGGTGATTGTCTGTTTCCCTGCGTTGATCAGGTCCGCGTCTTCCTCGCCTTCGAACGGGAAGGGGCCCATGCCCAGCATGCCGTTCTCGGATTGCAGCGTAATATCCTTGTCACCCACATAGTTCGCCACCAGCGTCGGAATCCCGATGCCGAGGTTTACATACATGCCATCTTCCAGCTCTTCTGCCGCGCGTGCGGCCATCTGATTGCGATCCCAGGGCATTATGCGTCCTCCTTCTTGCGGGTGGTGCGCTGTTCGATGCGCTTTTCGTGGCTGCCTTGAATGATGCGATGCACATAGATGCCGGGCAGGTGGATCGAATCCGGTTCAAGTGAGCCGCGCGGGACGATCTCTTCGACCTCAGCCACACAGATTTTACCGCAGGTCGCGGCGGGCACGTTGAAGTTACGAGCGGTCTTGCGGAACACGAGGTTCCCGGTGTCATCGGCTTTCCACGCCTTCACGATGGCGAGGTCGGCGAAGATGCCTTCCTCCATGATATAGGTCTCGCCGTTGAATTCCTTGTGCTCTTTACCCTCCGCAATCACCGTGCCTACACCTGTCTTGGTGTAGAACCCGGGGATGCCAGCACCACCGGCGCGCATCCGCTCGGCCAGTGTGCCTTGTGGGTTGAATTCCAGCTCAAGTTCACCGCTCAGGTATTGGCGCATAAACTCGGCGTTTTCCCCGACATATGAGCTGATCATCTTCTTGACCTGCTTGGTCTGCAGCAGGATGCCGATACCGAAATCATCAACACCTGCGTTGTTCGAGGCAAAGGTCAGATCCTTGGCACCCGAGGCCTTGATCGCCTCAAGCAGCATCTCTGGGATACCGCACAGCCCAAAGCCGCCCGCCGCGATGAGCATGCCGTCCGAGATCACCCCATCGAGCGCCTCATCGGCATTGTCATAGATTTTCTTCATGGAAAACTCCCCCAATGACATGGTGTTGGGCCGAGTTGTGCCGTCACGTCATTGGGAAGTCAATGAAACCCGGGCGAGGGTGGTATTTCTACCTAGCCCGCCGCCTTCTTGGTGGTTTTCTTGGCCGCCGCCTTCTTTTTCGGCGCTGCCTTTTTCTTGGTACCCTTCTTGGCCGCGCGTTCATTGACCAGTTCGATAGCCATTTCCTGCGTCACATCCTCGGGCTTGATGTCTTTGGGGATGGTCGCATTGACCTTTTCCCACTTCACATAGGGCCCATAGCGCCCGTCCAGAACCTGCATTGTGCCGCCGCCGGGGTGCTCACCTAGTTCTTTCAACGGTTTTGCCGCTGCGCGCCGTCCGCGTCCCGGATTGGCGCGCTTTTCGGCCAGCAGCTCCACGGCGCGGTTCATGCCGATCTCGAACACATCATTGGGGTCTTTGAGGTTGGCATAGACCGGTTTGGCCTCGTCGGCGAGCTGATGCATCAGGTACGGGCCAAAGCGGCCAAAGTTCGACGTGATCATACCGCCTTCAGGATGTTCCCCGATCTGACGCGGCAGGCTGAGCAGCGTCAGCGCTTTCTCCAGATCCATGTCATCCTTGCTCCAGCCGCGGGGCAGGGACGCACGCGGGGGCTTCTTATTCTCGGGCGTGGGTTCGCCGCGTTGAACATAAGGCCCGAAACGACCGGATTTCAGCCAGATTTCATCGCCTGCATCCTTGCCCAGCAGCCGTTCGTCGCCTTCGTCGCCTTCGCCCGCGATGGGGCGGGTATAGGTGCATTCGGGGTAGTTGCCGCAGCCCACAAAACCACCGGTGCGAGAGGTCTTCAGGTGCAATTGACCGACGCCGCATTTCGGGCAGATGCGCGGATCAGAGCCGTCTTCGCGCGGCGGATACAGCTGCGGTGCCAGCGCCTCGTCCAGCTTGTCTAGCACCTCTGAGATGCGCAATTCCGACGTCTCGCCAATCGCCGCCGAGAAATCACGCCAGAATTTGCCCAGCAGATCCTTGTAGTCACGGTCACCCGCACTAACGTCGTCAAGTTCCTCTTCCAGATTGGCGGTGAACTCATAGCCCACATATTGCCGGAAGAAGTTCAGAAGGAAGATCGTCACGATCCGGCCCTTCTCCTCGGGGATTAGCCGGTTCTTGTCTTTGCGCACATATTCGCGGTCCTGAATCGTGGTCACGATCGAGGCATAGGTCGAGGGCCGCCCGATCCCCAGCTCTTCCATCCGTTTGACCAGAGTGGCCTCGGTATAGCGCGGAGGCGGCTGAGTGTGGTGCTGCAATGCAAGTACGGCCTCATTGTCAGACAGGATCGCGGCTTTGTCCGAGTCGCTGGTGGCCTTGGCAAACTGATCGCGCAGCGATGTTTTGGCAAAACGCGCCGGATCGCCCTGCATGATCTGTGGCAGGCGCTTGTCATCATCGTCGACAACGTCATCGCGGCCTTCTTCATAGACACGCATGAAACCATCGAACAGCACCACCTGACCGGTGGCGCGCAGCCCGACCTGACCGTCTGTGCTGGTAATCTCAACCGTCGTACGCTCCAGCCGCGCGGCGGCCATCTGGCAGGCGATGGTGCGCTTCCAGATCAGATCATAGAGCTTGCGCTGATCCTCATCGGTCACCTTCAACGCCTTGGCATCGCGCGACATATCTGTCGGGCGAATACACTCGTGCGCTTCCTGCGCGTTTTTGGCTTTGTTCTTGTAGATGCGCGGGCTGTCCGGCACGTATTCCGCACCATAACGGTCGGTGATCGCATCGCGCGTCGCAGCCACGGCCTCGGGGGCCATGTCGATGCCATCAGTCCGCATATAGGTAATGTATCCCGCCTCATAGAGACGCTGCGCCACCTGCATCGCATGGCGTGCACCCATCCCGAACTTGCGGCTAGCTTCCTGCTGTAGGGTCGAGGTCATGAACGGGGCAGAAGGGTTGCGGGCGGCAGGTTTGGCCTCGACCGACGACACACTTAGATCGCGGCTGGTGATGGCTTGGACGGCCAGTTCAGCTTGCGTTGCGTTTGTCAGATCATGCTTGTCCAGCCTTTTACCGGCCAGAGTGACCAGACGTGCCTCATAGGTCTGCCCGCGCGGTGTTTCGAACACAGCTTTAACAGACCAGTATTCAACCGGTTTGAACGCCTCGATTTCCATCTCGCGTTCGACGATCAGGCGCAGGCAAACCGACTGCACGCGCCCCGCCGAACGCGCGCCCGGCAGTTTGCGCCACAGAACGGGCGACAGGTTGAAGCCCACCAGATAGTCCAGCGCGCGACGGGCCAGATAGGCCTCGACCAGAGGCATATCGACCTCGCGCGGGTTCTGCATCGCCTCGGTCACGGCGTCCTTGGTAATTGCGTTGAACGTCACGCGGCTGACCGGCGTATCCTTCTTTATCGAGCGGCGCTTGGTAAGCGCTTCCTGCAGATGCCAGCTGATCGCTTCGCCCTCGCGGTCAGGGTCAGTTGCGAGGATCAGGGCGTTATCTTCTTTAAGAGCGTCTGCGATGGCTTTGACATGCTTTTTGCTGTCATTGCCGACCTCCCATTTCATCGAAAACTCGTGCTCAGGATCGACTGAACCATCTTTCGGCGGCAGGTCCCGCACATGGCCGTACGAGGCCAAAACCGTGTAGTCGGGGCCGAGATATTTGTTGATTGTTTTTGCTTTGGCCGGAGATTCTACAACAACTACAGGCATTTAAGTGGAAACCTCGCTCGACGAATTGGGCGCCTTCTATGGTGGTGCAAAATGTGTGGGGCAAGACAGAATTGTCAATGCGTTCCTTTTACCGCCTGAAAAGCGGCGTGATTTCAGCATGCTAGGGGGCATTTGAGCGATATGCGCGCATCAAAACATCAGCCGATTCAAAGGACGCGCCTCCGCTCGCCAGGGATAATAGCCCGCCCGGTTGGCGCTGGATCCGCCCCTCAAGCTCAAGATCAACCAGTGCAGGGCCCAGCTCTCCGGCGGTGGCGGCAATGTCGCGCAGCAACTGATCCTCGGCAATAGGTGAAGGGCCAAGGTGATCGAGGATCTGCGCATGAATTGCCTGCACAGGGTTGCGTTTGGGGGCTGCGGTTGGCGTTTCAGGTTCCGAGAAATGCGCGACCTGTGCTGGCAGGGCTTCGAGAACATCGTCGGCGGACCGCACGAGCGTTGCCCCGTCGCGAATCAATAAATTGCATCCAGCGGCTCTTGCATCAAAAGGATGACCTGGAACAGCCAGCACCTCGCGCCCCTGATCCAGAGCGTCCCGGGCGGTAATGAGGCTTCCTGACTTGGCAGCAGCCTCAACCACGATAACCGCCTGTGCCAGCCCCGATATAATGCGATTGCGGCGGGGGAAGTGGCGCGCCTGGGGCGTCATATTCATCGGCTGTTCGGACAGGCGCAGACCCTTGTGGGCGATATCATGCGCCAGATCGGTGTTCTCTGCCGGGTAAATCACATCAACGCCCCCGGCCATGACCGCTATCGTGCCGGTCTCCAGCGATGCCAGATGCGCCGCGGTATCTATGCCGCGTGCCAGCCCTGAGACGATGGTATGTCCTTTGTTGCCCAGTTCAGAGGCTAACCCCCGCGCCATGCGCGCGCCTAGAGAGGAGCAATTGCGGGCTCCCACCATGGCGATCGTAGGTTTTTGAAGAAGAGACACGTCCCCGACGGCCCATAGCAAGGGCGGAGCGTCGTTCAGATCATCCAAGGCAGCAGGAAAATCGGCGGCCCCAAGGCACAAAAGCCGCGCCTTGGCGGCTTTTGCAGCCTTGAGCTCCGCCTCGATGACGCCGGGGGGGCAGATTTCATACCCTTCTATTCCGGCAGCGCGTGCCATTTCGGGCAGTGCGGCCAGCGCGTTCTGCGCCGAGCCATGTTCGCGCAGCAGCCTGCGAAATGTCGCTGGGCCAACCTTGCGTGAGCGCAACAGGCGAAGCCACGAAAACCGGTCCTCTTCCGTGGTGGGTGGGAGTGGGGGGTGATTGGAAGAAAGCTGCTCCTCGGTCATCCGGTGCTCCGCCTGATTGCAGAACTGGTTTACGGGTTCGGGGGTTAACAGCCTGTAAATTGCGGAAAATTAGATGCGATTTGTTGAAGGAATTCGGCTGATGATCTGCATATAGCTTTGAAAATAGATGAGAAAATTCATGCGAATTTTCTTGGCCCGGTTGGCGGGCGGATTGCGCTCAGGCGATTTAGAAGGGCACCGTGTTAACGGTGCGCCCATGTATTTTTTCTTGAGGCCGACTCAGGCGGCTGACCCACCGACAGTCAGGCCATCCATCAAAACGGTTGGCTGTCCAACACCGACCGGCACCCATTGCCCGTCTTTGCCGCACGTCCCCATGCCGGGATCCAATGCCATATCATTGCCCAGGCCGCGGATACGCTTCAATGCCGAGGGCCCATCGCCAATCAACGTAGCACCTTTGACGGGTGCGCCGATCTTGCCGTTTTCGACGCGGTAGGCCTCGGTGCAGGAGAAGACGAACTTGCCGTTGGTAATATCGACCTGACCGCCGCCGAAGCCAACAGCCCAGATTCCGTCCTTGATATCGGCGACCAGCGCCGCCGGATCGGAGTCACCGCCGAGCATGATGGTATTGGTCATGCGTGGCATGGGTTTATGCGCATAACTCTGCCGCCTCCCATTCCCGGTCGGTAATACCCCCATAAGGCGGGCGTTCTGGCGGTCTTGCATGTAACCGGTCAGGATACCGTCCTCAATCAACACCGTTCGCGAGCTTGGTGTGCCTTCGTCATCCACGCTTATCGAGCCGCGCCGGTCAGCGATGGTGCCATCATCCACCACAGTGACGCCCTTTGAGGCAATCTGCTGCCCCATCAGACCAGCAAAGGCCGAGCTTCCCTTGCGATTGAAATCGCCTTCAAGCCCGTGGCCGATGGCTTCGTGCAACAGGATACCGGGCCAGCCGGGGCCAAGCGCGACCTCCATCACACCGGCGGGTGCCGGGATTGCATCCAGGTTCACCAGTGCAATCCGCAGCGCCTCGCGCGCCTTGTCCTGCCAGTCGGCGGGGTCGATCAGGCCGTCCAGCCCGACACGACCGCCACCCCCGGCCGAACCGCTCTCACGTCGTCCGTTCTGTTCGACGATGACCGAAACATTCAGGCGTGTCATCGGGCGCACATCGCGCACTAGCACACCGTCGGGGCGCAGAATTTCAACTTCTTGAACTGCGGCAGCGATGGTGGCGCTGACCTGCACCACGCGCGGGTCCAGATCGCGGGCAAAGGCGTCAACCGCACGCAGGGTCTCTATCTTGACCGGGAAATCGGCAGATTCGATGGGATCTTCATCCGTATAAAGCCGGATATTGGTTGATCGCGGAGGCTCAGCCAGCGTACCACCACCATCGCCCACCGCTAGGCGTGCCGTTTCCGCGGCGCGTTTCAGGGCAGGGATCGAAACATCTGTTGAATGAGCATATCCCGCCACTTCGCCCTGAACAGCGCGCAGACCGAAGCCTTCGGATGCGTCATAAGATGCTGTGCGCAGACGCCCGTCATCGAACACCAGAGACTCGGACTTTCGGCGTTCGACAAAAAGCTCTCCGTCTTCGGCCCCGGCTGTTGCGGACTGCAAGACAGCAAGCGCTTCGTCTTGCGGAAGAGTGCTCTCAAAAGGGCGAAATGGGGCCTGAGTCATCGGTTGTGACCTTTCGGGTTTGATCCAGATCAAAAATAGCGTCTGTTTGACGCAAGCATTTTGCTTTATCTACCCGACGGAATATGGTTTTTAACGCGGCCAAAGACAACGGGAGAGGTGCGACCGATTCACACCTTTTCGCGAGAGACGCAAAGATCAAACGATCAGGACAGAAAATGAAGAATGCTTTGATGCTTTCCGGGCTTGCTACGGCCCTCTCCAGCCTTCCCGCCATGGCTCAGGAGCTTGAGATTATTGGCAAGCCGGTTGACGGCGGCATGGGTTTCCAGCCTGCTGCCACCAGCCTTGCCGAAGGGATTCAGTCGCTGGACAACATGATTCTGGTGATCATCACCGCGATCTGTGTGTTTGTTGCGGGTCTGCTGGTTTACTGCATCGTGCGCTACAACCAGCGCGTCAATCCGAACCCCGCTCGGTTCTCGCATTACACGCCGGTTGAGATTGCATGGACTTTGGGCCCGATCCTGATTCTGGTGTTCATCGGAGCGTTCTCGCTGCCGGTCCTGTTCAAACAGCAGGAAATTCCCGAAGGCGATATCACTATCAAAGTCGTGGGGAACCAGTGGTACTGGACCTACGAATATGTCGATCATGACTTTGCCTTCGATAGCTATCTTCTGGGCCACCCGGCCACCCTGGACGAGGGCGCGCGCCCGGCGGATGCCGACGTAACACCGTTTGTCTTGGACGATGCGATGCGGGCGAAGCTGGCCGATGCGGGCTATGGCGAAGACGAATGGCTGCTGGCCACCGACACCGCCGTTGTTGTTCCGGTTGGCAAGATTATCGTGATGCAGGTCACCGCGTCCGACGTGATCCACTCGTGGACCATTCCTTCGTTCGGCGTGAAGCAGGACGGCGTACCCGGTCGTCTGGCCGAGCTGTGGTTCCAAGCGGATAAGGAAGGCGTCTATTTCGGACAGTGCTCTGAGCTGTGCGGTAAGGACCATGCCTATATGCCGATCACTGTCAAAGTGGTCAGCGAAGAGGCCTATGAACAATGGCTGCAAGGTGCGCTTGAAGAATATGCGGGCCAGCCTGCATCCTATCAAGTGGCCTCGAACTAAGCCCTTTGCGGCCTAGGTAAACACATGCGGGCTGCGCGGAATTCGCGCAGCTTTTGCCCCGAAAAGGACCGGATATGAGCGACGCAAGCTTCAATGCCAGCACCGTTTCTGCGCAGACCCGCGCGGACGAGGCCAGCTTTGGTGATTATTTCGCCCTGCTGAAGCCGCGCGTAATGTCTTTGGTCGTTTTCACGGCTTTGGTCGGATTGCTTGCAGCTCCGGTTCCTGTGCACCCGTTCGTGGGATTCTGCGCCATTCTGTTCATTGCGATCGGTGGCGGAGCGTCCGGTGCGCTGAACATGTGGTGGGATGCGGATATCGACCGCGTGATGAAGCGCACCAAAGACCGCCCCATCCCGTCCGGCAAGGTCGAAGAAGGCGAGGCGATGGCGCTGGGATTGGCTCTGTCTGGCCTGTCCGTCATCATGCTGGGTCTGGCAACCAACTGGTTCGCCGGTGCGTTTCTGGCCTTTACCATCTTCTTCTATGTCGTCGTCTACACAATGTGGCTAAAGCGCTCGACGCCGCAGAATATCGTGATCGGTGGTGCCGCAGGGGCGTTCCCGCCGGTGATCGGATGGGTCGCGGCCACAGGTTCGATGACGCTTGAGCCGTGGTTGATGTTCGCCCTGACATTCATGTGGACGCCGCCGCATTTCTGGGCCTTGGCGCTGTTTATGCGCTCGGATTATGACGACGCAGGCGTGCCGATGCTGACCGTCACGCACGGCCGCCGTGCAACGCGCTGGCACATTCTAGTCTATACCGCGCTGCTGGCGGTGCTGGCGGTGGGTACTGCGTTCTCGGATATCGGAGGCCCGATCTATCTGGTGGTCGCACTGGTTCTGAACGGCTTGTTCCTACGGGGTGCGTGGCAGATTTCCCGCCGAAACGAAGACGATTCCGAAGCCGACAATTTCAAGGTCGAGCGCAGTTTCTTCAAACTGTCGCTGCTGTACCTCTTCCTGCATTTCGGTGCGATCCTCTTTGAGGCCTTGCTGAAACCCTATGGATTGGGAGGCTGGTCATGAGCCTGCGCAAAACCCATGAACTTCACCAGCGCCGGTTCAGCCGCAATCTGGGCGTAGGCCTGACGCTGGCAGCCTTCATCGTGATCATCTTTGGTCTGACCGTCGTGAAGGTGTCGGGCACGGATTTCAACATGGCGACGCAAGAGGTGCAGAACTGATGGCGCTTTCGGGTCCTCAGAAGACTGTTGCCCAGACTGTGGGTGTTGTGGTGCTGATGGGCAGCCTCGCTTGGGCGGCAGTGCCGTTCTATGACTGGTTCTGCCGGGTTACCGGATTTGGTGGCACCACCGGCGTGGCGGAAACCGCACCCGAGGATATTCTGGATCGCACCATCACCGTGCGCTTTGACGCCTCAAAGGCCAAGGATATGGACTGGGAGTTCAAGCCGGTCGAGCGCGAAATGGAGGTGCGTATAGGTGAAACCGGTCTGGCCTTCTATGAGGCCTACAACCCCACCGATCGCCCGATTGCCGGGCAGGCGTCTTACAATGTCGCGCCCTATTCGGCGGGTGGATATTTTCAGAAAATCGCCTGTTTCTGCTTTGAAGAGCAGGTACTGCAACCCGGTGAGCGGGTTGAGATGCCGGTGACTTTCTTCGTTGACCCTGAATTGGTCGAAGATCTGGAAGCCAAGTATGTTCATACGATCACGCTGTCGTATACATTCTATGAAATTGACCTGCCCGAGGGCTATGCCGCCCTTGACGTGCAGGCTGATACAAACAAGAACTAACGCCTGTAGGTGAGGGACGCTGATGGCACACGCAAAAGACCATGATTATCACATTCTGAACCCGTCGATCTGGCCACTGGTCGGCGCGGCGGCCGGCTT
This sequence comes from Ruegeria sp. C2, assembly GCF_056537765.1. Classification (NCBI taxonomy): domain Bacteria; kingdom Pseudomonadati; phylum Pseudomonadota; class Alphaproteobacteria; order Rhodobacterales; family Roseobacteraceae; genus Ruegeria; species Ruegeria sp. C2. The sequence goes on along the minus strand of NZ_JBQFRZ010000001.1, from coordinate 1,577,095 downwards.
TGTGATGCTGTTCGGAGCTGTTCTGTGGATGCACGGGGTGACCCCGTGGATCTTCTGGATGGGGTTGATTGGTGTTCTGTACACCATGTTTGCTTGGTGGTCCGAAGTGGTGGTCGAAAGCCGCCAGGGCGATCATACGCCGGTTGTGCGCATCGGCCTGCGCTATGGTTTCATCCTCTTCGTGATGTCCGAGGTGATGTTCTTCTTCGCCTGGTTCTGGTCGTTCTTCAAACATCGCATGTATCCGATGTACGACTATGCTGGCACCGAATACATCCAGCCGGACATCCATGCGGTCGACCCGTTCCACCTGCCGCTGATCAACACTCTGGTCCTGCTGCTGTCGGGCTGTGCGATCACATGGGCGCACCATGCGCTGGTACATAACAATGACCGCAAGGCGCTGGTGCAGGGTCTGGCGATCGGGATCGCACTGGGCATCGCCTTTACCGCGCTACAGGGGTTCGAATATTACGAACTGCTGGCTCATGAAGGCTGGAAGTTTGGTGGCGACCAGTTCTACTCGAACTTCTTCATGGCGACCGGTTTCCACGGCGCGCATGTGATCATCGGGACGATCTTCTTGTCGGTCTGCCTGATCCGGGCGCTGAAAGGTGACTTCACCCCCGAGAAACATGTCGGGTTCGAAGCCGCGGCCTGGTACTGGCACTTTGTCGACGTCGTCTGGCTGTTCCTGTTCTTCGCTGTCTACATCTGGGGTCAGGCCCCGCTGATGTAAGCCGCGTCAGGTGATCCAATTGCAAAAGCCGCCCCTTAAGGGCGGCTTTTTCTCGATTAGGGGCGCTAGATTGCGCCCCGTACAATTGCATGGTTGCAATTCAGCCCGCGCGCGCCTTAACAAGACGCCGGTTCCCGATACGAGGTTTTACCCTGACATGCGCCGCACCCTGTTCCTGCTGATCATCGGCCTTGCCGGATTGGGCATATTGCTGTCGCTGGGCACCTGGCAGATTCAGCGGCTGGCATGGAAACAGAGCATACTGGCCGAGATCGACGCCCGTATCGCGGCAGCTCCGGTGACCTTGCCCGGGGCGGTTTCGGAAGATGCAGACAAGTACCTGCCCGTGACCGTAACCGGCGAGATGCTTCCGGGTGAAATTCATGTCCTGGTTTCGGTCAAACAGGTCGGGGCAGGGTACCGGATCATTCAGGCTTTCCGCAGCGAAGATCGGGCAATCTTGGTGGACCGGGGTTTTGTACCGACGACTGCGAAACAGATCGAACGGCTGACCGGGCCGATGGAGATCACGGGAAACCTGCACTGGCCGGATGAAGTGGACAGCTATACCCCCGAGGCGGATACCAGCAGCAACATCTGGTTCGCGCGGGATGTGCCCTCTCTGGCCGCTGCGTTGAAAACCGAGCCTGTGCTGCTGATCGCCCGGTCTGAAACCGACCCGAATGTGACGCCTTTGCCTGTGGACACAGCGGGCATCCCGAACGATCACCTACAATATGCAATCACCTGGTTTGGCCTAGCCCTGGTCTGGGCTGCGATGACCGGATACTTCCTGTGGCGCAGCCGTGCCAATTCTGAGAGTGACGCGATATGAAATACATCTCGACCCGTGGGCAAGCGCCCGAACTGACCTTTGAAGAGGCGATGCTGACCGGGCTTGCCCGTGACGGGGGCCTGTACCTGCCCGCCGAGATTCCGGTGATGACACAGGACGAGATCGCCGCTCTGGCCGGTCAGCCCTATGAGGAAATCGCGTTTCGCGTCATGTGGCCCTATGTCAGCGGCTCCTTCGCCGAGGACGAGTTCAAGGCGATCATCGCCCGTGCCTATGAAGGCTTCGGCCATGACGCCCGCGCGCCGTTGAAGCAATTGAACGAGAACCATTTCCTATTAGAACTGTTCCACGGCCCCACGCTGGCCTTCAAAGACTTTGCAATGCAGTTGATCGGCCAGCTGTTTCAGGTGGCCCTTAAGCGGCGCAATGACCGCGTGACCATCGTCGGCGCGACCAGCGGCGACACCGGCTCAGCCGCTATCGAAGCGTTTCGGGGGCTGGACGCGGTCGACGTGTTCATCCTGTATCCGCATGGCCGCGTGTCCGAGGTGCAGCGCCGTCAGATGACGACGCCTGCGGACAGCAATGTGCACGCGCTGGCCGTCGATGGAGATTTTGACGATTGCCAAGCCGCGCTGAAGGATATGTTCAACGATTTCGACTTCCGCGATGGTGTGAAGCTGGCCGGGGTGAACTCGATCAACTTTGCGCGGGTACTGGCGCAGATCGTTTATTACTTTTCGGCCGCCGTCAGCCTCGGCGCGCCACACCGGAAGGTCAGTTTCACTGTGCCAACCGGCAATTTCGGCGATATCTTCGCGGGCTATCTGGCCAAACGCATGGGTCTTCCTATCGATCGACTGGTGGTGGCAACCAACCAGAACGACATCCTGCATCGCTGTCTCTCGGGCGAAGGCTATTTCAAGGGCGACACCATCCCCTCGATCAGCCCGTCGATGGATATTCAGGTCAGCTCGAACTTTGAGCGTGCGCTGTATTATGCCTATGGCGAAGACGGCGGCGCGGTTGCGCAGTTGATGGACGAACTCAAGACCGGGGGCTTCAACGTCAGTCAAGGCGCGATGGAAGCGCTGCGCGAAAGTTTCGATTCAGGCCGTGTGTCCGAGGACGAGACGCTTGAAACGATTAAGCATACTCTGGCCCACAGCGCTGAACTGGTCTGCCCGCACACTGCCGTTGGCATCAAGGTCGCCGAAGAACACCGCGCGGCAGAGGTGCCGATGATCACGCTGGCCACCGCGCATCCTGCAAAATTCCCGGCAGCGGTCGAGAAGGCGAGCGGCGAACATCCGCCTCTTCCATCCCGCATGTCTGATCTGTATGAACGTCCGGAACGGGTGACCCGCATTGCCAACGATCTGGGCGCCCTTGAGGATCATATCAAAAGGCACATCGCTGAGTGACTGTCAGACAAGACCAACTGAAGAACGGCTTTCGTATCGTCAGTGAACATATGCCGGGGCTGCAATCTGCGGCCATCGGCATCTGGGTGACCGCCGGCGGGCGGCATGAGCGGATCGAACAGAACGGAATCGCGCATTTCCTTGAGCATATGGCCTTCAAGGGAACCGAGCGACGTTCCGCGCTGCAAATCGCCGAGGCCATCGAGGATGTGGGTGGATACATCAACGCTTACACCTCGCGCGAGGTCACAGCCTACTATGCGCGTGTGCTGAAAGACGATGTGGCGCTGGCGATGGACGTGATCGGCGATATCGTTCTGAACCCGGTCTTTGATCCGCGCGAGATCGAGGTCGAGCGTGGCGTGATCCTGCAGGAGATCGGTCAGGCCTATGACACGCCCGACGATGTGATCTTTGACTGGCTGCAGGAGCAGAGTTATCACGACCAGCCCCTTGGCCGCACCATTCTGGGACCAACCGAGCGCGTCAGTGCGTTTTCACGCGAGGACTTGTCAGGTTTCGTGGCCGAACACTACGGGCCGGAACAGATGATCCTGTCTGCTGCAGGGGCGGTGGATCACGACCAGCTGATGAAAATGGCCGAAGAGATGTTTGGCCATCTGCGGCCGCGCAAGGGTTTGACGCCCGACGCTGCACGGTTCACCGGAGGCGAGGCCCGGCAGGAAAAGGAGCTGGAGCAGGCCCACTTCGCGCTGGCGCTGGAAAGCCCCGGGTATCGCGATGACGCGATCTATACAGCGCAGATCTATTCGACGGCATTGGGTGGCGGCATGTCCTCGCGCCTGTTTCAGGAAGTGCGTGAGACGCGTGGGCTGTGCTACACGATTTTCGCCCAGACCGGGGCCTATGCCGATACCGGTACGACAACGATCTATGCGGGCACTTCGGCCGATCAGGTGGGCGAACTAGCGACGATCACTATCGACGAGATGAAGCGCGCGGCGGAAGACATGAGCCCTGAAGAGGTCGCCCGCGCGCGGGCGCAGATGAAAGCCGGGATGCTGATGGGGCTGGAAAGCCCGTCAAACCGGGCCGAACGTCTGGCGCGGTTGGTGCAGATCTGGGGGCGGGTGCCTTCGCTTGAGGACACGGTTGCCAAGATCGATGCGGTCAGCACCGAAGATGTGCGCGCCTTTGCGGAAGAAATGGCAGTGCAGGCCCCGGCGGCGCTGGCGCTTTATGGCCCCATCTCGGGCGCGCCGACATTGGGGGAACTGCAGGAGAGGCGTGCGGCGTGATGCTGTTGGGCAGACGCAAGCTGAAACTCGAAACCGAGCGCCTGACTCTGCGCCCGCCCATCCATTCCGACTTCAACGACTGGACCGCGCTGCGGCGGTCGTCAAAAGATTATCTGGTGCCGTGGGAGCCTGTCTGGGCCAACGATCATCTGAGCCGGAAATCGTTTACCAACCGGGTCTATTGGGCGCAGCGTTCGGTGGCCAGTGGAACGGCGATCCCGTTGTTTCTGTTCCGCCGCAGCGATGATGTGCTGCTGGGGGCGATCACGCTGGACAACATACGGCGGGGTCCGGCCCAGGCGGGAACGCTGGGCTATTGGACCGGTGAGACCTATGCGCGGCAGGGCTTCATGCGTGAGGCGATCGGGGCGGTTGTGCATTACGCCTTTACCCGGCTGGATCTGAGCCGGATCGAGGCGGCCTGTCTTCCGGAAAACAAGGCTTCACGTGGGTTGTTGGAAAGTTCGGGGTTCAAATACGAGGGCGTGGCGCAGTCTTATCTGCAGATCAATGGGCGGTGGCGGACGCATGTGCTCTATGCTTCTTTGCGGTCTGATCGGCGGGGCAAGACCGACGCGGGGTAGAGGGCTCTGCCCCCGCCGCGGCAAGCCGCGCCTCCCCCGGGATATTTTCGGCCAGATGAACAAGGGGCATGACTTGCTGACGTTCTGCGCTACACTCCCGTCATGCGGTGGATTGTTTTTGGGCTGATGATGTTTGCAGGCGGGGCGGTGGCGCAGGAGCGCCGGCCAAGCCATTGCATAGCTATCGCGGATGCGGCGCCCGGGATCGAGTATCTGCACAAGGCGGCCTGGCAGGACCCGGTTCCCGAGTTTTCGGTGCGGATCAGCTATGTCGCACATGCCTCGTTTCTGATCCAGACGCAGGGCGGGTTGAATGCGGTTACGGATTTTACCGGGTTCATCGGAGGCGCTGATCTGATTCCGGATGTGGTGACCATGAATCACGCGCATAGCACCCATTGGACCGCGCATCCCGATCCGGCGATACCGCATGCGCTGCCAGGCTGGGGCGAGTTCGGGCAGGGGATCGACCACTATCTCGATCTGGGTGAGATGTTGGTGCGCAATGTCTCGACCGACATTCGCTCAACCTATGGCGGGGTCGAGGAACGCGGGAATTCGATCTTCGTGTTCGAGGTCGAGGGGCTGTGTATCGGACATCTGGGTCATCTGCATCATATCCCCTCGGACGAGCAGTTTGCGGCGCTTGGGCGGTTGGATGTGGTCATGGCAGCGGTGGATGGCGGCACGACGATGCCGTTGCCCGAGATGATCGAGGTGCTGAAACGGCTGAAAAGCTCGGTGATCATACCGATGCACTGGTTCTCGGGCTTTTCGCTGGAGCGATTTCTGGTGGATATCCGGGATACGTTTCCGGTGCAGCGCGATGGGGTGTCCGAGATCGTTGTTTCGTTGCGGACCTTGCCGGACCGTCCCACCGTAGTGGTGTTGGAGCCGCAATATCTGATCGATCTGGAATAGGGCTTGTCGCTGGTGATCGCCTTTGGCAGGGATGGTGTATGGAACTGAACCCCGCCGATGAAAATTTTGCCCGCGTTATCCGCAACGCGCTCGGTAACGATGTGCTGCGCGCGCTTGAGGATCGCTATCTTGAAGAACCGCGTCGTCGGTTTGTCGGTCAGGGTGGTTTGCTGGCGATGCCGCGCTCGGTCGAGGAAGTCTCGGCGCTTGTGCGATATGCGCATGAGGCGCGAGTCCCGGTTGTGCCTTATGGCGGCGGGACCGGGTTGGTTGGCGGTCAGGTGATGGCAGAGGGTCCTGTGCCGTTGATCCTGTCACTGGAGCGCATGACCGCGATCCGTGCGATCTATCCAACCGAGAACATAATGATCGCCGAGGGTGGTGCGATCCTGGCGGATATACAGGCCGCAGCAGAACAGGCTGACCGGTTGTTCCCGCTGTCACTGGCGGCGCAGGGCTCTTGCCGGATCGGCGGCAATCTGGCCACCAATGCGGGCGGAGTGAACGTGCTGCGCTATGGCAACGCGCGCGATCTGTGCCTAGGGCTTGAGGCGGTTTTGCCCAGTGGCGAGATCTGGCATGGGCTGAGCCGGTTGCGCAAAGACAACACCGGCTTTGATCTGCGCAACCTTCTGATCGGGTCAGAAGGAACGCTGGGCATCATAACCGCAGCGGCTTTGAAGCTGTTTCCGCGACCTAATGCGGTCGGAACGGCGATGTTTCAGGTGGCATCACCTGAAGCGGCGATTGACCTGCTGTCACTGTCGCGCGATCGGGTGGGCGAGGCTGTCAGTACCTTCGAGCTGATCCACCGGCAAGGTTTGCAATTTCTGACCGAGGTTCTGCCTGATGTCCGGCAACCCTTTACGGAGCAGCCCGAATGGTCCGTTCTGATCGAACTCGGCCTGTCAGAGGGGCAGGACCCTTCTGAGATCCTTGAGATGCTCTATGCGAATGCCGAGGCACGCGGGTTGGTCAATGACGGCGTGATTGCCCAGAGCGAGGCACAACGTGCCGAGCTTTGGGCCGTGCGCGAGAACATACCGGAAGCCAACCGGTTGATCGGGTCCGTGTCCAGCCATGATATATCGGTTCCGATCTCTGACATCCCCGAGTTTATTCGGCAGGGTGAAAAGGTCGTCGCCGCGCTGGGGTCTTTTCGCCTGAATTGTTTTGGGCATCTGGGGGACGGTAATCTGCATTACAACGTATTTCCTCCGCCGGGGCATGACCGGGCGGAATACGTTGGGCAAAGGGCCGCAATCAAACGCGCCGTGCATGACCTTGTGCATGCGTTTGGCGGCTCGGTCAGCGCGGAACATGGTATCGGGCGTCTGAAGACGGAAGATTTGGCGCGGTATGGCGATCCGGTCAGGTTGAGCGCGATGCGGGCCATCAAGGATGCATTGGACCCGCTCGGGATCATGAACCCCGGCGCCGTATTGCCGGGGTGACCGCGGCCCGGGACAGTGCCAGGCCGCGATCCTGCGTTAGGACGCTGGCAAAATGACTTTGTCGATCACATGGATCACGCCATTTTCAGCCTCGATATCGGCCTGGACGACGTTGGCGTCATTGATCATCACGCCGTTATCCAGATCCACCGTGATATCTCCGCCCTGAACGGTTGCAGCGGTCATATCGTCGGACAGATCGCCCGACATCACCTTACCCGGCACCACGTGATAGGTCAGAATGGCGACCAGCTGATCCTTGTTTTCCGGCTTCAGCAGGTTTTCCACCGTACCTTCGGGCAGGGCAGCGAACGCTTCATCGGTGGGGGCAAAGACAGTGAAAGGGCCTTCACCCTTCAAAGTATCGACCAGCTCGGCGGCCTGAACCGCGGCAACAAGCGTTTCAAAGCTGCCCGCGTTCACCGCAGTGTCGACGATATCTTTGGAGTGGCCGTCCGCGAGGGCTGCGGTGGACAACAGAATGCCAGCTACTCCGGCAACAGCGTATTTGCGCAACATGATAAGGTTCCCTGGTTGAGAATGCCCTAAGTGGCATCAACCAATCTACGCAGTCGGGTCGCTGGGGGATCACAGATTTTGAACGCTTTTGTTTCTTGAATTAGGCGGCTTGCGCGCTAAGCCATCGGGCCGCCCAAATTCCAATCACAAGTTTGTGAAAAGCGTGACGGTCAGAGCCCTTCGAACTCGCACAGAACATGCACGTCCATGCCCAGATCTTCCAGAACTTTGCGCCCGCCCAATTCGGGCAGGTCAATGATGAACGCGCAGGAAATGATTTCTCCGCCCAGCCGTTCGATCAGTTTGATCCCGGCTGCAGCTGTGCCGCCGGTGGCCAGCAGATCGTCGACGACCAGAATCTTCTCGCCCGGCTGGATGGCGTCGTCGTGGATTTCCACGATGGCCTCGCCATATTCCAGCTTATAATCCTGACTGATCGTGGTGCCCGGCAGTTTGCCTTTCTTGCGGATCGGCACGAAACCAACGCTCAGTTGGTGCGCTATGGCGCCGCCCAGAATGAAGCCGCGTGCCTCAAGGCCCACAACCTTGTCGATCCGTTCGCCCGCATAGGGGTGCAGCATCTGGTCAATCGCCATGCGGAACCCGCGCGGGTCGGCAAACAGGGTGGTGACATCGCGGAACATGATCCCCTCATGCGGGAAATCGACGATGGTCCGAATGTAATCCTTGACCGTTTTGTTTCTGGACATGGGTCACCCTTTTGGCATCAAACACGCGGGGGTGTTTGGCCCATCAGGGACGGTCATGCAAGAGAACTTTGGGCCCTGCGGCTACTTGCGGCGGCGGCTGATGACGTTTGGCAGGCCATAGTACCGATACAAGGCGTCCGGCAACCATGACAGGTGCGGTTTACGCCAGTTGCGTTGATCCCGAAGAAGAAAAGCCTGCGCGACATGAAGGTTCATTGCTTTAATCTCACTTTTGTTGTTATGTGCCCGATATCTACATTTTCTATGCTATGTATATACATTGCATCGCGATATGAATCAAGGTCTGAACGGGGTCGGGGCGCGTGGCTAAGAAAGACGGAAAGAAATCCACAAAGAAAAACAGTCAGTTGGTCCTGCGTCTCGATAAGGATGAGCGAGACGCATTTGTAGAGCTGTGTAAGGAACTGGACACGTCAGCCGCACGCGAAATCCGCCGGTTCATCCGGGGATTCATGAAGGAAAACGCGGAAGAATAAGTTCAGGCAGGGCGACGCAGGACTGCGGTGGCGACGCCCATTCCGATCAAGGTCAACCCTCCGAACCGGGTCATGGCGGTGATGACGCTTGCGCGCCCGATCATGCGGCGCAATCGGTCCGCCAGCAGCGCGTAGGCCAGCGCGTTCAGCCCAGCCAGGCCAACAAAAGTGGCAATCAGGATCGCGAACTGCGGGCCGAGCGGGTCCGCCGGGCGCAGAAACTGTGGCACGAACGCGATGAAGAACGCGATGGATTTCGGGTTCAGTGCGGTTACCGCCGCGGCGTGGCCAAAAACGCTGCGGGCGGTGACATCACGTTTGGTCTCGACAGCCTGCAACCCGCCCGAAGGTGCACTGCGCAGCAGCTTGATGCCCAACCAGACCAGATAAACAGCACCAACCCATTTCAGCACAGTGAACAGAGTGGCCGAGGCCAGTACCAGCGCGCCCAACCCCAACAACGACGCAGTCATCGCCACAAGATCACCCAGAGCCACGCCGGTCGCCGAGGCAACGGCGACGCTGCGCCCTTTCGACAACGCATAGCTGAGCACAAGCAACACAGTGGGGCCGGGGATCAGCAGCAGCGCGGTCGATGCGGCCACAAAAGCCAGCCAGAGTTCTAACGACATGAGTTGTCCTATCGGTGCGTTTCCGACACCAAGCCCCGTTGCGACGGCAACGTCAACCCTTTGCGCGCTCGGTCACACGCCGCATCACCGCCTCCAACGGGCCGCGCTTGAATTTAAGGGACCAAAGTCGTGCAAAAACCGAAGACAACGCGCAAAAAAGCAGCGCGAGTAGCACAATCTGCGGTGCGCTCAGCGACCCGTCGAGTAGTCCGAACGCTTCCAACAGGCCCATCCCGATCAGAATATGCGCCATGTAAAGGGTCAGGCTCTGCCGTCCCGGTGCGGTCAGGAACGGACCGATCCGGCTGCGCTCGACCACTGGCCAGAGTTTCAGCAGCAGACCGATCACCACGCAGGCTGTGCCGGTCCCCGCCACGATATAGAACGGTCCGGGTGGGATGGATGCAGTCCCCAGATAGGCGACCAACTCCGGGTCTGAGGTCATCATCTGTGGAAACAGCGCCAGCACCGCCGCGCCAAAGCCCCACATGATCATCCGATGCTGAATGCAGAGCGTCCGGATATCGGATCGCCCGATCGCCATCCCGATCAGCAGGAAAGCGGCCCAAGGCAGCACCGGATGCCAGCCGTTGAACATTGTGTTGCGCAGAAAACCGGGCAGGGTCCAAAGGTCGGTATAGACCAGCGCTTGCCAATCCCAGCCCCGGTCATAGTCAAGAACCAGATTGGCAATCACCGCGAGGATAACGATCCCCAGCGCGCCCAGCCATAACCCGCGTTGCGAGGCTGTCAGAAACATCGCCCCCACCACAAAGTAGAGCGCATAGAAATGGAGGATATCGGCATCAAACACTGTCATGTTGATCAGGCCGATTACAAACAGAAACGCAGCACGGCGCAGCAGCACTCCCGCCGGGATGCGCGACAACCCGATGCCGATCCCCGCCAGAACAACAAACAAAGCTGCTGCGCGCCCTTCAAGTGCATTGATCAGGATCGAGGCCCAATCCGTGCCTGGCGCAACCTCAGCTGCGATGCGGAAATTCACTAAAACCATGCCGCAGAAGGCCAGAAACCGGGCCGCATCCAACGCCTCTAATCGTTTCATCAGACCTCGCAAATTTGGTAGCGGGCGGCTAAGTGCCTGCTCCTTCTCTGATATTCAGCATCAACATGGCAAGGCATGAGGCCAATTCAACCTTTTACGAGCGCAATAGCCGGGTGTTCTGACATCAGCGCAATAGGCTTAAGACTGGATGAAGCTTGATTCATATATCTTGAAACCTCCCTATGAGCCCCCAGACTCGCAGTGCAACCCAAAGGAAGAGGCGATGGCAGAGACGCAGTATTCAGATGCGAGATTGGGCAACGTCCATTTCGGTATCGGGCGCGCGAAACGCGTGTTGCTTGGCCTCCTGCTGGCCGGGGCCGTTATCTATGCCTCTGTCCTTGGCTATATGTATTTCAGCCAGCAATCGCTACTTTATAAGCCCGATGGCGAGTTGCCTGATCCGGCTTCTGTCGGGTTGGCGGATGTCGATGCATTGTCGCTGCCAATGGCCGATGGCACCGTACTGACTGTCTGGGCTGCCCCCGCCGCAATCGCTGATGCGCCGACGGTTCTGTTCTTCCACGGTCAAAGCGGAAATCTGGGCGACCGGGCCGACCGACTGCGTGAGATCCTGAACTCAGGCTATGGCCTGCTTGCGCCCAGCTATCGCGGATTTCCGGGCAGCGAGGGCGAACCCTCTGAACTGGCTCTGATCTCTGACGGTATTCAGCTTTACGACCGGCTGATTGGAGAAGGCGAGAAAGTGGTCCTGCATGGCCAGAGCCTCGGCACCGGCATCGCTGCTGCCGTAGCCCAGCAACGGCCCGGCGCAGAATTGTTAGTACTTGAGGCTCCGTTCACCGCAACCGTCGACGTCGCGGCTGAACGTTACCCGCTGCTGCCGGTCTCAGCGCTGATGAAAGATCAATTTGCAACGCGCAATCTGATCGAAAAGATCACAGTGCCAACGCTGATCTTCCATGGCACCATGGACGAGACCATCCCCCTGCACCACGGACAAGCCCTGGCCGAGATGTCCGACACCGCGCAGCTTTATGTGATCCCCGACGGCACTCATAACGACCTCTGGTCACATGGTCTGTGGGATAATGTACAGCAAACCCTGTCGCAAAACTGAGGTCAGAGCACCCGCCCAGCCACCGCATCCAGCTTGGCCAGCAAAGCCGGGTCGCGTTTTTCAGGGGCGGTCAGGATGGCATATTCCAGTGCCCGGTCACAGCCATGCGGGCAGGGCTCACGCTTGGCCCCCAGCAAGGCGGGCAGGCCCTTGACCAGCGCCCGGCCTTTCTCGGCATTGCCGGTCAGCGTGGCGATGATGGCGGCCACGTCGACCTCGCCGTGATCCGGGTGCCAACTGTCATAGTCGGTGACCATGGCGATTGAGGCATAACAAAGCTCGGCTTCGCGGGCCAACTTCGCTTCGGGCATGTTCGTCATGCCGATCACGTCACACCCCCATTGCTCGCGATACATCTTGGATTCCGCCAGCGAGGAAAACTGCGGCCCCTCCATCGCCAGATAGGTGCCACCGCGATGGATGGTAATGCCGGCGGCCTTGCCTGCGGTCTCACATGCATCAGACAGGCGCGGACAAGTGGGATGCGCCACACTGACATGGGCAACGCAGCCGGTTCCGAAAAAGCTCTTTTCCCGCGCAAAAGTCCGGTCGATGAACTGATCCACGATCACAAAATCACCCGGTGCCATGTGTTCGCGAAACGATCCGCAGGCCGAGACCGAGATCACATCCGTCATCCCCAACCGTTTCAGGGCGTCGATATTGGCGCGATAGGGCACCTCGGTCGGGGAGTGCACGTGGCCACGCCCATGACGCGGCAGGAACGCCATCTCGACCCCGCCCAGCGATCCGGTCAGGATCTGATCCGACGGCGCGCCCCAAGGCGTTTCCACCGTAACCCATTCGGCATTTTCCAGACCATCGATGTCATAAATGCCCGATCCTCCGATGACGGCGATTTTTGTTTGGGTCACGATCATTCTCCGTTGAAAATTCCTGCTGAGAGAGTTCTGCGGGCCACAGCCGTTTTTGACAAGTGGCTTCAACGGTTTGCGCGTAATTCGCGCAAGCTATGCGCCTGATGCATGTCTGGGTCCCACCACGCGCGGTATCTCAAGATGCTTTTGGCCGCTAGAAGGCCCCTTTCGCGCGAACATAACCGACCGACAGGACTGATCCATGCCCCGAGCCTTGCTGGCAAGCTTTGCCAATCGCCTAGCCATACCCGATCTGCGCTGGGTGCCCGATGAAGGGCTGACCTTCTCCCGCCTGCGGATCGAACTGCTGTCTGGTCTCACCGTTGCTCTGGCGCTCGTACCCGAAGCCGTGGCCTTTGCCTTTGTCGCTGGGGTGCACCCGCTGGTCGGCCTGTATGCCGCCTTTCTGGTGGGCCTGATCACGGCGCTGATTGGTGGTCGTCCGGGCATGATCTCAGGCGCAACCGGCGCGCTGGCCGTGGTCATGGTCGCTCTGGTCGCGCAGCACGGGGTCGAATACCTGTTCGCGACTGTAGTGCTGATGGGGATCATGCAGATCATCGCGGGGGCGATGCATTGGGGCCGCTTCATCCGTCTCGTGCCGCATCCGGTGATGCTGGGCTTTGTGAACGGCCTTGCGATTGTGATTTTTCTGGCGCAGTTGGGTCAGTTCAAAGTCCCCGGCACCATGGAAAACACGGGCCACGGTATGGGCGGCGGAGAATGGCTCTCGGGCATGCAGCTTTATACCATGCTGGGTCTGGTCGCGCTGACCATGGCAGTGATCTGGGTCATGCCCCGCATCACCCGCATCATCCCAGCGCCTCTGGCTGGCATTGTGGTCGTGGCCGCATTGGTCATCGGCGTCGGGCTGGACGTTCCGCGCGTTGGCGATCTGGCCTCGATCGAGGGTGGCTTGCCAAGCTTCCACATCCCGATGGTGCCGCTGAACTGGGAAACTTTCGAAATCATCCTGCCCTATGCCCTGATCCTCGCTGCCATTGGCCTGATCGAATCCCTGCTGACCCTGAACCTCGTGGGTGAGATTACCAACAAACGCGGAGGTGCCTCGCAGGAGTGCATCGCGCAGGGCACCGCCAACGTGGTTACCGGCTTCTTCGGAGGCATGGGCGGCTGCGCGATGATCGGTCAGTCGATGATCAACGTGAAATCGGGCGGGCGCACGCGTATCGCAGGCATCGCTGCGGCGCTGTTCCTGCTGCTGTTCATCCTCGTCGGGTCATCCCTGATCGAGCAGATCCCGCTGGCCGCGCTGGTGGGGGTGATGTTCATGGTTGTGATCGGAACCTTCGCCTGGAACTCTCTGAATATCCTGCGCAAAGTGCCTCTGACAGACGCGTTCGTGATCGTACTGGTGACTGTGGTGACGGTGATGGAAGACCTTGCTGTCGCCGTTGTGGTTGGTGTGATTGTCTCGGCCCTGGCCTATGCATGGAACAACGCCAAACGCATCCACGCCGTCACTCGGGACTCCGCTACCGAAGAGGGCGCAAAGGTTTACGAAATCCAGGGTCCGCTGTTCTTTGGTTCGTCCGAAGGGTTTGTGGAACTGTTTGACGTACCCAATGACCCTGAAACCGTGATCATCGACTTTGCAGCCAGCCGCGTAGTCGACCAATCCGCCCTTCAGGCCATCGAGAACATTGCCGCCAAATACGAGGCGGCCGGCAAGCGCGTCATGCTGCGGCACCTGAGCCGCGACTGTCATAAGCTGCTGAACAAGGCCGGCCACCTGATGGTCGACAGTGATGACGACCCGGATTACGAACTGGCTGTCGATTATTCTGTCCGAACCGGTATTTTGGGCGGCCACTGATGATATTTTGCGAGGCTCTGCCTCGCGCTCCGAGATATTTGGGGCCAGATGAAGAACGGATCCCCTGCTTCATCTGGCTATAAATATCTCGGGGGAGACGCCCGAAGGGCGGCGGGGGCAGAGCCCCCATTTCCAACCTTTCAATCGTCGGGACGGTTGAGCGAGAACAATTCCGTCACAACTGAATAATCCCGATAGCCCAATCTGGCGACGGGGTTGAACGAGGTGACGTCAAACTTGCCATCGATGATGTGATCGTCGTGCAGATGCACGCCGGTGACCTCTCCGAACACCACCCGGTTGGCCTCACCGGGAAGCGTGACGATCTGCGTGAGCTTGCATTCCAGCGCCGCGGGTGCCCCTGCAACCCGCGCGCAACTGATGGTTTCACATTCAACCGGTGTCAGCCCTGCATGGGCGAACTCATCGATATGCTTCGGCAGACCTTCCGAGCTGGCATTCATGGCGTCGCGATGCGCGTGCGCCACGATGTTGACACAGAATACGCCCGTGGCCTCGATATTGGCGATACTGTCCTTGCCGCCATTCTGATCGTGTTTCGTGCCGGTTGAGGCAAACATCACCTGCGGCGGTGTATAGGCGACCCCGTTGAAGAAGGAATAGGGGGCCAGGTTATTGATCCCTTCAGCATCGCGCGTCGATATCCAGCCGATCGGACGGGGCGTTATGATGGCGTTGAAAGGGTTGTGCGGCAGGCCGTGGCCGTCTTCGGGGCGATAGAACATCAAGGTCTCCAAGCATTTGCCCAAGGCGTATCGAAGTGCTAGGGCGAATTCCAGCAAGGAAAAGAGGGCGCGCGTGCAGCAATTCAGGATCAGGCCGGAGGCGCCGGATGATTGGTGGGAGGTCGAGGCCCTTTATGACCTGTGCTTTGCGCCCGGGCGCGAGGCGCTGTCATCCTACCGTTTGCGCGATGATGTGCCGCCTGTCGCGGGCCTTTCGCAGGTCGCACGCGACGGGCAGGGTATTCTGGCGGGCGCAATCCGGTTCTGGCCTGTGCATGTGGGTGAACACGACGCGTTATTGCTGGGCCCTGTCGCCGTGCATCCGACCCATCAGGGGGAAGGGCTGGGCGGTTATCTGATCCATCAGGGGGTCGAAGCCGGGCGCGCCAAAGGCTGGGATCGCGTCATGCTGGTGGGCGATGCACCCTATTATGCGCGGTTTGGTTTTTCTCGGCTCACAGGTGTTGAGATGCCGCCGCCTACAAACCCGGAACGGGTACTTGGGCTGGAACTCAACCCCGGGGTTTGGTCTGGAATTCAAGGGCTTGTCACTCGTTGGAGCCATTGACCCATTGAAAAACCTCTGCAAAGTGCCGATGTTTTTAAGACAGGAGGGCACTGATGCAGGACGTAGTCCTTGTCGAAAAACTTGATCCCGAGGCCGAGCTTGACCGCTTGGCGCAGCTTTACGCCTCTGCTGGAGGCTCCGGGGTTACTTTATTGAACAAGCTGGGCGGGTCGGCAGAGTCTTTGCTGGAACAGCTGCCCGAACCGGTGCGGCTTGGCCTGACCGAGGCCACCGAGCAGGCGCTTTGGCTTGCGATGCATGCCGCCGAGGGCTCGCGTCGTGCCGTGCCGGATCAAAAACCTTGGATCAATACGGCGTTGACTACGGCGATGGGTGCCGCCGGGGGGCTTGGGGGTGTGTCGACTGCTTTGATCGAGTTGCCCGCCACCACAGCGATGATCCTGCGTGCGATACAGGGCGCTGCGGCGCGGGAAGGGTTTGATCCGACGGCCGAGAACGTGAAATTCGACTCGATCCGGGTGCTGTCCGCCGCCGGGCCGCTGGAGAAGGATGATGGCGCTGATCTGGGGTTCTTTTCGATGCGTCTGACGCTGACTGGCCCCGCAATGCAACGCCTGATTGCCATGGTGGCGCCGCGTCTGTCCGTTGTTCTTGGGCAGAAACTTGCGGCTCAGTCTGTTCCGCTTTTGGGCGCGCTGGCCGGAGGGGGCACGAACTTCATCTACACGCGATATTATCAGCAGATCGCGCATGTCCATTTTGGGCTGCGACGTTTGGCAATCGACGCGGATATCCCGCATGATGAGCTGGTGAGACGTCTTTCGGGACGCATGGCTGCCTGAGGTAAGCCACGCAAAAAGCTTGGCTCATGTCCCAGTATGTGGTATTTTTCACTGTATAAACCGCAACATAAGCGGAGCGAGCAGTGAGTATGGACCGTGTTTGATGGGCGCAGTCGCGCGACGACAGATGGGCTTTCGACCGAAAGCCTCTCGCTTTCCGGGGCGCTGCCGATCTACTCTCAGGCGGCGGCCTTGTGTTATCGGGTCGATGCGGGCCAGCCTCAGATATTGCTGGTAACGACACGCAGGGCGCGGCGTTGGATCATTCCCAAAGGGTGGTTGATCAACGGGATCAGCCCATCACAGACAGCCGCCCGCGAGGCCTGGGAAGAGGCTGGTGTGCTGGGCGTTTGCGGCACCGAGAGGCTAGGGCGTTTCGCCTATGTCAAGAACAGGCCCAACAAGGCGTCAGCGTTGTGCCTAGTTGATGTGTTTCCTCTGCATGTGCGGCAGATGGCGACACATTTCCCCGAGGCCGGGGAACGCAGGCGCAAATGGCTGTCGCCCAAGAAGGCCGCACAGCGGGTGGCGTCGCCTGAACTGGCTTCACTCCTGCGTGGATTCGGACATCTCGCGCAATAGAGGCAAGATCAAGACTTGATATTGCCATGTTGGTCGGTATCTATTCGGCAACCGTATTCTGGACCTGTGATGATTCAATACGCATTGAAATGTAGCAACGGCCACAGCTTTGACAGCTGGTTTCAGTCCGCAGCCGCCTATGACAAACTGTCGGCTGCTGGGATGGTCACCTGCGCTGTTTGCGGCTGCGAAAACGTGGAAAAGGCGATCATGACGCCGCGGGTCCGACCTGCGCGCACGGCGGTTGCCGAACAGGTTCCGACCAGCCCGGACTCAGATCAGATCAGCATGTCTACCCCGTCGCCTGACGTCGAACAGGTTCTGTCCGAATTGCGCCGCAAGGTCGAAGAGAATTCGGATTACGTCGGTCAGGATTTCGCCAAGGAAGCCCGAAAGATACATCTGGGGGACGCGCCTGAACGTGCAATCTATGGCGAAGCCAAGCCCGAGGAAGCCCGCGCATTGGTCGAAGACGGCGTGCCGGTGGCGCCCTTGCCTTTTGTCCCCTCGCGAAAGACCAACTGATCAATGCATATCGTAATTACAGGCGCAGGGCGTGGGATCGGAAAAACCCTTGCAGAACAATATCGTACCAATGGTCATGCTGTTACCGGCACGGCCCGCGACGGCAGTGCCGAGGTTCGGCTGGATGTCTCTGACCCGGCGCAACAGCAGGCAATGTCCGAACAATTGCGGGACCAACCGGTCGACCTGCTAGTTTGCAACGCAGGCGTCTATCTGGACAAAGGCCATGATCTGGACGGCTACCCGGCAGAGATGTGGGACCAGACTTTTTCAGCCAATGTGACCGGCGTGTTTCTGACCATTCAGTCTTTGCTGACCAATCTGCGTGCAGCAAAGGGCAGAATCGCGATTTTGTCGTCTCAGATGGCTTCGCACACCCACGCGCCGGGGGGCAGTTACATCTATCGGGCTTCCAAAGCCGCTGCGCTGAATCTGGGGCGCAATTTGGCGACCGACCTGCGCGGTGATGGCATCGCGGTCGGTATTTATCACCCTGGCTGGGTCCAGACAGATATGGGCACGAATGCCGCAGATATCACTGCCGATCAGTCCGTCAAGGGCCTGCTCGAACGGTTTGATGCGCTATCGATTGAGACCACGGGCTGTTTCGAAACCTGGGACGGTCGCGCGCATCCCTATTGATTGGCCAATGCTGCCTTGGGAATTTCGTAGACCTCACCGGGTTCGATGAAGATCACCATGATGTCACCCGGCGTCTCATAGGTCAGCTTCGCGGTCGAGCTGCTGGAATCAGGTATTCCGTTTGTAAAGTAGATCCGCCGTACCTCTCCGGTTTTCAACTGAACGGCCAGCGTCGCGGTTCCATCTTCACGCTTGCGCAATTCGGCGGGGCAGCTGCCCATCGGCTCGCCCGAAAGTGCGGCGCAGGGCACGGTACCCAGCGAATTCTCGCCATCGGTGCCCGACAGGGTCGCGACCTGCGCGTGGGCAGCGGTTGAGATCAGGGTCAGGGCGGCGGCAAAACGATACATGGAAATCCTCATGGTCGAACAGATGCCGGCAGGCTGGCACCGGCAGACTACAATGTAAAGCGGCCCTGCGCCGCAGGTGAAACTTCTTTGCGCCCTTGCCCTTGCGTCCCCCCTCGCATAAGAGGCACGGGATCAGAAATCCCTGGCGCGGAGACTTTTGCCCCCATGCCCGTACTTGTGATGAAATTCGGCGGCACCTCGGTCGCTAATCTTGACCGTATCCGCCGCGCTGCCAAGCGTGTGGGTGTTGAGGTTGCCAAGGGGTATGACGTCATCGTCATCGTCTCGGCCATGTCGGGTAAAACCAACGAGCTGGTCGGCTGGGTTGACGAGATCTCACCGCTTTATGACGCGCGCGAATATGATGCTGTGGTGTCCTCGGGCGAGAATGTCACCGCGGGTCTGATGGCATTGACCTTGCAGGAAATGGATATCCCGGCGCGCAGCTGGCAGGGCTGGCAAGTGCCGCTGATCACTAATGGCGCGCATTCGGCAGCCCGGATCGAAGAGATCCCGCCTGAAAACATCAACCAGAAGTTCGGCGAAGGCATGCGCGTTGCGGTGGTCGCAGGTTTTCAGGGCATCAGCCCCGAAGGACGTATCACGACGCTGGGCCGGGGTGGTTCGGACACCACGGCAGTGGCCTTTGCCGCCGCGTTCGAGGCCGAGCGCTGCGATATCTACACGGACGTAGACGGCGTCTATACCACTGACCCGCGCATCTGTGAAAAGGCGCGCAAGCTGGACCGGATCTCGTTCGAGGAAATGCTCGAATTGGCCTCATTGGGGGCCAAGGTGCTGCAGACCCGCTCGGTCGAGCTGGCGATGCGCTACAAGGTTAAACTGCGCGTTCTCTCAAGTTTCGAAGAACAATCCGACGAGGCCGGTACGCTGGTCTGCGACGAGGAGGATATCATGGAATCCAATGTTGTGGCCGGTGTGGCCTATTCCCGCGACGAAGCCAAGATGACCGTCGTATCCGTGGCCGACCGCCCGGGCATCGCCTCGATCATCTTTACCGCGCTCAGCGATGAAGGCGTCAACGTCGATATGATCGTCCAGAACATCTCGGACGAAGGGCGCACGGACATGACCTTCTCATGCCCCACCAATCAGGTGACCCGCGCAGAAAAAGCGTTGCTGGCGATCAAGGAACAGGGTGAGCTGAACTATGCCGAATTGGTTGCGGACGAAGACGTCTGCAAGGTCTCGGTCGTGGGTATCGGCATGCGCTCGCAATCCGGTGTTGCGGCGAAGATGTTCAAAATCCTCTCGGATGAAGGGATCAACATCAAGGTCATCACAACCTCCGAGATCAAAATTTCCGTGTTGATCGACAGGAAATACATGGAACTTGCGGTTCAGGCGCTGCATGATGCGTTTGAACTGGACAAGGCGGCCTGAGCGTTTCAGCCAAGGGTCACGCCTGACACCATAAAACGGTTGGGCCATGGCGGACGGTACGGAAACAGAATCCCGCAAGCTGCTCGGGCGGTTACGCGAGGAGATGGCCAGCGAGGCCGCCGGTCAGGAACGCCTTGACCGGATCACGCAGCTGATTGCCGACAGTATCCGGGCAGAGGTCTGCTCGATCTATCTGTTCCGGGATGAGGAGACGCTGGAACTTTGCGCCACCGAAGGTCTATCGCCCGAGGCGGTGCACAAGACCCGGATGCGGATGGGCGAGGGGCTGGTGGGTCGTGTCGCCAAGTCCGGCAAGGTGGTGAATGCCGCCGACGCACCCTCGGCCAAAGGTTTCCGCTACATGCCGGAAACCGGAGAAGAACGGTTCTCGTCGTTCCTTGGCGTGCCGGTGCAGCGACTGGGTCAGAAACTGGGCGTTCTGGTGGTCCAGTCCCGCGAGGCGCGTGAGTTTTCGGCGGATGAGGTTTACGCTCTGGAAGTAGTCGCCATGGTTCTGGCCGAGATGGCCGAACTGGGCGCTTTCGTGGGCGAAGGCGCGGCCCTGTCGCCGCTACACCAGCAATCTGTACAGCTGGAAGGTGGCCCGGCGCAGGAAGGGTCTGCCGAAGGCCATGTCTGGCTGCATGAACCCCGCGTTGTCATTACCAACCCGATTGCGGACGATCCGCACCGCGAACGCGAGCGCCTATCCGAGGCGGTCGAAGAACTGCGTGTCGGTGTCGACAAGATGCTCGAAATATCTCAGGGCGGCGATACCGAGCAGCTGCAGGTGCTCGAAGCCTACCGGATGTTCGCCAATTCCAAAGGCTGGATGCGCCGGATGGAAGAGGATATTGCACTTGGTCTCAGCGCTGAGGCTGCGGTTGAGAAAGAGCAATCCCAGGCCCGCGCCCGCATGGGGCAGGTGACCGATCCCTATTTGCGCGAACGGCTGGCGGATCTGGATGATCTCAGCAACCGTTTGCTGCGGATCCTGACCGGGCAGGGGGCCACCAATGGCGCAGACCTGCCGCCCGATCCGATTCTGATCGCCCGCAATATCGGTCCCGGTGACCTGCTGGAATATGGCCGCTCGCTCAAGGGTATCGTGCTTGAGGAAGGCTCGGTCGGCAGCCATGCCACCATCGTTGCCCGCGCATTGGCGATCCCGCTGGTGGTGCATGTGGGCCGGATCACGACCGAGGCGTTGAACGGTGACCATATTCTTGTGGATGGCGACAATGGCGTTGTTCATCTACGCCCCGAAGATACAGTCGTCAGCGCCTTCCGCGACAAGATCGCGATGCAGGCCAAGGCGCAGGAGCGATATGCCTCGATCCGCGAAACGCCCACGGTCACGCAGGATGGCGCGCGCATCAATATGGTGATGAATGCTGGTCTGATGGCCGATCTGCCGTCGCTGGGCAATTCCGGAGCCGAGGGCGTTGGTCTGTTCCGGACTGAACTGCAATTCCTGATCCGCAACCAGATGCCGAAACGGTCCGAGCTTGTGACCCAGTATCAGCGCGTTCTGGATGCCGCGGGTGAGAAGCGCGTGGTGTTCCGGACGCTGGATATCGGCTCGGACAAGGTGCTGCCCTATATGAAGCACGTGGCCGAGCCGAACCCGGCATTGGGCTGGCGTGCGATCCGGGTTGGCCTCGACAAGCGCGGCGTGATGCGGATGCAGTTACAGGCGCTGTTGCGCGCGGCCAACGGGCGTCCGTTGACGGTCATGTTCCCCTTTGTGGCGCAGGCCGATGAGTTCCGCGAAGCCCGGTGGGAGGTCAACAAGACCATCGAGCGTGAAAAACGGCTGGGCCATGCCCTGCCGGAATCGCTTGAGGTCGGTGCGATGCTGGAAACCCCATCGCTGGCATTTGCGCCGCAAAAGTTCTTTGACGAGGTGGATTTCATCTCGATCGGCGGCAACGATCTGAAGCAGTTTTTCTTCGCCGCCGACCGCGAAAACGAACTGGTGCGCCGCCGCTATGATACGCTGAATGTCAGCTTCCTCAGCTTCATCGAACGCATTGTTGAGCGTTGCAACATCTCGGACACGCCGCTCAGCTTCTGCGGCGAAGACGCCGGGCGTCCGGTCGAAGCACTGTGTCTGGCGGCGATGGGTATCCGAACCCTGTCGATGCGCCCGGCCTCAATCGGGCCGGTCAAAAGCCTGCTTTTGCGGTCGAACCTGCAGGATGTTCGCAAGATCATCGCCGATGCTCGGCACCGTGGCGAGCAATCCGTGCGCCCGTCGGTGATGGACTGGTTGCGGTCGCAATCGTGATGGCCCTGACAGCACAAGGACAATTCCGGGCTTGATTTTCGTGTCCGGTTTCCGTATCCAGCCGGTAAATGTTAGCGATAACATAGATTGGAGCGTATCCGCGCTTCACATCCCGGCTGAAGCCCTAGATAGCAGGGTGGGGAATTCGAAAGGAAGCGGACCATGGTTTCACGCGTAATTCCGGTAGATCCGTTTGACCTCGTGCTGTTCGGCGCGACGGGTGATCTGGCGCAACGCAAGATCCTGCCAGGGCTCTATCATCGGTTCGCGGTTGGGCAGATGCCCGAAGATGCGCGCATCATCGGTACCGCGCGATCCGAGGTCGACAGCGACGGGTTTCGCGCCCAACTGCGCGTGTCGATGGATGAATTCGCCCCGAAATACGACAAAGACACTCTGGATCGTTTCCTGTCGCGTGTTGAGTATGTTCCGGTGGATGCGTTGGGGGATGCGGGCTGGCCTGATCTGGCCAAGGCACTGCGCCCGGATGTCGTGCGCGCCTTTTACCTGTCCGTGGGGCCAAGCCTTTTTTCTGGCATCGCGCAACGGCTGAACGATCACGGGCTGGCCACGCCTGACAGCCGGATCGTGGTTGAAAAACCCTTCGGCCATGATCTGGCCTCGGCCAAGGCGCTGAATGGGGGCCTGCGCGCCTGTTTCGAAGAGCATCAAATCTATCGGATCGACCATTATCTGGGCAAGGAAACCGTGCAGAACCTGATGGCCCTGCGCTTTGCCAATTCGCTGTTCGAACCGCTCTGGAACGCGACCCATGTCGATCACGTTCAGATCACCGTGGCCGAGACCGTGGGTGTCGAAGGGCGCGGCGCGTACTACGATCAATCCGGTGCGATGCGCGACATGATCCAGAACCATCTGGTGCAATTGCTGTGCCTGACGGCGATGGAGCCGCCCTCGAAATTCTCGCCCAACGCGGTACGCGATGAGAAGGTGAAGGTCATCGAAGCGCTGGAGCCGGTGGAACCCAAGGATATCGCTCGTGGCCAGTACCGCACCGAAAAAGGGGGCGATGGCTATCTGGATCACGTCGGCAACCCCGCCAGCCGCACCGAAAGCTTCATCGCGCTGAAGGCGCATATCGGCAACTGGCGCTGGGCCGGGGTGCCGTTTTACCTGCGCACCGGTAAGCGCCTGCGGGCTCGGGAATCCGAGATCGCCGTGTTCTTCCGCGATCCGCCGCATACGATTTTTCCGAATGTCGGGCCTCTGCATGGCAATGTGCTGGTGATCCGCCTGCAACCAGACGAAGGCATCACCCTCCGCACGACCATCAAGGAACCGGGGCAGGGCGGCTTCCGCCTGTCCGACGTGGCGCTTGACATGAGCTTTGCTGATGCGCTGGGCGACCACTCACAATCGCCTGACGCCTATGAACGCCTGATAATGGACGTGATCCGCGGTGATCAGACCCTGTTCATGCGCGGTGATGAGGCCGAGGCCGCCTGGGCCTGGGTCGATCCCATCATTCACGGCTGGGAAGAGCGTGGCGACAAGCCTGCGAAATATGATCAGGGCAGTTCCGGCCCCGAAGAGGCATTGATGCTGATGCATCGCGATGGGCGCCGCTGGCGTCAGATCGGAGGGTAATCATGGTCAACACAGTCATATCCGACGTCACCAAACGCATCATCGACCGCAGCGCCGATCTGCGCGGCCCGCATTTGGAACGGATGGAGCAGGCCAAATCCAAAGGCCCAGCCCGCGCGCATCTGTCCTGCAGTGGCCAGGCCCATGCCTATGCGGGTGCTGGTGAGGACCAGGATTCCATGGCAACCGGCACTGCGGGAAACCTCGGAATCGTCACCGCCTATAACGACATGCTCTCTGCCCACCAGCCTTTCGAACGCTATCCCGCCTTGATCCGCGATGCGATCCGCGTGGCGGGCGGCACCGCGCAGGTCGCGGGCGGCGTTCCGGCCATGTGCGACGGCGTGACCCAAGGCGAGGCAGGAATGGAGCTGTCTCTGTTCTCACGCGACGTGATTGCCTTGGCGACGGGTGTTGCGCTCAGCCACAACACCTATGACGCAGCGGTGTTTCTGGGCGTCTGCGACAAGATCGTCCCCGGCTTGATTATTGGCGCTCAGGCCTTTGGCCATCTGCCCGCCGTCTTCCTGCCAGCCGGCCCGATGACCAGCGGCTTGCCGAACGACGAAAAGGCAAAGGTCCGCCAGAAATTCGCTGCCGGTGAAGTGGGCCGCGAAGAGCTGATGAAGGCCGAAATGGCCGCCTATCATGGCCCCGGCACCTGCACCTTCTACGGCACTGCCAACACCAACCAGATGCTGATGGAATTCATGGGCCTGCACCTGCCAGGGTCCAGCTTTATTAACCCGAATACGCCTCTGCGCGACGCCCTGACCGAGGAAGGCGCCCGTCGCGCCCTGTCGCTCAGCGCGCTGGGCAATCACTACACGCCCGTCTGCCAGATCCTCGACGAGCGCGCTTTTGTCAACGGCATCGTCGGCCTGATGGCTACCGGAGGGTCCACCAACCTGCTGATCCACCTGATCGCCATGGCGCGGGCCGGGGGTATCGTGCTGGATTGGGAGGATTTTTCCGACATCTCCGCTGTGGTCCCTCTGGTCGCGCGGGTTTATCCGAACGGTCTGGCCGACGTAAACCACTTCCACGCTGCCGGGGGCTTGGGCTTTGCCATCGGCACGCTGCTTGAGGAAGGATTGCTGCACCCCGATACGCTCACCGTTGCGGGGCAGGGCCTGCACAACTACACCAAGGAACCCAAGCTTAAGAACGGCGAACTGGTCTGGGAAGACGGCGCAGGCCACAGCCTGAACGAAAAGATCGTCCGTCCCGCCAACGATCCGTTCCAACCCACGGGCGGCCTCTCGCGCTTGACCGGTAATCTGGGCACCGGCGTCATGAAGGTCTCGGCCGTGGCGCCAGAACACCAAGTGGTCGAAGCACCCGTGCGTGTGTTCCATGATCAGAACGCCGTGAAGGCTGCCTTCAAAGCCGGAGAGTTCACCGATGACGTCATCGTCGTCGTTCGCTTCCAAGGCCCCAAGGCCAATGGCATGCCCGAATTACATTCCCTGACACCAATCCTGTCGATCCTGCAGGGCCGGGGCCAAAAGGTCGCGCTGGTCACCGATGGTCGTATGTCCGGCGCATCTGGCAAGGTGCCCGCCGCCATCCATGTCTGCCCCGAGGCGCTGGACGGCGGGGCCATCGCCTATCTGCAGGATGGAGATCTCCTGCGCGTCGATGCCGTCAAAGGCGAGCTTGAAATCCTCACCCCCGGCGTTCTCGACCGCACCCCGGCCACTGCAGATCTCACCGCAAACCAACACGGCGTTGGCCGTGACCTCTTCAGCGCCTTCCGTCAGAATGTCGGCTCAGCCGACACCGGCGCCAGCATTTTCGGAGTTTGAACCCATGTCCAAAACTCAACGCACCCGCGAGATCTGCGCGCTGGCCCCGATCGTCCCGGTTCTGGTCGTGGATGACGCCGCCCACGCCCGCCCGCTGGCCGAAGCTCTGGTCGCCGGAGGCCTTCCCGCGCTTGAAGTCACTTTGCGCACCCCCGCCGCGCTCGACGCGATCCGTGCTATGGCCGACGTCCCTGGCGGCGTTGTTGGTGCAGGCACGCTGATCACCCCCGAGGACGTCCGCGCCGCCAAAGAGGCCGGTGCACAATTCGGCGTTTCCCCCGGTGCAACTGATGCCCTGATCGCCGCCTGCGAAGCCGAAGGCTTGCCTCTTCTCCCCGGTGCGGCCACCGCAAGTGAAGCCATGGCTCTACTGGAAAAGGGCTATGACATGCTGAAATTCTTCCCCGCCGAAGCCTCCGGCGGGGCACCCGCCCTGAAAGCCATCGGCGCACCCCTGCCGCAGATCGCCTTCTGTCCCACAGGTGGCGTGTCGCCCTCAAACGCCCTCGATTACCTGTCTCTGTCGAATGTTGTCTGCGCAGGCGGCAGCTGGGTTGCGCCCAAACAGATGGTTCAAAACGGCGATTGGGCCGGGATCGAAACACTTGCGCGCGAGGCGGCAAGCCTGACGGATTGACGCCACAGGGCGAAACGCTAGGGTAGGCCTCAATTCAAACAGGTTGCCCTCATGACAAACCAGCTCTCCCTCGCGCATGGGCGCGAGTATCTGGCCATTCCCGGCCCTTCGGTCATGCCCGACGCGGTGCTGCAAGCCATGCACCGCCCGTCGCCCAATATCTATGACGGCGAACTGATCGAGATGATGCCCGCGCTCACCCGCGATCTGAAGCGTGTGGCCGGGACTCAACATAACGTCGCCATCTACATCGCCAACGGCCACGGCACGTGGGAGGCCGCGCTTTCGAACGTGCTCGCCCTGGGCGAAACCGTGCTCGCCCCGGCCTCGGGCCGCTTCACCCATGGCTGGGCAGAGATGGCCGAGGGGATCGGTGCAAAGATCGAGCTGATCGATTTTGGCATGTCCTCACCCTGGGATATCGACCGTATCGCCGAAGCTCTGCGTGCTGATACCAGCCACAAAATCAAAGCGGTGCTCGCGGTTCATGTCGACACGTCCACGTCGATCCGGAACAATATCCCGGCTCTGCGCGCCTTGCTCGACGATCTTGATCACCCCGCTTTGCTGATGGCGGATTGCATCGCCTCGATGGGTTGCGACCGGTTCGAGATGGATGCCTGGGGCGTCGATGTCACGGTCACCGCCTGCCAAAAGGGGCTGATGACCCCGGCAGGTACCGGCTTTGTCTTTTTCAACGACAAAGCACAGGCCAAACGGGCCTCCATGCCCCGCGTCTCGCAATACTGGGACTGGCAGCCCCGCGCCAATCCCGATCTGTTCTACCAGTATTTCAACGGCACCGCGCCAACTCACCACCTCTATGGTCTACGCGCAGCACTCGATCTGATCCATGGCGAAGGCTTGGAACATGTCTGGGCCCGCCACGAACACCTTGCCAAAGCCATCTGGGCCGCTTGCGAGATCTGGACGCAAGGCGGAGCGCTTCAATTCAATGTCACCGACCCAGCGCATCGCAGCCACGCGGTCACCGCCCTGCGCCTGACCGAAGGACGTGGTACGCCGCTGCGGAACTACACTGAAAACCAGCTCGGCCTGACTCTGGGCATCGGTCTTGGGATGGAGGATTGGGACGGCTGTTTCCGGCTCGGCCATATGGGCCATGTAAACGCGCAAATGATCATGGCCATGCTTGGTGGCATCGAAACCGCCATGGCCGCGCTCGATATCCCCCGCAGCAAAGGCGCCCTCGAAGCCGCCGCAGCAGCACTCGCTAACCAGAGCTGATCCGCCTCTTCATCTGGCCACAAATATCTTCGGGGGGATCGCGCCATGGCGCGATGGGGGGCAGACAGCCCCCCTACACGGCCCGGGCCTTCGCCAAAGCCACAGGCAAAGCAGCTTCAAAGGCCGACATCTCAGTCTCCCCCCCGCAACTCACCCGAATACACCGGTTCTGAGGTGCCGCGAACGGCATCCGCACGAACACACGCTGTTCGACCAGCGAGTCCAGAACAGCCTTGGCAAACACCCCATCGCGCCCGCAATCGATCGCCACGAAATTCGTGGCAGAACTTATAGGCTCCAGCCCGTTCTCTCGCGCAATTTGTCCGATCCGGTCGCGCGCTTCGGCAATCTGCGTCTGAACTTGCACTAGCCAATCGCCATCTTCCAATGCCGCCAATGCTCCGGCCTGCGCGGCGCGATTCATGCCAAAGTGATTGCGCACTTTGTTAAAGCCCGCAATCAACTCCGGCGCACCGATGGCGTAACCCACCCGCGCCCCGGCCATGCCATAGACTTTGGAAAAGGTCCGCATCCGGATCACACGCGGATCGTCTGCAGCAACGGGCGCGGCGGTGCCTTCGGGCGCGCATTCCACATAAGCCTCGTCAAGGACCAGCAAGCAGCCGTCGGGCAGCGCCTCCATCGCGGCAACGATAGCCGCCCCTGAATGCCAGGTTCCCATCGGGTTATCCGGGTTGGCCAGATAAACCAGCTTTGCGCCCATCTCTGCCGCTTTGGCGAACAAGGCCGCCGGGTCCTCGTGATCGTCGCGATAGGGAACCGTGTGCAAAATCCCTCCGAACCCCGCCACGTGATAGTTGAATGTGGGATAAGCCCCGTCCGAGGTCACGACTGTATCGCCCGACCCGACCAGCAGCCGCACCAGATAGCCCAGCAACCCATCAATACCTTCCCCAACCACGATATTCTCGGGCGTGACGCCATGATGCGCCGCCAGTGCATGGCGTAGGTCAAAGTTCTCGGGATCGCCATACATCCAGACCTCTCCCGCCGCCCGTTGCATCGCCTCAATGGCACGAGGTGAGGGGCCAAACACGCTCTCATTCGCGCCGATCCGGGCAACGAAAGGCGCGCCACGCTGGCGCTCCTGCGTTTCGGGGCCGACAAAAGGCACGGTAGCGGGCAGGGATTGCGCAAGCGGGGTATAACGAGGACCAGTCATGGCCGCAGATAAGCGCAACCTCTGCAGAGGGGCAAGCCTTGCACCCTGTCGCAATCACCGTCAGGGTGTCCGCAACCATGGTTCGGAGGTGGCATGCGTTTTCTACTGGGGCTTGTCCTGATCGGTCTTGCTTATCTGTCGTTCTGGCCGGTCCCTGTTGATCCCGTCGCGCATGAGATGCCCAAGCCGCCCGGTTTCACTGGTGATTTTGCTGAGAACACCCATCTCGACAAAGCGCAGCTGATCTCCCTCCCGGACGGAGAGATCGGCCCCGAAGATATTGCGATCCTGCCCGGTGGTGCGGTCTACACCACCAGCCTGTCTGGCGCTCTTTATCGCATCGACGGGGATCAGCCGACCCAGGTCGATCAACTCGACGGTCGCCCTCTGGGTCTGCGTGCAGGACCGGATGGTGCGCTCTACATTGCTGACAGCTTTCGCGGTCTGATGCGCTGGTCCGGACCAGGAACGCTGGAGACGCTGGCCTCCGAGATCGACGGAGCGCCCATGATTTATGCCAACAACCTCGATGTGGCGCAGGATGGCATGGTTTATTTTTCGAACTCTTCGGACCGCTTCGATCCTGAAACGATGGGCGGCACCAAACCCACCTCGGTCATGACCATTTGGGAGCAATCTCCGACCGGCTACGTCGCGCGATATTCTCCCGACGGCAGCGTCGAGAAGATCGCCGAGGGATTTGTTTATACCAACGGTATCGCCCTTTCGCCGGACGAAGATTTCCTGCTGATCGCCGAAACGGGACGGGCGCGGGTACACAAACTCTGGCTCTCCGGCCCGAAGGTCGGAACGCAGGAGGTTTTACTCGATAACCTGCCGGGCTATCCCGACAACATCAAAGCGCAGGGCGATGGCACCTATTGGATGGCCTTCGCCAGCCCGCGCGTGCCATCCGAGGCGCTGATGCCTTATCCCTTCCTGCGCAAGGTGATCTGGCGGCTGGGCCCGATGGTGCGCCCTGCGCCGATTCACCGCGGTATGTTGGTGCAGTTCGACGGCGACGGAACCATCCTGCGGACGCTGCAGGACCCGGACGGACGGTTGGGCATTACCACCAGCGGGCAAGTTGTCGACGACCAGTTCTATGTGATGACGCTGGATTCTCCGTGGTTTGGCCGGATGCCACTCTCCGATCTGCCCTGACGTTGCAGTGGCGCCGACCGTCCCGAGCTGGCATGGTTGCCGCAACAAAGAACACCCCGGAGGTCCCATGTCCCGCGTATCCGTCGAATACAAAGACCACATCGCCCATGTCACGCTGACCCGCGGCGACAAGATGAACGCGCTGGATGATGCGATGATCAAGGCGATCCTGTCGGCGGGGCAAGAGGTCGCCGCCGCAGATATCCGCGCCGTGGTGCTGTCAGGCGAGGGCAAAAGCTTCTGCGCCGGGCTCGACATGGCCAGCTTTGCCAGCATGGCCCACACCGACCCGACCGAATGGCTGATGACCCGCAGCCACGAGGACGCCAACGAGATGCAGGAGCTCGCCCTGACCTGGCGGCGCGTTCCGGTCCCGGTGATCTGTGCCATTCAGGGCGTCGCCTATGGCGGAGGTCTTCAGATCGCGCTGGGCGCAGATATCCGCATTGCGCATCCCGAGGCCAAGCTGGCAGTGATGGAGATGAAATGGGGTATCATCCCCGACATGGGGGGCATGGTTCTGCTGCCCCAGCTTGTGCGTTCAGACGTGTTGCGTCTGCTGACTTACACTGCCCGTCCTATCGGCGCGCCACGGGCGGCGGATTGGGGACTGGTGACGAAACTCTCCGACGACCCTCTGACCGAAGCGCTTGCTCTGGCCGAGGATATTGCTGGTAAAAGCCCCTCGGCCATCCGCGCGGCCAAGCGCCTGATCGAAGTAGCCGAAAGCAAATCCCGCGCCGAGGTTCTGATCGAGGAATCCGCCGAACAGGTGGAACTTATCGGAAAGCCGGATCAGATCGAGGTCATCACGGCCCAGATGCAGGGCCGCAAGCCCGAGTTCAAATAATGCCTGCTGAGATCACACGTATCATCCTCTATTCAAAGCGCATGGATGAGATGGTGTGGTTCTACGAAACTCATTTTGGATTTACCGCCAAAAGAAAAGCAGGCGACCAGATAGTCGAGCTTGTGCCAGAAACAGGCGGGGCGCATCTTTTGCTGCACCCGGCTGGCAAGGCCGCGCGAGAAGGTCAGGTTGCGGTCAAACTCGTCTTTGACGTCGTGGATGTGCCGGCTTTTTGCGCACGCGCGCGTCTGAATGGATTGGAGTTCGGGCCAATTCATCAGGCAGATGGGTATGAATTTGCGAACGCCAAAGACCCATCGAAAAATTCGATTTCTATTTCTAGCCGGGCCTTTGTTTAACATTCTTAGCGCATAAAACTGCGCCGCGCGTCGCGGGCCATATTGTACCGCATCTCCAGCTCGGCGATGCGGGCCATGGCGGCTTTCCTGTCCGCGGGGTCGGTCAGCGTTGCATAGTCCTGCCGTGCCGCGTCCAGCTCTTTCTTGATGTTGAACTCCTCGGGCAACACCCCGGCCTGCGCCATGATCCGATGACCCGCTGTAATAGCGGGATCGCCCTGAGCTTCGGATGAGCGGTCGGGCAGGGGCTCACCTTCGCCTTCAAGACCCTGTAACTGGCCCTCGGCCTGCGCCTTTTTGATCTGGCGTTCCACCAGTTTTCCAAGCGACCCGAACATGTGCGCATCATACCGATTACGGCGACAAGGCGAAAGGGATCAAAGCATTCTGCTTGTCACAAGATGCGCGATGCCACCGGCCAGAAGCCCCCAGACCGCAGCACCCAGCCCAAAGACCGTGATGCCGGACGCGGTGATGGCCAGCGTCAGAATGGCGGCTTCACGCTCAGCAGGCACATCCAGCGCGGCATGCATCGAATTGGCCATTACGCCGATCAGTGCAACCCCGGCCAGAGTGCCCATCAACATCGGATCAGCATGGGCGGCAAAGCTGGTGATCGCCACGGCAAAGACACCAAACAGGCAGTAGAACACACCGCCCATGATCGCAGACCAGTATCGCTGCGCAGGGTCGGGATGGCTGTCCTCGTTGGAACACATCGCGGCCGTGATGGCGGCCAGACAGGTCGCGGGGGCGCCGAACGGGGCCGAAAGCAGGCTCGCGCCACCGACGGATGAAAACAGCTTGCCGGGAACGGGGGCAAAGCCAAAGCTGCGCATCACTGCGACGCCGGGGATATTCTGCGTTGCCATGGTGACGATGAACAGCGGAACGCCGATGCCGATGGCGGACGCGGCTGAGAAGGACGGCGTGGTCCAGATCGGAGCCGCGATCAGTCGGTCCGGCATCAGTTGCGTATCTCCGGCGTTCAGAGACACCACGACGGCCGCGGCGACCACGGCTGCCGGGACCGCGAACAACCGGTTGAAGCGACCCGCGATGAACCATGTCAGGATCACCGGCAGCGCCTGCCATGGAATTTCAACCGCCGCTTTGAAGGGCACAAGGCAGAGCGGCAACAACACTCCAGCCAGCATCGCCTGCGCCAGCGATGTTGGGATAGCTGCAGCCAGCCGCCCAAGGGGCTTCCACAGCCCCGCCAGCACGGTCAGAGCTCCGGCGCACAGGAACGCTCCGGTCGCGCCCGAAAACCCCTCGGCCGGGGCGGCAGACACCGCCAGCAATGCGGCCCCCGGCGTGGACCACGCGACGCTGATTGGCATTTTATACCGCAGGCTGAGGATGATGGCCGCAAGCCCCATGGCAATCGCCGCGCTCATCAACCCCGACGCCGCTTGCGCAGGCGAAGCCCCCATGGCGCCCAGCCCTTGCAGGACGATGGGGAACGAACTGAAGAACCCGACAATGGCCACAACCAACCCGGTTGAGACGGTCTGCATCGGAGGGAAAGGTCGCGCCATCGGGGCCTCGGAGGATTGTGTTGCCGAAGTGCTACCAAGCGCGGGTGGGCGCGAACAAGAGGGAAAGCTTTGAGGTTAAAGAAAAACCCCTCCGTCAGGTTTGGCGGAGGGGTTTGGATTTGAATATTTGTGAAAGATGAAGGTCAGGCGATCTCAGCCAGACGGGCGAGCGCCTCGTTCAACTTGGCCTCTTCCTCTTCGCGGGCGGCAAGGTTGGCTTTGGCTTCTTCAACCACTTCGGCCGGGGCCGATGCCACGAATTTCGGATTGTTCAAGCGACCGCGCAAACCACCGAGTTCCTTGGCCAGCTTGCCCTTGGCTTTTTCCAGCCGTTCCTTTTCCGCACCAATGTCGATGATGTCCGCCAGCGGCAGACCAAAGGAGGCACCGGGGGCGGCGATTGAGATCGTGCCCTTGGGCAGTTCATCCGCCTTGGTCAGGCTGTCGATCCGCGCCAGACGCTTGATCAGCGCCTCGTTTCGGTCCCAAGCGGCCTGGCCGTTCGCATCGATCTCGGTCACCAGCATCGGCACGTAGAGCCCCGCCGGAACCCGCATCTGCGCGCGCGCCGAGCGGGTGTTTTCGATCACCGAGATCACCCAGTTCATTTCACGATCCGCATCCGCGTCGATCAGATCTGTGGCGGCATAGGTCGGCCAATCAGCGTGCACGACCATTATTGCGCGGTTGCCGGTCAGGCCCCACAGCTCTTCGGTGATGAAGGGCATGATCGGGTGCAGCAGGACCATGCACTGATCCAGAACCCAACGCATGGTGGCGCGGGTTTCGGCCTGCGCTTCTGCGTCGTCGCCTTGCAGCAGCGGCTTGGATAGCTCCACATACCAGTCGCAGACCTTGCCCCAGACAAAGGCATAAAGCCCGTTGGCCGCATCGTTGAAGCGATAGCTTTCCAGCGCCGCGTCGACCTCTTCCCGCACGCGCGCGGTTTCGCCGATGATCCAGCGGTTTACAGCCGCTTTGGGCTTCAGGTCGGCCACGTCCAGTAACGGCACGGCGTCGGTGAAGACCTCGTTCATCTCGGCAAAGCGGACGGCGTTCCATAGCTTGGTGCCAAAGTTGCGGTAACCGGTGATGCGCTCGCGGGATAGTTTCAGCACCCCGCCGATGGCCGCCATCGAGGCGTTGGTGAACCGCAGCGCATCGGCGCCGAATTCGTCCACGATCTCCAACGGGTCGATGACGTTGCCGGTGGTCTTGGACATCTTCTTGCCCTTCTCGTCGCGGACGAGCTGGTGCAGGTAAACAGTGTGGAACGGGATCTGGTCGACCACGGCCAGCTGCATCATCATCATCCGGGCGACCCAGAAGAACAGGATGTCGAAACCGGTGACCAGAACGTCCGTGGGGAAGTAGCGCTCCAGTTCTTCTGTCTGTTCCGGCCAGCCCAGCGTGCCGATGGGCCAGAGGCCGGAGGAGAACCATGTGTCGAGGACATCGGGATCGCGCCAAACCGGGTAGACCAGCCTGGTCGGGTCTTGTTCGACCGCGTATTGAGCAAGGCTTTCAGCGAACTGATGGATCGCTTCCTGTTTGTCGGCAACTTCGACAACCGTCGCATGGCTCAGCGGGCTGGGAATGTTTGCATTGTCGTCGAGGAATTTCTCGGTAACGGCTTTAAGGCTCGCAGCGCATTCCATGACATTGCCACGGTGCAGCATGCCGCCTTCGTTCAGCAAACGGCCCAATTCGACCAAATCAAGGTCGCCGTCGTTTTCATCGTCCTTAAAGTTCTCAGCCGATAGATCGAGACCATACCAAACCGGTATCTGATGTCCCCACCACAGCTGGCGCGAGATGCACCAGGGCTCGATGTTTTCCAGCCAGTGGTAATAGGTCTTCTCGCCCGACTCGGGGATGATCTTGACCGTGCCGTCCTTGACCGCGTCCAGCGCGGGGCCGACGACCTTTTCGGCGTCGACGAACCACTGATCGGTGAACATCGGTTCGATAACAACTTTCGAGCGGTCGCCGAAGGGCTGCATGATCGGTTTGCTTTCGACCAGCGGGACCAGCTTGTCGGCCCCTTCGTGGTCGGGCTTCAACGCGGTTGATCCCAGACGGGGATCATCCGCGCGGGTCATAACGGCCAAACCGTCGGCGGTGATCTCCTCGACGACCTTCGCACGCGCCTCGAACCGGTCGAGCCCGCGCAGGTGGTCAGGGATCAGGTTGATCGCGTCGATCTCGTTCTCGGTGAACGCGCGCCCACGTGCATATTCCTGCGCCTTGCCCGCTTCTTCGGCGTAAGGCGCGCCATCGGCCCGCATCGCGCCTTTGGTGTCCATCAGGCGATACATCGGAATACCGCCGCGCTTGGCGACCATGTTGTCGTTGAAGTCGTGCGCCCCGGTGATCTTCACCGCGCCCGAGCCGAAATCAGGGTCGGGATACTCATCGGTGATGATCGGAATCTGGCGGCGATGTTCTTTCGGGCCAACCGGGATTTCGCAAAGTTTCCCGACGATTGGCGCATACCGTTCATCCGACGGATGAACCGCAACCGCGCCGTCGCCCAGCATGGTCTCGGGGCGCGTCGTGGCGATCGAGATATAATCGCGCTCTTCGCGGAAGATCACATTTCCATCTTCATCTTTTTCCAAATACTCATATGTCTCGCCACCGGCCAGCGGGTACTTGAAGTGCCACATATGACCGGCGACCTCGATATTCTCGACCTCAAGGTCCGAGATCGCGGTCTCGAAATGCGGGTCCCAGTTGACCAGCCGCTTGCCGCGATAGATCAGGCCTTTTTCGTACATGTCGACGAAGACCTTGATCACCGCGTCGTGGAAATTGGCCGAGTTCTCATGCCCGGTGCGCGGATCACGGGGCGCGCCCGCCATGGTGAACGCGTTGCGCGACCAGTCGCAGGACGACCCCAGACGCTTCAGCTGTTCGATGATCGTGCCGCCGTATTCGCCTTTCCACTCCCAGACCTTGTCCAGAAACGCCTCGCGCCCCAGCTCACGACGTCCCGGCTGCTGGGTGGCGGCCAGCATCTTTTCCACCTGCATCTGTGTGGCGATACCGGCGTGGTCCTGACCGGGCTGCCACAGCGTGTCGAAACCGCGCATCCGGTGCCAGCGGATCAGGATGTCCTGCAGCGTGTTGTTGAACGCGTGGCCCACATGCAGCGCGCCCGTCACGTTGGGCGGTGGGATCATGATGGTAAAGCTTTCATCGCGCGATTTGTTCGCGCCTGCCTTGAAGGCTCCGGCCTGTTCCCAGGCCTGATAAATGCGGGCCTCGGCCTCGGCCGCGTTGAATGTCTTTTCCATCGCCATGGGGTGCGTCCTGCGTCATCAATCTCGGGTCAGCGCCTGCAATAACGAATGCGTGCGGGAAGGGGAAGGGTCTGCGCGCTCTGGACAACGAACCCGTTCAGCCTAATGTCGCCTCTGACGCAGCCCAAAGGATCGCTCCATGGAAAAGTTCGGCAAAAGCCAGCCCGTCAAACGGACCGAGGACCTGCGGTTTTTGACCGGGAACGGCCAATACATGGATGACGCGGTACCCGAAAACGCGCTGCATGTGGCCTTTTTCCGCAGCCCGGTGGCGCATGGCCAGATCACGGCGCTGGATCTGGACGCTGCGCGTGCGGCAGAGGGCGTGCGGTTGGTGATGGCGCTGGAGGATTTGCAGGCGACAGGCATCGACACCGTGATGAACGGGGCCACTGTGCCCAACCGCGACGGGACGCAGGCGGCGGCCCCGGAACGGCACATGCTGGCCAACAAATGCGTCCGCTTCGTGGGTGAGCCGGTGGCAGTAGTGGTGGCCGATACGCTGCTGCAGGCACGCGACGCGGCTGAGTTGATCTGGATGGAAACCGAAGACCTGCCCGTAAAGATGGACGTCGGCGCGGGCGGCGAAACACTACACCCCGAGGCCCCCGACAACCGCGCCTTTGACTGGGGCCTGGGCGATGAGGCCGCAACCGAGGCCGCCTTTGCCTCTGCCGCTCACATCGTCTCGCTGAACGTAGAAGACAACCGGGTCATCATCACCTCACTTGAGCCGCGCGGATGTCAGGCCAACTGGGAGGATGGGCGCCTGCATTTTTCCTATGGCGGGCAGGGTGTCTGGGCGATGCGGGCGCAACTGGCGCAAAAGCTGAAGCTGGAAGCGGAAGATGTCCGCGTCACCACCCCGGATGTGGGGGGCGGCTTCGGTATGAAGGTGATGCCTTACCCTGAATATTTCTGCACCGCCGTTGCCGCCAAGAAATTGGGTCAGCCGGTCCACTGGATATCGGACCGGTCCGAGGCGATGCTGTCCGATCACCATGGCCGCGACCTGACCTCGCTGGGTGAACTGGCCTTTGACGCCAATCACCGGATCACCGCCTATCGCGTGCACAGCAAGGTCAATCTGGGTGCCTATAACAGCCATTTCGGGCAGGCCATCCAGACCAGCCTGTTCAGCAAGGTGCTGATGGGCGTTTATGACGTGCAAACCACCTATCTGCGGGTCGAAGGGTTCTATACCAACACCACGCAGGTCGACGCTTATCGCGGCGCCGGACGGCCCGAGGCGATCTATGTGCTGGAACGGGTCATGGACCGCGCAGCGCGCGAGCTGGGCGTCGATCCGTGGGAGCTGCGGCGCAAGAACTTCATTCGTCCCGCCGATTTCCCTTATACCTCGGCCACCGGTGAAACCTATGACGTCGGCGATTTCGACATGGTCCTCAGCCGCGCGGCCAGCCAGACCAGCGGGTTTGCAACCCGCAAGGCGGCGGATGCCGAACGGGGCCTGATCCGCGGACAGGGCCTCTGTTACTATATCGAAAGTATTTTGGGTGACCCTTCCGAGAACTCGAAGGTCGAGTTTTGCGAGGATGGCGCGGTGAACCTATACGTCGGCACCCAATCGAACGGGCAGGGGCACGAGACTGTCTATGCCCATTTCCTGTCAGATCAGACCGGGATTCCGATGGACCGGATCACCGTCGTTCAGGGCGACACGGACAGGCTCGCCCATGGTGGCGGCACGGGCGGGTCGCGCTCGGTCACGGTGCAAAGCACGGCGACGCTGGCCACCATCGACATAATGATCGCCGCATTCACGCCTTATCTCGCGGATAAGATGGGGGTCGAGGAAGACGACGTGCATTTTGATCATGAAACATTCCGGGCACCCGGCTCGAACCTGACCCCAACCCTGACCGAAGCGGCCGAGATGGCGCGTGCAGACGGGCGCATGGATCTGCTGAAGCACGAGGCCCGCGCCAATCTGGATGCCCGCAGCTATCCCAATGGCGCACATGTTGCCGAAATCGTTATCGATTCTTACACGGGCGAGACATGGGTTGATCGGTATACCGTCGTCGATGATTTCGGCAATCTTATCAATCCGATGCTTGCCGAAGGGCAGGTGCATGGCGGGGTGGGTCAGGGCATCGGCCAGGCGCTGACCGAGCATGTCGTTCACGATGCACATGGGCAACTGCTCACGGCTTCGTTGATGGATTACGCCTTGCCGCGCGCGGCTGAGATACCCATGATTAAGTTTACCTCGGCGCCGGTTCCGTCAACGTCCAACCCGATGGGGATAAAAGGATGTGGCGAGGCCGGCACGGTGGGCGCGCTGGCCGCAGTGGCAAACGCGGTTCAGGATGCGCTCTGGGATCACGGGGTGCGGCAGGCAGATATGCCTTTCACACCTCACAGAGTATGGGAATTGCTGACGCATGGTTCTGTCGCGGCTGAGTAGAAAGGTACTGGGATGGCTCGGACGGCCTCTGCGGTCCGAGCACTCGGCCGAGACGCGCCACCGCGAACCGATCAGCCATGTCATCATTCTGGACGGCACCATGTCGACGCTGGAGCCGGGCCGCGAAACCCATGCAGGCCAGACCCTGCGCCTGTGTTGCGAGATGGGCAGCAAGGTCTCGGTGTTCTACGAATCCGGCGTGCAATGGGAAAGCTGGAAATCCTCGCTGGACGTGATGATGGGGCGCGGCATCAACCGCCAGATCCGCCGCGCCTATGGCTATCTCGCCTCGCGCTACAAACCCGGCGACAAGATCTTTTTCATCGGCTACTCACGCGGCGCTTACGGGGTGCGCAGCCTTGCGGGCGTGATTGACGCGATCGGGCTGCTCAAGGCCGAACACGCCACGGTTCGCAATATCAAGCAGGCCTACCGACATTACGAATGCACCGCCAACGGCAAGGCGGCGGCTGAATTCCGGCAAGCCTTCTGTCACGAGGATGTCGCCATCGAGATGGTCGGTGTCTGGGATACGGTCAAGGCGCTGGGTCTGCGCCTGCCGCTGCTCTGGCGCTGGGCCGAGGAACGCCACGCTTTCCACAACCATCAGCTTGGCCCGGCCACCCGCCACGGCTATCACGCCATGGCGCTGGACGAGACCCGCGAGGTGTTCGAGCCGGTCTTGTGGAAATGCACCCCTGATTTCAAAGGACATATCGAGCAGGTCTGGTTCCGTGGTACCCACGGCGATGTCGGCGGTCAGTTGAACGGGTTCGAAGAGGCACGACCGCTCAGCAACATTTCCCTGATCTGGATGCTGGACAAGGCCGAGCTGCACGGGTTGCCCCTGCCCGAAGGCTGGCGCGACCGATATCCGACCGATACCCATGCGCCCTCGGTCGGCACATGGCGCGGCTGGGGCAAGATTTTCCTGCTGCGCAAGCATCGCAAGGTGGGCAAGGACCGGTCAGAGAAACTGCATGTTTCAGTCTCACCGGATGAGTTGCCCGGTTGGGTGCCGATGCCAGATTTACCGTCGCATCCGGCGCAGTAGGCAACGCTGTATCTT
This sequence comes from Ruegeria sp. C2, assembly GCF_056537765.1. Lineage (NCBI taxonomy): Bacteria > Pseudomonadati > Pseudomonadota > Alphaproteobacteria > Rhodobacterales > Roseobacteraceae > Ruegeria > Ruegeria sp. C2. Next base: position 1,537,582 of record NZ_JBQFRZ010000001.1, on the reverse strand, counting down.
ATCGATTTACGTGTTTTATATATATGCTGTTCACGTTGGTGCCGGGTAGACATTTCGGTGCGATTGAAAGACACACGACCCCATGCCGGATCCATATTTTTCAGAATTGAAATACCTGGGCGGACCGACTCTCGATTTCATCGAGATCGCAGTCGACGCAGGCACCGATGTGTCCGGCCTGGTCGTGACCATCTACCAGAGCAGTGGTGAGATTCGATCCACCAACACACTGGCTGGTATTACGCCGACAACGGTGGCGGGGCGCGATATTTACGTCATCGATACGACCAGTTCCGGTACATTTACCGGACTTGGGAAAACCAATGGCATCTCGCTTTCCGAGGGGTCGACGGTTTACCAGTTCAACTCTTTCAGCGATCCGCCAAGCCCGGGGCCGATTACCGCAACGGCCGGACCCGCCGGCGGCATGCAATCGACTGTCATCGGTCAGGCCGGAGCGGGCGATTCTCTGATTTCCACAGACAACGGCGGAACCTATTCGGTTAATACCGATCCCACTCCGGGAAGCATCCCTTGCCTGACCGCAGGTACATCGGTCGCCACTGATGCAGGGCCGGTTCCGGTTGAGGATCTTGAACCCGGCCAACCGATCCGTTTGGCACGAGGTGGCGCGCAACCGCTTCTGAAAATCATGTGCCGCTCGGTTAGCTCACGCGAACTGCGCCGTAACCCGAAGCTCTATCCAGTGCGAATATGCGCAGGTGCATTGGGCCAGGGCCTGCCCCGCCGGGATCTGCTTGTCTCGCGCCAACACCGCATGCTGGTGTCCTCTGCCATTGTGAAGCGTATGTTTGGCCGCCCCGAAGCTCTGGTTGCCGCCATACGGCTTGCCGGGCTGCCGGGCATCTATGTTGATGATACGGTTGACGGCATCACATACGTTCATCTGGTTCTTGCGACACACGAAGTGATATTCGCCGAAGGTGCCCCGACCGAGAGCTTGCTGATTGCTGAGGAGGCACTGAAATCAATGCCCCCTGAGACGGTTGAAGAACTACACGCGCTGTTTCCCGAGTTGTCGATCAACGCGATGGCAACAACCAAGTATCTGGTGCCGGACAATGCGCGCCAGAAAAGACTGGCGGTGCGGCATGCCCAGAACGGGTTGCATCTGCTTTCGGAATACTCCGACAGCAGATATCACGCAGACTGACATAATGCAGCCTGCGCTTCGCACAGCTTGCAAAGTTGCAGATTTACCGCCGCCGGTCGCGGCGAGAGCTCATGGGCTGGAACGCCACGCCCACATGCGCCTCGCAATAGGGCTTGCCTGCCTCAACCGGCAGGCCGCAGAACCAGAAATCCTCGGTCGCGGGGTCGCCCACGGGCCATTTGCAGGTCTTCTCGGTCAACTCCATCAGCGTCAGCTTCTTGGCCTTCTTCTCGACCTCGTTGACCTTGGCCAGCGCCTCGGGGCTGATCTCGTTGGCCGAAGGTTGCGGCGGCAAAGGCTGACCGGCAGGGATGATCTGACGGCGGGCCGGAGTGGCCGGTTTTGCTTCCGTGGCAGGGGCCGGACGGGCCGGTTCGGTCTTGGGTGCTGGTTTGGGCTTGGCCTCGGCCTTGGGTGCGGGTGCCGGTTTCTCCTTAGCTTCGGCCTTGGCCGGGCTGGCACCGGTGGCGCGGTTTGACAGGCCCAGACGGTGGACCTTGCCGATCACCGCGTTGCGGGTCACGCCGCCCAGTTCCTTGGCGATCTGGCTGGCCGACTGGCCCTCGCCCCACATCTTTTTCAGCAGCTCTACACGCTCGTCAGTCCAGGACATCATTTGCCTTTCAAAAGCGGAAAGCGGCCCCGGATTCGGGCCGCCTTGGGAATTCGTCTCAGCCCCCTATTTTAATCACTGCGGGCCGAGTTACAAGCGGTCTTCGAATCAGGTATGGGGCAGATCATGCAGAATCTCATGGATCAGGACACACGCCGCTTTGGTACGGTAAACTGGATGGGCCTCTATACGCTGGCGCGGCGCGAAACACTGCGCTTTCTGGCCGTGTGGACGCAGACTCTGTTGGCCCCTCTGGTGACGGCGGGATTGTTCCTGCTGATCTTCACCATTGCCATTGGTCCAAGCCGGCCCGACGTGATGGGCGTTCCGTTCCTGATCTTTCTGGCGCCGGGCATCATGATGATGACGGTGATCCAGAATGCATTCGCCAACACCTCGTCGTCGATGGTGATTGCCAAGGTGCAGGGAAATATTGTCGACACACTGATGCCGCCCCTGTCGCCTTTGGAAATCCTGTTGGGGTATCTGGCCGGCGGTATTGCCCGAGGTGTCCTGATTGCATTTGTCGTGGCCGCTGCGTTTCTGATCTTTCTGTCGATCGTGCCCCAGAACCTGATGATCACGCTGATCTTCGTCATCCTCGGCGGGGCCTTCATGGGCGCGCTGGGCCTGTTTGCCGGGATATTTGCCAACAAGTTCGACCAGATGGCAGCGATCACCAACTTCATTGTTACGCCGTTGGCCTTCCTGTCTGGTACCTTTTATTCGGTTGAAGCACTTCCGCCGGTCCTGAACCGCCTGAGCCACATGAACCCGGTGTTCTATCTGATCGACGGGCTGCGCTATGGCATGATCGGAGTATCCGACAGCTCTCCTTGGTTGGGCATGGCGGTCTGTGGCGCAGCAACGCTATTGGTCGGAGCAGCGACATGGCAGATGCTGCGAACGGGTTACCGTCTCAAGGCTTAGGTCGCATCGGCCAGTGATCCGGGCTGTAGGGCCACGCGGGGTCGCCCGAGCCGTGGATGCAGCCGCGCCGCTACGGCCCAGGCTCCGAACAAGGCCAGGCCGCCAGCCGCGAACACGCCAGCGACCGGTGTGATCAGCAGCACCAGCGAGGCCACGCCGGGCGTCAGAATGCCTGACACGTCGCGATAGCTGGAATAGATCGCTGACATCTCGGTCCGTTCCGAGGGTTTCACTGCCATGAGAAATGGCAATCCTGCACAGATATCCAGCACGATCAGCCATACCGATCCCAAAACCAGCGCTACGACCGAAGCGACCGGCCAGCCGGAGATCGCTGCGGCGATCACGAAACAGACCCCGCAGGCGGCAAAACCCGTGCGCACCGCCACCCGCAGCGACCGCCCCTGCACCCAGCGCAGGATCAAAGGCGCGCCGAACAACATGGCATTCGTGCTCGACAACAGGATGCCCCCGAGCTGTTCACCCAGCCCGTTCTGAATGGCAAAGATCGGCAGGTAGACCACATAGATCCACCACCCGCAGGACCGAATCATCGCAAACAGATACCCAGCCAGCAGCCGCGGCTGCGAAAAAAAGCGCGGCAGATAGGCCAGCGGATTGCTTGCCGGTCCGCGCGCCTTGGTGATCAGTTTGCCGTTGCCCAAACGCATGCTCCAGAACAGGATCAACATGGCGACCGAGGCGACTGCGCTGATGACGAAGGGGGCAGGGGCCCAGCGTTCCATCAATAGCACGCCGATCATGGGGCCTCCGGTCCAGCCAAGGGCGCTGTAGAACATGCGGCTGGTCTCGCACCGGCCAAGTTCGATCTTGCTGATGTAGTCCAGCACATAAGCGTTGAAACAGACAAAGGTCGTGACCGTGGCCACCGTGTTCAGCGCCAGCGCCAGCACGATGGAACCGGGGCTGCCCTCGATCGCCAGAACGGCGCTGACCACGAACAGGACGCATCCGGCGGTATAGGCCCAGCGCCGGGGGACGTAGCGGATAACAAACGGTATCATCAGTCCGGCAACAAGAGAGACGATCCCCACCAGAAAATACACAAACGACACTGAGGACGCGTCGCCCAGCGCGCGGTACATCACCAGCGGAAAGACCGAGATCAGGATGCCTCGGACAATGGCCTCGAAACCTGCCAGGATGCCGAAATCGCGGACCGATGGTGCAGGGGCATGGCGGACCCATTCGGGGATACGGCGTTCATGCATCTGACAATCTTTCTAATGAACTATGATCAGATTGCGCCCGGCTAAGATGATTTCATGGGGGTTTGCGACATGGGTGTCGCGCGCAGACATCGCCACGAAAAAACTTTCCCCCTATGTCTGACGCAGCCGTGCCTCGCGCCAGACTAGGATCAGACCTCCGGTCAGGATAATGGCTGACCCGATCAGGCTGACCCCATCCGGGATCACTTTGAACACCACGAAATCGTAGAAGGCGGCAAAGATCAGTGTGGCATAGCTGATGGGGGCCACAAAGGAAGCATCCGCCCGCGCCATTCCGTTGACGAAACAGGCCTGCGCACAAGCCATCAGCACGCCAATCCCCGCCAGCGCTGCCCATTGCTGGGGCGTCGGAATCTGAAACACGAAGCTGACCGCGACCGAGGCGATGGTCAGCCCCATCGCATTGTTGATCAGCAAAATCTGGATCGGAATTTCACGGCCAGAAAGTTTCTTGATGAAAATCAACTCCATCCCGATGATCGCCGCCGCCGTCAGCGCCAGCAACGCAGCGGGCTGAAAGCTGGCGGGCGTGGGGCGCAGCAGTACCAATGCGCCGATCAGCGCCACGATGGCGGCCAGCCAGCGCCAGGGGCCGACCCCTTCTTTCAGCAGCGGGATCGCCAGCATCATCGCAAAGACCGGGTTCAGGAACGAGATCGCCGTCGCATCTGCAATCGGGATGAACGCGACCGCAGCAAACATCAACGTGACCCCGAGCCAGCCAAAGCTTGTTCGCCCGATATGCAGGCCCCAATGCGGGCGGCTCAAGCGCGGGCGCAGGATACCCACGGCTGTGACGATCACTAGAAAGGCAAACAGAAACCGCCCGTGACTGATCTGCAAAGGATGCAGCGCCGGGCCCAACGTATCTGTCCCCAGCGCTTTGGCCAGCAACGTAGTCCCCGCGAGAAGGGCGCTCGCCGCAAGGATCAGCAGGGCCGCAAGGGCAGGGTTCTGGCGTATCGGGGTCATGGCTCACCCGTGCGCCAGCGTCGGGTAAATGACAAGCGGTAAATCCCGGTCTCAGAGTGATTTTTGCCCCGATCGTAAAAACGGGGTTTTCAGATCGATTGCACCCCGTTATACGACCCGCCATGATCAAACCCGCACATATCCTGCGCCTCCGACGCCGACGCCTGACCGCGTAACCGGCCCGTTTGATCCATTTGCGCTGCTCAAATGCGCGCAATCTCCACCAAATCAGTTGACGAACATGGCCCCAGTGTATCACTCACAGGGCTCAACCTATTCGAAAAGGATGATCCGATGATCCCGTCCGTTCTGCCGACCTATAACCGTGCGCCCCTGACGTTTGTGAAGGGCGAAGGCGCCTGGCTGACCGAGGCGGATGGCCGACGTTTTCTGGACCTCGGCGCGGGGATTGCGGTGAACGCGCTGGGCCATGCGCATCCGGCTTTGGTGGCTGCGCTGACTGAACAGGCGCATGCGTTGTGGCATGTCTCGAACCTCTACAACATCCCGCAGCAGCAAGCGCTGGCCGACAAGCTGGTCGAACACACCTTTGCTGATACGGTCTTCTTCACCAATTCCGGCACCGAGTCCTGCGAACTGGCCGTGAAAATGGCCCGCAAGTATTTCTATGACAACGGCCAACCCGAGAAGGTCGAGATCATCACCTTCGATGGCTCATTCCATGGCCGGTCGTCCGCTGGTATCGCCGCCGCCGGGTCCGAGAAAATGACCAAAGGTTTCGGTCCGCTGCTGCCCGGCTTCGTCCATCTGACCTTCGGAGACCTCGACGGTGTCACCAACGCCATCACTGACAAAACCGCAGCCATCCTGATCGAACCGGTTCAGGGCGAAGGCGGCATCCGCCCCGTTCCGGACGCAGAACTCAAAGCCCTGCGCCAGATCTGCGACGACAATGGCCTTCTGCTGATCCTGGATGAGGTCCAGTGCGGCGTGGGCCGCACCGGCAAGCTCTTCGCGCATGAATGGGCAGCCATCACTCCGGACATTATGATGGTCGCCAAAGGCATCGGCGGCGGCTTCCCCTTGGGCGCTGTGCTGGCCACAGAAGAGGCGGCCAGTGGTATGACCGCAGGCACCCATGGCTCCACCTATGGCGGCAACCCGCTGGGCTGCGCGGTGGGTTGCGCGGTGATCGATCAGGTCGCGACACCCGCTTTCCTTGAAGGCGTCAACCGCAAGGCGGGCCTGCTGCGCCAGAAACTTGAAGGTCTGGTCGCGGACCACCCCGAAGTATTCGAGGAGGTGCGCGGTTCCGGTCTGATGCTGGGCCTGAAATGCAAGCCCACCAATATCGACGTGGTCAATGCCGGTTATGACAACGAGGTCATCACCGTCCCCGCCGCCGACAACGTGATCCGCCTGTTGCCACCGCTCACCTTGACCGAAGACGACATCGCGCAGGCCCTGATCCGTTTGGAAAAAGCCGCGGCGCAAGTTGAAAACGCAATGGCTTCGGCCTGAACTCGCCTGATTGAAAAGTGAAATAAAATGAACCACTTCCTTGATATCCACAAAACGGACGCAGGTGATCTGCGGAACATGATCGATCAGGCCGGCGCGATGAAACAGGCGCGCCTCGGTCGTCCCAAAGCCGCCCCGGACGATGAGCAGCCTCTGGCAGGCCGCATGGTTGCGCTGATCTTTGAAAAGCCGTCAACCCGGACCCGTGTGTCCTTCGACGTTGGCGTGCGCCAAATGGGCGGGCAGACCATGGTGCTGTCCGGCAAGGACATGCAGCTGGGCCATGGTGAAACCATCGCCGACACCGCCCGCGTCCTGTCGCGCTATGTCGACATGATCATGATCCGGACCTTTGACGAAACGATCCTGACCGAGATGGCAGAATACTCGGACGTGCCCGTCATTAACGGCCTGACCGATCGCACGCATCCCTGTCAGATCATGGCCGATGTCCTGACTTTCGAGGAACACCGAGGCCCCATCGCAGGCAAAAAGGTGGTCTGGACCGGTGATGGCAACAATGTCTGTGCTTCGTTCCTGCACGCCGCAGGTCAGTTCGGTTTCGACCTGACCTTCACCGGCCCGGCACAGTTCGACCCCGAGGAGGAGTTCATGGGCTTCGCCCGCCAGAAGGGCTCGAAGATTGTGGTCGAACGGGATGCCTACAAGGCGGTTGAAGGGGCCGACCTCGTGGTCGCCGACACCTGGGTCTCGATGCACGATTCCCAGTCCGCCAAGGAACGCCGCCACAATCTGCTGCGCCCCTATCAGGTCAATGCCGACCTCATGTCGCATGCCAAGCCGGATGCGCTGTTCATGCACTGCCTGCCTGCGCATCGCGAGGAAGAGGCCACATCCGAGGTCATGGATGGCCCGAACTCGGTGATCTTTGACGAGGCTGAAAACCGCCTGCACGCGCAAAAGGCGGTCATGCGCTGGTGTCTGGGCGTCTGAGGCTCGCAGCAATCAGAGAGAGCCATATATGGCTCTCTTAAATCTCGGAGCATTCAATGCCACACGTCACCCTGGAATTCTCTGCCGGGCTCGAAAACTCTCATGATTTTCAAGCCATCTGCGAACAGCTCTATTCTGTGCTCGCCGCGCATGAAGAATTCGATGCCCCAACGCTTAAAATCCGTGCCACCTCGTTCCGGTATTTCCACATCGGGACCGAACCGCAAACCTTCATCCACGCCACGCTCTTGTTGCTGCAGGGCCGGGATGAGGCGACGCGCGCCGAGTTGAACGCGATTATTCTGAATGTTCTGGCTGCGTCTGCGCCCACGGTCGGCAGCATCACCGTGCGGGATGTTGAAATTGATCGCGCGACCTATGCCAAACGCCTGTCAGTCTGACGCGGCCTTGGCTCGCGCATGGGACCTCTAAGCGCGCCGGGTCACATCCCAGATCCGCAATCTGGCGAGCGTAGCTACGCACGCTAGAACTACTAGCACACACAATGCGATCTTGGTCATGATCTCCATCGTGCCTTCAATCAGCAGGGCATGCACGACACTGCCCAGAATGGTCACCAGCGCCAGCCCGGCATGACCCAGACGCCAGAGCCGAAATCGCAGGTTCAGGCGTAGCCGCAGAACGCCCATCGTTGCTGCAGCAAAACCCGTCCACATCGCGATCACACCCCAAACGGAAAAAGGCGTGGCCGACACGAACAGCAGCGCGTCCACAACATCCGGCGGGCTCGTGACCCACAAACCACCAACATGGATTAAAATCGCGGCGACAAGGGCCAGACCGCACCGCCTGTGCCACACGCGGCTGCGTACCGGTGAGAGCCCGGGCAGCCAGCGTCCGGCCAGCAAAGGTTGCATCAGCAGAAGGCACATCCCGACGATGCCCGCAAACCCGGCGAGGATATAGATCGGCTCGCGCCACGCCAGATAGGGGCTGAACGCCGCTGCAATGACTGGAACTAGAAGGGTGGCGGACAACGCCACCCAGATCAATACACGCCTCAACACGTATCAGGCGGGCTGCAAGACGAAATGCGCGGCAAGCGTTTTGTCCTTCGCGCTCGACATCACCGGGCGCAGGAACACCGTCTCGAATTCGCCGCTGTCATAAGCCAGATGCCCGTGCGGTTGACCAAAGGCGGGCACGATCTGTGGCATCTCCAGCCGGAATTCTCCGTTGGCATCCGTCAGCGTCGCGCCATGGCTGCGCTGATCGCGCTCATGGCCTTCGGTCGTATGCGCCCAGATCTGGATACGCTGGCCGGGCAGGGGGGCTCCGTCGCCCGCCCGCCGCACGGTGCCAGTCATCCAGAACCCGCCACCGCCGATACGCTCCACGATCGGTGCGCCCGGACGATAGTTGTTCGATCCGCCTCGCATCGACGGGGTGGGGGCCAAACCATTGGCCTGCGCGGGAACCATCAGCCCCGAAGCCAAAACCGCCCCGCCCGAGGCGATCAGAGAACGACGCGTGAGTAATGAACCGGTCATGGAACCCTCTTTTTGCGACCTCATCTGCCCCTGAAATATAGCACGCTTCTCGCGCATTCCGAGGTTGCGTTGCGAATTGTGATTTACTTTGACGCGGCAGACGACCGCTGCAATCTTGACCACAGCTTGGATTCTATCAGAAAGGCCGGTGTCATGAGCTTGACGGATCGCATCACACTAGATGAGATCGCCGCATTCCAGCGCGACGGAGCCGTGGTTCTGCGGTCCAAATTTTCGGATCATTGGCTGACCCAGCTGCGCAACGGCATCGACGCGGACCTTGCCAATCCAACCGAAAACCTGACGCGGCACACCAAAGACCCCGATGCGCCCGCATATTTCGAGGATTATTGGGCCTGGAACAAGATCCCCCAGTTCAGGGATTTCGTCCACAACTCCCCCTGCGCACCGCTGGCTGCTCAGCTTCTCGACGCGCCCTCGATCAATCTGGTGATGGACAACTGGTTCCTGCGTGAGGCCGGATCAACCTCGCGCCCGCCGTTCCATCAGGACCTGTCCTATTTCGATTTCGAGGGCACGATGTGCGTGCTGTGGCTGCCGCTTGAACCGGTAACCAAAGAAAACGGCATCGCCTTCGTCCGCGGTTCGCACCTGTGGGATAAGCTCTTCATGCGAGTGCGCTTTGCCGACGGGCATCCCAGCTATGACCCGACCGAGGTCGCGGGCCTCACCTATCATCCGCCCCCAGACGTGAACGCCGCCCCCGCAGCGTATGACCTGCTGCAATGGGATATGGAGCCCGGCGATTGCATCTTTTTCGACATGCGCACCCTGCATGGCGGGCTGTCCTCGGTCACGCCGACCGAAACGGTGCGGCGTTTCACGCTGCGGATGACCGCGCCCGATGGCGTCATCCGCTATCGCGGGGATTGGGCCAAGGGTGAGCGCGCGCAGTTCGCGGCGGAAGGCTACAGCGAAGGCGACCGGATCGACGGCGCCTTCTTTCCGCAGCTTTGGCCACGCGATGCATGAGGGCGCTGGGGTTGGTCCATAACGGAAGAACTGCACGATTTATGTGCGATTATGCGAATTACTTTCTGAATTTCCGCTCTATATCCTGCATAAGTGAACCAAAACCCCTTGCCAATGGGAGATGCAGGAATGAGCTGGAACCCAACCCACAATCCCGAATGCCTGTCCGAGAACCCCGCGCTTGAGACATTGATCATCCCGCGCGCCCGCGATCTGGGCGGGTTCGAGGTGCGCCGCGCGCTGCCTTCCGTCAAACGGCAACTGGTTGGCCCGTTCATCTTCTTCGACCAGATGGGCCCGGCCGAGTTCATCACCGAAGGCGGCATCGATGTCCGCCCGCACCCCCATATCGGCCTCGGCACCGTGACGTATCTGTATCAGGGAGAGTTCGAACATCGCGACAGCCTCGGCACCCATCAGATGATCTATCCGGGCGAGGTCAACTGGATGGTTGCCGGGCGTGGCGTGACCCATTCCGAACGCACCAGCGATGAGACGCGCGGCAAGAAACACAGCCTGTTCGGTATCCAGACCTGGATCGCCTTGCCCGAAGCGCATGAGGACATGGCCCCCGAATTCGAACATCACAAACAGGGCGCGCTGCCGCATATTCAGGATACCGGTGTCAGCGCCCGCCTGATCCTCGGCTCGGCCTATGGCGAGACCAGCCCGGTTACCATGCTGTCCGAGACCTTCTATCTCGACGTCCAGCTCGACCCGGGCGCGTCCTTCCCGTTGCCCGACAATCACGAGGACCGGGGTGTCTACGTCACCGAAGGTTCGGTCGAAATCGCGGGCGACAGCTTTGACGCAGGCCGCATGATGGTGTTCCGCCCAGGTGACCACCTCTCGGTCAAGGCCGGGCCTCTGGGCGCGCGCCTGATGCTGCTGGGCGGCGCGACCCTGAACGAAGATCGTTATATCTGGTGGAATTTCGTGTCTTCTTCGAAAGAAAAAATCGATACCGCCACCCGCGAATGGAAAACCGCAGATTGGGCAAACGGGGCCTTCCACCTGCCGCCCGGAGATGATCAGGAGTTCATCCCGATCTCGGAAGAACTGGAACGCACGCGACCAAGGCTGGCACGGGTCTGACCTGACGTCACACTGGTCTACTTCGCCCGTCCCAGCGATCCTTCCCGATAACGGAGGGTGCATCATGAAGATCGTCATCGCGGGGGCGGGCAGCATCGGTTGCTATTGCGGCGCATTGCTGGCCGCTGCGGGTCATGGCGTGACGCTTCTGGGCCGCGCCCGCGTACTTGACCCCATCCGTGCCCAGGGACTTACGGTGACAGATTTCGCCAGCCTGACCCGGACCATTCCAGCCGATCAGCTGACTCTCACCCAGGAACCCGCCTGCCTTGCCGATGCCGATCTGATCATTGTCACGGTAAAGTCCGGCGCAACTGTGCAGATGGCAGACCTGATCGCGGCTTATGCCCCGGCGAATACCACGGTTCTGTCCTGGCAAAACGGCATGGACAACATCCAAACCCTGCGCGCCGTATTGCCTGAACACGATGTCCGCGCGGGCATGATCCCCTTTAATGTCGTCCCGACTGAGGAAGCTGCGTATCACCGCGCCACCTCAGGCGAGATCATCATCGAAACCGGCCCCGGCGCTATGGCTGACCACCTCAACACAGCCGATCTGCCGGTTCAGGAAAGCGATCAGATCGAAGCGGTGCAATGGGGCAAACTGGTGATCAACCTCAACAACGCATTGAACGCGCTCTCGGGCCTGACCCTGCAGGCGCAACTGCGTGACCGCAACTGGCGCCGCCTGATGGCCGATCAGATGGCCGAGGCGCTTATGGTCCTCAAAACCGCCGGTATTCCCGTCGCCTCCACCACGCCGCTGCCCGCCTGGGCGACCCCGCATGTCCTGCGCCTGCCCACACCGCTTTTTACCCGCATCGCCGCAAAGATGCTGACCATCGATCCCAATGCGCGCACTTCGATGGCTTATGACCTGATGGCTGGCCGCCCCACGGAAATCGATAGCCTGCAGGGGGAGATCATTCGGCTGGGGCGCAGTTGCAACCTCCCCACGCCACTCAACAACCAAATTGCCCGATTGATCAAAGAGGCTCCGAACACACCTCTCAAACCCGAGCAGATCAGGCTCTGATCCGCTGCTTCATCTGGCCAAAAATATCCCGGAGCGCGAGGCAGAGCCTCGCAAAATCCCCAAACTCAGCCAAATGCCGTAAGTATCCAGAAAATCACCGCGGATATCACGGCGGCAGCCGGTACCGTCACCACCCAGGCCGCAACGATGGTCATGAAATGCGACCGCCGCACCAGCTTGCGCCGACGATGTTCTTCTCGTGCCAGCCGCAACTCGGCCGGGCGCTGTCGGTTTGACAGTTTCCACCGCCGATCCGCCTGCCATTCGCGATAGAACCCCACGCCAAATACCGCGCCCACAGCGATATGGGTCGAGCTGACAGGCAGCCCCAGCCAGCTTGCCACGATTACGGTAATAGCCGCCGACAACGCCACACAGAAGGCGCGCATCGGGTTCAGCTTGGTGATCTGACTGCCCACCATTCGGATCAGTTTGGGGCCGAATAGGAACAGACCAAAGGAAATCCCAAAGGCCCCGATCACCATGACCCAGCTCGGGATCGAAACTTTCGCGGCAAAATCCCCGAACTCCGCCGCATGTACGATGGCTGCCAGCGGACCCACCGCGTTGGCCACGTCATTCGCACCATGGGCAAAGCTCAGGAATGTGGCCGAGATCACCAGCGGCAGGCCAAACAGGGTCTTCAGCGACCGGGTGCGGTTTTCCATCCCTTCGGATTTACGCCGCACCCAGGGCACGGTCACGGCCCAGGCCAGCGCGCCAAATGCCAGCCCGATCAGCAGCGCCATCTGCAAGTCGATCTTGACGATCCGCTTCAGCCCCTTGACCGCAAGATAGGTGGCAAAAGCCCCGGCCATCACCGCGACCAATATGGGAACCCAGCGCCGGGCCGCCGCGATCTTGTCGTCCTGATACTGGATTTTCGACTTGATCAGCGCCAGAAAACCGGCAGCAATCACCCCGCCCAGAACCGGAGAGATCACCCAGCTGGCCGCAATCGCACTCATGGTGCCCCAGCTCACCGCGCTCAGCCCTGCCGCCGCGATACCTGCCCCCATGACACCACCCACAACCGAATGTGTCGTCGAGACCGGCGCACCCACCCAGGTCGCCAGATTGACCCACAGCGCAGATGAGATCAGCGCCGCCATCATCGCCCAGATGAACACGTTGCTGTTTTGCACCGACATCGGGTCGATGATCCCCTTGGAAATGGTCGAGACCACGTCGCCCCCCGCCAGCAGCGCACCGGCGCTTTCGGCAATGGCCGCGATCAGGATGGCGCCGCCCATGGTCAGCGCATTGGCCCCCACCGCCGGACCCATGTTGTTGGCCACGTCATTGGCACCGATATTGATCGCCATATAGGCCCCGAACGCCGCCGCCGCCGCCACAAGCAGCCCGCCTTCCGCCTGGCCAAACAGCACCGCAGCGATCAGCCCGGCCAGGGCGATGAACGCCAGCGCGATTCCGGGGGCCAGCATGGGACGGGCCACATGCGCATTGGCGTACTCCACACGTGAAATGCGGTGAAGATCGCTGTCCAGCGCGTGCCAGCGGGATTTGGGGGTCATGTCAGACATCAGATTTTCAGGGCCTGTTTGAATTGGCCCACGCCGCTACTCCTTTCCTCAAGGGGCAGCAACCGGTGTCGTCAAAATTTTACAAAATTGTTACATTTGCCGTAGCAAATCCTGCAATTCGGGCTCCTGCACCCGTTCTGCCGCAACCTGAGGCGAGACCCAGCAGCGGGTGCGTTGATCGACCTCGGGATAGTCCTCGGCCAGCTCGGTCACCTCGACATGGTAGACACTGGTTCGGACAGGCTGAGCCGAGCCATCTTTCAGGGTCTTATTGTACGAAAACTGCCCAACCGGGTCTTTGCGAACACCTGCGGCGCGCACACCGGCCTCTTCCCACGCTTCCTGCAACGCAGTTTCAGCGCCATCCAGCCCGTCAATCGGCCAGCCCTTGGGGATGATCCAGCGCCCGGTGTCGCGGCTTGTGATCAGAAGAACCTCTTCGCGCGACCCCGCACCACGGGTGCAAAGCGCCGCAACCTGTACCCGGTTTGGGCGCAGGATCATCGGTCGGGCAACTTCTTCCCAGATATTACGCAGCCATTTCGTCATATATCGTTTGCCTGAACAGGTTCATTCTTACTTTGAGACCTTAATTAATGATGTATAGCACATGAAACAATATTACTGTTGGAAAATGGGTGATTTTGACCGAATTTAAAGGACATGAGTCATATATGTGACCTTTGAGTAAAAATTTGTGGCCGTTTTTTCGCAAAACCCACGCCGCCCGGCTCACGATTTCCGCCGTTTTGCCCTCAGGGTCGGGTCAGCCTGGGTGGGATCTTCAGGCCAGGGATGTTTGGGATATTCCGCCCGCATGTCCTTGCGTACATCCGCATATGACCCGGCCCAGAATCCGGGCAGGTCGCGGGTGATCTGAATAGGGCGCTGGGCGGGTGACAGCAGAGTGATCTTCAACGGCTCACGCCCGACCACCGGGTGCTGGGTCACACCGAACAGCTCTTGCAGCCGGACCGAGATTTCCGGCACCGCGCCGCCATAATCAATCGGCACCTTGCGACCCAAGGGCGTCACGAACGACCCCGGCGCGCGCCGGTCCAGTTCCTGCGTCTGTGCCCAATCCAGTCGGGCGCGCAGTGCGGGCAACAGATCAAAACGCTTCCAATCCTCGGCGCTGCGCACACCCGAAAGCATCGGAAGCAGCCAATCCTCCAACCCATCCAGCAACCCCTGATCCGAGAAATCGGGCAGCTCGACCCCGCCTGCTCTCACCAGTTCTACCCGTGCTGCCAGCCGGGCCGAGGCCCCTTGCAGCCGAATGCCCAGATCGCGCACCCCGTCCAGCATCGCCCGCGCCACCGCGTCCTCGGGCACATCCTTCCAGATGCGGTCGTCCAGAGTGATCGCCCCGAACCGCTCCTGCCGCCGGGCCACCACGCGGCGTTCCCGTTTGGACCACGCGCAGCTGTCGATCCATGCGATCTGGTCGCCAAACAGATCGCGGATTTCCCCTTCGGTAATCTGCGCCGCCATGCGGACCCAAGCCTCGCGCGGGTTTCCATCGGTATCCGTCACCACCAGATAAGGCGCACTTGCCAGCGTATCACCGCTCTCCAGCACCACGCCTTTGCCACCCGAGAGCACATAGCGCGGGATATCGCCCTTGCGCCGCTGTCCGATCCGGTCGGGGTAAGCCAATGCGGCCATCGCTGCAGGGCTCAGATCGCCTGCGCCCTTGGCCTGCGCCTTCAAGCGCTTGGTTTCGCCCTTTATCCGATCCAAAGCCCCGAGATTGACCTGCCAGACCCGATTGCGCTGAAACGCCCGCACGTCACGCAGCGCCTCCAACCGCAGCAACAGATCAACCGGGGCACCCCGCAGCGGGTCCCGGTCCGCCATCAGCGCCGCCAAAGGCGCAGCCTCTGCCCCTGCGCGCACCAGCATATGCCCCAGACGGGGATGTAGCGGCAGCGCGGCAAGCGCGCGTCCATGATTGGTGATCCGCCCATTGCCATCCAATGCGCCCAGCATCCGCAACAAGGCCCGCGCCTCGGCCATCGTCCCGTCGGGCGGCGCGGTCAGAAACGCCAGATCATCGGGTTCTGCGCCCCACAGCGCCAGTTCCAAGGCCAGCCCGGTCAGGTCGGCCGCCTCGATCTCGGCTGGCGGGTAGGCGGCCAGCGCGCCTTCTTCACCCTTGGACCACAGGCGATAGCACACACCCTCTGCCACGCGGCCCGCGCGACCCGCACGCTGCGTGGCCTCGGCCCGCGTTACCCGTTCCGTCACCAGCCGCGACATGCCCGAGCCCGGATCAAACCGTGCCCGCCGCGCTTGCCCCATGTCGACCACAACGCGGATATCGGGAATGGTCAGCGAGGTCTCGGCAATCGAGGTTGCCAACACCACCTTTCGCCCCTCCTTGACCGGTGCAATCGCCGCGCGCTGTGCTGCGAAGGGCAGGGCACCGAACAAAGGTCGCACGTTGCAGGCGTCGGGCAACCGGCTGTTCAGCGCGGTTTCGGCGCGGCGTATCTCTCCCTCGCCGGGCAGAAAGACCAGCATTCCGCCGCTCGTTTCCCGCTCGGCCCGCACCACCAGATCGATCAGCGCATCCAGCCGCCGGGCCTGCGCGCCCAGAGGTTTCTCAAGCCAGCGCGTTTCAACCGGGTAGCTGCGCCCCTCGGACGTCACCAAAGGCGCATCCATCAGCCGGCCCACCGGTTCCGCATCCAGGGTGGCCGACATGGCCAACAATATCAGGTCATCGCGCAGCGCCCCGGTCACCTCAAGACACAGCGCAAGCCCCAGATCGGCATTCAGAGAGCGTTCGTGGAATTCATCGAAAATCACCGCGCCCACGCCCGGCAGGTCGGGCTCGGATTGCAGCATCCGGGTCAGAATGCCTTCGGTCACCACTTCGATCCGCGTGGCCTTCGACACCTTCACCTCGCCGCGCACGCGATAACCCACGGTCTGCCCCACCGGTTCGCCCAGCGTCTCGGCCATGCGCTCGGCAGCGGCGCGTGCAGCCAGTCGCCGGGGCTCCAGCATCACGATACGACCCTCGCACAGGTCTGCCTGCAACATCTCAAGCGGCACGCGTGTCGTCTTACCCGCGCCCGGAGGCGCCTGCAGCACCGCGCGTCCATGCGCATGCAAGGCGTTCAGAAGATCGGGAATGGCGTCATCGATGGGCAACCGGGTCATATCGCCTTATCGCCAAAGCCCCGGCCAAGGTCCAGCATCCCATGGCCGCGTCAGAGTAGGGGCTGGACAAACCGGTGCATCCCCCCTCATCTAAGGCAAATTCCAGCCGGGGGCTTACCCATGAACACTGCCGAGCTTGGCGACAGGATCTTGAACGGAGACCGCAGGGCACTGGCCCGCGCGATCACGCTGGTCGAAAGCGGGCGCGCCGACCATCGCGCGCAGGCCACCGCGTTGCTCGATCAACTGGCCAAAGCCGAACGTCAGGCGCTGCGCATCGGGCTGTCGGGCACGCCCGGTGTGGGCAAGTCCACCTTCATCGAAAGCTTCGGCATGATGCTGACGGGTCAGGGGCTGCGCGTTGCCGTACTGGCCGTCGACCCCAGCTCGGCCCGGTCGGGCGGGTCCATTCTGGGCGACAAGACCCGGATGGAGCGGCTGAGCCGCGAGAAAAACGCCTTTATCCGCCCGTCGCCCAGCCAAAGCCACCTCGGCGGTGTGGCCCGGCGCACGCGCGAAGCCATCGCGCTGTGCGAAGCGGCCGGGTTCGACGTGGTGTTGATTGAAACCGTCGGTGTCGGCCAATCGGAAACCGTGGTGGCCGAGATGTCTGACCTGTTCCTGCTGCTGCTTGCGCCTGCGGGCGGGGATGAGCTGCAGGGCGTCAAGCGCGGCATCATGGAGATGGCCGACGTCATCCTGATCAACAAGGCCGATGGCGATCTGAAAGCCACCGCCACCCGCACCTGCGCCGACTATGCGGGCGCGCTGCGCCTGTTGCGGAAACGCCCGCAAGACCCCGAGGGCTTTCCCAAGGCCATGACCGTCTCGGCGGTCGAGGAACACGGGCTCGACCAGGCCTGGGCCGAGATGCAGGATCTGACCAAATGGCGGCGAGAGGCCGGTCACTGGGACAGCAACCGCGCCGCTCAGGCGCAATACTGGTTCGAGCAGGAGGTCCGCGCCGCGCTGTTGGCCCGCCTGTCGACCGCGCAGTCGCGCTCGGAGATGGAGCGTCTTGGGGCTGAGGTCAGCAGCGGGCATCTCAGCCCCTCGGCGGCCGCGGAACAGATGCTGAGCACGCTGATGCCGGAACGGGCCTGACCCTTTATCCGGGCCTATTCGCGCGGCGAAATTCAGCTTTAGGTTGTGCTCTGGGCTGACCTGTGGTGAAAATGGTGATATCATCAGACTTTAGACCGTCAGGCTGAATGCTCAGGAGCCGCCGCCAATGCCCGATATCAACGGCACCAATGGCAATGATGATATCGATGTCACCAATGACAACGGTACCCTGAACGGGAATCCGGCCACGCCGCCAGTGACAGGTGTGCGGGGGCTTGGTGGCGATGACGATATCGACATCATCAACAGCACGATTACCGGCAATGTTCTAGGTAACGCTGGCATTGACACAATCACCGTCTCGGGCAGTACGATCGGCGGGCGCGTTGCGGGCGGGGCCGATGCTGACACCATCGATATCAACGGATCGACGGTTGGCAATATCCGGTTGGGTGGCGGCAACGACACGTTGAACTTCACCGCCACCACGGTCACCGGCGACATTCGCGGCGGCGGCGGCACAGATACGCTGAACCTGCCAGTTGGGACCGTGATCAATGATGATGTATTCGGTACCATCACCGTTGAAAACGGGGTCGGCTATTCGATATCCAGCGGCACCTTCACCCTGCCGTCGGGCACTACCGTTACCTATTCCGCCTTTGAAAATGGCAGCGGGGTTCCCTGTTTCACCCGCGACACACGGATCAAGACACCGCATGGGTCTGCCCCGATCCAGTCCCTGCGCACCGGTGATCTGATCCCCGCATTGGGGCCGGGGCCTCAGCCCATCCGCTGGATCGGTCGCCGTCGCTTTGAAAGGGCGCACCTGCAAGCCAATCCCAAACTCTGGCCCGTGCGCATCCTTGCCGGCGCGCTGGGCGGTGGGTTGCCTGCGCGCGATCTTCTGGTTTCGCGCCAGCACCGTATGCTGGTGCAGTCCAGAATCGCGCAGCGCATGTTCGGTGAAACCGAGGTGCTGATCCCGGCCATCAAACTTACAACGCTGCCGGGCATCTATGTCGATGACAGCGTTGATAGCGTCGAGTATTTCCACCTGCTATTCGACCGCCACCAAGTGATTTTTGCCGAGGATGCCCCGACCGAAAGCCTCTATACCGGGCCCGAAGCGCTGAAATCGCTCAGCCCCGCATCACGGCATGAAATCTTTGGGATCTTTCCCGAACTGGCCGAGATGAACTACGTCACGGACCCGGCCCGTCTGATCCCGCGCGGGCGTTTGCAGGCACAGCTGATCGCCCGACATCTGAGGAACAACAAACCCCTGTTGCAGACCCCGGTGATGTAGCGGAAAAGGAATTCAGCGTCTGCGCAAAGATTTCGCTGCAGCCGTCTTGACCCTCCGCGCGATTCCCACTACACGCATCCAACCAGTTTTCGGGCGCGACTTCGGGTTGCGCCCCTTGTGATTTGGCCGCGGGTCTTGTACCCGGCCTCCAGAAACAAAGGAAGAAACCATGTCGCGCCGTTGCGAACTGACCGGAAAAGGCCCGATGACTGGCAACAATGTCAGCCACGCCAAAAACAGAACTCGTCGTCGTTTTCTGCCGAACCTGAACGACGTCACCCTGCAGTCCGAAACCCTGGGCCGCGGCGTCAAGCTGCGCATCTCGGCGGCTGCCCTGCGCTCGGTCGATCACCGTGGTGGTCTGGACGCGTTCCTGGCGAAAGCCAAGGATGACGAGCTGTCCGCGAACGCTCTGAAAGTGAAGAAAGAAATCGCCAAGGCACAAGCTTCGGCCTGATCGCTTTCTCACACGAGAATTCAGCCCTGCACCTCGCGGTGTGGGGCTTTTTCTTTTTTGTCTCTGCGCGCGCACGGGATTGTCCCGAATTAATGATAAAATGCCCCGTTTAGTGATGTTGTTCACAGAATGCCCGCTGAATTTTGCATATGTTTACGCCTATTCATGGTGAGGGGGGCCTCATGTCTTTTAAAGTAACGAATTTCCTGTTGTTGTTGCCAACCACGATCATAACCGCAGTGACGCGCTGCACCCGGATGCAACGCCGGGTGAACCGTCTACATACGGGTCTGAACACCGAGTCGGTCAAGCCGCCCAAAAACTGAACCGAGCCATACTGTCTCAACCCTCCCTTTCCGCTTGATACGGTTTGGGAGGGAAGCCTATATCTTGGCCCGAGATGACGAGCTTTTTTCGCACATTGCTGCCTTATGCGCTGTCCCTGCTGGTGATCCTCACCGGGCAAGGGCTGGCTGGGTCGCGCGGTATGGATCGCGCGGTCGGGCAGATGGTGCTGTGCACCGGCTCGGGGCCCGTTGTCGTCTATATGGACGCCGAGGGCCAGCCGACCCAAGCTCCGCACTATTGTCCGGACTATGCGCTGGCGCTGCTTGGCGCGATCCACGAAGCGCCCATTGTTGTACCTCAGGCCCCGTCCCGGATGCAGGCCGCGCCTCTGTTGCGGTCGCATGACCTGATTTCCGCACCGCTGCCGCTGCACCCGGCACGTGCGCCTCCGTTCTTTGTCTGATTCCGATTCCCAAACCAAATTCAGACATTTACTTGAGGAGAGGTCAAAATGACTCTCAAATCCACCCTGCTTGCAACCCTGACCACAGTGGCCCTTGCGACTGGAGCCATGGCTGCTGATGGGATCACGGTCGACGACCCCTATGCGCGGTCTTCGAGCAAGACTGCCAAGGCCGGTGCGGCCTTCATGATGATCCAGAACCAGAGCGACACCGACGACCGCCTGATCGGCGCAAGCTCGGACGTGGCGGCGCGGGTCGAGCTTCACACGCACGTGGTCGATGACAACGGCGTCGCCAAGATGATGCATGTCGAGGAGGGCTTTGCCATTCCGGCCGGTGGAACCCACATGCTGCAGCGCGGGGGTGATCACGTCATGTTCATGGGCATCAAGGCTCCGTTCGAACAGGGGGCGACCGTTCCTGTTACGCTGATTTTCGAACAGGCCGGAGAGGTCGAGATCGAAATCCCCGTCGATCTAGAGCGATAAGCCAAAGGCAGGGGCTGGTATCAACGCCTGTCTTCGGGCCGCGCAGCGGCCGTCATCCATGCGTCAGGCCGGGCATTGCCCGGCCTGTTTCGCTACCGGTTGACGACTCGCATTTCCAGCCGATCGCCAGCCTTTTTGAACCGTGCGGCCAGAAAGAACATCACTACGGCAGAGGTCAGCGCGAAGAATGCAATCGCCCAGCCCAGTGCAACCATCCCGCTGCCGGGCCAGAAGATCAGCACCAAACCAATGATCAGCGCGAAGATGCCTGAGTTGCGCACCGTCGCGCGTTCCGGGTCTTGGGGGTGCATCTGCGGCAGCGCCATGAGCGAGCCGATGGCCACGAACAGCGCCATTGCCCCCATCAGCGTGAATGCCAGCCAAGCCACACCCTGTGGCCAGATCAGCAGCACCAGTCCGATCAGCGCAGTGCCGATCCCGACGCCGCCGACCAGCCCGCGCCGCCCGAACCCCAGCCAGGTCAGCGCGCCATCCAAAATCAGCAGCGCCCCGACCAGCCGCAGCAGCAGCGATATGCTGCTGGTGGGCCAGAACAGAGCTGCGATGCCGATCAGACCAGCCAGAATCCCGCGCAGCAGAAAAGTCCACCACAGGCTGGCCAGATTGGTGCTCAGCGTATCACGGGCGTCGATGCTGCTCTCGTCAAGGATCTCTCCATCTTTGGGCGGTAGATCAGTCATGTCACTCACTCGGCTTCCTGTTTCCTGCACCATAGACGGGAGAGTGCGCCATTGTCTGCCCTTATCGCGTGCTGCCGCGGGCCAGCAGCCCGTCGACCCAGCGCGGGATCACCTCCGACGCGGGCCCCAGATGGGTTTCGTCAAAGATCGAGCCTCCGGCAGACGGCTCAAGGTTCAGCTCGACCGTTCGCGCGCCCACAGCCCGCGCCTCTTGCACGAAACCCGCCGCAGGATAGACCTGACCCGAGGTCCCGATTGAGGCAAACAGGGTGGCTTCGGCCAGGTGATCGTAAATTTCATCCATGAAATAAGGCATCTCTCCAAACCACACCACGTCCGGCCGGGCCGAGGGCTGCTGACAGACGGGGCAGGGTTCGCCCACCTCCATCTCTGGCGGTGAGATCCAACGGTGCTCGCAAACTCCGCACAGAGCTCCCGCCAACGTGCCATGCATATGGATCACACGCTCGGCCCCTCCGGCCTCGTGCAGGCTGTCGACATTCTGGGTAACGATGACCACCTCTCCAGGCCAGTCCTTCTGCAGCCGCGCCAGCGCCTGATGGGCGGCGTTGGGCTGCGCCTTGGCGGCCTGAACGCGGCGGGCATTGTAGAACTGATGCACAAGCGCCGGGTGTCGGGCAAAACCTTCCGGCGTTGCCACATCCTCGATCCGGTGCTGCGCCCATAGCCCGCCTTCGTCGCGGAAGGTGCCCAGCCCACTTTCGGCCGATATCCCGGCCCCGGTCAGAATGACGATCTTTTCCATGCCCGCCTCTTGTATCGCGCGTTCTCATGATCTTGACCAAAGCCACCTGGGTGGCCCTGTCCAAGTGTTAGAGCATGATTGGGGTCTGCACCATCGCGGGCACGCTATGTATGGTCGGTGGCGTTTAGGGTTTTTCACATCATCGCTTGAGGCGCTTACACGCCTCAAGCGATGGACAGACCACAACAGACCAATTTGCGTCGCCCATCGAAAGGCATCAGGTATTAACTGTCGATAGAACGATCTGAACCCAGGAACGACACTAGGTTCTGCCGAACAACGTTCATTGCGCAGTTTTCTTTGACGAACGAAATTCCTTTCCGGCTTTGTTCGAGATATAAGACGGGGTTCTCGATCAATTTCTTCGCCAATCCAGCCACTTCGTCTGGTGCGCAGTACAGCGCGGATTCTCCGAAAATCTCCTTCAGACCGTGCTCCAGAATAACCGGTTTTCCGCGCGCCATGGCTTCCATCGTGTTACGTCCGAACTCCTCAATGTAGTCGTAGTGCATAAAGTTCACGAAGACATCGAGAGAATCGATGAATTCAGTGACATCAATGTCATCGAATTCATGTATTACCCAGTTTCTTGGGACGCTGGGTAACAGCCTTTTGGCTGAGGAAATGCCGCCCAAGATATGACATTCGAAGCCAGCCTCAGCAGCACAATAGGCGCGCTGCAAATCTTCGATATCGGCTGGCCACTTCGTCCAGTGATCACGGGAATGCCGCCCGATCCTTATAGGACGGTTTGCAAAATCAGGTGCGGTATCGAGCTCATCTATGACCTGCCCGGAATAAGGAGGGTGCCAGATACCAGGGTACATGTTGTCATACCCCTCAAGCCGAGACAGCGTGGTCTTAACGCGATTTGATATTGCGATCCATTCGGGCGCACGGTCAAAGTAATGCTGGCACGCGTCTGTGGCGCCTTGATCATCATACATATAGGGCGTTTCAGACCACAATTGCATGGGGCTTTGGTTAACCAGTATGCCAAGGCGATCAGCCTTTATTCTTGGCAACATGTCGATACGATGCTTCAGGATTGGTGGATGATGTACAATACATGCAGCGGCGTTGATCTGATCTTCTTTTGTCAGAAGCTCGACATTGGCCTGCCTGCAAAGATCGAGATAACCCGAGGCAACTTTCTTGAGCGAGAAATCCCAGCGTGGATAGTTGAACAGGCCAACGCGTAGACCTTCGGCTGTTGCCGCTGCAATATATCCCTCATTGCAGCGGCGTGTGCCGCCTAACAACGTCATGTCGGAAATGAGTACAAGGTCGAAACCCCGGTTCTGACGCATCAGTTTCGGCATGGCCAGTTCGGGTACAGGAAACGGCTCTTTCTGGTTTTTCCGTTTGACGATCAGGGGCTTGCCATTTGCTACTTGTTGCTCACGCCAATGCACTGACTGCATTTCATATGTTCGCCTAAGGCCGAAATTCATGCTGGACAAGGCGGTTTCAGAAGCTTGGGTCAGAGAGCCATCGTGGTGAAGCTGCAGCGTCAGCGGTGCTTTTGAGATTTTGTGGCCAATACACTCTTTGCCGAACTGAGTTTCAAAACGCTTGACCAGTTCGTTGTCTGCACCGGTGAGCACACTATCCCACTGACCGAAATCCAGGACATCGGTGCGCTTCGCCATGAACGAGGGATAGCTTCGATGCAAATATTCCAGATTGTCCCTATCGGGTCGTATATGAATACGCATGCTTTTACAGACGCGAACGGCAGTACCGAATATTCCGCGCAAATGCGGTGACTTCTGCAATGCGTTTACCTGCCATTCGATCAAGCGTGGATGAAGCCAATCGTCGCTGTCATGCACCGTCACGAATTCTCCGGTCGCCATGCCAAGCGCCCGGTTTCGGGTGAAATATGCACCCATGTTTTGATCGTTTCTGACGGCTTTGATGCGCTTATCAAACTTGGATATCTGTTGAATTCTGGCCCAGCTATCGTCCTGACTATTGTCATCAACTATGATGATCTCGAGGTTCTTCCATGTCTGATTGCGCAATGTACCAAGCGACGTATCAAGAAACTCTGCCGAGTTATATACCGGTACGAACACGGAAACGGTCGGACCTTCCGAAACAATCGATCGTGCTTGGCAATCAAGATTGCCGAACACAAATCCCTGTTCTTCGTCGATCAACTGCAGTTCTTCTAGTCCAGCTTCACGATAAATCTTGTTGATTTTTTTCAGTCTCTGGATATCAGCAACGGTTCCATGCTCGGCCAAGAGAAGGTTGCATTCGGCAAACTTCATCTCTGCGGCGTGTTTGGACTTTCTCAGATCATCAATCTTCTTCCTGGCTTCTTCTCGTCGACCGGATTGAATCAGCGCCTCAGTCAACAACACGGAAGGGCGCATTTTTTGTGCGATTTTGTGGCTGAACGCGAGCGCCTTGAAGGACTGGTCGGCTGCTTCATCCCAATTGCCACGTGCAGCGTGCCACCGGGCGAGTTCATAGGAGAGAACAGCCCGGTTTTTGTCTCCGAGCGCATCGCTCTCGATCCAGGACGGAATCGACTCTGCCGTGATCTGCCCAAACCCTTCCCAGAGCTTGCGACGAAGATCATTCACCTTTGAATGGCCGCGCGTCTCTTCAGCCTTTCTTTGCCTCTTGATGCGCTTCTTTCTCAATATGATTGGCACTGAAATTGGCAAAGTCACCAAGATCAGCAAGATCATCCCGATTCTTCTTATGCGTTTTCTATGTGTCGGAGACAAAAGCTTAATCCATACTCGAAATTATTCTGGCCCTCCTTACAACACGATCTATCCGATGCAAGGGTTAGTTGTTTCTGGGCTATCGATCTGAGCAGATCGCTGGCTAAATCTAAATCGATTCAGGCCATTTCTTGCTTATATTGATAGGTGGCATCAATTTTTTTGATGAACGTGGTACAGCTTGAGATTGTAGAGGCTATCTTGATTGACTTGCTATTCGGATCTCAGGGGCGGTGGCCCTTCCGCACGTAAATGACCTGTCATCCCGTTGATGAAAATACAGGTTTCATGCTGAAGCCAGACACCCCGGCCTTGACGATTCTAGCTCTGGCTGAGGTTCTTATCGACAATTTGAAATCGATAAAAGCTCCAAAGTATGTGCTTGAGTAGAGAGATCGCCGTGACCTGACATCGGTCGAACAACAGCGGAAATGCGTCACGTCCAGTGATGACGTGATGCCTTATACAACCCTCTGTCTGCGCAGGAAGCCTTGCCCGACCGGGGTATCGGTCATTCGTGTGCGGAGACACGGAATAGGGCATTCTGATGGGTGGATCACTCTTGCGTCTCCTCAACCCAAAGCTAATAGGCTGTGATTTTCCTGCAGGGATATCTATGCTGACGATCAGAAAACAAAGAAAAAGAACAAGCCAGGGTCCAGACGATCCGGCACTACCCGCAGATCGGGCTTATGCCCGAGTCGGGCTGCACTCATGGCAGTCAGCGATGACATGGCATTGCCGAACTCGACTGTAAGGCACTCACCCGAAATGCTCGTCAATTGAGGTTTTGTACGGTCATTCCGAGTTCCTAACTGATTATTGCGGAGTCGACTCGTAGCCTCGGAGGTGCCCCGTTGATCATTAGATCATCAGACAGATGTCGCTTCCGAGCTGAGACCAGCTCAATCTCATGGTCTGGGTTCGACGGGGTAAATCTCCAATATCGAGGCAGTGCGTTTACGCAAACGCTCCGTCAGTCAGTATGACAATCTTTTCCATGCCCGCCTCTCGCGCTACACCAGTCCCATGACACAGCGTATCCTTTTCGTCTGCCTGGGCAATATCTGCCGCTCTCCCGCCGCCGAAGGTGTTTTTCGCGCGCGCGCCCCGCATCATCGGACCGACAGCGCCGGAACTTCGGGCTGGCATATCGGAGACCCACCCTACGGCCCGATGCAACAGGCGGCCCGTGCCCGCGACATTGACCTCAGCGGCCTGCGCGCCCGCCAGATCGTGGCCGAGGATTTCCGCCGCTTCGACCTGATCATTGGCATGGATGCCGACAACATCACCAATATCGAAGCCCTGCGCCCCGACGGCAACGAAACCCCTGTCCGCCTTCTGACCGATTTCGCGCCTCACACCGATGCAAACCACGTGCCCGACCCGTACTATACCCGAGATTTTGACGGAGCATTGGATTTGATTGAAGCAGCAGTGGACGGGCTCGCGCTTCACCTGCGGAGCCAAAACTGATCGCTCTGGCAGTTTTCCAGCGCGTCAAGATGAGTTAATGGCGGCTTCAGAGGCCAATCTGGACATTGACGAGCGGCTATGCGCACCTTGAAACATGTCGCTCACGAAAGACCTTGATCTAATTTTAGAAACCGCCTTGCAAACCGATCCCAGCTTTCGGCAGATCGAAAAGGCCGTGATAGACAGTTGCATTGGTAAGACCCGGCGATACGCCTTGGAGGGCTCTATCGAAGCCTTCCTGATGTCCGCGATGCGTCTATTGGCACTTCCCAATAATGGACACACACGGTTGATCCCGAATGATGCAATCTCGGTGCTACCGCTGAGGTTCGTGAGCGTGGGGCATTCAGTGCAAGTCATTGGGGCGGCACCAGGGGTCACTGCTCCGCGAGGAGAGTTGATAGCAGTCAATGGTGCAGCTTTGAGCCAAATCGAAGCCGCCGCGGAGCAATTTCTGGCGGGAACGCCCCAAAGGAAACGGGTCATCGGGCCTATTCTTCTGGCTTGGCCCTACGCTTTGACACGTTTGGGTTTTTCGTCAAACGACGGTACGACCGAGTATCGTGTGCAGGACGAAAATGGGCAGACAACCGATCTGAAAGTGGCAAATGAAAATACTGTTCCTGGATCGACGCTCTACCCGAGAAACGAGCACGGTAAATCTGATCCAGACTGGGAGCCCGAGACCTTTGTGGAGATAAAGGACTGGCAAGAACTTGGGCTTTTAATTCTGTTGCCAAGTTTCTTTGACCCGAGCGAAACTGCGCTGCCTAAAGCCATCACATATGCAGCGGACCGCGTGGGCGCCTGCTCAAACAAAACACTCCTGATTGACGTTCGCGGAAACACCGGCGGCGATTTTCTTTTAACGATGCCCTTGATCGACGCCATCTCGCAAAGCGCAAGTCAGCAGGTTGTCGTGCTTGTCGATAAGTTCACGTTTTCCGCAGCGATAGTGTTTGTGGCCATCCTCAAACATCGTTTGGGAAATAGGCTCAAACTCATCGGGGAAGAAATGGGTGACGGGTTGACGTTCTTTGCCGAGGGCGGGTTGCTCGATTTGCCGACGAGCGGAGCGGTCATTCGATACTCATCGGCCTTTCACGATTGGAAGAATGGAACGACTGACGAAACCACTCCACCCGAGATCGCGCGGCAAATCATACCCGCAGGAGCACTGAATTTGGAGTGGGAATGGATTGCAAGACCTACTGGTGAGGATGCAAAAGGCGCTTTCTATCAGCGAATTCTCCAAAATATGAGCGGTTAGCCGAACGGCCGGCAAGGCCCGCTTAGCCGATCTTTGCCTCCGCTGGATACAAATTCGAACTCGTCTAACCTCTGCTCTAGCTCATCACCTTCAGCTGCCCACTCAACCATGGCAGCTGCGCCACAGCGGGATCGACGATCTGGCTCTGCATCAGCCGCCGGATCATGTCCGCCACCTCCTGCGGCACCTGATCTGACCAGTCGGTACGGGTGAACAGCGAGATTGTGCGCGCGAATTCGCCAAACGGGGCAGGGTGGGCCTCCATCCCGTCATGGAACCGGGCCGCGCGCATATAACCCAGCGGCGTGGTGATCGCCCAGCCCAGACCCCGCGCAACCATCGCCATCAACGCGAGGTGAGAACCGATCTCGAACCGTTCCTCGAACTCCAGCTGTTGCCGGGCCAGATGGCTTTCGATCTGACGGCTGATCAACTGCTCGCGGGCATAGCGCAAGAAGGGCAGCTCCAGCATCGGCTGTTCGACCCCCTTGGGTGCCACCAGAATGAACGGATCCTGCACCAGCGGGTATTCGACCACGCCCTCCAGCACCTCGCCTGAATGGGCCGAAACGGCCAGATGCAGGCGCTGGGCTTCCAGCTCCTCAAACAGGTCCAAACTGGGCAGCGTGATCAGCTTGAATTTCGAACGGGTCAAACTGTCGGCCAACAGTGTGGCCAGCCGGGGCGTCAGATCATTGTCGAAATCGTCGATCAACCCGATGGACAGCGTGGTCAGATGCCCCAGATCCATCACCGCCAGCTCGCTCTGGGCCACCTGCAGCTCGGCCAGAACCGCCTGCGCGCGGGCCAAAAAGCTGCGCCCGGCCTGCGTCAGCCGCATCGGCCGTCGCCCATGATCGACCAGATCAGTACCCAGAGCCTTTTCGAGATTGCGCAACTGCTGAGACACCGATGGCTGGCTGAGCCCCGTGATCTCGGCCGCCTGCGCCACCGATCCGGTCCGCGCCAGCGCCTCGAACACCTCAAGGCCCCGCAGGGTCAGCCCTTTCATCACCATCGCATATACCTTTCGCTGCGCCTTTCTGGGGCGCAGCGGGCATCAGGTCAAGGATTGCCTTGGGCTTAACTGCAGATCGCCTGCGCCATCTGGCCAAAGTTCTGATACCGATCCCACAGCGCATCATCGCGCGCGGTCTGCGACATCTTCAACTCCTGCGCCTGATGGGGGTCTTCGAACCACTTGGCCACGGTCTTCTGATCACCACGCGTCAACGCCTGATCTGCCACGCGCTGGATGCAAGTACACCGCGCCCGCGTCGCCGCCTCGCGGTCCGACGCCAAACACGCCCGCTTGATCTGCGCCGCGTCCACCGGCGGAGCAACCGCCGTCACCGATGCCGCACAAAATGCGATTAGGAGGAACTGTTTCATACTCGAGCCTCGTTTTTTGCCTGCCCGGACGGGTCTTATGCCCCTCTCGGTCTGCGGCGGAGTATGAATCAAAGTGGATTCGGGATCAATTGGGTGGTTCGAAAAAGTGATTGCAAGCGGCTGGGATGTCGCGTTTTCTGGTCCGACTTTGATTAGATCTCTTTCGTGAGACCAATATGCTTAAGAAATATGGGCGCACTTTCCACCTGCCGCAATCTCCCGGGACCACCAGCGATGACAAGATCATGTCCAGCGTTGACGCGTTGGTGTCGGCTGACGAGGTGGTCTTTACTGAAAAGATGGACGGCGAGAACACGACCATTCACAGCCACGGCTGTCACCCCCGCAGTATTGACGCACGATACCACCCGTCTCGCGATTGGATGAAGGCCTTCGCTGCCGGAATTTCGCCCCAGCTTGCCGAAGACGAGCGCATTGTTGGTGAATATCTGTTTGCGCGCCACTCTATAGCGTACTCAGCACTGCCGAATTATTTCCTGGACTTCGCCTGGATCAAGGCAAAGCGCGTGCAATCGTGGGACGCGACGCTTTCACGCTTTCTCGAGCTGGGGATCACCACTGTGCCCGAACTCTATCGCGGGCGGTTCTCTGCTAAAGTCGTGGCGGATGTGATAGCAGACTTGAATCTGGATACGCAGGAGGGGTTTGTCGTTCGCACAACGGCTGCGTTTAACGAGGAAGACATGCCCACTCACCTCGCGAAATATGTGCGCGAGGGCCACGTGCAAAGTGAGACGCATTGGATGAACGCGGAGCTGGTCAAAAACAGGTTGCTCTGAACGGTCGGAGGCCTCGCAATCAAAGGGTTTCGTTGGGGTCTCGTCCCACCTTGACCACAGCCCAATTCCGACGCATATCCCCAACCCATGACAGACCTCGCTCATATCCGCAATTTCTCCATCGTCGCGCATATCGACCATGGCAAATCCACCCTTGCTGACCGGCTCATCCAAGAGACCGGAACCGTCAAGGATCGCGACATGAAGGAACAGCTGCTCGATAGCATGGATATCGAGCGGGAACGCGGCATCACCATCAAGGCCAACACGGTTCGCATCGACTATACCGCCGACAATGGCGAGGCCTATGTGCTGAACCTGATCGACACGCCCGGCCACGTGGATTTTGCCTATGAGGTCAGCCGCTCAATGCGCGCGGTCGAAGGCTCTCTGCTGGTTGTGGACTCGACGCAAGGCGTTGAGGCGCAGACTCTGGCGAATGTCTATCAGGCCATCGACGCCGATCATGAGATCGTGCCGGTGCTGAACAAGATCGACTTGCCAGCCTCCGATTGTGACCGTGTGGCCGAACAGATCGAGGATGTGATCGGAATCGACGCGACCGACGCCATTCAGGTCAGCGCCAAGACAGGGCAGGGCATTCACGAAACGCTTGAGGCCATCGTGCAGCAACTGCCTGCGCCACAGGGCAATCTGGATGCGCCGCTCAAGGCGATGCTGGTGGATTCGTGGTACGACGCCTATCTCGGCGTCATCGTTCTGGTCCGCATCATGGACGGCACGCTGAAAAAGGGGATGCGGGTCAAGTTCATGTCGAACAACACCCTGCACCATGTCGACCGCGTAGGCGTCTTCCGCCCCGAGATGGAGATGGTCGACAGCCTTGGTCCCGGTGAGATTGGCTTCCTGACCGCCTCGATCAAACAGGTCCGCGACACCCGCGTTGGTGACACCATCACCAATGACCGCAACGGCACCGAAGAGGCCCTGACAGGCTTCAAACCCGCGCAGCCGGTAGTGTTCTGTGGCCTGTTCCCCGTCGACAGTTCCGAGTTCGAAGACCTGCGCGATGCGATCGACAAACTGGCGCTGAACGACGCCAGCTTCAGCTTTGAAATGGAAACCTCGGCAGCGCTGGGCTTTGGCTTCCGCTGCGGCTTCCTGGGCCTTCTGCACCTTGAGGTCATCCGCGACCGCATCGAACGCGAATATGATATCGAGCTTATCACCACCGCGCCGTCGGTGATCTATCACGTCTACATGAAAGACGGCGAGATGATCGAGCTGCACAACCCCGCCGACATGCCTGATCCATCCAAGGTCGACCATATCGAGGAACCGCGCATCAAGGCGACCATTCTGGTGCCCGACGAATACCTCGGCGACGTGCTGAAACTCTGCCAGGATCGCCGCGGCATCCAGCTGGACCTGACCTATGCGGGCACCCGCGCCATGGTCGTCTATGACCTGCCGCTGAACGAGGTCGTCTTTGACTTCTACGACCGCCTGAAATCGGTGACCAAGGGCTATGCCTCGTTCGACTACCAGATGACCGGCTATACCGAGGACAATCTGGTCAAGATGTCGGTGCTGGTGAATGACGAACCGGTCGATGCGCTGTCAACCATGGTTCACCGCGACCGGGCCGAGATGCGGGGCCGGGCGATGTGCGAAAAGCTCAAGGACCTGATCCCGCGCCACATGTTCAAAATCCCGATCCAGGCCGCCATCGGAGGCAAGGTCATCGCCCGCGAGACCCTCTCGGCGCTGCGCAAGGACGTGACCGCCAAATGCTACGGAGGCGATGCCACGCGGAAACGCAAACTTCTGGACAAGCAGAAGGCGGGTAAGAAGAAGATGCGCCAGTTCGGGAAGGTGGATATCCCGCAGGAGGCGTTTATTTCGGCTTTGAAGATGGATGGGTAGGGCTGTCGATCTTCAGTTTAAGCTCATCAAGCTGCCGCAGGCTCGGGGGGGCTAGTCTCGTTTTGCGAGTTCGTCCTTGATTGAACTGGTTAGAAGTGGCATGACGCGCTCACGTAGCTGTTCGATCTCAATCTTCAGCTTCTCTACCGAAACTAGTACTGCTTCCAAAATCTTTACTTGAAGTGCGTAATTTTTGTACAGATTTGCTTCGTGATTCAAATTCGCAATTCGCGCCTGCCCATTTGAAGTTGTCCAAAGAAGCTCCGCTCCTAGCTCTAATGACGACGCGATCTCAAATCTTTCCCCATTCCTTGCGACGCCTATTAGTTTTGAAGAAGTTGGGCATCCTCTTCCAACGCTGCATCGACCTGGTCCAGCACTACGAGCATGAGGCCCTTCAATTGTATAACCGTCATTCAAGTTTCCTCGCACAATTGTCCAGACGTTGTATGGATATCTGCAAACGCCTCCGCAAGCATCGCTTTCATATCTATATTGTATGCCTTCCTGAACTACTTCTCCTCCGATCCCACGATGGTTGTGCTCCAAGCGTCGCATTTCGTTTTCAAAGACGTTCTTTCGGTTTGCAGGGGATAAATAGAACTCAACGCTCAGTAATTCATCAAACCATTTGACTACTCTTTCAAAAAAGTTAGCCGCTTGATCGCGAGAGGCGCGCTGCAATACCAACAAATCCGCAAAGTACACGACCGAGTACGCAACATAATGATGATTAGAATATCCCCAAAGAATCATCGAATATATGTTTTCCTGAAAGTCTCTGGTCGCTTCCTCAACAACACTCCTACTACGGGGCCACCTTCTTGACCAAGTTGAATAGTTGTCTGCAACCGTTTGGCTTGAGGCGAGTAGTTTTACTCTAGCTTGCTGAATTGGTATTTGTTCCAGCTTTACTCCCAGTTCGGCTATTTTCGCCAAAATGAGGTCAAGCTTCCTGTCGATCTCGGCCAATTGCTTTGAAATTTGAATTAGCTGGCGCTCAATGTTTTCGATTGCTTGTCGAGTATTTCGCCCGTCTATTGTTCCGATTATCGTTGCAATGGCAGCTGTAGCCTTAATTACCAGCGCAATAGTTGCCGGGTCTGCATACAGATCAATTTCATCGTTTGAAAACAATAGGTTTTCTTCTAGCGGTTCGTAGCTGGTTGGGTCTTCGCTTACTTCTAAGAATTCACTCAGTTCGATCATAAATCTATCCTCCAAACAATATACCATATTTACCACCAAATCCGATTCGAAACACCGTTTGATCAATCTGCAAGCGACACACCTTTTTTTACTCTCGATAACACCAGCGTGCAGATAGTGGCTTCACGCAGCGCCGCCGCTGAGGCAGTGCTGCCGACTAGTGAGTTGATCGAACGAGTTTCACAGCCCGCCCTACGGCCCCATTGGTAGGTTGAAAACCCACACTACGTGGAATGGGTTTTTAACCCATCATCCACACTGTGACCCACCTCACAGCCCCAACCCCATCCCCCTGCTACACTTGACCCATCGGAATCCTCTGCAGGAGGCCCAAATGTCCACATCCATGATCCCCATCATCGCCCTCGGGTCGGCGGGTCTCTATTCCGTTGCCATGATCGCGATGAAGTTCTGGTGGAAGCTCCCCGGCGTGGGTCTTGGCCTGCTGATCGTCGCGACCCTGTTGGCCGGGGCAACGCTCGAACTCGCCGCGCTGCGCGAGGAACGGCTGGGCATCATCTATACCGGCATTCTGGGGGCCGAGGTTGTTCTGATCGCCATCGCCTCGTTCTTTCTGTTTGGCGAGAACTTCTCGTATCGCGAGGGGATCGGCATTGGTCTGGTCATCGTTGGCACCGCGCTCGCCTGGGCCTGACCCGTATGTGAAGCAATCATTAAGCCTTCTTTAGAACGCTTGTAAGCCCCGGGGCTCCTCCCAATCTGTATCCCACAGCAAGGATGTTCGCATTTGAACTCCAAAGGGTCGCTTTCAGGAGGAGATCCCCATGACCAGATATATGACTGCCGGAGCAGCCGCTCTGGCCACGAGCCTCACCCTTGCCACCGCCGCGATGGCCGATACGCCGGACCTGCGCGGAACATGGGTGGGCAGCTATACCACCGTTGGCCCGAACCGAACCACAACCGGGGATGCGCCGCGTTTCAACAATGCCGAGTGGGTGCTGGATATCCAGAAGCAGCAGGACAACGTGTTCTGGGGGCCCAGCAAGTGGCGTCCGAATGCGGCTCAGGACTGGCGCGTCATGGATGCCACCGGGACCATCTCGCTGGATGATCCGACCCGGGTCAGCATCGTGGAAAGCTCGGCCAATCCCGAGATCGGCGTCAACGCCTTGATCGATGCCCGGTATCAGGATGGCAAGATTTATGCGGATTTCCGTAGCCTGCGTCGAGGAACGACCTACAGCACCGTTCTGGAACGTCAGGTGAACTGAAGCGTCTTCGGCCTGACCGGATGTTAAAGGGGGTATATGCCGCTGCGTATTGTGAGTGCGGCAGGAGTAGTAGGTACCCCGGTCAGGTTGGAGCGCTTCTCAGGAACATGCGCCTCCACAGGGAGGAGCAGGGCCGGGCGGCGATCTCGCCGCCCGCGACAGGATCCAGCCCCCCGCGTTTGAGGATGCGGCGTTCCTCGGCTCGGGTCATCTGGATCTCGCGGACCTTCAGCGCGGCGTCGCGCGCGGTGAGGTAAGAACCGTCCGGCCCAGGTTCCATCCCCGGAATACCACGCCCTTTCGACCACCACCCGCGCAGCCCGCTGAGCGGGTGTTTGCGTCCGATCCGGCCATCATCCTGCAGCTCCCAGATCCGCTCGGCCTCGGCCATCGAGACCAACGCGGCCAGCGGTTTGCCATAGCGGGTCAGCACGATCACCTGGCGGGGGTCTTGTGCGAGGGTCGCCAGCTCTCCCAGACGGGCGCGGGCTTGGGACATGGTCAGGCGCATGGGCGAATCTCCGGTTGTACGATTCGAAAGATTGGGGGTCTGAGTGTTGTACAACTCGGACAATTCGCCCCTAACACGGCGTGCGGGGCCTTCGCAGGTGCAGAAAGTGATGAAAATCGGGGTGGGATTTCAGGTCTGGACTTTTCCGCCCACAACCCTGCGGGAAGTCGCGAATTCTTGAGATATCCACATCATTCTCCCGCCGGATATCAACAGTTTATCCACGCCTAATTTTCATGCTGCAGTGCTATTTTCTTGCCGGATCAAGGCGCTGATGTAACAGTCTAATCACTGCTTCAGTTCCTCGGGACAGGGGCGGGACGCAAAGGCCAAGGGGGTCGCAGCGGCGAAGGCAGGTTCTAGGATTTGTTCTTGGTTGCAATGGCTTACCGGTGGTGGATCAGGTGGTCCGGGCTTCGTGTTCGGGTCAGGTGGTTAGCCTCTCAGAAGGTCGATGCGGGCTGCGGCGCGACATAGCGCGTGCGGCAGTCGCCAAGGTCCCTCCGGGGGCGGCGGCAACTGGATCGAGATGCCCCTCGGGCGGATCGGACCGGCAAGGCGTCAGGAGTGTCCGCAAGGATGCATGCAAAGACCGCGTCTGAGCACCTGACGCCTTTTCCTTTTTCAGAACCATCGGTTCATACAGGCTACCACGCACCACCACCCTTCAGATGAAAACGGGGTTCTTTCGCATGAACGAAAGAACCCCGTTGGTTCGTCAGAAATGCAATGCCGCGTCTATGCACCTGTCCCATCAGATTAGCCGCCTGCAGGAACCAAGGCAACAACATATTGCGGCCTGTTGCATCGTTGCCGCAATATGCTGGAGAGGTTTAGATGTTCTCCTGAACATCCTCGGCAGCGTTCTGAATGGCGTCACCCGCCTTTTCGATGTCTTTGCCCGCGCCTTTTGCAGTTTCACATGCGGTCAATGTGAACAAGGCCAGGCCAATCATGAATGCACGGATCATCGGGAACTCCATCAGTGTTTGTTTGCTTTTGGTTAGCAGCTTTGAGAACAAACAGCTACCGGTTTTAGCGAGGAGCGAACCACGATGCCAGCCTTCGGAAAAAGCGCTCGATTAGCAGACTCATCCGAATGTCAAAGCAAACCACAATGATGAAATGACAGGAGTGATCAGGACGCTTTGGAACTGCAAAAAAGCTCATAGACCACTTCCAGCATGCGGACGGGGCGATCGTCTGCGAGCCGGTAGTAGATGGCTTTACCCTCGCGCCGGGGCACAACCAGACCTTCGAGCCTGAGCCGCGACAGCTGTTGCGAAACGGCTGCCTGCCGGGCGGATAAAAGCCGTTCCAACTCGGTCACCGATTTCTCACCAGAGACGAGATGGCACAGGATCATCAAGCGGCCTTCATGGCTGATTGCCTTTAGGAAATTTGACGCTCGCGTCGCGTTTTCAACCATCTGGTCCAGATCGTTGGGCGACATATCCTTGGTCAGCTGAGAAAGAGCCATTTTTCGTGTTCCTTACAAGTCCCGCAGTGTAATTGAGGCAGCGCGCAGCAGCCGACGCGGTGGTGTATCTTGGTACAGATATCAGGCGTGTTTTTCTATATGCACGGATCAAAATGGCGTGATGTGTCGAACACGAATGCGCGGGGTCATTCTGAATGCTTGCTCGCAAAGCCACACGCGCCGATGAACGCGCGGCCCCCCTTGCAGCCCCTCTGTGGCGGCACTAAGACTCAGGTAACTCTTCTCCGGGTAATGTCCCGATCAACATCAAAGCAGGCAGGTTCCCATGTTCGATCCAGTTGACACATACATGAACACACTCGTCCCCATGGTCGTCGAACAGACCAGCCGGGGTGAGCGTGCATACGACATCTTCTCGCGCCTCCTCAAAGAGCGGATCATTTTCATCAACGGCCCGATCCATGATGGGATGAGCCATCTTGTGGTCGCGCAACTGCTGCATCTCGAAGCGGAAAACCCGAGCAAAGAGATCTCGATCTACATCAATTCGCCCGGTGGCGTGGTGACCAGCGGCCTGTCGATTTACGACACAATGCAGTATATCAAGCCGAAATGTTCCACTTTGGTGATCGGTCAGGCGGCCTCGATGGGTTCAGTTCTGCTGGCCGGTGGCGAGAAGGGGATGCGGTTTTCGCTGCCCAACAGCCGGATCATGGTGCACCAGCCCAGCGGCGGCTATCAGGGCCAGGCCAGCGATATCATGATCCACGCGGCCGAGACACAAAAGCTGAAAGATCGCTTGTATGATATCTATGTACGTCATACCGGACAGACCAAGAAGGCGGTTGAAAAGGCGTTGGATCGTGACAATTTCATGAGCCCGGAAGAGGCCAAGGACTGGGGTCACATCGACGAGATCGTCGAAAACCGCGCCAAGATGGACGGTGACGAGGACTAAGTTCAAAACCGCGCGCTTCCGGCGTGAGGGATGATTTTGAGATTGTAGCCGCCAGAACGCTGGCCTAAGCTGCAGGCATTGACGGCAAACGCGGCCCCTTGGGTGGGGTCGCCGAGACGGAGCCCGAGGGGTAAATCATGGCGACCAATTCTGGTGGTGACGGCAAAAACACGCTCTACTGCAGCTTCTGCGGCAAAAGCCAGCATGAGGTGCGCAAGCTGATCGCGGGCCCGACCGTGTTCATCTGCGATGAGTGTGTCGAACTCTGCATGGATATCATCCGTGAAGAGACCAAGGCCAGCGGTCTGAAATCCTCGGACGGGGTTCCGACTCCCAAGGATATCTGCGAGGTGCTGGACGATTATGTGATCGGTCAGGCCACCGCCAAGCGCGTCCTGTCGGTTGCCGTGCACAACCATTACAAGCGCCTGAATCACGCCCAGAAAGCGGGCAGCGATATTGAGCTGGCCAAGTCCAACATCCTGCTGATCGGCCCGACCGGCTGCGGTAAGACGCTGCTGGCGCAGACACTGGCGCGGATTCTGGATGTGCCGTTCACCATGGCGGATGCAACCACGCTGACCGAAGCCGGATACGTGGGCGAGGATGTCGAGAACATCATTCTCAAGCTGTTGCAGGCGAGCGAATACAATGTCGAACGCGCGCAGCGCGGCATCGTCTATATCGACGAAGTCGACAAGATCACGCGCAAGTCCGAAAACCCATCGATCACGCGCGACGTATCGGGTGAGGGTGTGCAGCAGGCGCTGCTGAAACTGATGGAAGGTACAGTGGCCTCGGTACCGCCGCAAGGCGGGCGCAAGCATCCGCAGCAGGAATTCCTGCAAGTGGATACCACGAATATTCTGTTCATCTGTGGCGGCGCATTTGCTGGTCTGGACAAGATCATCGCGCAGCGCGGCAAAGGCTCTGCTATGGGCTTCGGCGCGGATGTCCGCGACAATGATGAGCGTGGCGTTGGCGAGATCTTTAAGGATCTGGAGCCTGAGGATTTGCTGAAATTCGGCCTGATCCCGGAGTTTGTTGGCCGCCTGCCGGTTCTGGCGACGCTTGAAGATCTGGACGAAGATGCGTTGGTCACCATTCTGACAAGCCCGAAAAACGCTCTGGTCAAGCAATACCAACGGTTGTTCGAGTTGGAAGACGCAGAGCTGGCTTTCACGGATGATGCGCTGAAAGCCATTGCGAAAAAAGCTATTGAGCGCAAAACCGGTGCGCGAGGTCTGCGGTCGATCCTCGAAGACATCCTGCTGGATACGATGTTCGAATTGCCGGGTATGAAGAATGTGACCGAAGTAGTGGTCAATGAAGAGGCGGTTACATCCGAGTCTCAGCCTTTGATCATCTACGCAGACACGGCAGAGTCGGCGTCCGCTGGCTAAGCACGTTCCTCAATTCACTCGGATCATTTTCGGAGACCTGGGTAGGGGGCTCTGCCCCCGCCGCCGCAAGCCGTGATACCCCCGAAGTATTTAATGCCAGATGAAGCAGGGGATCCGTCGTTCATCTGGCCGAATATATCCCGGAGCGCGAGGCAGAGTCTCGCATTTTTAACGTTTAAGCCAAATGGCAATTGGTTTCTGAGAGGGCTCGAATGACAATCAGGCGCATATCTTCAGGTGGTGAGTTCGAGGTTAAGGCAGGCTACTGCCGAGCAGTTGTTGCGGGCGGTTGGGTGCATGTCGCAGGCACAGTCGGGCAGGGTGACACCGTTGTCGAACAATGCCGATCCGCCCTTGATATCATCGGGAACGCCTTAGAGGAGGCGGGCACTTCATTCTCGAACGTGGTGCGTGTGACCTATATGCTGCCAGATCGCACCGAATTTGCGCCTTGTTGGCCTGTGTTGGCTGAGACGTTCGGAGCAAACCCGCCCGCGGCGACGATGATTGAATGCGGTTTGATCGACCCGAAGTACCGGATCGAAATCGAAGTAACCGCGATTTTGCCGGATTGACGCAGACAAGCTCCGTTGCACTGGACCTTGGCGAGCCTTTGGTCCATATCTGCGGAGACAGAAATGCCGGAGGCAGCCGATGGGAATCCTGAACAGTCTTTTGCGGGCCGTGACCTGGTGGAACGGAGCCACTCTGAACACGCAGATCTACACCTCGCGGAAGGGTGTCAAAGTCGGTGAAGACAACGAAGGCAACGTGTTCTATCGCACCGCTGATGACAGCAAGCGGTGGGTGATCTTTAATGGCGAGGCTGAGGCAAGCCGGATTGATCCCGACTGGCATGGCTGGCTGCACCGCACCTGGGATGAGCCGCCAACGGACAAGCCGCTGGCGCATAAGTCCTGGGAAAAGCCGCATCAGGAGAACCTGACCGGAACCGCGCTGGCCTACGCGCCTGCGGGGTCTTTGCGTCGTCCTGACCCGGTTGAACGCAGCGATTACGAGGCGTGGAGCCCGGAATAGGCGAGACCCAGATGTCTACTCATACCAAGACCGAAGTTATTGTCGGCGGGGTCGTGCTCGCCTGTGCCATCGCGTTTGGCGTCTACGCAAGCCAGTCCACAGGCCTGTCTCAAGCCCGCGCTGGCTATGAGTTGGGCGCGTCATTCCGCTCGCTCGAGGGCGTGGGTGTCGGCACAGATGTGCGGCTTGCAGGCGTCAAGATCGGGACAGTGACTGATGTTACGCTGAACTCTGACACCTACCGGGCCGATACACGTTTCTCTGTGGCGGATGGAATTCTCATCCCCGATGACAGCGCGATTGTGATTTCCTCGGAGGGGTTGCTGGGCGGGAACTTTGTTGAAGTGATGCCTGGCGGGTCTCCGTTTTATTTCGAGGCGGGCGATGAGATTACGGATACGCAGGGTGCGGTCAGCCTGATCTCGTTGCTGGTGAAATTCGTGGCCGGGGACGGTGGCGAATGATGCGTATGGCTCTGATGGCTGTTCTGCTGTCGGCCAGTGTCG
This sequence comes from Ruegeria sp. C2, assembly GCF_056537765.1. NCBI lineage: Bacteria > Pseudomonadati > Pseudomonadota > Alphaproteobacteria > Rhodobacterales > Roseobacteraceae > Ruegeria > Ruegeria sp. C2. Next base: position 1,497,440 of record NZ_JBQFRZ010000001.1, on the reverse strand, counting down.
CCTCGGCCCAGCAAAAGGTTGAGTCCGGACCGGGCGCGATGTTGCGCGGGCTTGATAAGGTCAGCGGTCAGACCGTGGATGTCGAGGTGCAGAACGGGCAGACGGAGAGTGTGTTCGGGCTGGACGTCGCTTTGGGCGATTGCCGTTATCCGGCCGAGAACCCGACCGGGGACGCGTTTGCCTATCTCACGATTTGGGAGCAGGGCAAGGCGCAGCAATTGTTTGATGGCTGGATGATCGCAACTTCACCGGCGCTGAATGCGCTGGATCATGCGCGTTACGATGTCTGGGTGATCCGCTGTATGACCCCCTGAGGTCGCTGCTTTAGATCAGCAGTGAAATCCGCGCTGACCTCAAGCGCTTGCTTTAATTCGCTATGATAGGCTGCGCGCGGTATTTCGATGGCGCCCAGCGAGGCGAGATGTGCGGTCAGAAACTGCGTGTCGAACAGGACAAATCCAGTTTGCCGCAAGCGGTCCACCAGATAGGCCAATGCGATCTTGGACGCATCGGTGCGACGCGAAAACATGCTTTCACCAAAGAAGGCCGCGCCTAAAACCACGCCATAGACACCGCCAACCAGGCGATCTGCGTCCCAGACTTCGAGAGAGTGGGCGTGGCCGGTCTTATGCAATTCGTCGTAAAGCCGACGCAGTTCCGGGTTGATCCAAGTGTCCGCCCGGTCAGCGCAACCCTCTACCACGCCTGCAAAGTCGCGATTGATGCTGATGGTGAATCCGCAGGTTCGCAGACGGCGGGCCAGACTGCGCGAGATGTGGAAACCGTCCAAAGGAAAAACGCCTCGGAACTTCGGGTCGACCCAGAAAAGTTCGGGGTCATCACGGTGTTCGGCCATCGGAAAGATACCGATGGAATAGCCGTGCAGCAGAAGTTCGGGGGAAAGGCTCATGCTGGATGCCCTGGGACCGGAAGGCCGTAACCTTCCGATCCCGTGTTCTTATTGGGCCATATTCTCCGCAAGCCAGTGCTCCAGCCAGTGGATATTGTAGTCACCGCTGTGTAGATCGGGTTCCTGCAGCAGCGCGTGGAACAGGGGAACAGTGGTGTCGATGCCGTCGACGATCAGTTCGCCCAATGCGCGTTCCAAACGTGCCAGCGCCTCGGCCCGGTCACGGCCCTGCACGATCAGCTTGGCAATCAGCGAGTCGTAGTAGGGCGGGATCGAATAGCCGTCATAGAGTGCTGAATCCATCCGAACCCCCAGACCGCCCGGAGCGTGATACGCAGTGATCTTGCCGGGGCAGGGCGAGAAATTTGGCAGCTTCTCAGCGTTGATCCGTACTTCGATGGCGTGGCCATTGATCTCAAGATCGTCCTGACCAAACGACATATCCTCACCAGCGGCGACAAGGATTTGTTCGCGCACCAGATCGACGCCAAAGATGCCTTCGGTCACCGGGTGTTCCACCTGTAGGCGGGTGTTCATTTCGATGAAATAGAACTCGCCATTTTCGTACAGGAACTCGATGGTGCCCGCGCCGATATAGTTGATTTTGGCAACCGCATCCGCACAGACCTTACCGATCTTGGCGCGTTCTTCCGGGGTGATGCAGGGGCCAGGGGCCTCTTCGAACACCTTCTGGTGGCGGCGCTGCAGCGAACAGTCGCGTTCACCCAAGTGAACCGCCTTGCCTTTGCCATCGCCAAAGACCTGAATCTCGATATGGCGCGGCGTGGTGAGGTATTTCTCGATATAGACCTCGTCATTGCCAAAGGCAGCCTTGCCCTCGGCGCGCGCGGTCATGAAAGCGCTTTCCATCTCGTCGGCGCTCATCGCGACTTTCATGCCACGGCCGCCGCCACCGGCGGTGGCTTTGATGATAACGGGATAGCCGAATTCCTCACCGATGCGCTTGGCGTCTTCCAGAGTCGGAACGCCGCCATCGGAGCCGGGAACGCAGGGCACACCCAGTTCCTTCATGGTGTCCTTGGCGGTGATCTTGTCACCCATGACGCGAATATGTTCTGCGGTGGGGCCAATGAAGGTGATGCCGTGATCTTCGACGATCTGCACGAACTCTGCATTCTCGGACAGGAAGCCATAGCCGGGGTGGATCGCCTGCGCGCCGGTGATTTCACAGGCCGAGATGATCGCGGGCACCGACAGATAGCTTTGCGGGCTGGGCGGAGGGCCGATGCAGACCGATTCGTCGGCCATGCGCACATGCATCGCATCGCTGTCAGCGGTGGAGTGGACGGCAACCGTCTTGATCCCCATCTCACGCGCGGCGCGGATCACGCGCAGGGCGATCTCGCCTCGGTTGGCAATCAGGATTTTGTCGAACATGGGCCCGCCTTACTCAACGATGACCAGAGGCGTGCCGAATTCCACAGCGTCGCCATCGCCCACCAGGATACGTTTGATGGTGCCGGATTTGGGTGCGTGGATGTGGTTCATGGTCTTCATCGCTTCGACGATCAGCAGCGTGTCGCCTTCGGACACTGAAGCGCCAACCGAGATGAACGAAGGCGCGCCCGGTTCGGGCTGCATATAGACGGTGCCGACCATGGGTGAGGTCACAGCGCCGGGGTGGCTGGCAGGATCATCCACGGCGGCAGGAGCTTCGGCAGCGGCAGGGGCGGCGACCGGAGCGGGCGCTGCGGGCGCGGCTGCCGGAACGGCGACCTGAACCGGAGCGGCAACAGTCTGCGACATACGGCTCACACGGACATTCAGGCTGTCTTCTTCGCCATATTCACGTTTGACCTGCAGTTCGGTCAGATCATTTTCGCGCAGCAATTCGGCCAGTGCCTTGATGAACGCCACATCCGCTTCGTGTTTGGTATCTGTCATGAGTGTCCTCGAAGGTTCCCCTATGGCCCGTCTGTTTCCTGCGGGCTTGGTCTGATTACGCTGGGTTATATGCTATGCGGACGGTCATGAAAAGCGCCGTTTGGGCCTTCGATTATGGGGTTTTGCGTCGTATTTCGGGCGTGGCGCCGCTCATAAGGGCATCCCTGACAGTTTGGCCACCAGCTCAGGCAGCTTTCGGGCTCCGAATTTTTCCAGCAGCCGGGCGCGATAGGCTTCGATGGTGCGATAGCTCAACCCAAGTTCGACGCCGATTTCCTTGGCCGAGAGACCCCGGCAAGACAGGATCGCCACTTCACGCTCGCGCGTGGTCAGTTCAACCAGCGGACGTTCCTCAGAGATGTCGGAAAAGCTCCAGATGCCATGCCGGAAAGGATCATCCGGTGTGAGGGATCGCCCCCGTGCGCGGCACCAGAACAGGTCGCCATCACGGCGACGCATAACCCGTTCATCAGTGTAATATCCGGTGTCGCGCATTACCTGAAGGCTGCGTGCGCCGATACGTTCCCAATCAGCAACCGATGGGTAAAGGTGCAGCAGAGGCATATTGCGATACTCGGCCTCATCCCCGCCGAAGGTCCGCGCGAACTGTAGATTGCAGCGTCGGATGATCCGGTTTTCAAGCTCGACAAGGCCGATGGGGGCGTATTCGAAGGCGGGATCGCTCATATACCTATGGTGACGCGTATTGTGCTGAAAGAGAAGGGGAGGCAACAGGTTTCCCCGATTCCAGACATCTGGAATTGTTAAGTTTGTAAATCTGCTTTGAAAATACTTGGGCAACTGTTAAAAATTATAGACTAATTCTGAAAACCAAAGCGACGATCCCAAAGGTCCAGCAGCGATGCGAGACACTCTGACAGGCAGCCGGATACGCGAAAGGCGGCAGATTTCGGGATTGCGGCAGGCCGAACTGGCGCGACAGGTTGGAATTTCGGCCTCTTATCTGAACCTGATTGAACACAATCGCCGCCGGATCGGAGGCAAGCTGCTGGTCGATATTGCCTCGGCTCTGTCGGTTGAGCCGTCGCTGCTGACACAGGGGATCGAGGCCACGCTGATCGCGGCGCTGCGCGAGGCCGCGGCGGATGCGCTGGGCCAGCAGGCGGAATTGGATGCGCTTGAGGAATTCGCGGGACGTTTTCCCGGCTGGTCCGGGGTTCTGGCGCAGATGCACCGCCGCGTGGTTTCGCTGGAGCGGACGGTGGAAACACTCTCGGACCGGCTGACCCATGACCCGCATCTGGCCGCATCGATGCATGAGGTGCTGTCGACCGCTGCCGCGATCCGATCCACCGCCGCCATTCTGGCCGAACCCGGCGACATCGAGGCCGAGTGGCAGGACCGCTTTCACAGTAATCTGCATCAGGATGCGGAACGATTGGCCGAAAGCTCCAAAGCGCTGGTGGCCTATCTGGATGACAGTCAAGAGCAGGGCGACTTACGGGGTATACCATTGGACGCGGTCGAGGCTTTCTTTGCTGAGCGGGGCTTTCACTTTCCTGAGATTGAGACAGGAGGGAAAGGCGTTGATGTGGCGTTGGACAAGCTGGAGTCGTCTGCGGCCAGAACGGTGGCGGCCGAGCTTCTGGACCTTTATGCCGCAGACGCGCGTGCCATGCCGCTTGATCAGGTTGAGGCCGCGTTGGATTCGGCAAACCCCGATCCGCTGGCCCTTGCGGCGGCCTTTTCTGTTGATTTGCCTACAGCGCTACGACGGCTGGCGTCCTTGCCCGAAGGCGTGCTGGTACGCCCTGCCGGGCTGGTCATCTGCGATACTTCGGGCAGTGTTTTGTTTTACAAGCCCACTCAGGGGTTCGGGCTGCCGCGTCACGGCGAAGCCTGCCCGCTCTGGCCCTTGTTTAGCGCGTTGAATCGCCCTCTGGTCCCGATTCGCAAGCGTGTAGTGCAACTGGGTCGAACGGCAGCTGAGTTTGAGTGTTTCGCAATCGCCTGGCCTCAACTTGTCGCAGCGTTCGGGGATGAGCCCGTATATCGGTCAATCATGCTGGTTCTGCCGGTAGAAGGTTCTGCGCAACCCGCTGAAGGTACGGCGCAAGTGGGGGCAAGTTGCCGAATTTGCCCGAAACGTGATTGCCATGCACGGCGTGAGCCTTCGATCCTGCGCGAAGGGTTTTGACAGTTTCCGGGCAGAGCGCTTAAGCTGTTTTAGACAGGTGGCCGGACGTGCGACCGGTCATGGGGAGGAATTGCAAATATGAGCCGTAAGGTTCTGCTGATCGAGGATGAGCCCAACATCACCGAAGCGATCCGGTTTCTGCTGACGCGTGAGGGTTGGCAGGTCGATACCCATGCCGAGGGCACGGATGCAGTGCAGGTCGTGCTGGCGGCCCGGCCTGATCTGGTCATTCTGGATGTGATGCTGCCGGGCAAAAGCGGCATGGAGATATTACGTGATCTGCGCGAGCACGATGAGATGCAGGGCCTGCCGGTTCTGATGCTGACCGCGCGCGGGCAATCCCGCGACCGCGAGATGGCAGAGCAGGCCGGGGTCAGCCGTTTCATGACTAAGCCGTTCTCGAATACCGAGGTTCTGACAGCTGTGCGTGACCTGCACGCGCAGGCCTCGCGATCATGAGCTCCTCGGACGAGGGTGAGGACCCTGGCGGTCCGGTCCGACCGTCGCTTTTTCTGGAGCGTCAAAGCTATCGCCGCCGCAGACTGGCTGACGCGGCGCGGCTCTTGCCGTTTCTGGGGGCGGCATTGCTGGCCCTTCCGTTGCTCTGGCCTGACAGCAATGGTGAGACCGATGCGCTGTCGCTGTCATCGGCGATGTTCTACATCTTTGCGTGCTGGGGCGTTCTGATCCTGATCAGCCTGATTTTCGGTTTTGCAGCCCGGCGTATGGCCGCGCGTGAGAAAGCCGAATCCGGGGCCGAGCTATGGCAACGCTGAACGTCCTGATACTGGTCTGTCTGGGCTATGTCGTGTTGTTGTTCGGCGTGGCCTTTGCCGCCGACCGGCTTGCTGCGCGCGGAGGCGGGAAGTGGTTGCGTTCACCACTGATCTACACGTTATCGCTGTCGATCTACTGCACGGCCTGGACGTTCTATGGAGCCGTCGGCAATGCCGCGCGGTCGGGGCTTGAGTTCGTCACCATCTATCTGGGTCCGACGCTGGTGATGGTGAGTTGGTGGTGGGGTCTGCGCAAGCTGGTGCGGATCGGACGCAGCCAGCGGGTGACCTCGATCGCTGACTTGATCTCGTCGCGCTATGGCAAGTCGAACACGCTGGCGGTTTGCGTGACCATTCTGGCGGTTCTGGGGGGCACTCCGTATATCGCGTTGCAGCTGCAGTCTATCACGCTGTCGTTTTCGATCTTTGCCGAGGCAGATCCGACCGGCCTCTATCGCGAAGGCTCCAGCGTGTTCTGGGTGGCCACTGGGCTTGCAGTGTTTGCGATCCTGTTCGGCACGCGAAACCTGGACGCCAACGAGCGGCACCACGGCGTTGTCACGGCCATCGCATTGGAGTCGGTGGTCAAACTGTTTGCCTTGCTGGCGGTTGGTATCTTCGTCGTGTGGGGTATCGCCGGTGGAATCGGCCCGATGATGGATCGAATTGATGCATCGGAAATCGGTCAGTGGAGAGTGGATGCCGGGCGGTGGACCACCTTCATCTTCCTGTCGGCTGCGGCCTTTGTCTGTCTGCCGCGGATGTTCCAGGTGATGGTTGTCGAAAACGATGACGAAAGCCATCTGCGCACCGCGGCCTGGGCCTTTCCGCTGTATCTGCTGTTGATGAGCCTCTTTGTGGTGCCGATTGCCGTGGTCGGTCTGGACTTGCTGCCGGAGGGGTCGAACCCGGACCTGTTCGTACTGACGGTGCCCCTGTCACAAGGCAATGACTGGCTGGCGATGCTCTCCTTTATCGGCGGCTTCTCATCTGCTACTTCGATGGTGATCGTGACCGCCATGGCGTTGTCGACGATGGTTTCTAACCATGTGGTCATGCCGATCTGGCTGAATACGCATGAGGGGGCGGGTTCGGTTTCAGGCGATGTGCGCACGATCGTGCTGATGGCCCGGCGGGTATCAATCGCAGCGATTATGGCGCTGGGTTATTTTTACTATCGCCTGTCCGGAGGCGGTGCGGCGCTGGCCTCAATCGGGTTGGTGGCTTTTGCCGGGATTTCGCAGATTTTGCCGGCCCTTGTGGGGGGATTGTTTTGGCGCGGGGCGACGCGAACAGGGGCTCTGGTCGGACTGAGCGTCGGCTTCTTCCTTTGGATTTACACGTTGCTGTTGCCGGGCATGGGCGGAGGAATCATCGCACCTTCGGTAATTGAGAACGGCCCCTTCGGCTGGGGTTGGCTGCGCCCGCAAGCCTTGTTCGGGATCGAGGGGATCGATCCGATGGTGCATACTGTGATGTGGTCCCTGTCGCTGAATACGATCGCCTTCTGCGTTGCCTCGATGCTGAGTTTTCCCAGTCCGCTCGAACGCCTTCAGGGGGCACAGTTCGTCAACGTCTTCGATCATTCCGCCGCACCGCGCGGATGGACCGGATCAGTGGCGCAGAGCGAAGATCTGATGATCATGACCCAGCGTATTCTGGGAACGTTGCCTGCGCAGGAGTTTTTTCAGGCCGAGGTTGCGCGGCAAAAGGGCCGCCCCGGTCGTTTGCCTGAACCTACGCCGCAATTTCTGGAGCGTCTTGAGCGCGAATTGAGCGGTTCGGTCGGTGCCGCAACCGCGCATGCCATGATCGGGCAGATTGTCGGCGGCGCGTCGGTTTCGGTCGAGGACCTGCTGGCCGTGGCCGACGAATCTGCGCAGTTGCTTGAGTATTCCGGCCAGCTCGAGGTGAAGTCGGCCGAGCTGAGCCGTACTGCACGGCAATTGCGCGAGGCGAACGCAAAGCTGACTCAAGTATCGATGCAGAAAGATGCGTTTCTCAGCCAGGTCAGTCACGAATTGCGAACCCCGATGACCTCGATCCGGGCGTTTTCTGAGATCATGCGCGACACTGATGGTTTGAGTGATGCCGAGCAGACCCGTTACGCGGCGATCATTCATGATGAAGCGCTGCGTCTGACACGCCTTTTGGATGACCTGCTGGACCTGAGCGTATTGGAAAGTGGTCAGGTCAGTCTGAACATGGGTGAGGCGACGCTGAGCCAGGTGCTGGATCGCGCTGTTTCGAGCGCGCTTACGGGTGGCGAACGGAAACTGGCGGTGAAACGTGTGCGCCCGTCCGAGCGGATTCAGCTCCACACGGATCTGGACCGTCTGGGGCAGGTGTTTATCAACCTGATCTCGAACGCGCAGAAATATTGCAACGCGGCCGAGCCGGTGCTGACCATTTCCGCTCATGATGTGGGCGGCCAAGTGGTGATCGATTTCATCGACAATGGCAGTGGTATCCCGTTCGAGGCGCAATCGATGGTGTTCGAGAAATTCGCCCGCGTCGGTTCCGACAAGGCAGGCGGGGCCGGGCTGGGCCTGGCGATTTGTCGCGAGATCATGCAGCGCCTTGGAGGCGAGGTGGCTTATCTGCCTGGGCAGGGCGGTGCAGCATTCCGGGTCAGCCTACCGCTGGCTTATCGGCAGGCGGCACAATGACGATGATATAAAGACATTCGTAACGCCCGCCGGGCTACACCAAGGGTCGCAACATCGACAAACGGTGGATTCGGGCGATGACAGTTCAGGCCAACCCAGCATTGGCGCGCAAGCTTTCGACAGGACAGGACAGCGTGGCTGAGCCGCCCCGTTCGATCCTGCGTGCCTTGCGGCTCGGGTTGGCGCGCGCTGCAGGCGATGGGCTGGGGCTGGGCTTGTCGGTGATCGGGGCAAAGCATGCCAAGCGCGCGCAGCCCGAGTTGGCCGAAAGACTGCAAGACAGCTGGCTGTTGTTGCTTTTTCTATCCGAGCAGGCAGGTGCGACAGCGGTGTGTCTGGATCCGGGATGTGTTTCGGCCATTGTCCAGCAGCAAACAATCGGGATGGTCACATCCGACCCTCCGTCTGAACGCGTCTTTACCGAGACCGATGCGGCAATGACCGCGCCATTGTTCGAGGATATGTTGGACCGTGCGCGCGGTCTTGTTGACGGGCCGGCGGATCGTATCAGTCTTTCGGGGTATGAATATGCCTCGCGGTCCGAGGATGTGCAGGCGCTGCTGCTTGCGATGACGTATGACAGATACCGTGTTGTAGAACTGACGGTCGAGCTTGCCGGTGGTGCGCGGCAGGGTGAGATTTGCATTCTGCTGCCTGACCCTCCGCAGTCTGAAAAGGAACAGGCTGAGCAGGAAAACACTCCGGGCCTGAGGCTACAGCAGGCCTCCGGCGTGATGCGGGCCGAGTTGAATGCCGTGCTCTGTCGCATGTCCCTACCGCTGACCAGCCTGTCTGAACTGGACGTGGGGGATGTTCTTCCGCTGAGCGTGGCAAAGCTGGATAAGGTTCAGATTACAACGATCGAGCGGGGGCGGATGGCGATAGGGCGGTTGGGGCAGTGCGGCGGAATGCGGGCAGTTCGAATCAACGAACACCGCGCCTCCACGGCCTTGACCTATTCAGAGCCGCAACCGTTTCTGCCCAGCCAGCCTCGAACTGACAACGCGGGTGGACAAGATATCTCGACGGCATCTGAAATCGGACTGACCGAGGGTTTGAGTAATCTCACGTCGATCGGCGTTGATGACGATGCCGGTGAATTGCTACTCACCGATTCCAAGCAAATGATCTCAGAGATTTCGCAGCTCGCAGGTCTTCCGAGGTCTGATGAAACGAGCTGAAGCGTCAGCTCTGGTCTCTCATCTGGTTCAGCGCGGGACGCAGGTTATCCAGCGCGTAGCCTGCCTTGCTGGTGGCATCGAGAATGTCATCCGTGCTCAGCCGGTCGCATTGCCCAAACGCCCAGACCACCGAACACCGCGTTCCCGAGGCGCAATACGCCAGGACAGGTCCGCTGCAATTCTCAGCCATATCGCGCTGACGGGCGACATTTTCGGGCGTCATTGTTTGGTGCGTCAATTCCAACACCTCGTACTCCAGCCCGGCGTCGCGCACGGCCTGACCGATTGCATCGGATTGCTGATCCGGCGGCACCTCGGAATTGGGTCGGTTGCAGATCACCTTGACAAATCCTGCAGCGGCGATGGCTGGCACGTCCTCAACCGTGATCTGAGGCGAGACGGCGTAGCGGGGGGTAATCGGTCGAATCTCCATGGCAATTGCTTAGGCCGCGTTTGCGATCCTGTCCAGTTGTGCCCCCACCTTCGGGGCCGCAAACATGCCTGCGATCATCGCAATCAGGAACACAATTCCGCCAGCACCGCCATAACTCAGCGACGCCATGGCTGGACCCGGGCACAAACCCGCTAGCCCCCAACCAACACCGAACAGTACCGAACCGACAACGAGACGGCGATCAAGCTCCACCCGCGGCGGGGCAGGGAAGGTGCCGCCAACCATCGGGGCCCCGCTTCGTGTCAGCCGCCACGCGACCAGCATTGGCAGGATCGCTCCGCCCATGACAAAGGCAAGCGTCGGGTCCCAATTGCCGAACACATCCAGCCAGCCCTGCACCTTGGTGGTGTCGGTCATGCCTGAAATCAAAAGACCCGTACCAAACAGAGACCCTGCGAGGAAAGCAAACAGTCCGCGCATCAGATAACCCCCAAAGTATGGCGAAACAGAACAACGGTCAGCCCGCCCGCCAGAATATAGAAAACGGTTGCCACGATACCCCGAAGCGAAAACCGAGAAATGCCGCAAACCCCGTGTCCCGACGTGCAGCCATTGGCGATGCGGGTGCCAACACCTACCAACAGGCCAGCCATGATTACGATGGCCATGTCACCCGTCAGATGGGTCTGCGACTGCGGCACGATCAGCGGGCGCAGCAGAAACGGCATCAGGATCAGCCCGGCCAAGAACGCTAGTCGCTCAGTGATCACGCTGCGGTCATTGCGTTCGAGCAACCCGCCAAGGATGCCGCTCGCGCCCATGATGCGACCGTTGCAAAGAAGATAAACGGCGGCGCCTAGTCCGATCAGAAGCCCTCCGACCAGACCCCAGACCCATTCAATCATCATGGTCGATTCCTCTTACTTTCATGCGTCAAAGTTTGTTGACCGGGATCTTCATGAAGATGTCGCCCTTTTCATCCGCTGGCGGCATCTGCCCAGCCCGCATATTCACCTGCAATGACGGCAGGATAAGGCGTGGCATCGCAAGTGTTGCGTCACGGGCATCGCGCATCTCGACGAATTCCTCGACGCTGCGCCCCTGACCAATATGGATGTTCAGTGCCTTCTGCTCGCCCACCGTGGTCTCCCACGCATATTCGTCCCGGCCTGGGGCCTTGTAGTCATGCCCGACATAGATGAGTGTCTCATCCGGTAAAGACAGGATCTTCTGGATCGAGGCATAAAGGTCTGCTGACGATCCACCCGGAAAATCGCAGCGCGCGGTTCCGAAATCGGGCATGAACAGCGTGTCTCCTACGAAGGCGGCATCGCCGATGACGTAGGTCATGCAAGCGGGCGTATGCCCGGGCGTGTGCAGAACGTCCCCGCGCATCTGCCCGATGTGAAAGCTGTCGCCTTCGGAAAACAGCGCGTCGAACTGGCTGCCATCCCGCTGGAATTCGGTCCCTTCGTTGAACACTTTGCCGAATGTGTCCTGCACAACAACGATATTCTCGCCAATCCCGATTTTCCCGCCCAATCTCTCCTGAAGGTAAGGTGCGGCCGAGAGATGGTCGGCGTGAACATGGCTCTCCAAGATCCACTCAACCTTCAGCCCGTTCTCTCGGACATACTCCACGATTTGATCCGCCGAGGCTGTATCGGTGCGCCCGGAAGCATGATCAAAATCCAACACGCTGTCGATAATGGCGCAGGCCTGACCTTCGGGTTCTTGCACGACGTATGACACGGTGAAGGTCTGCGGATCGAAAAAGGCTTTCACAATGGGCGTCATGAGGTCCTCCGGGGGTTTCAGCTCATATAGTAATAGTGGAATATGATGCAAGTTCCAAATCACGATTTGATGTCTGTCAAGGCAAACCGTCTGTTGTTTGTATATCCTTTAAGCGACCTGCGGCGTATCGCCAATTTTTTGCAGGGTCTCGGCGAGAAATTGCGATACGTTGATCGAGTCTCATGCTGATCTTAATTCTGTTACCTAAATGAGGCAGACTGGCATTTAGTGGGAGGACGCAAATGACTGCTCAGGATCTCTACACCGAAGCGGAACGTCTTGAACAAAAGCTTCACGGTGCATGTCTGGACACGCGGCTGGAACTGCAACCTTGTGTCAGCGAAGTGTTGGACAAGATGCGCGCGCGGGGCGTTCAGATACCGTCACGGCTGCGGCGGCTAGACGCGGCGCTGGTCGAGGATGCGCTGGAAGCGCGGTTTGACAATATGCCGGTCTGACCGGAATGGTCATCCAAAGGAAATCCCGAGGATGACCAGCATCAAACCGATAACGGACAGGAATAATGACGCAAGGTTCCAGGGCAGAACCGCCTGAACCGCTGCGCGCAACTCGTCATCCGTAAGGCCGGATTTGCGCGCCTTCATCACACGCAGGATACACCAGACAAGGCCGAGCAACCCGGCCAGCGACAGGGCGGCTCCGCCCCAGACGATGATGTCGAACATGGTATCTTAACCACCCTTCTGAACTGAGACCGCGCTTAGCGGATCAAAGAACGCCAGACAAGCCTGCCGCATAGAAAGCAAGCTTGCGGTCGGGCGGACGGCGATGTATCCGGCAAACTGCCCGGTGATCCGGTACCTCATTTTCAGCCTTTGGGAGAGACACAGATGGAAGATATCACCGAAGATCAGGCCGCAGCCAACTACCGCGTGACAGCAGGTGAGCTGCGCCAGTTCGTCGAACGGTTCGAACGTCTGGAGGCTGAAAAGAAAGACATAGCGGATCAGCAGAAAGAGGTCATGGCCGAAGCCAAGGCGCGCGGCTACGACACCAAGGTGATGCGCAAGGTCATCGCACTACGCAAGCGTGACAAGGACGACATCGCCGAAGAGGAAGCGGTGCTTGAGATGTATAAAGAAGCGCTTGGCATGTAGCGCGCGCCTTCAGGGTTTAATTAACCGGATATCTGGCATGCTTTGCAATCGTGCCAGATCCTGTTCATAGAGCTCTGTAAAGGCGCTGACGATATCCTGATCCCAGCCGGTCAGCTCAACTTCTTCCTCAATTGCTTCAATTTGTGCGTGTTCCTGAAAGATCTTCGCCAGTTCGGCTTTCAGACCGGCGTCGTTGGGCAGTAGACCCTGTCCTGTCAATTGCTGAAGTTCCTGTTTTCCAGCAGCGGATAAGAGAGACGACAAAAACTCATACTCCGATTCCAGTTGCGTATCTTCGGGCAATCCCGCCAGCATCCGAGCGAGATCACCCCAGATCAACGGGGAATCTTCATTGCTCCAAAGCGTTATCTTCACATCAGGCGCCAAGTCGCGCACATCTTCGATCATAGTTAGCCAGCTCAGGCAGCTCAGGTCGGTTGATCGTAGGATACCTTCCCGTTCAGCTGGGGAGAGTGACATCAAAACCTTCGGAATATAGCTGCCGGGATTGCGCAATCCGACAAATAGCTCGACCGTATCTTCCGCAAAAAGCTGATCGAGCAGCGCCAACCGTTTCCCGGCCTGTGAATAGAACTGCCCGTCCATTATGGCGGTTGTTCGTTCGCCGATATATTCTGCACTGGACAGCACGGCGCGGTTAATCTCACGCGCTTTCGGGACGATTTTCCGAAATCTTCCGAGCGTTATTTCGGCAGGCGGCCTTTCACCAACCGGTCCCAAAGCCGGTTTGAACGTGTTTTTGTAAGCTCGGCCACCCCAATACGCCGCGCCATGCTGCCCTATGGCCTTTGCATTTGTCTGGAGCAGCTTGAGCAGTGTGCCCTCGTCAGTAAAGTGCGCTCCGGCGTGGATGGCCACCTGCATTGATTTATTTCCTCCATCCGTCCGGTCGTGCTAGTTGGGTTACAGCCTGCCTTCGGCGCAGTCAAATTGCTATTCTGACGGTTGATTTTATGATGAACCGGCAGAAAAGCCGTCGCGTATTAAGATCACGCAAAAATTCGCACTTGCAGTCGCTGGCCCAAGGCATTAATCGGCTCCCAGTGCCCCTATAGCTCAGCTGGTAGAGCAACTGATTTGTAATCAGTAGGTCCGCGGTTCGAGTCCGTGTGGGGGCACCATTAACCATCTGAAATAGAAACGAAAAGGTGTACTGGGCGATCTCAGGGCGCCAGTAAACTTATTTCTAGCTTCCCTATAGCTTTCTTCAGGATTTAGACCCAGATTCGCTCGGCGGAAGCCGCAAACGGTACCCATGAGGCTTGAGTTGCGCCCCGGCACGGCGCAATGCCGCGCCGGGACTGGCGGCTGCCACGGTTAGCGAGAACCACCTCTTACCGGGCAGCCGTTGGGCTTGGATGAGCTGCCGCCGCTCGGGCGGCCAGTGCTGCTCCACGATCTGCATGGGCATGTGATCGCGGTGCGCTCGCCAGTCTTCCCAGAACTGCAGTAGCTCACGATCCATCAGGTGCCAGCACAGCTCGAACCGTTCGTAGACGGGGCAGTCGGGACCGGGCACGAGATCGCAGTGCTCAGCCAGATACACGAACCACCCGCGACGCATGTTTTCGACGCGCTGCTCCCAGCTGACGGGCTGGTCGACAGCAACCCAGTGCTTCGGGATCGATGGCAGATCGTCGATCATTTCCTCATACCCTCCCACATGGTCACCTTGCCATTGGTGCTGAAGAAGTGAGCGTCGGGGAAGGCCCGGCGCAGGAAGTTCGCCACAGAATTGGCACGCTTGCGGTCGACCAGCAGATAGTGTCGGGTCGAGCCCGGGCGATCTTGTATCACGAACCCCTTGGGATGGACGAACGGTATGGCGTCAGCCGGGATCGGAAGCTGGATGTTCCGCAGGTGCTTCTTGACCGACGACTCGTCGGCGAAGCGGCTGGGGAAACAGCGCGTCAGTAGCTCCTCGCGGGAGCACAGGACCCTCCCGTCCTCGGTGATGTACGGGGCGAACCCACGATGCAAACAGAGCTGCATCCAGTTGATGACTTCCTCTGCACTGACTCGGGCCTCGAACGTCACGCCCGGGAGTTCGAGCATGTTCTGGATGTAGATGTCGACGAGGTTGTCAGCTGTGCGCCGCGATGGCTGCACCAGCTCGATAGCCCGACGGTTCTCGCCATAGACCTTGGCGTCATACATCGCCTGCATCGCCCAGTGATCGTGCACCGGGTTGCCCCGGGCCAGCTCGTAATGGCTGCCGTCCCGCATCAGGTCGAACGCCCCGGGCTTCGAGGGCGCGTTCTCACCATCGAGGACCGGCAGCACGATCTTCTCGGCAGCGACTCGCTCGGCGCTGGCGGCCAGCACCGGGGGCGGCGGGAAGTAACGACCGAGGATGTAGAGCGCCGCGACCTTGCGGTACTTCTGCACACTGGCGATCTCGCCGAAGGCGCGGATCGCGACGTTGTCCGGTAGCTTGACCAGCCCCATCTTGTTCGCCGCCAGCAGCCGCTCCTTCAGCGTCTTCGGCACCATGAACAGGACGTCGATCCTCTTGGGCGCGTCGGGCACGATGCCGCCCTTGCAGTGGTAGCGGTTGGACAGCGAGCGGATCAGGTCGACGGCCTCCTGCGCGGCGGGTGTCAGCTCCATGCCCGGCAGGCTCTCGAACGCCCAGTTGCGGTACGACCCCCTCAGCCGGAAGAAGCGGGCGAGAGGCGTCGGCAGCGGGTCCGAGTGATACTCGCGCAGCAGGCCGACGAACGGCCTGTACAGGTCCGCCACGGCGGTCGTGGCGACGATCTCGATCCGGCTCGCCTGATAGCAGAAAGCGGGCATCTGGACGACCTGACAAGTCAGGTAGTAGCCGGTCGCCCCCTTCGCGAATCGGAGGCCCGGCAGCGTTTCGCTGTTCTGAAAGAAGCACTGCACCATGCCGCGCAGCAAGTGCACCATGCGGTACTTCAACGCGACCCTTTGGCACTGGCTGATGAAGTCGTTCGCCTCGGCCTTGTACCTCACCTCCGTCAGGTGCTCGCTGAATACTGGCGCAGGGATACGTTTGACGATGTGGTTCGACAGGGCATGCAGCGCCTTCGGCCCGGGCAGCTGAGCGAGATCGAGCTGACCCGTATGCGCAGCGCGCCGCACGGCGGCCCTGAGACGCTCGGCAGTCTGTGCCCGCAGCTTCGACGCGTTCCGGCTCTTGGCTGTCTTGAGCATCTCCCTATGCGCCTCCTCGGCGCTGATGTAGGTGGCGAGGATGTCATCGATCTCGCGGTATCCCATGCGGGTGTCAGGCAGAAGCAGCTCGCCGATGTCGCCGAGGAAGCCGGTGCTGTCGACCGGGCGTTCGTCTGCACCGGCGAAACCCATGCGCGGCGACTGGGCCTTGGCATGGGTACTGACCCAGACGTCAACCTGCTTGTCGCGCTGCTTCAGCAGGATGCAGTTATGGCGATGGCTGCAGCTGACGCAGACCGGGTCGGTGTCGCCACCGGCAGAGGCCAGCGGCTGAGTGTAGAGCTTGCGCTTGCAGTACGGCCTGCCTTTGCTATCCAGCGCGCCCATGCCCAGCCAGACGTCGCAGGTCAACTCCGACTGGTTCGCCTCGAAGAGGGCCTTGAAAGCGTAGGCGTCCTCGTAGGTCCGGGCGAACACTTCGAACCGGGGCTGGGGGCCGTCGGGGTCCTTGGCCCGCAGGGTGCGCCACCGCTCGTGGATGCGCTCGATCAGCCGGACCTCCTCGCCTTCGAGGGCCTCGCTGGTGTAAAGGTGGACCTCGCGTTCGAGCCTGATCTGCAGGCGGCGCTGGCGACGCAGCTTTCGGATGTCCTGCTCAAGCAGGCGCTTGTGCACGAGGTCTGGATCGACGGTGATGTTCAGCTTCTTCACGCGCGGTTCACCTTGCGCTGAAACTCGTCGTACCGGTCGCGCTCCTCGGGGTCAGGAGCGGCGCAATGAGCGGCGCTGCGAGGCGCTTCGACCTCGACGGTGTCGTAGCTGTCCCAGTCCGGTAGCGGGACCTCGAGCTCCGGCGGCAGGGCGATCCGGTGACGGGGCTTCGACCAAGAGCTCTTCGTTGCGCTCGGGTCTTCACCGCTGAGCAGCATCGCCTCGTAGGTCTCGATGTCGTTTTCGCAGTCCTGCTCCGCCTGCCGCAGTACCCCAATGTCCATACCCGGCCGGTAAGCGACGAGGCTACGCCGCCAGCGGGCGTAGAACTCGACCTGACTGTCCAGAACGGAACGCCGGGTGCGGGTGCTGGTGTCGTCGGTATCCATGAGGGTCTCGCATTGGACCGGCGCAGCGTACGATGCGCTGCGCCGGTCAGATACTCATTCGTTGCGACGCAGCGAGGAGCGCGGGACGTACCAGTTCACCAACTCTCCCCAGTCCTCGGGGGAACGCTGATCGATCAGGAGATCGACGTCCCAGTCGGGCAACGCCTCCGACGCCCACTTGGCGATGTAGGAGGCGGTCATCATGCCGCGCCCCTCTCCATCAGATCAACCTTAAGCTCGGCCAGCGTGTTCGGCATTCCGTGGAGTTGAAGTAGCGTGTGCTCCA
The DNA here is from genome assembly GCF_056537765.1 of Ruegeria sp. C2. Taxonomy (NCBI): domain Bacteria; kingdom Pseudomonadati; phylum Pseudomonadota; class Alphaproteobacteria; order Rhodobacterales; family Roseobacteraceae; genus Ruegeria; species Ruegeria sp. C2. The sequence goes on along the minus strand of NZ_JBQFRZ010000001.1, from coordinate 1,479,984 downwards.
GCGCGATGAACGCGTTCGCCAATTCCAGCCGCCAGTTTTCTATCTCGAACAGGGCGTCGGGATAGTCTGCGTCGACCATCTCGATGAGGTTGCTGAGCCTGCCGACTGAAAAGTGCAACTGGCCGTACAGCTCATACGTCGAGGTTTCGGAGGTGACACTGTCTGGTATCGTGTTCATGGGGTTGTCCTCTTCGGGCGGTTCTTCAGGATTTGATTGAGCCTGCGGTTGGCCTGCTCGCTGCCACTGAACAACCACGCAAAATTACCGCGCGGTGTGAAGGCGCGGCGACGAGTACCGGGCGGGGTGAGGTAAGGTGGGTGATCCGCGCCGCGTGAGATCAGGCAGTTTAAAGCATTGACCGACGAGAACCCCAGATCCTCGACGGTCTGGTCGGTGCCGATAGCCCTGTCGAGAGCCAAAGGATCGTTTTCAAGAAGCTGATCAACTTGTTCGCCGAAACCGGGGATTGTGAGATCGCCGATCCTGAACGCGTCGAACAGCATGTGAATGTTCCGCGCCATTGCAGGAACCTCCGTTGCTGATGTCGAGATCGGCAGTGCCGACCCGTTGCGATTTCGATTGATCGACCTGTGGCCACTACGCGGCAGGTGCCGTGAAGACGGGAACCCGACTTTCGTCGCCTCCCTCTTACCCGGCGTACCTAATCCGCACTTGTCGAGGGTGCGGGGGTCCCGGGGCTGGACGGTATCAGGGGATTTTTGCCTGATGCGTTCGGGGCCAGAATAGGCTTATATCTCAGGAGCTGTCAAAGAGAAAATACGGGCGGCGTGAGTGGTAACGCTATGTGGTAACGCACTTTTTCATCGTACGATGCACAGAATGGGGGGGTGCGATTTCGCAGGATCGAGGGGTTGATCCACCCCTTCACCGATGCTCTCGGCACCCAGTGCCAAGGGGGGCGATCTCCAGATGCATTTCACGCTTCACCTAGTGACTAGTCACCAACTGTCATATCGCTCCAGACAGCACTGAGACTGACAGCCAATGACCACTAGTCCGACTTACTCCGGGAAAAAGTGCGATTCATAAGGGTAATTATACTTCTCAATCGCACTTTTTCCCGGAGTAAGTCGGGGGTCCTGTCAGGAGATGTCACTCTCCTCGCATCTGGGGACTTAGGTTATCCGGGATCGAAACCGCAAATCTGCGCAAACGCGACACCCTTTTCTAGCAGCTTTTTCCGGTTCTAGAAAGCGACCCTTTTTGTGCACCGAGACGCTGCCGTCAGCCCGTCGCCCGCGATTCCTGCAGAAACGCGTCGGCTCTCACCGAGCGTTTCCTCCACGTCACGGCTGAGGAACGGTAGGGTTCCAGCTGCACCTCCACGCCGCAGCTGAGGGGCGACGGCGGCGCTGACCTGCCCAGCGGCGGCACACACAGCTCGCGCGCCGGGGGTCGCCACTCGCCGGTTCGCATCGAACCACGGGCGCGGTTTGCGTCGAACCACGGGTGCTCTCCGTCAACTTGGCGGACCCGTCGGTAACATCGTCGGAAAGCTATAGGGAAGCTGGAGATTGGGCGGTCGCGCTGATCGGCCTGCTATGCTGCGCTTCGCTGCTCTAGGCCAACTGATCACCTATCAGTCGCCAGCGCCGCGCACAGGCGCTCAGGGCCTCTGCCGGTGGTTATCGGGCCTCCGCTGGTCGCTAACGTCGTTGTACAAGGCACTCCGTGGCTTTTCGGCCAAACGAAAGCGACGCGCCCCGAAGGACGCGCCGCAGTCAGACAGATTTTGTCACACCCATGGCTCTCTCGCTTGAGAACGTTGGCAGCCATCGCATCAGTGAACGCATCAGGTCGGGCTGCCTTTGGATACCTCGATCCTTACTGCCTGCCGGGGCATCGTGCAAGCCTCCTCAGTACGTGACTGCCAGTGACTAGTCATGAGTTATCATGCTGATATTGTTTGATGTTTTCGCTTGGCGCTGCGACCCGGGGCCTGTAGTTTCCCGGGCATTCAGTGGAGCAGACACCTATGACATCACGCCGTGCCCAGCTTGCAGAAGATCGAGACCGCATCAGGCGTGAGGCCGATCCTGTTGGGTTTCTATCGCAGGTCGCCAAGGGCATGCCGGTCGGCGTCCTGAACTGGGAAGGTAACCTCGTCGAATTGGAGAGGCCCACGCTCGATCACAGGATCACAGCAGCTCGCGACCTGCTCAGCCGGATCACCCCAAGCCTGAAGGCCGTCGAGGTCGATATGAACGGCAGCACCGAGCAACAGATCAAGGTGCTCGTGAACTTCCCCTTACCGGGCAGCCAGATCGGACACAGCCCGGTGGAGATCGACCACGACGAGTTGATCGACCACGCCGCCAAGCAAATCGGACACAACATCGAGGACGCCGTCCTGCTGGACGATGACGACGAGCCAGAGCCAGAGGCAGCACAGGCCGCAGCCCCTGAGCCAGAGCCTAGCGCACAGCCTCAGCCAGCGCCACATGGCCGCAAGCTACGCAAGAGGCGTCGACCCCAACGATAACCAACCGGCGCGCAGACAGCGCCCCCACATCCATGGAGACAGGCACCATGCCCAAGTATCACAACAACCCGCCCCAGAGCCTCGAGCAGCTCGCAGGCCGCATCCTCGCCCTGATCGTCGAGCGTAATGGCGGCGACCTGACCGTCAGCTCGCGCCCCAAAGCAATCTATGCCGACGCAGCGCTGGAGCTTCTGGTCGACAACATCGAGGGCGCTTACTGGCACCCACGGCACAAGTACCTCGCCGTGTTCCCCAATGGCACCCGCGTGCACGCCGCGCTGTCCAACCGCGATGAGCACTTCTATGATCGCCCCGGCGTCGTCCATATCCACCCGGGTGCCTTCGAGCTGACCGAGGTCGCCAGCCTGTGATCCACCCCATCGCCATCCCACGCGCACCTGCCGATGGAGGTCGCGGCTCAGGCCAGATCGCCATCAACCAGCTCGAACCACGCACATGGCAGCTCACTGCATTTGATGCAGTGTCCCGCTTCAGATTTGTGGTGTGTGTATGCGGGAGAAGGTCAGGAAAATCTTGGTTCGCACTGGTGTGCGCCATCCTGACAGCGATCAACAAACCGGGTGCCACGGTCGTCTTCATCTCCGCCTCGATTAAGCAGTCCCGTGGGATCGCATGGCGCACCGCCAAGCAGCTCACCGAGGGGTTGCCGGGCGTCGTGTTCAAGGAGGCCAGCTCCACCATCGAGTTCAGCAACGGCTCCCAGATCATCCTCGCATCCGGGGAGGATGTCGAACGGCTCAGGGGCTTCTCGCTCACCATGGCGATCTGCGACGAGATCGCGATCTGGGGCGACCCGAAGAGTGCGTTCGAGGACGTGATCAGGCCCGCCCTCGCGGACCAGATGGGGCAGGCGATCTTCCTGTCGACACCAAGGGGCTTCGACTATTTGCACGCTTTGTACGAACGGGGTGAAGACGACGCCTTCCCGGACTGGCACAGCATGCGTGTCAGCTCGTTCGAACCCGGGAACCTGCCCGCGTCTGAGATCGCAACAATCAAGCTGCAGACCGAGCAGAACACGCTGCTCCGAGAATACTACGCCCGGTTCGACGCTGCAGCTGAGGACCAGCTGATCCCGGCAAGCCTCATGGAGGTTGCGCGCAAGGATCGGAACTTCTTCAGCGAGACACAGGACGTGCGGATCATCGGTGTGGACCCGGCGCGTTTCGGCGTCGACCGCTCCGTCATCCAGCGCCGGGTCGGGCTCGCACTCCTGCCGCCCATCGCCTTCGAAGAGTCGCTCGATACCATGGAGCTGGCCAAGCGGGTCGAACAGGAGCACAAAGACTTCTCCGCCGACGCGATCTTTGTCGACGCGACGGGCGTCGGCGCTGGTGTCGCAGACCGGCTTCGCGAGCAGGGCCTGCCGGTGCACGACGTCGACTTCGGGCGCGGGTCGCCTGACCCTACCAACTTTGTGAACTTCAAGAGCTGGATGTTCTGGCAGCTGCGTCAGGCGTTCGAGACGCGCCGCCTCTACGTGCCGGATGACAAGGTCCTGATCGGCGAACTGCTCAGCCTGAAGTACAGCTATGACGAGAATGGCCGGATGGCCATCGAGAGCAAAAAGGCGATCAAGAAGCGCGGCCTGCGGTCGCCAGACTTGGCCGACGCAGCAGCGCTCTGCTGGGCCGCACAGGTCTATCCGGATCGCCTCGAAAGCACACCATGGAGTGCCGCCGCAGAAGAACGGCACCGGAGGTCCCAGACAGACTGGGACCCCTACAAAGACCTGTGACTTACAAGCACACCAGCCAAAGGAGAGCGACCCATGAAGACACCCGAACTGACACCTGCAGAGATCGCCCAGCTCAAGCAGTTCCTCAAAGACCGGCGCGAACTGAACGCAGCCATCGCGGAGGCCTTCGGACGCAGTGCCGTCGCACGGCCAGTGCCCCAACAAGAGAGGCTCCACTGATGCCAGATAAACGCACCTTCCTCGCTGACGACTACCACAGCCACATGAGCCGCAGCGCCCGGGATCGGGCCGAACGTGTGCGCAAGGCGCAGGCCAGCCTCGCTGCTGACCGCGGAATGGGCACGGCCAAACCCAAGACACCACCACCGACATCGGAGGAGAAAATGTATCCACGAATGAAACAGGCGATGACCCGCGACAAGGTCAGCCGCACCCAGTCGTTCCGCGAGACCACAGGCCCCCGCAAAGTCGCCGACATGACGAGCGCCGAGAACTGGGAAGAACTGCGCAAGCGGGGCTGGCGGCTCGCGACTGAGGAAGACGTGCGCAACCTCGACCGCTATCCCAGCCTTGAGGAGCACTACGCCGTTTCTGTCGATTACACTGGTCGGCCCATCATTCGCGCCAGCACCGAGGCCGAGCGCCAGACTGGCCACGTCGAAGAGGAGATAAGCCCCAATGGATGAGAACATCGCAGCGATGCAGGCACGGATCGAGCAACTGGAGGCCGACGTCCTTCGGCTGATGAAGCGTACCTTCCCCGACGACTTCAAGCGACCAGCACCGGAGCCACCGGACCCGCTCGACGATCTTCTGGGGCCGCCCGAGTCGGACGACGATTGGTATCTCAATGCGCGCTGGGACGCGCTGATGGCGAATGCCTACTGCTTCGTCGAGTACAGCGACCGGGATGAGGCGCGGGACGAGTACATGCGCATGTGGGGCACCGAGTTGCCGGAGTATTACACCGACCCTGAGACCGGCGAGGCGGTCGAGCGGGACACGGGACGGGTCGTCACCGAAGAACACAAGCTTAAGCGCAAGATCAGCGCCTGCCGCGAAAGCCTCAAGCGGATGGAACGCGAAGGGTACGAGGATCGCGAAGACTGGACGCCCCTCGCTGACAACCGCGCCGAGCTGCACGAGGCACAGGTCGCGCTGGCGATGCTGCAGGGCAAGGAGCCGCCAAAGCGCCGCGACCCCAGTGAGGCACTGGCACGCGCCCAGCACACCGCCCGGCTAGCCACATTGGCGGAGTGATCAACATGTACAGCCCACGTACCGTGAAGACCTACACACCGACCCGGCCACCCCGGCTGACGACCGAGCAGCGCGAACTCGTCGAGACCACGCTGAACATCTGCGCTTGGTGGCTGGAGCAGAAAGGCGCGACCCATGTGGCCGTCGATCAGATCGACAGCCCGGTGATGGTCACGAACGTCGTCGGCATCCTCCAGAAGCACGAGGACAAAGTATGCCTCAAGTTCGAACCGGGCACTGAGGCAGCCTGACAGAGATCGGTCGGGGCTTGTTGGCCCTCGCCCCGGCTGACCGCGACGCGCCCGCCTTGCTTCGTTGAGCGGGCGCGTCGCACCAACCAGATCGGGCGGCGCACCGTCCGTAGCGCAGTGCCCCGGCAAATTGTCCCGGCGGACCCCACCGGGTACAGCGCATCAACCAGAGAAAGGACAACATCATGTCGAACGCAGGACAGAGCAAAGGCACCAAGGGCGGCGGTGATCGCACCCAGGGCGCGGGCGGATCGAAGGTCGGAGGCGGCGGATCGAAAGGCACCGCAGGCGGTGGCAGCAAACTTGGTGGAGGCGGATCACGCGCCTGAGACCCGCCGGTGCCTCATACGCATCGTTCCTATCCGCAATAAACGAAACGCCGCCCCCAACCGGGAGCGGCGTTTCTCATCGCGATAACCGCAATTCACATAGGCAAGGCATCCAATACATAGCTGTGAGTTTTCACCAGCGTTTCCTTGCACCAACTGCTACCTAGCCCTTAAGCCGCCCTTGGTCCCGCTTCCGCCTTTCGCTTGCGCAACAGACCGCAAGCCGCACATTCCGGACCTTCAAAAACAGGTGGTAAATGTCAGTTGAACGCAAAACAACTACCGAAGAACTAATTGTTCGATATGGCGGCTATTTATGCTGCCGTATATGCCGATGATAATGTTTCGCTGCAAGTTGCAGCTTAGCCGTAATGAAGTAGTTGATACGGTGACAACACCCAAGCGGCGCTCTATCGTGGCGGAAGGTTAATTGTTTGAGAGACTATAGATGGACCCATACGAGAACCTGTCCGAAGATGATCACGTAGCATTTCTACAGCTCGAAAAGGAATTTCGAAACGAGTTGGAAATGGGGCAAGAGGATCAAAACTCAAACTGGTCCTATATCACTGCGGACTACATGAATAAGACTCTAGCTGCAGCCGACGCATTGGGTATTGACGCTCTCTCGGAATTTATTGTGAACACGCGCGACGACAACGAGCACAACGAAAACTTCAATGATTTCCTTCGCGCCGTTGACAACGTGATTATTCAGATGCGTATCGCAAATTCACGAACTCGAAATGTCATGAGCGTAGGCCTTACCGAAGCACAAAAGACCAAGATTCACCATTTCATTGAGAAAATTCGTGGAGAAGTGGAGGCATCCACCGCACCGGTCGCGAAGAAAGAAAAGCTTTATGACATCCTAGCGAAATTGGCCCAAGAAGTAAGCAAGGCACGCACCAAATACGAGCGCTTCGCCGACCTAGCGAGATCACTTGCCGGGTTAAGTGCAGACGTCGAACGCGAAGGTGCTCGTCCTTGGTGGCCTTGGTTCGAGAAGATCATGGGGTTGTTGGATGACGCCAAGGAGGCAGAGCCGAAACTGCCTAAACCGCCTGAAATCAAAAAAATTGAACCTCCCTTAAAAGAGCTTCCCAAGCCAGATGGTGGATACGGAAACGGGGGCTATGGAGAGGGCGAGAGTCCTGATGAAGAAATACCTTTTTAATCAAAGCTTCTTCGTTGCCGCTCCACGATCTGCCCCAGTGGTTTCAAGCCGCCCTCCGAGGGGTGTTCAGTGATGCATACACGGCGAACGGCAGCTCAGTGGCCACACTAGGCTTCGCTCCGAGCCCTTAGTTGACACCGCTGTCGAACTAGGATGCTGCGAGAGCATTGAGCAACTTGCGACCGAACCAATCTCTAGTTTCACCCATACCAAGTTGAACGCGTCATGTGGGCTTGTTTCGGGAACACCAGACGGTTTCATTTTTGGGATGGTATGCCGTCAAATAGTATTGTCGATATGGATAAGTTTTATGAACCGTGTACTGAAGACGAAAAAGCTGTTTCTAAGTTTTGGCGTACGATAGTAGCTTGAGAACGGATTAGATTTGTTTGGAAGGTGTGATGAAAGTCATTGAAAGGATTGGACAAGGTGGCTTCGGTAACGTTGACCGCGTAATCTTGGCCAACGGAGAGCAATGCGCACGCAAGGAATTTGCCCAAAACCAGCCGCTTACTCTAGAACTCTTGGATAATGTGAAGAGACGCTTCTCCAAAGAGGTTAAGGTTCAATCTGCTGTTTCCCATCCAAATATTGTTCCGATAACTGGGAGCGATTTGAGCTGTGATCCACCCTATTACTTGATGCCTTTGGCCGAAAGCAGCCTCGACAAAGATCTGGGCGTAGATCGTACCCTCGGCGGCAGTTTCGTCTCGGCGTTGAGTGATATTGTCGCGGCGCTTGAAGAGCTCCACTCGATGGAGATCTACCACCGAGACCTGAAGCCCCAGAATGTACTACGCTTTTCAGAGAATGGTGGTGCAGTTTATGCCGTAAGTGATTTTGGGTTGATCTCAATGAAAGAGTCGAATCTTTCTGAATTGACAAAATCAGGAATGGGGAAAGGATCAGATTACTATACCGCACCGGAAATCCATGCCGACTTGCGCAAAGCCTCTCCTCAATCTGATGTCTACTCGTTGGGATGCATTCTTCACGACATGGTGGGCACAGAGCCGCGTATACCATTTCGTGAAATAAGAGAGGATGGAGACTTTGCGGCGATCCTTTCGGGGTGTACGAAAGATGATCCGAGCAAACGGTTTCCAACGGCGAAAGCGGTTCTCGATGCGATCTTATCGATCGAATTCGAACCCTTAGGAACAGTTAGCGCTGCTTCGGATGATTTTCTCGCTATGCTGGCCGCTACACAGCCACCTGAACCTGCTGCATGGGACGGGTTGGCTGAGTATTTGGAAACAACGGCAGAGATTGCTGACATTGCTGCTATCTGTGGCAAGCTGACTGCAGACCGCATTGATGCACTCTGCAGTTCTAACGGAACTGCAGCCAAAAGAATTGGTGTTGTGTTCTGCGAGTGGGTTTCTAGTACAGCTTTCAATTTTGAGCTTTGTGACGCTATTGCCAACCGTGTCGGGAATTTCTTCGAGGTTGGCGATCTGGAACTGAAAGTCGAGTGCCTCATGGCTCTATTGGAGATGGGAACGAGCCATAACCGTTGGTACGTGGAGCGAGAATTTGTTCGGCTGTGTGGCTCTGATATGGATGACAATTTGGCCAAACGCCTCGTTGTGAGGTTCCACATTGCTGGCGAGGCCAGTATCTGTTCAAGAATGGATCGCCTTGAGGGTTCTATAAGTTTTGGGAGAGGTGATCTGCACCCTAGACTGGTTGCTGCGCTACAAGGGCTTTGCGGATGAAAATCACATTCGCTTCAATCTCAAATGCAGGGCCACGCTCAGTGAACGAAGACTTTCTCGACTGCTGGGTTGCCAATTCTGGCGAAACCATTGCGTGTATTGCGGATGGGTTAGGTGGCATGGGTGGCGGTGAGGTCGCATCCGAATTGGCCGTTAGTCATTTCAAACAACATCTTCTAGAATGTGTTGTCACCGAGCAATCTATGCTCGAAGCGGCTCGATTGGCGCACGAGGCAATTCGCTTGGCGCAGGAGGAAGGTGCGACCAAACGTATGGCGACCACTCTGACGGCTGTAGCGTTGAAAGATGGAAGAATACTGGGAGTGCACTGCGGCGACTCTCGTGCGGCGATTGCTAGGGGGAAAGGGATCAAGCGATTAACGACCGACCACACGGAAGGGCAAAGGCTGTTTGATGCAGGCAAGTTAACTAAGGAAGAACTCGCCAAATACCCAAGAAAACATATTCTAGAAAGCGCATTAGGAGATCGGGAAACTCCCAATATTGAGCCGTTCGGATTCGACCTATTCCCAGGGGACAGAATTGTCTTAACTACTGACGGTGTCCACAATCTGGTGCTATTACGCGAGATGCAGCAATTGGCCGCAAAAGCTGCCACCCCGGCAGCGTTAGTAGATCGCGTAGCCGACGTGATTAAAGAACGTGGTGCTACAGATAACTACAGTCTCATATCGCTGTTTGCGGATTGACCGGAAATCAGAGTTGCAGGAAATAGGCTAGCGAAATTGGATTTGGTAATTTTCGAATTTATCACTTTCCCACTATGCGCGACCGCGCGAACCATCAACTTTTAGCGCTGCGAATGCCCGCTCCAATGGACGGTACGAGGCATTCTGAGACGATGGTACAGCGGGTCTAGGCTGTGTTTGCGACTTTGCAACGCCTGCTACCTGCGCATTACTGACATCCGGGGTGTTCGGTGCTGCAAACGCGGCGAATGGCGACTTGTGGTCCAAAACGCTCTAGTCTTTGAGCTCGGCGGGTGGTTCAAAAAGCAAATGCCAGCTATCCAAATTCGTCTTGTACCATGCGCCGCCATAAGGTCCGGCATATTTGGCGGGCATGGTTTCACCAGTGTAACGAACCTCAGGAATAGGACCTCTCGAAATCGGTACTTTTGAGGCATCGAAACTAGGCAGGCGTGTTTCGGTTGGTGCCTTTTCTGGTTCTCGATGGGGGATGACGACCTCGATCGGTTCTGGCTCTGGTTCCGGCTCAGGTGTGGCGGCCTTTGCTGGCACAGGCTCGCGTTCTTTTTCCTTCACACCATCCAAATCGACCAATTCAGATAGCAAGGCTTCGCGCCGGTTTTGTGCGTTGTCGCGAGGGGTCACAATTCGCAGATTGCTGGGTCGGTTGTCGGTCGGGTCGTGATTGATATGATCAACTACGCACTCTCTGGGCATCCACCGACCAAGTGCGTACGACACAATGAAACGGTGCGTGTATATTGACTTACTGCCGCTCTTGAAATGCAGATACTGTTTACCGTCGCGGTTCTCAGAGCCAAACGGCTCTTCGCCTTCCACCACGCCGTCTTTGAAACTGAACTCTTGCTCTCGAACGACAGCATCCAGAGGTGGGTAGGGGATTTCGCCGTCGCGTTCGGTGGCATACTCTGATCTGAGTAGCTCTTTGACGTACTCTACATCTTTCACTGGACAACCCCGCTCCGATTACAACCCACCGCTACAACCGAGTAGGCAATAAAACCGAGGAGCCTTCAAGGTTTGCCGATAGGTGTTGAAACAATTGGCCAACGTGGCATGATTGGTCGCCATCCGAGCTCTCGTTGGGGCAGACGATGGCTTTCATCCGCGTCCTTTTTTTGTTGCGATCTCATCCCAGTCGATGGACACCCGAGTCCATTTCTTTCTTCGCCTGAGTAAGTCAGTAATTCGCTTAGGATTCATTTTGCTTCTTGAAGTCGAGCAGGTTGCCCAACTTGGCAGTCGCGTCTCGGTTGGCCTCTTTGTAAAGGTGGGAATAGCGCTCGGTTGTGCGGCTCTCAGAGTGGCCCAGCACACCACCGACGATCTTCAGCGACAGACCCGCCGAGGCCATCAACGACGCAGCCGTGTGGCGAAGGTCATGCAGACGCACGTCCTCTATGTTGGCCGCGACCTTAATCTCGTCCCATGCCGCCTTCAGCGAACCCCGTGGCTTACCTTCGACACCGGGGAAAACCCAACGACCGGGGAAGTCTCCACGGCGGGCGCGGATACGTTCGAGGATTTCCAGCGCCTGAGGTGACAGGGTGACCTCGTGCTCGGTCTTCTGTTTCGTGGTCGAGCCCGGTTTCGTCCATTCACCTGCATCGAGATCGAACTGATCCCACGAGGCCTTCAGCAACTCGCCAGAGCGGCAGCCGGTCAGCAGCAAGAGGCGTATCGCATCAGCTGCGTCCTGAGCCTCAGCCGTCCGGTAGCCGCGGCTTTCGTAGTTTGCGAGTGCTACATTCAAATCGACCAGCTCATCCCTGCTCAGGTAGCGCTTACGTTCTACCTCATCGAAATGCTTGATGGTTGCACAGGGGTTGGTGTTTTGCGCCCGCCACTCCAGCGCGATGGCCATGTTGAACAGACCCGACATCAGCGACAGCACGCGGTTGGCCTCGTTGTGGCCATTGCGCTTTCCTTTAAATTTCACCACCACTTCATCCCGCACCTTCCGATGCAGTTCGTCTATGTCGGCACGGGTAACGTCCTTCACGAACACGCGCAGCAGTGAGGCGGGCAACTTCGTGCGCAGGCGGCGATCAGTGTCGCGCTTGTTGGAGGGGCGAAGAGTCGGGAGGTGCTTCTCGCGATATCGCTCGACCAGATCGGCGACGGTCGGCTGCTTTGCCACCGCCTGCCGGGCGCGGGTCACGTCGATCCCATCGGCTCCCTGCTGTTTCCAGTCGCGTGCGATGCGACGGGCTTCTTCGACCGCACCGGGCGCGTTAACGTCGACCGGGATGCGGGGCTCGCGGACAGGGGCATCAGCGCCTGTGCCGAGTCGGTGGCGGATGTACAGGTTCTTGTTTCCTGCGGGCGTGATCTTGCACATGAACCCCGGCAACTCGCTGCAGCGTAGTGTGATGAGCTTCTTGCCGGGGACGGTGCGGTCGATCAGGGACTTAGTCAGCTTGGGCATTTTTCCGGTCCTTGTCTGGAATGCACCGTGGGCAACGAGAACCCCGTGTCGCGGTTTCTAACTTACTCCCAGCTTCCCTCTAGCTTCCCTAGTTTAACTGCTAGTGACTGGTCTTCTTCCATCATAACTAGGAAAAACAGGGGTTTGACACAAGGCGACTAGTCGCAAAAAGTCATAAAATCTGATTTGTAATCAGTAGGTCCGCGGTTCGAGTCCGTGTGGGGGCACCAGAATATCCCATTCAATCTGTTTAAGAACAAACGGTTAGGCAGTAGTGTTTCTGCCGAAGTCCCACTAAGGCCCCACTTGTTGTCTGCCATACCTTACTATTCCTCAGCGTTCCCAAGAATCACAAAAGCGCACCAACCGGAGCGCTTTCGTTTGGGCGATATGTGAAGGGATAGACCCATCCATTCCGCCCCCTGTTGTCAATTTTGCATCGCATCCCATTCCGCCAAAGCGTGATCGAGACAGGCGCGGGCGCTGACACGCTACACCCAAAGCATAGATTTGCGCAATGGCCCTTTGGGGCCTTCTGCGTTTCGTCCCGATCCGGGCGGCAGTCGACTTCCAATCGTAGGTTGGTTTGGGACGGGGTCACCAGTGGCAGCGGGTGTCTCCGTCTCATTTTGAGATTTATTGTGACCGTGGTATCGTCTCTGGCATTGAATGGAGGCTAATTTGAAGAGAGTTTTGTTTTTGGTGGCGATGGCCACGCTATCTGGGTGTGCAAGCAATATTCTTGAGAACAAAGAGAAAGAGATTTTTGTTGGTTCAAAACCGACTGAAGTTGAGCCTACTGATAAACGGGTAGGGTCTCTTCAGGACGCCAGGGATTTGGCGCTAAGGCTGTCAGCAGCTTATTACGCCGCTGCAAATGAGTCTCAAAACACCCAAGACGCGATTAATATTATCACGAATTTGGTAGGTGCATCCGTAATCGCAGGAGCAGTAAAAGGAACTTCTGATGCTGCGTTAGCAAATCGTGGTGTCGCAGCAGTAGGTTTGCAACGGATTGGCGCAAAAGGCTTCAGCAAAACCACCATAGAGGCACTTTATGATGGTGCGCTTTCTCTGGATTGTGTTGCTGGCGTGATTTCGGTACATTTAGTTGGCGGAAAGCTAAAAGATATCGACGAAGCTGAGATAGTGACCTTGCACGCTATCCGCGAAATCAGAATTTCAGTCAGAAAAGGTTTGACCAGAGAGGTCGACACTTATTCTTCGATCTTGGAGTCGTTCAGCAGTGCGGTTCCGAAGGATGTTGATACTGGCTTTAGACTAGCAAGCCAAGGTGATGATGCCCAGGAACTGAACGCGTACCTCAAGGTTCTGAACGGCTGCGTTTCCAAGAAGGGTTTAACGGGTGCAGCCAAGGACGCCGGATAGATATCTCTCGAGATCCGGATCAAGTGCGTTTACTTGCCCGCGTAATGACTGAACTCAAATCCGAAACAATTTCGGATATCCAAGCCGGCGATAATTGCCGATATCAGCCCGGGCCAGCCAGCACGCCGCGCAGAAGCATAACCCCCCTCTGCGTCGTAGTTCCCCCGGAAAGGGGGACCATTGGGACTATTTTAGGCACGTGGTATCAATGCGTTGATCTGTTCGCAGCCGGAATTAGGCGAGTAGGTCTTTCGACTCGCTCACCACGGTTTCAACTCGTAGCCCTTGGCGAGCTCACTGATCCAGCTCTGCACATCGTCCTTAGCCATGTCCAAGCTGTCTGCCTCAGATCCCGTGTAATGAAACCCGCCGCCTTTCCTTGTTCCAGTTGGGGCAATCAGGCGGGATGACGACGTTCAAGTCCTGTTAACGTACCTTACGGTTGTATTTGGGGTTTCTTCGGTGATGATTCAGTCCAAGTAGTGCTTGCCACCACGGACTTAAGCGAAGGTTTCCAACATCGTCCTATATGCCTGCTCACCTTTACCAGTGTGGAAGTACCCCTTGACGCCAAACCTATCTCCGCTGACTACAAACGAGCCTTCAAACAGGACTTGACTTGATGCAAGTAGGTTCTTTCTGACGCTAGATTGGTTCTTTTCTGGGTAAACGCCCCAACCATTTTTTCCTTGAAAGGAAAGGTAGTCTTGCTTGTGCGCAACAAAATACTTTCCCATTTTTCGTTGCCATGCTTGGCTGGATGATTGAGCTGAATGAACACCTTGCTGTCACTATCCACCATCAACACCATCTCTCGGGCTCGACCCGTTGGATCGAAATTTGTCGCGATCCAGCAATATTTATCATCTTGAAATATGCCCCAGTGAGCCACCTTACCTTTCTGGGCGAATATACCTTGGGCGATGGAGGCACCGCCGAAAGCTGACGTTAGGATGGTCACAGCGACGAAGCGCAACAAATATGACTTCATGTTCACAATTTTCCGTAAAGACTAATGCTTCTGCCGTTCAATTATAGCGATGCAAACAGGTAGAGTTAGCAACCCTACCAAATCAAGTAAGATCGAGTATTCGTATCGTATGTTTTCGCCGTCGCCGTTTCCCGGCAGCCATCTGTCGGCAACCTTCCCAGCAATACTGGGCGTCTATCCAATATTGAACACTACATCACAACCCGGGTCTGATCTGCGGTTTAAGCCGCTTGGATCTATATCCCAAGATTCAGTGGACAGACAAATGGATCAAGATGTGATATAATCACCACGTGCCCGAAATGGGTGCCCTAAGGGGAGAAACCCACCGTCTCACAAATGGTAGAGAGTGGAGGTGGTGTGAGGGGCTGGATGAGGGGGTCTTGGCCAGCCCCTCTCTCTTTGGGGAGGCGGAACGGTGAAAGCCGCCCGTTGAAGGCACATTAGCAACTACGATTGAATACTGAAATTGAGGCTGTCCCCCAGGCAGTCTCCGGTCGTGGTTGGCAGATAGCAGCCGCCGCTTCGCGTATGGTGCAGTCTCTTGCTTACATGGCCCCAGAACCGCATGGCGGGCTTTGGTGCGCCAGAGGTCGGACTTAGGGTGAAATCGCCTTATTCCTGTCGCAGCCGGGTCAAAGTTCGATGGATACAATCAACAAAAGTGAACCATGCACCAAGATTGAGCAGTCAGATAAAATGCTGTCAGACTACATCATCGCTGGCTCCAAACTGGAGCGATGCTTCCGAACCCACGATCCCTGGGTCGTCGTCCTGCAGGCCGTATTCGTTACCTCTTTTAGTCTGATCGGGTTGGCCGTGAGCATGCTGGCTTATCGGACTCTGGAATTGCCCAGCCTGCCTTATCTTTGGCAGTTGATTATGTCCTTATGCGAGTAAGCGTCAGGTTATCCTAGCGGCTTTGCATCTGGCGTCATCCTAGAGTGCGATTTTCATTTTTGTGAGAAAATATGCCGTGGATGTGAACTGCATCACTGATCGGTTCAATAAAATCTTTCATAAACGAGATGTTAACGAGTGAACGTCTCTTTTGTTTCGGACGTTATGTTTTTCATAATCCTCCCTTTTTATTGGGCGCGCTGTACAAAAGCGCGCCCTTCTTTTTCGTGACGCCCATGGGGGATCTGATGGCCGGTAATGCTCAGACAGGGAACCCGAGTCGCTTGATCAGGTTCCAGATGTCATTGTTCGCTGTAGAGAGTTGTGCGACCACGTCCTCGATCTCTTTCATGGCCTCGTCATCCACCGTATCTTCGCGCCCCAGCTTGATATCGGTCTTGCGGTCGGCGATGCGCATAAGGATGGTCTTGGGGTTGCCGCTTTCCTGGTCGAACGAATAGATGCAGTGATTGTATTTGTTCCGGACCGACGACAGGCGCGACAGGCGCTGGGTATGTTTGAGGATCGGATCGCGTATTTCAGCGGGGCGGCCCTCCATCTTCGCTAGGCGCTCGACAAGATCGATGCGGGCGCGAGTCGTGTTCAGGGTCAGAAAGATGATGACGGCCACGTCCTTGTTGGATCCGGTCAACCCCGCGATCAGATGGATCAGCAGGCTTTCCGTGTTCGTCCACATATAGTTCAACCGGCCCACCAGAAGGATAAGCCGGTCAAACCGGGTTTCGAAGGCTTCATCCAACAGGGGCACTGCGCGCCTCATTGGGCGCGACCTCGAAATAAAAATGCGCCGCAGCTGTTCGGTTGCTGACGTCGATCTTGCCCGAGACGTTATGCATATGCAGCTTCACAGTATGCTCGGTTATACCCAGTTTGGCAGCGATGGCCTTGTTGCTTTTGCCCTGAGCGACCTGTCTCAGCACCTGTTTTTCCCGGCGGGTGAGTTTGGCATAGAGCAGCAGTTTCTCGGGTGATCGGGTCCGGGTAGCAGGCTGCTTTTCGATCGGCGCATTTGCCGCGTCTTGCAAGGCGGCCATGCTGTCGGCCAGGAAACAGGGCAGGTGTAACTCTTCATGCATCAGCAGACGTAAAATTGCGCGCCATACGTCTGGGGCGACATTCATCGGTAGATATCCGATATTGCCAAACCGCGCGCGGTCCCAGTGTTCGAACAGAAAGCGGGCCGGGCTTTTCTTGCGATAGGCGAAAGCCAGACACCCGGCCTCGGCCAGTTTTGTATATTCGGCGGGGCGGGATAAGAGATCCTCAATCATCATCTGGTCCACGACGATGATACGTTCGGCGGGCGAGTTCGCTTCGTTTTCCGCCAGGAGCGAATCCAGGTTCTCGTAGCGTGCTGCGCGCACGCCAAATTCGTTCTGAACACTTCTCAGGGTTTGGTTGGAATAAAACAGTTCCTTGCCAATAAATGCGATCGAAAGTTCTTCAGGGTATTCAATCTGACCACGTGAGTCATCTTGCAATGAGATATTCACTGTCCTTCCCCCACTAATAAAAGCGCCAGCCGCTGGAATTGAAATTGGGTGCAGGTTCAGCCGGCGCGAAACGGTAACGTAAATAGTCAAATTATCATTTGATCATAGCTGAAAGTACGAATTTCAGCAAGGGAACGCGGGAAATTGAGGCGCTGTTATAGAACTTTTGATCAGGTCGGAGTTTCGAAATTTGTCTGTAACTTTCTGAAATAAAACAGTGAATTCTTCAAAGCGCAAAAATGTTCTTCATTCCCCACAAGGTTTGCCCTTTCTAAAGGCAGTTTCTTAAAAAACCACTTTTTTAACAAAGAGTTGCCACATTTAATGCTTTCGGCCAGCTATGCACACCCTCGCATCGCTGCAAACATGACCCTGCTTCAATTGGCGAAGTTTCATTGAACCTGGCATGCCTGCGGCCCGTTTATTTCAACGACATCCCCGTGGACATGGAATCGGCTGGGCCGAGAAAGGGGGACTGACCAGACAGAAGACCAGAACTGCCGCATAAGCGTCCGTTGTGACGCTCTGTGCGTGAAATCTGTTTCAACCGCGCCTGTAGCCGCTTTGTAGATGAATGGCGGTCCGGTGCTTCAGTAAAAGTGGAATTTATTATGGAACGCAGACTAGCTCCTGTAGCGGACGTCCAAGAGATTATCGATGATCAGGACCCTGTTGTAGATGAACCATCGTCAGAAGAAGAAGTAGAACTGTCGGTTGAAGACATTAACGCTCAGCAGCAACAGCAGCAGCAGCAACAAGGTGATGACAGCAACACCAACGGTGGCGACGATAGCAACACCAACGGTGGTAACGACAGCAACACCAACGGTGGCAACGACAGTAACACCAACGGTGGTAACGACAGCAACTCGCAGTCAAATGGTGGTGACGACAGTAACACCAACAACAACAACGCATCGGTCGACATTGATTTCTCGGGCGGTGAGTGGATCCCGCGTGATGACGACAAAGTTGACGTCGACATCAAAGATGTAGAAGGCGATGTTGGTGACGTGATCACCGCGGGTGACGATGTGAATTATGATCCGGGCGACGATATCAACATCGATATCGATCTGAGCGGCCCCGGAAACGACTTCGCGTCAATCAACAGCCAGTATGCGAGTCTGAACGACAATGACACTCTGGGCACTGCAAGCGTAGAAAACTCGGGTGACTTCACCCAGAGCGGCGACGCAAATGGCGGTGAGGCCTATGCCGAAGACGGTATCGACGTAAATACCGACGGCGGTGACTCGGGTGATGGCGGCATGAGCTATGGCGGTGACGCATATGGCGACACCAATGGCAGCCATTCACTGGCCCTTGGTGGTCATTCCGGACATGCCGATGGTACGGCATCCGGCGGTAATGGTGCCGCTTCTGGTAACGCCAATAATACCAGCGTTGGTCTTGGATTGTCGGGCGCGCATGCCGATGGCAACAGCGCGGGCGGAAACGGTGGAAACGCCGATAACGATTCCGGTGCAGTCAATCTTGGAGTAGCGGGTTCCAATGCAGAATCCACCGGTGGTGAAGGCGGTAACGCCGGATCGATTGGTCTGGGTCTGGGTCTGGGACTTGCCGGATCTAATGCCGAAGGCGATGCGGGCGGTGGCGACAACGCCTCTGGTTCGCTTGCAGCTGGTCTGGGACTGGCGGGAACCGACGCTTCGAACGGTAATGCTGATGGTGGAGATGGCGACGCGCAAACCAGCGGTAACGCCGACAACACCAGTGAAGGTACCAACGAAGCCAATGATTCATCGGCTGGCGGCAATATCGGTCTTGGACTGGCAGGCGCAGGCGCGCTGGGTGCCAATGACGGGTCCGGTGGCAACGGCAATGGTGGCCAGGGTGATGGCGGCCAGGGCGACGGCGGTAACGGAAACGGTGGTTCTGGCGACGGTGGAAATGGGCCTGGTGGTGACGGATCAGGTGGTCCGGGTACCGGTGGGAACACGGGTGTAATTGAAGAAACCGTGCCATTCCTGCGTGTTGCGCCGTTGGTCGAAGAGCCCGGCGATGAAGAAGAAGAGGGCGAAGAAGAATCTGCCGCAGCTGGTGTTTCGACAGGTGATGCCAACGGTACTGGTGGAAACGGACCCGGCGGTGACGGATCTGGTGGTGCCGGTGACGGCGGTAACGGTCCTGGCGGCGACGGCGACGGTGGCAACGGTTCCGGTGGTTCCGGTGACGGTGGCCAAGGTGGCGGTCAGGCCGACGCGGATGCCGACGCAAGTGGCGTTGGTGACCAGACTGCAGCCGGACCAGTGATCGCGCAGACACCTGGCGATATCGATGGCATGACCTCGAACTGGCAAGCTCCGGACGGATCTGGTGGTGCTGGTGGTACCAACAATTCCAACGGTTCGGCTGATGCCGATGGTACCGGTACGTCAACCGCTGAAGGTACTGGCGGTGACGGCGGAACGGCCAACCCGGACGCAAGCTCGGCCGGTAGCGGTGCGGGATCTGCGGATGCGACCAACGAAGCCGGAAACGGTGGCGCGGCCGACTCCTGGGCAGATGCAGCCAATGACGGCTATGCAGAAAGCCTGGCCGAAGCGATTGCCGGATACGGTGGCGATGCCATGTCCGACAATGACGCGACATCGACCGGTACCGGTAGCGGAACAGGTACCGCGACATCTGGCGCAGGTGGCGCAGGTGGTGCTGCCGCTGCAACTGGCGGAACCAGCGGTGACGTCATGGGTACCTCGACCGGTGGTGCAACCACAGGTGCGACAAACACCGGTGGCGAAGCTTCGGGTGCCTATTCCGGCGCTGGCGGTGCAGGCGGTAACGCCGGCAGCTGGGGTTCGGACAATGGCGGTGACGGTATCGTCAACGGTGAGTCCTATGCTTCTGCAGCGGCCGTCGTCGACACATCGGCCTTCAACCAGTCGATCGTTCAGGGTGCCAACGTGCTTGGTAACTCGGTCGATACGACCATGGTTGGTGGTTCGATGACCTCGAGCTACTCGAGCGACGACACCGACGTGTAAGGCGCAAGTCTCGGGGGCCGCATTACTGGCCCCCGCACAAATGAAAACGCCGGGGCCGCATGATGCGGCCTCGGCCCAGCAAATCCAGAGCCGGAAATTTCCTGCCGGTGACGGAGTTAGGGGTCATCGAAATGTCATTCGATAGTGTTACCGAAAAGATTGCACACTTTATTGGAACTTTTGATCTTACGATTGAGCAAGCCCGCCTGAGGGATCAGTACGAAGAGTTCACCGCAATGCGCCGCAAGGCCGAACTGGAAGAACTGGAAGACCCCATCAAAATCAGAGTCAAAGCGGAATTGGATCTGGATCCGGGCAAGTATGGCCCGCTGTCCTATCTGATCAACACGCCTCCTCCTAATCCTGAGTTGCCACCTGACGTTGAGGGACCGGCGCTTCAGACAGTGGTCGCTTTGCCACCACCGCCTGCGCCCGGCTCACCGTTGCCTGACGCCGCAATGGCCGAGGCTGCTCAGGCCGTGATCATTCTTGAACCCCAGCTTGTGACCGAGTTGATCGGATCGGCTGTGACCTACACGTTCCAGTCGATCTTTTTACGCGACAACGACGTCGTCGGTGAAGGCGACTTCCGCGATCCCGAGCAGCTGACGGCTTTGGCCGAAGCGGCAATGGAGATCGCGATGTCGTTGCACGCCTTCTCAAGCCTCTCCTTTGCAATCTCGGATTACCTTTCGGTCGAATATGTCGAAGACATGGCCGAACAGATGTTGGCTCCGGTCTATGCTGATGTCGAAGGCGCAGTTGTCTATCAATTCCACGGCGAAGACGCGATGGGAGTGATCGTCAACGGCGAATACGTGAATGAAGCGCCGGTTTGGGAGGATCTTCTGCCTGCACATCATCAGCCAGAGGACGAGGAAGAAAACGCATCCCCCGATCCGTACCCGGTAGAGTGGGATCAGGATGCAAATCCGGAATTTTCCGACGGTCATGAAGTGATTGTAGGTGGCAATCTGGCCATCAATGCAGTTTCCGCCACAGTCGCCTGGGTCGATGCGCCCTACATTGCGGTTGGCGGTAAGTCGATTGAACTGACCATGGTCAGCCAGGTCGCCGTCGTTTCTGACATGGATGAAGGTACCAAGGGCGAATCCGGTACAAAAGTCGTGCAATCCTCATCGATTGAGGTCGAAGGAAACGCCGCCTATTGGGTTTCGGAAGGCGGCGAGGATGCACCGGGTCTTGTGCACGTCGATTGGATTCACGGTGATCTGATCGTGGCGAATTTCGTCAAACAGACGATCGATGCCACAGATATCGACCATATTGAAACTGAGATCTCTGCCTCGACCACGCTATACGCGATGGGCGACAATGAATTGGTCGACGTGACCAACATCCTGCAATTGGGCAGCTACTATGATCTGGTCATGATCGACGGAGACATGATCTCGGTCGATGCGTTCGTTCAGACGCTGGTCCTGATGGACGATGACATCGTGACCGGCGGCCTGCCTGAACCGCTGGACGGTTCGGATGAAAACCTCGTGATGAACGAAGTCTCACTGCTCACGGAAGGGGAAGACACCCATGAACTGATGCAGGCGCCGATGGCTGAGGCCATGGCGCTGAAGGAATCGGACATGGAAGCGTTGGAAGATGCGCTGATGAACGATCCGATGTTTGCGGGGATGGAACAGATGCGTGTCCTGAAGGTGGACGGTTCACTGGTTCAGCTGAACGTTGTGGAACAGTCGACCATGCTCGCGGATCAGGATGACGTACATCTGAGCGGCCCGAACGCCGATGAAACTGAGGTGATCGCGGGCAGCAATGCTCTGCTGAACGCGGCGAACATAACCAAGGCCGGGGTCGACTCGGTGGTGATGGCTCAGGACGGATCATATTCGGATCTGCTCTTGCATCAGGCCAGCCTGATGGACATGCCCACAAACGAGGAAATCTCTGAAATGACCAATGAGGCGATTGCCGCCCTGATGGATGAGATGGGGATGCCGGGCCATGGTGCTGAGATCGGGCCAAATGGCAATGATCTGACGCCAAGCGAGATGGCGAATGCTTCGGATGGCCTGCAAACCATGTTGGCCTGAGTTTTCTGTACATTACGAGTGACCCAAAGGTTTATTATATATGTCGATCGTTTTTTCGTCGCGACGAACCCGTTATGCCAGCCCGCTGGACCGACACGGAGGCGGCCGCCCATTTGCGCCTGAAAACTGTGAGCGGGTGACAAAGCCCTTGAAGGCCGATGCGCCTGCGGCAGAGGCCAAGTTGCGTCTGACCAAGGAGATGCGTTTGTCCGATTTCCGACCCAGTTCTGCAGCCATGACTGGTGATGTGGACGAACCATATCCGCCCTCAGATCAGGTGCCTCAGGATGAGGCGCCCAACAATAGTTCGAAACCGGATGAAACCGGCCAGAGGCAAGCGCAGCAGTCAGATTCAATGTCACAATCGCGCGTCGGCTCTCCCCTTCGGCGTGCGTCGTCGCGGCCCGCGCAAGATCAGGATCCGGTGGGCGGCGATACTGGGGTGGCCAAGCCGGAGGCCCCGGATCGTGAGAAAGCCGATCACTCGACTGCGCGCATGACCCCCTCTGCGCCATCGGACGGCAAAGACCGCATGGGCACCACGATCGAGGCGAAGGCGAACGAACCGTTGATGCGCACCAGCAAGGGCGGAGGAGACGGCAAGGGGCCACCCCAAACTTTCCACAAGCGAACCCCGCCTGAGGATTTCCAGAGAACCCTGCGCACCTCATTGAAGGCGATCTGGCGCAATTTGGCCTTTGTGCTGGTGCTGACATGCGCCACCAACGTCCTGATCCTGGCGATCCCGATCTATCTGTTCCAGATCAGTGACCGGGTCCTGACCAGCCGTTCGTTGGACACGTTGATCATGTTGACCGCGATTGTCGCAGGGGCGGTGATTTTTCAGGCTGCCTTCGATGCGGTACGGCGGTTCATGTTGATGCGCACAGCAGTTGAGGTTGCGGCCCGGCTCGGCGCTCCGGTGCTGAGCGCGGCGGCGCATGCCTCGCTGCACGGCAACGGGCGCGAGTATCAGACGCTGGGCGACCTGCAACAGGTGCGGGGTTTTCTGGTTTCGGGCACATTGATCTCATTCCTCGATGTGCCTTTTGCACCGCTGTTCATCCTGATGATCTTTCTGGTGCATCCGCAGCTTGGCATGATTGTTGTGACCACGGCCCTGATCCTGATGGTTATTGCGCTGATCAACCAGAAAATGACGGCGAAGCCTTTTGCCAAGGCAAATCAGGCACAGTCGCTGGCCAACCAGCATCTGGATTCGATGTCGCGCAACAGCCAGATCATCAACGCATTGGCGATGATCCCCGAGGCGGTGCGCATCTGGGGCCGTGACACGGCGCAATCGCTGACCTGGCAGGTCAAGGCGCAGGATCGCAATGTGATCTTCGCTGCCATATCGCGGGCTGTGCGTCTGCTGACGCAGATCGGCATCCTGGGGTGGGGGGCGTTTCTGGCCCTGCAAGGCGAGATCACCGGTGGCATGGTCATCGCAGCCTCGATCATTGCAGGCCGTGCCTTTGCTCCGATCGAGGGCTCGATTGAAGGCTGGAACACTTTCCTGCTGACCCGTGGTGCCTTTGGCCGGATCAAGGCGTTGCTGTCCAGTTCTGCCCTGCAATACGAAAAACTGCGCCTGCCGCGTCCCGAAGGCCGATTGGATGTAGAACGTCTGCTTTACGTACCCGGAGGCACCAAACGGGTGGTTTTGAATGGGATCACTTTTGCGCTGAACCCCGGAGAGACTCTGGCGATCATCGGTAATTCCGGCGCGGGCAAAACCACGCTTGGCAAGACGCTGGTGGGATCGATTCTGCCGACTTCGGGAAGTGTGCGGCTGGACCTGATGGACATCCGCAACTGGGACCCACGCCAGTTCGGTGAAAGCATCGGGTATCTGCCGCAGGACGTTCAACTGTTCCCCGGCACGATCAAGGACAATATCGGTCGCATGCGTGACGACGCCACGGATGAGCAGATCCATGACGCCGCCGTTCTGGCGGACGTACACAACATGATCGCGACGCTGCCGCAGGGGTATGAGACGGTCGTTGCCGCCGATGGTTCGCCGTTGTCGGGCGGCCAGAAACAGCGCATCGCGCTGGCGCGTGCCTTCTTTGGCAATCCGCGACTGGTGGTGCTGGACGAGCCGAACTCGAACCTGGACGTCGCGGGCGATAAGGCCCTGGCGCGTGCAATCGAGCAAGCCAAGGAAAGCCAGATCACTGTTGTCGTTATTACGCAAAAGCCGACGTTGTTGAGTGTGGTCGACAAGATCATGCTGCTGACAGACGGCCGTGTGGCGCTGTTTGGTCAGCGCGAACAGGTTCTGCAGCAACTGAACAACTCGCGACAGCAGCCGCCTGAAATTCAGGGCAATGGGGGATAAGTTATGAACGAGCTGGTAGTCCGCAAGGAAGACCCAAGCCTCTGGTATTCTGAGGTTCCGCGATCCATCACTAAGTTCATTGTGATCGGCCTGATCATGCTGGTTGTCTGCTTTGGCGGCTTTGGCGTGTGGTCCTTCCGGGCCCCACTTGCGGCGGCGGTCATCGCGCAGGGCAGCTTTGTCGCCACGGGACGCAACAAGATCGTGCAGCATCTTGAGGGCGGGATCATCGAAAACATTCTTGTCACCGAAGGCGAGGCGGTCGAGGCCGGCCAGATCATGATGACGCTGGACCAGACCTCGGCGGCGGCCAATGAGCGCGAGCTGTTCATCCGCAAAATCCGCCTGCAGGCCATGACAGAACGCCTGCTGGCCGAGCATAGCGAGCAGGAAAACCTGATTTTCTCACCCGATCTGGTCAAAGCATCGGATGATGTTGAGGTCATGACCATCCTCGACAACCAAAAGCTCAGCTTCAATGTTTCCCGCAAGACGTTGCTGAACGATATCGCGTTGCTGCAGCGGAACATGGAGGCGCTCAGGATTCGCGCCACCGGGTTCGAGGCGCAATTGACCAGCATGCAACGGCGCTCTGATATTCTTCAGGAAGAATACGACACGAAATATGCGTTGTTCGAAAAAGGATTGGTGCGCAAAGGCGACCTGAACACAATTCGCCGTGTGCAGGCTGAAGCAGAGGGACAATTGGCACGCCTGCAGGCCGAAACGGCTGAGGTCAACCAGATGTTGCTAAAATACGAAGAGCAGATTCTGCGCACCCGCTCGGCCTACCGCGAAGCGGCATTGGACGAGCTTGGCGTAATTGAAGCTGATCTTGAAAGTGTACGTGAAAAGGCGCGGCAGGCCCGCAGTGTTCTGGATCGCGCCGTCGTGCGGGCGCCGGTGACTGGGACTGTCGTACGTCTGCATCATCACACGCCCGGCGGTGTGATCGAAACCGGCGAGCAGATCGCGGAAATCCTGCCCGCCGATGCCCCGCTTATCATCGAGGCGCAAATCCCGCGCACCGAGATCGACAGTGTTGTAACCGGCCAAATCGCAACTGTGCGTCTGGTGGCGCTCAATCAGCGCACCACACCTGTTCTTGAGGGCGAGGTGTATTATGTCTCGGCCGACTCTGTGGTCGAGGACTCCGCCGGAATGCCGCAAGAGGTTTATCTGGCCCGTATCACGTTGAGTACCGACGAGATGAGCCGCGTGCGTGGTTTCATACCCACACCGGGAATGCCCGCCGAGATCATGATCCAGACCGAAGAACGTACCTTTGCCGCCTATATTGCCAAGCCGGTGGTCGACAGCATGTCACGTGCCTTCCGGGAACACTAACATGATCACTATCGCTGCATAACGACTACATCTTCCAGATTTCGCATGTTAGTTTCCCGCGAACTCAATTCGCAGGAGATGTAGCGATGCCTTTGACAGTCAAAGAGATGGTAGAGGCCGCGAATGCCGTGGTCGAACGCATTGATGCGGGCAGGGCGCAAGAGCTTCTGGCACAAGGTGCGCTGTTGTTGGACATCCGCGATGCGCCCGAATTGGAGAAGGTGGGTCGCGCCGCTGGCTCTCATCACATTCCGCGTGGAATGCTGGAATTTCGCGCTGACCTAGAACTGCCATCCTATGACCCTGAACTGCGCAAGGACCGCACCATTATCCTACATTGCGCCTCGGGCGGTCGAGCGTCGCTGGCTGGGAAGTTGCTGAAGGACATGGGGTACGAGCAGGTCTATAATCTGGGCGGGTTCACGGACTGGGTGAATGGCGGCGGCGATATTGTCGAGCCGATTGATCCGGGGATGTAGCACCCTGATCTGATACAGGTCAAAGTAGAACACATTCTGTCGCTATAATGTGAAACGCAGATATTCACAAACAGGACGACAGGCCATGCTACGCCTTGCAACCATGCTCTATTCTCTGATTGCCACTGCCCTTGCAGGCAGCGCCGTCATCGCCGTATTGGCGGCTGGAATGGTGACGGCGATGGCCATTATCTCTGCCGCAGTAGCGGGGGCGGTTGTGGCTGCGCCCGTGTCGTGGCTGGTGGCCAAGCGTCTTTACACGGGCGGTTGATCAGGCGTTCAGGAAGGTTCTGACGGCGGCTTCGAATTCGCGGGGTTTCTCGGCGTGCAGCCAGTGACCTGCGCCGGGAATTTTTGCGAACCGGGCAGCAGGGAACAGGGCGCGAATCCGGTCCCGGTGTTCGGGCAACACATAATCCGAGGCTGCGCCGGACAGGAACAGGGCAGGGCCGTTCCAGCTGCCTGATATCTCAGGAAAGCTCATGATCTTGGGCATTTCGCCGGCGAGAACGTCCAGGTTCAGCCGCCAGCGTCCGCCTTCGACATCCAAAGATTGCGTAAAGAAGCTCTGCAGGGACTTTTCCACGCCGAGATCGGCCAGCTGTGCTTCGGCGTCCGAGCGGCGTTGAACGCGGGACATGTCGACTGCTCGCATTGCCTCGATGAACTGGATTTGGCTGTGGCCGTATGTTACGGGCGCGATGTCCGCAACGACCAGCTTGCGCACCAGTTCACCATGTTCCAGGGCGAGCATCATCGAGGCCTTCCCGCCCATGGAATGCCCGACAATGTCGGCGGTGCCTCCGACGCTGTCGATCACCTCGGCCAGATCCTGCGCCAGTTGAGGATAGCCATGTTGGGCGTCCCAAAAGCTGTAGGCATGATTGCGCATGTCCACCGCAATCACCTGCCGTTCGTCCGAGAGTCGCCGCGCAATTACCCCCCAGTTGCGCGCCGAGCCATATAGGCCATGCGCAATCAGCAGGGGCGGGTGATCGGTCGGGTCGCCAAGGATGATCGTATTCAGCATGCCCCTGTGATACGCGTCGCCGGGCAGAACAACCAGCCCCATTGTCGCCCGCGTGGCACAAGGTTAAATTGCCCCGTCAGGAGGCGCAGATGACGCAGGAAACCGATATCCAGACCCAGATCGCGCAGACCATTCGTTTGCTGCGCAAAAAGCTTGGGGTGAAGGACAAGACCCTGATTGCCTCGGTTCGGCGGGCGAAGCGTCGTTTGCCGCGCAAGGTCTACAAGCAGGCGATGGTGCTGGCCCGCGCCGAACAGATGGCTGAACACCCGAAGCTCAGGATGGTTTTGGATATGCCAAAGCTCGAGAAAGCATCGGATGACGTGCAGACCCATCTGAACGCGATCAATCTGGCGGATCGGCGCTGGGGCTGGTTTCTGAGTTTTCTGGGCTCGCTGGCACTGGGCCTGATCGCGCTGGCGGCGCTGACGATTGTCGTAATGCGCTGGCGCGGGTACATCTGAACCGGTTCCAAGCCAAAGAAAAACGGCGCCCACTGAGGCGCCGTTTTCTGTTTCAGAATCTGAGTGGGATCAGAGGTTCGGATAGATCGGGAAGCGCGCGCACAGTTCGGCGACTTCTGCCTTCACTTTGGCCTCGACAGCGGCGTTGCCGTCTTCACCGTTAGCGGCCAGACCGTCCACAACCTCGATGATCCAGTCCGCGATCTGGCGGAATTCCGTCTCACCAAAGCCGCGCGTGGTTCCGGCGGGCGAACCCAGACGGATGCCGCTGGTGATGGTCGGCTTTTCGGGGTCAAACGGAACGCCGTTCTTGTTGCAGGTGATATGCGCGCGACCCAGGGCTTTCTCGGTCGCATTGCCCTTGACGCCTTTGGGGCGCAGGTCGACCAGAACGACATGAGTGTCGGTGCCGTGGGTCACCGTATCCAGACCACCTTTGATCAGTTGATCCGACAATGCCTGCGAGTTGACGACAACCTGTTTGATGTAGTCTTTGAAGGCAGGCTGCAGCGCCTCGCCAAAAGCCACGGCCTTGGCCGCGATCACGTGCATCAGCGGGCCACCCTGAATGCCGGGGAAGATCGCCGAGTTCACTTTCTTGGCGATATCCTCATCGTTGGTCAGGATCATGCCGCCGCGCGGGCCGCGCAGGGTCTTGTGCGTTGTGGTGGTTGCCACATGTGCGTGCGGGAAGGGCGAGGGGTGCTCGCCTGCGGCAACCAGACCGGCAAAATGCGCCATGTCCACGTGCAGATACGCGCCGACCATATCCGCAATCTCACGCATGCGGGCAAAGTCGATCTGGCGCGGGATGGCCGAACCACCGGCGATGATCAGTTTGGGCTGATGCTCTTTCGCCAGCGCCTCAACTTGATCATAGTCCAGCATGTTGTCTTGCTGGCGCACACCATATTGCACGGCGTTGAACCACTTGCCCGACTGGTTCGGACGTGCACCGTGGGTCAGGTGACCGCCTGCGTCCAGTGACATGCCCAGAATGGTGTCGCCGGGTTTGATCAGCGCCTGAAACACGCCCTGGTTCGCTTGCGAACCCGAGTTTGGCTGCACGTTGGCGAACTCACAACCAAACAGCTGCTTGGCGCGGTCGATGGCCAGGTTCTCGGCGATATCGACGAACTGGCAGCCGCCATAGTAGCGGCGGCCCGGATACCCTTCGGCATATTTGTTGGTCATCACCGAGCCCTGCGCCTCCATCACGGCGGCAGAGACGATGTTCTCGGACGCGATCAGCTCGATCTCGTCGCGCTGACGGCCCAGTTCGGATGTGATTGAGCCAAACAGCTCGGGGTCACGATCCGCAAGGGACTGGGTAAAGAAACCGGTATCACGAAGGTTGGCGTTCATAATGGCTCCACAGGGCTGGGGTTTATATGGCGGATTTCCTATCGGAAACCGAACGGTCGAGAAAGGTTGTAAAGCGACGAATTGGCCCGCTATGGCGTCAACTCTGGCGTAACGCGGAAAGGTATGTTTGTTTCGGAACCAAATGTGCAGCACTGGAAACCGCAAACCATGACCAAAAGAATCGCCTTCCTGGCCAGCGACGCCAAAGTGGCGCAAACCGCCCGCGACGCTTTGGTGGCTCGGTATGGCAACGCGGCGCCCAGAGATGCAGATGTGGTCGTGGCGCTGGGCGGCGACGGGTTCATGCTGCATACACTGAATGGGATTCAGCACCTCGACACACCGGTTTACGGAATGAATCGCGGCACCATCGGATTCTTGATGAATGAATATGCCGAAACCGACCTGATGGCGCGCCTCGCCGAGGCCGAAGAAGAGGTGATCAATCCACTCAGCATGACCGCGATGGATCAGTCCGGTAAGCAACATGAGGCGCTCGCCATTAACGAGGTCTCTCTGCTGCGCGCCGGCCCGCAGGCAGCCCGCCTGAAGATCAGTGTCGATGGACGGGTGCGCATGGCCGAGCTGGTCTGTGACGGGGCGCTTTTGTCCACACCTGCCGGGTCCACAGCCTATAACTACTCGGCCCATGGACCGATTGTTCCGATTGGCGCGGATGTATTGGCGCTGACGCCGATCGCTGCATTTCGTCCTCGTCGCTGGCGCGGGGCACTTCTGCCAAAAATGGCACGGGTCAGATTCGAAGTGATCGAGGCTGACAAGCGCCCGGTCATTGTTGCGGCTGATTCGATAGCTTTTCCTGATATTGACTGGGTCGAGATCAGTTCCGAACCCAGTGTGCAGCACCGTATCCTGTTCGACCCGGGGCACGGTCTGGAAGAGCGATTGATCTCGGAGCAGTTCACGTAATCGTGATCGGAATTCCCGATTTCCTCTCTGTTGTGTGAACCAGTTCACATGCGAGGGGCAGATCCTTTGTTAATTTTAATTTACTCGGAGATCACGCCAAGGTGGAAGTGAGTGGCCACCTAACGGTGTTTTCGAATGATTGCGCGTTTTATGCGCTGGCGAGGGTGGGTGGTGCTACGCTCGTCATCAGATCTCCGGGCATATTTTAGTATGCGGACCCCGGGCACAAAACCCCGGGGTCTATTTACTTCGAGAACTCCCTCAGACCTGCGTCACCATCCTGTCCCACAGAATCGGAGCCATTTGTCCAACACACTCTTCGATGGCAGCAGCGGCGTCGACGGCCATATCCTCGCGCCAACGTTGCGCGGTGACTTGTACGTTGATCGGCTGCGGTCCGTTTGGCAGCTCTGCCAGCCGCGCAGGCACGCTTGCGGCAGGCAGGCCAAGGAAGTTCATCGCATAGGAATAAACTGCGCAGCCCAACACCTCATGCACTCCTTCTGCTCCTTCGGTGTCCCGGTCGGGTTTGAAGAAGGGCTGCGGCAGGAACGGGGACAGTATCAGCGGATAATCCTGCATGAACAGCGACCATTCACGCGCGTAATGGGTGCGTTGCGCCAGCGCATGTATCAGCTCGGTTCCGACAATCGGCGGAAATTCCTGAAAATAGACCTCAAAAATCTCACGAATGGTCTCTGAGCCTGCAGCCTCTATGTCACCCTTCATCAGGGTCAGCACTTCGCCCATCAGGGCGCGATAACCCAAACGCCCGCATTCGAACACATCGGGCGGATCGACCTCAGTCACTGCATAGCCCGCATCGCTCAGGGCCTCCCGTGCGGTGTCCAGCGCCTTTGCCACCTCGGGATGCAGGTCGTAGCCAAATGTGTTCTTGGTATAGGCAACCTTTATTGGCTCTTCGAGCCGCGCCCCGTGCCAGGGCATCGGCACGTGGAAGGGATCGCGAGGATCCGCTGCGATCAGAGAAGGCATCGACAAATGCAGATCTGCCGCCGATCGTGTGATCACCCCCTGCACCGACATGGACTGAGCAAGCAATCCACGTTCCACTTTCTGGCTCGGATTCCACGCAGGCACACGTCCGAGGCCGGGTTTGACGGTAACGGCACCATTGGCGGCGGCGGGGAATCGCAGACTGCCACCGATGTCATTGCCATGTCCCAGCGCCCCAATCCCGGCCATAACAGCAGCCCCGGCGCCGCCTGATGAGCCGCCCGGCGAGATATGGCTTCCCCAAGGATTATGCGTCCGCCCATAAAGAGGGTTGTCCGTGTCGGCGCGAAAGGAAAACTCGGGTGTATTGGTCCGTCCAATCACGACGGCTCCGGCGTTTTGAAGGTTCGAGACCACAGGCGCGTCATCAGGGGCGATTACGTCCTTCAGGGCAGTAACCCCGTTGTTGGTAGAGTGCCCCTTCTGATCGACATTGACCTTGATGGTAACCGGAACACCATGCAAAGGCCCAACCGGAGCGCCGCCATCTCGCGCCTGATCAAGCGCGCGCGAGCGCTCCAAGGCTTCCGTACCAAGGTCCTCCACTACCGCATTCAGCGCGGGATTTACCTGATGCATCCGCGCCAAGGCGTCCTGAATAACCTCTTCCGCGCTCAGATCGCCTGTTCGCGTCAGCGCAGTCAGTTCGGTTGCACCAAGGCGCCAGATGTTGCCATTTGCCATGCTCGTCCTCCTCGCTTCAACCTGAGGCGAGGAACAACTAATGACAAGACCCGCTCCTGTAAAATGGATCCGCCCTTCATCTGGCCCCAAATATCTCGGAGCGCGAGGCAGAGCCTCGCACTGGCGCGTCAGCGCAAACAGGGCGCGCCGTAAGGCGCACCTTTGGTTTGCTGACTATTTACGGCGCGTAGCCAATGGTCCGCAGGGCCGAGGTGATTTCGTCCAGGATAGCCGGATCATCGATCGTGGCCGGCATCTTGTAGTCCTTGCCATCCGCGATCGACACCATCGTCCCACGCAAGATCTTGCCGGAACGTGTCTTGGGCAGACGATCCACCACCACCGCTTTCTTGAACGCTGCGACGGGGCCAATCTTGTCACGGACCATCTTGACCACATCGGCCACCACGTCATCGTGGTTCCGGTCCGAACCTGCGTTGAGGCACAGGAACCCAACCGGCATTTGCCCTTTCAACTGGTCTGAAACCCCGATCACGGCGCATTCAGCAACATCGGGATGAGCAGCCAGAACCTCTTCCATGCCACCCGTTGACAGACGATGGCCCGCGACGTTGATCACGTCATCGGTCCGGGCCATGATGTAGAGGTATCCATCCTCATCAATCATCCCTGCATCGCCGGTTTCATAATAACCTGGAAAATGCTCCAGATAGGATTTCTTGAACCGCGCCTCCGCGTTCCACAGCGTCGGCAACGTACCCGGAGGCAGGGGCAGTTTGACAGCGATTGCGCCCAACTCACCGGGTTTCATCGGATGGCCGCCTTCGTCCAGAATTTGGACGTCATAGCCCGGCATCGGTTTCGCGGGCGAGCCGAGCTTGACCGGCAATTCCTCGATCCCCAGCGGGTTTCCGGCAATGGCCCAACCGGTCTCGGTCTGCCACCAGTGATCGATAACCGGAACCTTCAATGCATCCTGTGCCCAGATGATCGTGTCGGGATCGGCACGTTCGCCTGCAAGATATAGGGCTTTCAGGCACGACAGATCGTATTGCGCCATCATCTCGGCCTTGGGATCCTCGCGCTTGACGGCGCGGATCGCGGTGGGTGCGGTGAAGAAGCTTTTGACCTTATGTTCGGAAATCACGCGCCAGAACGTGCCGGCGTCGGGTGTGCCGACGGGTTTGCCTTCGAACACGATGGTGGTGTTTCCGTGGATCAGCGGGGCGTAGCAGATATAGGAATGCCCAACGACCCAGCCCACATCCGAGGCCGCCCAAAAAACATCACCGGGGTCGACATTATAGATGTTCTTCATCGTCCAGTTCAGCGCAACCAGATGGCCCGCTGTCGGACGCACCACGCCTTTGGGGGCTCCGGTCGTGCCAGAGGTGTAGAGGATATAGGCCGGATCGTTGCCGCTGACGGGTACACATTCTGCAGGCTCGGTTCCGTATTGGAACCCGTGCCAGTTCACATCGCGCCCCTCGATCAGCTGCGCAACCTCCTGTTCGCGCTGGAAGATCACGCAGAATTCGGGCTTGTGGCTGGCAAGATCGATGGCGCCGTCCAGCAGGGGTTTATAGTGCACAACGCGACCCGGCTCCATCCCGCAGGAGGCTGCGATGATCGCTTTGGGTTTCGCGTCGTCGATGCGCACCGCCAGTTCGTTGCTGGCAAAACCGCCAAACACAACCGAATGCACCGCACCCAGACGGGCGCATGCCAGCATCGCCTCCAGCGCTTCGGGGATCATCGGCATATAGATGATGACCCGGTCACCTTTCTCAACACCCTTTGCCCGCAATGCACCGGCGAGGTTGGCGACACGGTTACGCAGCTCGACATATGAGATTTCGCGTTTGGTGTGGGTGATCGGGCTGTCATAAATGATGGCTGTCTGTTCGCCCCGGCCATTCTCGACATGCCGGTCTACCGCGTTCCAACAGGTGTTCACCTTGGCGTCGCTGAACCATTCGTACAAAGGCGCATTGTCGTCAAACAGGGCCTTGCTGGGGGCCTGAACCCAGTCGATCCCTTTTGCGGCTTCCATCCAGAAAGCGTCGGGGTCGGTTTTCCAACTCTCGTAAACGTCTTTGTACGCCATGATGGCCTCCTCCAAAACTCCTTGCGCTTTGTGTAAGGGGTACGACGCAAAGGCGACAAGCGATGCGAACAACGGCGCGTCAGTTTATCGCAAAATCTTTGCAGAATCTTTCTGTTTTGGCTGCAAACTTTTGCAAATACACTGGCGGAAGGGTTGTTTGCAGCATCCGATGCAGCTTTTTGCAAAGCTGCAAATTTATGAGTGCAAAAACCATCGCGCCTACAGAATCGCACCGAGCGCCTGTATGGGCGCCCGGGGTTATCTTGGAGTTATGCCGATGCTGCTCTACCCATAATGGGCCACTGGCGTTCCCGCAATCGCAGCCATGTTCAGCAATCCGCGGGCGGTGATCGACGGGGTCACGATATGCGCTTTATTTCCCATTCCCATCAGGATCGGCCCAACCTCAAGCCCGTCCGCTTTCATCTTCAGGATATTGCGCACGCCGCTCGCCGCATCCGCATGGGCAAAGATCAAAACGTTTGCCGCTCCTTCCAATCGCGAGCTGGGGAATATCCGCGAACGCAATTCAGGGTCCAGCGCCACATCCAGGTTCATTTCGCCTTCATAGGTGAAATCGCGCGGTTCGGAATCGAGGATTTCCAGTGCTGCCCGCAGTCGCTTGCCCGAGCCTTCGGCCTGATTGCCGAATTGCGATTGCGAACAGAAGGCGATCTTTGGTTCCAGTCCAAAACGCCGGACGTGACGCGCTGCGCCCAATGTTGTTTCGGCCAATTCTTCAGGAGTTGGTAGTTGCCGAACATGCGTATCCGCGATGAACAGAGGACCGTCTTCGAGGATCATCAGCGACAGCGCCCCGTGTGGGCGCAAGTCCCCTTCATCCAGGACCTGTTGGACATAATTCAGATGCCAACGATACTCGCCGAATGTGCCGCAGATCATGCTGTCAGCTTCTCCGCGATGTACCATGATTGCCGCGATGGCTGTGTTGTTGGTGCGCATGATGGCCTTGGCCAGATCGGGCGTCACGCCCCGTCGCTGCATGATCTGATGGTATGAATTCCAATAGTCGTAGTATCTCGGGTCATCCTGCGGGTTCACAATCTGGAAATCCTGGCCAGGACGCACGGTCAAACCCAATCGCTCGCAGCGCGCGTTGATCACATCCGGACGACCGATCAGGATGGGGGTTTCGGTGGTCTCCTCAAGAATAGCCTGGGCTGCACGCAGCACGCGCTCATCCTCGCCCTCGGCAAAGACGATCCGGCGCGAGGCGGCGGCAGCAGCTTCAAACACCGGACGCATCAACAGAGCCGATTTGAAGACGGTCTGATTCAGACGCTCTTTATAAGTCTCAAGGTCGTCGATGGGGCGTTTGGCTACACCGCTCTCCATCGCCGCCTTTGCGACAGATGAAGACACAACGCCCACCAGCCGCGGGTCAAAAGGCTTTGGAATCAGATAATCTGGTCCGAAAGTCAGTTGTTCGCCCTTGTAGGCCGCAGCGGCTTCGGCACTGGTGGTCGCCCGCGCCATTTCAGCGATGCCGTCGACACAGGCGATCTGCATGGCGTCGTTGATCTCGGTCGCGCCAACATCCAACGCGCCACGGAAGATGAACGGAAAACACAGGACGTTGTTCACTTGGTTCGGGAAGTCGCTGCGGCCCGTCGCGATGATCGCATCGGGTGCGACCTCTCGCGCGGCTTGCGGCAGGATTTCGGGCGTTGGGTTGGCCAGCGCAAAGATGATCGGCGTCTTCGCCATCTTCTCGACCATCTCGGGTTTGAGCACATTCGGCCCGCTGAGCCCAAGAAACAGGTCGGCCCCTCCGATCACATCATCCAGTGTACGCAGATCGGTTTTCTGCGCGAACTGGTCCTTATGCGGGTTCATATCCTCGGTGCGGCCTTCATAGACCAGCCCATGAATGTCACACAGCCAGATATTCTCGCGCTTTACACCCAGCTTGACCAGCATGCTGAGGCAGGCAATCCCGGCAGCACCACCCCCGGTCGAGACTATCTTGATATCCTCGAACCTCTTGCCTGCGACATGCAAGGCGTTCTTCGCCGCAGCGCCGACAACGATGGCGGTGCCGTGTTGATCGTCGTGGAAAACGGGGATGTTCATCCGTTCGCGGCAGAGTTTTTCGACGATGAAGCAATCGGGGGCCTTGATGTCTTCAAGGTTGATGGCACCGAAGGTGGGCTCGAGCGCGCAGACGATATCGGCCAGTTTCTCGGGGTCGGGTTGGTCCACTTCGATGTCGAAGCAATCGATCCCGGCGAACTTTTTGAACAGAACCGCCTTGCCTTCCATCACCGGTTTCGAAGCCAGCGCGCCGATATTGCCCAATCCCAGAACCGCTGTGCCATTGGACACCACAGCGACGAGGTTGCCGCGCGCGGTGTACTTCTCGGCATTTGCCGCATCGTCCTTAATTTCAAGGCTGGCCTCAGCCACACCCGGCGAGTAGGCGCGCGCAAGATCGCGGCCATTCGCCATAGGTTTGGTGGCTTTGATCTCAAGCTTTCCGGGCTTTGGATGGGCGTGATAGTCAAGGGCGGCCTGCCGCAGGCTGGGTGTGTCAGACATCGGCGATTTAACTCCGTTCCAGAATTTGTTTGACCGTTAAACTATTTTTTCGGGCTTGGCTACGTTGCGTCACTTCCACACCTCACAGAGACGTTTATTGTACTTTGTCACAAATCCTTTACATACGGCCAATTCGCCAGAATATTACTAGTTTCGCAGGCGGCAGGGCTTCGAGCATGAGCTACAAAGACGATCACCGCAGCGTGCCGGTTGGCACTCACACCTATTCCACGTCTGGCACAGGCTGGTTTCCACTTGGCTTGGCGCTGTCTGTGGCTGCCGTGTTCCTGTGTGCAATCGCGATCTGGCCACAGCAGGCCGCCACTTTCAACCAGGAAGGCGGTCTGATTGAGACTCTTTCGGCAGCGGCCTTGTTCATAGCGGGGTTGGTGGCGTTGATCAGGTATCGCGGACTGACGCGGATGTATATCGGGTTCGTCTGTCTGCTTTTGGCGGAACGAGAGCTTGAGGCCGATATCTATTCCGAAAGCAGCCTGCCTTTCATGGTGCTCAGCAGTTTTGATACGTTACTGGATCTGACCGCAGTGCGGGTCGCGCTGGCGTTGGTGGTCATAGGCGGAGCCGTATGGCATGGCATCCCCAACGCCTGGAGGGCGATCAAGCTCCGCGCTCCGTTCATGCTGGTGTTTTTGGGGGCCGGAAGCGTGGCCGTGATCGCGCAGCTTCTGGAGGAAGTAAGTGGTTTTTTCGAGGCCAGCCTTTCGGTCACGATGGCCGCGCGGTTGTTTGCTCTCGAAGAAACGCTCGAGATGTACTTTTCGGTTGGCATTTTGGCCGCTGTTCTGATCGGATGGCCAAAATCGAAGACTGAAGAGACAACAAATGACCTCCACCGAAAGCCAGACGCGCGCTGAAATTCGCCTACCGACCCAGGAATTACGGAACGATATCCCGTTTTACACCAAAGTTCTTGGGATGCGGATGGATATGATCTATCCGGCCGATGACCCACGGATCGCGGTTTTTTCGGGTCATGGGCTGCGGCTGCGGGTTGAAAAGGACGCGCCAGAGGCCGCAGGTACTCTGCGCATTCTCACAGACGACCCGGACGGCTTTGCCGATGGTCAGCGCAGTCTTATCGCTCCGAATGGCACGCGGGTTGAGATTGAGGAATTGAACCCTCCGATGGTGATGCCCGACACGGTACACTCCTTCGTGGTGCGCAGGCTGAAGGATCAGGCACCCTGGATCATCGGACGCGCCGGGATGCACTACCGCGATCTGGTGCCGGATCGGTTGGGCGGGTCGATCATCGCCAGCCATATCCGCATTCCCGATGGCGGCCCGGTGCCGGATATGGTGCATTTCCATAAGGTCGGATTTCAGCTGATCTTCTGCATCCATGGCTGGGTCGATGTGGTTTACGAGGATCAGGGCGACAAGATGCGTCTGACCGCCGGAGATTGCTTTATCCAGCCGCCGGAAATTCGCCACCGGGTGCTTGAGGCGTCTGACAATGTTCAGGTGATCGAGATCGGCGTGCCCGCCGAACACGTGACCGAAATCGACCATCAGATGGAGCTTCCGACGTCGCAGTATCGCCCAGATCGAGAATGGCAAGGACAGCGTTTCGTCTACAATCAGGCCAAAGACGCCGAATGGGGTCCCTTCCGCCTGCAGGGCTATATTTGTCGCGACACGACAATTGCCGAGAACACCAAGGGGGTGGCCGGTGTGCAGGTCGTACGCCTGGGACAGGGCACGCCGGAATGGGCCAGCCATGATACGGATATTCACTTTACCTTCGTCATGAATGGCGAGGTCACGTTGGAGGGCGAGGGGCGCGAACCCTATCGGTTGGAACAGGGTGATGCTTTCGTGATCCCGCCCGGTATGCGCACTCGCCTGGCCGAACCTTCCGACGATGTCGAACTGCTCGAGGTCACGTTGCCCGGAACGTTCAATACCACGATTGGCTAGAAGGCTGTGGAAATCAGCGCTTGAAGGGCTTCAAATTCTGCTACGCTTTCCGTTAGAGTGGGGTTTTCTGACCAGATGATCAAAAATCGGGAATCGCCCATGTCTCTGAAAGATGCCGCGCTCGCCGTTCGGGAAAACGCCCATGCGCCTTATTCCAATTTCAAGGTTGGGGCCGCGATCCGGTCAGGCTCGGGTACGGTATATTCTGGATGTAATGTCGAGAACGTAGCTTATCCCGAAGGCACTTGCGCCGAGGCCGGGGCAATCGCGGCAATGGTGGCCGCCGGCGAGAAAGAACTGACCGAAGTCTATGTGGTCGCCAGCAGCCCGCAGCCTGTGCCGCCTTGCGGCGGGTGCCGCCAGAAGCTGGCCGAGTTCGGAAAAGGAGACGTCGTGGTCACGATGGCGACGGTTGACGGTCTGGAAACCAGTACGACAATTGCCGACCTGTTGCCGGGCGCTTTTGACGCATCGCATATGGAAGACGGCTGAATGGACGCGCGTTCGATCATCGCCAAGCTGCGCCGTCATGAGGTGCCTACAGGCGAAGAGTTGCGGTGGTTCGCGCAGGGTCTGGCCGATGGTGGCGTCAGCGACGCGCAGGCCGGGGCCTTTGCCATGGCCGTCTGCATGGGCGGGCTAGGCGCGCAGGGTCGGGCCGATCTGACCATTGCCATGCGCGATAGCGGCGAAGTGCTGCGTTGGGATCTGGACGGTCCGGTGATCGACAAGCATTCAACCGGTGGGGTGGGGGATTGTGTCAGCCTCGTGCTGGCCCCGGCGCTGGCGGAATGTGGGGCCTATGTGCCGATGATCTCGGGGCGAGGTTTGGGTCATACCGGCGGCACGTTGGACAAGCTTGAGGCTATTCCCGGTGTGGCCACACAAATCGGACAGGGCCGTCTGGCACAGGTCCTGAAAGAAACCGGTGCCGCGATTGTTGGCGCGACAGGACAGATCGCGCCCGCGGACAAAAGGCTCTATGCAATACGCGATGTGACAGCAACGGTGGAAAGCCTTGATCTGATCACGGCGTCAATCCTGTCCAAGAAACTGGCGGCCAGCCCGGACGCGCTGGTGCTGGACGTCAAGGTGGGCAGCGGGGCGTTCATGAAAACGCTGGATGATGCGCGCAAGCTGGCAAAGGCGCTAACCGAGACGGCAAATGCGGCGGGGTGTAAAACCTCGGCTGTGATCACCGACATGAACCAACCGCTGGCCCCGGCGCTGGGCAACGCGCTGGAAGTGGCTGAGGTGATGAAGGTTATGACCAGCGGACAAGACTCGCCCCTGGCCCATATCTCTGCTGAATTGGGCGGCGTTTTGATGGCCGATGCGGGAATGTGCGCGTCGGCTGAAGAGGGCACGGCGCAGGTCACCAAAGTGATCCGCGATGGTCGTGCTGCCGAACGGTTTGGCCGCATGATGGCTGCCATGGGCGGGCCGGTGCATTTCGTCGACACTTGGGCGCGCTTCCTGCCCGAGGCCAATGTGATTCAGGAAGTGCCCGCGCCGCGCGATGGCTATGTCTCGGCCATTGATGGTGAGGCGCTGGGACTTGCTGTTGTTGCGTTGGGCGGCGGGCGTCAGGTCGAAAGTGATGAGATTGATCCGGCGGTCGGGTTGTCGGGCATCTTGCGGCTGGGCGAGAAGGTCCAGAAAGGCGCACCATTGGCCGTGGTCCACGCGGCGCGCGAAGACGCGGCGCGGCAGGCGTCTGAGGCGGTGTTGAACGCAATGACGCTCAGCGATGCACCCGCCGACCAACCACCCCATGTGCACGAGAGGATCAGCGCATGAGCCGCGCTTTCCTTGTGGTCATGGACTCGGTTGGGATCGGTGGGGCGCCGGATGCCGATCAGTTCTTCAACGGCACCGCGCCGGATACTGGCGCGAACACCTTGGCCCATATCGCGCAGGCGTGTGCGGAAGGGCGCGCTGAAGATGGACGCTCAGGCCCTTTACACCTGCCCAATCTTGATGCGCTGGGGCTGGGCGCGGCAGTGCGGCTGGCCTCGGGTGATGACGCGCCGGGGTTGGAAGCCGCGCCAACAGGGCTTTGGGGCTGCGCGCGCGAATTTTCCCCGGGGAAGGATACGCCCTCGGGCCATTGGGAACTGGCGGGATTGCCCGTCCCGTGGGACTGGCACTATTTCCCGGATACCAAACCTGCGTTTCCCGTCGATCTTAGCCGCGCTGCTGCCGATGCCGCAGGCACCGAAGGTATCCTCGGCGATTGCCATGCCTCCGGCACAGCCATCATCGCCGATCTTGGGGCCAAGCATATGAGTACAGGCTGGCCGATCTGCTATACCTCTGCTGACAGCGTGTTCCAGATTGCCGCGCATGAGGAGAGCTTTGGCCTCGACCGGTTGCTGGACATGTGCCGCACCCTTGCACCGCAGTTGCATGAGATGAAGGTGGGCCGCGTGATCGCGCGGCCTTTCGTTGGAACGGTTGAGGACGGTTTCACCCGCACCACCAATCGCAAGGACTTTGCCATCCTCCCGCCCGCACCGGTGCTGACGAACTGGGTGCAGGACGCAGGCCGTCGTGTTCATGCGGTGGGCAAGATCGGCGATATCTTCTCGATGCAAGGGATCGATACGCTGCGCAAAGGCTCGGACGCCGAACTGATGGGCCACCTGTCCGATCTGGTCGACGAGGCCGAAGAGGGCAGCCTGACATTCGCCAATTTCGTCGAGTTCGACAGCCTCTATGGTCATCGCCGGGATATCAGTGGCTATGCCCGCGCGCTGGAATGGTTCGACCGCGAAATCGGATTGATCCTGCAAAAGCTGCGCCCCGGTGACCTGATGCTGCTGACTGCCGATCACGGTAATGATCCCAGTTGGACAGGCACTGATCACACACGCGAACAGGTTCCGGTACTGGTGGCCGGGCAGGGCGCGGGCGAGATTGGGCAGATCAATTTCGCCGATGTCGCTGCCAGCGTCGCGCACCATCTGGACATCCCGGCACAAGGGCCGGGGCGGAGTTTTCTATGACCGTTGCCGACTTGCCCAAGATCGAACTGCACCTGCATCACGAAGGCGCGGCTCCACCCGCGTTCATCCGCCAGTTGGCGCATGAAAAGCGCATCGATCTGAGCGGTATTTTCAAAACCGACGGAACCTATGATTTCCGTGACTTTACTCATTTCCTCAGCGTCTACGAGGCCGCCTGCGAAGTGCTGAAATCGCCTGAAGATTTTCGCCGCTTGACGCTGGCGATCCTCGAAGAAAGCGCTGCGAATGGTGTAGTCTATTCCGAGACCTTCCTTAGCCCGGACTTCTGCGGTGGTGGCGATCTGCACGCGTGGAGAGATTATCTGACCGCCATTCAGGATGCAGCGGACGAAGCCGAACGTAAATTCAACATCACCCTGCGTGGGGTTGTTACCTGCGTTCGCCATTTTGGCCCCGAACAAGCCAAGCACAGCGCCTTTTGTGCGGCAGAGACAGCAGGCGACTGGATCACCGGCTTTGGCATGGGCGGTAATGAAGGCGTTCATACGCAGGGCGATTTCGCGTGGGCTTTTGATTGCGCCCGCGAGGCAGGATTGCGGCTGACCACCCATGCAGGAGAATTTGGCGGACCGGAAAGCGTGCGCGATGCCATTCGTGATCTGGGGGTCGAACGGGTCGGACACGGCGTGCGCGCGATCGAGGACCCGGACCTGATCCGCGAACTCGTTGACAGAAACGTGACGCTTGAGGTTTGCCCGGGCTCGAACGTGATGCTGGGTCTGTTTCCCGATTTCGCCGCCCACCCGATTGCCAGATTGCGCGATGCGGGTGTGAAGGTCACGGTTTCAACTGATGATCCGCCGTTTTTCCACACCACAATGCGGCGCGAATATGAGATGCTGGCCGCAGCCTTTGGCTGGGATGCCGAAGATCTCACCGCGTTGAATCAGAATGCCCTGAATGCGGCCTTTTGCGATGAAGACACCCGTGCGCGGGTCAAGAAAAGATTGGAGAACTCATGAGCGAACATCTGACCGTCGTCGACCACCCGTTGGTGCAACATAAGCTGACGCTCATGCGGGACAAAGGCACCTCGACCGCAGTGTTCCGGCAGTTGCTACGCGAGATCACGCTACTGCTGGCCTATGAGGTTACGCGAGAGATGTCGCTGACCACTCGCCACATCGAAACCCCTATGGAGGAGATGGATGCCCCCATTCTGGCGGGCAAGAAACTGGCTCTGGTCTCGATCCTGCGGGCCGGGAACGGCATGCTGGACGGGGTGCTGGAACTCATCCCTTCGGCTCGTGTGGGCTTTGTCGGACTCTATCGGGATGAAGAGACGTTGAAGCCGGTGCAGTATTACTTCAAAGCACCAGAAGGGCTGAAGGATCGTTTGGTGATTGCGGTTGATCCGATGTTGGCCACGGGCAACAGCTCGGCTGCAGCGATCGATCTGCTGAAAGAGCAGGGCGCCACGGATATCCGCTTCCTCTGCCTGCTGGCCGCTCCCGAAGGCGTGGCGCGTATGAAAGAGGCGCATCCCGATGTGAAAATCGTTACGGCTGCGCTGGATCGCGAGTTGAACTCGAAGGGCTATATCATGCCCGGGCTGGGTGATGCCGGCGACCGGATGTTTGGCACCAAATAGGCGCTATTGTCCGCAAATATTCTGCAGCCGAACCCAATCGCGGTCCGGCAGTACCTGTTCAAGTGTCCGCCCTGCCATCGGGTCGGCTTCGATCAGGCTCAGAACCGTTTCTCCGGTAATATCATGCGCGTAAGCGTATGGGGTTGAGGGCAGGGCGGCTTGCGCGAAGACTGCCAGCAGCGCATCGTCGGTGATCACAGGGCGCGGTTCTGACAGCACTTCCTCGGTGTAGGTATCTATGATCTCGGGCGTCAGCCCGCCTGTGGTTAGCAACCGGAATGCCGCGGCGGGGCCGGTTCGGTCCAACAACTCATCCAACGGATCCTGCTGCGCCGCGCGTGCCCGCGCTGCAATCACGTAGCCTGCTGCGACGGCGGGATCCTCGTGATCCTCGACCAATGCCCGGTTCAACAGGACTGTCCCACCCGGAAGGCTGAGGCTGTCCGACAAGCCTGCTGGCAGGATCACGATCTGTCGTACACCTGTTCGGCGGGCCAACTGATCCAGCGAGGCTTGCGCGTCCGGCGAGGCGCAGGCCTTGCCCGAGACGCGCTCGATCCGGTGCAGGATCGTATCGCCGATTTCCTGCCGCTTGATCTCGGGCACAACGGCGACCACATGGCGCTGTAGCGCACCGGGCAGCCAGAACAGCAGCAGTGCAGTAACCGCCAGCACCACGCCCGCCACACTGAGCCAGCGCAGCCGACCGGGATGTGGTCGGGCACGATCGATGGCGCGTTGCAGGCGATCGATGGCCTCGATCATGGTGGTCTCGGTCTCAGGTAGCTCCAGCGTTTCGCCCGGATCGCCATCGGGGTTGAAAATCGC
Source organism: Ruegeria sp. C2 (assembly GCF_056537765.1). NCBI lineage: Bacteria > Pseudomonadati > Pseudomonadota > Alphaproteobacteria > Rhodobacterales > Roseobacteraceae > Ruegeria > Ruegeria sp. C2. The sequence continues at coordinate 1,436,313 of NZ_JBQFRZ010000001.1, read as the reverse complement.
CGGATAGGCACCGGGGTTTTGACGTTCCAATGCAGCCAGCGACCAGTGGGTCAGGGCCCGGTCATTGAAATCCGAAATGGTCAGAGTTGCCTCCCCAATGGACACAACAACCTCGCGCCGCTGCTCATCGGGCGTAGGGCGCCACAGACCGGTAGCTTCGATCCGCTGGTACTGTTTGAGTGCCGTCATCGGGTAATGCTGCTCGAGTAATATTTTCCTCTGAGTCTAGCATGTTGAAAACCAACGGCGCAAACCTGTTGCGCATGGTTCCGAAAATATGCTGACTGTGCCGGACCGGGCAGGCGAATTTGAGGCTAGGGTGGAGGCACGGGTGGAACAAGACAGATCCTCGGTACTGGCATCGCTTATGATGGTCTGCTCGATGATGATCATCGGGGTTATCGACAATTTTGTGATTCGTCTGGCAGAGACCATCGGGCTTTGGCAGTTTCACCTGAGCCGCGCCCTGTTGATGCTGCCTTTGATCGGTTGCCTGTCTCTGCTGGGGCTGGGCAGCCTCAGGCCACAGCGATACGGTATCGTGGCTCTGCGCAGCATTCTGATTACTGTGGCAATGCTGTTTTATTTTAGTGCGCTTGCTTTGATGCCGATTGCACAGGCGCTTGCGGGCTTGTTCACATCGCCGATCTTTGTGCTGCTCATTTCTGCTCTGGTCCTGAAGCAAAACATCGGCCCGTGGAGGATTACCGCAGTCCTGCTGGGCTTTGCAGGCATCCTTTGCGTGTTGCAACCTGATCCGAATGCCTTTGATTTCAAAACGCTGCTTCCGGTCGCAGGCGGGTTCTTCTATGCCCTGAGCGCGGTCGTGACGCGGACGCATTGTTCGAACGAAAGTACGGTTGCACTGCTGGCCGCGATGGTGGTGACACTTGGTCTGGCTGGCGGCGTGGGTTTGGTATGGCTGGCGCTGTTCCCGCTTGAGGCCGCGCCCGGCCCGGATGGCTTTGCGATGCGCGGTTGGGTCTGGCCAATATACGAAGCAGCCCCTTGGCTCGCGATACAAGCCGTCTGCTCGACGATCGCGGTGTTCATGCTGATCAAGGCCTATCAGTTGGGCGAGCCGTCATATGTCGCGGTATTCGAATACTCGGTCATGATCTTCGGCCCGCTGTTCGCGTGGGTGGCCTTTGGGCAGTCGGTCGGCCCCATGCAGATTCTGGGTATCGGTATGATTGCCACGACCGGAGTGTTACTGGGCTGGAGAGAGCGTCAGCTGCTGTTAAGGCAATCTCAGGCGAGCTGATCGGCAATCCGGATTCGGGTCTGGCTGTCTGCTTTCGTTTCCTCAAACTGCCTAAATCTACTTTCGTGCGTGGGTTTGTTTATGAAACCCCGGTGAAAAACGCCGAAATTAAGCCAAATTAGCCATAAATATGGCGAAACTAAGATGCTTTGAGGCACAAAGATCTCACCCTTCTGAATTTGTTTGAAGGTGCCAAAAGGGGGGAAGGCACGTGTTAGAAGTAGTGAGTGTTTCGGGGTATTCGAAACAAGAAGACAGAGGCCGAGAGGCCTTTTCGGGGAAAGCCGTGTCAGTACGTCGTGGGGGCCTGCTGCACGGAACCAAGGTGGCAACGACCAGTGGCTGGAAGCTGGTTGAAACGCTGGTTGCGGGTGATCTGGTGCGCACATTGGATCATGGCTTTCGCGAGCTCAGGCGCGTTTGCGTCGACCGCATCGTTGTCCCCGGCGATGAGAGACGGGCCGAGCATCTGCCAGTGCTCGTTCCGTCCCGCGCCGCCTATAACGGGCGGCCTGTCTGGCTGATGCCTGAACAGGGCATGGCGTTGGATCAGGGCAAGCTGGGGCTGGGGATTGAGGGCATCTCAATCGTGCCTGCACGTATGCTCAGCGGGGTGGGGCGGTTGCAGTCGCAAACACCGGCCCAGACCTTTGATGTAACGTCATTATTTTTCGATCAGGATGAGGTTGTCTTTATCGAAGGTGGTTTTCAGGCTTATTGCCCATCGGGACGCATGGTCGCCTCTGCGGGGATATCAAACGCCTATGAAGTCGCTGACGCCGAAGATGCCGAACTGCTGGTCGAAGCGGTTGCGACCAAGGGCGATATATCCGCCTTTGCAAACCCGTTGGGTGCGCTGCCTGCACCCATCCCGCAAGAACCAATATTCCCGATCCGGCCTCCCCTAGGGATACGCCGACCGGGGCGTCCGGGTCGGCCAAATGTGCCGCCCCTGTTTCTGCGGCCTGAATGGCAGACCTAACTTAACACTTCAAAAGAAAGATGCAGGCGCATGATTTCATGCGCCTGCATCACCTTGTTTAGGCGGCCTGAGCCTCGGGGTTGAAGCGGCCATAGAAGCTCTGACCTTTTTCCGCCATCTCGCGCAGCAGAGGCGGACAGGCGAAACGCTCGCCATAGGCCTCGGCCAGCTGATCGCAGCGTTCGGCGGCGTAAGGCGTGCCGATGATGTCCAGCCAGCTGAGCGGACCACCGGACCACGGCGCAAAGCCCCAACCCAGAATAGCGCCTACGTCGCCTTCGCGGATATCTTCCAGAACACCTTCTTCCAGCGCGCGGACCGCTTCCAGAACTTGCGCGAACATCAGACGTTCCTGCACTTCGATCAGGTCGGGCTGCGTCTCGGCCAAGGGGTACTTGTCTTGTAGGCCCTTCCAGTATTCGACGCGCTTGCCCTTGTCGTCATAGTCAAAGAAACCTGCGTTGGCCTTGCGGCCCAGACGGCCCTGTTCCTCCATCCAGAAGATCAGATCGTCTGACGGGCTTTCGGGATAGGCATTGCCCATTGCCGCCTTGGTCGCGCGTGCGATCTTGGCACCCAGATCGATCGAGGTCTCATCCGTCAACTGGATCGGCCCGACCGGGAAACCCAACTGGCGCGCGGCATTGTCGACCAGTACGGGGCTGACGCCCTCGGTGATCATGCGCGCGCCTTCGTTGATGTACGGGATGATGCAGCGGTTGGCGTAGAAGAAGCGTGCATCGTTGACCACGATCGGCGTCTTTCGAATCTGGCGCACATAGTCCAGAGCCTTAGCAACCGCACGATCACCGGTTTCCTTGCCCTTGATGATCTCGACCAGGAACATCTTTTCAACAGGTGAGAAGAAGTGGATGCCGATGAACTGCTCGGGCCGCACCGAGGCTTTCGCCAGATCGGTGATCGGCAGGGTCGAGGTGTTCGAGGCAAAGATGCAATCCTCGGGGATGATCGCCTCGACTTTCTTGGTCATTTCGGCCTTTACACCGGGATCCTCGAACACGGCTTCGATGATCAGGTCGCAGCCTTTCAGATGCTCCAGATCAGGGGTCGCTGTGATGCGGGCCAGCAGGGCCTCTTTCTTCTCAGCGGTGGCTTTGCCGCGTTTGATGCCCTTGTCCATGTAGCTTTCGCTATAGGCCTTGCCCTTGTCGGCAGCTTCCTGATCACGGTCGATTAGAACGACTTCCATACCAGCCTGTGCCGACACCAGAGCGATACCCGCACCCATCATACCTGCGCCCAAAACACCGATCTTCTTGACCCGCTGATCGGGCACATCCTTGGGCCGCACTGCGCCTTTCTCCAGCGCTTCCTTGTTCAGGAACAGTGACCGGATCATCGCAGATGAGGATGGGTTCATCAGCACATTGGTAAACCAGCGCGCCTCGATCTTCAGGGCGGTGTCGAAATCGACCAGCGCGCCTTCGTAGATCGAACTCAGCAGAGCTTTGGCTGCCGGGAATGCTCCTTGGGTTTTGCCGTTCACCATCGCGTTCGCACCAACGAAGGTCATGAAGCCAGCTGGGTGGTAGGGTGCGCCGCCGGGCATCTTGTAGCCCTTCGCGTCCCAAGGTTTGACCAGATCGGCATCCTTGGCGTTCAGAACCCATTCTTTCGCCGCCGCGACCGGATCATCCGCAACCGCGTCGATCAGTTGTGCGCCTTTGGCTTTTTTCGGGTCCATCATCTTGCCCTCCAGCAACACCGGAGCCGCCGCCATTGCGCCGACCATACGACTGAAACGCATGGTGCCGCCGCCGCCGGGGAAGATACCCAGCAGAATCTCGGGCAGGCCGATCTTGGCCTTTGGATTTGAAGTCATGACGCGGTGATGACAGGCCAGCGCGATTTCAGTCCCGATCCCGGCGCATGTGCCGTTGATCGCGCACGCGACCGGTTTGCCGCCTTTTTTCGACTTGGGGTCCATGCCCGCCAGCTCCAGCCGGCGGAGGATGTTGTGACCGCTCATGACGAAATCGAACAGAGCCTGCGCGGGTTCGTCACCAGCTTCCTGGCGGATCGTGGCCAGTGTGCTGAGGTCCATGCCGCCCGCAAACGAGCCTTCCTTGCCGCTGGTGATGACGATACCTTTGATCTCATCATCCGCCAGCGCCTGATCGATCAGTTCGCCGACCAGAGTGAACGCCTCGCGCGACAGCACGTTCATGGATTTGCCCGGAACATCCCAGGTGATGAAGGCGACGCCGTCTGCGTCTTTGCTCAGAGTGAAATCAGTCATTGTCATCTCCAATCTGGTCAGCCGTCAGCGGGCTGCCGTCTTTCCGGGTGAAGGAGAATCCGTTCTCATCATCCTTCACCATCATGTCTATGTCGCTGTAATAGCCGGTCTCGGTCGGGGTCCGTGTGCCTACCACCAGAAAGGTCGCGGGCGCATCGGTCTTGTTCACAAGGTGATGGCCATTGGCCTCACCCGCAGGCCATGCGGCGCAGTCACCGGGCAGCATCTCATGCTCACCATCGTCATCGATCAGCACGCATTTGCCGCTGAGCATAATGGCAAACTCGTCCTGCTCCATGTGGTAGTGGCGCAGCGAGGACAGAGCCTGCGGTTCCAACCGTACGATGTTGACGCCGAATTGGGTCAGCCCGCCGGCATCTCCGACGCCTTGGTTGAAACGGCCTCCAACCACTTCTGCCAGTTTTCCGGGATAGGACGAGCCCCCCCGGAACGGGATTTGCGAAAGGTCCAGCTTGGGCATCAGACGCGCTCGATGATCGTTGCTGCACCCATGCCGGACGCGATGCAGAGCGTAGCCAAACCGGTTTCCTTGTCCTGACGTTCCAGCTCATCCAGCAGGGTGCCGATGATCATCGCACCGGTTGCACCCAGCGGGTGGCCCATCGCGATGGAGCCGCCGTTCACGTTGACCAACGCAGGGTCCACATCGAACGCCTGCTGGAAACGCAGCACGACCGATGCGAAGGCTTCGTTCACTTCGAACAGGTCCAGATCGCTGATCTTCATGCCGTTGTCGGCAAGGATCTTCTCGGTCACCGGAACTGGGCCGGTTAGCATGATTGTCGGGTCGGTGCCGATCTTGGCGGTCGCCTTGATGCGGGCGCGCGGCTTGAGGCCGTATTTCTCACCGAATTCCTTGTTGCCGATCAGAACAGCGGCTGAGCCGTCCACGATGCCCGAGCTGTTGCCTGCGTGGTGGATGTGGTTGATCCGCTCCAGATGCGGGTATTTCAGCATCGCGACTTTGTCGAAGCCGGGCATCTGCTCACCCATCATCTGGAAAGATGGGTTCAACGCGCCGAGGCTCTGCATGTCGGTGCCGGGGCGCATGTATTCGTCACGGTCCAGAATGGTCAGGCCGTTCTGGTCCTTGATGGTGATCACCGACTTTTCAAACCGGTTATCTTCCCAAGCCGCAGCCGCGCGTTTCTGAGATTCAACGGCCAGCGCATCGGCGTCGTCGCGGCTGAAACCATACTCGGTGGCGATAATGTCAGCCGAGATGCCTTGTGGTACGAAGTAGGTATCCATTGCCAGCGTCGGATCTACGGCAATCGCGGCACCATCGCTGCCCATGGCCACGCGGCCCATCATTTCAACGCCGCCCGCGATATAGGCTTCGCCTGCGCCGCCTTTGACTTGGTTCGCGGCCAGGTTCACGGCTTCCATTCCGCTCGCGCAGAACCGGTTGATCGCCAGACCGGGGATCGATTGGTCGAGGTCAGAAGCCAAAACCGCCGAGCGTGCCAGACAGCCGCCTTGCTCCATCACCTGCGTGACGTTGCCCCAGATCACATCCTCAACGGCGTGACCTTCCAGGTTGTTGCGCTCTTTCATCGCGTTCAGGGTCAGGGCGGACAGGCGCACCGAGGTTACCTCGTGCAGGCTGCCATCCTTGCGGCCCTTGCCGCGCGGAGTGCGCAGGGCGTCATAGATATAGGCTTCGGTCATGGGGTCTTCTCCTTAAGCTCGATCCGACGGGTTGCCGGGCATCAGGTCGTAGGGGTGTTTCCAGCCGGGCTGTTCGCTGAGGCGCGTCAGCCAGGCGTCGATGTTGGGCCAGTCGGCACGGTCAAAGCCGAATGGTTCGGGGTAGTAGAGGTAGCCGCAGCAGCTGAGATCGGCGTTGGTCACGCCGTCCCCAACGATCCAGTCGCGGCCCTCAAGGTGGGTATTCAGAACATCATAGGCCGCTTTCAGGCGGCCTTGGTTGAAGGCAATCACATCCGCATTGCGGTGTTCTTCGGGCAGGAAGTTGCACAAGAATCGGGTCATCCCCGCGTTTGAGCTGAGCTTGTGATTGTCCCACAGCACCCAGCGCAGGATGTCGTAGTTTTCTTCCCGTGTCTTACCGCCGAACTTACCCGACTTCTCGGTGACATAAGCCTGAATGGCGCCAGATTGGGAGGTCTTGAAATCACCATCGATCAGGAAAGGCGCTTCGCCCATCACGTTGACGTCCGAGCGGAACTCGGGGCTGCGGGTGACGCCCTTGAAGAAATCCACGAAGACTGGCTCCCAATCAAGTCCCGACATTTCGAGCGCCAGAGCAGCTTTGTACGAATTGCCGCTTTCACCGAAGCAGTGCAGTTTAATAGTCATGCGATCGCCCCTCCCGTGGCGCATTGTGCATTGTCCGCCCAAGCTTACCGGCCTTGGTGCCTAGCGCTTGCGTGCCTCCAACTCGGAATTGAAGAGGCGCAACCGATGGATCAGGTTGTCCTCATCAATGACGCTGTTGAAGTTCTCGAACAGAAAAGACAGCGCTTCGCCTTCATCCAACCCTGCCTCACGGGCGAAGCCGCGGAGTTTGCGGTAGCCGTCCTCGGTCATGGCGACGGGAAATCGGCGGGTCAGGCGAAAGCGTTTTGGCATCTTGTCTCCTCCGGGATTGGGCTCGGGCAATATCGCCCGAACCCAGACTGAGATCAGAAGTTCGCCGCGTCCAGTGCCATCACCATGTCTGCGCCGGTCTGAATGCGGGCCAGATGCATCGCTGTCGCGGGCAGGCGGCGCGCCATGTAGAAACGGCCAGTGGTGATCTTGGTCTCGTAGAACTCTTTGTCCGAGGCCCCACCGTCCAGCGCTTCTTGTGCGGCTTTTGCCATCTGCGCCCACATCAGGCCCAGGCAAACATGGCCGAACATGTGCATGAAGTCATAGGACCCGGACAGAGCGTTGTTCGGGTTCTTCATGCCTTCTTGCATGAAGTACATGCCAGCTGCTTGCAGGTCTTTCGACGCAGCTTTCAGCGGTTCGATGAAGGCTTTGTCATACGCTTCGTTCTGACCTGCGTTTTCCTTGCAGAAGGTTTTGACCATTTCGAAGAACGCCATGACGTGCTTACCGCCATCCTGCGCCAGTTTACGACCCACCAGATCCAGCGCCTGAACGCCGTTTGCGCCTTCGTAGATCATCGCGATACGGGCATCGCGGGTGTATTGCGACATACCCCACTCTTCGATGTAGCCATGGCCGCCGTAGACCTGCTGCGCCTGAACGGTCATGTCGTAACCTTCGTCCGTCAGGAAGCCCTTGATGACCGGTGTCAGCAGCGAGATCAGCCCGTCTGCGTCTTTGTCACCCGAGCGGTGCGCCTTGTCGATCATGGTCGCACCCCACAAGATGAACGCGCGTGCGCCCTCGGTGAAGCTTTTCTGATCCATCAGGTTGCGGCGGATATCCGGGTGAACGATCAGCGGGTCGGCGGGGCCATCCGGGTTCTTCACACCTGTTACGTCGCGGCCCTGTAGGCGATCCTTGGCGTATTCAACAGCGTTCTGATACGCAGCTTCGGCCTGCGACAGGCCTTGCATGCCCACACCAAGACGCGCTTCGTTCATCATTGTGAACATGGCGCGCATGCCTTTGTGTTCGTCACCCAGCAGCCAACCAGTTGCCTCATCATAGTTCATGACACAGGTCGAGTTGCCGTGGATGCCCATCTTTTCTTCGATCTTGCCAACCGAAACGCCGTTCCGCTCACCCGGGGAGCCGTCTTCGTTCACGATGAACTTGGGTACGATGAACAGCGACACGCCCTTGATGCCTTCGGGGCCACCTGGGATTTTCGCCAGCACCAAGTGGATGATGTTGTCGGCCATGTCGTGGTCGCCAGCCGAGATAAAGATCTTCTGACCGGAAACCTTATAGCTACCATCGCCCTGCGGTTCCGCCTTGGTGCGCATCAGGCCCAGGTCGGTGCCACAATGCGGCTCGGTCAGGTTCATGGTGCCGGTCCATTCACAGCTGACCATGTTGGGCAGGTAAGTGTTCTTCTGCTCGTCGGTGCCGTGCGCCAGGATCGCCGAGGCCGCGCCGTGGGTCAGGCCCTGATACATGGTGAAGGCCTGATTGGAGCCCGAGAACATCTCACCCACTGCAGTACCGATCACGTAGGGCATGTTCTGGCCGCCATACTCTTCCGGCATGTCGAGACCAGTCCAGCCGCCTTCCTTCATCTGCTCGAAGGCGTCTTTGAACCCGGTAGGGGTGTACACAATCCCGTTTTCCAACCGGCACCCTTCGGTGTCGCCGACGACGTTCAGCGGGTGCAGTACATTGGTGGCCACTTTGCCAGCCTCTTCCAGAACCGCGCCGGTAAACTCGGCCTCCAGTTCGTCATAGCCGGGGATGTCCGACTGCGAGACTTTCAGAACGTCGTGCAGGATGAACTGCATTTCTTTGGTTGGCGCGTTGTAGACGGGCATGTGAAGCTCCCTTAATTCATATGTCCGGAGGCGGGTTTATTCGGCCGCCTTCTTTTCCTGTTTCATCGAGGCGATAACCTTTTCGCCCCAGCGCAACTGCTCTTTCAGTTCGTCGATGGCCTGTGTCAGCTCTTCGCGACGCGATTCCATGTCTGCCAGACGCTCGCACGCGATTTCATAAGTGCGGGACATCTGTGTCAGCTGCTGGTCACCCACGTGATACAGGTCCAGAAGCTGGCGGATTTCTTCGAGGCTGAAGCCAAAGCGCTTGCCGCGCAGGATCAGTTTCAGGCGCGCACGGTCTCGTTTGGTGAACAGGCGTTTTTGGCCTTCGCGGATCGGAAACAAAAGCTCTTTGGCCTCGTAGAACCGCAAAGTGCGGGGCGTGACATCATAGGTCTCGCACATTTCGCGGATGGTCAGTAGATCTTCGGTCATGGTTCAAACTCTCATCACTGGCGTCATGCATTCTGAGTTGCGCAGTCGATGGGCGTTTTACAACACACAAGTGACGTTTACGTAATGCGGACGCTGCGTCACAAAAAGGTTGACGTAACATCCGGTCGCGTAAGCGCAGATTTCGGCAATTATCTTGCCGTAGGGGAAGGGGCTATTTCAGTAGTTCTACGGTCTGATCGCGCAACTGTTTCAGCGCATCCATCGCCTCATCCAGTTGCGCGCGTTGCTGACGCAGCTCTTCCATCTGCCGATCCGCCATCTCGATAAAGGTAGCCATCTGCGCCTGATTGCCCTGATCTTCGTAGATCAGCAGCCACTGCCGGATCTCCTCCAGAGGAAATCCAAACTTACGACCACGCATGATTAGTTTCATCCGGGCGCATTCACGAGGCCCATAGAACCGCGACCTGCCTTCACGGTCAGGCTGCAGCAATTCGATGTATTCGTAATAGCGCAGGGTGCGCGGGGTCACGTCGAACTCGGCGCACATTTCTTTGAATGACAAACGGGTGTCGGACATTCCGGGTCTCCTTGGCTGCAACCTAGGGCGTCGTTGCCGTAAGCGCAACAGGCGGGCTTGCCCTTGGCGCAAACGCAGGCCCATAAAGGGTCAACACAAGGACAGGACCCAACCCCATGGTCGACAAGACAGTTTTAGCGCGCCAGTTCATCGAGGCGATCCCGCACGCCAAGGCCCTTGGGCTTGATCTGACCCATATCGGAGAAGGTGAGGCCGAAATCTCGATGCCTTATAACGAGCAACTGATCGGCGACCCGCGGACCGGCGTGATCCATGGCGGGGCTGTGTCGGCCATGCTGGATACCTGTTGCGGTGCCGCAGTGATGAGCCACCCCTCGGCCCCTGGCGGGACGGCGACCATCGATTTGCGCATCGACTACATGCGGGCCGCAACACCGGGGCAAAATATCCGAACCCGCGCCACCTGCTACCACATCACACGCAACGTCGCCTTTGTCCGGGCAACGGCGACGGATGACGATAACGAACGCCCCGTTGCAACCGCCTCGGGTGCCTTCACCGTGGAGGGGCGCTGAGATGGCACGACCTCGTCCCGAACCCGTACAGGTGGTCAAACAACGCCGCGATGCCGCTTTGACGGCGCTGGTTGAGGGAGTGCCGTATATCCGGTTCCTCAACATCACCTTTGATCGGCGCGGCGATGAACTGACAGGTGTGCTGAATTTCGATGAAAAGCTGATCGGCAATCCCTTTCTGCCCGCCATCCATGGCGGCGTGACCGCGGCCTTTCTGGAAGTCACCGCCGTGATAACGCTGAGTTGGGAGCATATGTTTCCTAGGATCGAAAGCGGTGAAATCGGTGCAGAGGATATTCTGACCGACGAAAACATCCGCTTTCCCAAGACCATAGATTTCACCGTCGATTATCTGCGCTCGGGCCTGCCGCGAGACGCCTATGCGCGTGCGTTCATCAACCGCTCGGGGCGGCGCTATGCCTCGGTCCGGGTTGAGGCCTGGCAGGACAACCATGCCAAGCTGTTTGCACAAGGCACAGGGCATTTCCTGATGCCACAGCCTTCGACAAAGGCATAAGCGTGGAGGACGCGACCGCGCCCATCACCCATCGGCGCGTTCTGAAGATTGCGTTGCCGATCGTGCTGTCGAATGCGACAGTGCCGATCCTCGGGGCGGTCGATACAGGCGTTGTTGGCCAGATGGGGCAGGCGGCTCCGATCGGGGCGGTCGGTATGGGCGCGGTGATCCTGTCCACCATCTACTGGATTTTCGGTTTCCTGCGCATGGGCACCACCGGGTTGGCCGCGCAAGCGCGCGGGGCCGGTGATACTGCCGAATCCGGAGCGTTGCTGATGCGCGGCCTGTTGCTGGGCGGCACGGCGGGGCTGTTCTTCATTGCAACTCAGGTCTGGGTGTTTCTTGGGGCCTTTGCATTGTCCCCTGCCAGCGCCGAGGTCGAGGCGCTGACCCGCGCCTATCTGGAAATTCGCATCTGGGGCGCGCCCGCCACCATTGCCTTATACGCGGTGACAGGCTGGCTGATCGCAGTCGAGCGGACGCGCGGCGTGTTCATCCTGCAGGTCTGGATGAATGGGCTGAATATCGTGCTGGATCTGTGGTTCGTGCTCGGCCTCGGCTGGGGCGTCGAGGGCGTCGCCATTGCCACCCTGATCGCGGAATGGACCGGCCTTGCGCTGGGGCTGTGGCTGTGTGGTGAGGCATTTGGCGGCAAGCAATGGCGGGACTGGCCGCGCATTTTTGACGCCAGCCGCTTACGTCGGATGATGCAGGTGAATGGCGATATCATGGTGCGCTCGGTTCTGCTGACCGGAGCCTTCACAACGTTTCTGTTCGTTGGCTCAGATCTCGGGGACGTAAATCTGGCGGCCAACCAAGTGCTGCTGCAGTTTCTGGAAATCACTGCCTTTGCGTTGGACGGTTTTGCTTTCTCCGCCGAGGCGTTGGTTGGGGGTGCCGTCGGTGCGCGGGATCGCCTCCAGGTCAGGCGCGCATCGGTCATGGCCTCGCAATGGGGCGTTGGCGGGGCTGTTGCGCTGGGGGTGGTGTTCTATCTGGCAGGGCCTGCACTGATTGACCTGATGTCGACCTCGCCCGAAGTGCGGAGCGCCGCGCGTGAGTTCCTGTTCTGGGCTGCGCTCGCCCCTGTGATCGGGGTAGCAAGCTGGATGTTCGACGGCATCTATATCGGTGCCACATGGACTCGCGACATGCGCAACGCAATGATCCAGTCAGTCGCGCTTTACGTGGTGGGGTTGTTTGTACTCGTGCCGATGATGGGCAATCACGGGCTCTGGGCCGCGCTGATGGTTTTGAACATCGCACGCGGCATCACGCTTGGATGGCGCTATCCCAGACTAGAGGCACAGATCGCCTAGAGCAGGTCCAACAGTTTTTCGGGCGGACGTCCGATCGCTGCTTTGTCACCCGCGATGGCCAGAGGGCGCTCAATCAGGATCGGGTGGTTGGCCATGGCCTGGATCAGCGCCTCATCGGGTGAGGTTCTGGTCAGGCCCAGCTCTTTAAATGCCTTCTCACCGGTCCGCATCATGTTGATCGCCGGAACACCCAGTTTCGACAGAACCGCCCGGATTTCATCGACCGAGGGCGCATCTTCAAGATACTTACGCACCTCAGGCTGGGCACCGTTTTCCTGCAACAACGCCAATCCGGTGCGCGATTTGGAACAACGTGGATTGTGCCAGTATTCGATCATAGCCAGTCCTCTCGTTTACTGCCCACGGCCTGCACGACCGAGGTGAATCCGTCGCGTGCCAGCAATGCGTCCAGACCTTCCGGGATATCAGAGGCCAGAGAGATGCCGCCATAGACCATCGCGGTGTAGAACTGCACCGCAGAAGCCCCTGCGCAGATTTTGGCATAGGCTTGCTCGGGTGTGCTGATGCCGCCAACCCCGATCAAAGGGATTTCTCCGTTGGTCAACTGGCTAAGCTGTGCCAGCACGCGGGTTGATTTCTCGAACAAGGGCGCGCCGGATAAACCTCCTGCCTGATCCCTGTGCGCGCTGCGCAACCCGTCGCGCGACAGTGTGGTGTTGGTGGCAATCACCGCGTCCACACCGGTTTCTCGGGCGACATCGGCAATGTCCTGCAACTCGGCCTCGGTCAGGTCCGGCGCGATCTTCAGGAAGATCGGGATCGGGCGGGGCAGGGCATCGCGCGTCTCGATTACACCGCTCAGCAAAGCGCTCAACGCCGCTTTGCCCTGCAGATCCCTCAGCTTTTCGGTGTTGGGCGATGACACGTTGACGGTGGCAAAATCCAGATGCGCCGCGCAACGGGCGAGCACCTTGGCAAAGTCTCCGGGTCGATCATCACTGTCTTTGTTCGCACCGAGGTTCAGTCCGATCACCGCGTTCTTGGGGCGGTGGGCCAGACGCTCGGCCATGACTTCCATCCCCTCGTTATTGAAGCCAAAGCGGTTGATGGCTGCACGATCTTCTGACAGACGGAACAGTCGTGGTTTCGGGTTGCCGGGCTGGGGCCGCGGGGTCACTGCACCCACTTCGATAAACCCGAAACCGACACGCGAGAGTGGCTCCAGCGCCTCACCGTTCTTGTCGAACCCTGCGGCCAGACCCACCGGGTTCGGCAATTCCAGACCTGCGACTTGGGTTTTCAGCCTGTCTGATGTGACAGGCCCAGGTGTTGGCGCAAGCCCCGAAGTCAGAGCCTTGATCGACAGCCCATGCGCGGTTTCAGGGTCAAGGCGATGCAGGGCTGCCAGCCCCAGTTTCTCGGTCAGTTTCATCCGAAGGAAGCTCCACCTTCTGTCGGCGCGCAGCGGATCAGGCGCGAGGTTTCAACAGCTGCCTGCCGGTGTATCACCGCAGCGCGATAGATGGGGTCCGTCACCATTTCCAGAAACGCATGGGCGGTGGGATAGCGGGCGATGAATACCTCGTCCCACGCCTCATCCTTCGGTCCGATCAACGTTGTCTGAAACGCACCGCGCCAGAGTATCGAAGCACCAATGCGTGCAATGATGGGCACGGTCTCGGACCCATAGTTGCGATAGGCCTGTGCGCCGGTCAGGCCGGCGTTGGCCAGCGGGTGGTCGGATGGGTAATCTGACGTTTCACGGAATTTCACCAGATTGAGCATCTCGATCGGATGGTCCCGATTGAGGTTCTTGAAAGCTTCGAATTGTTCGCGCTCGGGATCGATGAAGTGGGTCATGCCATCTCCTCCGGAAACTGATGAGCCGTTCCATCGAAGGGCAGGTCACGCGACCAGATCACGTCGGACAGGCGAATCTGACGGTAGAGATGGGGAAACAGCGCGCCGCCACGCGATACCTCCCACTTCAGATCATCGCCCATGGCGTCCGCATCACAAGCCAGAAGGGTCAGGCCTTCGACACCGGCAAAGTGCTTGGCTGCTGTCTCAGCCGCCTGCGCGGCGGTCGAGAAATGGACGAACCCATCCGTCACATCAATCGGTGCGCCATCCGAGGCTCCTTTTGCCTGCAAGGTCACCCATTCATCGGCGCGGAAAATCTTGTAAATCAGCATGAGGTCCTGATGCCTCGCGTGACGGGCAGAATCAAGCCGGATTTCCCCCTTTGACTCTCTTGGCTTCGCGGCGCACGATCTATGTAATCACTAATAGGGAGTTTCAGATGTTTACCCGATTTCTTGCATCGGCTGCAGTGCTCGGCCTGACCGCAGGTATGGCGGCGGCTGAATATAAGCTGACCATTCTGCACACCAACGACATTCACAGTCGCATCGAATCTATCAACAAGTATGATTCCACTTGCGACGCGGAAGACGAAGCCGAGGGGAAGTGCTTTGGCGGCGTTGCGCGCCTTAAAACGATGGTGGATGGCAAACGCGATGAGCTTGCAGGTCAGAATGTGCTGCTGCTCGACGCAGGCGACCCGTTCCAGGGTTCGCTGTTCTACACCACCTACAAAGGGGCTGCTGAGGCCGAGTTTATGGAAGCCATCGGTTATGATGTGATGGCCGTTGGAAACCACGAATTCGACGACGGCCCCGCAGGCTTGGCGGCTTTCATTGATACGGTCAGTTTCCCCGTGATCTCGGGCAACTTGGACCTGTCATCGTCGACTGAGTTGAAAGGCAAGGTGGATAACCACGTTGTTTTGGATGTTGGTGGCCAAAAAATAGGCATCATTTCAGCACTGGCTACAGATACGGTCGAAACCTCCAGCCCGGGCAAAGATGTCGTTTTCCAGGATGAGATCGACAGCCTTTCGGCCGATGTCGCAGCGCTGCAGGACGAGGGTGTGAACATCATCATTGCCCTCAACCACGTTGGTCTGGCCAAAGATATCGAGATCGCAGAGAAAGTACCGGGTCTGGATCTGGTGGTTGGCGGGCACTCGCACACGTTGCTGTCGAACACGGATGAGGACGCAGCAGGCGCTTATCCGACGATGGTCGGCGATGTCCCGGTTGTTCAGGCCTATGCCTATTCGAAGTATCTGGGCGAAATCACGCTGACCTTTGACGACGACGGCAACCTGATTTCGGCAGAAGGTGAGCCGATCCTGCTGGATGCCTCGGTCACCCCGGACGCAGATATCGCGGCGCGTGTCGCGGAGATGGGTGCCCCCATTGAAGAGATGAAGCAGCGCGTCGTGGCCAATTCTGCCGCTGCGATCGAGGGCTCTCGCGATATCTGCCGCGTGCAGGAATGTGAGATGGGCAATCTGGTTGCGGACGCGATGCTCGCGCGTGTGGCGGATCAGGGTGCACAGATTGCGATTGCAAATGCGGGCGGCCTGCGTGCCTCGATCGACGAAGGCGAGGTGACCATGGGCGAGGTGCTGACGGTTCTGCCGTTCCAGAACACGCTCTCGACCTTCGAGATCAGCGGCCAGGGTGTCATTGACGCGTTGGAAAACGGTGTGAGCCAGGTTGAAGAGGTCAAAGGCCGCTTCCCTCAGGTGGCGGGCATGTCCTTCACGTGGGACCCCTCGGTCGCTCCGAATGAGGGTCGTATAACCGAAGTCATGGTTGCCAAGGACGGTGGCTTTGAACCGATTGATCCGGCTGCGACCTATCTGGTGGTGACCAACAACTATGTCCGCAATGGTGGGGACGGATATTCCGTGTTCTCGGGCGACGACAAGAACGCCTATGATTTCGGACCCGATCTGGCGGATGTTACCGCTGAGTATCTGGCTGAGAATGCGCCTTACCAGCCTTATGTGGATGGACGCATCAAACAGAAATAATCTGTTTCCCCAGAAAACAGAGGCCGCCTGAATCGGCGGCCTTTGTCGTTTAGCTGAACTCGTATTCCGGCCAGAGATCGGGGGCGAACCCGTCCAGCATCGGTTGAATGTGTTCTGCAACCTCGCGCCATCCCCCGATGGAACTGGTCGAGATTTTCTTGCGCACTTGATCAGCGCTGGCCGTGCGGACCTGCTTCTCGCTTTCTTCGGGATGCATCATCCGCTCATCCCATTCGATGTCACAGAACGCGGCGACCTTTTGGCTGTTGGTATGGGGGTCAGACACAAGCTCTTCATACGAGATGGTGAGGATACGATCCCCGAATACCTTGTCCCAATGCGTCATGTACCGCCGGTAAAGGTTGGCGGAATGTGCGATTGCCTCAAAGTTTGACGCATAGCGCATGCCCGGAGCTGGGAACCGCCTGATCCATTTTGACAGCCCCACATCTCTGGGGTCGCGCAGCATATTGATCACGCGGGCATTGGGAAACGCGGATAGCAGGAAACCAATGCGCTGATAGTTATGTGGCATCTTGTCGACAAATGCAGCAGGCTCACGCGGGAGCGGCGGCGTCAGTCGGAGATACTCCCGGGCAAACTCCGCTGCAGCGTCTGCATCAAACGGTGTCTGGTCTTCAACGAACGGCCGAGAAAGATCGATGGCTAACGTGAGCTCACCGCAGCCGACAACACCCGGAGACGTACTGAGCATCACTTCCATCAACGTTGTGCCGGACCTGGGCTGACCGACCACGAAGATCGGCTTGGGCGTGTCAGAATCCTCGGCGGCCTCTACGGCCTCACGCTTCGGAAAGATTTTGCAGGTATTCTGATATTTATGTTCCTCATGGGCAGAGCGATACGGGTCGGCTTCATGCTGCATCTGATTGGCTCGTGCGAACTGCGGTAGGGCTGCAGCCAAACCTTTGCTGCGCCTGATGACCTGAGCCTTGGCAAATTCAAGCATCGAATCGTTGTGGTCACTTTTGGCGATGGCAAAGTCGATGCTTTCGGAAAGGCGCACGGCCTCTTCTTTTGTGACTGATCTGGACAGTTGATAAAGTGCCGGGGCGCATAGCGGATTGGCCTCGAACACCGTCTGAACAATGGCGGTCGCGGCTTCTGTCTCTCCATTGCGGTATAGGTCATCCGCTTTTCCAAGTGCGATTTCTTCATTGCGCGGTTCTAACTCATAGGCTCGCGATATATCGTTCGAGCTTTGATCGACAAAACCGATATGCCCATAGGCGCGGGCACGGGCTGACAACAGATCGGCATTGTCTGGATCTTTCTCCAACCGTTGCGTGGCGTGCTCAACGATCGACCGCCAGTTCTGGCCTTTCAGCTGAATTTCGTCGATGACGCGGTTCAATTCCTTGTTGTTCGGAAATTGCTTGAGCTTTTTCTCGGCATAGAGCAGCGCACGCAGTGTCTGACCTGTTTGCATCAGTGCGTTTGCCAGATTTTCGACGAACTGCGGATCGTCGGGTTTTTTCCGCGAAGCCTCTGCAAAATGTGGGATGGCTTGGGCATATCGCTTCATTTCGGTCAACACGAAACCCGCAATTGCGTGATAGGCTGGGTCTTTGGGGAATTTCTTGATCCCCAACTGCGCCTTCTTCAGGGCTTGTGGCAGCTTGCCCGCTTCAATATCGCTCAGCGCTTTGCTCTTGAGGGTTTTTACATTTTGTTGTGCCATCTGAGCGCGCCTGCCCTGTGTCATTACGAAACCAGTTCTACTGGTTCATTATCGATGCATGGTCGGTTTGCAACATCCCTTCCACAGACATGCAATCGGCTCACCGTCTTTCCTTTCGCCAATGCTCAGGCTAGACCACTGACATGGCGTTGAATTTCTCTGATCTGCCGCAGCTTTACGACCATGCGTTCGACGATATCATCGACGTACGCAGCCCGGCGGAATTTGCCGAAGATCATCTGCCCGGCGCCATCAACCTGCCGGTTCTCGACAATGAAGAACGTGCTCAGGTTGGCACGATCTATGTGCAGCAAAGCCCGTTTCTGGCGCGTAAGCTTGGTGCCGCGCTGGTCTTTCGAAATGCCGCAGCGCATGTTGAAAACAGCCTGAGCCACCACGAAGGCGACTGGCGGCCGCTGGTCTATTGCTGGCGCGGGGGTCAACGTTCGGGCTCGTTTGCCTGGATGTTGCAACAGATCGGCTGGCGAGCTGAGGTGGTCGAAGGTGGCTATCGCACCTATCGCCGGTTGGTGAAACGGTATCTCTACGACGACCCATTGCCGCACCGATTTGTGGCGCTGGATGGCTATACCGGCACTGCCAAAACTGAGCTTCTGGCGCATCTGCAGGCCCGGGGTGTGCAGGTGCTGGATCTTGAAGGGCTGGCCAATCATCGGGGTTCTCTGCTCGGTGAAATGCCGGGCGGTCAGCCTGGCCAGAAGGCTTTCGAATCCGCGCTGGCTGCGGCCTTGTGCAAGCTGGATGCAAACCGGCCTGTGGTGCTTGAGGCAGAATCATCCAAGATCGGTACTTTGATCCTGCCACCCTCAGTCTGGGCGGCGTTGCGTGCCGCGCCTCGTGTTCAGGTTACTGCTTCCATCGTGGCCCGGACCGCGTATCTGGTTCGCGCTTATGACGACATCCTGTCAGATACTGAGCGACTGCGGGATCGCCTTTCACCCTTGCGTTTTCATCGTGGTCACGAAGTCGTCGATGGGTGGATGGCCCTGATCGATGCAGGCGACAAACCGGGGCTGACCCGGGCTTTGATGGAGCAGCATTATGACCCGGCTTATGCCAAATCCCGCCGGACCCGGTCGGCTGATCTTCTTGCAGAAGTCGAAGCTCCGACATTGGATGACAAAGGCCTTTCGGCTACGGCTGAAAGGATCGCGATGGTGCTGGATCAGCTTTGAAGTCGTAACCCGGATTCCCGATCCAAGCGCCCGATGATCACTGCCGGATAGCCTGCGGCTTTCAAATCAGAGCAAAGGGATTCAGCCTGATCGGCTGGGACGGCCGCCAGTAGGCCCCCGGCGGTTTGCGGGTCATACAGCAGATCGGCTTTACCACCGCTGGGCAGATCCGGAGTTATCATGCGGTTGTCGGGATAGAGGGTCGAACGGATGCCTCGCTCGCTCAGTTTCAACGCACCTTGCATCACGGGGATTGCGCTAAGATTCAACGTCGCCCCGCAGCCGGATGCCTCGCACATGCCGTGCAAATGGCCGGCCAGACCAAAGCCGGTGATATCTGTCATCGCATGTGCATTACGCAACAAGCGCGAGGCATCCCCTTGCGGCTGGACCATTTGTGCGAAGGCTGCAGCGACCCAAGCACCATCGGCCTGACCGGCCATTTCGGCGGCCATCAGAACACCGCTGCCGAGAGGTTTGGTCAGAATCAACGCGTCGCCGGGCTTCGCGCCGTTCAGGGTGATCGGATCGGCGTCACACAGGCCGGTCAAAGTGAATCCGATGGTCATCTCATCACCCATCGAGCTGTGGCCGCCGACGATCTCGGCCCCGGCTTCGCGCATAACCTCGGTGGCGGTTGTCATGATTTCGGCCATCGTCCGCTGCTGCAGCTCTGCCGACATGCGGGGCAGGATGATCGTTGCGGTTGTGGCCTGCGGTTGCGCGCCCATAGCCCATATATCGCCAAGCGCATGGACGGCGGCAATCCGGGTCATCAGCGCTGGGTCTTCGGTGAAGCTGCGTAGATGGTCCGAGGTCATGACCTGCCGCGCACCGCCCGTTGTGATCAACGCTGCGTCGTCACCGGGCAGAGGGGTCACGTCTGGCCGATCAGGCGCTGGCAGGTTCTGAAGCACGGTTTGCAATGCGCCGCGTCCCACCTTGGCTCCACAGCCACCGCACATAGGTTTTTCACCCAAGGCTTCTTGCATTCCCGCAGTATGAAGCCGAGGCAGAGCGGGGGGCTGCATCTGCGGTAAATCGCGGAAACGGTTCATAAAACTTTGATCGATGTGGTTTTTCCATTTCCACATCAGCGGGCCGCTGAACGAGGTGCCTAAACGCTCGGCCAGTGCCGACTTGCCGCCCAGCGAGATCAGCTTCAGATAATCTTTCTGCGGCGTGTATCGGCGCATCCGGCCAGCGCCCAGGGCCGCCCTGAGATTGTCAAACAGCACAGGCGCCTCGCGCACGGCATAGACCCCGGCCTTGGGTCGCGGGTTGTCAGAGAGGTGCGCGCAATCGCCAGCGGCGAAGATCACAGGATCGCTGGACTGCAGATAGCCGTTGACGCGAATGTAACTTTCGTGAAGGTCCAGACCGCTCTCGGCCATCCATTCATAGGGCCGCGCACCAGCGGCCCCAGTTATGAAATCAGCGGGTATTTCCCGGCCATCGGTTAGCTCGACCTGTCCAGCTGATATCTGCTTGATTGCGCTGTGCTCCAGAACCTCGATACCCAGTTGCGCCATCGCTTGTCGGATCGTGGCAGCAGCTTTCGGAACCGTTGCGGTCAGGGCGGTGGCATTGTCGATCAGCGTTACCTGCGCGGTGCGTCCTTTACTGCGCAGCGCATGCGCCATGGCCATTACGAGTTCGACGCCAGCAACCCCTCCGCCAATCACTGCGACCGATGCAGGGCCGGAGCCTGCCAGATACGCGGCCCATTGCGCAGCGAACGGCCCCAGCGGTTTGGCCGGAACCGCGTGTTCCGCAAAACCGGGCAGGGCGGGCATGTCGGATGTGATCCCCACATTCACCGAAGCGACGTCAAAGGCGACCGGGGCGCGCCCGGGTACGTGAACTTCCTGCATGACGGGATCAATACCGTTGACCGCGCCCAGAATGACACGCGCACCAGCGAAACGCGCGAGCCTGACCAGATCGATATCCAATTTCCCACGCTCGTAGTGACCAGCGACAAAGCCGGGCAGCATCCCGGAGTAGGGCGCGGTGGGGCCAGGATTGATCACCGTCACCCGCGCGCCGGGCAGCGGGTTCATGCCCCATTTTCGCAGCAGCAGCGCATGCGTGTGGCCTCCGCCTATCAGAACCAGATCGCGGGTCAGGGGCAGCGGAGGTGTGTGCATGGGTCTCAGTTCGTGCTGTGGTCAGGGACATCCTCGACCTGTTCGACCGCGTGGGTGGCCCAAAGCTCATCCTCGCCCGCGTCCGGCAGATCGCTGGGCTTTTCATGACGATGAATATGCCATTTGGCAATGAACAGCGCCGTGATCGGAGCGGTCAGGAACAAGAACAGCGTGATCAGCAGCTCGTGCATGGACAGCTTGCCCTCAAGCAGAACCGAATGCGCGATTGAGGCCAGTAGGACGCCGCCGACACCCAACGTCGTTGCCTTGGTGGGGGCGTGCAGACGGGACATGGGGTCTTTCAGCTTGATCATGCCGAAGGAGCCGACAAAGCCGAAAATACCCGAAACGACCAGAAAGAAGGTGATGAGCAGTTCGTAGAAAAATGTCATACTACCCTCACTCGATGATATTGCCGCGCAGCATGAAGCGCGCATAGGCCACGGTCGAGACAAAGCCCAGCATGGCGATGATCATGGCGGATTCGAAGAAGATTTCGGTTTCGACACTCAGACCGTAAAGGATCAGCAGAGCGATAGTGTTGATCACCATGGTATCCAGCGCCAGAACGCGGGTACCGACGCCGTCGGCGGTGATGATACGCCACAAACACATCATGATCGCGGTGCCGAAACAGGCGAAAGCAAAGTAGATCGCATAGGTGATCATTCGAAAATCTCCTTCAAGCGCCGCTCGTAACGTTGTTTTATCTGATCGCGCACCTCCTCGGGGTTGGGTGCGTCAAGGCAATGGACCAGCAGACAGTGTCCTTGTGCGGACAGATCGCAGCTGACTGTGCCGGGGGTCATGGTGATGGTTCCCGCCAGCACGGTGATGGCCTCGGGCGTGCGCAGTTCCAGCGGAACGTTCACAAAGGCGGGTTGGCGATCTGCATCGCGTTTGAACAGGATGATGCGGGCCACCGCGATATTGGCCATTACGATATCCCAGAGGACCACCAACATGTACTCGGTAATCATCGGCCAATTGCGCAGCTTGGGGCGATCCGGCCAGTAGGGTTGCGTGATGAAGGGGATGATAATCCCCAACAACAGGCCAAAGACCAATGAGTTCAATGACCCGTTATTGGCCAGCAGGACCCATACGAGCGTCAGCAGAGCGGTCAGATGGGGGTGCGGAAATATCCGGCGCAGAAGCTTCATCATTCTTCCCCTCCCAGCACGGCCGAGATGTAGTCATCCGGTGTAAAAAGCTGCGCGGCAGTGTTGCTGGAGTATTCCAATGCCGGACCCGCAAAAAGCGTCAGCAGAATGAGACCCAGAACCGCTCCGAACACCGAAGTGAAGGCAAGGCCCGGATAGGGTTCGGGCGCGGTTGGTGCGCTGATGTCTTCCTCTGTTGGATCAGGCGGAACACTATATTGCGCATCATAGCATTTCCAGAAGATCATTGTCCCCGCCCGGGCCAATCCGACGATGGTGACGAAGGATCCGATCAGGATAACGGCCCAAACCGCGTTGGCATCCGGCGCCTCACGTGAGGCATCCAGAACCAGCAGCTTGCCGATAAAGCCTGACAAGGGGGGCATCCCCGCCATTGCAATAGCTCCAACAAAGAACAGGGCCGAGATCAGCCCGGTTTGCGGCATAGGTGCTTTGGGCGCGATGGCTCCGCCGCGGCGCTCCATCACCAAATCCGCGACCAGGAACATCAGGGCCGTCGCCAGCGTGGAATGGAAGATGTAATAAAGTGCCGCTGCTGTCGCGGCCTCGCTGAACAGCGAGATAGCGATCAGCAATGTGCCCATCGAGGCAATGGCACAGAAAGCCACCATGCGGGCGATATGTTGCGAGCCCAGAATGCCGATGGCACCAACGGCCAAGGTGAGCAGTGCCGCGGGCTGCAACCACGTGCCGACCAGCCCGTCGGTTACGGCAACATCCGGGCCGAAGACCAAGGTATAGACCCGCAGGATCGAATAGGCACCCACTTTGGTCATGATCGCGAACAGGGCCGCAACGGGCAGCGGTGCGTTTGCATAGCTGGCAGGCAACCAGAAATGCAGTGGCAGGACTGCGGCCTTGATGCAGAACACCAGCAAGAGCAGAACCGCCCCGACCCGCAGCAAGGCGGTGTCTTCGGGTGGAATCTCGGCCACGCGTACGGCCAGATCGGCCATGTTAAGCGTGCCGGTTACGGCATAGATCGTGCCCAACGCAAACAGAAACAGGGTCGAGCCGAGCAGGTTGTAGGCAACATACTGTACCCCGGCTTTTAGCCGCACTGAGCCGCCCGCATGCGTCATCAGACCGTAGGACGCGATCAGAAGCACCTCGAAAAATACGAATAGGTTGAATGCGTCGCCGGTCAGGAATGCTCCGCAGACACCCATAAGCTGGAAATGGAACAGCGCGTGGAAGTGCTTGCCCCGCTCATCCCAGCCAGAACCTATGGCGTAAAGGACGATCGGCAGGGCCAGCAGGGCGGTCAGCAGCACCATCATGGCCGACAGTTTATCCAGCACCATGACGATGCCGAACGGTGCGGGCCAGTTGCCCAGCTCATAAACCTGTATATCCCCACCCGAGGCCTGAGCGGTGATGGTCAGCGCAATGCCCAGCAAACCCACCACGCCCGCGACCGAGAAGATGCGTTGCAGGTCCAGGTGATAACGCAGGACCATGATGATGAATGGGGCCAGGATCGCGGGCAGGACGATCGGCGCAACGATCCAGTGGTTCATGCGTCTTCTCCCGTCGCGTCCACGCTGTCGCTTGCGCTCATGTCGATATGGTCATCCTTCGAGGACAGATAGGCGCTGAGTGCGATCATCACGATCACCGCAGTCATCCCGAAAGAGATCACGATGGCTGTCAGCACCAGCGCCTGCGGTAGCGGGTCGGTATAGGGGACGTCCTTGTATTTGTTCAGCACGGCAGGTGCGTTCAGCGCAAGCCGCCCGGTGGCAAATAGGAATACGTTTACCGCATAGGTGATCAGGGACAGGCCCAAAATTACAGGGAATGTACGGCGGCGCAGGATCAGGAAAATCCCTGCTGCGGTCATGACGCCGACTGCAGAGGCTACGAGCGCTTCCATCAGGCCTGCTCCTTCTCATTATCTTCTTCCTGAGGATGATCCCGCAGCGGGTTGATATCCATCGGGAATTCTTGCGCCATACCCGGCTGCCAGGCAAATCGCGACAGACTGTCGAGCGCCAGCATCACTGCACCCAATACTGCCAGGAACACGCCCGTATCAAACAGGATTGCAGTGGCCCATTCGAACTCTTCCAGCGGTGGCCAATTGATATAGCCGAAATCACTGGTCAGGAAGGGACGCTCGTTGAACCAGGCGCCCAGCCCTGTGGCCGCAGCGATCAGGACACCCCAGCCGATGGTGCCGTGGTAGTAGAACCTTTGCCGCTCAATCGCCCAGGTATAGCCGCTTGCCATGTATTGCATCAGGAAGGCGATGGCGACGATCAGGCCTGCAATAAAACCGCCTCCGGGTTGATTGTGACCGCGGAAGAAGATGTAGGCGCCGACCATCAATGCGATGGGCATCATAACACGGGTGACGACAACCATCATCAGGGGATGCGAATCTCCTGATTGCGGCCAGTGCGGTTTACGGTTCAGAAGATAACCACGCACGTTTGTGCTCAAGACCGCCTCAGTCAGGGCATAGATGATCAGCGCGGCAATACCCAGAACGATAATCTCGCCAAAGGTATCAAAGCCCCGGAAGTCGACGAGGATCACGTTCACGACGTTGGTGCCTCCACCGCCTTTGTAGGAATTCGCCAGATGGAATTCCGAGATTGTCGGGAAAGCAAAATCCCGCATCATCAACGCATAGATCAATGCACCCGTGCCGATCCCCGCAATCACCGAGATTGCTGCATCACGCCAACGCCGCGCGGCGCTGCTGTCCCATGGTGTCTCGGTGGGCAGGAAGTTCAGTGACAACAGCAGCAGGATCATAGTCACCACCTCGACCGAGATCTGGGTCAGGGCGAGGTCCGGGGCTGAGAGGTAGTTGAACGCCATCGATACGATCAGGCCAACAACGCCGATCAGCACCAGTGAGAGCAAGCGATTGCGATGGAACCACATGATTGCCAGTGTCGCGCCCACCAGACAGATCCAGCCGATGATCGGGATAATCTGCGCCGGAACAGGCATCCGAGTTTCAACACCGATGGTCCCCGTTGTGTACGCGTAGTAGCCAAGCCCGACAGTGAAGGCGACGAAGATGATCGCGTAACGGCTGAGGACACCGTTATGCAGCTCATCGGTGATCCAGCGACTAAGACGCGTGAACGCTTCGATGATCGCCTCAAAGATCACTTTAGCTTCAGGGCGAGGCAGAGCGTTCCAGAGCTGGTCGCCGCGTTTATGCAGTGACAGCAGGAACAGACCGCCCAGCGTTGCCACTACGGACATATAAAGCGCGGGCGTAAATCCGTGCCAGAGCTTCAGCGAGTAGTAGGGTAACTTCTCGCCTCCGATCACCGCGCTGGACACAACCGCCACCAAAGGACCGACGATTGCCGCCGAATAGAGGCCAATCAGAACAACCAACACCACAAGGAACGCCGGAGCCAGCCACAGGCCCACGGGCGGGTCATGAGGATGCGCGGGATAGTCCTCCCGTTCGGGACCCAGGAACACATGGCTGACGAAGCGGAAAGAGTAGGCCGCCGAGAACAGCGCCGCCAGCAACGCCAGACCAGGCACCAGATAATGCGAGTTCAGCCAGGTGGTGTGGACTGTCTCCTCCAGCATCATCTCTTTCGACAGGAACCCGTTCAGCGGAGGTAAACCCGCCATTGATAGGGCTGCGATGGTGCCAATCGTGAAAGTGATCGGCATCAAGTGTCGCAAACCGCCCAGCCGTTTGACATCACGCGTTCCGGTCTCGTGATCGATGATCCCGGCGGTCATAAAGAGGGCTGCTTTGAATGTCGCGTGGTTGATAATGTGGAAGATGGCAGCGACGGCGGCGAACTTGGTGCCAAAGCCCAAGAGCATGGTCACCAGCCCAAGATGAGATACCGTTGAAAACGCCAGCAGCGCTTTGAGGTCATCCTTGAACAGAGCAATCACCGCACCCAGCAGCATGGTGATCAGACCGGTGGTGGCAACGATATAGAACCACGCGTCGGTGCCCGCGAGAACGGGCCACATCCGTGCCATCAGGAACAGGCCAGCCTTCACCATCGTGGCCGAGTGCAGATAGGCTGATACGGGCGTTGGTGCGGCCATCGCGTGCGGCAGCCAGAAGTGGAACGGGAATTGAGCCGACTTGGTGAAACAGCCCAGCAGGATCAGGATCAGTGCAGGCATATAATAAGGCGAGCTCTGGATCAGTTCTTTGTTCTGAAGGATCACGCTCAGGTCATAAGATCCCACGATATTGCCCAGGATCAGCATCCCGGCGATCATTGCCAGACCACCCGAACCGGTCACGGCCAGCGCCATACGCGCACCCTGCCGCCCCTCGGGTAGGTGTTTCCAATAGCCGATCAGCAAGAATGAGCTGAGCGATGTAAGTTCCCAGAAAATAAGCAGAAGAAGGATGTTATCCGACAGAACGATCCCGAC
The DNA here is from genome assembly GCF_056537765.1 of Ruegeria sp. C2. NCBI lineage: Bacteria > Pseudomonadati > Pseudomonadota > Alphaproteobacteria > Rhodobacterales > Roseobacteraceae > Ruegeria > Ruegeria sp. C2. The sequence continues at coordinate 1,409,540 of NZ_JBQFRZ010000001.1, read as the reverse complement.
CATCGCGCCCTGAAACAGCAACAGATAGGTATAGAACTGCCCCATTGGGTCTTCGCGTGACAGGTAGAACCGAGCGTAGAGGATGATTAGCAGGCCAATGCCGAGGATAAGAAGCGCAAAAAGAAAGCCCAGCCCATCCAGCATGAAGTTTGCATTCAGACCCAAACCCGGCATCCAGTCGAACCTTGCGGTAACAACCTCGCCGCGCATCACGGACGGAATGTGGATGAGCAGCCCCATCAGGGCAAGGAAAGTGGTCAACCCTGCGGCTGAAGCAGCTGCATTTCGTCCCGCCCGGATCAGGAGGGCTGGGAATACAGCTCCGATGAAGGGAAGGGCCGCGATGAGGAATAGGGACAAGTGCGATACTCCGGTCTTGGCGGTCGATATGACTGAATTGCTAAGGATAATTTATTGGCTGCATGGAAAATGCAAGGTTTCGAAAGGCTCTAAAGATACATTCTGGATTTGAATTGCGTGCTTAACAATGACGCGAACTTGATCTGGTAGCCCGATTTGCCGAGAGCGTCGCCATTTTCGGTATGATAGAAACAGGCAGAAAGTTCAGGAGGATGCTGCATGGCAGACGTGAAGAACCGAACCCGAAGGTGGGTTTTGCTGGGCGGAAGCGCTGCGATCGCCTCGGGATTCGTGATACGTGAATACCTCCTGATCCCGCAGGATTACGTGGGCGGGCAGTTGCAAGTGGCGCAGGCCCATCAGAAAGCTGTGTCAGGTGAGGTGCTGCTAGTCGATATTCGCACCCCACGCGAATGGCGATCAACGGGTATTGGGGAAGGCGCGCGGCCACTCGATATGCGTCGTGAAGATTTTGTATCGGCGTTGATGGAACTGACGGGTGGCGACGTCTCGGCTCCTGTTGCTTTGATCTGCGCTCGTGGTGTCCGATCCGCGCGGCTGAGCAATCGGCTGACCGACGCGGGATTTACCAATATCATTGACGTGCCCGAGGGGATGCTTGGCTCTGCCGCCGGGCCGGGTTGGGTGCGCGCCGGATTGCCGGTTGAAGCTTTCTCTGAGGGGACGTGATGAAAACGCAGTATTGGATGTCTTTCTGTTTGGCGGTTGCTGGGCAATCGGCTTTCGCTGCATGCGGCCCGGTCGAGGGAACATGTGAAAGCGCCTCGGGCGAGTATCACATTGAACTGCCCGCGGCTGAAAACCCGCCACTGCTGGTGTTCCTGCATGGATATGGCGGCAGTGGTGCAGGTACCATGAAAAACCGTGGCATGGTCGATCCGTTGCTCGACCGCGGTTACGCGGTGATGACACCCGAAGGTCTGGAGCGGCCCGACCGTGGTGGCACCAAAAGCTGGAACTTCTATCCGGGATTCGGCGATCGTGATGAGACCGCGTTTCTGAGCGAAGCGGTTGAAGATGCAGCCGAACGATTTGGCATCGACAGTGATCGCGTGGTTCTGGGCGGATTTTCGGCCGGTGCCTTCATGGTGAACTATCTTGCCTGCGAAGCACCCGAGACCTTTTCGGCCTATGTGCCTGTTTCAGGCGGCTTCTGGCGTCCGCATCCTGAAGCCTGCGAAGGGCCCGTTCGGATGTTCCACACCCATGGCTGGACGGACAATGTGGTTCCATTGGAAGGTCGCCTTCTGGGTGGTGGCCGCTTTCATCAAGGCGACATCTTCGCCGGGCTGGAAATCTGGCGCATTGCCAATGGCTGTGTCGACACTAAGCCCAGTGGGTTTTCGACCACGGGCCAGTTCATGCGTCGGAACTGGATGGGATGCGCCGAAGGCAGCGCGCTGGAATTCGCGCTGTTTCCCGGCGGGCATGCGGTGCCCAAGGGTTGGGCCGATATGATGGTGGATTGGTACGAAGGATTGCCCGGCAGCTAATTATTCCGCCGGGGTGACGATGCCTTTACCCTCGATCAAGCGCTTCAACTCATCGCGATAGCGCCGTGCCGAGCGTGTGATGGCAGGCTCACTGACGTCTTCACGCATCCCGACCATGCGGCGCGCAGCGCCTGCCGATACGCCGCTAAGCGCTGATAGCGGGATCGCCAACGCCAGGCTGATCGCTATGGGGGCCAGCCAAACCGAGACCAGACCGGCGAGGATACCCACGCTCAGCGCAATGCCGCTGACAGTTTCCAGCGTGTGGCACAGCACCAGCGTGCGCAGCCCGTAGCTGCCGCCGTCGCGTGCCTGCGGGGACCAGCCCTTTTGAATGCCTAAGGCGGTGCGGAACACTGCGATCATCTGCTGCACCATCAAGATCGGAGCATAGAGGATGGACAGGACGACTTCGGACAGGAACGAGGTGAAGAACTTCCGCGTGCCGCCGAAATCCGAATAGCGCACACCGCTGAGGGGCAGGGCAGCCACGCCCAGCACCTTGGGGGCCAGCAGCATGGCGTACATCACCAGAATGATAAGTACGTGTCGCGTCTCGGACATCTCGGGCCATTGCGGGAACAGTGGATTGTCCGGGCTGAAGTAGTGCAGGACCGAGGCTTCTTTTCCCTGACCGATCAGCGCCCACATCACCAGCAGAGCAAACCAGAGCGGGGACATCAGATAACCGACCGCACCGTGGAACATATGGAACCGCGACACCGCACGGAACCCGGTCGAGCCCAATAGCTTCAGGTGCTGCAGGTTACCCTGACACCAGCGACGATCCCGCATGGCGTGGTCGATGAGGGTGGGCGGAGTTTCTTCATATGAACCGCGAATGCGTGGCAGAAAGCGCACGGCCCAACCGGCACGACGCAGCAGACCGGCCTCGACGAAATCGTGGCTCATGATCAGCTTGTCCTGGCCATTGAACGACCGCAGCTTTGGCAGACCCGCGCTTGAGGCAAACGCACAGGTGCGAATGATGGCGTTGTGCCCCCAATAATTGCCCTCTTGCCCGCACCAGCGTGCAAGCCCTTCGGCGAATGCAATGCCATAGACGCCGTTAGCAAACTGCTGCATCCGGGCAAAGACCGATTGCGCGCCGATCAGTTGCGGATAGCTCTGGATCAAACCTGCGCCCGGATCACGCGCCAGCGCATCGGTCAAGCGGGCAATTGCGCGACCAGTCATCAGGCTGTCAGCGTCCAGCACCAGCATCGCATCCCAGTCCGCACCCCAGCGGCTGACCCAATCTGCGATATTGCCGACCTTCCTATCCGTATTCTGGGGGCGGCGGCGGTAATAGAGCTCCAACCCCGGTGCAAGCGTGGTCCGCAGCGCCTCGACACTGGCCTGCTCCTGCGCCGCAATCTCGGGATCGCGCGTGTCGGACAGGATGAACATGGCATAGTGGTGCTGACCGCCACGCTTTTGCAGGTCTTCCAGCATCGTACGAGCGTTGCCCAGCACGTTCCACGGCACCTCGTTATAGACGGGCGTCAAAAGCGCCACGCGCAGTGGTTGGGGGCGGCCCTCACGCTTTGGCTGCTCTTGCCGGGACAGCGAGACCATGCCCAGCAGCACAGTGCAGACGGTGAAAGAGATCCAGAAGAAGTTGAACGAGATCAGGGTCAGCAGGATTGCTTCGACCAGATTGATCCCCTCGGCGCTGAACCAATCGGACATGACCCAGAGCAAACCCAGCGTCGCCGCCATGGCCGGCGAAAATGCGAGCGCACGCCAGAACCCGGCAGAAGGTTTCTGCCCTCCCGCAGGCACCTGCGCATCACGGAAGCCCCGCGCAAAGTTCTGCGCAGGCATCGCCAGAGGAGCCTCAGGCGGCATGATATGAAGATCGCGACTCATGTGGTCCAACGGTAGAGCCAGACCTCGGAGGCCGGCTGTTTGTCTTTCAGCAATTGCGCGCGCAGTTCGACGTGGTTGCGTTCGCCTGGTTCGAACGAAAACGCCAGCCGCAGACCGCCAGTGTCCGGGTTTCGCTGTAGAACGCCGTCTGAGGTCTCGGCATGGGGCGAGTCCACGAACACGGTGATGGCCTCGGGGTCGTCGAACAGCTCGCTGTCTTCGAAATCGATCACGGCCAGGCGACCCTCGCCAAATGTATTGTCACCCATTGCAGTATTGATCACGCGCGGCATTGGCGTGCGCTGGGGTTCCTCACCCCAGATCAGGCGATAGGACAGGTCGATCTGGCTGCCTGCCGCGTAGGGCTCCATCGGACGCCAATAGGCGACGATGTTGTCATAAATCTCCTGATCCGCGGGGATTTCCACCAGCGTGACAGTACCTTTGCCCCAATCGCCATTCGGCTCGACCCACAGGCCGGGGCGCTTGTGATAATTGGCCTCAAGGTCAGCGTAATCCGAGAATTCGCGCTTACGCTGCATCAGGCCAAAGCCGCGCGGGTTCATATCCACGAAGGACGAGATTTGCAGGCGCGTCGGGTTGGCCAGCGGTCGCCACAGGACTTCTCCGGCGCCGTTACGGATCAACAACCCGTCGCTGTCGTGGACGGCGGGGCGGAAGTCGTCAAACCGGCTGTGGTTGGTCTGATCGAACAGGAACATCGAGGTGCCGGGCGCGATGCCCACGTGAGGCAGCTCGGTGCGCGGGAAAAGCGTCGCTTCGACTTCCATGACGCAATCGGCCCCGGCAGTGACATTGAAGCGATAGGCCCCGGTGACACTGGGGCTGTCCATCAGGGCGTGCACAACCATGTCGCGCTGGCCGGGTTTTGGACGTTCAAGCCAGAACCGGATGAATTCGGGGAATTCTTCGCCATCCGGATCGCCGGTTTTCAGCGCCAGTCCACGGGCGGACAGGCCATAGACCTCGTGCAGGCCGATGGCGCGGAAGTAGCTGGCCCCTTGCCAGACGCAGAACTCGTCGGTCTTGCCGGGCCGGTGCATTTCGGTGCGCAGGCGCAGGCCCGAAAAGCCCAGCGTGTCGTCGATGGGCAGTTGCGGGACGTCTTCGGATTTGTCGAACATCGCCAGATCGAAGACGACCGGCTTGGTCATGCCGTCCTCAACAGTTGAAACCTTGACGGTGCGCGGGAAATACAAGCCTGGAGTGAAGAAATCGACGTTGAAGGGGGTCTGGGTCTCGTACCACAGCGCGCGATCCAGCCGGAATCGGATCGAGCGATATTGCTGATAGGTCAGGTCCTGCCATTCCTGCGGAACCATCTCGCGCTCGGCATAGTCACGGCTGGCCAGATCGCGGGCCATGGCGATGACATCATCGCGGCTGAACGGGGTCTCTCCGCCCGTTGCGTATGCGGCAGGGGCGAAAGCCAATGCCGTTGATGAAGTAAGAAATGCGCGACGTGTAAAATTCATTTCTTCGATTTCCAGGGATGAGACTTAAACCACGCGGCCAGATAGGCCACGCCGATAATCATGGCAAAGCCAATCATGTTAGCGACAAAGACACTGGCAACATCCCGCCCACTCAGGTCCAGTCCGACGCCGATAAGCCGTGCTGCCGCCATGGAAAATACGAAAACCGCGAGCGATTGCTGGCCCACTTTGGTGATGACCATCAGCAGGAACTGCCAGACCTTAGCGGCGGCACCTTGGCCGGTTGCGATCAGGCGGTGGCCGTGTTCTCCGGCGACAACCCAGCCCAGATAGGCCAGTGACAGGAAGTGCATATAACGGAACAGGCCAAAGTCGGTCTTGTCACGGAATTCCTTCGTCACAGGCCAGACCTTGCGGATTTCGTCAGCCAGATCAGGTGCTGCTGCATTGATCCATGTGAACACTTTCCACGAGCCAAACGGCATCGAGAAGATCAGGAACAGTGCCGCCGCCCAGATCAGGGTTTTCGACACCGGCGGCGCGGGAATCCAGCCCCGCATGAAGGCAAAGCCGGTGAAGAACAGCAATTGCCAGCCGAACGGGTTGAAGAACCATTGCCGCTCGGACCACGGCTCGGCTGGAAGGTCGAGGTAGTCGAATTGCGCGATGAACCAGATCGCGACCGAAGCCACAGCCACCGCCCAGAACCCGATCCGGTGCAACCCCATAAACAGCGGCATCATTGCCAGAACCACCAGATACATCGGCAGAATGTCGAAGTAGTTCGGCACGTAGGTCAGGGTAAATAGCCCGACCATCTGCGACGCAGGATCATTGAAGAAATGCTGCAGGTTCAGAGAGGAGATATAGTTCTTCTCGAACAACCCACTCTGATTCAGAGCTGCCATCGTCATTGCGACGAAGAAGAACAGGCAGATATGCGCCCAATAAACCTGCCAGATGCGGAAGGACACGCGCGCGGTGCCCATCCACCAGCCCTTGCGCATGAAGGCCCCGCCAAAGGCAATAGCCGAAGCCATGCCCGAGCAAAAAACAAAGATTTCGGTCGCGTCCGAAAACCCGAACCGGGCGGGGATCCATTTGGCCCACGGGTCGTTGGGAATGTGGGCAATCAGGATGATGAACATCGCGATGCCACGATAGAAATCCAGACGCGGATCGCGCGTGCGGGCAGGGGCAGCGGTCTGAGACGCCACCGGAGCAAAATCAGAAGCGGGCGAAGCAGTCGCCATACAGTTCTGTCCTTCTTGGTCTTTTCTTGTTGTTATTCGGCTGGGACGCTTTGTGCGTCGTCGCTGTCGCGTGCGGCCTCGATCAGTGCACGGCGGGCGAGTGCATAGTTGTCCTCTCCTCCGGCGCGCTTGGCGCGGCGATCGTCCAGGATGTGCTCGACCTCATCCAGACGGCCCGCGCGCAGGCCGGAATCAATTGTGATGCGCTCGAATACATCACGTTGGGCGTGGCTGCCACCCGCCAGTTGCATCCCGGCGCGGGCATTCGACAAGAAATCAAAGGCTTGGCCGTACAAACCGTCGCCGAAGGCCTCAAGCCCTTTGGCAGCAGCGATGCCCGGATCGGACATGCGGATCGGAGTGTCACCCTGATTGCGCTGGGCGTCCTTCTGGATACGCTGCAACATCTTGCCAGTCGCATCCGAACGATTGTCCCCGGTCAGCGCCAGCAAGTAGTGCAGATCGGCGAAGATCAGGCACCCGTCTTCGGTACGGGCGGCGCTGAGGTCGGCCAATTCTTCCCAACGGTTGCCGACATCAATGCCCTCAAGCTCCATCCGTGAAAGCAGCGAGGTTGCGTTCGAGATATCACGGTAATCGTCGGTTTTGTCCTGGCGAATGTGGTGATCATAAAGTTCCATCACCTGATCGACCTGACCCAGATCCAGATGCATCAGCGCCTTATGCCACCAGACGTGATAGCGGAAGTTGTTGCAATGCGCCCAGGCATCCTCGCGCCCCGCAAGCCAGTCGAGCCCCAACTGCGCGTTGCCTGTCATTTCATGAACATGCGCCACGGCGTGCAAGCCCCAGGCATCATCTGACACCATCCACAGAGCCTGACGGCCAGCGATCTCGGCCTTTTCATAAGCGCCGGTTTCCTCAAGCGCAAAAGAATGGCATCCCAGCAGATAGCCGCGGCCTGCATGATCTGGTTCGTAAGCTGGCATGATGCGCTCGATCGACCGGCGCATGCCTTGCGCATCGCCCAGAACAAAACGGGTCGCATGGCTGAGCTTCATAGCCAGAGTATCTGTGGGGTGGGCCCGTAGAATCTCTTCGAACTTTTGTACTGCCTGAGAGGGCAGGTCGGCCATGTACAGCGCCAACGCCTCAACATAGAGCCGTTCGCGGGCCGAGACTGGCTGACGTTCCATCGCCGCGTTGGCTGCGTTCAGCGCTTCGGCTGCAACGGCGATCATCTCGCGCCGACCCAGAAGAACCATGAACAGGCCCTTGACCGCATGACCCAGCGCAAAATCCGGCTCAAGTTCCAGCACTTTGCCCAAGTGCTGGGGGGTGATAGCCGCATGCGCCATGAACCCGAGCAGAACACCATTCCATGCCTCGACACTGGCGGGCTGGCTCAGGGTGTTCATCTGTCCAAAAACGTCTTGTTTCATACTCGGGTCCAATCTGGTTTCGATTTGTACACTTTACGACTTAGCAGAGTGTGCAAGCGGGTCGTAACAGTATCGACCATGCTCTCGAATTGGTGAAAACCCGTGTGTGTAAAACGCGAAAAAAACCGCCGATTCAACGGCATGTTTCAGCAACTTGCCGCCGAATTAGGCACAGTGTTTCAATCTTCAAAGGGGTTTTTGGCGCTCAGAACCGCATCTGTATCGGCCCCGCATACCGGCGGCGCACTACGATATGTTACAGGCGTGCGCGACAGGTTGAGCGGATTCCCGATCAGTTTGACTTCTCCGGGGTGGGCCTGCATCGAAATCTGCATTCCGCGCGCGGCGACCTGTTCAGTGTCAAAGACCTGATCCAGTGTCTGCACCGGCCCAACCGGAACTTTCAACGCCTCAAGCCCGGCAATGACGTTATTGGTCTCCAGCCCCCGCATGGCAGGGCGCAGGACGGCATTCAGGGCGTCGCGGTGTTCCAGACGTGCGGGGTTGGTGGCAAAGCGCGGATCGTCGGCAAGGTCGGTCTTTTCGATGAAACTGCAAAATCTTCTGAACTGACTGTCATTCCCGACCGCCAGAATCACGTGCCCATCGGAGGTCTGATAGACCTCGTAGGGCACGATATTCGGATGCCCGTTGCCGCGCCGCTGGGGCACGTCACCCGAGGTCAGATAGTTCACGCCCTCATTGATCAGCCACGCGATCTGAGCATCTACAAGCGCCAGATCAATCTGCTGACCTTCACCGGTCAGGTCGCGATGGCGCAGAGCGGCGAGGATACCCACACAGGCATACATCCCGCACATGACATCGGCGATACCAACGCCAACTTTCATCGGGGCGCCTTCAGGATCACCCGTCAGCGACATGATCCCACCATAGCCTTGCGCCATCAGGTCATAGCCGGGCTTCGATGCATTCGGGCCGGTCTGCCCATATCCTGAGATCGAGCAATAGACGAGGCTGGGAAACTCTTGCGACAGGGTGGCATAGTCCAGGCCGTATTTCGCAAGGCCGCCTGGTTTGAAGTTCTCGATCAGGATGTCCGCATGCGCTGCCAAGCGCCGGATTTCCGCCTGACCTTCGGGGCTGGCAATGTCCAGTGCAACAGATTTCTTGTTGCGATTGGAGGACATGAAATACGCGCTCAGGTCGGATCGGTTGCCCTCGGCATCTTCGACATAGGGCGGGCCCCACTGCCGTGTGTCATCACCGCCGGTGGCAGGGTTTTCGATCTTGATGACTGTTGCACCCAGATCGCCCAGCAACTGCGTACAGGTCGGTCCGGCAAGAATGCGTGACAGATCCAGAACCTTGACGCCCTTCAGCGGTCCCTCAGATGCGGCCATCATATCCTCCACGCTCGATCTCTGCTGCAATCACGGTAAATTTGTCCGCTTTTACAGCATCCTCCAGCGCGGAACGCAACTCAGAACGGTTGCGCACGGTATGGCCGTACCCACCAAAGGCCCGGCCCATGGCAGCAAAGTCGTGACGGTCGAAATCGACACCGCGATTGCCCATCTGCCTTTGGCGTTGCTTCAACTCGATCAGAGCGAGGCTTGCATCGACAAAGACCAGAAAGATCGGGTTGCCGCCCATCTCGGCAGCGGTCGACAGCTCTCCGGCGACCATGAGGAACCCGGCATCGCCTGAGAAACTGATCACCGGACGGTCCGGTTCGGCCAGTTTCAGACCGATTGCCATCGGTAAGGCGCAGCCCATGGTGCACAGCGCCGAAGACTGGATCAAGCCACGTTCTTCTACGCATTCCCACATCTGGCTGAGCAGAATACGGTGTGCGCCACTGTCTGCAGTGGCCAGCGTCTCGGGCGGCAGCACAGCACGCGTTTCAGCAATGACGGCCGCCGGCCCCCAATCTTCATCCGAGGGAAAGACCTGCGTCAACGCGGCATTTACTTGTTCCGGCTCTCCATCCGGCCACGTCTTGCGGGCAGGGTTGCCCTTGGCGATGGCCTCAAGCGTTGCGCCCGTGTCCGCCACGAGATGCAATCCGGCCTGATGCATATAGTGGTCATTCACCACCGCCGAGATATCGATAACCCGCTTGTCCTCGGGGTCCCAAATCTCGCGCCAGCCGGGGCGCATTTCGATTGGGTCATAGCCCAGACACAATATCAGATCGGCCTGTTCAACCAGCGGGACCAGATGCTTGTCGGCTAACGGGGACAGACCCGCGCCGCCCAGACACAAAGCATGATCTTCGGGTACCACCCCCTTGGCCTTGTAGGTGGTGACGAACGGAATGCCGAAATGTTCCAGAAACGCCCGCACGACGCAACGCGAGTCGTCATAGAGCACATCCAGACCGATAATGGCGAGGGGCCGTTCGGCCTGCGCCACCCAGCGGCGGGCCTTTTCCAGACATTCACCCTCGGGCGCGACGGGGGCGACCTTGACGAGACGACGGCGTTTCACGTTCGACACGCGGGTATCGGCCACCGAGATCGGAACGTCGATATGCACCGGGCCGGGGCGTGGTTGATTGGCCAGCGAAACGGCTTTGTCAGCGATGATGTCAGCCCCTTCGGCGGTCAGCATGAAGGTGCCTTTGGTGATCGAGCGATAGACCTGCGCGTGATCCATCACCTGATGCGTATAGGTCAGCGCCTCGTCCGCATCGACGCAGCCGGTCAATACGATCATTGGCACCCGGTCCTGCAATGCGTTCGCGACCACGTTGATCCCGTTCATCGCGCCAGGACCCAGTGTTGCCACCAGGATTGCAGGCGCACCATCGCGGTGGTGCACGGCCTCGGCCATGAAACCGGCGGAATTTTCGTGTTTGGCCAGGTGAAAGGTGATCCCTGCCTGTTCCAGCGCATCGACCAGTGTCAGCACCTCACCGCCGGGCATGCCGAAGGCGTGGCGGCATCCGGCCTCATAGAGGCGTTGTGCCAATAGATCCGCGGCGCGGGGGGACAGGTCCTGCATCAATCAAGCTCCGATCATCGTGTTATGCTGCAGATTGCGGAGGACGCACCCAGACGCAAGCAGGTTCACGCCACTGTGACTATTTGACGGCGCTTTCAGCAACCGCCTGAAACTTCGTATCCAGCTCCGCAGCAATTTCGCGCAATGTTTCGCCGCCCTCGTAGACATAGGGGGCAAAAACGAAACCGGGTGTTTTGTAGGACAAGGTCGCAGTCCCGTCCTCGTTTTCTGTCACATAGAAGCGAATGGGGGCTTCGATCATCGCGTTGGTCGAAGTCTCAAGCACCCGCACCGCGTAATCGTTGTTGAACGCGCCGATCACCCGATTGCCGGGAATGGTGATGCCACGCGCGGCTGCGGCTTTGGTCGGACCGGCCTGCGTGACCACGATCAGCCCGTTTTCCTTAACGGCGGCTTTGGTGTCTTCGACCAGTTGCTCATAGCTTTTGTCGCTGGGGTAGACCGCCCAGCCAGAGAGCGGTTCGGTACTGTCTGCCCAGGCAGGCAGGGCCAGCAGAGCAAATGCGATCCAGAATGCCTTCATGTGCCGACCCTCCTTCGGTGATCCCACGACTGATGGCAGAAAACCGATGAAACCGGGCTCACAATCTCGTGGGTCGCGCCAGGATTGCCGCTCAGTCCGCACGCTTTCTCAGCAAATAAATATCCATGATCCAACCATGATCTTCACGAGCGCGTGCGCGCGTGTCGATAATCTGCTGCGCCACGTCGATCAGGGGACCATTGATCAGGATTTCCTCTTTCATGCCGATATATGCTCCCCACCAGATGTCAAAATCGGCCATCTCAAGACTCTGGAACGAACATTCTCCGTCCAGCATCACCGCGACGGTCGAAGCCGTGTTAGGCCAGCCATCATCCCGGATGCGCCGCCCAGTAGTGACTATGTAAGGCGCGCCCAGTTCATTGATCGGTATTGCATGCGCCGCCGTCAGCGCCTGCAGAGCGGTGATGCCGGGGATCACCTTTGTCGTTGGTTGCGGTTCCAACCGCGCCGCAATGCGCAGCGAGCTGTCATAAAGCGAGGGGTCCCCCCAAATCAGCAGCGCCACGCGGCATGCATCGGGGTGCGCGCCCATTGCCTCATGCCAGCGCAATGCGATGGCATCATGCCACTCGTCCACCCCGCGCAGATATCCGTCATCCGAACGTCGCTCGGGGATGTCGAAATAGGCGATACGCGGTTCGGTTTCGGTGACCTGAGCGATGATCTCTTCGCGTATCCCGGCCAGATCGGCCTTGTTTTCACCCTTGCGCGGGATCAGGATCAGATCCGCCGCCTGAATCGCCTGTGACCCCTGAAAGGTCACATGATCCGGGTTGCCGGTGCCGATCCCGATCAGGCTCAACTCAATCATCCTCGAACTCCGCCAGTGGCCCATACAGAATGAGCGCCGGAGCCGTTCCAATTTCAGAACGCAGCGTCTCGGCCAAAGCACCGATTGTTGATCGGTGCAGCTTCTGTTCGGGGGTCGAGACAGACTCGGCCATGAGAGCAGGTGTGTCCAGAGGCAGGCCATGCGATTGTAATGCCTCGACCAATAGCGGGAAGGTGCGCTTGCCCATGAACACGACCGTCGTCGCCCCGGCATCGGCCAAAGCGGGCAGGTTCAGATCGGTGGGAAGCTTGCCGCTGACATCGTGGCCGGTGACAAACTGAACTCGCCGCGCCGTTAATCGGCGGGTCAGCGGGATGCCCGCCGCTGCCGCCGCCGCGATGGCCGATGGGATGCCCGGAATGATCTCATAATCTATCCCGGCTTCGCGCAAAGCGATGAGTTCTTCTTCAAGACGCCCGAACATACCGCCGTCACCCGATTTCAACCGCACGACATGCTGCCCGGTCTGTGCATATTCGACCAGCAACCGGCTGACATGATCCTGCTTGGGTGAGGGGCGTCCAGCGCGTTTGCCGACGCCCACCAGATCGGCGTCGTCGCGTGCGTGGGTCAGGATAGGGCCGCTGCTGAGGTCGTCAAACAACACTGCATCGGCTTTTTGCATCCGATCGACCGCCTTCAGTGTCAACAGTTCGGGGTCACCGGGGCCTGATCCGATGAAAGACACAAACCCGCTCATGCCGACGCCTCCGCGATCAGGTGAAAGAATGTGCCGGTAACAGTGCCACGGACCGATCCGGTCTGAGGCCCTTCCGCGCCTTCTGCGTCAAACACTCGTGCCAGAGGGGCATCGGGCTGTTCAACGATCGAAGAATAGTGGAACTCGTGCCCCCGAAGAGCGGTTCCCGCTGGCAAGCCCGGCATCGGGGCAAGTAATTCGGCCTTGCGATAACCCAGATTGAACTTGCGCTTTTGGTAGGAGGTCACCAACCCCAATAGGCCCGCCATCTCGTGCTGCACGCCGTCCTTGTCGATCAGGGCCTGACCCAAAGCCATATACCCTCCGCATTCACCATGCACAGGCTTGGTCTCGGCATGCTTGCGCAAACCGCTCTGGAAGGTCTGAGCCGCGGCCAGAGTGCCTGCATGCAATTCCGGATACCCGCCCGGTAACCACACCAGGTCCGCGTCGTCGGCCGGTGCCTCATCAGCCAGCGGTGAAAATGGTAAAATTTCAGCCCCCGCCGTGCGCCAACCTTCCAGCAAATGCGGGTAGGTAAACGAAAATGCAGCGTCTCGCGCCAGTGCGATCCGCTGTGCCGGGGGCCGCGGCAGCGCGGCTGACGATGGCCCCGCTGGGCCTGAGGAAGCCGCCCGCTTGATCGCCTCAAGATCAACATGCTCCCGCAGGAACGCGGCATACCCGACGATCGCACTTTCCAGATCCGGATGTTCGACCGCTTGTATCAAGCCCAGATGCCGCTCGGGCAGGGTCAGATCACCCCTCCTCGGTAATACGCCCAGAACCGGCAGGCCTGCGCGCTCCATGCCCAGTCGCGTCAGGCGCTCGTGGCGCGGGCTGGCGCAGCGGTTCAGGATTACGCCGGCAAAGGGCAGATCAGGATTGTACATCTTGAAGCCCAGTGCCGTGGCCGCAGCTGATTGAGCCTGACCGCCCACATCCAGTACCAGCACGACCGGCCAGCCCATCCGCTGTGCGGTCTCGGCGCTTGATCCATGACCTAACTCGCCGGGTTTGGCGACACCGTCAAACAGCCCCATCGACCCCTCGGCCACGACGATATCAGCCCCTTCGGCCTGTATAGATATCGCATTCAGCAACGGTTCTCCCATCGCCCAGCTGTCCAGATTGAACGAGGCGCGCCCCGCAGCTGCCCGGTGAAAAGCTGGATCGATGTAATCCGGTCCGCTTTTGAAAGGCTGCACAGCAAGCCCATCCTCGGCCAGTGCACGTAACAGGCCCAGCATGACCGTGGTTTTGCCGGTGCCCGAAGACGGTGCGGAAATCAAAACGCCGGGAGGGTTAGTCATCACCATGGCTCCAGCTTGACCAGGGGCTATCTGCGCTTTGCGGGCGATAGCGGCGGTCGTAGTCTTTGGAATAGAGGCAGCTTTCGTCGAACCCTTCACCCGCAAGCGCAGGTCCAACTATGATCAGCGCCGTACGCGAGATGCTTTCATCCAGCGCCTCTTTCAACGTTTTCAGTGTCGCACGGATGATCCGCTCATCCGGCCAGCTGGCGCGGTAGACTACGGCCACGGGACAATCGGAGCCGTAGGCCGGAGTCAGGTCGGCGACCACTTGATCCAGATTGCCGATCGACAAGTGAATGGCCAGCGTCGCTCCGGTTCGTGCGAAATTCTCCAGCGTCTCGCCTTCGGGCATCGAGGATGCACGTCCGGGCGTCCGTGTCAGAACCACCGATTGCGCCAAACCGGGCAGAGTCAGTTCGGTGCCTAAAGCGGCGGCTGCTGCTGCAAAGGACGGCACGCCGGGTGTTACGCTGACCGGAATCCCCATCTCTTTCAGGCGACGAATTTGTTCCCCCATCGCGGACCAGACTGACAGATCACCTGAATGCAGGCGTGCTACGTCCTGACCCGCCTTATGGGCGGCCTCGATCTCGGCCATGATCTGATCCAGATCCATCGGCGCAGTGTTGATGATCTTCGCGCCCTCGGGGCAATGGCTCAGGATTTCTTCGGGCACCAGCGATCCCGCATAGAGGCACACAGGGCACGAGGCGATGATATCGCGCCCGCGCAGGGTCAGCAGGTCGGCAGCGCCCGGTCCGGCGCCGATGAAATGAACGGTCATGTTTGTCCTCCGATGGCGATGGCGCAGGTGGCCAGCCGGTCGTCTGATATCTGTCTAGGTGAGAGCAGTCGCGCGCCCGGTCCGGCGGCGGCCAAGGCGGATGCTTCGGCAACGCTGCCGGTGCCATAGGTGGCCCGGCTGCGGTTCGAGCATGTCAGAGTGCGTTGCCCGGTCAGATCGGCAGCCGCAACGAAATGCAGGGGCAGGGCGAGGTCTTCGGCGAAAGCCGACAGCGCCGGGTGCCCCTCTTTGTCGGCAACCGTTGCCAACGCTTCGACAATTTGCCCAGACACTGCCGCTTCATAGGCAGTGCGCAGGCTGTCAGCAGTAGCCTTTGATGAAAAGCCCAGGCCAGCGACGATCATAGCGTCACGCTCCATTGAACCACCGGATAGGCCGATTTCCAACCGCGGCGCGGCCCCAGCGGCGCGGAATGCGCCAGTTCTATGCGCAGAAGCTCTCCGCCCAAGTCTTCATGCCACCGGGCTAACAGTGCCTCGCTTTCCAGCGTTACCGCGTTGGCGACCAACCGAGTTCCAGCGGGCAGCACTTCGCGCAGCCAGATCAGCAGGTCAGGGCTCAGGCCTCCGCCGATGAAGACCACATCTGGCAACGGCAGACCAGTCAACGCATCCGGTGCGGTACCATGCACGACGTTCAGGCGATCCTGCCCCAGCGTATCTGCGTTGCGGCGGATGCGCTCGGCGCGATCTTTGCGCGGCTCGATCGTCGTGGCGGTCAGGGTCGGGTCACACATCAACCACTCGATGCTGATCGAGCCGGTGCCACCACCGATATCCCACAAATGCTCGCCCCTTTGGGGGGCCAATGCAGACAGGGTCAACGCACGGATCGGGCGTTTAGTGATCTGGCCGTCGGTTTCGAAAATCTCGTCCGGTTTTCCTGTCGCTTTGGTCAGGGCGCGGCCTTCGCCATCGACCTCGAGCGCAACGCAGACCGGGTGATCGAAGGTGCCCAGCAGCGCTTCGGTCAACGAGACAGCCCGCGCGCGTTCACGAGGGCCGCCCAACGCCTCCATAACGTGCAGCCGGGTGTCGGCGAAGCCTGTCTCGGTGAGATACTGGGCCAATTCTGCGACCGCCGCGCCATTGCGCAACAGGATGATGGCACGCAGGCCGGGCGACAAATGCGGGCGCAGGCGGGTCAGCGGGGCCGCGTGCAGGCCAAAGGTTTGCGTGCTCTCCAACGGCCAGCCCAGACGCGCCGCGGCGAGCGAGAATGTCGACTGACCGGGCAGGGCGATCCATTCCCCGACCTCAAAATTGCGTGCAATCACCGAACCCGCTCCGAACCAGAACGGATCGCCTGATGCCAGAACCACGGTCGCGCGCCCGCATTCCTGCTGCAGCAATGGCAAACCGTCCGAGAAGGGTACAGGCCATTCGATCCGCCGGGCGCCGGTTTCGGGCAACAGCGAAAGATGCCGGGGAGGGCCCATGATAACTTCGGCCCGGTCCAGCACTTGACGGCTTGCGGGCGACAGGCCATCAAGCCCATCTTCGCCCAAGCCCAGAACGGTCAGCCACGGAGATTCAGACATGCCAAACCTCCTGATTCTTGGTGGTACCACCGAGGCCAACGCTCTGGCCAAAGCTGTATCCGAACAGGGGATTACGGCGATCTATTCTTACGCCGGACGGGTGGAGAAACCTCGCCCTCAGCCGTTGCCGACCCGTGTTGGCGGGTATGGTGGGGTTGACGGGCTGGCCAGTTATATCCGCGAAAACGGCGTTACTCACGTCGTGGATGCCACTCATCCGTTTGCCGCTCAGATGAGCCGGAACGCGATCGCGGCCTGCAATGAGACGCAAATTCCGCTTGCTGCTCTGACGCGCGGGGCATGGGTGCCGCAACCCGGTGACAGATGGCATCATGTGCCCGATATCGCCGCCGCGGTTGAGGCGCTTTCCGGAGTGCCACAGCGCGTGTTTCTGGCAGTTGGACGTATGCATCTTGAAGACTTCGCGGCGAAACCTCAGCACCATTACCTTCTGCGGCTGGTGGATGAACCCGAAGACCTGCCGCTGCCGAATGCAGATGTGATCGTGGCCCGAGGGCCCTTCACCGAGGCCGATGACCGCGCACTGATGCAAGATCACGGCACGCAGCTTGTTGTGTCCAAGAACGCTGGCGGCTCTGGCGCGCGCGCCAAGCTCGACGCGGCGCGGGCGCTGGGCTTGCCGGTGCTGATGATCGATCGTCCGGCCCTGCCGCAGCGGATCGAACTGAGCCATGTCACACAGGTTTTGGACTGGTTGACTCATCCCTGACCCTCATCGGGCGTAAATCGTGGTGTATAGACGATGGGCGCGCCATTCCGTTCGATCAAACGCGTGCGAGATGAGCCGACGATGACCACGGTCTGCATATCCGCCATTTCGGGTGTCGCCTCGGCCAGTGTGGAAATCCGGATCGCCTCATCCGCGCGCGATACAGCACGGGCAAACAGGATCAGCCGTTCGGGTTCGCATTCCTCACGCAGGATTTCCAGCGTCTTCACAAAGCCTTCTGGTCGAGATTTCGAGCGCGGATTGTAGAACGCCATTGAAAAGTCCGCCTGCGCGGCCAGCCGCAATCGCTTTTCGATCAATGACCATGGTTTGAGGTTGTCACTGAGGTTGATGGCGCAAAAATCGTGCCCCATCGGCGCGCCTGCCCGTGCAGAGGCCGCCAACATCGCAGTGATTCCGGGCAGAACGTCGATCCGAATATCGCGCCATACAGCCGGGCCGTTCTCCAGCGCTTCAAACACCGCAGCAGCCATTGCAAACACGCCGGGATCGCCGGACGAGACGACCACAACCTTTTTGCCCTCGGTCGCCATTTGCAGCGCGTGCTGAGATCGATCGATTTCAACCCGGTTATCGCTGGCGTGCAGGGTCAGCCCCTCGCGCTCTGCCACGCGGGCGACGTAGGGGATGTAGCCGACCACATCGGTCGCATCGGCCAATGCCGCTGTGACTTCGGGCGTCACGAGGGCCTCGTCACCCGGTCCAAGTCCTGCGATCTTGACCCAGCCACTCATGGTCGTCGCCCCTGTCCATGAACGATGATGATCGAGAAATAGGGGGTAATCTTATCGCAGGCCTCGGACAGTTTCGCCACGGTCTGGTTCGGCATCTGGGCGAATTCAACGATCCAGGCACGGTCATACAGACCGGCCGTCTTCAGGGCACGCTTCACCTTGTCGATATTGCGCCCGATCTTCATCACCACCAACGCATCGGTTTGTCCCATGCGTTCTGCCAGAGTTTCCTCGGGCAGAGTGCCAACCAGCACGGTCAGAACGTCATCGCCCCAGGTGATCGGATCGCCCGTCGCTGTCCAGGCGCCGGACATACCCGTGATTGCAGGGACAACTTCCACATCAGCATCGTCTCTTAAGCGGCTGTAAAGATGCATGAAAGATCCATAGAAAAACGGATCTCCCTCACATAGGACCACAACGTCCTCTCCTTGCTCGGACAATGCTTTCAGATGCGCTGCGCAGTCTTTGTAGAAGGCGGACAAAAGCTCATTATAGCGCGGATCGGTCACCGGTATTTCGGTTGTGACCGGGTATTCCATCGGGAATTCGACCGCATCTCCCGGGATCATCCCGTTGACGATCTTGCGCGCCTGACCGCTGCGGCCCGGCTTGCGAAAGAAAGCCACGTGGCGTGCATTGCGCAGCAAGCGGTCGGCCCGAACGCTCATCAGGTCCGGGTCGCCGGGGCCGAGGCCCACGCCATATATTTTGCCCCCGCTCATTCCGCGCGGCTCGCGATGGCGTTGATGGCTGCCACGGTAATGGCGCTGCCGCCCAGACGTCCCTTGACGATACAGGACGGGACCGGCTGTGCCTCCCACAGGGCATCCTTGGATTCGACGGCGCCGACAAAGCCCACCGGGCAACCGATGATGGCGGCGGGGCGCGGGCATTCGGGGTCTTCCAACATATTCAGCAGATGGAACAGCGCGGTGGGCGCATTGCCGATGGCGACCAGCGCGCCCTCCAGATGCGGACGCCAAAGCTCCAGCGCGGCGGCTGAGCGGGTGTTGCTCATCTCGGCGGCCAGAGGGCGCACACGGTCGTCATGCAGGGTGCAGATGACCTCGTTATCGGCAGGCAGGCGGAAGCGAGTTACGCCCTCGCTAACCATGCGGGCGTCACACAGGATCGGCGCGCCATTTTCCAGCGCGGTGCGTGCTGCGGTTACGAAACCGGGCGAGAAATGCAAGAACTCTTCCAGACCGACCATTCCGGCGGCGTGGATCATGCGGACAGCGACCTGTTCCTCGTCGGCGTCGAACCGAGTCAGATCGGCTTCGGACCGGATGGTGGCGAAGCTTTCCTTATAGATCGCCGCGCCATCGGTTTCATACGTGTAAGGCATCAGGTCAAGTCCATGTTCATTAGTGTTTCTTCGGTCAAGCCACGCTGGCAGGGCTCATCCCCCGCGCGGCCTTGTTTGACAAGATCGAATCGTCCCTCACGGCCCACCAAAGTGACATCGGCGGCGTTCATGCGGGCACAACCCTTGGCGCAGCCCGATACGTGCAGGTTGCCGGGAATGCGCGCGGCCAGTGCGCGTGCGATCCCGCGGGTTTCCACCTGGGCCTGCGGGCAGAATGGAGCGCCGGGGCAGGCGTCAGTGGTCATCAGCGGGTCGGTTTCGTTTGTGACAAATGCCGGGGCAGGTATCGCTGCCCCGCCTTCCAGCAGGATCAGCCGCCACGGCGTGACCCGAAGGGCAGAGGCGCCACTCTTCTCGATCAAATCACAGAGTTCGCGCGCAGGCAGTTGGCCGAATGCCGCGCCATAGATGGTACCTTGCGGGCAGGCACTGGGTTGAAGCGGCGCGCCAATTGGACCGGGCAAGGTGCCTTGCCAGTCGTTGGGCAAACCAATTGAAGCTACAACCCGCGTCATGCGTCGCGTCTCAGGTGTGTGATGTTCTGCAAACCAGTTCGCCAACGCGATCAACTGATCGATGGCATGGGTTTCAGACACACAACGCCCAGTATCAGCCCCGTCAGCGCGTAGGACCAGACCATCAGGGTTGGTTTCAAGCCTGATATCCGCTGAATCCGCCGCCAGCAGACGCTCGGGTCCAGTGTCGATGGCAAAGCCGAACTTGGCAGGCAAGGCGGGCAACTCGGCCAGTCGGTCGATCAACTCCTGTGTCAGACGTGCGGTCAGGTCGAGGGGTTCATAGAGCGGCGAGACCAGAATGTTGCGTCGAACCTCAATGCCGGGCTCCGCGTCCAAAAGGTTCAGCGCCGAAAGCTCCGTAAGCAGTGGCTGATGATCCGCTTCGGCAACGCCGCGCAATTGAAGGTTGGCTCGGTTGGTCAGGTCTATGGTACCGTTACCGAACCGCTCGGCCAGAGTGCACAGACCCATCGCTTGCTGGGCGTCCAGACGTGCCAGCCGGGGGCGGACCCGGACCACCAAGCCATCACCCGACATCATCGGTCGATGGGCGCCCGGGCACCAGCCCTGTACGATTGGCGCGCTCATCATAACCCCTCCAAATCGGCCCGGATCGAGTTCCGGCGCGTATTCCAAAGACCAGCCTCCAGCAGAGCGCGGAAACGGTCCTGCATGGCCTGATGCGCCTGAGGGTTGGCCTCTTGCAGGAAGGCATCTACGTCGGAGTCCCCCAGCGTCGCATCATGATAAAGATCGAACAGGTGAGGTGCGACCGTGCCGGACAGGTGGGCAAAGGAGGCCATGTGGTCCAGAGTTGCTGCGATTTCAGCTGCACCCCGGAACCCATGCCGTTGCATTCCGGCGATCCAGCCCGGATTTGCCGCGCGGGCATGCACGACACGGCTGATTTCCTCGGGCAAGGTGCGGGCGCGTGGGTTGTCCGGGTTAGTATTGTCCAGATGATAAAGCTGCGCGCTTCCGCCGGAGATCTTCTTGGCGGCGGCAAACCCTGCCTCATGCGTGGCATAGTCGTTGGCCAGCAGCAGATCGGTTTCAGTCAGGTCCTGAAGATGGACGAAGCTGTCGGCATTGGCGACGCGCTGCGAGATGCCGTCCTTATCTTGGGCGATATGTTCCCCCTCCAGCGCGAAAGAACTGGCCTCGAGCCACGCCTCGCCGGCCTGAACGCGAGCTTCGTCCGTATAGGTCTCGGAAAGATGGGTCATGTTCAACCCATAGCTGCCCGGGGCGGGGCCAAAGACGCGCGCCGCCGGTTCCTGACCGGCATAGGGATTCCAATCGGGCGCCTCATCGCGCGCCGAAAGGGCTCGCACCGCCTGACCATAGAGCGCTGACAGGGTCGGGAATACATCGCGGAACAAGCCGGATACGCGTAGCGTGACATCCAGACGTGGACGACTGAGATCGGTGATCGGCAAGACCTCGATTCCGGATACCCGTTCTGAGCCCTTGTCCCAGACAGGTTTGACGCCCAGCAGGTGCAGAGCCATAGCGAATTCCTCGCCCGCTGTGCGCATGGTGGCCGAGCCCCACAGATCGACGATTAGGCCCTTGGGATAATCACCTTCTTCTTGCAAATGCCGTCGCACCAGTTCTTCGGCCAGCTTGACGCCTTGGGTATAGGCTGCACGCGTCGGTACCGATCGCGGGTCGGTGGTGTACAAGTTCCGTCCGGTCGGCAGCACGTCCGAGCGACCGCGATAGGGGGAACCGGACGGGCCAGCCTCAATCCGTTTACCCGCCAGTGCGTCGATCAGGGCACTGCGTTCGGCATGGGCCGAGGGCGCAGGGTCAAAATTGCCGCTCACCTCGGGCACGCGGCCAAAGATATGCAGCCCGTCGCCGAACTGGCTTTCCTTGATGTCACAGACGAAGCGGTCGATGCGAGTGATGGCCTCGGCGGTGCAGGTGGCTTGATCGAGGCCAAGATCGCTTTCAAGCCCGATGGCTTGCGCTTCGTCCCGGATGTTTTCCTGCAGCCGGTCGCGGCGCTTTGGGTCCAGCCCGTCGGCGTTCGAGAATTCATCAAGCAGCGATTCCAGCCGTACCATCCGGTCGGGCGTACCGCTTTCCTTCAATGGTGGCGGTATATGCCCCAGGGTAACGGCCCCGATCCGGCGTTTGGCCTGTGCGGCCTCGCCGGGGTCGTTGACGATGAAGGGATAGATCACCGGCAGATCGCGGATCAGCGCTTCGGGCCAGCAATCGGCGGACAGGGCGACCGATTTGCCCGGCAGCCATTCCAGTGTGCCATGCGCGCCGATATGGATCAGCGCATCCGCGCCCAATCCCTTACGGAGCCACAGGTAGAAGGCGACATAGCTGTGACGCGGGGTGCGCGACAGGTCGTGGTAGTCGTCATCCCGCAGTTCGGGCGTGCCGCGTTCCGGTTGCAACGCGATCAGAGCTTGGCCCCGCCGCATGGCAGTGAAATGGAACGCGCCATCAGTGAAGGTTGGGTCGTCCTCGGGCTTGCCCCAGACGGTTTGCAGATCGGTGCGCAGTTGGTCGGGCAGGTCCGCCAGCGTGGTTTGATAGTTAGTCAGCGGCCACGAAATCCGAGCTTCTAACAGCGTTTCGCCAATCGGTTCGGCAGGCGCGGTATCATAACCCTCGGCCTGCAAGTCGGACAGCATCGCCTCGGCAGAGGCCAGCGCGTCCAACCCAACCGCATGGGCCATTTGCCAATCCTTGCCGGGATAAGTGGACAGCACCAGCGCGGGCACTTGATCCGCCTTGGGTTTATCGTCGAGGTTCAGCCAACCAATCACACGATCAATGATTGCTTCGATCCGTTCAGGTTCAGCCCGATGGGCAAAACGGGAATACTCAAGGTGCGGGTCGCGCTTTCCCGGTTCCTTAAACGAGGCGATGCCTGCCGAGATACGCCCGTCTACCTCGGGCAGAACCACATGCATGGCGAGGTCGGCGGGCGAAAGCCCACGTTCGGCTTCGGCCCACGCCTTGCGGCGCGAGGTGGCCAGAGCGACCTGAAATACCGGCACACCCGCTGCATCGAGCGGAGAGGTGCCCGATGCGCCTTTGCCCGAGAACGAAGTGGCATTGATGATCGCGGACGGGCTTAGCGCAACGACTTGATCCCGCAGCCAGTCGGCGGCAGCGGGCGCTTTCAGAGATGGAGCGAACAGACCAACAGCGTCATATCCGCGGGCACGCAGGCTGCGGATCAAGGCTGCGACCGGGGCGGTGTCCGCCGAGGTCAGGTAAGCGCGGTAAAAGGTGACGAGGATGCGTTTCGCGTCACCTGTGAACGCTTTTTCCGCTGGGATTACACCGCGATCCGGGCACCATGCGCCGCATTCGGGTAGCGTCTTGGCACCCATGACCGGCCCGGCGTAAAGTCCCGCCGCCAGCGCCATTTGAGCAAGCGCCGCCTGTGCCGCGACCTCTCCGCCGGTGTCGCACAGATGCGCCAGCCGCCGCAGGGTCGAGACGGGCAGGGTAGAGTAATCATCCAGCCGCGTATCCTCGCGACCGTCTGCGGGCAGCACGGCCAGTGCAATCCCTTTGGCCTGCGCCAGCGCCAGAACCTGCTGCAAGCCGTACGCCCAATAGGGCACCCCACCGATCAGACGGATCAGTATGCCCTTGGCCCCCTCCAACGTCTGTTCCACATAGGTGTCAACGGACAGAGGGTGTTTCAGCGCCGTCAGGTTGGCCAACCGCATCGTCGGCATCCGCCCTTCGGGGCCGCCACCGCGATGCCAGCCTGCCGCGAATGCGCCAAGGTCGCTGTCGGAAAAGGACAGCACCACCAAATCCGCCGGGCTTTGGCCCAGATCGGTCGGGGTTTCCGTTTCCTCTAACCCGTGGCTTTCGCGGAAGACGACGTGCATGGCTTTACTCGGCAGCCTCGGTCACACCCACGAGGATATCGCGGATTTCGGTCTCTTTGATATCGTCATGCTCGGCGATCACCACCAGACGCGAGCGGCGTTCCTCGCCTGGTTCCCAAGGGCGGTCATACTGATGGCGCACGCGCGCACCGACGGCCTGAACCAGCAGGCGCATGGGCTTGCCCTGAACGGCGGCATAGCCTTTGACGCGCAGGATGTTCAGTTCTTTGGCCAGACGTTCGATTTTCGCCACCAGATCGAGCGGATCGCTCTGTTCGGGCAACTCGACGATGATGCTTTCGAAATCGTCATGTTCGTGGTCGTGATGACCGTCGTGATGGCTGGGACGCGCGTCCATGTCATCCTCGGCGGCGGCTTCCAGACCCAACACGACACGGACGTCAACGACGCCCTCGGCAACTTCAACAACGGGCAGGGGGCGCGGGGCCTCTGCAGCGATGACCTCTTTGGCCTTGGCGACACCTTCGGGGCCGGCCAGATCGGGCTTGGTCAGCAGGATGATATCGGCGCAGGAAATCTGATCTTCGAACACCTCGGACAGCGGCGTTTCATGATCAATCGAGTCATCGGCCATGCGCTGGGCATCCACCACCTCGACATTCGGGGCAAAGCGACCGGCAGCGACCGCCTCGGCATCGGCCAGTGCGATGACGCCATCGACGGTGATTTTCGAACGGATATCAGGCCAGTCGAAGGCCTTTAGCAGCGGTTTCGGCAGCGCCAGACCGCTGGTTTCGATCAGGATGTGATCAGGGCGCGGCTCCAGCGCCATCAGCGCTTCGATGGTCGGGATGAAATCGTCCGCCACGGTGCAGCAGATACAGCCATTGGCCAGTTCCATGATGTTTTCCGCCGGACAATCGGGGATCGCGCAGGATTTCAGGATATCGCCATCAACGCCAACATCGCCGAATTCGTTGACCACCACGGCCAGACGCTTGCCCTGCGGGTTCTGCATCAGGTGGCGCACCAGCGTTGTCTTGCCCGAGCCCAGAAAGCCGGTGATCACAGTGACGGGAAGTTTCTCAAGGTTGCTCATTTCAGGGCTCCAATCGGGGGAATACGGGCCGCACAGTTTTTGCGGAAATGTTCGGGGCGTTCGCGCCATTTGACCAGACCATCCTCGGTCGCGAGGTATTTGGTGGCACCCTCCACGATCATGTCGACGTGGTCGGTTTCGTTGAGGTGTTCATACACGAAGGTCCAGCGATCCGGCCCCCCGCGCAAGACGATGGAACAGCCCTCATCGCAGTTCGACAAGCATTCCACGGCTTTCAAGGTGATCCCTTCGGGCAGATCGGCCTGCTCAAGCGCCTTGTGCAGAAGTGCACCGGGGCGCTGCGCATCATCTTCGACAGGCAGCCCGCGACGGCAGGTGGTGCAAACCAGCAGCTCGACCGGAGCGGTCTCGGTCATGTCTCTCATCCCCCCAAATCCTCTTCGTGGGGGACGGGGTTTCATGCGGGTCGCTTTTGACCCGACACCGGAACACCCCGTCCGGTTTAAATCTCGGGCGTTGGCAGGTCTCCCGGCTTGCGGATGTCAGAGGCGGGCCTCTGTCGGATGTCCCGCCTTCCCGGCCTTGCGGCCAGTGGCTTGGGCACCCTCTCCGTTCACGGTCGCGGGGGCGGCTGCGTTTGACGGAAAACCCGCTGACGCATTCCCTTTTCATCTGCGCACGCAGACACCAACGAAAGGGACATGCGGCACGCTTGGGCTGCTTGTCAAGCGAGTCGCGATGATCAGCGAGGAAGCAGGTAAAAAGCGACCTGTCGAGGTCGCTGGGCGGCATGATCCATCTGTGGTGACGTGTTGGCATGGATCACAAGACGCGAACAGGAGGATGCGGCGCATGAAAGTAGGGTTTATCGGGCTGGGAAATGTTGGGGGCAAGCTCTCGGGATCGCTGCTGCGTAACGGAATCGATTTGACGGTTCATGACCTGAACCCGGATCAGGTGACCCGATTTGTCACCGAGGGTGCCAAAGCCGCTGAAAGTCCGGCGCAGTTGATGCGTGATTGCGACGCGGTGATCACTTGCTTGCCTTCACCCGCCGCCTCGGACGCCGTGATGCAAGAGATGTTGCCCGAGGTCGGCCCCGGCAAAATCTGGATGGAGATGTCGACCACCGATGAGGCTGAGGTCAAACGCCTTGGTGCCATGGTCATCGAACAAGGCGGCGCAGCGGTGGATTGTCCGGTTTCAGGCGGATGTCACCGGGCTGCGACGGGCAATATCTCGATCTTCGCTGGCTGTGACCGCGAAACGTTCGAGCGTATTATGCCCTTCCTGACGACCATGGGGCGGCGCATTCTGCACACAGGTGAACTGGGGTCGGCCTCGGTGCTGAAAGTGCTGACCAACTATCTGGCCACCGCTAACCTGATCACCTGCGCCGAGGCTTTGGTGACCGCCAAAGCAGCTGGAATGGATCTTGGAACCACCTATGAGGCGATCAAGATTTCGTCGGGCACCTCGTTCGTGCACGAAACCGAAAGCCAGGTCATCTTGAACGGTTCACGCGATATCTCGTTCACCATGGACCTGGTGAAAAAGGATATCGGCCTGTTTCAGGAGGTTGCCGACCGCGCCGGTGTCCCCCTTGAGGTGAATCCGGTGATGATCAAGATATTCGAAGACGGCATCGCACGCTACGGCGAGCGCGAGTTGTCCCCGAACATCATCAAACGCCTCGAAGATGCGACCGGACTTGAGATTCAAGCACCGGGCTTTCCACCCGAAATGCTGGATGATGAACCCGAAGAGCCCGGCTATGAGGTCATTCCGCAAAACCGCGCTGCGCCGTAAGCCTGTCTGTTGTCATTGAGCCAAACCAAGTCGGCCGCTTGCAGCGGTCGGCCTGTTTCGGGTTGATCACTGACCGCATTCCGTGTCTTTGTTTGGGTAAATTTGGGAAATACGGAGCGTCCAGTGAAAACCCGCAGCCCGCACACCCATCGTGAGCTTGAACTTCTGGATGTTCTCCGTCGTCTGGGCGGGACAGCCCGAAACTCGGAACTGGCCAAAACACTAGGGGTCTCTGAGGAAACCGTGCGGCGCACGATCAAGTCGCTCTCAGCCTCGGGCGCGGTCGAACGTGTGCATGGCGGCGCTTATCTCGCCGGCACCCAAGGCGACCCCAGTTTTTTTCGCCGTATAGCGCAACACTCTGAAGAAAAGCGGTTGATCGCGGGGCATGTGGCGAGCCTGATACGGGACGGGATGACCGTCTTTCTGGATGTCGGCTCGACCACCGCTTATGTGGCCGAAGAGCTGCGGCAGTCGGGAAACCTGACCGTCGTGACCAACTCGATCGGGGTGGGGCAGACCCTGGCCGGAACCAATGGCAATCGTGTGCATTTGCTTGGGGGCGAACTGCAAAGCGATGAGCGCGGCGCATTCGGTCACGTCACGCATCGGCAGGTACAGCGTTATGCGTTTGACATCGCAGTGCTCAGCATCGATGCGATTTCGGCACGTCGAGGTTTCTTGTACCACAGTTCAGTTGAGGCAGACCTTGCGACTGTTGTCGCCAGCAACACCGACCGACTGTTTGTGGCTGCGGCGCATTTTAAATTTGGTGAAACCGCGCCTTATGTCGGACCCGAGCCGCGTATGATCGATCTACTGGTCACGGACCAAGCACCTACCGGGGATGTTGCCAAGGCATTGAAGCAATGGGGTATTCGGATCGAGATTGCAGAAACCAATCACCGGCAAGCTGGCTAGTCGTTGCGCTTAAGCGTAGCCACAATCATTCAATCAGAGATCACGATGAGTGGATTGGAAAAATGGCAGCCCGTAGGGGAATCGAACCCCTCTTTCCAGGTTGAAAACCTGGCGTCCTAACCGATAGACGAACGGGCCACTTGGTCCAGACAAGCAAAGTGGCAGCCCGTAGGGGAATCGAACCCCTCTTTCCAGGTTGAAAACCTGGCGTCCTAACCGATAGACGAACGGGCCACGCTGGCTTGTGGAGGGCCTTTTACGGTTTACCTTCCCCCCCCGCAAGACGAAAAACGCAAGCCTGCGAAACTTTTTTGACCGTTTTCGAGGTGCGTTGAAGCAGGTGTCAGACGGCCTCTGCAGCGTCTTCCAGCCGCAGCTGTACGCTCTGTCGGCCACCCCAGGTATTCACCTCAAGCCGACCCGCAAAATGGAACCGAGCGCCGCCGTGATTGGACAGGCGATCTCCCAACGGACCCTCGAATGCGCCAAAGGCGATAGCGTCCAGTCCACCGGACATGCCATCGGACAGGGACAGTTTCAGATGTGTCTCACCTACGCGCTTGGCAAAGCGCACTTGCAAGTCGGGCAGGGCATATCGAGGGGCAGGGGCCGCAGCCCCGAATGGTCCTGCTTTTTCAATCTGTTCGATCAGATCGACCGTCGCGGCCCCCGGCATCAGCGCCCCGTCCAGTTTCAGATCGGCTGGGCCGCCTTGGCCTGCGCCCTGTTTGGCGAGAAGTTCCGACAGCCGCTCCATGGCAGGCTCCAGCTGATCGCGCATCACTGTCAGACCCGCCGCCATCTTGTGGCCACCGCCCTTGACCAGCAGCCCCTCAGCCGTGAGGCGCTGGATTGACGCGCCTAGGTCAACGCCCGAGACCGACCGGCCAGAGCCCTTGCCCTCATCCCCGTCAAACCCGATCACGATGGCGGGTCGGTTTGCGGTCTCTTTCAACCGCGATGCGACGATGCCAACGACGCCGGGATGCCAACCGTTGCCCGCAGCCCAAACCAGCGGCGCATCCAGCCCGCGCTCTTCGGCCTGCGTCATGGCTGCCGCGCGCACCGCGTTCTCAATTTCGCGCCGTTCGGTGTTCAGAGCATCCAGCCGCTCGGACAGGGCTTCGGCCTCGGAAACCGAGTCGGTGCTTAGCAAACGTGCGCCCAGATCGGCCTGCCCAATGCGCCCACCCGCATTCACACGCGGCCCCAGCAGAAACCCCAGGTGATAGCTGTTGGGCGCGGTATCCATGCGCGCCACGTCCGACAGCGCGACCAGCCCCGGTCTTTGCCTTTGGGCCATAACTTTCAACCCTTGCCGGACCAGCGCCCTGTTGGCCTCGATCAGCGGCGCAACATCCGCTACCGTGGCCAGTGCCACCAGATCCAGCATCGCCATCAGATCCGGCCCTTTAGCCCCTGCCTCGCGCAATTGGCGCCCTGCTTCGACCAGCATCAGGAACACCACGGCAGCGGCGCAGAAATACCCCAGATCGCCGCTTTCATCCTGCCGGTTCGGGTTCACCACGGCCACGCAATCCGGCAGTGTTTCTCCACCCAAATGGTGGTCCAGAACGATCACATCCGCGCCCTTCGCTGCCGCGATAGGTTCGTGGCTAAGCGTTCCGCAATCCACGCAGATGATCAGATCATGGCTGGCCGCTAGTTCCTGCATGGCAGGCACGTTTGGGCCATAACCTTCGTCGATCCGGTCGGGCACATAGAGCGTTGCAGCAATCCCCATCTGACGCAACCAAACCAGCAACAGCGCCGCTGAGCTGCCCCCGTCCACATCATAATCTGCGAAGACCGCGATCTTCTGGCGCTTGCGCACGGCTTCCAGAAACCGGGTCGCGGCGCGCTCCATGTCTTTCATCGAACGCGGATCAGGCAGCAATTCCTTCAGCTTGGGCTCCAGAAATCCAGAGGCTTCCATGGCCGGCACTCCGCGGCGGGCCAGAACCTGACACAGGGCACGCGGCAGATCAGTCTGTTGCGCCATCATCTCAGCCGACCGCTCGACCTCGATCGCCGGTCCAACCCAACGCCGTCCTGTCAACGATTGCTCAACACCCAGAAACGCCACGTCTCACCTCATGCACCAAGGCCGGACCCTATCGGACCCGGCCTTTAATCTTTTTACCAATACGCTCGACGAAGGCAGCGGCGCAAGTCGCTAAGCGTCGTTATGCGACCACATCGGCGTGCGGTAGGACATACGGCGCACCGAGCCCGTCTTGGACCGCATCAGCAGTGTTGTTGTCTCAACCCAGCCCGGCTCGCGCTTGATGCGCGGCAGCAGCGAGCCGCCGGTTACGCCGGTGGCGGCAAAGATCACATCGGCTGTCACCATCTCGTCGCGCGCGTACACGCGGTCCAGATCGGTGATGCCTGCCTTGGCGGCGCGGCCACGCTCGTCATCGTTGCGGAACAACAGGCGGCCAAAGATCTGACCGCCCATGCATTTCAGTGCTGCGGCAGCCAGCACACCCTCAGGCGCGCCGCCTTGACCCATATACATATCGATGCCGGTCGCTTCGCTCTCGGCACAGTGCATGACACCAGCCACATCACCATCGGTGATCAGACGGATCGAGGCCCCGGTCTCGCGCACTTCGGCGATCATCGCCTCATGGCGTGGACGTTCCAGAATGCAAACGGTGATATCGGCAGGCTCACAGCCTTTGGCCTTGGCAAGCGCTTCGACCCGTTCGCGCGGGGTCATGTCCAGATTGACAACATTCT
Organism: Ruegeria sp. C2; assembly: GCF_056537765.1. Lineage (NCBI taxonomy): Bacteria > Pseudomonadati > Pseudomonadota > Alphaproteobacteria > Rhodobacterales > Roseobacteraceae > Ruegeria > Ruegeria sp. C2. Next base: position 1,379,201 of record NZ_JBQFRZ010000001.1, on the reverse strand, counting down.
CAGGATAGCCGGGGCCAACCGCCAGCTTGTCCATATACACATCCGGTGCGTGCAACATCGAGCCGCGCGGACCCATGGCGATGACGGTCAGCGCGTTGGGCATATCCTTGGCGGTCAGGGTGGTGCCTTCCAGCGGGTCCAGCGCGATATCCACGCCCGGGCCGTTGCCCGTGCCGACCTCTTCGCCGATATAGAGCATCGGCGCTTCGTCGCGTTCACCTTCGCCGATGACGACAACGCCCGCGATATCCAGCAGGTTCAACTGCTCGCGCATGGCGTTCACCGCAGCCTGATCGGCGGCTTTTTCATCACCCCGTCCAACCAGCGAGGCCGAGGCCAGCGCGGCCTGTTCCGCGACCCTTGCCAGCCCCAAAGACAGCAGGCGGTCGTTAAAATCGATCTTGGCAGCACTCATATTTTGGTATCCTCAGGTCAATAAAGCCGTAATGTCCGGCATAGCTTGCGTTTCATGCAGGCCGCAAGCTCAAACCTCTTCAATCCGCAGCGCAACAGGCTCGCCCGCGATGACATCGGTATCGCGCAAGCCCTCGAGCGCGACGTCCAGTGTTGTGCGGGTGGTCTTGTGCGTGACGATCAGTACGGGCGCGGTGCTTTCGGCATGACCATACTGGCGCATCCGGTCGATTGAGACACCGGCATCCCCCAAAATGGCGGCCACTTTGGCCAGCGCACCGGGTTTATCCAGCAGGCCCAGCCGCAGATAGTAGGGCGCGGGCAGCCCTGTGACGGCAGGCTTTGCCTCTTCCAGCGACGTGGCAGGCCGTCCGAATGTCGGGATATGCAGCCCGCGCGCCAGATCACAGACATCGCCCATCACGGCGCTGGCCGTTGGTCCTTCGCCTGCGCCAGGGCCACGCAGAATGATCTGTTCGACCGCGTCACCATCCAACACAACCATATTGGTGCCGCCTTCCAGTTGGCCCAGCGGCGAGTCACTGGGAACCAGACAGGGCTGCATCCGTTGCTCCAGCCCCCGCGCGGTGCGTTGCGCCACGCCCAGCAGCTTGATCCGATAGCCCATGTCATCAGCCTGATCGATATCATCCAGGCTGATCTGCTGTATGCCTTCAATCTCGATTCCGTCGAAATTTGGCTTGGTGCCGAATGCAATCGATGACAGCAGCGCCAGTTTGTGCGCCGCGTCGATGCCGCCCACATCCAGATTTGGATCTGCTTCGAGATAGCCCAGCTGCGCACATTCCTCGAACAGCGCGTTATAGCCAAGTTGCTGCGACTGCATCCGCGTCAGGATGTAATTGCAGGTGCCGTTCATCACACCCATGACGCGCGTGATATCGTTCCCTGCCAATCCTTCGGTCAGAGATTTGATGACCGGGATGCCACCTGCCACTGCGGCTTCAAACCGGATCACACGACCTGCAGCCTCGGCCTTCTCAGCAAGCTCCTGCCCGTGGATCGCCAGCAGCGCCTTGTTGGCTGTAACCACATCCTTGCCGCTGGCCAGCGCAGCCTCGACCGAGGCCTTGGCCGGGCCGTTTTCGCCGCCCATCAGTTCCACAAACACATCGATATCGTCGCGCTTGGCCAAAGCAACGGGGTCGGTCTCCCATGCGTAGTCCGACAGGTTCACGCCACGATCCTTGCTGGCGTCACGGGCCGACACGGCGGTGATCTCAATGGGACGTCCGGTGCGCGCCTGCAGCAGGTCCGCATGGCGACGCACAATCTTGACCACGCCCACACCGACGGTTCCCAAACCCGCAATTCCAAGCCGCAGCGCCTGTGTCATTCCCTTGGGTCCTTTCGCTCGAAATTCCGCCGCTGGCGGGCCATCCTTTGCGCGCTGCCTTAGCGGGTTCAGGGCAGGGGTGCAATCCGTCAGAGCGTCTTGCGTGCTAGTTTATCTGGGCGTTTTGAAGGGCCTCGGCCCGTTTCGCCAGTGCCTCGCTGCGGGCAGTCAGGTCCTCTTCGACCTCGGCCGCCTCGTTGACCGGATCAACGGGCGCGCCCAATGTGGCATCCAAAGGAAGCAGCTTGGGGTAGGGGGACCTACGCAACGCTTCGGTTTCGCTGCCTTCCAACTCGGGGATATCGGCGCAGCCTGCGGCGGTGAGCAGCAGGAATATCAGTGGTAGAGGCTTCATAACGTGCGGCATAGTCCCCGTGATGCACCTTTTGTCAGCGCTGTTCAAGCGGGCTTCTATCTGAACAAATGTTCAGATACTGTATTGCCATGGCGCGCACGCAAGGTTCACATTCTGATATCACCGGTCCCCGTATTCGCAAGGCTGCGTTGGGCCTGTTTGCCCGTCATGGCTATGCCGCCGTGTCCATGCGGCAGATCGCGGGTGAGGTCGGCGTACAGGCCGGCGCGCTCTACAACTATACGCCCGACAAGCAAAGTTTGCTTTATCGTTTGATGCGAGAGCATATGCAGGACCTGTTGTCTGCCTATGACGATCTCACCCGATTTGATGATCCACAGGATGCGCTGCGCCAGTTCGTAGGCTTCCACATCCGTTTCCATCTGGAGCGCCCGGATGAGGTTTTCATCGCCTATATGGAACTTCGCAACCTGACGCCTGATAACTTCTCCGAGATCGAATCTTTGCGTCGCCAGTACGAGGATTCACTCGAGAGCATCTTGCAGCGTGGACATCAGACCGGGCAGTTTGCCGTCAGCGATACCAAGATCGCCACCTTGGCGGTCATTGCCATGTTGAACGGTGTGATCACCTGGTATCGCAGCGGCGGGCGGTTGTCTCTGGATGAGGTCGAACAGGTCTATTGGGACATGGTGCGCAAGGCCGTGTCCGCCTGACCCTAGTGGGCCGGGCGGATGAAGGTGCCGTTGCGCAGCTCTCGAAACGCCTGCTGCAACTCAGCCTGAGTGTTCATGACAATCGGACCATGCCACGCCACGGGTTCGTTGATCGGAGCCCCCGAGATCAGCAGAAACCGCACGCCATTGGGACCGGCCTGAACTGTCACCTCATCGCCTGAGCCAAAGCGGATGAGTGTTCTGTCCCCGGACATATCGCGGATATTGACCTCTTGCCCCGCGATCTCCTTTTCCAGCAATATACCAGTCGGTTGCGACGCATCGGCAAAAGCGGCCTCACCTTCGAACACATAGGCGAAGGCACGGCGATACGTGTCGATGCGAAAGGTCTTCCTCACACCTGCCGGTATGCTGACGTCCAGATATTGCGGATCGGCTGCGATCCCGTCGACCGGGCCGGTGCGCCCCCAGAACTCGCCCACGATCACGCGCACAATGGTGCCATCATCGTCAGTGATTTCGGGAATATCGCGGCTTTGAACATCCTGATAGCGCGGCGCGGTCATCTTCTGATCCGATGGCAGATTGCCCCACAACTGGAACCCGTGCATCTGACCGCTGGCCGCGCCTTTCGGCATCTCCTGATGCAGAATGCCCGATCCGGCGGTCATCCATTGCACGTCACCCGCCCCCAGCGTTCCGCTGTTGCCCAGCGAGTCACTGTGATCGACGGTTCCTGACAAAACATAGGTGATCGTCTCGATCCCGCGGTGTGGATGCCACGGGAAACCGGCCATGTAGTCCCGAGGGTGTTCGTTCCGGAAATCGTCAAACAGCAGAAACGGATCCAGCTCCGACGGATCCTGAAATCCAAACGCCCGGTGCAGTTTAACGCCTGCGCCTTCCATCGTCGGCACGGCCTTGCGGGTTTCCACAGTAGGTCTGAGTGACATCGAAGCCTCCATCATAACTGGACGCAATCTAAGCCGGGGGCCTGTGCAATCAATTCGCGCAGATACACGCGTTCTGTGCAGGGGTGCTCAGACCCATGACGGGCACTGTCCTTTGCTTGTCAAAGCAGCTAAAGCAGGCAAGAACGCAGGAGAGACACATGCAAGAAGACGTGCTGGCCACGGTCGCGGCCTCGGCCCCGCGCCGCTGGATGGGGGTAGGGATGCTGACCACGGTCGGAGCGCTGGTGATCTATGTCGCACTGGCCACGCCGCCTCAACTGGGCTGGCAAGTGTTCCTGCTTTTGGTCGGAGCAGCTTCATTCTGGCTGTCTCGCTGCATGTGGGTTGCAACCGCAGATACAATTGAACTGACCCGATCATCGCTACGGACGGGATCAGGGCAGGTGATATGCAGCTTGGATGAGATCGAAGCGGTCGACCGCGGCGTCTTTGCCTTCAAACCATCGAACGGTTTTCTGATCAAAACCCGCAACTCGGGGGCGAACGCCTGGGCCCCCGGTCTCTGGTGGCGCCTGGGTCGCCGCGTTGGCATCGGCGGCATGACAGCCGCCGCCGAAACCAAGTTCATGTCAGAGATGCTGACAGCGATGCTGGTAGAGCAGGGTTAACCCGCTCTGCTCATGCTCCGCTACCCTCTTGCGCGTCATCAATGTCGTTACCGACATCTTCAAGGTCAATAATCAGGGTTCTGAAGTCGGCCGAGATTTCATTTGTGAAACGCGGACGAGTGAATATGAAATTATCGAAAGAAATATCTTTCACCAGGATTTCGTTAAAGATTGGCACATATTCATTCGAGGTCTCGACCAGGATCAAAGTGTCTCGATTTGGCATCGGAGGTAGCGCTGCGCGTATGTCTTCGACATTGTCGTCCGTCCATATCCAACTGTAACCGCGCGCAGTCGACCACTGTACGTAGTGGCGATCATCGTCCTCATCAAAGACCAGCAGGGAAACACGCATAGACATTGGTGATCCATTGTTCACCATGCGTATCATCAATTCGTAAAGCGAGTTAATATAAGTATCGTTGATGGTCTCGGTTTCGCGCGAGATGAGGTCGCCGATCGTGTAGGCGGCCTTCAAGTTGGATGCGCTTTGGCGAAATCCCTCAAACCAAGTGTAAGTGGCCGTGGCAGTCCAGAGCAGCATTGGGAAAATCAGGACAGCATCAACTGTCATTGTCCCCACTTCATTCCGCTTGAAAAGCCTAAAGCTCTTTAGGAGTTTCTTTATCTGTTTCATGACTTAGATCGGCTCCTGAACAAATGCGGTGGTGGCCGTCAGAGAGTATTGCCCCGTCCCATCCGGTATCTTTTTGCCAATCGCAGAGGTTGGAAAAACCGGATCAATCCGCGCACAGGCTCGTAAGATCATCAACTCGTTCGATTGGCCATTGACGAAGTTTCTTACTGGCCTGATCTCTTCGGAATTGTCCGTGCAATCCGGTTGCGCGTCGAGGACGATGCCCTCAAATGCGCTTTGCTGGATCATCTCAAGGCGCAGATTCACCGAGCAGTTTTTGATGAAATGGGCGCGATCACAGATAACATCCTTGATGTCATCATGCTCTCTTATGGTTCCCGTTCCCAGTCGAATGTCACGAACGGTCAAGTCGACCGCTCTTTCAAGCATAGATTGATGCATCGTGACAAGTGCCAGTTCCACAGCCGACAAGATGAAGAACATGAAAGCGGGAAATATCAATACGAACTCGATCGTCGCCGTACCATTTTCCGAACGGCGAAAGCGCCGTGCAAGAGAAGCCAATTTACCCATCATTGTGTCAGTCTCAGTTTGCGGATTGACGAGGCGATCGATGCGAACGCGTCTTCGAGGTCCAACCCTTTTACATTGTACACGTGGCTATCCGAGCTCGCGCAATCCTGCAGCAATTTGTAACCACTGCGCGGAGCTTCGAATGCGATGCCATAAACGACGATTCCTTGGTCCTTGGCAGAGTTACAGATGTGTTTTGTGCGCTGGTTTTTTGCAGAGGTTTCCACCTTCGAGAAAGCCTTGCTGTACCACTCGGCCCACGCGCTGGATTGCCAGTAGTAGTTATACCGGGCGTTCCAAGCCAGCGAAACGCGATTGAAGAGTTCTGGGTAGGTTAGACGCACTGCCTCGCCGGGCTCTTCATTGGCCGCGGTCTCAGGGTCGGGTGTGCCATAGGGGTGATCCGCCCATTCGTTGCGCTGAGGCCAAAAGAAGTTTGGTTTACCCTGAGAATGATAGATGGTGTAGTCGCCTTCGACGGTGTTACTCCGGCCCCAGTTGGTAAGGTTCCCAGAATCCGGATTGTACCAGACATCCGAATATCCTTGGCGAAGCGAGGGGTTCAACATGTATTGATCGGTGTTCTTGCCATCAGTCATGACAATAGCGATTTTCAACACATCCGAGTTATAGTTTGTCGGGCGTTCGCGGAAGTTCGTCGGAACAATATTTAAGGGCGCAAATTGAGGATCTGGATCGGTTTGTGTCGCCAGTATTCCTACAATGTCGCGCATGCTGGGATCCAGTAAGGCGACACCCCATTTCATGCCGATATCGATAGATGTATTTCCGTTCGGGCTCAATTGGCTGATATGCTTCAACAATTTAGCCCGATTATTGGTGACGGGAGTAATGGCACTACCCGCGCGAACCGGACAGACCGGTATACTGATCCCGTTCTCGGAATAAGTGAACGGATCGAAATGTGCTGTACGTTCGAGCGTGTCACCACGGTGTAAATCTGCATCGCTGTACTGTTCAGGAATGAAGTTCACGCAATGGGAGTAGTTATGCTCATTGGTGACGTTCGTGAACTTGTTCAACAGCTCTTCGCCAGCATTCACCTGGGTTGCGTAGGGGATGATTGAAATCGAAATTTCGTTCTGCCCAGGCTTATCCAGCATTAAGTTCACAAAGTCAGACGCAGCGTCTCTTAGGACCGCCATTTTCGAAAAACTGGGGTCAGCAGACCGTTCGCTCATCGATCCGGAAATATCCAAGATAAGGGAAATCTCGACTGCGCCGATAGATTCTTCCGCGGTGCTTGCAGCCGGCGCAATCATGGATTCAATGCCAGAAAGGCGCATGAAGTTTGTCCGCACAACTGTTTCTGCAGTCGCCGACACCGTGCGCGAGCCAAAGCTCTCTGTAACATCGATAGATTTGAGCCTGTCGCCAAGACCTGCCTTGTCGAGATAGGCTTCTACCACATCTCGCGGTGCTGCGGTTTGGTCGAGGTCCGCGGCCGCGAGAACAGCGCGGTCAAGCGTCGATTGCAGCGTTGCGCGGTCTCGCTCATAGTTCATCATGTCCACGCCAATACCTGTAGCAGCGAGCATCGCGAGGAAAACAAACACTACAAAAAGGGTAAACGCGCCCTCCTCATTTTTGGCGAATTGCCGGAGGGTCGTAAATTTGTTCTTTGGCTTGGCAGAGCCAAAACTAGTTAGATTCTTCTTCATATTGGTGACTCCGCTGAGCAGGCCGATAAAGCCCCCAAGGAAAAAATTACTGTACAACTTTAGTGTTCAAACGTGGCGGGAATTGGGCGAAAAGGGCTTGCTTTTGGCCGGTTTGCGGGCATTTCGAAGATAATCCGGCGGTTGCGCGTGGCTCTGTTGTCGCCCTGTGGACAATTTGGTTCAGAGACGGCTTGAGAGCGACTCAGATCGTTCTGATTTGCGCAGACTTAATGAATTGTTCAAAAGTAGACTTAATGAATTGATCAAAAAATGTGCAGATGGCGATTGCGGCTTAGCGCCAGTGATGCGACAAAACGTCATGACGTTTGCCAGTTACCGGTACGGAGGATTATATGACCGGCATCAAAGAACCCAGCTTTCGTGAGAGTGTTGACCTGATGTTCAACAGGGCCGCGTCCCTGATGGATTTGCCGCCGGGTTTGGAAGAAAAGATACGGGTCTGTAACGCCACCTATACCGTGCGGTTTGGTGTTCGCCTTCGCGGTAAGATCCAGACCTTCACCGGATACCGCTCGGTCCATTCGGAGCACATGGAGCCGGTAAAAGGCGGAATCCGTTATGCGCTGGCTGTGAACCAGGATGAGGTCGAGGCGCTTGCCGCGCTGATGACCTATAAATGTGCGTTGGTTGAAACACCGTTTGGCGGCTCGAAAGGCGGATTGTGCATTGATCCGCGTCAGTATGAAGAACACGAGTTGGAGCAGATCACCCGCCGTTTCGCCTATGAACTGGCCAAGCGTGACCTGATCAACCCGTCTCAGAACGTGCCTGCCCCGGATATGGGAACGGGTGAGCGTGAGATGGCCTGGATGGCTGACCAGTATGCGCGGATGAACACTACAGATATCAACGCGCGGGCCTGTGTGACCGGCAAACCGTTGAATGCGGGCGGCATCTCGGGGCGGGTCGAAGCAACCGGTCGTGGCGTTCAATATGCGTTGCGTGAATTCTTCCGTCATCCCGAAGACGCCAAGAAAGCGGGGTTGTCCGGGAAACTGGATGGCAAGCGCGTGATCGTGCAGGGTCTGGGGAACGTGGGTTATCACGCGGCCAAGTTCCTGAGCGAAGAGGACGGTGCGCGGATTATCGGCATCATCGAGTGGGATGGGGCACTGTTCAATCCCGATGGCATCGATGTTGAGGCGGTGCGCCAGTGGATCGTCAAGCATGGAGGCGTCAAGGACTATCCGGACGCAACACATACCGCAGAAGGTGCGACTGTTCTGGAAGAGGAATGCGATATCCTTATTCCGGCGGCTCTGGAAGGCGTGATCAACCTGACGAATGCCGAGCGCATTAAGGCTCCGCTGATAATCGAAGCCGCGAATGGTCCCGTGACGGCAGGTGCGGACGAGATCCTGCGCAAAAAAGGCACCGTCATTATTCCTGACATGTACGCAAACGCCGGGGGTGTGACGGTATCCTATTTCGAATGGGTCAAGAACCTCAGCCATATCCGGTTCGGACGCATGCAGCGCCGTCAGGAAGAAGCGCGGCATGAGCTTATTGTCAGCGAATTGGAACGGCTGGATCGCTATCTGGGTGATGCATGGTCGATGTCGCCGGACTTCAAAGCCAAGTACCTCAAGGGTGCGGATGAGCTGGAGCTGGTTCGTTCGGGCCTCGATGACACGATGCGGATTGCCTATCAGTCGATGAGTGAGGTTTGGCACAGCCGCGCGGATGTCGAAGATCTGCGGACGGCCGCATATATCGTTGCGATCGACCGCGTTTCGAAGAGCTATCGCGCCAAAGGGCTCTGAGCTCAGCGTATTTAAGAGATATGCCGGACCAACTTTGTTGGTCCGGTTATTGTTGCTGGATGATGTCCACGACAATTGAATAACGACCCCGATGCCTTTGATGGTTTCATTTAGGGTGCCTTCGCTGGTGCCGGGTTTGATGGCGCGTTGACGTTGGAAGACGTCAATGAGCGAAAGATCAGCCAGCAAAGATGGGTACGGCTCAGATTGCAGGCGCTGCATTTCGGCTTCGGCATTGAAGAGGCCCCGCTCTCGCATTTCGCCCGGGTTTCGTCGCCTACAGACAAGTCCATGTCGAAAACGGGAGCGGCGCGCTCTGGAGGCGTTGATACTGCTGGTCAGAGTTGGTTTGATGCCGACCAGAACCGCAGGGAGGTCTGAATGCGTTTTTCCGGCTTGAGAGTTCTCAAGGAAGGGTTGACCGGCAACAAGGGTTGGACGCCGCATTGGCGCGACCCCGAGCCGAAGGCCGAATATGACATCGTTATCATAGGCGGCGGCGGTCACGGTCTTAGCACGGCTTATTACCTGGCCAAAGAGCACGGCTTGACCAATGTAGCTGTACTGGAAAAGGGTTATATCGGCGGTGGCAATGTGGGGCGAAACACGACGATCGTCCGGGCGAACTATTTTCTGCAGGGTAATTCCGAGTTCTATTCGCATTCCCTGAAGCTGTGGGAGGGTCTGGAGGAAGACCTGAACTACAACGTCATGCATTCTCAGCGTGGGATCATCAATCTGTTCCACTCGGATGGACAGCGCGATGCAGCGGCGCGACGTGGGAATATGATGATCAGTCAGGGCGACGACGCGATCATGCTGAGCCGCGACGAGTTGCGCGAAATGGTGCCCTATCTGAATTTCGACGATCTGCGCTTTCCTCTTTATGGGGCGCTCTATCACCCGCGCGGGGGGACGGCGCGCCATGATGCGGTCGCGTGGGGGTATGCGCGCGGCGCGGATCAGCGTGGTGTTGACCTGATTCAGAACTGCGAAGTGACCGGGATTGATATCGAAAACGGTGCCGTGCGCGGCGTGCAGACCACCCGCGGGCCGATCCGGGCGAAGAAAGTGGCGATGGTCGCAGCAGGCCGGTCGGGACAGGTGGCGGCGATGGCAGGGATGCGGCTACCGATAGAGAGTCACGTTTTGCAGGCCTTTGTGACCGAAGGACTCAAACCCTGCATCGATCATGTCGTGACCTTTGGCATGGGGCATTTCTACATCAGCCAGTCCGATAAGGGCGGGCTGGTCTTTGGAGGTGATCTGGATTTCTACGCCTCTTACGCGGCGCGGGGTAATTTGCCGACCGTTGAAAGTGTGATGGAGGCCGGGGTTGCCCTGATGCCGATGATTGGTAAGGCGCGCGTGCTGCGGTCCTGGGGCGGTATCATGGATATGTCGCCCGACGGCTCTCCGATCATTGATCGGACGGATATCGACGGGCTCTATCTGAACTGCGGCTGGAACTACGGCGGGTTCAAGGCGGTTCCGGGCTCGGGCAATGTATTTGCGCATCTGATCGCGACGGGTCGGTATCATGAGAACGCCACCGGTTTCCAGCTCGATCGCTTCCGCACCGGGCGCGGGATCATTGATGAAGAGGGCAAGGGCTCTCAACACAATCTGCATTGAGGGTGGCGATGTCGGATTTGAGTATTTCTGAAAAGATGAAGCAGGGGGCGTGGTCATGAGGATCGCATGTCCGTATTGCGGTGAGCGGGATCGTCGCGAGTTCTATTACCGCGGAGCTGCTGTCGATCTGGAACGTCCGACCCCGGATGCCGGTGAGGCCGCTTGGGATGATTTCGTTTATCTGCGAGACAATCCGGCGGGTCCAACCCGAGAGCTTTGGTATCACGAAGGTGGCTGCGGCGCGTGGATCGTCGTCACCCGCGATACGACCACCCATGAGATGTTGGGAGCGCAATTGGCGTCCGAGGTGAATACATGAGGATCGCGGGCAAGGGGCTGATTGATCGTACGCAAACGGTGCCGTTTGTTTTTGATGGCGTCGGTTATGAGGGGTTTCAGGGCGACACGCTGGCCTCGGCCTTGTTGGCCAATGGCGTCCGCCTCATGGGGCGGTCGTTCAAGTACCACCGCCCGCGCGGTGTTCTGACGGCGGGGAGCGAGGAACCCAACGCCTTGGTGACAGTCGGACAGGGCGCAGCGCAAGAGCCCAATGTGCGCGCCACCATGCAGGAGATCTATCCCGGGCTCGACGCGCGCAGCCAGAACCGTTGGCCCAGCCTTGGTTTCGATGTCATGGCGGTCAACGATCTGGCGGCTCCGTTTCTGGGGGCGGGGTTTTACTACAAGACCTTCATGTGGCCGAAGAGCTTTTGGGAAAAGCTGTATGAACCCGTCATCCGCCGCGCGGCGGGGCTTGGTGCATTATCTGGTGAGGATAATGTCGACAAGTACGAAAGCGCCTATGCCTTCTGTGATCTGCTTGTCATTGGTGCGGGGCCCGCCGGATTGATGGCCGCCTTGACCGCTGCGCGTGCCGGGGCGGATGTCATTCTTGCGGATGAGAACGCGCGAATGGGCGGACGGCTGCTGGCTGAGACCTATGAAGTCGATGACAAGCCGGGTCATGACTGGGCGGGTGAGGTTCTGGCCGAGCTGAGCAGTATGGATAATGTGCGCCTAATGACCCGCACCACGGTTGCGGGGGCATACGATCAGGGCACCTTTGCGGCGTTGGAGAAAGTGCTGCACCACACAGATCGCCGCCCGAACGGCGCTCCGCTAGAGACCTATTGGCGGATCGTGGCAAAACGCTCGGTTCTGGCCGCAGGCGCGTTGGAGCGTCCGGTGGCGTTTCGCGACAATGACCGCCCAGGTATCATGACTGCCGGAGCGGTGCGGGCCTATCTGAACCGCTGGGGTGTCAGCCCGGGAAAGAACGTGACGATCTTTGGCAATACCGACGACATTCATCGTACGGCGCGCGACTTGCTACAGGCCGGTGTCCATGTGGCCGCCGTGATCGATAGCCGCCACGACGCGCCCTTGTCGGATGACTATGAGGTGCTGCGTGGCGCGCAGGTCTGTGGCAGTTCAGGCCGCAAAGGTCTGGAATCGATCACCGTCCGACGAGCCAGTGGCGAAGATCGCATCCATACGGATTGTCTGGCGATGACCGGAGGATGGAACCCCTCGGTACATCTGACCTGCCACATGAATAGTCGTCCGACATGGAAGCGCGAGATTGAAGGCTTCGTGCCAACACCAGGGGCCGTGCCGGGCATGGTGACTGCGGGGGCGTGCAATGGCTCGTTCTCGACCGCGGCCTGCCTGCGCGAAGGCGTTGAGGCGGCTGAAGGCCTACTTGGTGATCTGGGTTTCAAAGTGCCCACGACCGCTTTGCCGCAGGCCGAGGATACGCCTTACGAGATCGCTCAGCTCTGGGCCGTACCCGGCAAAGGGCGCGCGTGGCTGGATTTCCAGAACGATGTGACAGTGAAAGACGTCAAACAAGCGGCGACCGAGAACTTCCGGTCGGTCGAGCATATGAAGCGTTACACCACGCAAGGCATGGCGACGGATCAGGGCAAGAACTCGAACGTGGCGGCGCTGGCCATTTTGGCCGATGCAACCGGGCGCGGGATACCCGAGACCGGGACCACGACGTTCCGCCCGCCCTATTCTCCGATTGCCATCGCGGCGCTGGGCGCAGGGGCCGAAGGTGCAGGGTTCAAACCGCAGCGCTTTACAACCTCGCACAAGGCGACCGTGGCGCGGAAGGCTCCTTTGATCGAGGCTGGGCTTTGGTATCGGCCCAGCTATTTCCCGAAAGATGGAGAAACCAATTGGCGGCAATCCTGCGACCGTGAGGTCAATATGGTGCGTCAGGCAGTTGGGGTGTGCGATGTGTCGACCCTCGGCAAGATCGACATACAGGGGCCGGATGCGGGCGCGTTTCTGGATTTTGTCTATACGAATATGTTCTCGACCCTGAAAGTCGGTCGTGCGCGCTATGGTCTGATGCTGCGCGAAGACGGGTTTGTCATGGATGACGGCACCACGGCGCGGCTGGGCGAGACGCACTATCTGATGACCACCACCACCGCTGCGGCGGGCGAGGTGATGAAACATCTGGAGTTCGTACATCAGGGTCTGCGGCCCGATCTGGATGTGTCGTTCACTTCCGTTACCGAGCAATGGGCGCAGTTCGCGGTGGCCGGACCGAATTCGCGCGAGTTGTTGAACGGGCTACTGGATGAACCTCTCGATGATGAAAACTGGCCATTCATGGCTTGCGGCCCGGTCTCGGTTCTGGGCGTTCGGGGGCGTTTGTTCCGCATCTCGTTCTCGGGCGAGCATGCCTATGAGATCGCCGTGCCTGCACGCTATGGAACGAGCCTATTCGACATTCTGACGGAACGGGCCGAGGCGCTGGGCGGCGGTATGTACGGGATGGAGGCTCTGAACGTTCTTCGGATTGAAAAGGGCTTTATCACGCATGCCGAGATCCACGGGCGAACGACTACCTATGACATCGGCATGGGCCGGATGGTGTCGCAGAAGAAAGACTGTATCGGCAAAACCATGTCTGAACGTGCCGGTCTGGAAGAGCCGGGTCGCGAGCGGTTGGTCGGTTTGAAGCCGATCGGTGAAAGCAGGGAACTGCTGGCCGGCGCTCATCTTTACAACGAAGAGGCTGAACCGGTGCGTACAAATGACCAAGGATATCTGACCTCGGTCTGTTACTCTCCTACGCTGGAGACGATGTTGGGCTTGGGTTTTCTTGCGGACGGACCCGAGAGGTATGGGGAAATCGTGAAAATGGTCGATCATCTGCGCGGCGTTACGACTCTGTGCGAAGTGGTGAACCCGGTCTTCTTTGACCCTGAAGGAGGACGCGTCCGTGGATAAGCTGATCGCCAAAACGCCTTGCGACGGGATGCTGCCTCTGACTGTTGGCTCGGTCACGCTCAGCGAAGAAGAAGCGGGGGCGATCCATTCGATTTCGCCTTTCAAGGGAAAGCAAAAGGCGCTGTCGGAAGCTCTGAAAACAGCGCATGGGATGACCTATCCGTCGGCCAACCGCGCAACGGGTAAAGCGGGTGCGCGGGCAATCTGGTTCGGCCCGGCGCATGCGATGCTGATGGGACCTGTACCTGACGCGACCTTGACCAAGAATGCAGCTATCGTGGACCAATCAGATGCTTGGGCTGTGGTCCGATTAGAGGGCGCTGACGTCGAAGACGTACTGGCGCGCGTGGTGCCAGTCGATCTGCGCGGCACACAATTCAAGCGTGGGCACACTGCGAGGACCTTGCTGTTTCATATGACCACATCGATCACGCGCGTTGGTGAGAACGCGTTTCAGATCATGGTCTTCCGATCCATGGCCGAGACACTGGTTCACGATTTGAAAAGGGCGATGGAAGGCGTCGCCGCGCGCGGGTAAGCTGCACTGAAAGAAACGAATCCGGGAGATCCCCATGTTGCGTATCGCCATCGTTGCGGCCCTGCTGGCCACCCCAGTGGTTGCTCAGGAAACCAAGGAACAAAGCTGTAAGTATCAGGCTGATGTGGTTGCAGCGATACAGAAGGCACGCCTTGACCGGGTCAAGGAACGCGACGTCGCGCAGGCCGTAGCTGATAGCGGCCCGACATGGCCCGAGAACTATAATGCGGCGGTTCCTCTGATTGCGCCTTGGGTATATGAGCAAAAGATGCGCGACGTGCGTAAGAAGGATCTCGGTGCGGCATGGCTGGAGCTATGTTTGCAGCAATAATCCACAGTCCGGACATTTCCCTGTGGACAACCGCGCGCCATGCCCTTGGCGCGCGTTTCGATTTCTGGCAGGTTTGAAAGATGTCTTTGCCCCCCGGATTTCTGGATGAACTACGCACACGCCTAAGCCTGTCGCAGGTTGTCGGGCGCAAGGTCATGTGGGATCAGCGCAAGTCCAATCAGGGTAAGGGCGACATGTGGGCACCGTGCCCGTTTCATCATGAAAAGACTGCCTCGTTCCACGTCGATGATCAGAAGGGGTTCTATTACTGTTTCGGCTGCCACGCCAAAGGGGATGCGATCAGTTTCGTGAAAGAGACTGAGAATGTCTCGTTCATCGAAGCGGTCGAGATTCTGGCGCGCGAGGCCGGGATGCCGATGCCAGCGCGCGATCCTAAAGCTCAAGAGAAACAGGATCGGCGCTCGCAACTGGCTGAGGTGATGGAGCAGGCGGTCCAGTTCTTCCGCCTACAGCTCAAGACCGGGGCTGGAGCCGCAGCGCGCGACTACCTGACCCGTCGGGGACTGGACGCACAGGCTTTGGATCGGTGGGAGATCGGGTTTGCCCCTGACGCTTGGCAGGCGTTGTGGGATCATCTGACCGGCAAGAACGTGGCCGAGGACTTGATCCTAGGAGCCGGTCTGGCCAAGCCGTCGAACAAGGGCAAGAAACCCTATGACACCTTCCGTAACCGGATCATGTACCCGATCCGCGACCCGCGCGGACGCTGCATCGCCTTTGGCGGTCGGGCCATGGACCCCAATGACAACGCCAAATATTTGAACTCGCCTGAGACCGATTTGTTCGACAAAGGGCGCAGCCTCTACAATCACGGCCCTGCGCGGCAGGCGGCGGGGAAGGGGCAGTCTCTGATTGTGGCCGAGGGCTACATGGACGTGATCGCTCTGGCCGAGGCCGGATTTAGCGCGTCGGTTGCGCCTTTAGGGACGGCGATCACCGAGCATCAGTTGCAATTGCTTTGGCGTATCTCAGACGAGCCCATTATCGCTCTGGACGGTGACACCGCTGGTCTGCGTGCGGCGATGCGGGCGGTCGATTTGGCATTGCCGTTGCTGGAGGCGGGCAAATCCTTGCGCTTTGCTTTGATGCCCGAAGGTAAAGACCCCGACGACCTGCTGCGCGCCGAAGGGGCGGGGGCGGTTCAGGCTGTGCTGGATGCTGCAATCCCGATGGTCAAACTGCTGTGGCAACGCGAGACTGACGGCAAGGTCTTCGACAGTCCCGAGCGTAAGGCGGCGCTGGATAAATCCCTGCGTGAGAAGATCAAGCTGATCCGCGACCCCTCGATCCGGTCGCATTACGGGCAGGAAATTAAGGACCTGCGCTGGCAATTGTTTCGCCCACAGCGACAATCGCAAAACCGAACGTGGCAACCGCGCGGAAAATGGCAGCCGCAGGCGCAGCCTGCCACGCCCGGTGCACGCGCGTCGTTTCTGGCGTCGTCCGAGAATGCGGATATCCAGCTACGTGAAGCGGCCATTCTGGCAATTGCCATCCTAAATCCGCAGGTTGTCGTACAATTTGAGCATCAGCTTGAGGAAATGGATTGCCACGATCCCGATCACGCCGCCTTGCGCGAAGCGATCCTGCGCCATGCCATCGACGATCCTGACAACCTGAAAGACCACATCGTTCAAACTTTGGGGCCGGAACCCCTTGAAAACCTGCTGGCCCTTCGCCATGTCGCAGTGATCCCCTGTGTGTACAAACCGGGCGACGTTGAAAAGGCCGAGATGACGCTGGCCGAGGAACTCGCAAAGATCAAAGCGCTCCGGGGGTTGGATGCTGAGATTGCCGAAGCGGCGGAGGAACTGTCCGATCTGGCCGATGAGGCGCTGACATATCGGCTGGCGCAAGCCGCCGAAGAGCGCAACCGCACAAGCCGTAGCCAGAACGAAGACAGGGCCGTATTCGACATCGCCGACAATGGTGCGCGAATCAACCGCGACGAGAAAGACGCGTTTGAGGCCATCATGTCGGGTATCAATTTCGAGCGGAAACGCCGGTAATGTGGTGTTTTCGTAAGGCACTGGAAAAGAAAAACGGGTAAACGGGTGGCCGAATCACTTCTACGCGCTAATGATTCGGACCAAACGAATCACCCATCCCTGCAGGAGCATTGAATGGCCGCCAAGGATACGAACGAAGACCGCAAATCCGACGAGCAGGAACAGGAAATCTCGCTGGACATGAGCCAGGCCCAGGTCAAGAAGATGATCGCCGAGGCCCGCGAGAAAGGTTACATAACCTACGACCAGCTCAATCAGGTTCTGCCGCCTGATCAAGTCAGTTCGGAACAGATCGAAGACGTTATGTCGATGCTGTCCGAAATGGGCATCAACATCATCGAAGATGAAGAGGCCGAGGAGGAAGAGCAGAAGGGCTCGACCGAACTGGTCACGACCGAAGGCCCGCGCGAGGTTGCGCTGGCCGGAGCGCAGACTGAAAAGCTGGACCGTACCGACGACCCCGTGCGCATGTATCTGCGCGAGATGGGCAGCGTCGAACTGCTGAGCCGTGAGGGCGAGATCGCCATCGCCAAGCGGATCGAGGCCGGTCGCAACACGATGATCGCGGGCCTGTGCGAAAGCCCGCTGACCTTCCAGGCGATCACGATCTGGCACGACGAATTGCTGAGCGAAGACATCCTGTTGCGGGACGTTATTGATCTGGAAACCACCTTCGGCAACCAACTGGACGAAGACGGTGACGTCGAAGAACCTGTTGTCGATACCTCTGCGGTGCAGGCTGCAAAGCCGGAAAAAGACACCGGCCCAGAGCTGGACGCTGACGGTAACCCGATTGCCAGCGACGATGACGACGATGAGGACGATCAGGCCAATATGTCTCTTGCCGCAATGGAAGCGGCACTGAAGGATCAGGTTCTGACCACTCTGGAACGCATCTCGACCGATTTTGCGATGCTGTCTGAAATGCAAGACAGCCGGATTTCAGCCACATTGAACGAAGATGGCACCTTCAGCGCCAAGGACGAAGAGACCTATCAGAAACTGCGTGCGGAAATTGTTGAGTTGGTGAACGGTCTGCACCTGCACAACAACCGGATCGAGGCGCTGATTGACCAGCTTTATGGCATCAACCGCCGCGTTATGTCACTGGACAGTTCCATGGTGAAGCTGGCTGATCAGGCTCGGATCAACCGCCGCGAATTCATCGATGCCTATCGCGGGCGCGAGCTCGATCCCAACTGGTTGGCTGAAATGGCCGAAAAGCCGGGCCGGGGCTGGCAGATGTTCATCGAACGCTCGACCGACAAGGTTGAGGAACTGCGCAATGACATGGCTCAGGTCGGGCAATATGTCGGTCTGGATATCCCGGAATTCCGCCGCATCGTGCAGCAGGTACAAAAGGGTGAGAAAGAGGCGCGGCAGGCCAAGAAGGAAATGGTCGAGGCCAACCTTCGTCTGGTGATCTCGATCGCCAAGAAATACACGAACCGTGGCCTGCAATTCCTTGATCTTATTCAGGAAGGTAACATTGGCCTGATGAAGGCGGTGGACAAGTTCGAATATCGCCGCGGCTACAAGTTCTCGACCTACGCCACATGGTGGATTCGTCAGGCGATCACGCGCTCGATTGCTGATCAGGCCCGCACGATCCGTATTCCGGTGCATATGATCGAAACGATCAACAAGCTGGTCCGGACCGGTCGTCAGATGCTGCATGAGATCGGCCGCGAGCCGACGCCGGAAGAGCTGGCCGAAAAGCTGCAGATGCCGCTTGAGAAGGTTCGCAAGGTGATGAAAATCGCCAAAGAGCCGATCAGTCTCGAAACGCCCATCGGCGACGAGGAAGACAGCCAGCTTGGTGATTTCATCGAGGATAAGAATGCCGTGCTGCCACTGGACAGCGCCATTCAGGAAAACCTCAAGGAAACCACCACACGGGTTCTGGCCTCGCTTACGCCGCGTGAAGAACGCGTTCTGCGGATGCGCTTTGGCATTGGCATGAACACTGACCATACGCTGGAAGAAGTTGGTCAGCAGTTCAGCGTGACCCGCGAACGTATCCGTCAGATTGAGGCGAAAGCGCTGCGGAAGCTGAAACATCCCAGCCGGTCGCGGAAACTTCGGTCGTTCCTGGACCAGTAAGTCAAAGGCGCCTTGGGGCGCCTTTTTCTTTGTGCCGTTCACGATGGCCGAACTTCACTTCAATTTGGCGAGAACGCGCAAGGATCGCGTGGTGGCACGCTCTATATCGCGGGTGTCCACTCATGGGACAGGCCGGGGCGAGGTGGTGACGCTGATGACCCTCGGCCACCCTCATCTGCGGTTCAGAGGATGGTCGACGCGTTTGCGGAATGCACTAGGGGCTTGTCCGGTCCAGCGTTTAAAGGCAGTGGAAAAGGCGGCCTGGTCAGAATAGCCCAGGCAATAGGAAATCTCGGACAGGTTCATACCATTCTTGATGAACGTCTGCGCCAGATCGCAGCGCAAATCCTCGACGATCTCACGATAGCTGGCCCCCTCATCCGCCAGCCGACGCGCCAAGGTGCGCGGGCTAAGACCAAGCTGCGCTGCGGCTTCTTCGGCTTGAATGATGCCACCCGGCATTGACCCGGTGATCAGACCTTCGATCTTTGCCCGCGTCTTTTGCTGAGGTGAGCGACGCTCGGCCAGCAGGCGCTCGGCATATTCCAGCAAATGGGCGCGTAGACTGGGGTCATAGGTCGGAACCGGGGTGTCCAGAGATGGCAGCGACAGGATGATCTCAAGCCGTTCCACCCCGAATATCACGGGGAACCCTCCGATTTTCGCGAATGCATCCGCGTGCTGACCAACTTCGTGTTGAAAGCGAATTTCAATCGGTTGCAGCTGGGTTTGTGTTAACGCGCGCATCCGGGCAATGGCCGCGAACAACAGGAACTCGGTGCGGCGGTGATAGCGGTGGAATCCGGGGTCCTTCCAGTTCGCCTCGAGCGAGGCGGAGTTGCCTGACACACGCAGGCGGAAGGCCAGAGCCGGGTCGATGATGCCATGAAAACGTGCGGTGTTCTCCATCACCTGTTTCAGATCGCGTGAATATTTACTGATATAGGCCGTGACGCTTGATGAAGAGCTGAACTGCAGCCCTGCGCTTGCACCAAAGGTGATATCGCCGACCGCGTCGCAGGCATGGCGTACAAACAGCGCCTCTTTATGCGCACTGTACTGAGTTGCTGGTGGAGCGATATCTGACCGTTGCAAATCGCTGTACCCGAGTACGCGATCAACGACCATTGCATTTGCACGGGCCTCAAGTGCGTGGGACAGCAACTGAATTCTGGAGATATCAACGTCCATCTATCCTGCCTGAAACACATGCGAATGTATCTGTACAGCCTAGCGGTAATACTGCACGCAACGCCAGCATTTGGACAATGACCTGAACTCGCAAGGAATTGACCGGAATTGCCAAGACGGACGGCCTGACCCGAAGTATCTTGAAATTGTTGTCGGGTTTGCACCTTTATCGGGGATAAGGTCAGAGCCTGGGCGAGCGGTCTACCAAACCGTCTCAACGGGTTCCCCGGCACCTCCCGTTCCATTCATGTCGCATTGCAGCGGTCCGATGAGCGTGCGAGCATTCCGCAATTCTGCGGCAACTCTTTTAAATATCATGCCAGACCTGACCATGCCGGAAACTGATCTGATCGTCTTTGACGGTGAATGCGTGCTGTGTTCAGGTTTCTTTCGGTTCATGTTGCATCACGACAAGGAACATCGGTTCCTCTTTGCCACTGCGCAGTCTCGGCTTGGGCAAAGACTTTATGCGCAGCTGGGTCTGCCGGTCACGGATTTTGAAACCAATCTGGTCATCGTCAACGGGCGGGTTCACCAAAGGCTGGATGCCTTTGCGGCGGCGATGCGGGCTTTGCCGGGGCTGTGGCGGGTTCTTGCACTTTGCCGATACCTGCCGCGCATCGTAAAAGACCCGCTTTATCATGCGATTGCCCGAAATCGATACGCGTTGTTTGGGCGGCGTCAGACCTGTCTAATTCCTGATCCGTCGCTAACCGAGCGGTTTGCAATCGATGGATTCTGACGACGATCCGTTTTTGCAAGCGCTCGCTGGAGGGCGGGGTCTGTCGCCAGCCGTCCGAGCCTTGCATCGGCGCGAAGGGCGGTATCTCGGGCGTTGCGATGTCACGCGGGGCAGGGGGCCGTTTGTGGCGATGGCTCTGCGTGCCGGTAGGTTCCCGCCCTCGGGCCAGGACCTGCCCGTATCGCTCAACATTCAGCGCGATGGTGACAGATGGATTTGGACGCGTGACTTCGCGGGTCACAAGACCCGTTCGTGGCTCAGCGTTGACCGATCTCGGGACTGCGTCCGCGAGCAAATCGGAGTGCTGACGATTTGGATGCGGCCCAGCCCTGCCGAAGCAGGATTGAGCATCGCGATCCATCGGCTCTGCCTGTTCGGCATTCCGTGCCCGCGGTCTCTGCTGCCCCGATCGGCTTCGACCGAAGGCGAGGATGATCAATCGCGGTTTTGTTTCGACATCTCAGCATATTTGCCCGGAGGTGGTCTGTTGATCCGATATCAGGGTTGGCTGGCACCCGATAACGAAAATCAGGGTGTCGCCTGAAATGATTGTGAGGCACACTGTTCTGACGAGCGCGCCGGGCTAAGCTATACCTCAGGTGGAAACAGGAAGATGGTAACGATGAAACAGTTTATCTCATTGGTGATTGCGGCTCTGATGGCGCTGAGCGTACCTGTCACCGCAAACGCGTCCCGCAATGGTTTTCAGACCGCGGCGATCAACAATACCGAATTCGAAGTTATTCCGCGCGGGCGCCAGGACATTGACGGTTATTGGTGTGCGGCTGCTGACTTTGCACGCCGAAATCTGGGTGCAGGTTGGCAGGACAGGATCTATGTGCTGCGCGGCTATGGCCCAAGTGTCACGACGGGGCGCAAGACAGCTGTTCAGTTTGCGCTGAAGATGCCCGCCAATGTCGATCAGCAAGGCAGTATCTCTGTCGGGTTCAAAGCCGGTGACAGCATGTCGGTACAAGGTGCGAATGGCCGCTGTAATCGCCGGTTGCTGCGCAATTGATACATGGCGCAGTCTGAATTCACGATCCAGACGCAGGGCGCGGGACTCTATGAGTTTACCGCGCCCGTGCGTACGTGGCTGCAGCCGTTTTCAGATGGTTTGCTGACGCTCTTTGTGCGGCATACGTCGTGCTCATTGCTGATCCAGGAAAATGCCGACCCCGAGGTTCAGACCGACTTGCGCGCCTTCTTCGACCGACTGGTGCCGCCTTCGGATCATCCTACGATGTCCTATCTGCGCCACACTTATGAGGGACCGGACGACATGCCTGCTCATATCAAGGCGGCGATGATGCCGGTTTCGCTGTCGATTCCGGTCACAGCCGGGCAGCCTGTTCTGGGCACATGGCAAGGCATCTATCTGTTTGAACACCGTAACGCCCCGCATTTGCGAAAGGTTGCAGCGCACTTCTCGTGACCCTTTATTTAGCGGTGAAAAATTCCGACTACCCAAATCCTAGCGGCTGTCCTATAGTTGTGGATAAGTAGGCCGTAGTGCTTACAACAAGAGGCGGAACTAGGGACGAGGAGACGGCGGATGCGCTGCCCGTTTTGCGGAAATATCGATACTCAGGTCAAGGATTCACGCCCGGCAGAGGATCACGTGGCGATCCGCAGGCGCCGGTTTTGTCCGGCCTGTGGCGGCCGGTTCACCACATATGAACGTGTGCAACTGCGCGATCTGGTTGTTATCAAGACCAATGGAAAACGCGAGGATTTCGACCGCGACAAGCTTGAGCGTTCGATCCGCATCTCGATGCAGAAACGCCCGATTGAGCCGGACCGGATCGACCAGATGATCTCGGGCATCGTGCGCCGACTTGAGAGCATGGGCGAGACGGATATTCCATCCAATAAAATAGGTGAAATCGTCATGGAGGCGCTGGCCCGGATTGACACTGTTGCGTATGTTCGCTTTGCAAGTGTCTACAAGAATTTCCAGGCGGCCGATGATTTCGAGGAGTTCGTCCACGAGTTGCGCCCGCCGCAGCCCACGACGGATGAGTGAGCGAAACAGATAAGCGATTTATGGCGCTGGCCCTGTCACTAGGGCGGCGCGGCCAGGGCCAATGCTGGCCTAATCCCTCCGTCGGGTGCGTTGTCGTGCATAATGGGCGGATTGTCGGGCGCGGCTGGACGCAGCCCGGTGGACGTCCGCATGCAGAAACCGAAGCCTTGACACAGGCCGGGTCAGCGGCGGAGGGCGCGACGGCTTATGTCTCGCTTGAGCCATGCGCGCACCACGGAAAGACACCGCCCTGCGCACAGGCATTGATCGACGCCAAGGTCGCACGCGTCGTCTGCGCAATTGAGGACAGCGATCCGCGGGTGGCCGGGCGGGGCTTTGACATGTTGCGCGCTGCCGGGATCGACGTGCAGACCGGTGTCATGGCTTATGAGGCCGAGCAGGACCATGTCGGGTTCTTCCTAAAAACGGAACAAGGCCGCCCGTTTGTGACGCTCAAACTGGCCAGCAGCTTTGATGGGCGGATCGCAACGGAGAGCGGCCACAGCCAGTGGATCACGGGCCCCGAGGCGCGGCGGGCAGTCCATGCGATGCGTGCCCGGCATGATGCGGTTATGGTCGGGGCAGGGACGGCGCGGGCGGATGATCCGTCGCTGACAGTGCGCGATCTGGGCGTGACGCAGCAACCCGTACGTGTGATCGTGTCT
This sequence comes from Ruegeria sp. C2, assembly GCF_056537765.1. NCBI lineage: Bacteria > Pseudomonadati > Pseudomonadota > Alphaproteobacteria > Rhodobacterales > Roseobacteraceae > Ruegeria > Ruegeria sp. C2. Next base: position 1,355,708 of record NZ_JBQFRZ010000001.1, on the reverse strand, counting down.
CGCCATCTCGATCTGCCCTTGATGGGGCAACTGGCTCGGACTGCGAAAGATATTCCAGTCTGGCTCTGCCATGGCCCGCACCCCGATGCCGAACGCGCCCGCACGTGGGAGGGGCTGGGCGCAAGGTTAATTCCCTGCGCGCTTCAGGGGCATCACGTCGACGCCGCCGACCTTTTACAACAGCTTGGTCAGGCCGGTCTGACACGCATTTTCTGCGAGGGAGGGTCGGCTTTGGCAGGCTCTCTGCTCAAGGCTGATCTGGTGGACGAGCTGGTGGGCTTCACCGCAGGGTTGATGATCGGGGCCGAGGGGCTGTCTGCAATTGGCGCGCTTGGTCTTGAGACGCTCGAAGCCGCCCCCCGGTTCGATTTGATCGAGACGCGGGTTTTGGGCGGTGACCTCCTGCATCGCTGGGCGCGGACGACGCGCTGAAGGTCAACGCCACAGATGTGCGTAGGTCGCCAATGCGCCTTGGAGTTTCGACAGAATGCGATTGATCGGTCCCCGAGAGTATGACCCCTCCTGCGCCAGTCGCTCAACGGCGATTTCGACCGGGCAGGGTTGTCCGGTCTCTGGATCGAAATAGCGCGGATAATCGATCAGCGCAGCATGCACCAGGCCCAGCAAGGACGGCCGTGCCCCCCTGCGCGCCGGAACCGCTCCCAAGTCAACCGTTAGTCCCCAGCCTGCGTAAAAGGGTGCTCCCAGAGTGGTGACTTTCACATCGCGTAATAGCGCCTCGAAACCCATCAGGGATGTCATGGTCCAAAGCTCATCCACCTGCGTCAGCAGCGTCGCGGGATCGGTCTTGTAAGCGATCACGTCAGCCAGACCCTCGGCATCGATCTGCCCATCGCGCAATCCGGCTTCGACATCAGGATGGGGTTTGTAGATCAGGACCGCATCCGGGTTGGCCTTACGTGCCGCACGCAGTAGCTCCAGATTGGTGCGGACGGTGCTGGTGCCCAACCTGATCGAGGCGTCATCTTCGACCTGCCCGGGCACCAGTATGCGGCGGCCTTCCGGAAGCAGCGGCGCGGGATTGCCTGTGTTGTACTTGCTCAGCCCGTCTGCCAACAGCTGCGCCACCAGGCGTTCGGCCCGGAGCCGTTGGTCCGGTCGCAAGGTTTCGCGCGCGGCGATCCATTCCTCCAGCCGACTTGGGCGTGTGGGGTCGTAGTAGATGCCCAGTTCATCCGTCACGAGCGAGAGAGGAGGGACAAGTTCCGCCCCCAGCCCGCGCGAGCGCAAGAAGCCATCCTCAACGTGAATAACATCAGCCGCTTCTCCAGCCCGGCTGGCCCAGCACATATGCGGTCCAGATGGTGTCTTTGGTGGCTCGGCCACAAACCGGAGCTTGCCATGCTGGCCGAACATCTGCTGCAGATGGCGGCGCTTCCACACTCGCATTCCCGATGCTGTCCAGCCCTTATGATCCTCGCGCCACGCGCGGGTGGAAGCTTCGAGCGTATCCAGCACGGATTCAAGCTCGCACAGCCTGTCATGAAACGGGTCATACCAGCGTGGATAAAGGATCATGGCTGCCGCGAACAATTGCGCGCGTGTCAGGTTGCGCTGGCGACGCTGCACGGGAAACTCGTCCTGCGTCAACCCCCAGCCAGCATAGAAGGGCTGACCGAATACACGGGGTCTATGCCCCGCCAGTATCGCTTCGAACCCCAGTTGCGACGATACCGTGTAAACGCCCACCGCCCCTTCGAGCAGGGATAACGGGCTGATCCGGGTGCTCAGGAACGAGATCCTCTCATTCAGGTCTTCTTGCAGGAAATATCCATCCCGATGGCCGCTGGCAGTCTCCGGATGGGTTCTGATCAGAATACGCGCGCTCGGGTTTTCCTCTTGCGCGACGAACAGCATTTCCAGAAATCGTGCACGGCCAGCGCCGCTTGCCGTAACGGCTGCATCACCTTCTGTCTGGTCGATGACAAGAACGTAGCCCGGATCGGGAGGTGGCTGATTCAGATCGAAGGCGGAATACTTGCTTAGATGTAATTCGTGCATGCGTGCGATACTGTCACGTGCACGGTTTAACAGCGCGGTGTTGTCCAGCGGGTGGGTGGCGAGAAGCGTTTCCAGATCGGACGGGGCGCTTGGATCGAAATGCAGGCCCGATCGGTCCAGCAGCAGGCCAATCGGCGGTTCGCCCCCACGACCGGGATGGAGCGAACGCAGGAACGCATCCTCGACCCGCAAAACCGCTACGTCGCGCTTTTCAGCGATCGACAGCCCGCGATGCGACGTCGGACTGTTGCCCCAGACGCCAACCAGATCTCCGGCCTGTGGCAGGCCGAGCTTTATATCATAACCTGCCAGCGACAGAATGCGCCGCACCCGTCGCTGTGTCAGGAACCCCCCGTTATAAACAAAAAGCCGAGAGCGTTCGCCCTCGGCTGGCTGTTCCGGCTCAACACGCATGTATCAGCCACCCGTTAGGGTTGCCACATTCGCAATCGGCGTCAGACCCCCTGCGATGAGCGAGATGGATTTGGTCCACTGCGCATACGGGGCCTCGGTCACATAGATCGTGTCATCGTCGCGGATGACGAAATCGCGGGCGATGAACAAGCCGTTGGGGGCGGTAAGGTTCAGCAGATAGATCATGCGCTGGTCACCCTGAAGATCGGCTCGACCCACGACGTTTCGGGCGATGTCCTGACGCTCTTTGCGCAGTACGAAGATACCGGTCGGATCTGAAGAGAGAGATTGAAGGCCGCCGACCTGGGCCAGCGCTTCGAGCGCCGAGAGGTCCTGGCTTTCAAAAGCCACGCGGGATTGTCCGCCAGTGGAGCCCAGTGCGATATAGGACCGGCTGTCCTGTTCGACCAGAATACGGTCACCGCCACGCAGGGCGATGTCTGTTTCAGGGTTGCGAAACAGATCGTCATACCAGATCGTACCGCGCTGATTGCCGCGAATGACAGTTACCAACGCGATGTCTGAGGCCACCGCCACGCCACCCGCACTGGCCAACATGGTCGACAGGGTGCCGGTGGGGCGTTCGATCGGGTAAATCCCCGGGGCACCGATGGTACCGGTCAGCGAAACCGTCGAGCCGTCTCCGGGGGTCCGGCTGACCTGAACCTGCGGATCGGGGGTCTGCTCTTCCAGTTTTGAGGAAATCAGAGCGCGCAGTTGTTCGGGAGTATTGCCCGCGGCGCGAAGACGCCCGGCATAGGGCACGAAGATATAACCATCGCTGTCGACCTGCAATTCGGTCAGGCTGGCGGCACCTCCTGCGGCAGAGGTCAGCAGGCCATCCTCGACGTTTTCCCAGACGGTCAGATTCAGGGTATCGCCGGGGCGAACGGTATCAGAGGCTACGCTCTGCGCGCTGCGGAAGGATTGTGAAAACCCGAATTGTGGAACGGCCGCAGCGGCGCGGGCGACGCGATCATCGACCTCGACAACAAACGCGTTGCCGCCGTTTTCAACCGATCCGGCCAGGATTTCAGTTTTGTTCGGGCCGGATTTCGGAAGCTGGCACGCCGCCAGCAGGCCGAGAGCCGCCACAAGAACGGCCCCCCGTGTCCATCGGGTTGGAAAGCGCTGCACTGCCGATTTACCTCAGTCGTCTTTGTTTTGGGAAGGTTACCCGGTAGGTTGTGAAACTTCCAGCACCACTTGATCGGGGTCAGCGAACAAGCTGCAACTGTGGCGCAGGGGCCGCGTTGCGGCCAAGAACGATTTGATAGGGGTCCTGAGGCCGCAGCATCATGTCAACGGTCCGCCGCAACAATTGGTGTCGTCCGCGACGCGAATAAAACCCGCCCGGAACCTGGCTGGTTTCCAGTAAGAACCGTCGATAGGTGCGATAGGCCGCGCTGTCAGGTGCGGTTGGTGCGGCGAAAAACGCCTCGATGGATTGGCCGGATACGAATTCTGGCTTGTCATAGACAGACCGCCCGAAAAGCCTAAGGGGGATACCGCGCCACAGCGCTTGCTGCCCCGCCGTTGAGTTTACGGTCACCGCTGATCGCGCTTCGGCCAGCAGCTTGGCCAGTTTGCCTCCAGGTACGTAATGCACACGTCCGGCAAGGCCGTGCTCGCGTGCGAACTCCTTAGCAAGCCGTCGCAGCGGCTCACGATGGTTCTCAAGCGGGTGTTCCTTGATGACCAGATGGTGATGCGCGTGCGCCCCTTTGGCGAAGCCCGCGATCACTTGCTCAAGAAAGCTGCTCATACAGCTGAAATCAGAATGTGACTGGACCGAGCTGTCATGGCCCAATTGCAGCAACACCAGATGATAGGGGAACCCGCCCCATTTGACTTTAGCCGTGGCGATCCTGCGTTGAATGCGATGAAACGGCATCAGGGATAACCGTTTGAAATACAGCCGGAACTCTGTCGAAACCGGTAAGCTCCGGTGGGGTCGGAAATTGCGATAGCGGTGATTCAGGAACAAGACGAACCAATGGTAAAGAGCGCCATAAAAGATGTGCTGACGCATATCTCCCCAATGCGATGGCGGTGGTGGGGTTGGTCCTTCAGACTGCGCAAGCGCGGCCCGCATGTCGGCCACATCCAGCTTCATCAATCGAGAGTTCCCATTCGAACCATTGCGTTCATAGGTCACCCACCAGGGGCGCAGATATCCTTCCTCAAACACATGGACGGTCAGGCCACGCTCTTTCGCGATGCGCACTGCCTGCGCATGTACCGGTCGGGTATCGCCATAGAGCACGATGTCAGTCACGCTGTGGTCGCAGATCAGATCGCTGAACGTTTGCGGCCAGCGTTCGGGTGTGTCGAGATAAGGAATATAGCTGCCCCGGTCAGACCAGAACGCCTGATCACCAGCATTGAAACCAACGCGCCAGACCCGAGCCCCCGCCGCGCCCAGCATTCGACCCAGTGAATTGAAGAACGGGCCATGTGGTCCCTGTAGAAACAGGAACACGCGCCTGTCTGGGCAGGGGGGGCTGAGTGTCATAGGGTCTGCTCTTGCCGTGGTGTTGTGGTGCGTATTGCTAAAATTATGCCTCTTTGCCACTTTGACGGCAAGGCAGGGCTTGCCGGGTGGGTCATCGATCTTTACCTGCGAAGGCGAAGCTATGCTCCGAGGGTTACCAAAATGTTTACAGGCATCGTCACCGACGTCGGCACCGTCACCGAACTGGACCAGCAGGGTGATCTGCGCGCCCGGATTGAAACTGCTTATGACACGGCAGGCATCGACATTGGCGCCTCGATCGCAAGCGATGGGGTGTGCCTGACCGTTATCGCGCTTGGTGACAACTGGTATGACGTTCAGATCAGTGCCGAGACGGTTTCGAAAACCAATCTGGACAGCTGGCGAGTCGGCAAACAGATCAATCTGGAGCGCGCCCTGAAAGTGGGTGATGAACTGGGGGGCCACATCGTATCGGGTCACGTGGATGGCGTGGCCGAGGTCGTGGCGGTCAAGGATGAGGGCGATAGTACGCGGGTCACCCTGCGCGCGCCCGCCGATCTTGCACGGTTCATTGCGCCAAAAGGGTCTGTTGCGCTGAATGGAACCTCGCTGACGGTGAATGATGTAGAGGGTTGCGATTTCGGGATTAACTTCATCCCGCACACCAAAGAAGTCACAACCTGGGACGATGTATCGGTCGGGGATCGGGTGAACCTCGAGATCGACACGTTGGCGCGGTACGTGGCGCGTTTGGCGGAAATGTCCTGAAACAGGCGCGTTGCTTGCGATGTGCAGGCTTTTGAGGACTGGCCTTTGCACCCTCACTGGTCTATTCCGCCCTGCAAACATGCCATCTGAAAGGCTGCCCCATGAGCTTTGAAACCCCCGGACCGGTCGAGGCCCAATTGCGCGAGGCGATCAGCCCGATCGAAGAGATCATCGAAGAGGCCCGCAATGGCCGGATGTATATTCTGGTCGACCACGAAGATCGCGAGAACGAGGGTGATCTGGTTATCCCGGCGGAATTTGCTGATGCCGAGGCGATCAACTTCATGGCCACCCATGGGCGCGGCCTGATCTGTCTGCCCATGACTGCAGAGCGGGTCGAGCATCTGGGTCTGCCGATGATGGCCGTGAACAACTCGTCCCGGCACGAGACAGCGTTCACCGTTTCGATCGAAGCACGTGAGGGAGTTTCAACCGGGATATCCGCCGCTGATCGCGCGTTGACGGTGGCAACTGCGATCAACGAGCAGAACACCATGGCGCATATCGCGACCCCCGGTCATATCTTTCCCCTGCGTGCCAAGCGGGGCGGGGTGCTGGTGCGCGCGGGCCACACCGAGGCCGCTGTGGATATCTCGCGCCTGGCTGGGCTGAACCCTTCGGGTGTGATTTGCGAGATCATGAAGCCGGATGGCACCATGGCCCGCCTGCCTGATCTGGTCGCGTTCGCCAAAGAGCATGGCATGAAAATTGGCACGATCAGTGATCTGATCAGTTATCGCTCGCGCAATGACAATCTGGTTGTCGAAACTTCGCGTGAGACGGTGAACTCTGAATATGGCGGCGAGTGGGAGATGCGGATTTTCACCGACCAGACCCATGGCATTGAACACGTTGTCATGATCAAGGGTGATATTACCACGCCAGAGCCGGTCCTGACACGAACCCATGCCTTGCATGAAGCGCCCGATATTCTGGGCCTCGGCCCAAAATCCTCGCGCGAACTACCCCGCGCGATGGAGAAGATTGCCGAAGAAGGGCGGGGCGTCGTTTGCCTGTTCCGTCAACCGCGCAATTCGCTGTACGCCGCGGACGACGAGGGCCCGCGCACCATCAAGCAAACCGGTCTGGGCGCGCAGATCCTGTCCAAGATGGGTGTTCAGGAACTGGTGTTGCTGACGGATTCGCCGGAAACCGTGTATCTGGGGCTTGACGCGTTTGGCCTGTCCATCGTCGGTACCCGCTCGATCCTGAAGGAAGACTGATCATGGCTGAACAAGACAAGCACGGCATTCTGCCGACGCCGACATTCGACAAACCGGTGAAGCTGCTGCTCGTGGCCGCTCCGTTCTATCGCGCCATCGCCGACAATCTGATTGCGGGCGCCAAGGCCGAGATCGAGGCCGCTGGCGGTACCTGTGAGGTTGTCGAGGTGCCCGGTGCGCTGGAGATTCCCACTGCCATCGCCATGGCCGATCGTCAGTGCAATTTTGACGGCTATGTCGCGCTGGGCTGCGTCATTCGCGGTGAAACCACGCACTACGAAACCGTCTGCAATGACTCGAGCCGTGCCATCCAGCTGATGGGCCTGCAGGGGCTGTGCATCGGTAACGGCATCCTGACTGTCGAGAATGACGATCAGGCCGAGGTCCGCGCCAACCCCGAAAAGATGAATAAAGGCGGTGGCGCAGCTGCTGCGGCCTTGCATCTGATCGCGCTCAGCCGTAAGTGGGGCTCTTCCAAAAAGGGCGTGGGCTTCAAGCCGCCGTCCGAGTCCATCCTTGTGGCGGGCGACAGCAACGGATCCACGACAGCATGACCCAGACAGACGCGCCGAAACCGGCCAAACAGAAACGCCTGATGAAATCCGCCGCCCGGCTTTATGCCGTGCAGGCGCTGTTCCAGATGGAGCAGTCAGGCCAGACGACCGAACAGGTTGTGAATGAGTTTCTGGATCACCGGTTTGGCGCTGTCTATGAAGGCGAAGAAATGCTGGATGGCGATATCAGCGTCTTCCGCAAGCTGGTTGATGACGCTGTGAACTATCAGGCGCCCATCGACCAGATGACCGACCGGGCTTTGGTGGCAAAATGGCCCATCGCGCGCATCGATCCGACACTGCGCGCTGTGTTCCGTGCGGCTGGTGCAGAGCTGACCCAAAGCGATACACCGCCGAAAGTCGTCATCACCGAATTCGTTGACGTGGCGCGTGCGTTCTTCCCCGAGGGTAAAGAGCCCAAATTCGTCAACGCCGTACTCGACCACATGGCGCGCGAGGCCCAGCCCGAGGCGTTCTGACGCCTTTACCGCGACCAGACATGCGCTAAACTGAATGTCAGAGCGCAAGGAGGTTCGCCATGCCCAAACTGGTCCGTCTCTATATCACGCAGGTTGCTTGGGGTTTTGTCATCTCGGCTGTGTTTGTCGGGGTGCTGCTGGCACTCAACGTGGCTAATCTGCGCCACCTCATTACCAGTTCGGAAATCGGTCTGATCGCGCTTGCGATGATCTGGTTCATGAACGGGATTGTCTTTGCGGGTGTGCAGTTCGCCTATGCGATCATGAGCATGGCGGAAAAGCCCAACAAGCCACGCGGCGGAACACCTGTTGCACATGGGCTGAAGCCTGCGCCCATAAAGCAGGAAGCCCACGCAGGGCGCTGAATTTTTTGGAAAATATGTGGCGGGACCACCAGTCAACCGTGCGGTTTGATTCCCGAGGACCTGTATGTACAGGTGGGCGCCAGGTAATCAGGCCAGGACCTGAACAGAGCCAGCCCCCTCGGAATTGCTTAAGGCCACCAGAATGCTACCTGTCACAAGAAGGGCAGAACCCGCCACAGGCCTAACTAGGGCGTCTGACGGGTTCGCACAAGGGGTCAGGCGTCAACAGTTTCGTGCAAGGCTGTGCGCATCTTGCCGAAATGTTCGTCCCAACCATTGTCCAGCGCAAGGATCAGACCGAAAGCGTCGGCACCCTGTGGCAGACCTTCGTGAACCAGCGCGAGGCGGGTGCCGCCCGCAACAGGCTCCAGCGTCCATTTCACAACGCTGACGGCATCGCCCATCGGTTTCACTGTGAATGTGTATTCCAGATAATGCGGTTCACGGGCTTCGCGCACTTCACCCCAGATCAGAAGGTCTCCGCTCGTGGTGCCAAACATCTCGAGCTTTTCACCTGCTGCAAGAGGGCGCTGTGGTTTATGGAACCATTCGGCCAGACGCTCGGGTTGCGTGAGGTAGGCCCAGACGGTTTCAGGCTCGGCACGCAGGAAGATGGTTTTCTGCAATACGGCGTTCTTCATTTCTTATTCCTTTCAATGGCTTCTTTCAGATTGGCAAGGCGGTCATCCCAGAACCGGTCGAAGAAACTGAGCCAGTCCAAGACCGGAGCCATCCCTTTGGGTTCAAGGCGATTGATACGTTCACGCCCACGGGCCTCGACGGTGATCAACCCGCCGTCCGACAGTACGGTCAGGTGCTTTTTGACGGCGGCGCGGGTCATGTCGAAGCGCTCTGTCAATTGCGCGATCGTCATATCCTGCGCCGCCAGCATCTGAACGATGTCGCGACGGGTCGGGTCCGCTAGTGCGCGGAACGCGTTTTGGGTCTGTGTGTTCATCGGGCACCTCAGATTAGATACCATTTGGTTTCATATTATTGAAATACCAAATGGTACTGTGTCAAGTTGCTTGATTTTTGTTCACTAATTGTTCACATTTGAAGCATGACACTCGACCTGCAACCTGGACAGAAACTTGCGCGCGGCGTATCGCGTCACTTAGCGACCCATGGCTATGTTTCGATTGAAGAATTCGTCCCATCCCGCGGGCTGCGAGTGGATGTTATGGGCCTGGGCCCTAAGGGTGAACTGTGGGTGGTCGAATGCAAGTCCAGCCGCGCCGATTATCAGTCGGATTCCAAGTGGCAGGGCTATCTGGAATGGTGCGATCGATTCTTCTGGGCAGTTGATACGGATTTCCCAACCGAGCTTTTGCCAGCGGAAACAGGTCTGATCATCGCAGATGCTTACGACGCGGAAATCATCCGCATGGGGCCTGAAAGCAAACTGGCCCCGGCGCGACGCAAGAAAATGGTGCAGAAATTCGCAGTGGATGCGGCCCGTCGTCTGCAGACCCTGCGCGACCCTCGGATTTAATCTTTGACCGCCCGAGCTGCCTGCGCGGCCGCGCGGATTTCCTCGGCGATTTCTTCGGCTTCTTCAGGATCGAAATCCATTGGTATCTCGACACCGGGGCCTTCGATGAACAGGCGTACCATGCCATGATCGGTCGGGCCGATCTGCAGGTTCGCTTCGATATCGCGTTCGGTGTTAATACCCATGTTCGCCTCCGGGAAATGCGTCTTGGTGCTAACGTGCGATGGGTTGAGAATCAAGCGGACTATGAGGTCAGATAAAGCATGGAGACGATCACTCTCAGACCATTCCGCGCCGGGGATGCGCCGTGGTTGGTTGAACAACATGATGCGCTGTATACCCGCGACGAAGGATTTGATGACAGTTTTGGCCCTCTGGTGGCGCGCATCTTAGAGGATTTCATCGCGAACAATGATCCGGCTTGCGAACAAGGTTGGATCGCCGAGCGAGAGGGCCAAAGATTAGGCAGTATTTTCTGCGTCAAGCAGGATGATCAAACAGCCAAGCTGCGCCTGTTTCTGTTGGTGCCGGAAGCGCGCGGGAAGGGGCTGGGAAAACGATTGCTGACCACTTGTATGGGCTTTGCGCGTGACGTTAGATATCACGAGATGGTGCTTTGGACGCATGAAAGCCACGCGGCCGCCTGCGGGCTTTACCGCGCTTACGGATGGGAGCTGATTGACAGCAAGCCGGTGCATTCTTTCGGAGTCGATCTGGTCGAACAAAGCTGGCGAATTCGGCTTTAATCCCCTTGCAATCCCCGCACGCCTTCGCTAAATCGCCCTTCACGAGTGCCGCCTTAGCTCAGTTGGTTAGAGCGCTGGATTGTGGATCCAGAGGTCCCCTGTTCAAGCCAGGGAGGCGGTACCATTTCCCAAAACCTCAGAACGGTTTGCCCTATGCAAGTCTTTCGGTATATCCGGTGCTTGGCAAAAGCCGCATCCTGAAGACATGAGCATGACATGCCGGAAAAACATTCCATAGACATCCGCAGAAGCGCACGCCTGAGCGTGGCACCCATGATGGATTGGACTGACAAGAATTGCCGGTATCTGCATCGTTTGCTCAGTGCTGAGACCCTGCTTTATACTGAAATGGTCACGGCACCCGCTCTGGTGCGCGGCGGCGCGCTGCATCTGCTGGACTATAACCCGCAGGAGCATCCGGTTGCGCTGCAGCTAGGAGGTTCGGACCCGCAGGAACTCGCGCAAGCGGCACAAATGGGGGCTGAGGCCGGATATGACGAGATCAACCTGAACTGTGGTTGCCCCTCGGATCGGGTCCAGTCCGGGACCTTCGGCGCGGTGCTGATGCGTGAGCCCGAAAGGGTTGCTGATTGCGTTGCGGCGACGCGTGAAGTGGTGGACATCGAGGTCACAGTGAAATGCCGCATCGGCGTGGACGAACAGGAACCCGCGGAGGTTCTGCCTGCATTCCTTGACCAAATCCGCTCGGCGGGATGTGATCGGGTCACGATCCATGCGCGCAAAGCCTGGCTGCAGGGGCTAAGCCCAAAGGAAAACAGGGATATTCCGCCTCTGGATTATGAGCTGGTGCACCGGATGAAGGCGGAATTTCCGGATATGCATATCTCGATTAACGGCGGTATCACGTCGCTGACGCAGGCACAGGAGCATCTGAAGGCCGGATTGGATGGCGTCATGATCGGGCGCGCGGCCTATCACCAGCCGACGGATATTCTGGCTGCGGCTGATCCGTTGATTTTCGAAACGGGGAAGGTTGCTGACCCCATCGAGGTGGTGCAAGACATGCTGCCCTATGTCGAGGCGCATCTTGCCAAAGGTGGAAGACTGCACCAGATCACTCGGCATATGCTGGGGCTGTTCGCAGGGCGTCCAGGCGCGCGGGGCTGGCGGCGGATGCTGTCCGAGGGTGCCGTACGTGAAAACGCGGGACCGGAAGTGATCCTGCAGGCTCTGGACACCGTCGCGGGGGTGTCACAGGTGGAACGGGTGGTTTGAGACGGCTCTGGTCCGGTATGGGGGAATAATGCCCGAGACGATGTTGTTCGCCCAGATGCTGGGCCTTTTGCTTGTGATCGGTGCCTTTGCCGGGGTGCTGGCCGGGTTGCTAGGCGTTGGCGGCGGAATCGTTCTGGTTCCAGCTTTTTTCTATGCCTTTCAAACGCTTGGATATGGCGGGCCGCAGTTGATGCAATTGTGTCTGGCAACATCTTTGGCGACGATCATTGTGACCTCAATCCGGTCGGTATTGAGCCACAACAAAAAAGGTGCTGTCGACTGGAGCATCTTGCGCGGTTGGGGACCGGGAATCGCGGTGGGGGCGGTGATTGGTGTTCTGGTGGCGTCAGCACTGCGTACGGAACTGCTGCAGGCGCTGTTTGGCGTGCTCGGTATGGTAATCGGCATCTATCTTGGCCTGGGGAAATCCGAATGGCGGTTAGGAGATGCTATGCCAAAAGGGCTGCGCCGGGCCGCACTATCACCCTCGGTCGGGTTTCTTTCGGTTTTGATGGGCATTGGTGGGGGCAGCTTCGGAGTCCCGCTGATGAGCCTCTATAACATCCCCATCCACCGCGCGGTGGCCACGGCTGCCGGATTTGGTGTGATCATCGCAGTGCCCTCGGTGATTGGATTTATGTTTCTGAACATCGCGCCGGAACACCGGCCACCATTGACCATCGGAGCGGTCAATCTGGTGGCCTTCGGCATCATCGTCGCCATGACCATGATCACCGCGCCCTGGGGTGTGAAACTGGCCCACGCGATGGATCCGAAACCGCTGAGGCGGGTCTTCGCAGTGTTCCTGACGCTGGTTGCGCTGAACATGTTGAGAAAGGCATTGGGGTGGTAGAGGCCTTTCACCAGCGGGGATGGGTGAATTTCCCTTACGAACAGGCTTTGGTGGATTGGGTCGAGCATGCTCTGCCTGTGGCACGAACATCCGTCACTGATCCGACGCATGCTAAATGGCACGATTGCGAGGGGACGTGGTTCATTGGGGTCGATGCGTTGGAAAATGACGTGCAGGGCAGGGTGGCTGGCTCTCCGGCTCTGGCTGGGTCGGCGATTGCGCTGGCGCATCAGCAATATGGGCCGATTGATCTGCACAAGGGGCAGGTCTCGGTGATTTATCCGGGTTACCCGCGACCCCGGCGCGGCGAAAGTGAGGGCGCCGCGCGATATCGCGCTCGGCGGGATGCGGCACATGTGGATGGGCTGAAGCCGATGGGGTCTGACCGGCGGCGTCGGGTCGATGAACCGCATGCGTGGATATTGGGGATCCCGCTGACCGAGGCCAGTGCCGATGCAGCTCCGATGGTGGTTTGGGATGGCAGTCACAAAATTCTTGGTGAGGCGTTTCGCGAGGCGCTGAAGGATACCCCGCGGGATCAATTGGCCAGTGCCGATATCACCGACATCTATCAGGCTGCTCGGCGTGAAGTGTTCGAGACCTGCCCGCGAATCGAACTGCCTGCGCGCCCGGGTGAGGCTTATCTGCTGCACCGTCATTGCCTTCATGGCGTCGCGCCCTGGGCCGAAGGGGCGCGGGCCGGGCCGGATGGCCGGATGATCGCCTATTTCCGCCCCGAGTTTCCCGGCGGAGTGGCGCAATGGCTCGAATCCCCGTAACTTCCTGCCATTCTTTGGTTTTGGAGGGTTGGTTCGATGATTACGGTACACACAAATGCCGATGGCACCCTGATCGAGGTTGAGCTGTCGGGTGAGGTCACCAGCACCGATTATGCGACAACGCTTGTCCCCGCGATCGAGGCTGTACTGGAAGAGCATGACGCCATTCGCCTTCTGGTAATCGTGACATCCGAGTTCAAAGGATACGATCTGGGTGCGGCCTGGTCGGATACAAAGCTGGGGCTCAGCCACTGGCGCGGGTTCGACCGGATTGGAGTTGTGGCAGATCAGGGGTGGGTGCAAACCAGCGTCCGTCTGGCCGCGCCGATCCTGCCTTGTCCGGTGCATGTGTTCGACATATCCGAACTGGAAGGAGCTCGCCGTTGGATTCGCGAATCACTGGGCGCGATCCATGTGACCGATCTGGGTGGTCCCTGTATTCAGATCAGCCTGATGGGAAAGCTCGATTCCGAAGAATACAAGCAGGCGCAGATTGATCTGGATGCATTGTTGCAAAACCGCGAAGGATTTCGGCTGTTGATTGATCTGCGGGAATTCGACGGCTGGCAGGGATTGACGGCGATGGGCGCGCATTTCCGCCTTGCCGCCGGGCATATCGGGCAACTGGATCGCGCCGCGATTGTTGGAGATAAGACCTGGCAGAAGATGGCGCAACGTATGGCGAGCCACGTTCTGGGCACCCGTACCGAGTATTTCCCAGCGGAGGATTATGAGCACGCCAAATCCTGGTTGGCTGCTGGCTGATCCTTCAAGGCTTTAAAGGTACGATCAAAGTGACGCGGCGTTACAAATCACGCAGCGTTTATCCGTGTAGTTTCGGCAAGGCATTGAAGTGTCATAAGGAAACTTGGGTGAAGCAGTTTTCTGCTAAATTATCGCAGCTTTTCCCCCTTATTCCCCCTCCGCGGTTCACTACATGCGCCGCATTGCTGCTAACAACCCAGATTTGCAAGTGCGCTGTATTGTTGACCTCATGAGGTGAGCAACCGCTGGCATTTGTCTGGACTCGGTGGGAGGAAAAAGATGCTTTTGAAGAAGTTGCTTTCCAGTGTTTTTGACGGAAGTTCCGTGTCCGCGTCACCGCGCAATCGGTCGGGGCACGATCTGTCCCAGCAGATCAGTGACAGGAATCGGATGGAAAAGACCGAGATTATGGAGCTGTTTCAGCGTGATCTGTCGCCAACGCCAGAGTTCTACAAAGCCCGAGAAAAGCAACAACCTGAAATACGCAGGTGATCAGTCACGGCTCAGCCGCGCGGCACGTCCGCCGCGGCGCTTTGCCAGACGCGGTTTGCGGTCCGGCAATTCCTGCATGATTTCTGCACGCTCGGAACTGTCCATCTTGGACCAGCGGGTGATCTCATCAATAGTACGATAACACCCGGTGCAGATGCGTTCGGTCGGATGAACAACGCAGATCTGGATGCAAGGGCTTTCGACCTCGTCCCGTTTCCAAACCATGTTTGTCATCTGCGTTTCCTTATCCGTCAAAGAAAGCGCAACCTATCCAGCGCCCCTTGCAAGATATAACCAGCTGCGACGTGATCAATAACCTGTCCGCGACGCTTTCGTGTCGTATCCGCCTCAAGCAGGGCCTTTTCTGCGGCAACGGTGCTCAGACGTTCGTCCCAGAAACCGATGGGAAGGTCCGTCAGGCGGGTCATATTTCGCGCAAATGCACGGGTGGACTGGCACCGGGGTCCTTCGCTGCCATCCATATTGCGGGGCAAGCCGAGGACGATTCCGCCGATCTCACGCTCGGTCACGATTTCGATCAGCCGTGCGGAATCCAGTGTGAACTTTTTGCGCCGGACCGTCTCAAGCGGGGTGGCCACGCCACGCATCCGG
Source organism: Ruegeria sp. C2 (assembly GCF_056537765.1). Taxonomy (NCBI): domain Bacteria; kingdom Pseudomonadati; phylum Pseudomonadota; class Alphaproteobacteria; order Rhodobacterales; family Roseobacteraceae; genus Ruegeria; species Ruegeria sp. C2. The sequence goes on along the minus strand of NZ_JBQFRZ010000001.1, from coordinate 1,340,429 downwards.
TCCGAGACGGCAACGCCGATGGTCTTCTCACCCAGGTCCAGCCCCATCAAGGCGGACATCGGAGTCAGAGACGCGGCGAAATCTTCGAACGCGTCATGGATCATTGCGCGATTCCGGCTTGCAGCGCGGCAGCGTCGATCATCTGCAGCGCCTCGGCGTCGCCAGCGAACACCTCCATGGCCTCGTTTCTGATGTCTATGGCGCGCTGACCCTCGCCCAACACACCCAGAGCGGCAATCAGGCGTGCCCATTCTTCAGGCGTTCCGCCTTCGGTCGCCAGACGATCCGACAGGCCATCGACCATGCCCCGTATCATCTCCTGTCGTTCTTCCGGCGACATCTCGGCGGCAGCACTTACGTCGTCCTGATTGGGGCCGGGTGCTGCGGAAAAGTCGGGCGCGTTGAACACCCCTGCGCGGAAGGCCAGTTCATCGATCTGTGCGCGGATCGCACTTGCCCATGGTGCGCCAGCCGGGGCGTCGTTCAAGGTTTCAACCCAAACACGATAGGCCATGTCAGGCCGCCCGGTTTGCGCCAGCATCTGACCCCAGTAGTACCGGGCCGGACCGAGGGTCGGGTCACGCTCCAGCGCCTGCCGCAATGCGCTTTCGGCTTCGGGAGAGACATATCCTCCGGCAGCCAGAATCATCATTTCAGCCAGATCAGAATAAGCTTCGGCCGGGGCGTTCGCGCCAGACAGCTCAATGACTCGTGTTTGCGCTTCGTAGCCTGCCTTGAAATTTCCGGCGTTGGTTTCGTGCTGCGCCAGAAGGATATGCCCTTGCAGATCATCCGAGCGCTCGGCCACAGTTTCACGCAGGCGGTTCAGCAAGGTGGCATAGTTTTCTTCCAGTGGAGGCACCTGAACCGGCGGTGCCAATTCTTCGGATTCAAGCTGACTGAGACGGTTGGTGCGCAGATCGTCGGCCATCTCCAATCGGGCGGTCAACGGCATGTCAGGAAAACCTGCAGCCCCCATCTGGCGATACATCGCCAATGCGCCACCCACCAGTATGATTGCTATCAAGATCAAGGCGATGACGGAAACTGCGCGCGATGGCCCCGCAGCCGAGGCCTCGCCCCGCATCTGTGTATCCGCGGCCAGAATGCGGCGTGAGATTTCGGTGCGCACGCGTTCGGCGTCTGCGTCAGCGATCACGCCACGCGCCAAATCCCGATCAACGCCCGCAAGCTGTTCGCGGTACACCCTGAGGTCATAGGCAGCTGCCGGCTCTTCCAAACGGCGGCCGCGCAACAGAGCGAACCCCAGAAATCCGGCGATCAGCAGGGCGATGAGGAATATGAGAACCCAGAACGGCATGGTCCCTCCGAAAATGTTGCCCTGATTTAGACCTCTGAGCCCGCAGACAAAAGGGACAAATGGCCGCGAGGTGCGCTCATGTCGCAATAGTGCATTATTGCGACGTTGTGCGGCGTGGGTAAACTGTCCGGGCACGGCATATCTGCGCCCAATCACCGAACCGGATGGATTCGCTTATGAAACACTACTCAGCCTTTGCTGTGGCGCGTGAAGCGCTGCGCTATCACACCGGGTGGGAACGCGCCTGGCGTTCGCCCGAGCCGAAGAAGCGTTATGACGTCATCATCGTTGGTGCCGGCGGGCATGGCCTGGCGACGGCCTATTACCTGGGCAAGAACTACGGCATCCAGAATGTTGCCGTGATCGAGAAAGGCTGGCTGGGCGGCGGTAACACCGGTCGGAACACGACCATCATCCGATCGAACTATCTGCAGGACCCGTCTGCGGCGATCTACGAAAAGGCGCGTAGCCTGTATGAAGATCTGAGCCAGGAGCTGAACTATAACGTCATGTTCAGCCCACGCGGCGTGATCATGCTGGCGCAGACCCAACACGAGATTCGCGGTTATCAGCGTACAGCGCATGCGAACGCACTGCAGGGTGTGAAAACCGAGTGGATCGGTCCCGAGCGCGTCAAGGAACTGGTGCCGATCATCAACCTAGAAGGCCCGCGCTATCCGGTTCTGGGCGGGCTCTGGCAGGAACGCGGCGGCACAGCACGCCACGATGCCGTGGCATGGGGCTATGCCCGCGCCTGTTCAGCCATGGGCATGGACATCATCCAGAAATGCGAAGTCACTGGCGTACGGTCCGAGAACGGTCGTGTTGTTGGGGTCGACACCACAAAAGGGGCCATCGACTGTGACAAGCTGGGCGTTGTAGTAGCTGGACACTCGGGTCAGTTGGCCGAGATGGCTGGCTTCCGTCTGCCGCTGGAAGCCGTTGCGCTGCAGGCGCTGGTCTCTGAGCCGATCAAACCCTGCATGGATGTGGTCGTGATGGCCAATACCGTTCACGGCTATATGTCTCAGTCCGATAAGGGAGAGATGGTGATCGGCGGCGGTACGGACGGGTTTAACAACTACACCCAGCGGGGCTCGTTCCATCACATCGAGGAAACCGTCCGCGCATTGGTCGAAACCTTTCCGATGATCTCGCGTCTGAAAATGCTGCGCCAGTGGGGTGGGATTGTGGATATGACGGGCGACCGTTCGCCCATTCTGTCGAAAACACCGCTGCAAGGCTGCTTTATCAATGCGGGTTGGGGCACCGGTGGTTTCAAGGCCATTCCGGGGTCGGGTTGGGGCATGGCACAGCTGATGGCTACGGGTCATTCGCCGCTGACCGAAGCCTTCTCGCTGGACCGCTTCAAAGAGGGCCGTTTCATCGACGAAAGCGTCGCGGCCGGGGTGGCGCACTGATGTCAGTCGCCGAAGTGAGACCCGTGAATGGTGTCCGAGCTATTTGGGCTTTCGGAACGCGGCTTGATGGCCTTCTTTTCCTCAGATCGGAAAACGAAAACGGCGATCAACCCAAACACGACAAGCGTGCCGACAATGGTCAAAACAATGGTCAAAATATCCATACTCTCAACGTGGGCGTGTGGTCGAGAGATTTCAAGCGAGGAGTAGCCTCATGCTGATCCTGAATTGCCCCTATTGCGGCGTCGATGCCGAAGAAACTGAGCTGGCCGCAGGTGGCGAAGCGCATCTGAAGCGTTATGGCCCGGGCTCGTCAGACGATGAGTTCCACGACTATCTGTTCATGCGCGAAAACCCAAAAGGCGTCCATTTCGAACGCTGGCGCCATGCCAATGGATGCGGCAAGTGGTTCCACGCCGCGCGCTGCACGAACACGCTTGAGGTCTTTGGCACCTATCCGGCGCAGACCACCGAACCGCCGCAAGAGATCAAGGACGCCATCACCGCCAAACGTCCCGGCTGGACGTGGAGAGAATACGAATGATCCGCACAGCCATCCGTAATACCGCCTGCGAAAGGTCCGCATCATGAGCACCCGTCTCGCAAAACAAGGCCGCCTGATCGATCGGTCTAAAAAGGTTTCTTTCACCTTCAACGGCACCTCTATGCAGGGCTTCGAGGGTGACACGCTCGCGTCTGCCCTGTTGGCCAATGATCAGATGATGATGGGCCGTTCGTTCAAGTACCACCGCCCGCGCGGCGTTGTCGCCAGCGGTGCGGAAGAGCCGAACGCTCTGGTCGGTCTCGGTGAGGGCAACCGGTTCGAGCCGAACCAGCGCGCCACCATGACCGAGTTGTTCAACGGCCTGACGTCCGTGTCGCAGAACCACTGGCCGAACCTGGAATTCGACATCGGGTCAATCAACACTCATCTGTCGCGTTTCCTGCCAGCTGGCTTCTACTACAAGATGTTCATTCATCCGAAGCCATTCTGGAAGCATGTCTACGAGCCGTTTATCCGTCAGTCCGCAGGTCTGGGCAAAGCGCCGGACAAGGACAACCAAGATGCGGACACCTATGAGCATTTTTACCACTTTACTGATGTTCTGGTGATTGGTGGTGGTGTCGCAGGTTTGCAGGCCGCCAAGGTGGCGGCCCAGTCCGGTGCCAAGGTGATGCTGATCGAGCAGACCGCGCACTGGGGCGGTCGCGCTCCGGTTGATGGCGGAACCATCAACGGTGAGCCTGTGGATAAGTTCGTGGAACAATTGGTTTCCGAACTCGAAACAATGGACAACGTGATCATGCGCAATCGCTGCATGGGCGCGGGGGTCTATGACCATGGCTACGTGCTTGGGTATGAGCGCCTGACAGACCACAAACCGGGTACGCAAGGCCCACGTCATCGTCTGTGGCGCATTCGTGCGAAACAGGTCGTGACCGCGACTGGTGCCATCGAGCGTCCGCTGTCATTTGCGGGCAACGATGTGCCGGGCGTCATGCTGGCGTCGGCTATGCGCGACTATGTCGTCAACTGGGGCGTCACCCCGGGTGATCGCGTCATCATTGCTACCAATAATGACGACGCTTACCGGACCGCGATCATCCTAAAACAGGCGGGCGTGGATGTCCTGCGTGTGGTTGATGCGCGCGACACGGCTGGACCCTTGGCCGAAGAGGCGCGTCAGCTGGGTATCCGTGTTGATCCCGGCAAGGCGATCGCGAAGGTCAAAGGTGGCAAGCGCGTCAAGAAGGTTGCGATCTGTAATCAAGAGGGGATTGGCGGCGCTCGGGAAGAGGTCGAATGTGACGCGGTCGCCATGTCGGGCGGCTGGTCCCCGGTCGTGCATATGTGGTCGCATTGCGGTGGCAAGCTGATCTGGGACGAGGCCAACGCGCATTTCCGCCCCGACCCATCGCGTCCTCCGCTGGGTGCCGATGGCGAAGGCTTCGTGCTCGCCGCTGGAGCCTCGAACGGTCCGCTGGCTTTGGGCGAAGTTCTGACCGATGCGGATGCGGCGGGTAAAGCGGCAGCCAAGGCAGCCGGGTTCAGCGCGAAGCGCACCAAAGCGCCGGTTGGCGAAACCACGGCCGAAGCCCCGATGGCAGCCGTCTGGCTGATGCCCTCGAATGCCGAGATTGGCCTGCGCATGAAATCGTGGCTGGACTTCCAGAACGACGTGAAAGTTTCGGACGTTCAGCTTGCCGCGCGCGAAGGCTATGAAAGCGTCGAACACACCAAGCGTTACACAACGCTCGGCATGGCGACGGATCAGGGTAAATTGAGCAATATCAATGGACTGGCGATCCTCGCTGACGCACTGGATTCAGAGATTCCGAAGGTCGGCACCACCACCTTCCGTCCGCCTTACACGCCCATTTCGATGGCGTCGATTGGCGGTGAGGCGCGTGGTGAGGTGTTCCAGCCGATCCGTCAAACCCCGATGCACAACTGGCATGATAAGAATGGTGCTGATTGGGAACCGGTCGGCCATTGGCGCCGTACATACGCCTACGTCCGTCCCGGTGAATCCGTGCATGACGCGGTGAACCGTGAGGTCAAGAACACCCGCGAAAACCTCGGTCTGCTGGATGCGTCGACACTGGGTAAACTGATCGTCAAAGGTCCCGATGCCGGTAAGTTCCTCGACATGATGTACACCAACATGATGTCCACGCTGAAGGTCGGCAAATGCCGCTATGGCCTGATGTGTTCCGAGAACGGCTTCCTGATCGATGACGGCGTTGTTGCCCGCATCGACGAAGATACATGGCTGTGCCACACCACCACCGGTGGGGCCGAGCGTATCCATGGTCACATGGAAGAATGGCTGCAAACCGAATGGTGGGACTGGAAAGTCTACGTCGCCAACGTCACCGAGCAATATGCTCAGGTCGCGGTGGTTGGCCCCAATGCCCGCAAGATGCTGGAGAAACTGGGCGGCATGGATCTGTCGAAAGAGGCGTTGCCGTTCATGGAGTGGCGCGATGGCAAGATCGGCGAATTCGACGCGCGAGCCTATCGCATCTCGTTCTCGGGTGAGCTGTCCTATGAAATCGCTGTTCCTGCCTCTCAGGGGCAGGCGTTCTGGGATGCTTTGATGGACGCAGGCAAAGAGTTCGGCGTAATGCCTTACGGCACCGAATGTCTGCACATCCTGCGGGCCGAGAAGGGCTTTATCATGATCGGCGACGAGACCGACGGCACCGTGATCCCGCAGGATCTGGGGCTGCATTGGGCGCTGTCGAAAAAGAAAGAGGACTACCTCGGCAAGCGGGCCCATTCGCGTAGCCATATGGCTGATCCTGAACGCTGGAAACTGGTCGGTTTGGAGACTGTGGATGGATCGGTTCTGCCCGACGGTGCCTATGCGGTGGGCGAGGGCGTCAATGCCAACGGTCAGCGCAACATGATCGGACGGGTGACCTCGACTTATTACTCGGCCAATCTGGGTAAAGGCATCGCCATGGGGCTGGTCAAGCATGGCCCGGATCGTATGGGTGAGATTGTCGAATTCCCGGGAACGGATGGCAAAATCTACAAAGCCAAGATCGTGGACCCGATCTTCTATGACAAAGACGGGGAGAAGCAGAATGTCTGAACCCATCAGCGCACTGAACCACGCCAGCTATGACGGTATCGCCAAGGTCGAGGAATGCGGCCTGCAGGGCATGATAACCCTGCGCGGAGACCTGTCCGACAAGGTTCTGGCCAAAACCGTCAAGGACGCCACGGGCAAGAAAGTGCCCGGTCAGCGAGAGGCTCTGGTCGAGGGCGATACCGGCGTGTGTTGGATGTCCACCGACGAGCTGTTGGTGCTTGTGCCCTATGCCGAGGTGGAGGCCAAACTGGCCGCGATGACCAACGCGCTTGGCGGTACGCATGCGCTGGCCGTCAATGTCTCGGATGCCCGTGCGGTGTTTACGGTCTCGGGCAGCAAAGCGCGCGAAGTTCTGGGCAAGGTTGCTCCGGTCGACCTGTCTCTTGCGGCGTTCCAACCGGGCCAGATCCGCCGTTCGCGCCTCGCGCAGGTGGCTGGTGCCTTCTGGATGGACGACGCCGAGACCCTGCGGATTGTCTGTTTCCGATCAGCGGCTGACTATGTGTTCAAGCTGCTGAAGGTTGCAGCGCAGCCCGGCAGCGAGGTTGGGGTTTACTAGTCGTTAAGCTGTCTACTGCGATTGCCCCGGACCTACCGGGGCAATCATGCTAATTTACAACTTTACAAACGCCGGTGCCAAAAGGTTTGTTTGCTGCATTCACATTTGTAAAACTGGTACGAACTCGAGCCGTGCTGTTCGCCGCATCTAGATTGGCCTGATACTTCATACGAAGGTTCGGTCCTTCACTCGATGGAAGGGTGACGTTCCAAAGTAGTCGATACTTACTAGCCTGTTTCACTTTGAGTTTGGCCTTGGTCCAGTCGTGATGTCTGCTGACGACTTGGGCCTCGCCCGTTTCGGCATCTATCTGGAAGTAATATTCTGGTGCGATCCAACCGTGGCTGTCGGGTTTTGTAATGTCACATTTGTATTCGATGGGCTCCGCCCAAGTGGTTTGCGTGGACAGAACGAATACGGCAATTGCTGTTGAAAGAAACTTCATAAGTCGTTTTCCTTGCTACTCTTTCGTGGGCGAAACGAAACAAGCCGCAGTCACAGTTGCAAGAAAAAAACAATTATTGCGGGAATTCATTTTGTCGCATTCTAGTCGCTGAACTTGATCGTGCGGTAGCGCGCTAATTCTTGCGGTTCAAGAAGACATTGAACGTCAATTGGACGCCCTGTTTCATCGTGGATTCCATTATAAAAGGATAGGCTCGCGAGCAAGTCGCCGGTCTTTGCCCACCGGTCCTCCTCGGTCAGCAGTGGTGAATGAAGAGATAGAAACAATGTCGGTCGTTGCGTTTTTAACCAGGACAACAAAGTCGGCAGCACAAAGAACTCGGCCCCTTCGATATCCATTTTGACCAGCGATACGTTCGACAGATTATTTGCCGCCTCGAACTGATCCCATGCAATTGTCAGGGCGTCGCTGCCATGCGTACCGTCATGCAGCAGCGAACTGGTGGAATCGCCGGGCTCTCCTCGAACCGAGGCCATGCGGGCGACGCCGAACTGATCGGATAAGGCGACGCCGAAGGCCGAGACGTTGCGGATGTCGTTCAGGTCCAGATTCCAGGCAAGATACCGGAACGCGGTGGGATCTGGTTCAAAGCACCAGACGTGTCTCGCCCTCCGGGCACCGTATAGAACCGTTGGACCAATCCATGCGCCAATATCCAGATAGTCGCTGTCGGGCGACAGGAACTTGTCCAAAACCGCAAATGTTTCAGGCTCCCAATTGCCAGCCGATGCCTTGCGCCAGAATTTTGAGTGGTAGGGATCCAGCCGGAATGCCTCACCATTCAGACTTCCCGCATAGTATCCGCGGGCGCGGTAGAACATCTTGCGCGCCTGTGTCAGCATCGCGGGCCTCCGGGTTTTCTTGTCTCAGCTCTTGACCTGCGGCATTTGCCAAAGCATGTAACCTTTGGAAACCGCAACATTCATTTCAACAGGGGGCCGAGATGGCTTTTGAACTTCCTGATCTTCCTTATGCACATGACGCGCTGGCAGCCAAGGGTATGTCCGCAGAAACGCTGGAATATCACCACGACCTGCACCACAAGGCCTATGTCGATAACGGCAACAAGCTGATTGCGGGCACTGAGTGGGACGGCAAGTCGCTGGAAGAGATCATCGTTGGCACCTACGACGCGAACGCCGTCGCTCAGAACGGTATCTTCAACAACATCAGCCAGCTGTGGAACCACAACCAGTTCTGGGAGATGATGGGCCCTGACGGTAACGCGATGCCCGGCGAGCTGGAGAAGGCTCTGACCGAAAGCTTCGGTTCGGTTGACGAGTTCAAGTCGCAGTTCAGCGCCGCTGGTGCCGGTCAGTTCGGCTCGGGCTGGGCGTGGCTGGTCAAGAACTCGGATGGCTCGCTGGCCGTAACCAAGACCGAGAACGGCGTGAACCCGCTGTGCTTTGGTCAGACCGCGCTGTTGGGTTGCGACGTGTGGGAGCATTCCTACTACATCGATTTCCGTAACAAGCGTCCTGCTTACCTGTCGAACTTCCTCGACAATCTGGTGAACTGGGAAAACGTCGCATCGCGGATGTGATTTGATCCAAACGGGATCTAAAGTGGCCTGCTGGCGGTGACGCTGGTGGGCCTTTCGTTTTATATGGGTGTTTCTATTACCGTGGTAGTGCTTCGCAAACGGCGTCAAATGACAGTTCTGAGCTTAATCTAGACATTGACGAGCGGCTGCGCCCACTGTGAGCCATGTCGCTGACGGAAGACCTGAAGCAAATTCTAGAAACTGCCTTGCCAACCGATCCCAGTTTTCGGCGGATCGAGAAAGCCGTGATAGACAGCTGCATTAGTGATTGCAGACGATACGCTTTGGAAGGCTCAAAAGAGGCCTTTCTGATTTCCGCGATGCGCCTATTGGCACTTCCCAACAATGGGCACACACGGCTGATCCCGAATGATGCGATCTCGGTGCTCCCGCTGAGGTTCGTGAGCGTGGGGCGTTCGGTGCAACTCATAGGGGCGGCACCAAGGGTAACTGCGCCGCGAGGCGAGTTGATTGCAGTCAACGGCGCAGCATTGAGCCAAATCGAAGCCGCCTCAAATGAGTTTCTGGCGGGAACGAGTCAAAGAAAACGGGTCATCGGATCAATTCTTCTGGCTTGGCCGTATGCTCTGGCTCATCTGGGGTTTTCTTCAAAAGACGATACGACCGAGTATCGCGTGCAAGACGGGAATGGGCGGATAACCGGTTTCAAAGTGGAGAATGGATATACCGTTCCTGCATCAACGCTCTACCCGAGAAACGAACACGGCAAGGTTGATCCGGCCTGGAAACCTAAGAGATTTGTAGAGATTGAGGACTGGCAGGGACTGGGGCTTTCAATAGTGTTGCCAAGTTTCTTTGATCCAGACGAAAGTGCGCTGCCGAAAGCTATCTCGGGTGCAGCAGAACATGTACGCGCCTGGCCAGACAAAACGCTCTTGATTGACATTCGTGGAAACACTGGTGGCGACTTCCTTCCAACGATGCCATTGATCGACGCCATCTCGGAAAACGCAGGCAGTCAGGTTGTTGTGCTTGTCGATAAATTCACGTTTTCCGCAGCGATCGTGTTTGTAGCCATCCTTAAATGTCGTGTGAGAGATAGGCTCAAACTCATCGGGGAAGAAATGGGTGATGGGTTGAAGTTCTTTGCTGAGGGTGGGCTGCTCGATTTGCCGACAAGCGGAGCGGTCGTTCGATACTCATCAGCCTTTCACGACTGGAAGAATGGAACGACCGACGAAACCACTCCGTCCGAGATCGTGCAGCAAATCGTACCCGCCGGGGCACTGAACTTGGATCGGGAATGGGTCGCAGGACCTGCTGATGCGGATGCACAAGGCGCGTTCTACCAACGAGTACTCAAAAGCCTGAGCGATTAGACGAACTGCCAGTAAGCCCGCTTGGCTGACTCTACAGATTGTGTCATGCGAACGTGCTGATCCAACTCGGCGACGCAGCCGCGAGAGAAAACCTGCCGATACGTCAACTTTCGACCCAAGACCTATTGTACCGGCCCGCACAACCCCTAGCTATAGTATGCGGAGGGAGAGAACCGCCAATACATTCAGGACTGATCACGCAGCGCGCGGAAACATCTAGATCGTGCGATAGATAAGCTGTGCCCGAGGGACGGGGAAAGCCACGTCAATCTTTGCAGGAGACTATAATGGCCGCACTTGAACAGGGAACATGGGTTATCATTGCTGATGGGGAAAAGGCTCTGGTGATGGAGAACATCACCGACGCGCAGGACCCCAATCTTGTTGTCGTATCCGTTGAGGAGCAGGAGGTGACCCCGGCAAAACCCTCCGACAGGGCAGGGCGCAGGTCCGATACCGGCCCTAACCAGAAATCCGCCGTGGAAGAGGATACCTGGAAGGCTCACGCTAAATCCCTGTTTGTTCAGGACGTGGCCAATCTGCTGAACCGGAAGGGGCTGAAGGGGGCCTATAAGCGGTTGGTTCTGGTCGCCAGTCCCCATGTGCTGGGCCTGTTGCGGCGCAGGTTGCATAGCGAAGTATTGGCGAAAGTGGTGGCCGAGGTGGACAAGACTTTGACCAACCATCCGCTGCACAAAGTCGAACGCATCCTCAAGTCGCGGCTTGCAAAGCCCGCCTGATCATCAAGCGAAGGCACGGGCGGTTATTACCGCCCGATTGCTTGTCCTGTTAGATCAGAAAGTCACGCAGCCGGGCGATGGCCTCATCAGGCGTTTCGACCCAAGTGATAAACTCGGCCAATGACGCATCTGCGAAGCCCTGATCAATCACCTGATCCAGCAGCGAATGCAGCGCATCCCAGTACCCGTCGACATTCAGCACCAGAATGGGTTTGTCATGCAGACCCAGCTGCCGCCATGTGAGCGCCTCGAACAGTTCATCCAGCGACCCGGGGCCGCCGGGCAGCACGATTACGGCGTCGGCGTTCATGATCATGACCTTCTTGCGCTCGTGCATGGTCTCGGTGACCACAAATCGCGTCAGATCGGTTTTGCCAACTTCGCGCTGCAACAGGTGGACAGGGATGACGCCGAACGTGTCTCCTCCGGCGGTTTGTGCAGCACGCGCAACCTCACCCATCAGCCCCACATCTCCTGCGCCGTAGACCAGACGCCAGCCTTCTTTGGCCAGCAGGGTGCCGAACGACCGGGCCGCCTCGGAATAGGCCGGACTCGCACCATTGCGTGACCCGCAATACACACACACGGATTTCTGGGACATGGGTCGGTCTCTCTGCTCTTGTGTTCGGGGTTTTGACCCCTGATAGCGGGATTGATAGGTTGGCTCAACCGTCTGTCGGAATGCTTGGCTGTCAAAGCATTTACGCGACGGAGTGAAAGGAAAAGAATGAACGCCAATTCGGGAAGCGGAAGCTCGGGCACCTTCATCTGGGGGCTGGTTGCCGGGATTGTTGCAGTGATCGCCGCTGGCGGATTGTACTTGTCGGGTATCTTCGGCACAGCGCCAGAGCCACAGACGCCTGAGGTGGCCGAGGTGGCTCAGCCAGACGAAGAGACGGCTGAGGCCACGCCAGAGCCCGAAGCCGGGCCGATCGAAGAGACGCCATCCGAAACGGTTGAGGCGGAGCCAGAAAACGAAGAGGTCGCAGCCCCCGCCGTGCAGGCGCCTGTTCTGGATCAGATTTTTGTCGAACCCGACGGCAACGCCGTTCTGTCAGGCAATGCCGAACCGGGGGGCGAGATCATCGTGCTGCTGGACGGAGAGACCGTGCACAGCTTTGTCGTGGATAACAGTGGTCAATTTGCCGAGTTTGTTACGATCCCGTTTGCAGATGCTGCGCGTGGGCTGGTGCTGGAAGTACAGGGTGATGGTGAACCCGTGCGGTCGGATGACTATCTGATTGCGGCATTGCCGAAGCCACCTGCGCCTGAGGAAACCACTCCTTCCGTTGAAGAGCCAAGCGTTGAAGTTGCCGAGGCCGAGACGACCCTGGAAGCACAGGAACCGAATGAGGAAACCACCGAGGCGGTGACGGAATCAGAACCCGAAGCGCCCGCGTCGGAGACTGCTGAGGCAGACACGACAGACGTTGCCAGTGGCGAAACGGATGTGACTGAGCAGGCTGAGGCGACGCCAGAGCCGCAACCTGAGGCGGAAGCATCGCAAACCTCCGAAAGCCAAGATCAGCAGATCGCGGTCATCCGGTCCGGAGAAGAGGGCGTCGAACTCGTTCAGCCTCCAACCGTTACGGATGTCCCGCCCAAGCAGATTGCTCTGGATACGATCGGCTACTCGGATACCGGCGACGTGGAACTGACGGGTCGCGCACAGGATGGATCGGCCGTGCGCCTTTATCTCGATAACCGGCTGATCGCCGACCTGCCACCCGCGCCGGACGGCCAGTGGCGTGGCGAAGTCGAAGGCATTGATCCGGGTGTTTACACCTTGCGCGTGGATGAAGTCGCACCCGATGGTACCGTGGTCAGTCGGCTTGAAACACCGTTCAAACGCGAACCCGTCGAAGTCTTACGCGCCGCCGAAGAGACCGAGCAGGGCGAGACCCCGAGCGAGACGCCTCCGATCCGGTCTGTCACGGTACAACAGGGTGATACACTCTGGGCAATCTCGCGTGAGCGGTTTGGCGACGGTATCCTCTACGTCAGGCTGTTCGAGGCAAACCGCGATTCAATCCGCGATCCAGACCTGATATATCCGGGGCAGATTTTCACAATCCCCGAGTAACACTCTGCCTCGGCCCGTTCGGGCCGGCGCATTCTCTGACCGCAGTCAAGGTACGTGATGAGACGATCCTCAGCCCTGAAAGTCGATGCCGACGAACAGCGTTCCGGCTGGCGCACGATCCGCAAGGTCGCGCCCTATCTCTGGCCCGATGACGAGGCCTGGGTAAAGCGCCGGGTGGTTCTGGCGCTGGTGATGCTGGTGGTGGCCAAGCTGATCGCGGTCTATACCCCGATCCTTTACAAAGGCGCGGTAGACGGTCTGGCGGGCGAAGGTGTTCCACCGCTGGCGCTGGGGGCGGTGGGGCTGACGGTGGCCTATGGCGTCGCGCGTATGATGACGGTGGGCTTTCAGCAGTTGCGCGACGCGCTGTTTGCACCGGTGGGTCAGCGGGCGCTGCGGGCTTTGGCGCTGGAAACGTTTCAGCATATCCATCAGCTTTCGATGCGCTACCACGTCACCCGACGCACCGGCGGTCTGAGCCGGATCATCGAACGCGGGGTTAAGGGTGTCGAGTTCCTGCTGCGGTTCCTGCTGTTCTCCATCGGGCCGCTGATACTGGAATTGCTGTTGGTGGCCATTATCCTGATGTGGCTGTTCGACGTCTGGTATCTGGTCGTAGTGGCGGCGACCATCGCACTGTACATCTGGTTCACCTTCGCCGTGACCGAGTGGCGCGTAAAGCTGCGCCGCGAGATGAATGATCAGGACACCGAGGCCAACCAGCGCGCCATCGACAGTCTTCTGAACTTCGAAACAGTCAAGTATTTCAACGCTGAAACACGCGAAGCTGAACGCTATGACGTTTCGATGAAGGCTTATGCCAAGGCGGCATTGAAGACCGCCTATTCGCTGGCTTTCCTGAATTTTGGCCAGTCCTTCCTGATCACCTGTGGTCTGATTGGCGTAATGGTTCTTGCCGCAATCGGTGTGCAAAACGGTCAGCTGACCGTGGGCGATTTCGTGATGGTCAATGCCTATATGATCCAGATCACCGTGCCGCTGAACTTTTTAGGCACGGTCTATCGCGAAATCCGTCAGTCGCTGGTGGATATGGGGCAGATGTTCGACCTGCTCGAACAACCTGCCGAGGTCACCGATAAGCCTTGCGCGCCGAACCTGAAAGTCAATGGGGGCGAAGTCACTCTGGAAGATGTGCGCTTTGGCTATGAGGCAGACCGCGAAATTCTCAAGGGTGTGTCCCTGACAGTCCCGGCGGGGCAGACCGTGGCCATCGTGGGGGCGACCGGGTCAGGCAAATCTACCATCGGGCGGTTGCTGTTCCGGTTCTACGATGTCACCGGCGGCGCGTTGAAGATCGACGGGCAGGATGTGCGTGATGTCAGTCAGCCCAGCCTGCACGCGTCTATCGGAGTCGTGCCGCAGGATACAGTGCTGTTCAACGATACGATCCGCTACAACATCGCTTATGGCCGGGAAGGGGCGTCGCAGGAGGATGTCGAGGCGGCGGCCAAGGCGGCTCAGATCCATGATTTTATCGCCAGCCTGCCCGAGGGCTATGACACCAAGGTGGGCGAGCGTGGTCTGAAACTGTCCGGGGGCGAGAAGCAGCGGGTCGGCATTGCACGAACGTTGCTCAAGAACCCTCCGATCCTGTTGCTGGACGAGGCGACCTCGGCGCTGGATACCGACACCGAACAGGACATCAAGGATGCGCTGGCCCGCGCGGGCGAGGGGCGCACGGTGATCACCATCGCCCATCGCCTCAGCACTATTGCCGAGGCCGACCGGATCGTCGTTCTGGAACGCGGCGAGATCATCGAACAGGGCACCCATGACGAATTGCTGGCGCGCGAAGGCCGCTATGCTCAGCTTTGGAGCCGTCAGCAATCGGATGCGCAGGCGGCCTGATCCCGCGCGCTCGATATGCTATTATGAGGCTTTGACAGGCGAAGGATTTGCTATGTTTGGATTTCTCAAAAGCCTAAGCCCCCCAATGGTCGCCGCCCTGATCCTGTTGCCCGGGATCGCCCTTGCTGACCCCATTGTAGGTGTCTGGAAGACCGAGCCGGATCGTAAGGACCTGACCTCTCACATCAAAATCACCGCGTGCGGTGACAAGTTCTGCGGTCAGATTCTGTCGGCCTATGATCCGTCAGGCAAAGAGGTACAGACCCCGAATATCGGTAAAAAACTGTTCTGGGATGTCGCCAGCGAAGGTGGCGGCAAATATGGCGGCGGTGAGTTCTGGGTGCCGTTGATCAATGTCGAAGCGGTGCCACAGATGACGCTGAAGGGCGATACGCTGCAGGTCAAAGGGTGCGAGCATCTGGTCTGTGCACACCAGACCTGGTCACGACTGAAGGGCTAAGAAAAAGGGCCGGTGGAACCGGCCCTTATCGTGTTATTCAGCTGCTTTAAGCGGTGGTCCCGGCGGTTGATCCGGGTCCTGTTTGACCTCGGTCGCGGCGCTCTCATTCCACACAATCTCGGACGCCTGCATGTCGCGCGCGCTTTGACCAATGGCCATGTCCTGCGCGATCTTGCCTGAGCGTCCCTGTGTGGCCCGCGCCAGCGCCTTGCCGCCCCAGATCGCATAGGTCGTCACCCAAACCCGCAGCGCCAGCAGCGAGGGCGTCACGATCAGCGTCAGCACCGTCGCGGTGCCCAGACCGAACACCACCGCAGTGGCCAACTGCTTCCACCACAGCGCCGTTGGACTGTCGATCGAATAGCCGCCATTGATGAAGTCCAGCGACAGCCCGAACATCATCGGCGTCAGACCGGCCATGGTGGTCAGAGTGGTTAGCAGAACGGGACGAATGCGTGCCTCGGCTGTGCGGACGATGGCCTCGATCCGGGGCATGTAGCGGCTGTATTCCTGATAGGTATCGATCAGAACAATATTGTTGTTCACCACGATCCCCGCCAGCGCCACGATGCCTGTCCCGGTCATGATGATCGAGAACGGCTGCTGCATCACCATCATACCGATCAGCACACCGGTGGTCGAAAGCACAACAGCCAACAGTACCAACACCGAGTTGTAGAACGAGTTGAATTGGGCCAGCAGGATCACGAACATCAGACCCAATGCGGCAAGGAATGCGCTGGACAGGAAGGCCTGGCTTTCGGCCTGATCTTCCTGATCCCCGGTCCATTCCCAAGAGATGGTGCGACCAAACGGATCGGTCTGCAGCCATTCTGTCAGCACCGCAATCCGCTCGTTCGGGTTGATCAGGGCAAAACTGGCGCTGCCATCGTCGATGCTTGCACGCAACTGACCGACATTCTCAGCACCGGTCAGTTGCACCAGCTCATAGTCGCTGCCATCAGGTCCCGTAATGACCGCATTGTCAGGAGTCGCACCTTCGATCAGCGGACGCACCACTGCCAGCCGCTCTTGGCTGCCATCCGGACCATCGGTCACGACCTTGCTCAGACCCGGCTCAACATCGGCTTTCACATCATAATACCGCTCCTGATCGACGCGGTTGATCTCGGCCAGTTTAGCGACCGGCTGGCGGGTCACGAAGTTTGACAGTGGCACCAGACCGTCCGGCGTACGGACCTTGAGTGTATCAAGCGTCGACAGCACCCGGTCCTGATCGGGCAGGCGGACGCGAATCTCGATCTCTTCATCAGTCGAATCCGGGCGCATCTCACCCAGCAGGATGCCGCGGGTCACAAGCTGTACCATCGCACCAACGGTGGCGACGTCGGCACCAAATCGACCGGCCTTGGCGACATCCACGTCGATCTGCCAGTCAATACCCGGCAGGGGCAGGGTGTCTTCGATCTTGATCAGTCCGGGGGTCTGTTCGAACGCCTCACGTGCGGCGAGAGTGGAGGTGGTCAGTTCTTCCCATCCGTCGCCCTTGATGCGCAGGTGGACAGGTTTGGCCGATGCAGGACCCTGTTCCAGCGCCTGAATATCAACGATGAAGCCAGGAAGAGTTGCCAGTTCTGCCGTCAGTTCGTCCAGAACATAGTTGCCGTCATATTCTGCTGCGACCACTTCCTTTTCAAAACCGAGCAAGCCAGCAATCGGCCCCCAGAACCAACCGGTGATTTGCTCGGAACTGTTCGGGCGATCTTCCCAGGGAATAAGCTCGAACTGAACCCGGCCGATGGTGTCCGCGGGGGCTTCGGCGCCGCCGTTGTTCTGATTGAGACCACCTTCGCCCGCAAAGGCAAATACGTTGATAACGGAAGGATGCGCTGCAATGACCTCCTCGGTGGCCATCACCATTTCATCCTTTTCCCTCAGCGACAGGTTGCCCCTTGCCCGCACATAGGCCGTGGCCTGTTCGGGTTCGCTTTCGACAAAGAACTCGACACCGCGGTTGTTCTCTCCAAAGGCGGTCATGACGCTGATGACGGCGAAACCGACCACAGCAATCGACACGATTGGCATGATCGGATTGCCGACCAGGAATCTGACCACATAACCAAAGGTGGTGTGTTCCTTGGCTGTGTGCACATGATCATCCGGCGCACGCTGGATTTTGGCCGCGCTCAACGTGACCGAACCCGCAAAGGCACCGAAGAGGAACATCAGCGCCCCGGCAATCGCGCCGCCGGGCAACAGATAACCGGGGTTCAGCATCTGCATCGCGCCGAGGAAGATCATATAGAGCGATGGCGGCACCAAGAGCGCGCGTACCCACCAAGGCGCGCGTGCGCGCAGCCAGTTGGAACTGCGCTCGAAACTGCGGCTCATCCGGCCCGATACGCCGCCCACGACCGGAAGATAGAGCAGCGCCACGATCAGCGACGCGGACAGGACGAAGATCAGCGTGATCGGCAGCATCTTCATGAACTCGCCGGGAATTCCGGGCCAGAACAGCATCGGCAGGAATGCGCACAAGGTCGTGGCAGTCGACGAGACAATCGGCCAGAACATCCGTTGCGCGGCCTCGACATAGGCGTGCATCGGACCGACGCCTTCTTTGATGCGCTTGTCGGCGTATTCCACCACGACGATGGCACCATCGACCAGCATGCCCACCGCGAGGATCAGACCGAACATCACCATGTTCGAGATTGTGACCCCGATCATCGCCAGAAAGGCAAAACACAGCAGGAAGGACGTCGGAATTGCAAAGCCCACCAGCAACGCGGCGCGCGTCCCCAGCGACGCAAGAACCACGATCATCACCAGTGCCACGGCGGTCAGAACCGAGCCTTCAAGTTGACGCACCATTGAATCGACGATGCGGCTCTGGTCGTTCGAGGTGCCGACATCGACAGCGGCCTGCAACTCGGCCGGCCATTTGGTCTGGGCCTCGGCGACGGTGGCTTTGATCAGCGCGACCGTGTCGATCAGATTGTAGCCCTTGCGCTTGACCACCTGCAGCGCGACGGTGGGTTCTCCGTTGAACCGGGCCGTGCCTGCGCGGTCCTCAAAAGTATAGTTGATCTCGGCCAGCTCACCCAGGGTGACCACGCGGTCGCCATTGACCTTGACCGGCAGGCCATAGACGTCCTGCGCAGTTTTGAAGGACGAGGGGATTTTGACCGAAAACGTGCCTTGTTCCGTCTCAACTTCACCGGCGGCAATCAGTTGGTTGTTGTTCTGCACCACGCTGATCAGTTCAGCGGCGGTGACGTTATAAGCCTCCAGCCGCAATGGGTCGATCACGACCTCAAGCATCTCGTCACGGTTCCCGGCGATGCCGGCCTCAAGCACAGCATCCAATGCCTCAAGCTCGTCCTGCAGGTCTTTGGCAACGCGTGCCATTGTACGTTCAGGGACGGGACCCGTCAGGTTGACGATGACGATGGGGAATTCCGAGAAGTTAACCTCGGTAATCGTATATTGCTCGGCCCCCTCGGGGAAGTCGGCCTGTGCGCTGTTCATGGCGTCGCGCACATCTGCGATGGTGGCGGATTTGTCCCAACCGAACTCGAACTCCAATAGAAGGCCCGCATAGCTCTCGGCAGCAGTGGCGGTCATCGTATCAAGCCCGTCGAGATCGGCCATCTCGGTTTCCATCGGCTTGATCAGCAGGCTTTCGCTGTCCTCGGCTGAAATGCCCGGAAACTGCACCGATACGAACAGCATCGGGATGTCGATATCCGGCTCACCTTCTTTCGGCAGGCCCACATAGGCGAACCCGCCAACAACCAGCGAGATCGCGATAAAGGCCAGAACCATCCTGGCCCGGCCTGCGGCCCAACTGACGATCCCCGTCATTGCGATGCTTCCCTGTAGGTCGGTGCAACGGTCACGCCTCTGGTGACGAATTCCTGCCCGATTACAATTATATCAGCGGTTTCAGGCAGGCCACCCACCCAAACGCCATCTGCGGTGTCGCGCAGCAGTTGGATCGGCACAAAGTCGACCACATTATCGGCGATCACGGTTCGCACGCCAAGCTGACCTTCGTTGTTCAGGGTCAATGCCGACTGCGGCAGCAGATGCGCTTTGACACCTTCGGCTGCGATCTGAATGTTTGCGGTCTGGCCATCACGGATCAGCAATTCCGGGTTGGGAACAGTGATCTCTACCTCAAATGTCCGGGTGGTCTCATCGGCTGAGCGGCTGAGGAAAGTCACACGCCCCTCGACCTGCAACCCGGTGACCAGCTGCGCCGACGCCATCGAGCCGACGATGATCCGGTTTACCTCGGTCTCGGGCACGAAACCGACCAGCTTGATCGGGTCCAGCTGGATCACGGTCGCGCACAGCGAACCGGGCTGCATCAGGCTGCCAAGCTCGGCTGTGTCACTTTCCAACAGTCCTTTGAACGGGGCTTCGATGGTGAGCCTGTCCATCTCGCGGTGCGCAGCGGCCACTTCGGCGGTTGCGGCTTCGATCCCGGCTTGGGTAGCCTCCAGCCCAGCCTCGGCGCTTTTGATGCCTGCTTTGGCCGAGCTCATTTCGGCCTCGCTCGAGATGCGGCGGGTTTCCGATCCAAACCCGGTTTCCGACAATTTGCGCGCGGCGGTCAGATTGATTTCGGCTTCGGCCAAACGAGCGTGGGATTCTTGCAGACGCGCTTCAGCTTCGGGCACACGGCTTTCGGCCTCAAGTTTGGCGGCCTTCGCTTCGGCGAGGCTTGCAGGGCGGGTGCCCGGGTCAAGTTCACACAGCAAGTCGCCCGTCTCAACAAAGGCCCCTTTGCGCTTGGGCTCGGAGACAACGGTCGAGGTGGTCTCGGCAAGAACCTCAACCTGACGGTTGGCTTTAGTCTGTCCGCGCAGCTGAACAGCACTGCCAATTTCCCGCGCAGTCGAGCGTGATACGACGACGCCAATCGCGTCCGCGATCTGTGTTTGTTCGGTTTCCGTGGCGTCAACTGGCGCTTCGGTCTGTTCTTCTCCACGGCCAGCAAACGCGAACAGCGCGTCGCGTTCGAAAACAAGGAAATACAATGCGACTATAACCAATACGGCGTTGATGAATGAAATCAAACGCATGCGGTGTATTCTCCAGATCTGATCGGCCACCCGGTTGCGGCGCTTACGCCTTGAAATGGGGCCGGGTCTTTGGCTTGTCCATACTGAACTGAATAGTTCGGTTCACTTTTTTTAGCAAGTCCCGGGGACAACCGAGCAATTGTGTGAATTCGGACACTTGGCTTGGCCCAAAGGCCGGGGTATGACATGGCGCTAGAAAACCGAACACCTAAGCCTGGGGGCAGGGATGAGCGATACCGACAGTTTCATTGATGAGGTCACTGAAGAGGTGCGCCGTGATCGCATGTTCCTGCTCTTGCGGCGCTGGGGTTGGGTCGGTGTTGTCGCTGTCATCGCCATTGTCGGCGGGGCTGCGTTCAACGAGTACCGCAAGGCGCGCGACGCGGGTCAGGCCGAGGCGTTGGGGGATGCGATTCTGACGGCTCTTGCTGAAAACGGCTCGGCCGAACGGGCGACCAGCCTGCAGGCGGTCGAGACGCAATCGGTGGGCGGAGATGCGGTGCTGAACATGCTGCTCTCGGCGGCTCAAATCGAGGCCGGGTCCGATCAGGATGCTGTAAACAGCCTGAACGCAATTGCGACACAGGGCGATCTGCCCGAGATTTATCGCGCAATCGCGAGCTTCAAGGCGTTGCTGCTACAGACGGAAACTCTGCCGGTTGCCGATCGTCGCCAGCAATTCGAAGCGCTGGCAACACCCGGTGCCCCTTTGCGTCTGCTTGCGGAAGAGCAGCTTGCTCTGATCGATGTGGCCGACGGCAATACGCAGGCGGCGCTGGACCGGCTGCAAGCGCTGCGGCAGGACGCCGAAGCCAGCATCGATCTGCAGCAGCGTGCAGCGCAGCTGATCGTGGCGTTGGGTGGTAAGCCCGAGCCCGTCGCGGCCCAACAGGGCTGACCCGGGCGGCGAAACAGGATTTCACAGACGAGTTCATAAGATCATGGTAGCACGTTACTTCTCACGCCTTGGATTGCCCGTCGCGGCGATTGCCCTGACAGCACTGAGCGCCTGTCAGGAACCCGAGACGATCCTGCCGGGCGAACGGGAAGATATCCGTCCTGCCCTTGACAATGAAACGGTTGAGACGCGCGGAGCCAAGCCCATTAGCCTTCCGGCCCAAAGCCGCAATGCAAGCTGGTCGCAAAGCCCGGGGACCCCGGCCTTCCGCACGACAAACGCCGCACTCAGCACGACGCCACAGCGGGTTTGGTCCGCCAATATTGGCAGCGGCGACAGTCGCAGACAGCGGATCACCGCTGATCCTGTTGTTGCAGGCGGTTTGATTTATACGCTCGATTCGGGCGCGAATGTCTCGGCTGTGACCCCACAAGGGCAAGTGGCCTGGACCACGAACCTTATCCCACCTTCCGAGAAAGATGGCGACGCCACGGGAGGCGGGCTCGCCCATGCTGACGGGGTTCTGTATGTCTCATCCGGCTTTGGCCGGCTGACCGCGCTGGACGCCAAGACCGGTGCTCAGAAATGGCAAAAGCGCTTGAACGCTACTGGTAGCGGCGCGCCGTTGGTCAGCGGCGGAATCCTCTATCTCGTCGCCGGGGATGAGACGGGTTGGGCCGTCAACACCAAGGATGGTCGGATTCTCTGGCAGATCGATGGCACCCCGAGCGTCGGCAATGTACTGGGCGCACCCGCGCCGGTCATCGCCTCGGAATTTTCTGTCTTTGCATTTGGGTCCGGTGACATTGCGGCAACCTTCCGCCGAGGGGGGATCCTGCGTTGGACCGCTTCAGTAGCGGGTGGTCGCCGTGGCCGAGCGGCTGCTCAGATCGTGGACGTCACCGCCGGGCCTATGGTGTCTGGCAATGCTATCCTGATCGGCAATCACTCGGGCCGTACCGTCTCGTTCGATGTCGATTCAGGTGAGCGGAACTGGACCGCGCTTGAGGGGGCGGTCGACACGGTCTGGCCAGCTGGAAACAGCGTCTTTTTGATTAGCGACCGCAGCCAATTGGTGCGGTTGAATGCTGCAGACGGTACGATTGTCTGGGCCATCGACCTGCCGGGCTTTGTCAAAGACCGGCCGGGACGCCGCGGACCGATCTTTGCCCATTACGGCCCGATCATGGCCGGGGGACGGCTGGTCTTAGCCTCGAATGACGGTTTCCTGCGCTTCTTCAATCCTGTCGACGGTGCGCTGCTGCATCAGGTCGAAGTCCCCGGCGGGGCGACGACGGCGCCTGTGGTGGCGGGTCAGACGCTCTATGTCGTGTCGACCAAGGGTGAATTGCACGCTTTCCGTTGACGACAAGATGCGTTAAAGGGCGCATCTTGAGTCTTGAAAGTTGAGTATCATGTCGCTGACCCTCGCCATCGTGGGGCGCCCGAATGTGGGTAAATCCACTCTGTTCAATCGCCTCGTGGGCAAACGCCTGGCTTTGGTCGACGACCAGCCCGGCGTGACGCGCGACCTGCGCGAAGGCGAAGGGCGGCTGGGTGACCTGCGCTTTACCGTCATCGATACGGCAGGTCTTGAGGACGCGACCGACGACAGCCTGCAAGGCCGGATGCGTCGCCTGACCGAACGCGCCGTGGACATGGCCGATGTCTGCCTGTTCATGATCGACGCGCGCGTGGGCCTGACGCCAACCGATGAGATGTTCGCCGAAATCCTGCGTAAACGGTCCAAACACGTGATCCTTGCGGCCAACAAAGCCGAAGGCAACGCGGCGGATGCCGGCGTGCTTGAGGCCTATAACCTTGGACTGGGTGAGCCTGTGCGCCTGTCAGGTGAGCATGGCGAGGGGATGACGGACCTTTATGCGCAGTTGATGCCGCTGGCCGATGCCGCCGAGGAAGCGCAAGCAGAAGAGACGCCGGAAACCAATATCGAACTGGACGAAGACGGCGAGGGCGAAGCGCCCTTGATCACCGCTGCCAAGCCGTTGCAGGTGGCTGTCGTAGGTCGTCCGAATGCCGGTAAATCCACGCTGATCAACAAGATCATTGGTGAAGATCGTCTGCTAACCGGTCCCGAGGCCGGGATCACCCGCGACGCGATCAGCCTGCGGATCGATTGGGGCGGGCCGGATGGGGACAGCACCCCGATGCGGATCTTTGATACCGCCGGGATGCGCAAGAAAGCCAAGGTGCAGCAGAAGCTTGAGAAGCTCTCGGTCTCGGACGGTCTGCGTGCGGTCAAGTTTGCCGAGGTTGTCGTGGTCTTGTTGGATGCGGCTATCCCGTTCGAACAGCAAGACCTGCGTATCGCCGATCTGGCCGAGCGTGAAGGGCGCGCCGTAGTTGTCGCCGTCAACAAGTGGGACGTCGAGGACAACAAGCAGGAAAAGCTGCGCGATCTCAAGGAATCCTTCGAACGCCTTTTGCCACAGTTGCGTGGCGCACCGCTGATCACTGTTTCGGCCAAAACCGGACGCGGGCTGGAGCGTCTGCGCGCCGCCATCCTACGCGCCCATGACGTATGGAACCGTCGCGTGCCGACGGCTGCACTGAACCGCTGGCTGACGGCCATGCTGGAGCAGCATCCGCCGCCAGCACCGCAGGGCCGCCGGATCAAGCTGCGCTATATGACACAGGCCAAGACCCGCCCGCCGGGGTTTGTCGTCATGTGCTCGCATCCTGACAAGATGCCCGAAAGCTACAACCGCTATCTGGTCAACGGTCTGCGCGAGGATTTCGACATGCCGGGCACGCCGATCCGGCTGACCTTGCGCGGTCAGGGGGACAAGAACCCCTATAAAGGACGGCGTAAGAAAAACGCCGGTGCGCTGGCGAAGCATCTCAAGGGACGGGCGTAACTGCGCTAATTTTCAGCGTTTTCAGCGAGGGGGCGTGACAGCCCCTTTTTTGCGCGCTAGCATTCAGTAGCGTGCATTTGTTTTCGCGCGCAGCTTGTCTGCGGGTTTTCCGCACATAATTTTGCAACAGGTAATAACCGGACCACCCTGGGGAGCGGGCGCGATGGATCTGAGGGAATATACTAGACAATACGCGGTACAGGATAATCGGCTTGCCGCGCTCAGCTATTTCGGAACATTTGCTGTCTATTTCGCATCGCTGACACTGGCGATCATCTATGTCGACAGCTGGTATATCATGATCCCGGCCGGGATCGTTTTTGCCTTTTCAGCCGTGCGTCTCTACGTACTGCAGCATGATTGCGGGCATCACTCGCTGTTTGAAACGCGCGAGCAGAACGAATGGGCAGGTCACGGATTGTCACCGTTTACCTTTGCGCCTTTTGAGGTGATGAAACAGAACCACAATCTGCACCATGCCGGTATCGGTAATCTCGAACATCGCGAGACCGGTGAAATTCACACCATGACACTGCGCGAATGGAATGAGGCGGGTTGGAAAAAGCGTCTGTTCTACAGGCTTTATCGCAATCCCTTCATTCTGGTTCCTGTGGGTGCGCTGTTTACTTATTTCATCCGCTATCGCTGGCCCAAGAACACTGTCCGGTTCGGTGTCATGGGTGTGGTGCTGCACAACCTTTCGATCGTCGTGTTTCTGGGGCTGCTCTATCTGATCGCTGGTACCACGGGCATTCTGGTCTGGCTGGTATTCTCGCTGCTGGGCGGGATGCTGGGCGTGTTTCTGGTGTATTTGCAGCATAACTTCGAAGACACCTATTGGGATCGCCGCCCTGATCTGGATCCGAAGATTGCGGCGCTTCAGGGATCGTCAGCGTTGGATTTCGGATGGTGGTTTGACAATGCGGTGGCTTGCATCACATTGCATGACATCCACCATTTCAACGCGCGTATTCCGTCCTATCGGCTGCGTGCATGCCACTATAGCCTGCCGCCGGAGTTTACTCCGCGCCGGATCAAATTTCCCGAAGCGGTGGCTGCGCTGAACCTCAAGCTATGGGATGAAGAGGCCAAGCGTCTCGTCCCGTTTCCAAAGCGGTCGCAAGAGCAAAGGGTGGCGCAGACCAGTTGATTGGCGGGTGCGCAGCTCTTGTCTGTGTGTATAGGCCGTGTATATACATGTGTGAGGGATGACAGGAAAGGATCCGCGATGACTGCAGTTACCGATGTGCGCGGCGTGGGACAGGCGCTGGCACAGGCGCTGAATGCAAACGGCTTTAAAACAGCCGAGGCTGTGGCGAAGGCCGCGCCCGAGGATTTGGTAAAAGTGCCGCGTATCGGTGCAGCGCGAGCCGCAATCCTGATTGCTGCTGCAAAAGAGGCGGTTGCCAAATCGACCCAGACCAAGGCTCCCGCGCGTCGCGCGCCAAACCGGAAGCCTCCGGCGCGTCGGGCACCTGCGCGCAGCACCGCAGCAGCCAAAAAAGCCGAAGCCGAACGCAAGGCCGAAACGACGCGTAAAGCGGCAGAAGAGCGCGCTGCGGCAGAGCAGGCGGCGGCGGAGGCCAAGGCAAAGAAGAAGGCAAAAGCCAAGGTTAAAGCCGAGAAAGCCGCCCGGAAGAAATCCGAGATGGAGGCTGTTTTCTCCAAGGCTAAGGAAAAGCTCAAAGAGAAAGCCAAAAAGGACAAAAAGCCCAAAGGCGACGGTAAGAAGAAGGCTGACAAGAAGAAAGCCGACAAGAAAAAACCGAACAAGAAGAAGTCCGACAAGAAATCCGGTAAATCCAAGGATAAGAAAAAGGCGAAGAAGTAATACCTTCTCCGCCTCGCTTTGGTTGACCGGCACCTGTTGAGTGCCGGTTTTCTTATGCCAGAGTGCCGTTGGTCTGCAGAGTCATCTTACCACCCAGATAGGGTGCCAGAACCTCAGGCAGGGTGACCGTACCATCTGCGTTCTGACCGTTCTCCAGCACCGCGATCAGGCAACGCCCAACAGCCAAACCCGAGCCGTTCAGCGTATGAACATATTCGGGTTTGCCACCACCTTCGGGACGGAAACGCGCATTCATGCGGCGTGCCTGAAAATCACCGGTGGTCGAAACAGAACTGATTTCGCGATAAGTGTTCTGCCCTGGCAGCCATGCCTCGATGTCGAAGGTACGGCGCGCGCCAAAGCCCATATCGCCGGTGCATAGAACGACGGTGCGGTAGGGGATGCCGAGTTGTTCCAGCAAATCCTCGGCACAGCGCAACATGCGCTTCTGTTCCTCATCCGATTTCTCAGGATGGGTGACCGACACCATCTCGACCTTCTCGAACTGGTGCTGGCGCAACATTCCCGCGGTATCCTTACCGGCGCTACCTGCCTCGGACCGGAAGCAAACCGTGTGGGCGGTCATGCGAATGGGCAGGGCGGCTTCGTCCAGTATATCGCCCGATACCGAATAGGTGAGCGTCACCTCGGAGGTCGGGATCAACCACCAGCCATTGGTGGTCTGATAACTGTCCTCGCCGAATTTCGGCAGTTTGTCGGTGCCATACATCGCTTCATCGCGAACCAGAACTGGCGTTTGCGTTTCGGTCAGTCCGTTCTTGTCGATATGCGTGTCCAGCATGAACTGCGCCAGCGCGCGATGGACGCGGGCAACACCCTTAGACAGGTTCACGAACCGGCTGCCGCTGGTCTTGGCAGCGGTCTCGAAATCCATGGCCGCAGCGACGGCGGGGATGTCGTAATGCTCCTTCGGAGCAAAATCGAACTCTCGCGGAGTGCCCCAACGGTTGACCTCGACATTGTCGTCTTCGTCTTCGCCCAATGGCACATCTTCGGCAGGCAGGTTGGCGATGCGGGCCAGTTGGTCGGTCAGCAACGCGTCCAGATCCTTGGCCTCGGTCTGCATCCGGGCAATCTCAGCCTTCTTCTCGGCGACCAGCGCGCGCAAACGCTCGAATTCAACCTCATCGCCGCGCCCTTTCGCCGCGCCGACTTCCTTGCTGGCCTTATTCTGCTCGGCCTGAGCGGTCTCGGCGGCCAGAATCTTGGCCCGTCGACTTTCGTCCAACCGCAGCAGATCTGACGACACCGGCGCGTCCCCGCGGCGCGCAAGGGCGGCGTCGAAGGCGGCTGGGTTTTCGCGAATGGCGCGGATGTCGTGCATGGTTCAGATCCTTAAATGCGTGAATCACTGAAACCGCTTATGCACCATCTGAAAGGCAGGGTGTAGCGCCGGTTACGACTTATCCGGGTCGTCGTGGGTTTCATGTGCCAGATGGCCATCCCATTCTTCGACCGGGATTTTTGGTTCGGGCGGATCAGCCATGTAGGACGGCGTCATGATCTGCACATTGTTCTCGTTGAATACAGCCACGATGTTGCGATGCAGATCCGAGCGGATTTTCGGAATGATGCTTCCGCGTGTGGTATATCCGTTGATCTGATAGTTGATCGCGTAATCCGCCAAAGCCGTCCATAAAACAAAGGGCTCAGGCTTGGCCTTGATCCCCTTGGTACGATGTGCGGCTTCGATCAGCATCGCCTCGACTTTTTCGGGCGGCTCTTCATACCCAATCCCGACAGTGGTGTGCAGCAACAACCCGTTGCCATCGGTTTTCTTTGAGAAATTTACAACGTCCGAATTCATCAACTGGGCATTCGGGATCGAGATCAACTCATTCTTGATGGACTTCAGATGTGTCTCCATCAGCTTGATCTGCACGACGTCACCGATATGGTCTCCGATCTGGATGCGGTCTCCGATCGAGGTGGACCGGCGATAGATCACAAAGAGCCCCGCCAGCATGTTCGATACGACCGAATTCGCCCCCAGCGACAGCATAGCACCCACCAGAATGGTCAGACCCTGAAATGCCGCAGAATCCGACCCCGGGATGTAAGGCACCGCAAATACCAGCGCGATCAGGATCACAACCACCCGTGCGATGTTGAACGTGGGGTTTATCCAGTGCTTTTCGAAATCGCCCATATCGAACGAGCCTGCCTCGACCGCATCGAAGAACACGCGCATGCCCCTGATAATGTACAGCGTTATCCATGTGATAAGCGCCAGCATGATCAGGTTCGGAATATAGCTGAGCACGCCTTTGAAGATCAGCAGGACTGGTTCGGTCAGATAGGTCAGCAGTAGCTGCGCGAAATATCGTGTTTCCGCAAAGGCCAGCAGAACGAAAGAGAGGTAGTAGTAGAAGCCGAGGAAGAAGATCACCAGCAGGACGAAATTCAGGCCATACCGGATCAGCGCCGCTATGGCTTCGGCCTGCACGCTTTTGGCGGTCGCGGTTTCGACGTCTCTGAGATACCGCTTTACCAGTTTCAGTGTGCGCCGACGAATCCTTCGGTTCAGCCACAGGATCACCACAACGAACAGAGCAAACCCGACCGTCCAGCCCGCTGCTTCGATGGCCCCCGAGACCCGCGCTTGTTCGGTTCGGTTCGCGCGATAGGTGACGATGGCCTCTTTGATGGCTTCCCCGTGGAGCAGGCTGAGCACATCAAGCTCCATCTGATCCAGCTCCGCATCGGCAACCGTCACGATCGAAACGATTACGTCATCGGCCAGAATGCGCGTGCCCAACTCGGTTTCTTCGAAACGTATCTCGACGGTCGGGTTTTCCGAGGCTTCAGCGACCGCGACTATGCTGTTCTGCACCCGTTCTGCGCGTTCGCTGGCAGGCAAAGCGCTGGAACCGCGCAGGAAGAACAAGGTGTCGCCATCGACAATGACGGGTGCCTTGAATACTTCGGACTCTTCTTCTGTAGCAGGCGCATCGGCAGGGGCATCCTGTGACCACGCGGGCAGCACCGGCAGGCACAGGAAGAACACTGCCGCAAGCATGCAGATCGCCGTTCTAAGGGCTTGGAAGAATTGAGTCATTATGCCTCCCTCCCTGCAACTATATCCAACCAGAGCGGTCTGCCTAGAACATATCTGCAACGTTGCATTTCAAACCTGCGGGGCAGATCGTGGTATTGGCATCGCCTTTGCTTGCAAACCCTCGGTTCAAAGCATAGGTTCCCGCCAACTTTGCAGAGAGCCCTCTGCATCATCAAAACAAAGGAATATCCCATGGAAGGTGGCGCAATCGCCCAGTTTCTCCCGCTGATCCTGATCTTTGCGATCATGTATTTCCTGCTGATCCGTCCGCAGCAGAAAAAGATGAAGGAACATCAGGCTATGGTCGAGGCCGTGCGCCGGGGCGATCAGATCGTCACCCAGGGTGGACTGATCGGTAAAGTGTCGAAGGTCAAGGAAGGCGAGAACGAGATCGAGGTTGAACTGGCTGAGAACGTCAAGGTTCGTGTCGTCAAATCGACCATCGCTCAGGTTCTGAACAAGACCGAGCCGGCGAAGTAAGTTCGCGCGACAATTCCTTGAAAAGGCAGGGTAATGCTGCAAATTGATACCTGGAAGCGGGTTCTGATCTGGGCGGTCTGCGTGATCGGTCTGATCCTGGCCCTGCCGAATGCGTTCTACACGCGCGTCGAGCAATCCAACGACGCTAAAGCCGCGATTGAGCTTGGCATTGATACGCCCGAGATGCAGGCCGAAGCGGGGCAATGGCCCGATTGGTTGCCATCGTCTCTGGTCAATCTCGGTCTCGACCTGCGTGGCGGCGCGCATCTGTTGGCCGAGGTGAAGGTCGGCGATGTCTACGAATCCCGGATGGAGGCGATGTGGCCGGAAATCCGCGATGCGCTGCGGGACGAGCGCGGTACCATCGGAACGATCCGCCGTCAGGACTCGGCCCCCGACCAGATTCGCGTGCGCGTCAGCCAGCCCGAAGGCATTTCCCGCGCTCTGGAGGTTGTGCGCGGCTTGGCACGTCAGGTGCAGACCCTGACCGGGGTAGGTGCCACGGATATCGAGGCCTTTGCTGACGGCGATACCATCGTCGTACAGCTGTCAGAGGCCGAAAAACTGGCCTCGGATGACCGTACCGTGCGTCAGTCGCTGGAAATCATCCGCCGCCGGATCGACGAGGTCGGCACGCGCGAACCGACGATCCAGCGCCAGGGTGCGGATCGTATCCTGATCCAGGTGCCGGGTATCGGCAGCGCCGGTGAGTTGAAAGAGATCATCGGGACAACCGCGCAGTTGACCTTCAATCCGGTTGTTGGTCGTGGCTCTGACCCCGACGCGATTCCGGGTGTTGGTGAAGAGATCGTGCCTTCGCTTGATGAAGAGGGTTTGTATTACACGCTAGAGTCGGCCCCGGTCGTAACTGGCGAGGAACTGGTCGACGCTCAGCCCTCGTTCGATCAGAACGGTCGCCCTGCAGTGAGCTTCCGCTTCAACACTTCCGGAGCACGCAAGTTCGGCGACTATACTCTGGATAATATCGGCGCCCCCTTTGCCATCGTGCTGGATGATGAGGTCATCTCGGCCCCGGTGATCCAAAGCCACATCCCGGGCGGATCCGGCATCATCACCGGCAATTTCACCGTCGAGGAAAGTACCAATCTCGCCGTTCTGCTGCGTGCAGGCGCTTTGCCCGCTGGTCTGGAATTCCTCGAAGAACGCACCATCGGTCCGGAATTGGGTCAGGACAGCATCGACGCGGGTAAGGTCGCCACCATGGTCGCCTTTGCCGCCGTTCTGGTCTTCATGGCTCTCAGCTATGGCCTGTTCGGTATCTTTGCCAATATTGCGCTGATCCTGAACGTTGGCTTGCTGTTCGGGCTGTTGTCTCTGATCGGCGCAACGCTGACGCTGCCGGGTATCGCTGGCATCGTTCTGACCGTCGGTATGGCGGTGGACGCCAACGTGCTGATCTTCGAGCGTATACGCGAAGAACTTAAGTCGGCCAAAGGCCCGGCGCGTGCGATCGAACTGGGCTACGAAAAAGCGCTGTCCGCCATTCTGGACGCCAACGTGACCACGTTCATCACTGCGACGATCCTGTTTGCCATGGGCAGCGGCCCCGTGCGCGGCTTTGCGATCACTCTGGGACTGGGGATTCTGACCTCGGTCTTCACCGCGATCTTCGTGACACGCCTGATGGTCGTCATGTGGTTCGAACGCCGCCGTCCGAAAACGATCGAGGTTTGACATGAGACTGAAACTTGTACCCCAAGGCACCTCGTTCGATTTCTTCAGCCGCTGGAAGATTTGGTTGGGCATTTCTGCTCTGATGATGGTCGTGGCCTTCGCCTCGTTCATGCTGCAGGGCCTGAACTTCGGCATCGACTTCCGGGGTGGCACCACGATCCGGACCGAAAGCACGCAACAGATTGACGTTGGAGCCTATCGAGACGCCATCGCGCCGCTGGAGCTGGGTGATATCACCATTACCGAGATCTTTGATCCCACCTTTGGACCCGATCAAAACGTCGCCATGATCCGTATCCAGGCGCAGGATGATGCCGAGGCCGTCGCCGCCAGCACCATCACCGCCGTGGAAGAGGCGCTGCAATCCGTGGTTCCCGATATCGAGTTCGTTTCGGTCGAATCCGTCGGCCCCAAGGTTTCAGGTGAGTTGATCCAAACCGCCGTGATCGCTGTGGTGCTCGCCATCGGGGCCGTGCTTGTCTACATCTGGCTACGGTTCGAATGGCAGTTCGCGCTGGGTGCGGTGGCAGCACTGGTTCATGACGTGATCCTGACCATCGGCATCTTCTCGGAACTGCAAATCCGTTTCGATCTGGCCATCATCGCGGCGCTGCTGACCATTGTCGGTTATTCGCTGAACGACACCGTGGTTGTTTTCGACCGGGTCCGCGAGAACCTGCGGAAATACAAGAAGAAAGACCTCAAAGAGGTGCTGAACATCTCGATCAACGAAACCCTCAGTCGGACGGTGATGACCTCGGTCACCACGCTGCTGGCGCTAATCTCGCTCTATGTGCTGGGCGGAGACGTCATCCGCGGCTTTGTCTTCGCGATGATCTGGGGTGTGATCATAGGCACCTATTCGTCGGTCTTCGTGGCCTCGACCATTCTACTGTGGCTGGGGGTCAAACGCGACTGGTCGAAACCGTCGAATACGGCGGGCAACCAGTTCGCCAATATCGATGCCTGAGTATTTCGGCCAGACTCCGACCAGTCTGGCCGTTATCATTTCAGCCGCCCTGATCGGAGGTATCGTTCGCGGCTTCTCGGGCTTCGGAACAGCGTTGATATTCCTGCCCATGGCCAGCCCGTATCTTGGCCCCTTCGGCGCGATCATCGCACTGACCATCATGGATATCTTTGGCCCGCTGCCGAACCTGCGTCGCGCCTGGAACGCAGTCGACAGGTCTGATCTTACCCGCCTGATTCTGGGATGTGCGGTGGTCCTCCCAATTGGCCTTTGGCTGCTCGCCCGCTCTGAGCCCGAGCTGTTTAGATACCTCGTCAGCCTAATCTCACTGTCCATGTTGGCCGCACTCGCGTTCGGCCTGCGCTATCACGGCAGAGTAGGGCGGGGAATGGTAACAGTAATCGGGGGTGCTGCGGGTTTTCTTGGGGGGATCGCGGGGATACCGGGCCCGGCGGTCATCCTGTTCTACATGTCGCGCCCACTCCCCGTTGCCGTCATCCGCGCCACGATCCTGCTGTTCCTGTTTGCCTTCGATTTCCTGATCCTCGGCTACCTCACGGGAATGGGGCGCGTTACGTTTGCAACCGTCGGTATGGGGCTGATGCTTGCCATTCCCAACATCGCGGGGAACTGGCTGGGTGGCTGGATGTTCCGGCCCGAGCGCGAAAGGCTCTACCGCATAACCGCTTATCTGGTGATTGCGTCAGCTGCCTTGTCCGGTCTGCCGCTTTGGGGTTAAAACCCCGCCATGCGCCTGAATGAGATCACCTATACCAACGCCCAGCCGATCGACGGCTACGGCCCCGGCTTTTTCCGCATTGGCGGGCAAGTGCATGAAGGCCTCGTGCTGACCGGCCCCACAGGAACCACAGCCTGGGGCGGTTATGCTGATGAAAACGCACTTCTGGCTTTGTCGGATCAGATCGATGTTCTTTTCATCGGAACCGGCATGGACCTGACCCACATCCCCGCCAAGCTGCGTTCAACGCTTGAAGAAGCTGGCATTGGTGTCGAAATCATGAACTCCCCCGCTGCCTGCCGTACCTACAACGTGCTGCTTTCTGAAGGCCGCCGCGTCGCGCTGGCGCTGATCCCCGTCTGAGGATCCGTTCTTCATCTGGCCGAAAATATCTCGGGGAGCGCGAGGGGCTGGCCCCTCGCTTCAAACACTCCCAACCGTTCTGCGGCATTTCCGACCTTTTTCCCGCACGCACAATCCGTTAATCGGACGTCATGACTTTGATAGTAACCGATCTGGCCATCACGCGCGGAGGCGTCCCCGTTCTGGAAGGGCTCAGCTTTTCGCTCTCTGCCGGAAAGGCTTTGATCCTGCGTGGCCCCAACGGGATCGGCAAGACAACCCTGCTGCGCACACTTGCTGGCCTGCAGCCACCGCTGGCAGGCCATATCGAAGGCGCCGATGATCAGATCGCCTATGCCTCACACTCTGATGGCCTGAAACCAACACTGACGGTGACCGAAAACCTCAGCTTCTGGGCGTCGGTCTTCGGAGTGCAGGGCATCCAGAAAGCGCTCGATGCGTTTGCGCTGAACGAACTCGCGGATCGGCACGCGGGTAACCTGTCTGCGGGGCAGAAACGGCGGCTCGGATTGGCCCGGATGCTGGTCACCGGTCGTCCGATCTGGATGCTGGACGAGCCCACTGTGTCGCTGGACAAAAACGCCGTACAGATGTTTGCCGACGCCGTGCGCGCACATCTGGGGCAGGGCGGCTCTGCCCTGATTGCCACTCATATCGACCTCGGTCTGGATGGAGAGGTTCTGGATGTCGGCCCCAACAAGGCCAAGCCCAAACCCATCGATGATTTCGACGGAGGTTTCCTGTGATCGCCCTGTTGCTGCGCGACCTGAAATTGGCCTTCCGCGCGGGTGGAGGGTTTGGTCTGGGTCTGGCTTTCTTCCTGATCGTGACCGTATTGGTGCCTTTCTCGGTCGGCCCGCAATCTTCGCTATTGTCCACCATTGCGCCTGGGGTCCTCTGGCTGGGCGCATTGCTTGCCTGTCTTTTGTCCCTCGACCGCCTGTTGGCCCTGGATTGGGAGGACGGCTCGCTCGATCTGCTGGCCACCGCGCCACTGCCACTGGAATCGGTGGTTACCATCAAAGCTTTGGCCCATTGGCTGACGACTGGCCTGCCATTGGTTCTGGCCGCGCCGTTTCTGGGTGTGTTGCTGAACCTACCGGTGCCCGGCTTCTTCTGGCTGGTTATCTCTCTGCTGATCGGCACCCCGGCCATGAGTGTCATCGGCACCTTCGGCGCAGCCCTGACCGTCGGCCTGAAACGCGGAGGTTTGCTGTTGTCGCTGCTGGTGCTACCGCTTTATGTCCCGACCCTGATCTTCGGAGCCGAGGTCGCCCGCCGCGGGGCCACGGGGATGGAGACGCAAACCCCACTGCTTATGCTGGCCGGTATCACGGCCGCCACGGTTGCACTGCTGCCCTTTGCCAGCGCCGCCGTCCTACGTATCAATCTCAGGTAACAGGATCGATG
Source organism: Ruegeria sp. C2 (assembly GCF_056537765.1). Taxonomy (NCBI): domain Bacteria; kingdom Pseudomonadati; phylum Pseudomonadota; class Alphaproteobacteria; order Rhodobacterales; family Roseobacteraceae; genus Ruegeria; species Ruegeria sp. C2. Next base: position 1,305,627 of record NZ_JBQFRZ010000001.1, on the reverse strand, counting down.
ATTGACCGAGGTCAATTGAGAACCATACCGACTTGGACTAGATAGGGCTCATGACAATCGCAGCCAAAGCCAACGCCCTCTGGGAATACGCCAATCCGCGCAAGTTTCTTGCAACGAGCGAGCGCATCCTGCCGTTTTTCTGGATAACCTCGGCTGTCTGCCTGGTCACTGGGCTGGTCTGGGGGTTCTTTTTCACACCGGATGACTACAAGCAGGGATCGACCGTCAAGATCATCTATCTGCATGTGCCCGCCGCGCTGATGGCAATCAACTGCTGGCTGATGATGTTGGCGACTTCGCTGGTCTGGCTGGTCCGTCGCCATCATGTAAGTGCTCTGGCCGCGCGTGCCGCCGCACCGATCGGCATCGTTATGACCCTGATCGCTCTGGCCACCGGCGCGATCTGGGGTCAGCCCATGTGGGGGACGTGGTGGGCCTGGGATCCGCGCCTGACTTCGTTCCTGATCCTGTTCCTGTTCTATCTGGGCTATGTTGCCTTGTGGGAAGCGATCGAGGATCCCGACACTGCCGCCGACCTGACCTCGGTCCTTTGCCTTGTGGGATCGGTCTTTGCGCTCCTCAGCCGCTACGCGGTGAACTTCTGGAATCAGGGGCTGCATCAGGGCGCCTCGGTCATGCGGGCCGGGGCGATTACCGGAACGGATACCGAAGAGAAGGTTAGCAATATCTACTTCTATCCGCTGCTGCTTTGCATCATCGGCTTCGTGCTGCTGTTCATCGCACTGGTCTTCTATCGCACGGGCACGGAAATCCGATCCCGTCGGACCAAGGCACTGCTGGCGCGGGAAAGGATTAACGGATGATCCCCGATCTTGGTAAATATGCCGACACAGTCTTGTGGTCCTATGTCGTGTCAATCGGGCTTCTGATCGCGTTGGTGGGTTTCAGCGTGGTCCGGGGCCGCAAGGTACGGGCCGAGATGGAAAAGGTCGAACAAAGGATGTCGCGCAATGGCTAAGATCTCGCCCCTGATGATCGCGCCTCCGCTGATTTTCGGAGCCTTCGCTGTACTCGCTGGCATCGGCATGTTCCGCGACGATCCCAACGCGCTGCCGTCAGCGCGCGAGGGCCAGCCCGCACCGCCCGTCGTGTTGACCGAGTTCGCGGGCAAACCGGGTTTCGATGACGCCACTCTGCGCGATGGTGAGGTCAAGCTGGTCAACTACTGGGCCAGCTGGTGTGCGCCCTGCCGCGTCGAACACCCCAACCTGCAGGCACTGTCGGACGAGGGCATTCCGGTCTACGGAATCAACTACAAAGACAAGCAGGACAATGCCGAGGCTTTTCTGACCGAACTGGGGGATCCCTATGCTGGGATCGGGCGGGATGAACAGGGCCGTATGGGGCTGGATTGGGGCGTCTACGGCGTGCCTGAAACCTATGTGATCGACGGTGAGGGCACGATCATCCTACGCTTTGCAGGGCCGATAACGCAGCGGGTGATCGATAGCACGATCCGTCCCGCGCTTGAGAAGGCGGCAGGCGGTTCATAACCGGTAACCTCCGGTCGCAGCCAGTACCTCTCCGGTGACGAAGGACGCGGCGTCGGAGGCCAGAAATCTGACCACTTTGGCGATATCTTCGGGCCTTCCAGCCCGACCTAAAGCCGTATCTTTGACGAATAACTCCGTCAGTTCCTCTGACCGGGGCGCTTCGGGAATGTTGATAGCTCCCGGAGCTACCGCATTCACGCGTATCCCTTGTGGCCCGAGCTCCTTGGCCATGGCGCGGGTCCACAAGTTCAGCGCGGCCTTGCTGGCCCCATAGGTCACCGCATCCCGCGGCGGCAGAACGGCGTTCATTGAAGAAATGCTGATGATCGAGGCATCGCGTTTCAGATGCGGCAGCGCGGCTGTCAGCAATGCAGCAGGGGCCAGCAGATTCAGATCCAGAATGGCGCGATGGTCTTCTGCCTGAAACTCCTCTTTCGGCGTAGATTTCACGAGACCGGCGTTGTTGACGATCACATCAAGCCGACCGAACTGCTCCATCACCTGAGCGATCACTTTCGCAGGTTGATCGGGCGCAGACAGATCGGACCGTATGGCCAGATTTTCCCCGCCCAAAAGCTCAGGTGCTGGTTTGCTTGACAGCCACGTAAAAGCAACACGGTGATCGCGGCTGAAATCCTCGACAATTGCACGCCCTATTCCGCGTGCGCCGCCTGTTATCAATGCAACTTTTTCCATCGTTGCAGAAAATCGTCATAGCGCCGAAGTTTCAATGACGAATATGCGCAGTTATTTGCGGATCAAAATCCAGATCATTGCACCGATGAATGCAAATGTGATCAGGTTCATCAGGGTATCTGTCAGATCACCGATCAGCATGGTTCTGGCCCTCCTCCCGTAACCCTCGGAACAGGCAGACCATCAGCAGGACTGAGATGAACACAAAGGGTAACGCCCCGAGTGAGATCAGGATTTTCACCGAATTCACCGACCCGGACAGGATCATCGCCACGCTCAACAGACCCAGCAATGCGCCCCAGATCAGGCGCACGCGCGGGGGTGGGTTTTCGTCCCCATCGGTCGAGAATGTGCCCAGAACAAAAGCCGCGCTTACGACGCTGGTCACGATGAACAGAAACGCTGCTGCTACGGTTGCCAACGTCGTGATCAACGACAGGGGCAGGCGGTCGAGCAGGGCGAAGGTCACCCGTTCAATGTTCGTTTGCGTGTAGACCAACAGCTCTCCGGCGCCGTTGAGGGCCTCGAACAGGCCGATGCCGCCAAAGGCGCCAAACCAGAAGATCGAGAACAGCGTGGGTGCGAAAAGCACCCCGATCACGAATTCTCGTATGGTTCGACCGCGTGAGATCCGCGCAACGAACACGCCCACAAATGGCCCCCAGGCGATCCACCAGACCATGTAGGTAAGGGTCCAGTCGCTGAACCATTTGGCGACGTCATCGCCGAAGAAAGTGAAGGTCTGAAAGCCGCGTGGGATGACATTGGTGATGTAGTCGCCAAATCCCTGAACCACTGTATTCAGAAGATATTCGGTCGGACCGAGGATCACCGTGTAAGAAACCAAACATATTGCGATCAGCATGGCAGCATTGGACAAACGCGCCATGCCCTGACCCAGATCGATCAGCAGCGCCGGGATATATGCTGCGACCATGGCTAGAAAGACGAGGCCGATCAAAAGGGCTCCGACCGTTTCCTGACCGCCCAGAACCGCGATCCCGTCTGCCACCTGAAACACGCCCATTGCCATCGAGCCACCGACACCGATGGCAATGGCAACTATGGCCATGAAATCCGACAGCCACCCGACACGCTCGGCCCAAAGTTCGCCGGGAAACAGGCTTTTGATCGGAGCACTGACCATCATGCCCGTCCCGCGCCGAAAGCTGAAATAGGCGATAGTCAGCGCGGTCGAGCCGTAAATGGCCCATGCGTGCAGGCCCCAGTGGAAATTCGTTGCTAACATCGCCTGCTGCGCGGCGACATAGTCGGGGGCCATGCCCGAGATGAAGTTGAAATGGGTCAGCGGCTCGGCGACCGCCCAGAACAGTAGACCAACGCCCATTCCGGCGGAAAACAGCATTGAAATCCATGTGGCGGTTGAGAATTCAGGCTCTTCATCATCTCGGCCTAGACGGATCTTGCCATACGGAGAAAATGCCAGAACCAGGCACCCGATCAACATGCCCGAGGCAGCCAGCATCACAAACCAGCCACGACTGTGGAAAGTTTGCTGTACGATACCATTGGCCCAGGTCACCAAACTCTGGATGTCGATGACACCCCAGATACCGATCACAGCAATAACGCTGAGCGAGCAGACCAGCAGGGCGTTGGGTTTTTTCATGGCGGATGGCGTCCGTAGGTGACCTCTCCTAACAGTTTCAGATTTTTGAATTAATGGCCAGAAAACAAAAAACCCCCGACGCTAGGCCGGGGGTTCGGATTTGATATGACGCAGTTGCGTTACGATGCTTTTGCGAGGTTACGCAACACATACTGCAGCACGCCGCCGTTTTCGATGTACTCGATCTCGGGTGCGGTATCGATACGGCACTTCAGCGTGATCGTCTTCTCGGTGCCGTCGCCATAAACGATGGTGCAGGGAACTTCCTGCAGCGGCTCAACCGAGTCCAACCCGTGGATCGATACGGTCTCATCACCTTTCAAGCCCAGCGACTTGCGTGTGTCACCGCCTGTGAACTCGAACGGGATGACGCCCATGCCAACCAGGTTCGAGCGGTGGATACGCTCAAAGCTTTCGGCGATCACGGCCTTGACGCCCAGCAGCGCAGTGCCTTTGGCCGCCCAGTCACGCGAGGAACCTGCACCGTACTGTTCGCCGCCAAAGACGACCAACGGAGTGCCCTGTTCCTGATAGGCCATCGACGCTTCGTAGACCGAAGTCTGCGCGCCATCGGGGCCTTTGGTGTAGCCGCCTTCAACGCCGTCCAGCATCTCGTTCTTGACGCGGATATTGGCGAAGGTGCCGCGCATCATGATCTCGTGGTTGCCACGGCGCGAGCCATACGAGTTGAACTCCCGCGGTTGAACCTGACGATCTGTGAGATACTTACCGGCGGGTGTGGTCGTCGCGAACGAACCAGCGGGCGAGATGTGGTCAGTGGTGATCATGTCCCCCAGGATCAGCAGAACCTTGGCACCTTCGATGTTCGAGATCGTTCCCGGTTCGGCCCCCATGCCCTGGAAATAGGGTGGGTTCTGGATGTAGGTCGATGTCGCAGGCCAGTCATAGGTCTCCTGCTGCGGAACATCGACACCCTGCCATTTCTCGTCACCTTTGAAGACGTCGGCATATTTCGACTGGAATGCCTCGCGGGTCACGGTCTGTTCGACCAGCTCAGCGACTTCCTGTGCCGTCGGCCAGATGTCTTTCATGTAGACATCGTTGCCGTCCTTGTCCTGACCGATCGGTTCCAAAGTCAGGTCAATATCCAGCGTACCGGCCAGCGCATAGACCACGACCAGCGGCGGCGAGGCCAGATAGTTGGCGCGCACATCGGGCGAGATGCGGCCTTCAAAGTTCCGGTTGCCCGACAGAACCGAAGTGGCAACCAGATCGCCCTCGGCAATCGCTTCCGAGATCTCTTGCTGGATCGGACCCGAGTTACCGATACAGGTGGTGCAGCCATAACCCACGAGGTTGAAGCCGATCTTGTCCAGATCTTCCTGCAGATCCGCCGCCTCAAGATAGGCAGACACAACCTGCGATCCCGGTGCCAGCGAGGTTTTGACCCAAGGCTTGCGGTTCAGACCCAAAGCGGCGGCTTTGCGCGCCACCAGACCGGCGCCGATCATCACATAGGGGTTCGATGTGTTGGTGCACGAGGTGATCGAAGCGATTACGACCTTGCCCGATTCCATGGTGTAGTCTTCGCCTTTGACGGCGACTTCTTTGCCCATGGGACGCTTGAAAGTCTCCTCCATTTCCTTGGTGAAAGCGGCCTTGGCGTCGGTCAGCGCAACATAGTCCTGCGGGCGTTTCGGGCCCGAGATCGCGGGGACAATGGTGCCCATGTCCAGCGACAGGGTGTCGGTGTAGATCGGCGCATAGTCCGCGCCGCGCCAGAAGCCGTTCTCTTTCGCATAGGCTTCGACCAACGCGATACGGTCTTCATCACGACCGGTGTTGCGCAGGTAACGCAGCGTTTCGTTGTCGATCGGGAAGAAACCACAGGTCGCGCCATATTCCGGGGCCATGTTTGCAATGGTCGCACGGTCGGCCAGCGGCAGACGGTCCAGACCTTCGCCGTAGAATTCGACGAATTTACCGACCACGCCCTTTTCGCGCAGCATCTCGACGACCTTCAACACGAGATCTGTGCCGGTGGTGCCTTCGACCATCGCGCCAGTCAGCTCAAAACCAATAACTTCCGGGATCAGCATCGAGATCGGCTGACCAAGCATCGCCGCCTCGGCCTCGATCCCGCCGACGCCCCAACCCAGAACGGCCATGCCGTTAACCATGGTGGTGTGGCTGTCGGTGCCGACCAGCGTATCGGGGTAGGCGACCTCTTCACCGCTCTGGTCGGTGTCGGTCCAGATGGTCTGGGCCAGATATTCCAGGTTCACCTGGTGGCAGATACCGGTGCCGGGGGGCACAACGCGGAAGTTGTTGAACGCGTTCTGGCCCCATTTCAGGAACTGGTAGCGTTCCATGTTGCGCTCATATTCGCGGTCCACATTCATCTGGAATGCGCGCGGGTTGCCGAACTCGTCGATCATGACCGAGTGGTCGATGACCAGATCAACTGGGTTCAGCGGGTTGATTTTCTGCGCGTCGCCGCCCAGACCCTTGATGCCGTCGCGCATCGCGGCCAAATCGACCACGGCAGGCACGCCGGTAAAATCCTGCATCAGAACGCGGGCAGGGCGGTATGCAATCTCGCGCGGGTTTTTACCGCCATTCGCGCCCCATTCGCCGAAGGCTTTGATATCGTCGACCGAGACCGAAAAACCGTCATCCTCGAACCGCAGCATGTTCTCCAGCACCACTTTCAGCGCGGCCGGGAGTTTCGAGAAATCGCCCAGACCGGCCTCTTGCGCGGCGGGGATCGAGTAATAGGAAATGGACTTGCCATTCACGCTCAGGCTGCGGCGTGTCTTGGCGGTATCCTGTCCGACTTTGATGGGCATCTTATGGCCTCCCTCTCAAATGACGTGGAATATGGGATTCGCTGAGGGGTATCTGCATGACGTTTGCTTTCGGTTCAAGGTCCAACAGGCCGCCTGCGGCAATTTTTGTATACCATTGCACACATTTTCGCGAAATTTTGCCAAAATAGTCTCAAGAAACCTTGATTGGTGGTTCAGGTGATTCCGGTTTAGATCTTTAATAAGACCACTCAGACCGAGAGATTTCATGCTCAGAACAGCCGCCCTGACCGCGATTGCCTCATCTTTCTTTACGACCGCAGCCGTGGCGGAAGCCGATCCGGTGGTGGTTGAGCTGTTTACGTCGCAGGGCTGCTCGTCCTGCCCGCCGGCGGATCGGATCATGCAGGAACTGGCGCAGCGCGATGACGTCATCGGGTTGGCCTTGCATGTGGATTATTGGGATTACATCGGCTGGAAGGACGAATATGCCAGCCCCGCGCATACGGAACGTCAGCGGGCTTACGCGCGCGAAGGCGGGCGAACCATGATCTATACGCCGCAGATGGTGGTGAATGGACAGCAGGATGTTGTGGGGGCCAAAGCAGGCGAATTGAATCGTCTGATCAACGCCCACCTGACGGCCGCGCCCGAGGCTGAAGTGAGCGCGACACGTACAGGCGAAGATGTGGTGGTGGACGTCACCCCGGTCGAGCTTCCCGCTGGCCAGACCTATGAGGTGCGCGTCGTGCAGTATTCTCCGATGCGCCACGCTTCGATCCGGCGCGGTGAACTTGCAGGGTATGAGCTGGACTACGCCAATGTGGTGGAAAACTGGCAGATCGCCGGGCACTGGGATGGTGTGGCACCGCAGGAATTCAAGGTATCGCTCGCATCTGACCTGCCTGCGGTCGTGTTGATCCAACGCGCGGGTCATGGGCCAATCGTCGCTGCAACGCGTGTGAAGTGATCAGGGCATATCCTGAGGTTGCACCCCAAGTTTCTTCCACGCTTTCCAGCGGCGGTGAATCCAGAACCATTGCCCCATGTGCTGCCGTACCATCGCTTCCAGATCGTCATTGGTGAATTGGGTCATGGTCTTGGGATCGGTATGGTGCACCGGATCGTGCAACACGATCTCAAAATCAATGCCATTGGGTTGGCGCACCGCATAGCAGGGGATCAGCACCGCCTTGTATTTGATCGCCAACTCAGCATTCAGGACCGAAGTCACGGCGGGTTTGCCAAAGAAAGTCAGCTCTTCACCGCCATGGGCATGGAGGTCTGACACAATCGCGATGATGCCGCCTTTCTTCAGCGAGCGGACCATCTCGACCATGCCGCGACGGCCTTGTTCGAACATGGGCGCGCCAGTCTGATAGAAAGCATCCACATACATCTCGTTGAAATAGGGGTTGGCCATGCGGCGATAGAGGCAGCCGATCGGCTGGCCGCTGCGCGCTTGCAGTGCGACACGTGCCGCTAGGTAATGCCCGAAATGCGCGGTGATCATCATCACTGGACGCCCTTCGACAACGGCCTTGTCAAAAGCCTCGACACCCGGCCCCGAGATCTTGGCCTTGCTTTGACGGTCGATGAAACCATCGGCCGAGAAATGCTCCATGATCGCCCGCCCGGCATTGTCAGGCACCGCCCGGCAGATGCGTTTGACCTCATCCTCGGGCAGTTCAGGGCAGGTGAGCTTCAGGTTGCGCCGCACACGTGTGCGGAAGCCCACCAAGGGTGCAAGCCAGCTGGTTAAGGCCCCCATCGCGCCAATGCGCCGTTCATAGGGCAGCATACGCATGCCGCCGATCACCCCTTTCAGGAACAGGTTGGCGACATAGTATTTTCCAAGCTCAAATCGGCTCAGTTCCGACTTTTCGACGGGCATGGGGAAGGGCACCTGGGCGTTGTGAATTGCGCGATCAGACATACAGGCCCCGTTCTTTGATCACAAGTGGGGCTAGGCGTCCTCCTCCTCAGTCTCAATCTGAGTAATGGCACCTTCGTCCAGCAAGGAACGGATGGCGGCAACGATCTGTGTCATCGCCTCTTCCGCTTCGGCTTGTTTGACCTTGCCGCGATCTGCCATCTCTTCGCGCAGATTGTCGGCCATCCGAGAAGATATGTTGGACAGGATAAACTCAACCGCCGCCGCGTCGTCTTCGGTGCTTGCGCCTGCAAAGGCGGTCACAAGGACGGGCTGTTCCACTGCGCGCAGGATTACAGGAATATCACGCGGCTGAATACGCTTGGGAATATGAGCAAATATGAAGATCGATTGCCGAACTACACTGGCAAAATCTGCATCCTCTTCGTCCAGCGCAGACAGCAAACCGTCGCGTGTGGCCGCCGCTGACTGATTGAGGATCGCGCCAACCCGCGCGCCGGGGCCATCGCGAAAGGCCGGAGTGGGGCGCTGGTCCAGTTGCGCGGCCAGAGACCACCCGATGCGTTCCACCGCTTCCGGCGTCACGTTCGCGGTTTTCGAAACCGCATATGTGATCCGGCGTGCCGTTGGGCCGGGCAGGTGACCGAGGATCTGTGCTGCCGTGGCAGTTTCAAGCTTTGACAGCATCACCGCTGCCACCTCGGTGCTTTCCGCCTTGGCCATTTCGGCCAGCTCTTCCGGGGGCACCTCGCGCAAGCGTTGCCATGGATCGCCAACCTGTCGCACTCCGGCCACTTTGCGGAGCCGCGCGGCGGTTGCCGGAGCAATCTTGCCATTCACCGCGTCCAAAGCCCCGGCCAATCCATGCGGAAAGGACAGGCCAACGCCATCCAGCGCATCCACGAACTCCTGCGCCACGGCGGCCAGTGTTATCCGATCAACAAGGCCCATCTGCCCCAATTGATGGGTCAGTTTCTCCTGCAATGGATCGGGTAGTTCCTCAAGCGGGATGTCGGCGCCTTCGTTCAGGAGCAACCGAACCACAACCGCTGCTTTTTCCCGGTTGCTGAGCTGGCGGGGCACAATCCGATCTGCCCCATCATCCTGATCGGAGAGCGGGGGTTGGGCGCCCGGCGCCCTTTGTACCAATGCGTGTGTGTCCTGCATCTGCCTGCAATGCCAAGTTCGCGTTGCAGGCAGAATAAGGAGAGTCGGGTAAAGAAACCCTGAAGCTTAGTAGCTATAGGTCAGCCCAGTACGAATGGCTTCGCGCAAGGAGGCTTCGGCCCAGGTGCCCTCGCCGCCGCGTGCCTTGATCTCGCGCCATTGTGCAATGGCCAGCTCGGTCTTGCCTTCGGCGACAAAGCCCTGCGCCATGTAGCTGCGGGCCAGGATGTTGTCGGGGTTAGCGTCGATGGCCTTCTGATAGAAGGCATTGGCCAGTTCCAATTCACCCATCTTGCGGTAGGTAAATCCCCAATAGGTCTGAACCCGGTCATCCTCCTGATCCATGATGCGGAGAATGCTCTGAGCGTTTTCATATTGCCCGTCATAGGCCAGTTCACGCACCGCATCATACAATTTATCTTCGGTAAAGTTGGTTCTGTTGGGTTTTACACACCGTCCAGCCGCCTCGTCATATACGCGGCCAAACAGGCATTTCTTGGTGGTGTTGGTCGGTTTGGGAGGGCTGCTGTCACCGCCGCCTGCGGCGTGAACCATGGGGGCAAAGGCAAATGCCTGAAATGCAATTGCGGATGCAAGGACTAAGCGCATAATTTGTCTCCGTTCTCGGGGCTGCTTCTTGAAATCATAGTGCGTTCTTCAGAAAAGCTAACACCGGACGGGTCGCATTTATTCACAAACAGGAAAGAACGTCTTCAGCTGTTCACGATTTTTGTGCAGCTTTGCGCTTCCTGATCCCAGACCGAGCCTTCGGCGCAGGATTGGGTTTGTTTGGTAGAGTTACTGCATGCAATGCCAGCAGAGGCCAAGCAAACAAGGGCGATGGTGCAAAGAGCGGTTCGGATCATGATCTGTCCCTTTCGCAGAGATTATCACCGCATCATAACCGATTTTCGCGTATTCGTAAAAAGGCCCGACCTGCGTTTGAGCAGGCCGGGCCATATTTTCGGGGTTTTGCGCGTTTATTCGCCGAAGACCCGTTCAAAAATCGTGTCGACATGCTTGGTGTGATAGCCGAGATCGAATTTCTCTTCGATTTCCTCGGGGCTCAGCGCGGCGGTGACGTCGGGGTCTGCCAGCAGTTCTTCTTTGAAATCGGTGCGATGTTCCCAAACCTTCAGCGCGTTGCGCTGAACCATGGCATAGGCGTCTTCCCGGCTGACCCCTGCCTGTGTCAGCGCCAGCAGGACGCGCTGGCTCATCACAAGGCCGGGGAACTTGTTCATGTTCTCCAGCATGTTCTCGGGGAAGATCAGCATCTTGTCGATTACGCCGGTCAAACGGGCCAGCGCAAAATCCAGCGTAATCGTGGAGTCCGGCCCGATCATCCGTTCGACCGACGAATGCGAGATATCGCGTTCGTGCCAGAGCGCCACGTTCTCCATCGCTGGGATCACGGCCGCACGCACCATACGCGCTAGGCCGGTCAGGTTCTCGGTCAGTACCGGATTTTTCTTGTGTGGCATGGCTGACGAGCCTTTTTGGCCCATCGAGAAGAATTCCGCCCCTTCCAGCACCTCGGTCCGCTGCATGTGGCGGATTTCGATGGCAATGTTCTCGATGCTGCTGGCGATCACGCCCAGCGTGGCAAAGAACGCCGCGTGGCGGTCACGCGGGATGACCTGCGTGCTGATCGGCTCGGGGACCAGCCCCAACTTGTCGCAGACATGCTCTTCGACGTGCGGATCGATATTCGCGAAGGTGCCAACTGCGCCGCTGATCGCTCCGGTGGCGATTTCAGCGCGGGCATCGCGCATGCGCGACAGGTTGCGGTCCATCTCGGCATAGAAACGGGCAAAGGTCAGGCCCATCGTGGTCGGCTCGGCGTGGATGCCGTGGCTGCGGCCAATACGGACGGTGTTCTTATGTTCGATGGCGCGACGCTTGAGAGCAGCCAGTAGACCTTCGAGATCGGTAATCAGGATGTCCGCAGCGCGGGTCAGCTGCACGTTGAAGCAGGTGTCCAGAACGTCCGAACTGGTCATGCCCTGATGCACAAAACGGGCTTCTTCACTGCCCACATGCTCGGCCAGATGGGTCAGGAAAGCGATGACATCGTGTTTGGTGACGGCCTCGATCTCGTCGATGCGGGCGACGTCAAATTCCACGTCCTTGGCTTTCCACACCGCCTCGGCGTTTTTGCGCGGGATCACGCCCAGATCGGCCATAGCATCGCAGGCATGGGCCTCGATCTCATACCAGATGCGGAATTTGGCCTCGGGCGACCAGATAGCGACCATGTCAGGGCGGGAATAGCGGGGAATCATTGGCGGCAGCACCTTTTTGTGATTGGGATGAGGCGTTGGCGCGGGGTTTAGCCGCGTGCGCACGAGGGAACAAGATGCGAGTGCCGGGATGAGACGGTTTGCCCTGATTTTGTTGCTCTGGCCGGGTATATTGGCGGCGGAAGAGTTTCGCGCGCTCACGGGCGATGAGATATTGCGGGCGTTGACTGACAGGAAGCTCGAATATGGCGCAGGTATCTGGCAAATCTTCGAGGGTTCCATGCAATCCCGGTATTTCTCGGGTCGTCCAAGTACGGGGCGCTGGGCTGTACGTGGGGATCAATATTGTTCGATCTGGCCACCATCCGAGCTTTGGGCCTGTTATGACGTCCACCAACGCGGCGATACGATCCGGTTTGTCGACAAATCGGGCGGGATAACCGATGGAACCTATATCGAATGACCTTGCCTGCATCTCTTTCTGACTTCGAAGGACGCTGGAGCCTTGATCGGCTGATCCGGGACGACCGGGCAGGGCAACTGGTTCACGCCGATGGAAACGCCGTTTTTCGGCGCGAAGGGGGTGCATTGCTTTATGATGAGACCGTCACGCTGCGTATTCCCGACCAACCTGAAATGACAGGCACGCGCCGTTACCTATGGCGCGAAGCGGGCGACCAGATAGCGATCCATTTCGATGATGATCGCTATTTTCATGCTCTGAAACTGGGGCAGGACCGGGCCGAGGACCACCACGATTGCCCGCCCGACAGCTATGATGCATTATATGATTTCTCAGGGTGGCCGCACTGGAAAGTTCGTTGGAGCGTGTCCGGACCGCGAAAATCCTATGAAATGGAGACCAAATATACGCGGCGATAGCGTAATCATCTTGCAGTAGAGGCCCAGAATCTGCATTGCTGCATGCGCAAAGAGATCCGCAAGTGGAGAGAACAAAATGAATGCGAACGTATTGGCCAATGCGATTGGCCCGCGCGAGGGGACAGCGCTACGCGTCAAACAGGTTGTACTGGTTGCTCTGGGCATCGTTGCTCTGGCAGTTGCTGCAAAAATCAAAGTACCGATGTGGCCGGTTCCGATCACTATGGGCACCTTTGCCGTGCTGACCATCGGCACCGCTTATGGCGCGCGCCTGGGCCTGATCACCATGCTGGGTTACCTGCTGGTTGGCGCGCTGGGCTTTGATGTGTTCGCCGGTTCGTCGGCCGAGAAATTCGGTCTGACATACATGATGGGTGGCACGGGCGGCTATCTGGTCGGTTATGTTCTGGCGACATTGGCTTTGGGTGCTCTGGCCGCGCGTGGCTGGGACCGTTCGGTTGGCAAGCTGGCGCTGGCACTGGTTCTGGCGAACGTGCTGATCTATGTGCCCGGCTTGCTGTGGCTGGGTCAGCTTTATGGCTGGGACAAGCCAATCCTGGAATGGGGCCTCACACCCTTCCTGCTGGGTGACGCGATCAAGCTGGCTCTGGCCGCACTGTTGATCCCGGCTGTTTGGAAACTGGTCGGCGACGCCCGCACCTGATCCTACGCCTTTTGCTAAGATCCAAACCCGCGTCCGAGTGCTTCGGATGCGGGTTTTTTATTGCGGCGACAACGTCATGCTGGACAAGAGCGGGCAGGGCGGGTCAATCTGAGCCTTGAGAAATCATTAGGCTATTGAGATATGCGTATTCGACTAAAGTCAGCGCTCGCGCTGTGTGGCGCATTGTGGTTCGCAGGCGCTGCACTGGCTGAAACTCCGGTAACATATACTGATGATGGGCGAGCACTATTCCGCTTTAATGTACCCGATTTCTGGGCCGTTCGAACCGGTGGTCTGCGCGAGATCGAAGACACCGAACTGGGTGATGCCCGTGCCGTTGCACGGGTTATGGGAATCAAGCCGGTCACGGATGATAACGTCTGGATGGGCTTCGTCTCACCCGCCGGAGTATCCGATATTCAGGGTGGCATCCGCTATCTGGACGATATCGACAAGTTTCTGGTCAACGACCCAACGGTTACCAGCACCAGCGATACTCGTATAGGCGGACTTCCTGCTCGGGTGATCCGGGGCTCTGGTTCGCGTGAAGGACGCGGAGTGAATTTCACCGCGACGATCATTGATCTGCCGCAGGGCCGTGTCGCAGTCGCGGTGGCGATCCTGCGAGATGGGGCCAATCCGGCTTATGTGGACGATCTGAACGACATCTTCTCGTCCTTCCGGTCATTGCAGTGACGGAGGTTCGGATGACACGCAAACTTATCAAACGATCCGCTCTGGCTCTGGGCCTCGGCTTGTCGACCCTTTCCCTTTCGGCCTGCGACGGCGTCACAATTGGCGTTGGGTACGGGTATGACCCGTTTTATGACTCGATGCTGTGGAACGACTATTATCATAATCGTGACGTGAATGTTGACGTGGACATCAATCGGCCTGAGCGGCCCGATCGCCCAAAGCCGCCTGTTTCAAAACCTCCGCAGCGGCCAAAGCCTCCGATCGCCAAACCGCCTGCGCGTCCGCGCCCGCCCGTGGCGCGCCCTCCGGTGGCAAGACCTCCGATCCACCGCCCGTCACCACGGAGGCGCTAATCCGAAAGCAACTGCACGGCAGCGCCTTGATGGCCGATGCGCAAGGCGTTAGTCGAGCAATTCGGTCGTGATCCGTGCCGATCCTTCCAGGGTCCGGTGGACAGGGCATTTGTCCGCAATCTCCATCAGCTTGGCTTTCTGATCGGCGTCAAGCGGCCCCTCAAGCCGGATCTTGCGGCGGAACAGATCAACCTTGCCCTCACTGGCAAGCCCCGCGTCCTGCGCATGCACCTTGTTGTGGCAGACATCGACGGTAATTCCGGTCAGCGGCCAGTGCTTGCGGCGCGCATACATGCGGATCGTCATCGAGGTGCAGGCCCCGAGGCCAGAAGATACAAAACCATAGGGCGACATGCCGCGATCCGTGCCTCCATAAGAGGCCGGCTCGTCCGCCACGGCGTGATGACGCGGACCGGATTGGATGTCCTGCAGAAATCCCGACGGATCAGCCTCGGTTACGCGCACGACGCCCTCTGGCGCACCGGGTGGAGGCGCGGGCGGGCAGAGCTTGACGTAGCGAGATACCCAGGCCGCGATTACGTCGGCCGCATAGTCGGCATCCTCTGCGCGGGTGATCAGGTGGTCAGCATCGTCGAGCGTTACAAAGCTTTTCGGATGTTTCGCCGCCAGAAAGATGGTGCTGGCATTGTCGATGCTGACAGTCTCATCCCGCGGGGCATGCAGGATCAGCAGGGCTGCTTTCAGCTCGGCAATGGCCGGCGACAATGCGGTTTGTGAAATGTCGTCCACGAACGCCTTTCCGATACGGAAAGGCCGTCCACCCAGAGACACTTCGGCGCTGCCTTCCGCCTCAATCTCGGGCAGGGCAGCTTCAAAATGGTGCGAGACATGGCCGGGATCGGCGGGCGCGCCCAATGTGACCACTGCCTTAACCGAGGGGATGCCAGCGCGGGCACGCAGCACGGCGGCCCCGCCAAGTGAATGGCCGATCAGCAGTGCAGGGGCCATATCGCGCCCTGCGAGATACTGTGCCGCTGCGATGAGGTCCTCAACGTTTGAGGTGAAGGTGGTGTTCGCGAATTCTCCGCCCGAATGGCCGAGCCCGGTAAAGTCGAACCGCAGTACAGCAATGCCCATTGCGGCCAGGCGAGCAGAAATACGTCGCGCTGCCGGGATGTCTTTGGAGCAGGTGAAACAATGCGCAAACAGCGCCGTTGCCAGCACGGGCCCATCCGGCAGATCGAGGCGCGCGGCCAATTGACTGCCGTCGTGACCGGCAAAGGTGATGCGTTCGGTGGGCATGGGTGTTCCTTGGTGTTGGGATCACGCCAATACTGTGTGCTGCGGGCGGTTCGCTCAACCCTTATGTCAGAAGCGTCACGGTAAGGTGAGGATTTGACACCAAAACCTGCGCCGGATCGCGGGTCCGTCGTGTCTCATGAAAACTGAACATACATCATTGGTTGTGATGATACATCAAATAAACATTCATTTTACTAATGTATGTGGGGCGCCTACCTCTTAGCCATCACTGGTTCAAATATCGGAGGCTAAAATGGCACATGCACCCATAGTTACACCAAGACCAACTGTGCGCCCCGGAGTATTGTTTGCAATCCTCCTGACGGGCGCAATCGGCTTTGCCCTCGGGCAGAACTGGCCGCTTTTCGAATCTCAGCAAACCGTCGTGTCGGCACCAGAGGACTGGCACGGTAATGTCAAACGTTCAGATTGGGGACGGGATCGTTAACCTCTATTCCAGTCCCATAAGCTGTGCGTCGAACGGGTATTTGGTCAGGTTCTCATAACCATCTTCGGTGATCAGGACCTGATCTTCTAGCTTGATCGAGAAATCTCCGCCAACTTCGCCCACGGCGGCTTCGACGCACAGCACCATGCCCGGTTCGAGCGGGTAGTCGTATGCACCCTCGACCGCTTTGTCCGGATAGGCGACAAGGGGCCATTCATCACACAAGCCGACCCCATGCATCAGGCAGCCGTATTTCTGAGCCTGGAACTTGTCGTCCAGCCGGTGGGCATTGGCAGTCAGTTCCGGGATCGTGACGCCGGGCTTCAGCATTTCCATATTGGTCATGATGTGTTCATGCGCGTGCTGCATCGCATAGATCATGTCAGCGCGGGGTTTCTGATCGCCGATCCACCACGTGCGCGAGATATCGACACAAATACCGTAGGACCCGATCAGGTCTGTATCAAAGGCGATGATCTCATTCTGGCGTGTGATCCGCGGACCGCATTCCTGAAACCAGGGATTAGTACGCTGGCCCGAGGCCAGCAGGCGGGTCTCGATCCATTCGCCGCCGCGCCGGATGTTTTCTGCGTGCAGGACGGCCCAGATATCATCTTCAGATGTCTTTCCATCGCCCACATTGGCACGCGCAAACCGTTCCATCTCCGCAACGGCAGTCTCACAGGCATGACTGGCGCAGCGCATGGCGAGGATCTCGTCCGGCCCTTTCACGGCGCGGGTCTTTTCGGTGAGTTCTTCACCCTCCATGACGTCAAACCCCTGCGCTTCAAGTGCGCGCAAACCGTGCAGCATGATCTTGTCCACGCCCAGCCGTTTGTTGGCGCCGCCATGTTCCTCGATCAGCACCCGCACCTCGTTCGAGAATACATCAGCAGCAATGTCGATCTTGTCGCCGCGATCAAAATAGAACAGGTCCGCACCCGAGCGCTGCTCACGCACGAGCGGGTTGAATTTCGACAGAAACGGGGAGTTCTTGTAGTCCCAGATCACCATATATCCGTCTGCGCACACCAGCACGGCCCGGAACGGGTTATGAGTGTTCCACAACTGCATATTGGTGCTGTCGGTTGCGTAGCGGATGTTGAGCGGATCAAACAGCAAAACACCGCCCCAACCGCGATCCACAATCCCCTGGGTTAGCCGTTTCCAGCGATACTCGCGCATGCGTTCTAGGTTTGGCAGGCTTAACCCGGCCGCAGCCCATTCATCAAACGCCAACTGGGTCGGCCCGATCTCGATCCGGTCGTTGTCGTTGGGGGTTCCATCCCCAAGGGTGGCGCCTTTGGTCGGGTCAATCTTGCGGGTATCGCGATATGGGCTGTTCACGGGGCGGGCCTCTCTGTTGGTCTGGTCACACTGCAAAGCAAGTTTCACCTCGTCTTTAAGGTTTGCGACTGAAAGCGGGTCGCTTTTTGACCGACAGGGTTGGCAAGGGATGTTATGCCTCTGACATGACAGCGATTTTGCAACGAGACATCCCTTACGACCCTCTGGCTCCGAATCCGTTACCCGGCATACGCCCGGCTGATCCCGACCACTGGCTGCTGCGGGATGATGCCTTTGCGGGTCAGATGCAGCGGCGCGGAGCGCTTCTGGCAGAGCACAAGGCGGATGTTCTGGCGCAAAGCCCCGAGGCATTGGCCCCGGCACAAGAGTTGCTCGATCTTGTATTGCGGCAGACCTATCCGGGCTCTGCCGAACAGGTATGCCGCCCCGATGGCGTGCAGATCACGATAGACAGATCAAAGCCGTTGGAAATACTTTGCCAATTGGTGCAGGAGGATTTCTGTATCCTGCAGAAACAGGGTGACGAGCATGTCTTGACCGGAGCCATCCTGTGCTTTCCCGCAAGCTGGACGCTGTCCGAGAAATTCATGCACCCGTTGATTGCGATTCATGGGGAGGTTGACGCATACGACGCGAATATCGCCAGGCGGGTGCAGCGGTTATTCGATGGCATTCAAGTGGGTCGTCCCCTCTGGCGGTTCAATACGCTGTGGTATCACGATGCCGAGCTGTTTCAGCCTCGCAGCAATCAAGAGCCGCGCAGGATCCGGGATCGCGACAGGGCCCGATATCTGCGCAACGAGCGTCAGATCCTGCTGCGTCTGCCGCAGACGCAGGCGGTCGTCTTCTCGATCCATACATATGTTCTGTTGGCTGACCGCTTCCTGAAAATGGAAAACCCCGCCTGATGGCGGGGCTTCCAAGGAGGGTCTTCGGTAATTCTGTTAGATGCCCAAGGCGGTCGCGACCTCGGCGAAGGCGTTGGTTGAGTGCAACCCGAAAATCGCCATCGTAAAGGCCAGTACCTGCGTATTAAGGCGGAAGTCTTCACCCCGGATCAGGTTCACGGCGGCCAGGGAAATCGCAATCGGGGCCGAGACGCTAGCGACAGCACCTGTCATGCCCCAACTGGTGAGCCTTAGAATATCGTTGGGTTTCTCCGTTTCATCGACAGAAGCGGGAGAATCCTGCACAGTGACCGGCGCCTCGGGTTCAGTGCGGAATGCGATGCTGAGCAGTTGCTCATCGCTCAGCTGGATGGGACGGGGTTTGGTGGTTCTGGGTTCGTCCATCACCTCATCGGGATCAGGCAGATCAAGTCCGGCAAACCGCCCGCTGATGGAGTCGAAAATCTGCTTTCGATCCCGGGGTTTACGCGGCGCGATTGAATCAAATGCCCCAAGAAACTGTTCGATCGTCAAAACCGTCTTGGGGGACAACCACTCGACACGCTGGGTCGAACAGATGTCGACCATGCGATAGAGGATGACGACAAGCATAAGTTCGCTAATCTCGCTGTCATCCAGAAGGGCAGATACCGGGCAAATCGTGATCGTCAGCCTGTTGCTCGGCAATGATACGACGGGCCGTTTCAGTGTCTTCAGCCCGGCAGCGCGGTCCATGCGTACGTGACGCGAATGCTCGGCCTCGACGGGCGCTGAATCCAACGTAAGACGCACGAGATACTGGCTGGTGACAATACTGGCCTCAGAGGTGCTCAGCAGGGTCTTGCGCTCGACCAGATGCCCATAGTCTTCAAGCGTAGTCTTCACGACATCACAAAAGCGCTCAAGCGCGCCATCTGTGGTGCCGTTGAATTGCAGACCACCATGATACATGTGCTTTGCGGTCACAGCTTGTTCCTTTGCCGTAATATTCCTCACGACAGATTAACCGCGGATGTAGGGCAAATTTTGACGAAACGGGAGAAAAGTCAGATTTTTCCGGAATTGATTACGCTTTGGAAACCAAGAAACTAAGGGGGTGCCTTAATGTCTGTGGCAAGAATGTGGCTGAAATCAGGTTCAGCGATGTCGGTCGTCGGGCAAGATTAGTTATCGATTCGCCATGCCATAATTGCGATGGATTGCTGGTAGACCGAGGCCGCATTCCACTGCTTGATGACTGCAAAATTCGGCTCGCCCGGTTGATAGCCTTTGCCGGGTTTCCACCCTTTCTTACGAAGAAAATTTGCGGTCGAGGCCAGGGCATCGGTCATGTTGTAGAAGTCGACCTGACGGTCTCCGGTGGCGTCGACACCATAGGTCAAGGCATTGCCCGGCAGGAACTGTGTATGACCCAACTCGCCATGTTTTGCCCCTTTTGTCGCCATCGTGATACTACCCTGATCCACCAGTTTGAGTGCTCCGATGGCATGAGGGATAAAGAATTCGGATCGGCGACAATCATAGGCCAGAGTGGTGATTGCTGACACAACCGGACTATCGCCCATAAAGCCACCGAACCCGGTTTCCATGCCGTGGATGGCGATCAGGACGCCCGCCGGCACGCCGTATTGTTTCTCTAGCGCCGCATAGAATTGCGGGTTGCGGGCTTTGCGTTTGCGCCCCTGCGCGATGATCGTGTTTGCGCCACGCACCTGCATGAACTTGTCCAATGAATACTTGAAGCTTTTCTGGTTGCGGTCGGCCGCGATCGTTCTTGTTTGGTACTGGGTTTGGGCCAGCGCTTGCAGGCCTTTCTTTTTGACGCCTGCGCGTTTGGCCTGTTTCGCGAAATCCTGTTTCCAGGCTTCGAAGCCAGCGCTGGTGTTGCCACACGTGGCCGAGAAGGCAAGTCCGGGTGTGATCAGTGCGAGTGTCAGTAGAAGCGGGCGAAGCATAAGACCTATCCGTTTGGGTAAATTGAAAGTGCAGAACGCGTTGACCGCCGGTGCGACGGGTTAATAAAGATCCAGTTCTCCGGCGGCTTTCAGGCTTTCAAACCATTCGTCCGGCGTCTGCTTGATCTTGGCATGCTTGACCATCATTGCGTTCATATTCGGCAAGTTGGAGGAATTCGGCCAGTTCTCTGGCTGCCAGAGATTTGCGCGGATAACGCATTTGGGGCAATGCGCGAAAACAGTCTCAACATGGATCAAAAGCGCAAGCTTGGGCGCGTGCGCATTCACTGCCATCGATTGCAGTAGTTTGGGATCCGCACATATGCGCGCCTTGCCGCGCAGGCGCAGCGTTTCCATTTTTCCGGGAACAAAGAATATCACGCTGACCCTGGGGTCTTGCAGCACATTATGAAACGTATCTACACGTTTGTTCCCGGGCCGGTCCGGAATGGCGATCAGAGAGTCTGACAGTACCTGAACAAACCCGGGCGGATCGCCGCGTGGAGAAATATCGAGATGCCCCTCCGGGTTGGCAGAGGCGATCAGACAGAACGGAGAGGTTTCGATGAAATCGCGACACATCTGATCTAGTCCAGACAACTCTTTATCGATGATCTGGGGCAGCGGCTGTCCGCAGATGCGTTCCAAGTCTTCGGGTGAAGTTACGAAATCTGAAAATTCGGCAAATCGGGCGTCGCTGGCGGTCATATGTATTCTCCGCAGGGTGCAATGATCCAAGTGTGGAAGATCAGCCGCAATCCGTCAAACCCCGTCGAAAAAAGGGGCGCCCGATGGGCGCCCCTCTGAGAATTTTCGCAGAAAATTCTTAATCAGCAGCTGTAGTACATGCCGTATTCTACAGGGTGCGGAGTGTGCTCGTAGGTTTCGACCTCTTCCATCTTCAGCGCGATGTAGCCGTCGATCTGGTCTTTGGTGAACACGTCGCCCTGCAGCAGGAAGTCGTGATCGGATGCCAGAGCTTCCAGAGCCTCACGCAGCGAGCCGCAAACGGTCGGGATGTCGGCCAGTTCTTCAGCAGGCAGATCGTACAGGTTCTTGTCCATGGCTTCGCCCGGATCGATCTTGTTCTTGATGCCGTCCAGACCAGCCATCAGCAGCGCGGCAAACGCCAGGTAGGGGTTCGCGGCCGGATCGGGGAAGCGGGCCTCGACGCGCTTGGCTTTCGGGCTTTCGGTCCACGGAATACGGACACAACCCGAGCGGTTACGAGCCGAATAGGCGCGCAGAACAGGGGCTTCGAAACCGGGGATCAGACGCTTGTAGCTGTTGGTCGCCGGGTTGGTGAAGGCGTTCAGGGTCTTGGCGTGCTTCAGGATACCGCCAATGAAGTACAGCGCCTCATCCGACAGGTCAGCGTATTTGTCGCCTGCAAACAGCGGCTTGCCATCTTTCCAGATCGACATGTTCACGTGCATGCCAGTGCCGTTGTCACCTGCGATCGGCTTCGGCATGAAGGTGGCCGATTTGCCGTAGGCATGTGCAACGTTGTGGATGACGTACTTGTATTTCTGCAACTCGTCTGCCTGCTTGGTCAGGCTGTCGAAGATCAAGCCCAGCTCGTGCTGACAGGACGCAACCTCGTGGTGGTGCTTGTCGACCTTCATGCCCAGACGCTTCATGGTCGACAGCATTTCCGAGCGCAGGTCCTGGCTCTCGTCGATCGGGTTGACTGGGAAGTAACCGCCTTTGACGCCAGGACGGTGGCCCATGTTGCCCATCTCGTACTCGGTGTCGGTGTTCCACGACGCGTCGGTTGCATCAACTTCGTAAGATACCTTGTTGATGCTGTTAGAGAAACGGACATCATCGAACAGGAAAAACTCAGCTTCGGGCCCCATGTAAGCAACGTCGCCGATACCCGATGCTCTCAGGTATGCTTCGGCCTTCTGAGCAGTTCCGCGCGGGTCACGCTCATAGGCTTCGCCGGTGTCGGGCTCAACAACCGAGCAGTGCACGCAGATGGTTTTTTCCGCGTAGAACGGATCGACATAAGCGCTGTTGGTGTCGACCATCAGCTTCATGTCGGAGGCTTCGATCGACTTCCAGCCCGCGATGGACGAACCGTCGAACATGAAGCCTTCTTCCAGAAAGTCTTCGTCAACCTGATCGGCCATCAGTGTGACGTGCTGCAGCTTGCCGCGCGGGTCGGTGAAACGGACATCGACGTATTCGGCGTCTTCGTCCTTGATCAGCTGAAGAACTGCGTCCTTGCTCATTCTTTTGATTCCTCTGATTTGAAGATGGTGCGTTACAGGGCTTCCGAACCGGTCTCACCGGTACGGATGCGAATGGCTTGTTCGACGGGTGAGACAAAAATCTTGCCGTCGCCGATCTTGTCGGTCTTTGCGGCACCGACAATGGCCTCGATTGCGGCGTCGACCTGATCGTCGTCCAGCACGACTTCGACTTTCACCTTGGGCAGAAAGTCGACAACATATTCCGCGCCGCGATAAAGCTCGGTGTGGCCCTTCTGGCGGCCAAAGCCCTTTACCTCGATCACGCTGAGGCCTTGCACGCCCACGTCCTGCAGCGCCTCTTTTACTTCGTCCAGTTTGAACGGCTTGATGATCGCTTCGATCTTTTTCATTCCGGCTCACCTTGCATGGTTGTCTGGATCGCACTGATCACGTCTAAGATGGTGCGGCAATCCGATTGCTGTATTGCTCGATGTCAGATGCATGGAAATCAGGCGTTGGATCAAATTTTGATCGCTGTGCACAAAAAGTAATCGAAATTGAATCGCTTGAGGGAGTTGAGATGACGGAATTGCTGACCGCTGCGCAGATGCGCGCCATCGAACAAGAGGCGATCGAGTCCGGCAAGGTTACCGGCCTGGAATTGATGGAGCGGGCAGGGCAGGGCGTTGTTGAGGCGATCTTTGAAGAATGGCCAGAGTTGCGCGGGCGAGGGGCCAACCCCTCGCGCTCCCCGAGATATTTGGGGCCAGATGAAGGGGATCCCTTGCGCGCGGTGGTGTTGTGCGGTCCAGGGAATAATGGCGGTGACGGTTTCGTGGTGGCGCGGCTGCTGCGTGAGCTGGGTTGGAAGGTTGAGGTCATTCTCTTTGGTGATCCGGCCAAGCTGCCGCCGGATGCGCGGGTGAACTACGAACGATGGGAGGGGCGGACACTGGGCTTTGCTGAGACCATTGAGACGGAGATGCAGCATCCGCATCTTTCCATTGATGCGCTGTTTGGAACCGGGTTGGCGCGGCCAATCGACAATCCGGCTCTGTGGGAGCATCTTTGGCTGCACGATGACGCAGAAGATGCGTGGGAAATGCGAGGGCAGGGCGCGGGGACGGAAATCATCCCGCCACGGACGGTGGCGATCGACTTGCCATCCGGTCTTTGTTCGGATTCGGGTAAAGTGTTGGGTGGCACGTATCCCTCGCATGGTCGTCGGTGCGCGCGTTCGGCTCTGACGGTCTCGTTTCATTCCCGCAAGCTTGGGCATGTTCTGGGTGAGGGTCCATCTTTCTGTGGTCGGCTGGTCGTAAAGGATATCGGGCTGAGCCGCGTATCAGACAGCCCCGAGATCGTGCAATCGGTAGAGCGGCCAACAGCTTCAAATCTTTGCAAAGGCGGATCTGGCCATAAATACGCGCATGGTCACGCATTTGTCCTGACAGGCGGGGCTGGAAAAACCGGGGCTGCGCGCCTTGCGGGGCGGGGAGCATTGCGGATCGGGGCTGGTTTGGTGACGCTGGGCGTGCCGCCCTCAGCACAAATGGAAGTGGCCAGCCAAATCACGGCGCTGATGATGCAACGAGTCGAGGGTGCCGATCATCTGCTGGGGATACTGGCAGATGAGCGATTGAATGCGCTTTGCCTTGGGCCCGGTTTGGGGGTGGAACGCGCGCGAAAATTGGCGCCGGTTGCACTGGCGGCGCAGAGGTCGGTTGTGTTGGATGCTGATGCGCTGACAGCTTTTTCCGATGATCCTCAAAGCCTGCATAGCCAATTGCATGACCGCTGCGTATTGACCCCTCATGGGGGCGAATTTATGCGCCTTTTCCCGGATATTGCCGAGAGATTGAAAGCTGTTTCAGATGTAGGACCTGCATACTCCAAGGTCGACGCCGTCCGCGACGCTGCAAGGCGGACAGGTTGCGTTGTGCTGTTCAAGGGGCCAGATACAGTAATTGCAGCACCGGATGGGCGATGTGCGATCAATTCAGCCCTTTACGAGAGAGCCGCGCCTTGGCTGGCGACAGCCGGATCGGGCGATGTGCTTGCAGGGTATATCGCCGGGTTGCTGGCGCGCGGGCTTGAACCGATGCAAGCTGCCGAGACGGCAGCATGGCTGCACGTGGAGTGTGCGCGGCAATTCGGCCCCGGTCTGATCGCCGAGGATCTGCCAGAGAAGTTACCCTCGGTATTCAAACAACTTGATATTTAGGTATTTTGAGAAAAGAATGACATGGCACCAGCAAATCCGGTGATGCTTAGCGGTCGGTTTGCTCTGGTTGCAGTGCGTATGTCTGCAGGATGTGTAGCGCGGTGTCGAAATTTGTTAGGAGGTGTGTCGATTACGCGTCTCACGATCAATTAAAGCATTGATATAAATATAGTTTCTGAAGGCATTCGGGGTTGCCTGTAGTGAAGGCAGAATGCCCCGCCAGCAGATATCCGCCCCTGTTTTTACTGCCGTGTTTCCGGCGCCTTTGGGCCGCGCGTGAAACCTGAACTTGGATGGTGATTGAAATGACCCGCACACTTAAACTGTCTTCGATGGCTGCAATACTGGCTGCGACCACGGCAATTCCAGCCGCAGCCGAGCTGAAATACGAAAACAACTCCGGCGGTTATGTACTGCTTTACGGTCAATTGGACCCGGTCATCGTTTCGGTTGACGATGGTGAGGAAACCGAGACTCGGTTGCTCGACAACGATTTGTCCAACAGCCGGGTCGGCCTTCGGCTGATGCAGCCATATGGCAGCAATGAATTCATGTTCCGCTTTGAAACCGGTTTGGGCCTGCCAAGCACCGGTACGGCCAATCAGGACGGGACCAACACCAATGGCTGGTCGCGCGAAGATATCCGGCATGTCGATTTCTCGCTGAAGGGTGGGTACGGCAAGTTTTCAGCCGGTCAGGGCAGCATGGCTTCGGATGGGGCGGCAGAAACTGATCTCTCTTATGTCGGAACGGCTCTGTATTCCTTCACCAACGATGAAAATGGCGCGTTTTTCTACCGTGGGTCGGATGGCATTCTGAGCGATATCACCGTGGGTGACTCGGCTGGTAACTTTGACGGCGCGCGCCGCGGGCGCATTCGCTATGACACGCCGGATTTCAATGGGTTCTCGGCCGCGATTGCCTATGGTCAGAACATCTTGTCCAGCAGCGATGACGACGACTATTACGACATCGCGTTTTCGTATGGGAACACATTCGCCAATGGCGTAGAGTTTGCCGCAAGTCTCGCTTACGCTGTGCGTGACTTTGACGACGGATCGGGCAAGCGGAAGGACACGATCGGGTCGGCCTCGGTCCTGTTGCCAAGTGGTTTCAGCTTTACGGCGGCGCTCGGGTCGCGTGATGACACGGCGACAGGGGCCAGCGATCCAGACTACTGGTACACCAAGCTGGCCTATGAGGGCGATTGGGTGTCCTGGGGCAAGACCGGGATCGGTATCGACTATTTCGATGGGTCGGACTTTGAGAACTCAGGATCCAGCACCAAGTCCTGGGGGGTCGCGGTGGTTCAGCGGATCGACAGCATCAATACGGATGCCTACCTGAAGTACCGCAGCCATGATTTCGACGATACGGTCGATTTCGAAAAGAACGAGGCTTGGGTTCTGGGTGCGCTCTGGAAGTTCTGAACTTCAAGGTCTGAGAATAAGGTGCCCCGGTTAGGTCCGGGGCGCTTTTTTGTTCAAATCGGCGGCAAAACAGGACCGATAAAGGCATTGCCCCCTTGCACGTAGGGGGCTGGGCAAATAGAAGGCGTCAAATTTGCCCGGCGCGCCCGTTTTGCGCGCCCCGAATCCTATGGGGACTACCATAATGCAGGTTACCGAGACGCTGAACGAAGGTCTGAAACGCGGCTACAACATCGTTGTGACCGCAGCCGAGCTGGACGACAAGGTCAATGAGAAACTGACCGAAGCGCAGCCGGAAATCGAAATGAAAGGTTTCCGCAAAGGTAAAGTACCGATGGCTCTGCTGAAAAAGCAGTTCGGCCAACGTCTGTTGGGCGAAGCGATGCAGGAAACCATCGACGGTGCGATGAACAAGCACTTTGAAGACAGCGGTGAGCGTCCTGCGCTGCAGCCCGAGGTCAAGATGACCAATGAGGACTGGAAAGAAGGCGACGACGTTGAGGTCGCCATGTCATATGAGGCGTTGCCCGAGATTCCCGAAGTCGACCTGAAGTCGGTCGAACTGGAGAAGCTGGTTGTAAAAGCAGACGACGCAGCCGTTGAAGAAGCGCTGAACAACCTGGCCGAGACCGCTCAGAACTTCAAAGCGCGCCGTAAAGGCTCCAAAGCCAAAGATGGCGACCAGATCGTGTTCGACTTTGTTGGCAAGGTTGACGGCGAAGAGTTCGAAGGCGGATCGGCCGAGGACTACCCGCTCGTTCTGGGCTCGAACAGCTTCATCCCCGGCTTTGAAGAGCAGCTGGTTGGTGTGAAGGCCGAGGAAGAAAAAGACGTTAACGTCACCTTCCCCGAAGAATATGGTGCCGAGCATCTGGCCGGTAAAGACGCCGTTTTCACCTGCACCATCAAAGAGGTGAAAGAGCCGGTCGCGGCTGAGGTTGACGACGAGCTGGCCAAGAAATTCGGTGCCGAGGATCTGGCCGCGCTGAAAGCACAGATCGCCGAGCGTCTGGAAGCCGAATATGCCGGTGCTTCGCGCGCTGTCATGAAGCGGGCTCTGCTGGACGTGCTGGACGAGAAAGTCTCGTTCGACCTGCCGCCGTCGCTGGTTGAAGCCGAAGCCAAGCAGATTGCGCATCAGCTGTGGCACGAAGAAAACCCGGATGTCGAAGGCCACGATCACGATCCGATCGAGCCCACCGATGAGCACAACAAATTGGCCGAGCGCCGCGTGCGTCTGGGCCTGCTGCTGGCTGAGCTGGGCCAGAAGGCCGAGGTTGAGGTGTCTGATGCCGAGATGACTCAGGCAATCATGAACCAGGCGCGTCAGTACCCGGGTCAGGAACGCCAGTTCTTTGAGTTCGTGCAGCAGAACGCTCAGATGCAACAGCAACTGCGCGCGCCGATCTTTGAAGACAAGGTTGTCGACTACATCGTCGAGCTGGCTCAGGTCGAAGACAAAGAAGTCAGCAAAGACGATCTGCAGAAAGCCGTTGAGGCACTGGAAGAGGAATAATCCTCTTCCTTCCCCCACCATTCATGGGGGCACAAAAAAGCGGAGCCGTCTGGAAAAAGGACGGCTCCGCATGGGTGGCTTTGTGCTATGAGGTGAGGGGGTCAGGCCTCATGAGCAAAAGCACGGGGGGTCTGTAACAGAGCGGTCTTTTGCTCTGGGGTGAATGTGTCGGACAGAGCTTCGATCAGTTTCAGCACTGCCTGTCTCTCTGCCTCGGTCTTTGCGGCACTCATCTGCTCGACAAAGTATTTCTCAAGATCAGTGAGCGGTTTGTGGTCGCGATTTGCCGGGCTGAGTTTCTCGGTCTTTTTGGCTTCGAAGAACTCCAACGCCTTTTCTTCCTCGATAAAGACATCGTGGTGAATGTCTGCGAATTCACGAAGGCCCGAAATCCTCTCTTCACTGCAATCCAGCAGAGCGGCCATTGCCGGCACTTTACCCATCGGAACGGTTTCGCCCACATAGTCGTAGGGCGCACAGTTTGAGCGTTTGAGGACGCGGTTCATAACCGGATCAATCACGGTGATAATGTCCTGAATACCCGCGTTGCGACAGTATTCCAGCGATCCGATCATCAATTCACAAGTCGCATAAGAGACCGAGTTCATCTCTTTGCCACGTGTCAGGCGTTGCGTATCGACGCAGAACCGGGTGGATTCCCACATGGTCGCACTGCGCATTGGCGCCTCGCCGCATAGGATGTCCGAAAACACATCCGAAAGCATATGTGGACCGGTGGTCTGGAGTGCACGTACTGCGGCTACGACGTTCCCCTCATCGTCGAGACCAATTACGTATGCAGGATCCAGGTGATCGAACTGATCGATTTCTTTGCCGTCTTCGATGTGGACATCCCATCCAAGTCGTCCACCAAAAACCCGAGCGCGCAGTTCGAACATATCGTCAAGAACTTCGGTGAACAGATGTCTGTTCAGCCCATCAACTACCAAAATCATGTTAACCCCCTTCGAGTTGTCTGTCCTGTGGATAAGACGTTACCCGGATTCGCGAGCGAATCTATTGGGGGTTTCCCGTAATATTGGCTTTTTTAGGTCGGATTTCGGGGGAATTTTGCTTTAGCCCGGGTAAATTAGCCCGATTCCAATCGCACGGCCCACCGCCTGCGGTGTGGTCAGCGCATTAAGCTTTTCGCGAGAAGAGCGCAAGTGCACTTCAACTGTGCGGTGAGAAATCGACAGGATATCGCCGATATCCTGTTGCGATTTACCTGCTGCGGCCCATTGCAGAATTTCCAATTCACGGCTTGAAAGCGTCGGGTGATACAGCATCCGGCTGATCGTATCCGACGTCATCACGTTGTCATGGATGTGCACGGCCAGCGATTGCAGATCGCTGATCACGTTAGGGACCAGCTTTTTCCACTCCTCACGGCTGCAATCACGCACCGCACTCAGCAGGCCAATGTCGCCATAAGGGCCGCGTACGGGGATCGTGACCCCTTGATCGGGGATGCCGAAGTCGTGGGCGTCGCGAAACACACGCTGAAAGTCTTTACCACGTTCCAGGCGACTCCAGTCCACGGGTGCAATGCTGCGCTGGCTCATATGCAGGGTCGGGTCAATCAGGTGAAGGCCTTGTTCCTGATAATGATTCTTCCAGTCGTCGCCATATGTCACATGGCCGTGGATCGTGCCCGCAGCCGGATTCATCCCGGCATAGGCCGCGTGGTCCATTTCGTATTTGTCACAGACCTGGCGCAGGAACTCATCATAGCGAGAGTCCTGTTCGGGAAGAGTGCTGAGATCAACAATATCCATACGGTAACGACCAGCTAGACCCGAGTGAGCGGGCGGATCCCTTTGGCCAGGAAAAAAGATACTGCCTTCCCTGACGTCATAGAGCACATCACATTTCCCATATTATGACAAGAAGATGTGGGAAATGTCTGCTTTTTTAGGGGAAATGTGCCTTTAATACACATCAAATTCGCCCCTCCTGAATGAGGTTCCGCAAGGTTCCTCTGTTTGGCGATGGTGTCCGTTGTTGCGTTCGAGTGGTTATGTTTGAGCTTTAACGGGGAAATGCGCAACAAAAATGCCTATTCTGTGGCAGAAACCAGACCAGTTTCCACCAACATGCCGCGTTTTTTCGCCTCTGGGTAGTATCCCTTGGCATATAGGAAGATCGCGCGTTGCTGATCTCCGTCCGATAACAACCAAGCCCCGCGCAGGTATTTGCCTGCATACTCCAGGTTCGTATCTGCATCCAGCAGGCCCTGAGCGTTCCCGGTATAGCCCATTGAACGGGCCGTGGCGGGCAGAATCTGCAGCAAGCCGTAATAGGGACGATTCACGGCCCAAGGGCGGTGCGTGCTTTCGCGGATCGCCAGCTTATGCACCAACTCACGAGGCAACTCGTAGTGGTCTGCCCATTTATTGATCGATGCGCGCAGTTCCGGCGTTTCGTTCGGATAGAGAGGGGGATCAAACGTGTCCGCCCGGCTGGGCGTATCCGGACCGCCACACGCAGCGAGCGGTGCTGCAATCAGAAAAGCAATGACAGTGCGTCGAACGAGGGGGGGCATGGCAATACTCCGTTTTGCAGAGCCGGATGATATGGATCGAGCATCTGACCGCAAGGCCCAGGGCGGTTTCGGGCCAAAACTCGCTGCTGATGAGTGCGACAGAAAAAAAGGGCCACGCAAACGCGTGGCCCTTTAGCATTGATAGCTTCGCCAGATCAGGCTTTGGCTTCGTCTTCTTCAGCCGGAGCTTCCTCAGCAACCAGCTCTTCGTCGTCCGAAGCGGCGGAACCGATGTCGTCGAACAGTTCGGCGATTTCGAATTCAGCAGCGGCTTCTTCTTCAGCAGCCAGTTCCTGGATCGATTTACCCGAAGCCTGCAGTTCGGCTTCTTCTTCCGAACGGGCGACGTTCATCTTGATCTCAACTTCGACCTCGGGGTGCAGTTTGACCGCCAGCGAGTGCAGACCCAGTTCCTTGATCGGAGCGATCAGGGCGATCTGTTTCTTGTCGACGGTGAAGCCTGCTTCGGTCGCAGCGTCTGCGGCGTCACGCGGAGTGACCGAGCCGTACAGAGCGCCGGCATCCGATGCCGAGCGAATCACGATGAACTGCTGACCGTCCAGCTTTTCAGCCAGTGCTTCAGCTTCTTTCTTGGTTTCCAGGTTGCGGGCTTCCAGCTGCGCTTTCTGGGCTTCGAACGAAGCGATGTTCGACTCGGACGCGCTCAGGGCTTTGCCCTGGGGCAGCAGGAAGTTGCGGGCGTAGCCAGGCTTGACGTCAACGACGTCGCCCATCTGACCCAGTTTCGCAACGCGTTCCAGAAGGATAACTTGCATGTCAGTCTCTCCTTACTTCACGGCGTAGGGCAGCAGGGCGAGGAAACGGGCGCGCTTGATAGCACGGGCCAGTTCACGCTGCTTTTTCGCCGAAACGGCGGTGATGCGCGAAGGTACGATCTTGCCACGCTCAGAGATGTAGCGCTGCAGCAGACGGGTGTCTTTGTAGTCGATTTTCGGCGCGTTCTCACCCGAGAACGGGCAGACCTTGCGGCGGCGGAAAAATGGTTTTGCGGCCATGGTTTATGTCCTTTCGTCAGGCGTTGATCAGCGGCGCTCGCGGCGGCCTTCGCGCTCATCGCGCTTCTGCATCTGGACCGAGGGGCCCTCGGCATGCTCGTCGACCTTGATGGTCAGAACGCGCATGACGTCTTCGTGCAGGCGCATCAGGCGCTCCATTTCCTGAACGGCGCCAGCGGGGGCGTCGGTCTTCAGGAAGGCATAGTGGCCTTTGCGGTTCTTGTTGATCTTGTAGGCCATCGTCTTGACGCCCCAGTACTCGCTGTCGACGACGTTGCCGCCGTTGTCAGCCAGAACGGTGCCGAAATGTTCGACGAGGCTTTCTGCCTGCGCGTTGGACAGATCCTGACGCGCGATCATTACATGCTCATACAGTGGCATGTGCACTCCTGTTTATATCAAGGCGCATTTCAAAGGCGGGGCCATATGGTCCTTCGCGACCCTGCCACGAGAGGCTGCGCGATTCATAACTCCTGCGAAGGATGGCCCCGTATACACGTTTATGGCGGCGGAGCAAGCCCTGCCACAGATGCCCTTGTGAAGTCGTCCAATTTCCTTTGAGGCGCCCAATTCCTGACTCTTTTCGCCGTGAGGTTGTTCATGAAACCGGGAACACCCGGATACTTGGAAAACCACAGACAGGGCAAGACAATGGCCGTCATGAACACAAATACTTTTGTAGAAGCAGCACCCGCCGCTGCATTTGAAAAATCCGTACCCGTTCTGATCACTTTCGCGCCCAACTGGCGTGCCCGGATGGTGCTTCTGCGTGTAGTCGGAGCTTTTCTAATTCTGTCTGCCTTTTCGATGTGGCTGATGCCTGGGTCGATCATGGGTGCCGAAGTCTGGCCGCTGAAGCTGGTCGCGTCGCTGATGTTTCTGATTGTCGGGGTAAGTCTGCTGACGATTGAGGTTATGGATGCGCGTCCTGATGCCTATTTCGACCCAATCCGCCGCGAAGTGCGCATCCTGCAGAAGAACGAAAACGGTCGCCCGCAGACGGTACTGCGTCGCAGCTACGACTCGCTGGGCGGTGCACGCTTTGCGGATGATCAGGTCGAGCTGTTTGACGTTGACGGTAGCCTGCTGATGAAACTGCCGCTGGAATCGGCGGATGTCGGCTCAGCGCTGAAAGGTCAACTCAGCCAAAACGTGACGATTTTCGCCTGAATTCAGTTCTGTTCAAATAGGAACAGAATTTGTGAATCGAAAAGACTTGTGTGCTGCCTTTGGGCGGCACATTTTTGTTGGTGAGCAACCCACCCGGTTTGCAACAACACCACTGCGGAGATTGTTATGAAATCCACCCTTCTTGCTGCCGCTCTGGCCGTGTCTGCCACGACTGCTTTCGCCAGCGCCGAAAAATATGTTTTGGACCCCAGCCACAGCCAGGTCATCTTCAGCTATAATCACCTTGGTTTTTCAACTACCACAGGCATGTTCTCGGGCTTTGAGGGCGAGATCATGTTCGATCAGGAAGACCCCGGAGCGTCGAGCGTGACCGTGTCGATGCCGGTCATTGAAATGATCACCGGTTGGAAACCGCGCGAAGATCACTTCATGACCGAAGATTTCTTTGGCGCAGCCGAAGGTGATCTGGTGACCTTCACTTCAACCGGTATCGAGGTGACGGGCGAGAACACTGCCAACATCACCGGTGATCTGACCATGAACGGTGTCACCAAATCGGTCGTTCTGGATGCCAAGCTGAATCAGGTGGGTGAGCACCCGATGGCGGGCAAGCCATGGGCGGGATTTGACGCCACCACCACGCTGGTTCGCAGCGATTTTGATCTGGGCCAATTCGCACCGTTTGTTGGCGATGAGGTCGAAATACGTATCTCGGTTGAGGCTCAGAAGGCCGACTAATAGGCGCCTTCGATACGTAAGTCAGACCGCCGGAGGCACCCCCTCCGGCGGTTTTTTGTTTCATTCAGCGCGTGTCGCGGTGAGTTCCGCACTGACTGTGACCGTGAAGCCCAGCGAGTCTTCGGTGGGTTGGGACGTGCCCACACCAAAGTCCAGCCGGTTCACATCAACCGATCCGGTCATGATGGCGCTGCCGTCCTCCACCTCGAGCGTAAATGGCAGCACGATATCCATTGACTGGCCTTTGATTGTCAGCGGTCCGCGCGCCTCGTAGCCGGTTTCGGTCTTGAACAGATCGGCTTTGAACTGCGCGGTAGGAAACTGGGCGTTGTCGAAGAAATCAGCAGCCATGGCCTGGTCGGTGACGGTTCCAAGGCTGAGCGAACCGATGGAAATGGTCACGTCTGCTGAACCGGCCAGCCCGGGTTCTTCTGGCTCGTCAAAGGCGATCGCAACGGTCCAGTCAGCAAAGGTGCCGGTCACGGGGCTGTTCAGCTGAGAGATCGTGATCGACAGGGTGCCATCCTGAACCTGCCAATCCGATTGGACCTCGGTCAGTTCAGCTGTGTCGATTGCGGCGTCAGAGCTGTGCGAAAACACACCGATGGACCAGCCTCCGGCAAGCACCGCAACCCATACCGCAAGCGCAGCAACTGCGGGTGCGGCCGAGTGATGTTGCGCGGGGGGCTCTGGGGCGTTTGCGTCGCCCGGCAGCATCCGCCGTAGCGTGCTGTCCTTGTCCACCACGTGGTGCTTCAGCGCCCCAAGAATGTGCAGGATCAATGATCCGCCCAATATCCAGACAAACAGCCAATGCAGGCTGGCAGTGAACTCGGCCAGGAGGGGCGATTTCGGAACCAAAGGCAGGTTCTGGCCAAAGGGCCACAGGATCGGGGCAAAGCCCTCTGCTGCGGCGTGGTGGACCCAACCGCTCAGGGGGGCAAGGACAAGGGAGCCGTATAACAACCAATGGACCGTTTCTGCAGCAAAAGCCTCGGGCTTGTTATCGGCGTTGAGCAGCCCGGGCTTGGTCTGGGTCAGCGCCCAGAGGATTCGGGCCAGAGCGACGAAGAAAACGGTAACCCCAACGGTTTTATGCAGCGAAAACAGCCGAGCCGCCCGTGCTATGTCTTCTTCGGTGGTTGCGATATTTGGGTCGTAGATCGCATGCGCCAGTTCGTTGGCGAACCATCCCAGTGGCAGGGCGGTCAGGATCAGTAGGGCAGTCAGCCAATGAAACGCTTTTGTTATACCGCCATAGCTGGAATGCGTGTTCGTCAGGGGCATGAGGGGAGCTCTCTGCTTTGCTTGTGTGCTGCTAGGGTAGTGGGATGATGTGCGGACACAAGGCAGAGAAATGCACAGTAACGGTGTCCTGATGCAGAACGCAGGCAATGCTTGTGCCGCGCCGTCAGTCAGTTTACACCCCGCCGAAACCTGACGTCACGCAAGAGGCACCAATGACACGCGCGTTTGTTTTCCCGGGGCAGGGCGCCCAGACCATCGGAATGGGCAAGGCACTGGCCGAGGCCTATCCGGCTGCTCAGGCGGTTTTCGATGAGGTGGATGAAGCCCTGGGCGAAAAGCTGAGCGCGCTAATTTGGGAAGGCGATATCGCGGAGCTGACCTTGACGCAGAATGCGCAGCCGGCGCTGATGGCGACCTCAATGGCAGCAATGCGCGCGCTTGAGGCCGAAGGCGCGTCGATTTCAATGGCATCTTATGTGGCGGGTCACTCGCTGGGTGAATACTCGGCGCTGGCTGCGGCCGGAGCGTTGTCGGTCGCCGATACTGCCCGCCTGCTGCGGACGCGTGGGCAGGCGATGCAAAGCGCCGTGCCGGTGGGCGAGGGCGCAATGGCCGCCATTCTGGGTCTCGACCTTGAGGCGGTGCGCGCCGTTGCGGAAGAGGCCGCGCAAGGTGAGGTCTGTCAGGCCGCCAATGACAACGACCCGACCCAGGTTGTCGTGTCTGGTTCAAAGGCCGCTGTTGAGCGCGCAGCCGAGATTGCCAAGGAAAAAGGCGCCAAACGCGCAATTATGTTGCCGGTAAGTGCTCCATTTCACTGCGCGCTGATGCAACCTGCTGCAGATGTTATGGCAGAGGCTTTGGCTTCTGTGGAAATCAAGGCATCTGCCGTGCCGCTGATCGCCAATGTGCGCGCCGAGGCTGTGACTGACCCGGATGTGATCCGTCAGTTGCTGGTTGAACAGGTCACCGGCTCGGTTCGGTGGCGCGAAAGCGTGCAGTACATGGTCGCGCAGGGCGTGACTGAGGCGTGGGAGATCGGCGCGGGCAAAGCTTTGTCGGGCATGATCCGCAAGATCGATCGTGCATTGGCCTGCACAGCGGTCGGGACGCCCGAGGATGTACAAAAAGCCGTTAACCCCGGCGCATAAACAAAGGACAGTCGCCGGATTTCGGCGGCCAGAGAGGAAACATAGATGTTTGATTTGACAGGTAAGAATGCGCTGATCACAGGCGCTTCGGGTGGCATTGGCGGCGATATTGCCCGCGCGCTGTATGACGCGGGTGCCTCCGTTGGTCTATCGGGGACACGGGTTGAACCGCTGCAGGCGCTGGCCGAAAGCTTGGGAGACCGCGCGCATGTTCTGCCCTGTAACCTGAGTGACCCGGAGGCGGTCGAGGCGCTGCCGAAGCAAGCGGCCGAGGCGATGGGCTCGGTTGACATTCTGGTCAACAACGCAGGCATCACACGGGACAACCTGTTCATGCGTATGTCCGATGAAGAATGGCAGAGCGTGATCGATGTGAA
The DNA here is from genome assembly GCF_056537765.1 of Ruegeria sp. C2. Taxonomy (NCBI): domain Bacteria; kingdom Pseudomonadati; phylum Pseudomonadota; class Alphaproteobacteria; order Rhodobacterales; family Roseobacteraceae; genus Ruegeria; species Ruegeria sp. C2. The sequence goes on along the minus strand of NZ_JBQFRZ010000001.1, from coordinate 1,269,685 downwards.
CATGACCGCGACGATGAAGCTGTGTAAAGGCGTGATCCGTGGCATGATGAAGGCGCGCTGGGGCCGTATCGTGAATGTCTCGTCTGTTGTGGCCGCGATCGGCAATCCGGGTCAGGCGAACTATGCTGCGTCCAAGGCCGGGATGATCGGCTTTTCCAAGGCTCTGGCGCATGAGGTTGCGACTCGTGGCATCACCGTGAACGCGGTCGCGCCGGGCTTCATCACCACGGCGATGACCGAAAAGCTGACCGATGAGCAAAAGAAAGGTCTGCTGCTCAAGGTTCCGGCGGGTCGCATGGGGGATCCGCAGGAAATCGCGGCTGCCGTTCTGTACCTTGCAAGCCCCGAAGCGGGTTATGTGACCGGAAGTACCTTGCATGTGAATGGCGGCATGGCCATGTTGTAATCGCAATTCGGGGCGGATGCGAAAGCGTTTGCCTTGCGCGTTGTCTGTGCTATAGGCGGCGCGTATGCGCAGGGACCGGTCGGAAGGCCGGTTCTCTGATTTCCCGGGGACCCGGGACCCAAACCGCCCGGAACGGGCAAAACAAGTCCATCCCGAACGGGCAAGGGCAGAACCGGGCGGACCGCCCTGAAATTGAAATGAGGAATAGACATGAGCGACGTCGCAGATCGCGTTAAGAAGATCGTTGTTGAGCACCTGGGTGTTGAAGAGGACAAGGTTGCTGAAAACGCCTCGTTCATCGACGATCTGGGCGCAGACAGCCTGGACACCGTTGAGCTGGTAATGGCGTTTGAAGAAGAGTTCGGCATCGAGATCCCGGACGACGCAGCCGAGACTATCCAGACCTTTGGCGACGCGGTCAAATTCATCAGCGAAGCTTCCTAAGCTTACCCGTCTGATCCAAAAGCGGCGCTTCCGGGCAACGGAGGCGCCGTTTTTTTATGCCTTGCCGCAATTCACACTTGCCTTGAGAGGCGTGCGCTCGTCACTCTGAAGCCTGAGGCACAATTCCGAGCGGGCAAGGGCATGATAAGATCCACCCCGATGATCAATACGGCGCGTCTGACTTTATGTGCGATGCGCCCTGAGGATTTTAAGAGATTCGCTGAAATCTGGCGTGACCCCGAGGTCGTGCGCCATATCAGTGGCGCTCCGCTGACGCGAGGTGAAGCGTGGGACAAGTTTCTGCGCAACGCCGGGCACTGGCACATGACCGGTTTCGGTCAATGGGGCGTGGTTCTGCAATCGAATCGAACGTTGATCGGCCAAGCCGGGTTCTTTTATGGAAACCGTTCTCTGGGTGAGGATTTCGATGGTTTCCCCGAAGCCGGCTGGGTTCTGACCACCGAGATGCAGGGGCAAGGGTATGGGCAAGAGGCCGCACAGGCAGCTCATGACTGGTTCGACCGGGTCATTCCCGGCCCGTTGGTCGCGCTGATTGATGCCGACCATGTGGCATCACAAAGGTTGGCTGAAAAGCTGGGCTACAAGCTTCTGCGCGAAACCGAGTACCGAGATACGCCGGTCCATCTGTTTCGCCGTGACGGACCTCCTGCACGAGTGTGAAACGCATCCGGCATGACGATGCCGCAAAATGGACGAACTGTGCCGATCTTGGTGAATTCTGCGCCAGATTGAGACTCTATGCTATCGTGGAAACCCGGAGTGATTCAGCGGAGGATATGGATCATGATGATTTACCCCACGATGGAGCTTCAGAACGGTCGATGCGTCACGTTGGACAAAGGCCGTATCGAAGACGCGATGATCTGGCATGTTGACCCGGTTGAGACCGCGCGCGGCTGGACTGCTGCGGGCGCCGAATGGATGCACCTGACGGATTTCGATGCGATCGAAGGCCGTTATACCAACGCAGAACTGGTGGAAGAGATCATTCGCTCGGCTGAGATTCCGGTGCAACTGGCTGGTGGCATGCGGACCCGTGAGCATGTGGAACATTGGATCAACAAAGGTGCTGGGCGAATCGTGATCGGCACGCTGGCGGCCTGGGACCCCCAGTTGGTGAAAGAACTCGCCAAGCTCTATCCTGACCAGATCGTATTGGCCGTTGATGTATGGCAGGGTCAGGTGATGACCGAAGGCTGGCGCAGCCAAAGCGCCTTTACGCCAGACGCCTTCATCGAAGCCTTCGCAGATACGCCATTCGCCGCCATTCTGGTCACAGATATCGACAGCGACATGGAAGATGTCGAAGCGCAGCTGGGCCTGATCTCAGGTCTGGCCGAAAAATCGCGCACGCCGATCATTGCCAGCGGTGTGGTGCGGACATCCGATGATATTTCGCGCTTGGCCTATATCCCGAATATCTCGGGCGCGATTGTTGGACGTGCGCTGTTCCGCAAGACAGTCGATCTGGGCGAGGCGCTGGAAGTGGCGAAGCTGGCCCACGAACCGATTGCTGAGTTCCAATAAACCTCTGGTATGAGGCGAAGATCCGCCCCGACTGTTCGGCAGCCGGGGCGGGTTTTGGTATCCGGGTATACGTTTAAGCTGTCGGCGGACCGCTCTCGGACATGCAAGACCTAGGTTGCTAGGTCAGAATCCGCCGTTGCTCTTGCCCCCGGACCCCGGGCCGGGGTATGAGCGGTTCTCATAACAGGAAGCAGGCAAGAGGCATTTCATGCGCAGAGTCGTTGTAACCGGTCTGGGATTGGTCACTCCTTTGGCCAGCGGGGTCGAGGAAACCTGGTCGCGTCTGCTGGACGGTGAGTCCGGCGCAGGCCCCATCACGCTGTTTGATGCCGAAGGCAGCGGGGTCACCACGACCTATGCCTGCGAAGTTCCGCGTGGCGATGGCACCAACGGGACGTTCAATCCCGATGACTGGATGCCGCCGAAAGAGCAGCGCAAGATTGAGGATTTCATCCTCTATTCCATCGCTGCGGCCGAGATGGCCTGCAAGGATGCGGGTTGGCTGCCTGATGATGAAGAAGACCGTCTGCGCACCGGTGTGCTGATTGGCTCAGGCATTGGCGGGCTGGGATCAATTGCCCAAACTGCGAACCTGATCCGGGACAAGGGTCCACGCAGGGTGTCGCCGTTCTTTATTCCGGGTGCGCTGATCAATCTGGCCTCAGGGCAGGTATCTATCCGGTTTGGCTTCAAAGGCCCCAACCACTCGGTTGTGACCGCGTGTTCGACCGGTGCCCACGCGATTGGCGATGCCAGCCGTATTATCCGTGCAGGTGATGCAGATGTCATGATCGCAGGTGGCGGTGAAGGCTGTATCTGCGAAATCGGCATCGCGGGCTTCAACGCTTGCAAGGCTCTGTCCACCAAATATGCCGATGAACCGAAGAAGGCGAGCCGCCCCTATGACATCGACCGCGACGGCTTTGTCATGGGTGAGGGCGCAGGCATTGTGGTGCTTGAGGATTATGAACACGCCAAGGCGCGTGGCGCGAAGATCTATGCCGAGGTGCTGGGCTATGGCATGTCGGGCGACGCCTATCACATCACCGCACCTTCCGAGGATGGTGACGGCGCGGAGCGTTCGATGAGAGCCGCGCTGCGCAGCGCTGGGCTGGAGCCGAAAGATCTGGACTATATCAATGCGCATGGCACTTCGACCATGGCCGATACCATTGAACTGGGCGCGGTTGAGCGTTTGCTGGGCGATCATGCCAGCAGCGCGACCATGACCTCGACCAAGTCGGCAACGGGTCACCTGTTGGGTGCGGCGGGCGCGATTGAGGCAATCTTTTCGATCCTCGCGATCCGGGATCAGGTCGCCCCTCCGACGATCAACCTGGACAACCCTGCGGTAGAAACGCCGATCGATCTGGCCCCGAACGCAAAGCGTGAGCGTGAGATCAACGTGGCCCTGTCGAACTCGTTCGGATTTGGCGGAACCAATGCAAGCGTGATCTTCGGAAAGGCCAGTTAAATGTGGCGGGCGTTGGCGTCGAACGCACTGACCGTTCTGATCGTTTGCCTGTTCCTGTTGGGCGGCGTCGTGCTGTGGGGTCAATCGCAATACACGTCAGATGGCCCGCTGGAAACTGCGATCTGCCTGCAAGTCAGACCGGGTTCGAACATGACCCGCGTCAGTCAGGAACTGGAAGATCAGGGTGCGATCAGCAGCGGGCTGATCTTTCGCCTTGCCGCTGATTATGCTGATAAATCTCAGCAACTGAAAGCTGGTAGCTTTCTGGTACGCGAAGGGTCGTCGATGGAGCAGATCGTCGACGAGATCACGAGCAGCGGGGCCAGTACCTGTGGCACCGAGATCGAATATCGTATCGGTGTAACCCGGATGCAGACCCGTGTGCGTGAGTTGAATCCGGCGACGCTGAATTTTGATGAGGTCGCTTCGTTTGTGATCGGCGAAGAGGAAGCGCCTGAAATCTATGCGGAAAAACGCGGTGAAGCGGATACGCGTTACCGTGTTTCTCTGGCTGAAGGTGTCACCAGCTGGCAGGTTGTCGAGTCACTTAAAGCGATGGATCTGCTGACTGGTGAGGTGGCTGAACTGCCCGCCGAAGGAATGCTTGCCCCTGATAGTTATGAGGTCAGGCCCGGTGAGGATCGGAATGTAATCCTGGCAGATATGCAGGAAAAACAGCAGCTTAGGATCAATGCGGCTTGGGAGGGGCGTCAGGACGGATTGCCTTTGAACAGTCCTGAGGAGATGTTGATTCTGGCTTCGATCATCGAAAAGGAAACTGGGCAGCCGGAAGAGCGCGGTCAGGTGGCGAGCGTTTTCGTCAACCGTCTGAACCAAGGTATGAGGCTGCAGACAGACCCGACAGTGATCTATGGTGTCACCAAAGGGCAAGGGACCTTGGGTCGGGGCTTGCGACGGAGTGAATTACGCCGTGTAACGCCCTGGAATACTTATGTAATCGAAGGATTGCCGCCGACCCCGATTGCCAATCCGGGTCTTGCCAGCCTTGAGGCCGCGGTTGCACCGGACAATACGGATTTCATCTTCTTTGTTGCGGATGGGACCGGGGGGCATGCTTTTGCCAAAACGCTGGAAGAGCACAATCGAAACGTCGCCAAATGGCGCGAGATCGAAGCGGATCAGAATTCGGGGAATTGAGCCGCGTGGCCTAGAATGTCCGAGTTGTACGTCGCCGGAAACACGGATCTTCCGTTTTGTACAAACCGGAGGTCCGCAGTATTTCGCGGATCGTCGTGCGCAGTAACAGTTTGGAAAGATCTGCCATGATAAGAATTGCCCTGACAGTTTTTACCCTGCTCGTGACGGCGACGGTCGCGATGGCGCATTCGCCTGTGCAGCGAACCACTCCGGTGGATGGCGCGGTTATCGATCAGGTCCCGTCTGAGATATCGCTCGTCTTCGGGCGCAAGATTCGTCTGACGCGGGTGGATTGGCAGTTGAACGGGGATCAGATGGGTACAGTTGATCTGGGCGCGGCAGGTGAATTCACGACGGAAATCGTGCTGCCCTTCGATGCGGCAGGACCGGGCGCGTATCAGATCGAATGGCGTGGCTTGTCCGAGGATGGACATCCGCAAATGGGCAGCTTTAGCTTTACGGTCGAATGACGGGTGACTGACCCGATCAGCATAGCCTCGATCCTCGCAAAATGGGCGCTTTATGTCGGTGTGCTGGGCGCCGCCGGATCCGTGTTCTGCGCGGCGCTATTTCGGGTTGAGATACGGCAGAGCCTGATTGCCTCATTCGCGGGAATTGGGATGCTGTGCGCCGTCCTCTCTTTTGCATTGAAGGGCAGCGCTTTGACCGGCGATATGTCGGGGGTTGTCGATCCCGAGATGCTGGGCCTGCTATGGCAAACTCAGAGCGGCGTGGCTCTGAGATGGCAGTTGATCGGGCTGGCGTTGATGCTTGTTGGCCTGTTTAGGCTGCGCTTTGCCCGGATTCTGCAGATCGCGGGCGGGGTGCTTGCCCTCTGCGGTCTTGCAACCATTGGCCATGTGCATGACCGGGACGCTCCGGTTTTGCTTTACAGCCTTGTCCTGCATCTGATCTGTGCGGCGACGTGGATCGGAATATTGATCCCCTTGCATCGGTTGGCCTCTGATCCGGAGCAGGCAGAGGCTGCCGCGTGGCTTGGGGAGCGATTTGGTCAGGTCGCGATGGTGTTCGTGCCGCTGCTGCTGTTTGCGGGGGGCTATATGGCCTATGGGCTGACGGGTTCGGTCGCGGTAATGCTGACCTCGGGCTATGGGCAGGTGTTGTTGGCGAAAGTGGCGCTTGTTGCTGCGTTGCTGGCGCTGGCGGCGCTGAACAAGCTGCGATTTGTACCCGGTTTGCGCGCCGGGAACTCCTTGGCGGCATCTGGTCTGGTCCGCACAATCAAGGCCGAAGCAGGGCTGATGGCCGTGATCCTGCTGGTGACCGCGATCCTGACAACCAGTGTGACGCCGCCAAGCCTGCATTGATCAGAGGGCGGGAACCCCTCTGACCCTGCCCATCACGCCGCCTTGGGGCGACGCGGACGGCGGCGTTTTTGGCCTACGGGTTTCGGTCCGCTGTTATTCTGCGGTTTCGGGCCGCGGCGGCGATTGCCCTGACGACGGGCAGGTTTGGCGGGGGTGATCGCCTCGGGCATCTCACCACTGGCCACCGGAATTTCGATCTTCATCAGCTTTTGGATCTGACGCAGCAGGTCGACTTCTTCGGCTGAGCAGAAGGCAATGGCTTCGCCCTCGCGCCCGGCGCGGGCCGTGCGGCCGATGCGGTGGACATAGTTGTCGGGCACTTCGGGCAGGTCGTAGTTGATCACATAAGCCACGCCGGGGATATCGATGCCGCGCGCAGCGACGTCGGTGGCGACGAGGATGTTGATCTCACCCGCGCGGAAGGCCTTGATGGCGCGGTCGCGCTGGCCCTGGCTTTTGTTGCCGTGGATCGAGGCCGCGTTGTAGCCATCGGCGACGAGGCCTTTCATCAGTTTTTCGGCCCCGTGTTTGGTGCGGGAAAAGACCAGCGTCAGCGCGTCCATATCCGCCGACAGGATTTCGCGCAGCTTGGCGGGTTTTGCCGGCTTTTCAACGAAATGGATCGACTGGGTGATCTTGTCCGCCGCTTTGCCGGGGGGCGAAACCTGCACCCGCTGCGGGTTGTTCAGGTAGGCGCGGCTGAGTTCTTCCATCTGCTTCGGCATGGTGGCCGAGAACAGCATGGTTTGGCGCGGCGTGCCCAGTTCCGGCGCGATGCGGCGCAGGGCGTGGATGAAGCCCATATCGAGCATCTGGTCTGCCTCATCCAGCACCAGATGGCGGACCGAGCTGAGGTCGACGGCCTTCCGCTCCATCAGGTCGATCAGTCGGCCGGGCGTGGCCACGAGGATATCGGTGCCGCGCGACAGGAACATGATCTGCTTGTTGATTGACTGGCCGCCGACCACGGTGGCGACGCGCAGTTTGGTCTTTTTGGTGAGGTTGCGCAGGCTGTCGGCGATCTGGTTCACCAGCTCGCGGGTCGGCGCAAGGATCAGGGCCTTGGCGGTTTTGGGATCGGGCTTGCCGGGCTGCGCCAGCAAGTGGTCAATCAGCGGCAGGCCGAAGGCCAGCGTTTTGCCGGTGCCGGTCTGAGCGAGGCCGAGGATATCGTGGCCGTTCAGCGCCAGCGGAATCGCCTGATTCTGGATCGGCGTGGGTTGGGTGAAATTGGCGCGTTGCAACGCGTCGTTCAGGGCGGGCGCGAGGCCCAGCATGTCGAAGTCGAACAAAGAACTATCCTTTTTCGCCCATGGCTTTGGCGCATGGGCAAGTCGCAATGGGCCGCATCCGCGACCGGCAGGGGTTGTGCGAGACCTCGGGACAGGCAGGCGGTTCCTGCGATGTCCGGTCGTCGCGTCAAGAACCCTGCGTGATGGGGAACTATGGGTGGATCGGGCGCTGTGGGGGCTCTGGATGGCCCGAATGCTCACGCTTCAGCGCTGTTTGAAGGGCACATGCGGGTTGGGCGCGAGAATGTCAAGCTGTCGGGTCGGGTTTTCCGCGTGCTTTCTGAGAGTGTTGCAGCGTTTACTGGGCCAGTCCGACCGCCTGATGGATCGCAAATCCTGTTTTGACCGCGCAATAGGTCGGGAACGGCATCCGTCCCGAGGTCTCGATATCGCGCCTTATCCAGTCGTGATCTTCCAGCTGATGCAGGGATGACGAGAGGGCGCGGTCGGTGATGGGGGTCAGGTCAGACTTGATCGCCGAAAAGCGATGCGGGGTGCCGGTCAGGGCCAGGATAGGTACGGTCCATGACTTACGAAGAAGCTTGTGCGCACTGGTGTCCGGGGCGATCTGAATGATCGCGCTGGCGATCCCGGCGGCCTGGATCCCGGCTGGGGTCAGGCGAAATTCTGGGCGCAGAGGGTGACCGTGGCCGGGGTTTCGCTCGATCAGGCCAAGCTGGGCAAGGTGATCGAGACTTGCCGCAAAGGCTGTTCGGCTGGCGCTGGTTGCGGCGAGCAAAGGGGCCTGACGACCGGGAACACCCGAATGCATCAGGGCCAGGATGTTCAGCGACCATGCGCGCGCGGTCAGCTTGACAAGTAAATTAATGTCCATAAAGTATAGTAACTATATTTTCAGACAAGGGAAAGACCGATGCCGCTCGTTTCATTGAAAAACACGATCACATTTGCGATTTCGGTCCGGGATCGCCACACCAGCGCGGATTGGTATCGCGATATGCTCGGGTTCGAACTGATCCACCATATCGATGAAGCCGGGTGGAGCGAGATGCGCACCAATGTGGAAGGCGTGACATTGGGTCTGGGAGAACAGGCAGAGCCGTCGCCGGGCAATTGCGTCCCGGTCTATGAGGTTGGTGATATTGCCACGGCGCGGGACGCTTTGGAGGCCGCAGGGGTGGCGTTCGATGGCCCGACCGAGACGATCAAAGGCATGGTCAGTACGGCAACGTTCTATGATCCGGACAAGAACGCGATGATGCTGGCGCAGGATTTGACCGGTGGTTGATGTTAACATACCGCACTGTGCCTGTTGCGTCCGTGTTGCGTAACACATTGACTTTGCGCACTTAATCGCGTACTCCTTATGTCATGCTAGAAGAAGTGGGCAACGGCCCCGGGGTGACCCGGTGGCCGTTTTTCGTTTCTCTCGTGCGGAAAAACTCACGCATGAGGTCACAGGCAAACATGATTTTGATTACCCCGGAAGAGCGGATTTCCCAGACGGCTGAATTGTTGCAGTCGCTCGAAAGATCCATTCGCGATCTGCGCCAAGCAGCGGAAGAACTGCGAAAACAGATCGGTGCCGGGGAGGATGCAGACCTTGCCGGAACAGGCAAGCAACTGGGTCAGCTAGAGGGGCTGATCCGAAGTTGCCAGAAAGTGGAGACAAGCTTTGTCGAACAACATCACAGACAAGCCGGAATTGCCCAAGGGGGCTATGCGCTCGACCTTGATCGGGCAAGATCTGAGATCGGCTGCAGGCTGGCTCGCCTCCGCGCCTGCTGCGGTGCAGGACAGATTTCTGAGTGAGATCGGGGAGGGGGGGCTGTGTGCCCTCCCTTTCCTGTTTGAGTTCTGGGCGCTGCCGCATCAGTTGCCGCCCGAGGGCGACTGGCGGTCGTGGGTGATCATGGGCGGGCGCGGGGCCGGTAAGACGCGGGCGGGGGCCGAGTGGGTGCGGTCTGTGGTTGAGGGGTCTTTGCCGTTGGATAAGGGGGAGGCGTGTCGTGTTGCGTTGGTGGGGGAGACGTTTGATCAGGTGCGCGATGTGATGATCTTTGGCGATAGCGGGATTTTGCAGTGCTCGCCGCCGGATCGCATGCCCATGTGGACGGCATCCGAACGCAAGCTGGTCTGGCCCAACGGGGCCGAGGCGCAGGCATTCTCGGCGCATGATCCTGAGGGGTTGCGCGGCCCGCAATTCGATGCGGCTTGGGTGGATGAGCTGGCCAAGTGGAAAAAGGCGGGCGAGACCTGGGATATGTTGCAATTTGCGTTGCGATTGGGGCAGCGGCCTCGGGTCTGTGTGACGACCACACCACGCAATGTGAAGGTTTTGAAGGACTTGCTGGCGTCGCCGTCCACCGTGCAGACCCATGCGCCGACCGAGGCGAACCGGGCCAATCTGGCGGACTCGTTTTTGCAGGAGGTGCGCGCGCGATACGCGGGCACGCGGCTGGGGCGGCAGGAGTTGGACGGGGTGCTGCTGTCGGATGCCGAGGGGGCGTTGTGGACCGGCTCGATGTTGGAGGCGGCGCGCTGTGCGCAGCTGCCCGCGTTGGACCGTATCGTCGTGGCGCTGGATCCGGCGGTGACGGCTGGCTCGGATGCGGATGCCTGCGGGATCGTGGTCGTCGGCGCACAGGTGCAGGGGCCGCCCGAGGAGTGGCGGGCCTATGTGCTGGCCGACCGGACGGTGCAGGGCGTTGGCCCGGCGGGTTGGGCGCAGGCGGCGATTGACGCGATGGACGAATTCGGAGCCGAACGGCTGGTGGCCGAGGTCAATCAGGGCGGGCAACTGGTGGAAGAGGTCGTGCGGCAAGTGGACCCTCTGGTCCCGTTTCGTGCGGTGCGGGCATCACGCGGTAAGGTCGCGCGGGCCGAACCTGTGGCAGCGTTGTACGAGCAGGGTCGGGTGAGCCATGTGGCGGGGCTGGACGCGCTGGAGGAGCAGATGTGCCAGATGACCGCGCGGGGGTTCGAGGGGCAGGGCTCGCCCGACCGCGTCGACGCGCTGGTCTGGGCGCTGCATGAGTTGGTGGTGGCCCCCGCGGGGGGTTATCGGAGGCCTAGGGTGCGGGTGTTGTAGCGCCGAGCGGTCAATAATATCTGCCAGCGAGTTTCGACAGAATCCAGGCAAATCGAGCGAGTAGCGTGTCCAGCGCCGTAACAGCACCTTTTGTTTGGAAACGCAGGCCGAGCCGCCCTTACGAATAACAAGCAGCCTATTCGATGTACGGATAGGCCACTGTCGATCGCCCAAATCAACGATGACCAATCTATTAGTCATGGATCTGCCCGGAGCTTGTATGACGTCCACCACGCGTACTTTTTGGTACTCGACACCGATTTTCATGTCATAAATAACTAGGGCTACGATTAGAAATAAGACACATCCCCCAAGAGCATTGAGTGTTCGCTGTATTTTTGCGCGAATTGGGATTCTCAAAAAAGTCAGCCTCTAAGAAGTAATGCGGATGACGTTAGCAATGGACTTGGGTTCGCACAATCTTTGATTGAATATTGCAAGCCAACTATCTTGCGTTGCCCATCCCCCGTACGCCCCATTCCCAAGCCTTAAACTTCTTTCCGTCATAACTCCTTTCAACAAGCCGGGCAGAGCGGCGGCAGAAAGGAGCACAGATGGTATTCGATTTCTTGCGTCGTGGATCGGCTGAGGCAGCGCCCGAGGCGAAGGCGGGCGCGGCGGGGCCTGTGGTGGCGTGGCAGACGGGTGGGCGTGTGGCGTGGAGCCCCAGGGATGCGGTGTCGCTGACGCGGACGGGGTTTTCGGGGAACCCGGTGGGGTTTCGCTCGGTCAAGCTGATTGCCGAGGCGGCGGCGGCGTTGCCTTTGGTGTTGCAGGATCAAGCGCAGCGGTTTGATGCTCATCCGATCCTGTCGTTGATGCGCCGTCCGAATGCGGCGCAGGGGCGGGCGGAGTTGATGGAGGCCTTGTTCGGGCAGTTGCTGCTGTCGGGTAACGCCTATGTCGAGGCGGTTCATGCCGAACAGGGGTTGCCGATTGAACTGCACGTTTTGCGCTCGGACCGGATGAGCGTGGTGCCCGGGGCAGATGGCTGGCCTAAGGCGTATGATTACGCTGTCGGTGGCAAGAAGCACCGCTTTGCGGCGGAAAACATCTGTCATATCAAGTCATTCCATCCGCAGGATGACCATTACGGGTTCTCGCCCATGCAGGCGGCGGCGATGGCGATTGATGTGCATAACAGCGCGTCTCGGTGGTCCAAGTCGTTGCTCGACAATGCGGCGCGGCCTTCGGGGGCGCTGGTGTGGAGGGGCGGTGATGGCCACGGGGTGATGGCCGAGGATCAGTTCCGGCGCCTGTCGGACGAGATCGAGCAGAACTATCGCGGGGCGCGGAATGCGGGCCGTCCGATGGTTCTGGAAGGGGGGCTGGATTGGAAGCCGATGGGCTTTTCGCCCTCGGACATGGAGTTTCAGAAAACCAAGGAAGCCGCCGCCCGCGAGATCGCGCTGGCCTTTGGTGTCCCGCCGATGCTGCTGGGGATACAAGGCGACGCGACCTATTCGAACTATCAGGAGGCCAACCGGGCGTTTTATCGCCTGACCGTGCTGCCTCTGGTGACGCGGGTGGCGGCGGCGGTGTCAGAGTGGCTGGCGGGGTTCTCGGGTGAGGATCTGGTGCTGAAGCCCGATCTGGATCAGGTGCCTGCATTGTCGGCAGAGCGCGATGCGCAATGGGCGCGGGTGAGCGGGGCTGAGTTCCTCACGGATGCCGAGAAACGCGCGCTGCTGGGGCTGCCGGAGTGTGGCGATGGGTGACGGGTATCCTCCGTTCGACTGCGCGCCGGGTCTGCGTCTGGCCGCGCATGAGCGGGTGGCGGAGATCCAGCACGCTCACCTTTGTCGGCGGTTAGATCAGATCGAAGAGATGATGGAACGGCTGGAGAAGCGGTTGTGGCTGACGGTCTATGGCGTGGTCGCCGTGATCCTAGCGCAGGCCTTTCAGTCGATCTTGGTGGTAACACCATGAGTTCAGTGAGTTACATGGGGAAGTTCATGGATTTGGAACATAAATTCGCACGGTTTGGAGACGGCTTGTCGGTGACCGAGGATGCGGCGATCGAAGGGTATGCCAGCCTGTTCGGACAGGTCGATCAGGGCAGTGACGTGGTGCAGCGCGGAGCGTATCGCGGCTCGCTTGACGGGCTCAAGGCCGCTGGTCAGCGGGTCAAGATGCTGTGGCAGCACGATCCGGCGCAGCCCATCGGAGTCTGGGACGAGGTGCGCGAGGATGACCGGGGCCTGTGGGTCAAGGGGCGTCTGCTGGAGAGCACTCAGAAGGGCCGTGAAGCGGCAGAGTTGATCCGGGCGGGCGCGATGGATGGCTTGTCGATTGGCTATCGCACCAAACGGGCCGTGAAGAATGACAAGGGCCAGCGGGTCCTGACCGAACTGGAGCTGTGGGAGGTGTCTTTGGTAACCTTCCCGATGCTGCCCAGTGCGCGGGTGGCGGCGAAGGGGAGCGACCCCGACGCCGAGAACACCTGGCGCAGTATAGCCGAGGTGTTCAACGACGCCCGGCAGGAGCTGGCGCGGACCTAGCGCGCCTCAAACCCCACTCAGAACAGGACATGCTGATGAGCAAGACCGAGACCCCGGCCTTGACCGGAGAGGGTGCGCCCCTGGTTCAGGAGGTGAAGCAGGCGATGGCTGGCTTCGTGAATGAATTCAAGGGCCTGAAGGCTGAAGTTAAAATCAAACTGCAACAGACAGAAGAGCGACTGACCATGCTGGATCGTAAATCAACCATCGCGGCGCGCCCGCATCTTGCGGCATCGATCGAAGACGGAGCCCCGCATCAGAAGGCATTCGACGCTTATGTGCGTTCGGGTGAGGATGACGGGTTGCGCGGGCTAGAGATTGAGGCCAAGTCGCTTTCGACGGCGGTGAACAGCGACGGTGGCTATTTGATCGATCCGCAGACGGCTGAGATGATCAAGTCGGTATTGAATTCGACCGCTTCGATCCGTTCGATTGCGTCGGTGGTGAATGTCGAGGCAAACTCATTCGACGTGCTGATCGACCACACCGATGTGGGCGCGGGTTGGGCGGATGAGACCTCGGCCACGGCTGAGACCTCGACCCCGTCGATTGATCGCATCTCGATCCCGTTGCACGAGCTGAGCGCGCTGCCCAAAGCCTCGCAGCGTCTGTTGGACGACAGCGCGTTTGATGTTGAGGGCTGGCTGGCCGGTCGTATCGCCGACAAGTTCGCCCGCGCCGAGGCGGCGGCGTTTATTGGTGGCGATGGGGCGGACAAGCCCAAGGGTATTCTGGACCACCCGGCTGTCGATAATGACGTCTGGACCTGGGGCAATCTGGGTTATGTGGCGACTGGCACGGATGGCGGTGTCGATGCGGATGCCATTGTGGATGTGGTTTATGCGCTGGGCGCGCAGTACCGCGTCAATGGCACCTTTGTGATGAACTCGAAAACCGCCGGTCTGATCCGCAAGCTGAAGGACAGCGATGGTCGCTTCCTGTGGTCGGACGGTCTGGCCGCCGGTGAGCCCGCGCGTCTGATGGGTTACCCGGTGCTGATTGCCGAAGACATGCCGGATGCGGCGACCGACAGCTACTCGATTGCTTTTGGTGACTTCCAGTCGGGCTACACCATTGCCGAACGTCCCGATCTGCGCGTCCTGCGCGATCCGTTCAGCGCCAAGCCGCATGTCCTGTTCTACGCAACCAAGCGCGTGGGCGGCGATGTGAGCGACTTTGCTGCGATCAAGCTGGTGAAATTCGGCACCGCCTAAAGCGGGCTGAATCCGGGGGGCTTTATGGCCCCTCGGGCGGCGGGCGCGGGCCGGGGTGAGATCCCCCGCGTTGTCTAGCTGCTCCCCTCCGTCCGAGCAACGTGGGGCGGCGCGTGCCCGTCAATTCCTGAAGTTACGGCCCCGGAGGGGTCCGAGATTGCGGAGTGAATGGATGATGTTGATCGAAGAAACCGCCATCGCGGATGCGGCGCTGCCGGTGGATCAGTTCAAGGCGCATCTGCGGCTGGGCACGGGCTTTGCTGAGGATGATGTACAAGATGAAGTGCTGAAGAGTTTTCTGCGCGCGGCCCTTGCGGCGATCGAGGCGCGCATCGGCAAGGTGCTCATCGAGCGCGATTTTTCCTGGAGCTTGAACGGCTGGCGCGACGCGGCGGGTGAGGTGCTGCCAGTGGCACCAGTGGGTGCAATTGGCGCTGTGACACTGACGGATGCGGCGGGGGCCGAGACCGGGTTGGATGCGGCGACCTTCCGGTTGGAGCGCGATGCGCAGCGCCCTCGATTGCGTTCGACGGGCTCGTGTTTGCCCAAGGTGCAGACTGGTGGTTCGGTGAAGATTGTTTTCACGGCTGGAATGGCTGCGGATTGGGGCGGATTGCCCGCTGATCTGGGGCAAGCGGTGCTGCTGTTAGCGGCGCATTATTACGAATATCGCGATGAGACGGCGCTGGGCGCGGGGTGCATGCCCTTTGGCGTCACCAGCCTGATCCAGCGCTATCGCACAGTGCGCTTCGGTGCAGGGGTGACGCAATGAGCGTGCCGCGATTGAACCGCAAACTGGTGCTGGAGGCTCCGGTACGTAGCGCCGATGGCGCGGGTGGATACACCGAGACATGGGCCGCGCTGGGTTCGCTTTGGGCGGAAGTCACCGCGCGCAGCGGTGCGGAACGCGCGGTCGGTGGCGCTTCGGTGTCGCGGGTTGGCTATCGGATCGTAGTCCGGGGTGCACCCGAGGGATCATCAATGCGGCCCACGCCTGATCAGCGCTTTGTTGAGGGCGCGCGCCGGTTTGTCATTCGTGCGGTGGCCGAGCGCGATCCGCGCGGCCAGTACCTGACCTGTTTTGCAGATGAAGAGGTGGCGGCATGAGCTATAGCGTTGCAGCCGCTTTGCAGGCGGCGGTGTTTCAACAACTGGCGGGCGATGCGCAGGTCAGCGCCCTTTCGGGTGGTGCGATCTATGACGCGGTGCCGTCGGGAGTGTTGCCTCAGACCTATGTGACGCTCGGGCCGGAGGAGGTGCGGGACGCCTCGGACCGGTCGGGCGTGGGCGCGGTGCATCGGTTCACGGTCTCGGTTGTGTCCGAGGCGGCGGGCTTTGGCGCGGCCAAGACGCTGGCAGGTGCCGTCTGTGACGCGCTGGAGGGTGCGCCGTTGACATTGGATCGCGGCCATCTGGTGGGCCTGTGGTTCGAACGCGCCAGCGCCCGACGCACGGGAACCGGCGGAGCAATCCGCCAGATCGATCTGAGATTCCGCGCCCGCGTGGAAGACGACTAAGCAATCAACGGAGAGAGCATATGGCTGCCCAGAACGGAAAAGACCTGTTGGTCAAAGTGGATATGAACGGCACCGGTCTGTTCGAGACCATCGCGGGCCTGCGCGCCACGCGGATCAGTTTCAACGCGGAAAGCGTGGATGTCACCAGCCTGGAAAGTCAGGGCGGGTGGCGCGAGTTGCTGTCGGGGGCGGGGGTCAAGTCGGCCTCGATCTCGGGCTCGGGCGTATTCAAGGACGCGGGCACGGATGAGCGCGCGCGCCAGCTGTTCTTTGACGGTGAGACGCCCGCGTTTCAGGTGATCATCCCCGATTTCGGCATTGTCGAAGGACCGTTTCAGGTCAGCGGCATCGAATATGCGGGCTCGCATAATGGTGAGGCGACCTATGAGATGAGCATGGCAAGCGCCGGTGCGCTGAGCTTTACGGCGCTCTGATGGCCAATCCGTGGACGGGCGAGGTGGCGCTGACCATCGACGGGGAGCAGCGGGTGCTCAAGCTGACTCTGGGCGCTTTGGCGGAATTGGAACAAGAGCTTGGCGCCGGATCTCTGGTGGAACTGGTGCAGCGGTTCGAAGGCGGGGCCTATTCCAGCGGCGATGTGCTGGCGTTGCTTGTCGCCGGGCTGCGCGGTGGTGGGGCGCAGGTGAGCCGCGATGACCTACTGCACGCCGAGATCGAAGGCGGGCCGATGGCGGGGGCCAAGGCGGCAGCCGAGTTGCTGGCGCGCGCCTTCATGGTGCCGGAGTGAGTGGGTTCGACTGGCCCGTGCTGATGCGGGCCGGGTTTCTCGGCCTGCGTCTGACGCCGGATCAGTTCTGGCGTCTGACCCCGGCCGAGCTGCGGCTAATGCTGGGGCAGGGCGCGGGGATGCCGGCGATGAACCGGGCGGGGCTGGATGCGCTGCTGGCGGCCTATCCGGACAAGACACAAGGAGAGCGTGATGACGGATCGTGAGGGTTTTGACGACCTGCAGGAGCGGGGAGAGGCGCTGGGTGACGCGCTGGGCGATGCGGCGACCATGGCCGGAGCCTTTGATGGTCAGATGCGGCGAATAAGGGCCGCGTTTGAAGAGACTGGTAAAGATGTGGCCACGCTGGAGCGCGGCATGTCCGGCGGGTTGCGCAAGGCGTTTGATGGCGTGGTGCTGGATGGGATGAACCTGTCGGGCGCGCTGGATGTGCTGAAGAACTCGATGATCCGCACGGCGTATTCGGCGGCGATCAAGCCGGTGACGGATCATTTTGGGGGCATGCTGGCCAATGGGGTTGGCAATCTGGTGCAGGGGATTTTGCCCTTTGCGGATGGAGGCAGTTTTTCGCAGGGACGCGTGATGCCGTTTGCCAATGGCGGCGTGGTCAGCGGCCCGACGATGTTCCCGATGCGGGGCGGCACCGGGCTGATGGGCGAGGCAGGCCCCGAGGCGATCATGCCACTGGCGCGCGCGGCCGATGGCAAGCTGGGTGTGCGGACACAGGGCGGGGGCCGGGCGGTAAACGTGGTGATGAACATCTCTACACCCGATGTGCAGGGGTTCCGCCGCTCTCAGGGTCAGATCGCGGCGCAGATGAGCCGTGCTTTGGGTCGCGGCAATCGCAACAGATAAGGGGAGCAGGACATGAATTTTCATGAGGTGAGATTTCCCGCCAGCCTGAGCTTTGGCTCGGTCGGCGGGCCGGAACGGCGTACGGATATTGTGACGCTGGCCAACGGGTTCGAAGAGCGCAACACGCCTTGGGCGCATTCGCGCAGGCGCTATGATGCGGGGCTGGGGATGCGGTCGCTGGACGATGTCGAGACGCTGATCTCGTTCTTTGAGGCGCGGCAGGGCCAGATGTTTGGATTCCGCTGGAAGGACTGGTCGGATTTCAAATCGGGCGCGGCGACGGCTGAGGTCGAACAGGGCGATCAGGTGATTGCGCGCGGCGATGGGGAGACGATCTCGTTTCAGTTGGTCAAGACCTACAGCTCGGGCGGGTTCAGTTATGTGAGACCTATCGTGAAGCCGGTGCTGGGGACGGTGAAGCTGGGGCTGGATCAGGATGCTCTGCGTGAGGGCATTGATTTTGAGGTTGATCTGGCGACCGGGCGGGTCATCTTCACCACACCGCCGCCCGAGCAAATTGAGATCACGGCAGGGTTCGAATTCGACGTTCCGGTGCGGTTCGATACGGACAAGATCCAGACCAGCGTTGCCAGCTTTCAGGCCGGGGACGTCCCGAATGTGCCGGTTGTCGAGGTGCGGGTCTGATGAGCGGCGACAAACAGGCGCTGCAGGCGCATCTGCAAAGCGGTCTGACCACCACCTGCCGCTGTTGGGCGATTACCCGTAGCGACGGGCAGGCATTTGGTTTCACGGACCATGACATGGAGCTGAGCTTTGACGGATTGGTCTTCAAGGCCAGCACCGGCCTGACCGCTGCAGCGATCGAGCAGGCAACCGGCCTGTCGATCGACAATTCCGAAGCGATGGGCGCGCTGTCTGATGCCTCGGTCCGGGAAGAGGATATCGAGGCGGGGCGCTTTGACGGGGCCGAGGTGCGGGCCTGGTTGGTCAATTGGGCCGATCCCCAGCAGCGCATGCTGCAGTTTCGGGGCTCGATCGGGGAATTGCGGCGTGCGGGCGGGGCGTTTCATGCGGAATTGCGCGGTCTGACTGACTTGTTGAACCGGCCTTTGGGACGGATTTATCTGAAACCATGCACGGCGGTGCTGGGGGATCGCGCGTGCCGTTTTGCTCTGGACACGCCGGGGTATCGCGCCGAGGCCGAAATTGTCTCGGTCGAGGGTACGGTTTTGCGTTTGCAGGGCGCGGAGGGTGCTGATGCGGGATGGTTTGAGCGGGGCAGGCTGGACGTGCTGGACGGTGCGGCGCAGGGCCTGTGGGCTTCGGTCAAACTGGACGAACAGGCCAGCGGCGGGCGCGTTGTAACGCTGTGGTCCGCGATTGGCGGCGGGCTGGTTGGCGGTGACCGCGTTCAACTGACTGCCGGTTGCGACAAGCGCATGAGCACCTGCCGCCTGAAGTTCGACAACATCCTGAATTTTCAGGGCTTCCCTGATCTTCCACATGAAGACTGGGTGATGGCCACACCGAAGAAAAGCGATCCAAACAGAGGGGGCAGCAGGCGGTGATCGGGGTTAAGCAAGATATTGTTGACGAGGCGCGGCGCTGGCTGGGCACGCCTTATGTGCATCAGGCCTCGGTCCGTGAAGCCGGGGCGGATTGTCTCGGCCTGCTGCGGGGCGTTTGGCGCGCCGTGAAGGGGCACGAGCCCGAGGCGGTGCCGGTCTATAGCATGGACTGGTCCGAGCCACAGGGCGAGGAGCGCATGTGGGCCGCTGCCCGCCGCCATCTGATCGAGAAATCGCCCGACGACATAGCCTCGGGCGATGTGTTGTTGTTTCGAATGCGCGACGCAGCGGTAGCCAAGCATCTGGGGATCGTCAGCGGGTCAGACCCGGTGCGTTTCATCCATGCCTATTCCGGGCATGGCGTGGTCGAAAACACTCTGAGCGAACCCTGGCGTCGCCGTGTCGTTGCCTGTTTCGCGTTCCCGCTGGAGGATCTCTGATGGCTACTATTCTTCTATCCGCCGCCGGTGCGGCGCTGGGCGGGTCGATTGGAGGGTCGGTTGCGGGTCTTTCGACGGCGATTATCGGTCGCGCGGTGGGTGCAACGCTGGGCCGGGTGATCGACAATCGTCTGATGGGGCAATCGGTCATGGGCGGCGGCAGCGAGGTGGTCGAGACCGGCCGTCTGGACCGCTTCCGCCTGACCGAAACCGGTGAGGGTGCGCCGGTGGCCACGGTGTTTGGCCGTATGCGTGTGGGCGGTCAGGTCATCTGGGCTTCGGACTTTCTGGAAACGCGCAGCACTTCGACCACGACCCAGTCCACCGGAGGCGGCAAGGGCAGCTCTCCGAAACCGGCTGAGGTGAAGACGACAACCCACAGCTATAGCTATTCCGTCTCGCTGGCGATTGCGGTCGGTGCGGGCGTGGTTGCCGACATCACGCGCGTGTGGGCGGATGGCGAAGAGGTTGAGCGCAGGTCACTGAACATGCGCATCTATCGCGGCGGTCCCGAGCAACTGCCCGACCCGTTGATCGAGGCCATTGAAGGCGCGGGTCAGGTGCCGGCATATCGCGGTACGGCTTATGTTGTGATCGAAGACCTACAGCTGGGTCCTTATGGCAATCGAGTGCCCCAGTTTTCGTTCGAGGTGGTCCGGCAGGAACAGGAGGGGATGCCCGATGCCGCGGATGCGCTGTCACGGATCGTGAAGGGCGTCGCGCTGATGCCGGGAACGGGCGAATATGCGCTGGCCTCATCTCAGGTGAACTACAGCAAGGGCAGGGGGCGCAGCTGGGCAGCGAATGTGAACTCGCCCTCGGGTCGATCCGATCTTGTGACTTCGATGCGGGCGCTGACCCGAGAATTACCGGGATGCGAGGCGGCCTCGTTGATCGTGTCGTGGTTTGGCGACGATCTGCGCTGCGGTGAGTGTCAGATTCGTCCTAAGGTCGAGCGCAAGAGCGTTGATGGCGAGAACATGCCTTGGAGCGTGTCCGGCGTTTCCCGCGCGGCGGCCAGTAAGGTCCGCTGGGTCGATGGGCGTCCGGTGTATGGCGGAACCCCAGCCGATGCAGCGGTGGTTCAGGCGATCAAACATCTGAAAAAGACCGGCAAGCGGGTCATGTTCTATCCGTTCATTCTGATGGAGCAGCTGCAGGGGAACGGTCTGCCCGACCCTTGGTCGGATGCAGGCGATCAGCCGTATCTGCCGTGGCGGGGCCGGATCACGTTGGACGTTGCTCCGGGGCGAGAGGGCTCGTCGGATCAGACTGCCGCAGCCGATGCGCAGGTGGCGGCGTTTTTTGGCACTGCAAGGGCCTCTCATTTCTCTACCGGCAGTGGCCGGGTCACCTATCGCGGCCCGCAGGAATGGGGGCTGCGGCGGTTCATTCTGCACTATGCGGCCCTGTGCAAAGCAGCCGGAGGTGTGGAGTCGTTCTGCATCGGCTCAGAGTTGCGCGGGTTGACGCAGATCCGTGGCGCTTCGGGCTTTGCCGCGGTTGCGCAGTTGCGGTCACTGGCTGCTGAAGTGCGCGAGATTCTGGGGTCGGGCACCAAGATCGGCTATGCCGCCGACTGGTCCGAATATTTTGGGTATCAGCCGCAGGATGGCAGCGGTGACCGGTATTTCCATCTGGATGCGCTGTGGGCTGACGACAACATCGAATTCGTGGGCATCGACAACTATATGCCTCTGTCCGACTGGCGCGAGGGCGAGGGTCATCTCGATGCCGGGGTCGGGTCGATCTATGATCTGGACTATCTGCGCGGCAATATCGAGGGCGGCGAAGGCTACGACTGGTACTATGCCTCGCCCGAAGCGGCAGATGCGCAGGTGCGGACGCCGATCACCGATGATGCCTATGGCGAGCCATGGGTCTGGCGTTACAAGGATTTGCGCAACTGGTGGGCCAACCGGCACCATGAACGCATCGGTGGGGTCCGGCAGGAGAACCCTACGGGCTGGGTGCCCGGGTCAAAGCCGATCTGGTTCACTGAATTGGGCTGTGCTGCCATCGACAAAGGCACCAATCAGCCGAACAAGTTTCTGGACCCGAAGTCTTCGGAATCGGAATTTCCGAAATATTCCAATGGTATGCGCGACGACTTTATACTAGTTCAATATCTTCGTGCGATGCTGGGCTATTGGGGTGATCGGCAGATCAATCCGACGTCCGAGATCTATGGCGGCCCGATGGTGGATATGTCGAACGCCTATGTCTGGGCTTGGGATGCGCGGCCCTATCCGACCTTTCCGAACCTACGTTCGCAATGGACGGATGGCGACAACTATGCGCGTGGGCATTGGTTGAACGGGCGGTCCGGGTCGCGGACGCTGGCCTCGGTGGTGACCGAAATTTGCCATGGCGCGGGGGTGACGGATATCGATGTCTCGGCGCTTTATGGTATGGTGCGTGGCTACGCGGTCGAGGACGTGATGAACGCGCGTCAGGCGCTGCAGCCCCTGATGCTGCGCTATGGGTTCGACGCGATTGAGCGCGATGGCGTGCTGGTGTTCCGCACCCGTGACGGACGTCGGCCGCATGAGCTGGAGCCTGAGCAGATTGCTATCAGCTCGGACCTAGATGGGTCAGTCGAGTATCGACGCGAGGCCGAGGCCGAGATCACGGGCCGCGTGCGCCTGCGCTTTGTTCAGTCGGATGCCAATCACGATGTGGTTGCCGAGGAAGCGGTGCTGCCGGATGACAGCACCCATGCGGTGGCGGTGAATGAGATGCCCCTGTCGATGACCCGCGCCGAAGGGCGGCAGACGGTCGAGCGGTGGCTGAGCGAGTCTCGCATCTCGCGTGAGACGGCAAGATTCGCTTTGCCGCCGTCCCTCTTGCATGTGGGAGCGGGGGATGTGGTGCGTCTGCCTGGCCTCGGGCGGGGATCGGGGGCGCTCTATCGTATCGACCGGCTGGAACAGGCAGAGATGCAATTGGCCGATGCGGTGCGGATCGAACCGGGGGTTTATGCGCGCGCTGACATGCAGGATGACGGGGTGACGGCGAAACCGTATACGGCCCCGGTTCCGGTTCTGCCGGTGTTCATGGATTTGCCCTTGATCACCGGTTCTGAGGAACCTCACGCGCCTTATCTGGCGATCTCGGCTGATCCCTGGCCCGGCAGCGTGGCGGTCTATTCCGCAGCGCAGGACGAGGATTATGCCCTGCAGGAGGTTATAGCCGGGCAGGCGGTCATCGGGTTTACGGAAACTCCGCTGCGGCGCGTCAGTGCTGGCATCTGGGACGAGGGGCCGGCGCTGCGGGTGAATCTGATCGACGGGTTGCTGGAATCGCGCGCCCGGTCGGCGTTGCTGAGCGGTGCCAATCTGGCGGCGATCGGGGATGGCACTCCGGGCAATTGGGAGCTGTTCCAGTTCGCCGAGGCCAGCTTACAGGAGACCGGCATCTACCATCTCTCTGGTCGTCTGCGCGGCCAGTTGGGAACGGACGCGCTGATGCCGGATGTTTGGCCCGAGGGGTCAAGCTTTGTTCTGCTGGATCAGCGGGTTTACCAGACCAGCCTTTTGCGCACCGAACGGCGGGTGGCCAAGCACTATCGTATCGGTCCTGTAACGCGCGGGTACGAGGATCCGGCCTATGTGCATCTGGTCGAGGCCTTCGACGGCAATGGGCTGCGCCCTTACGCGCCAGCGCATCTGCGGCGGGCGCCGACTGACGCGGGGGACATGTTCACATGGGTACGACGCACGCGGATTGACGGGGATGACTGGGGTGGGCTTGAAGTTCCGCTGGGGGAAGAGGGCGAATCCTACCTGATCCGAATTATCGCTGACGGGGCGGTTTTGCGTGAGGCGGTCGCAAGTGCGCCGAGCTGGGAATATTCGGCCGCGATGAAGGCCGAGGATGGCCTGAGCGGAGCGTATGAGATCACGGTCGCGCAGGTCTCGGCCACTTACGGGCCCGGAGCAGTTGCCCGCCTGATGGTGGTCTGACGCGCCCATGCGTCCCGTTCTGCACGGAGATATCAGCGCGGCGGCGCGGGCATTGCTGGCCGCGCCGTCGCCGGAACGTCGTCGATTATGCGTCCGGATGATCGCCGAAGCCGAACGCGCGGACAGGCATGTCCGAGCGACCAGACGGTTGCACCCGGTCTATGGCAACGGTGCCTTGATGAGCGCGGCGCGCAGCCGGGCACTGGCGGATGAGCCGGGTTTTGACGATCTGCAATATTGCCAGTGTTTTGAAATGGTTCTGAGCGCCCTGATCCGGTTTCATATCAGCCGGAGGCGCAGCTGACGCATTTGGTGGCGGCCAGATCCAGCTCTAACCTGCCGCGCGGGATATCCTCACCGCAATCTTCGCAATAGCCGTATTCACCCTCGGCCATGCGATCCAGCGCGGCCTGAAGGCGCAGGGTTTCGGTATCCCTGCGCGCCTGCTGCGCCTTGGCCATGGCCTGATTCTGCAAGGCATCCATGCGGCTGAGCCGCCCAACTGCCTGTTGATCGAGCTCGACCACGGCCTGCGCCTCTTGCCCGCTTTCGGATTGGGTTTGCAGGGCAGTCAAGTTTTGGTGGATCAAGTCTTTGAAATACTTCAGATCGTCAGGGTTCATTTTTTGTTGTAGGGCACATCAAGGGTTTGCGTTTGGTGATTTTATCACTAGATGGCATTCTAGGCGGAGCAAAGGATCAAAGCCATGTTCGAAACGCGCAGCCAAGTCACCCCTGTCGATCCGGTTTGGGATCGTATCACATCCGAGGCCCAGGCGGCCGTGGAGAAAGAACCGCTGATGGGCGGGTTGGTGCATGCCTGTGTTCTGCATCACCGCAGTCTTGAACGCGCATTGTCCTACCGTATCTCGGCCAAGCTGTGCTCGAACGAAATGTCGATGATGGTGCTGCGAGAGATCGTGGATGAGGCCTATGCCGACGACAAGGGGCTGATTGAAGCCGCGCGCGCTGACCTGATGGCGGTGTATGAGCGTGATCCGGCCTGCCACCGGTTGCTACAGCCGATCCTGTACTTCAAAGGCTATCAGGCCATGCAGGCCTATCGCGTGGCCCATTGGCTGTGGCGCAAGGGCCGCCATGATCTGGCCTATTTCTTCCAGATGCGCTCGTCCGAGATTTTCGGGATCGACATTCATCCTGCCGCCAGAATCGGCAAGGGGATCATGATCGACCACGCCCATTCCATCGTGATCGGCGAAACCGCCGTGGTGGGCGACAATGTCTCGATGCTGCATTCGGTGACGCTGGGCGGGACCGGCAAGGAAGAGGAGCAGCGCCACCCCACTATCGGCGACGGTGTTCTGATCGGAGCCGGGGCCAAGGTGCTGGGCAATATCGAGGTTGGTCATTGCAGCCGCATCGCGGCGGGTTCGGTGGTGCTGCAAGAAGTGCCGCCATGCAAGACCGTCGCTGGCATTCCCGCCAAGATCGTGGGTGAAGCAGGCTGCGAGCAGCCTTCGATCTCGATGGATCACATGCTGGGGAAAGACCAGTAAGGATCAGTTCGAGCGGTTGTTCTTTCGGTTCTGCCGCTCGCGCCGCCGCTCTTCACGCTTTTGTTTCCGCAATTCGATGCGCCTCTGACGCTCGGCTTTTTGCTGTGCGATCACGGCAGGGTCGGTGGAATTGAACTTGGAATTCTCACCCGGATAGCTGTTGGGCTTCGCGATTGCAGCCGCAGGGAGTGTAGTTGCGGTCACGGCAACCAGAAGCAGGGTTTTGGTCAGGTCAGAAATGCGCATGGTCCACCTTTGGATTGCAAAACTGTCTGCATGAAGGTGGGGAAATCGGGGGGCGTGAGCAACCGTCGGGCTGATCACGCTTTCTCACATCACAGCGGTGATCGCGAGAGGCCCCGCCGGGGTCTGAACCCCGGCAGCGGCGATTGTGTCAGGCCAGCATGACCATCGGGTTTTCCAGATTATCGACGATGGCTTGCAGCAACTGCGCGCCAAGAGCGCCGTCGATGACGCGGTGATCGACTGACATTGTAACGGACATGACAGTTGCAACCGTCAGCTCGCCATCATCACCTACAACCGGTTTCTTCAGACCAGTGCCTACGGCCAGAATACCTGCATGCGGCGGGTTCACGATAGCGTCGAAATTGTCGATGCCGAACATGCCGAGGTTCGAGACCGCGAAGGTGCCGCCCTGGTATTCATGCGGGGCCAGCTTGCGCTCGCGTGCGCGACCGGCGAGGTCCTTCATCTCGGTCGAGAGTGCCGAGAGTGATTTGGTGTCAGCGTCCTGCAGAACCGGTGTGAACAAGCCGCCTTCGATCGCAACGGCAACCGCTACGTCGGAAGGTTTAAGTTGCAGAACCCGGTCGCCCGCCCAGACAGCGTTGCATTCGGGAACCTGCTGCAACGCGTTGGCGACGGCCTTGATGATGAAATCGTTGACGCTGAGCTTCACGCCCCGGCCTTCGAGCTGCTTGTTCAACTGGCTGCGGAACTTGAGCAGCGCGTCCAGCTTGATATCGCGGCGCAGATAGAAATGCGGGATGGTCTGTTTGGCTTCGGACAGGCGTGCGGCGATGGTCTTGCGCATGCCGTCGAGTTTGATTTCCTCGTAATCGCGCCCTTCGTACATCTTGGCGACAGCATCCGCCGAAGGCCCTGCAGGCGCGGCGGCTGGGGCTGCTGCAGCTGCGGGCGCTGGTGCCGCAGCAGGCGCGGCAGTTGCGCTTTCGACATCCGCCTTGACGATACGTCCATGTGGGCCGGAGCCGGTAATCTGAGCCAGATCCAGACCCTTTTGCGAGGCAATCCGACGGGCCAGCGGGGAGGCGAAGATGCGACCACCATCGGCTTTGACCGGAGCTGCCGGAGCAGGGGCGGGCGCCTCGGGTGCCGCTGACGCGGCAGCCTCGTTGCCCGCTGCGGCTGCAGGTGCAGCCGCTGGAGCAGCGGCGGGTGCGGCCGCGATATCATCAGCGCTTTCACCATCTTCCAGCAGAACTGCGATGGCGGTGTTGACCTTGACGCCTTCGGTGCCCTCAGCGATCAGGATCTTGCCGATGGTGCCTTCGTCGACGGCCTCGAACTCCATCGTCGCCTTGTCGGTTTCAATTTCGGCCAGCAGGTCGCCCGAGGAGACAGTGTCGCCCTCTTTGACGAGCCATTTTGCAAGCGTGCCTTCCTCCATCGTTGGGGACAGGGCGGGCATCAGGATTTCGGTGGGCATCTCAGCGCTCCTCAATCAAAGTAATTTGGTCAAAAGGCGCCCTTGGGCGCCCGGTGCCGCGTGCGAGCGTCGCAATCGCAGCCTCGATTTTATCTTTGTTTTCAGCCATCCAGACATAGGCTGTCTGGTGCGAGGGGCGCGCGCCGATCAACCGCATATCCGCCGCCAGCCGTTCGGGCACAAGCGCCCGCACGGTCCGGTTGTCGATGTCAATCTCGACACGGTAGCATTCGGTTGCTGGATCGCGGCCCCTGATCTCCATTACCGGTAGGTCACCTGTTTCACCGCTGCGATCACCTCATCCGTGGTGATCAGCGCCAGCTTTTCGAGGTTCGCGGCATATGGCATCGGAACATCTTTGCCGGTGAGGGTGATGACCGGACCGTCGAGATAATCGAACGCTTCCTGCATGACCACCGAGCTGATGTAGCTACCGACGGAACCCTGCGGCCAGCCTTCTTCGACGGTCACAAGACGGTTGGTTTTCATCACCGAGTTGATGATCGCGCCGGTGTCCATCGGGCGGATGGTGCGCAGGTCGATCACTTCGGCGCTGATGCCGTCTTCGGCCAGTTTGTCTGCGGCTTCCAATGCGTATTGCATGCCGATGCCAAAGCTGACGATGGTCACGTCAGAGCCCTCGCGCCAGATGCGCGCCTTGCCCAGCGGGATGGTCAGGTCATCCACCTGCGGTACGTCGAAGGACCGACCGTAGAGGATTTCGTTTTCCAGGAAGATCACCGGGTTGGGATCACGGATCGCCGATTTTAGCAGACCTTTGGCGTCGGCTGCCGAATAGGGCATGACGACTTTCAGACCGGGAATCTGCATGTACCACGCGGCGTAGTCCTGAGAGTGCTGCGCGGCCACGCGGGCGGCGGCACCGTTGGGGCCACGGAACACGATGGGACAACCCATCTGACCGCCGGACATATAGAGCGTCTTGGCAGCCGAGTTGATGATGTGGTCAATCGCCTGCATGGCGAAGTTGAAGGTCATGAATTCGACAATCGGTTTCAGGCCACCAAAGGCCGACCCGACCGCGATACCGGCAAAGCCATGCTCGGTGATCGGCGTGTCGATCACGCGTTTAGGGCCGAATTCGTCGAGCAGACCTTGCGAGATTTTATAAGCGCCCTGATACTCGGCGACTTCTTCACCCATCAGGTAGACGTCTCCGTCACCACGCATTTCCTCGGCCATCGCATCGCGAAGCGCTTCGCGGACGGTCTCGGTCTTCATTTCAGCGTCGGCCGGCCAATCGGGCGACAGGTCCACAACCGGAGCAGCAGGGGCTGCTGTCGGAGCGGGGGCCTCAACCGCCGCAGGGGCGGCTTCGGTCACCGCTGCGGCTGCGGGTGCAGCCGCGGGCAGGGCGGAGGCGTCTTCGCCTTCTTCAACCAGGATCGCGATGGGGGTGTTGACCTTGACCCCTTCGGTGCCTTCGTCGATCAGGATCTTACCGACGATGCCTTCATCGACGGCTTCGAACTCCATCGTCGCCTTGTCGGTTTCGATCTCGGCCATGATATCGCCCGAGGATACGGTGTCGCCTTCCTTGACCAGCCATTTGGCCAGCGTGCCCTCTTCCATCGTGGGCGAAAGGGCGGGCATGAGAATTTCGGTTGCCATGTCTATTCGTCCTCTCAGGCGTAGATATCTGTCCAGAGCTCATCCAGCGACGGCTCGGGGCTTTCTTTCGAGAATTCGGCGGCCTGGTTGACGATCTCTTTGATCTCTTTG
Source organism: Ruegeria sp. C2 (assembly GCF_056537765.1). Taxonomy (NCBI): domain Bacteria; kingdom Pseudomonadati; phylum Pseudomonadota; class Alphaproteobacteria; order Rhodobacterales; family Roseobacteraceae; genus Ruegeria; species Ruegeria sp. C2. The sequence goes on along the minus strand of NZ_JBQFRZ010000001.1, from coordinate 1,241,261 downwards.
TCGATCGCCTTCAGGTCATCCTCGGTCGCGTGTTTGCCGGTCAGCAGCAGCTCGCGCACATGTTCGATCGGGTCACTTTGTTCTCGGACCTTCTGAACCTCTTCGCGGGTGCGGTATTTGGCCGGGTCGGACATCGAGTGGCCGCGGTAGCGGTAGGTCTTGACCTCAAGGATGTAGGGGCCTTTGCCCGCGCGGCAGTGGGCCACCGCTTTTTCGCCGGCGGCTTTGACCGCCAGCACGTCCATGCCGTTGACCATTTCACCGGGTATCCCAAAGGCCTGGCCGCGGTGGTAGATGTCAGCGGAAGAAGTCGAGCGCGCCTGAGCGGTGCCCATGGCGTATTGGTTGTTCTCGATCACGAAAACCACCGGCAGTTCCCACAAGGCCGCCATGTTGAAGGTCTCATAGACCTGACCCTGGTTGGCCGCGCCGTCCCCGAAATAGGTGAAGGTCACGCCACCATTTTCTTTGTACTTGTCGGCGAAAGCCAGACCCGCACCCAGCGGCACCTGAGCACCGACAATACCGTGGCCGCCGTAGAAATGCTTCTCTTTCGAGAACATGTGCATTGAGCCGCCTTTGCCCTTGGACAGGCCGCCCTCGCGCCCGGTGAGTTCGGCCATCACGCCGCCCGGGTCCATGCCGCAGGCCAGCATGTGGCCGTGATCACGGTAGGATGTGATCCGCTTGTCGCCCTCTTTGGCGGCAGCCTCAAGGCCGACAACAACCGCTTCCTGACCGATATAGAGGTGGCAGAAACCGCCGATCAGACCCATTCCGTAGAGTTGGCCCGCTTTTTCCTCGAATCGGCGGATCAGCAGCATCTCGCGGTAATATGTGGTCAGTTCTTCCGCAGAAACATTTGGTTTCTTTGTGGTTTTTCGCGCAGCCATAGTGGCGATCTCCCCCTTTCGGCAAGATAGTTTAGCGTTAAACTATCTATTAAGGCATTTCTCCTCATCTGGCGAGGGTAAAAGTGACGCGGAGGCAAGCGCGCGAATTGCGGCTGGCGGGAGCTTATTTATTGGGCGAGACGGTGCAGAGATTTTTCGACGAAAAATTTTGTCAGCGGATGACGATCTCATCCGCGCGGATCATACCAAGGACCGAGCGGGCCTGCTGATCCAACAGATCGAGATCAAGATAGGTGTCCGACAGGCGGCGGGTCAGGTTTTCCATCCGGTCGATCTCGGCGTTCAGTTGGGCCAGATCGCGCGATAGGGCGTTGCGTTCCGCTGCAATCTCAACGCGGCGAAACAGGCCGTAGTCCCCCTGCACAGCGGCAAAGGTGAAATATACGCCCAGCATGAAGGCAACCGAGAAGAAGATGAAAGCCCCCAGACCGGGCCGATGGGAACGGGTCACTGTGTTAACCGCCGTATAACAAACTGCCTCAGAAACGCACCCTTTGCGGATGTCTGAACGCACTATGTCACAGGTGATTCGCCTTGTGAATCCCCTGTGACGAAAAAGCTGAGGCCTGAACTTTGGGCGCTTATTGATCCAGTGCTGCCACGCCTGGCAAAGTCTTGCCTTCCATCCATTCCAGGAAGGCGCCGCCAGCGGTGGAGATATACGAGAAATCGGCCGCCGCGCCAGAGGCATTCAGCGCTGCGACCGTGTCGCCTCCGCCAGCGACCGAGGTCAGTTTGCCATCGCGGGTCAACGCTGCGGCTTTCAGGGCGGCGGCGTTGGTGGCCGCGTCGAACGGGGTGAGTTCGAATGCGCCAAGAGGGCCGTTCCAGATCAGGGTCTGGCTTTTCTCCAGCACTTCGGACACTGCGGCGACGCTTACGGGGCCTGCGTCCAAGATCATGGCGTCCGAGGGGCATTGATCAGCGGGCAGGACTTGATGCGGCGCGTTGGCCTCGAATGCCTCGGCCACGACGATGTCACACGGCAACACAATGGTGCAGCCTGCGGTTTCGGCCTTGTTCAGGATCTCGGCGGCTGTGTCGGTCATCGCGTGTTCTGCAAGGGACTTGCCGACGTCGACGCCTTTGGCCACCAGGAAGGTATTCGCCATGCCACCGCCAATAACCAGGTAATCAACCTTCTCGATCAAGTTGCCCAGCAGGTCCAGTTTGGTCGACACTTTTGCGCCCCCGACAACTGCGGTGACAGGCCGCTTGGGCGCGCCCAGAGCGGCCTCAAGGGCGCTCAGCTCCTGTTGCATCAGGCGACCGGCGCAGGCGGGCAGCAGGCGGGCAAGCGCCTCGGTCGAGCTATGGGCGCGGTGCGCGGCTGAGAAGGCATCGTTGCAATAGATATCGCCCAGCTTCGCCATGCCTTCGGCCAGGGCGAAGCTGTTCTTAGTCTCTTCGGCATGGAAGCGAGTGTTTTCCAGCAGAAGAACCTCTCCGTCATCCAGTGATGCGGCAGCGGCTTCTGCTTCTGGCCCGACGCAATCATCGGCAAAACGAACCGGCGTGCCGAATGCGGCCTCAAGGGTGGGAACCAGTTGTTTCAAAGACATCTCGGCAACGCGTTCGCCCTTGGGGCGTCCGAAGTGCGCCAGCAGGATCGGCTTGCCACCTGCGGCGAGGATGTCGCGTACGGTGGGCACGATGCGCTGGATACGCGTGTCATCCGTGACTGCGCCATCTGCGACGGGAACATTGATATCCACGCGCACCAGAACCCGTTTGCCGTTCAGATCCATATCGTCCAGAGATTTCCAGCCCATCGCGCTTGTCCTTGCCCATTGCATCCAGTGTCAGGCGGTTCTTTTCCTGCATTTTGCCCTCAGGTCAATGCGTCACTTGGCATTCGTGCGCCCGCGTCATAGGTATTTGCGCAAGTTTCAAAGACAGGAGGGCCACATGGCCGAGATCAAAGACCCCGAAAACACAATCATCGTCGAGCTGAAAGACGGCAATGTCGTTATCGAGCTGTTGCCTGATGTGGCCCCTCAGCATTCGGCCCGCATGAAAGAGCTGGCCCGTGGTGGTGAATATGACAACGTTGCTTTCCACCGCGTGATCGACGGGTTCATGGCACAGACCGGCGACGTGCAGCATGGCGACATGGAAGATGGGTTCAATCTGCGCATGGCGGGTACAGGTGGTTCTTCGCTGCCCAACGTTCCGGCTGAGTTCTCGAAACTGCCCCACGATCGCGGTACGCTGGGCGCCGCGCGCTCGGCCAACCCGGATTCGGCCAACTCTCAGTTCTTCATCAACTTCAAGGACAATCACTTCCTGAACGGCCAGTACACCGTCTATGGCCGCGTCATCGAAGGGATGGAGCATGTGGACGCCATCACCCGTGGCGAGCCGCCTGCAAGCCCTGACCGCATGATCAGCGTCAAGGTGGCCGCCGATGTATAAGCTGGCCGCCGCGTTTGCATTGCTGGCCAGCCCGGCGCTGGCCACCGGTCTTGAAATCGAAATCGAAGGTGAAGGGGCCAATGGCACCGTCACCGTTGATCTGTTCGAAGACCTTGCACCTAAACACGTTGAGCAGATCACCGCCCTGGCTGCCGCTGGTCAGTATGATGGCGTAGTGTTTCACCGCGTGATCGACGGCTTCATGGCACAGACCGGCGATGTTGAGTTTGGCCGTATCGGTGGCGACATGCGTCGCGCGGGTACCGGCGGTTCGGATCGCCCCGATCTGCCTGCCGAGTTTTCGGACTACAACTATGATCGCGGCGTTGTCGGCATGGCGCGTGCGCAGGATCCTGACAGCGCGAACTCGCAGTTCTTCATCATGTTCGAGCCTGGCCCGTTCCTGAACGGCCAGTATACTGTTGTCGGTCAGGTGACAGATGGCATGGATGTGGTTGATGCGATCAAGCGGGGCGATGGCCCGAATGGTGCTGTGATCGGTCAGCCTGATGCGATGAAAAAAGTCACTGTTACGGAATAAGAAATAAGCCCGGCGCTGGTTGCGGCGCCGGGCTTTGGACTATTGATCAATAAAGTCCCGGATTGCCTTGGTATATCCCTCCGCGTCCTGAAAAGACGCAAAATGACTCACATCTTCCAGAATCAAAAGATCGGCACCGGGGATGGCCTCGGAGATAGCCTTTGAATGTTCGGTCAGGATCGCTTCGTCATGTGCGCTTTGCACGACCAGCGTGGGGACCGTAACCGATGCCAACCCTTCAAGGCCGCCGGGCTTTTCCGTCGCCCACATGGCCGCGACTCCACCCAGAAACGCTTCGAACCCATCCGGGGTAGGTGACATCTGGGCATAATCCTCTGTCATCATGCCGACATAGGTGCCGAAAACTGCGTTGGTTTCGACCGACGGGTCGATACCGTCCAGCGTGACGTTGCCCGCATGGGCGAAGTGGCTGGCCAACCGATCCGGTGCGGTGGTCGAAATCGTATAGCCGATATTGGCGCCGTCCGACCAGCCGACCAGATGGACCTGATCGATGTCTAAGTGATCCAGCAGAGCCAGATAATCCCGCGCCAGAAGATCATAGGCATAGGTGCTGCCGTCGTTGGTCGAGCGTCCGTGCCCGCGTGTATCCGCAACGATGACAGAGTGATCCTGCGCGAGGTCCGCCACCTGCGCTGCCCAGATATCCCCATGCGCGAGGCCGCCATGGATCATCAGGATGGGGATGCCGTCGCTCTCTCCATAGGTGGCGTAATACATGTCGATGCCGTTAACCTCGGCGGTGCCGGAGGTTGCGGCTTTGGGCATGGCCGGGGCCTGCGGAATGGTCAACCATTGCTCGTTGGCCCAGCTGGCAGAGGCCAAGCAGCCCAGAAACGCCGTTGTGATGAGCTTGTTCATTGCGTCCTCCCAAATCATTGGCGCGACGCTGGATACCGCCGCCCTGTCGCGCGATGGTATCGCGATTTTCAGGGCGGCGGGTAGAATTTATCTGACGTCCAAGTCAGTCGTCGGTTGTCATAACCTTCCAGATCAGCGCGCCAATCGCGCCACCGATCAATGGTGCCACCCAGAACAGCCAAAGCTGCGCCAGCGCCGGACCATCGGCAAACAGCGCCACGCCGGTTGAGCGGGCGGGGTTTACAGATGTGTTGGTCACCGGGATCGAGATCAGGTGGATCAGTGTCAGCCCCAATCCGATTGCTATCGGGGCGAATCCGGCGGGGGCTCCGCTGGAGGTCGCGCCCAGGATGATCACGATGAAAAACGCCGTGAGGACGATTTCGATCACCAGGGCAGACATCATCGAATACCCTTCTGGTGACGCCTCGCCATATCCGTTGGAGGCAAAGCCGCCCACACCCTCAAACCCCGGCGCGCCACTGACGATCAGATAGAGAACGGCTGCCGCAACGATGGCGCCGATTACCTGAGCGATCCAATAGGGGATCAGATCCTTGGCGTCGAACCGCCCGCCGATCATCAGCCCGAGGCTGACCGCCGGGTTGAAGTGCCCGCCCGAGATATGACCGACAGCGTAGGCCATGGTCAGTACGGTCAGGCCAAAGGCGAAGGATACGCCCAGCCAGCCGATGCCCACATCGGCCACACCCGCGGCCAGCACCGCGCTGCCGCAACCGCCCAGCACCAGCCAGAACGTGCCGAAGAATTCGGCCATGAGTTTTGATGACATGGAATCTCCTCCGAAAAACAATGGCTTTAAGGGTAATTCAAAAAATACTTTTTGTGAAATTGTGAATGGTCGGGGAATTCCGGCTAAGATACGTCAGATTGGAGGCGTTGTTGCGGAGCTTGGTTCCGTGTCCGGTTGATCAAGAATGTTTGTTCTGCGTCCTCTTCGACCGGTTCTGCATCGCGACCGAACGTCGATATTAGGCAGAGGGTATCGGGAAGGTCGAAAATGCGTCATCCTGTGGCGCGTATCCCAGAACTTTGCAGGTTTCGGTCAAATCTAGCCGTTTGAAACGATTGTTTGAGATTCCGTGTGCAATGAAACTCCCGTTAATCTCAGCTAGAATTGCTCGATCAATCAGGTGAGTTGCATCACGATGGCTAAGCCAAGCGCTGAGATCGCGCTTGGTTTCAAGCGGCGGGCCGTCAGCAGGCTCGAACGCCCCTATTCGCAAGGAAACGCAGGACATACCGAAGCGCGTTGCGTAGAGTGAACACAGAGCTTCCCCATAACACTTGGAGACACCGTAGAGATTGGCCGGAGCGACGGCCATCCCCGGCACAATCTGTCGGTCTACAGGGTATCCTTCGATAGTTTGCGCGCTGCTGGCGTAGACGAAGCGACTGACCTTTGCCTTACGAGCGGATTCAATCAAATAGGTTGTCGCCAAGATATTGGCGGGCAGCACATCGTCAAATTCAGCGTCTGGGTCTGGCACGCCAGCAAGATGCACAACCGCGTCCACGCCCTGGCACAATGCGTCAGCGGCATTTACATCAGAAAGATCAGATTGCACAAAGCGATGCGGACCCGGGACCGGTTGCGTAGGCTCCTTTATATCAGTCAGCACAAACTCATAGCGCTCCTGATACGCGGTAAAGAATGCCTGGCCGATCCGACCGGATGATCCAGTAACCAAAACCTGCCGCATTGTTTGTTCCCTCTAGCTTTACGAAACGGCTGCTAGTCCTAAAGAAGTCGCTGGCCAAAGGAAAGTGGACTTTCAGTAGAGCGGCCTCTTCGGCCTCTTTGTCCACATTGTGATCATTGCCAGGCTTAGGCGAACACCCACAAAACAAAAAAACGCCGCAGGTAGTCCTGCGGCGCCAATTGATTTTGCTACTTCGTTGACCGGAGCGTTACTGCTTCACTTCCGCCGCCGGATTGGCACCGGATTTGCCACTGCGGCCCGGGTTCAGCGGGTCGTCTTGACGCTGTACGGAGCCTTCGAAATGCGCGCCGCTTTCGATGGCGATGGTCTTGTGGATGATGTCGCCTTCGACACGTGCGGTCGAGGTCAGGCGGACCTTCAGGCCACGCACGCGGCCCACGATACGACCATTGACCACGACGTCATCTGCGGTGACTTCGCCCTTGATGGTGGCGGTTTCGCCGATGGTCAGCAGGTGGGCGCGGATGTCGCCTTCGACAGTGCCCTCAACCTGGATATCGCCCGAGGTCTTCAGGTTACCGGTGATGTGCAGATCCGACGACAGGACCGATGCAGGTGGCTTGGCCTTGGGCGGGGTGCTGGCCTTGGTTTCAGCCGGTGCGGGCGCCGCCGGGGTGGCCGGTGCGGCCGGTTTTGCTGCCTCAGTCTCTTTCGATCCGGGCTCGTTGATTTTGCTCTTAGAAAACATTTCTCGCAGCCTTGATGTAAGTCATTGGGTTTACAGGTTTTCCGTTCACGCGCACCTCATAGTGCAGGTGTGTGCCGGTCGACCGTCCGGTGCTACCCATATCAGCAATATGATCCCCGCGCGAGACCCTTTGACCAACCTTTACGCGTAACTTGGTGTTATGAGCGTAAAGTGTCTCAATCCCGAACGCGTGCCTGATCTTGACCAGCCGTCCAAAGCCCGATTGCCAGCCCGCGTGGGTGACGACTCCGTCAGCGGTCGCGAAGATATCAGTGCCCTGCGGACCCGCGAAATCTGTGCCGTTATGCATACGGCGTCCACCGGTCTTGGGGTCGCGACGGGTGCCGTAGCCGCTGGTGAAGCGAACTGCGGCGCGCACCGGGCTGGCGAAGGGGGCCTTTTCGGCAGCGATGCGATAGAGATTCAGCTGGTCCATCTGTTCCAGTAGGATATTGGCGCGGATCTGGTCGGGGGTCAGTTCCTCACCGCGTGTGCTCAGGGATAAAGGGGTCAGCGGACCGCCCATACCGCTATATCCGCGCCGGACCTCTTCGAGGATACGATCTGTTGGCATACCTGCGCTGCGGAACATCTTGTCCAGCGGTTCGACCGAGATCAACATGGCCTCTTCCAACTGGCGGAAGATCTCGTCGCTGCGTTCCTGCATGAGGCGAATTTCAAGCTCAAGCTCATCCTTTTGATCCAGAGCTCCCTGTGCGTCGGCAGCGATCTGGTCGCGTTGCGCTGCAGTGCGCGCCAATGCGTCGGTCATGAATGCCATCTGGACCGGATTGGCCGAAGCCATCACGTAAGCTGCATCTCCAATGGCGCTTTGTTGCAGGTCCGCCAATTCGATGCGGGCCTCTTCACGCTGCTTCATGGTGGCGCGCAGGGTGGTCTGGATAACCTCGATTCCCGTTTCCAGCTCGCGACGGCGATTTTCCGATTCCAGCAATTCGGATTGCATGGCCGAGACCTGTTCAAGCGCTGCATTGAAGCGCTCATGGGCGGCCAACGCCTCTGCTGCGCGGGCGTCCCGTTCCGATGACAGGATGTTCAGGCGTTCCTGATAAGTGGCCTGATCGCGCTTGGCCTGCTCGCGGAAATTGCCTGATCCGATGCTGTCCATCAGCAGGATCGAGGTGGCAATCGCGGTCCAGGCGACCATGATGCCGACCCCTGTCACGGCCGCGATCTGAGTCTCAGAACTCAGCCGAATGAACCGTGTGTCATTGTCGGATTTCAGAAATACCCGGCGTTCAGGAAAGTGCCGCTCGAGCAGTGAGTGTAGTTTGATTGCCAGACGTGTCCGCACGCGTCCTACCTCAGTTGTCCCCATATCCCGGAGCCGATCGTGAGTGAGTAGCCGCTCCTTGGGGCGATTGCATAATGCGGACGGATCATTCGGGCAAGTTTGTTAACCAATTCACAGCCCGAACCGGGGGTTTCCCGCAGGCGATCGGCGGTAATTTGCCTAAACCGGGCGTTTGCGGTCAGTCTGCCACACCTCCAGGCGGTGGCAGATCTTCGGTCAGTGGCCAGTAGAAATCGGGCGGCAGGCCGGCCTCGGCGCGTTTCTCTTCGTTGAAGGGAGGCTTCAGTGCGCCGTGGAAATAGCGGCGGACGAGGTTGTGAAATACATCTTTGGGATCGGCGTTTTCACGTCCGCACAGGAAGTGGAACCATTTCGAGCCATAGGCGACGTGGCCGACCTCTTCGGCATAGATCACTTCGAGCGCCGCGACAGCGTCATCAGCTTTGGCTTTGCGGAAGATGTCGATCATGCCCGGGGTTACATCCAGCCCGCGCGCCTCGAGCACCATGGGAACCACGGCGAGGCGGCCCATCAGATCGTGGGCGGTGTCTTCGGCGGCGCGCCACATGCCCGCATGGGCGGGCAGGGCGCCGTAGTGGCTGTCCATCTGCTCAAGGCAATCGCAGACCATCTCGAAGTGGCGCGATTCTTCTTCGGCGCATTTCACCCAGTCGTCGTAGAAACCGATTGGCATCGGGACATGGCCGAACCGCGCGATGATGTCCCAATGCAGGTCCACCGCGTTCAACTCGATATGCGCGACGGCGTGCAACAGCGCGATCCGTCCTGCCTCGGAGCCCGGCCTGCGGCGCGGCACATCGCGAGGTGACAGGAGTTCGGGCTTATCCGGACGCGCGGGCGACAAGGGCGGTTCTGCCGTGCCGATCTCGATTCCCGGCGTTTCGCCGTTGCGGGCGGCAAACCACGCGGCGGCATGGCGTTTGGACAACGCGGTCTTTGCGCGCCCGTCTGCCGTGGTCAGAACCTCGGTCGCCATTTCGGTCAGTGTTTTCGCCACGGTCGCCCCCTGCGCTGCATCGCGCGGGGCATACCCCGTATGTCCGCGCGGGTCGAGAGGGTCAGAGCGCCTGCACGGCCTCCAGCACCTCGTCGACATGGCCGGGCACTTTCACCTTGCGCCAGACGCGCGCGATCTTGCCCTCGGCACCGATTAGAAAGGTCGAGCGTTCGATGCCCATGGATTTCCGGCCGTACATGTTCTTTTCGACCCAGACGCCATAATCCTCGCACACGGTCTGGCCTTCGTCAGACAATAGCGGCGTCGTCAGCCCGTGTTTGGCGACAAACTTGTCATGCTTGGCGACGGTATCACGCGAGATGCCGAAAACGTTAGCACCTGCGTCACTAAATGCTTGAAGCTGTTCCGAGAAACCGATGGATTCCTTGGTGCAGCCCGGCGTATCATCGCGGGGGTAGAAAAACAGAACGACGGCGCGGCCACGCTGTTCCGACAGGGTCACTTCTCCGCCGCCGTCGCGAGGCAGCGTAAAGTCTGGGGCGATGTCTGAAACGTCGGGCATATGAAAACTCCGGCTGAGAAAATTAACGGTTGGCTCATATCATAGGGCGCCGCGAGCAGGTTGAAAGGCGTGGAACGCAAATTGGTCCAGCAAGATCAGCAGGATGAGACTGAGAGCGGCAAGAAGCCGCGTCGCCGGTCGCGTCGGCGGACGGCTGGCCTGTGGGCCATGCGCGGCGTCTTTGTTCTGGTGTTTTTGGGGCTAGTGACCGGATTCATGGTGGTCGGGCAGCGGATGCATGCTCCGGCCTGGGTGCGCGACCGTGTCGAAGCACGGCTGGACAAGGCATTGGGCGGCGTGCAGGTCCGGTTCGGCGACGTAAGTTTCATCATTCATGAGGGGTGGCGGCCGCGTCTGCGCCTGACGGATGTGCGCATCAGTGATGCGGCCGGGCAACAGATAGCCGAGGTGTCGGACCTACGCGCCAGCCTAGCGATGCGGCCATTGTTGCGGGGCCATGTTCGGCCCAAGCGGATCATCCTGCAGGGCGCGCAGATCGCACTGACACGAGGCGAAGATGGTGCGCTATCTCTGACCGTGGGCACCGGCAGTGCGCCGGTTGGCGAGGCGCCGAACCTTGCGCAGTTGATCGAGGCCTCGGATGAGGTGTTTCGATCCCCCGCGCTGTCGGCGCTGACCTCGGTTCGGCTGGATTCGATCACTCTGGACTATCGTGACCTGCGGCTGGGTCGCTCGTGGGTGCTGGATGGCGGCCATATTCAAGCCACCCGCAGTGCGCGCGAGGTACGGCTCGCCACCGGTTTCTCGGTACTGGCCGGGCGCGATTATGTCAGCGGGATTGAGGCGAACTATACCAGTTCACTGGACAGTGCAGCGGCGCAGTTCGGTATCTCGATCACTGATCTGCCTGCCGAAGATATTGCCGGACACAGCCCCGCGCTGGCCTGGATGCAGGTGTTGCGCACGCCGATCTCGGGTGCCTTACGCGGGAGTGTCGATGCCGATGGCGCGCTCGGGCCGGTCTTTGCCACACTGAACCTTGGAGAAGGGGCGGTACAGCCAACGCCCGAGACCCGCCCGGTCCGGTTCGATTCGGCGCGTACCTATTTCACCTATAACCCGCAGCAGGAAGTGTTGGACTTCAACGAAATCTCCATCCACTCCGCCTGGGGCGAAGTCCATGCCGAGGGTAAGGCGTTTCTTGAAGGGGTCGAGGCCGGGCGTCTCGACAGTATGGCCGGGCAGTTCCGGCTGAGCGGGATTGAGGTCAACCCGGCAAACTTGTTCCCCGAAGCGCTGAACCTGAAGCGTGCGGATGTTGATTTTCAGATGAAGCTTGCGCCCTTCCGGATGCGCGTGGGGCAGATGACGGTCGAGGATGGCGCGCATCGTCTGCGGCTCAGCGGTGCGCTGGCCGGGTTGTCCGACGGATGGTTGGCCGAGGTTGACGCGCAAATCGACCAGATGAACTCGGACCAGTTGCTGAACTATTGGCCTGAGCGTCTGGCCCCCAAGCCGCGCCTTTGGGTCACCGAAAACCTGCATTACGGAGAAATGTCGGATCTCGACTTCGCCTTGCGCCTGCGCCCCGGCGAAAAGCCTGACATCTACGCGGATTTCGAGTTTGAAAACACCAGTCTGAGATTTGCGAAAACGCTGCCCCCGGTACAAGACGCGCAAGGACAGGCCAGCCTGTTGAATCGGCGGTTTACCGTGACCGCGCAAAAAGGTGTGGTGGTTGCCGATCAAGGGGGGCAGGTAGATGCCGCTGGCACCTCTTTCATCATTCCCGATACCGGCATTAGGAGATCGACCCCGGGTATCGCGCGGATACAGGCGCGTGGCAGCGTCACGGCGGCACTGTCTTTGCTGGACCGCCCTCCGTTGTCGCTGCTGACCAAGGCCAATCTGCCAGTCGATCTTGCCGATGGACAGGTCAGTCTTGACGGCACGCTGTCGCTGCCGCTGATCAAGGGGCTGACGTTGGAGGATACGCGGTTTCATTTCGACGGCACTCTGGCGGATCTCGACAGTGATAAACTTGTGCCGGGGTTCGAGGTCAGTGCGGATCGGTTGAACCTGTCCGGAGATCAGACCGGGGTCTTGATTGACGGGCAGGGTCTCTTTGGTGTGGTGCCGGTCACGGCCCTTTGGCAGCAACCTATCGGAGGGGATAAGGCGCAGCGCAGCACGCTGAGCGGGCAGATCGAGCTTTCGCCTCGTCTGATGGATCAGATCAACGCCGGTTTGCCGCGCGGCATGCTGACGGGGCAGGGGGTGGCGGATTTCTCGTTGGGCATAGGGGCAGGCGATCCTCTCAAACTAACGGCGCAATCCGATCTGGTGGGTGTCACACTTGCGATCCCCGAACTTGGCTGGCGCAAGGCGGCGGCGACCAGCGGCTCTTTGACAGCCGAGGCAACGCTGGGCGCAAATCTGAGTGTCGATTCCCTGCGGATCAATGCCGCTGGGTTGCGAAGCGCGGCCTCGATTTCATTCCATGATGGGGCTTTTGATCGGGTCCGGTTCAGTTCGTTCGAGATCGGAGATTGGCTGGCCGTTCCTGCCGAGCTGATCGGACGTGGGGCCGCGCTGCCTGATATTCGGGTCCTGGGGGGCGTGCTGAATCTGGGCAAATCGACCTTGGGCGAAGGCGGCGGCGAGGGGGGCGCTAGCGGGCCGGGGCCGAAGATGGATGTCACGTTGGATCGGTTGCAGGTAACCGAAACGGTTGCGCTGACAGGCTTGACCGGTTCGTTCCAGACCACCGGAGGTTTGACCGGTGCCTTTGCCGCGCAAGTGAATGGCGGCGCGCCAATCAGGGGGCAGGTGTCCCCGCGTGGGGGGCGCAGCGCGGTTAGCCTGACCTCTGAGGATGCAGGTGCCGTGATGCGGTCCGCGGGTCTTATCACTCAGGCGCGTGGCGGCAACCTGCAGGTGCAACTCGACCCGATTGCCGAGCCCGGAAACTATGATGTGGACCTGCGAATCGAGAATACGCGGATCAAGGATGCCCCTGCGATGGCGGCCCTGCTGAATGCCATCAGCCTGGTTGGCTTACTGGACGAAATGGCGGGGCAAGGGATTTTCTTTTCCGCGATCGAAAGCACGATGCGCCTCACGCCGACCGAGGTGAAGGTTCTGAGCGGCAGTGCCGTCGGCCCGTCGATGGGCCTGTCCTTTGATGGCACCGTCGACACCGTCGCCGGAAGGCTGAACCTGCGCGGTGCGATTTCTCCGATTTATCTGTTGAACGCGATTGGAAGTGTTTTGACCCGAAAAGGGGAAGGTGTATTTGCGTTCAACTACACTCTGACCGGGCCACTGGCCAATCCGAAGGTGTCGGTGAACCCGTTGTCAGGCCTTGCCCCGCTGTTTCTGCGCAACCTATTGCGGCAGCCTGCGCCAACCGTCTCGGATGGTCCGAACGCGACGCCCGACCGATCCGAACGCCCGCATCCCGCCTTCCAGTCGCGCGGCGAAGATCGCTGATCTCAGCAGTGGCCGAATCTTTAGCGGCATTGTATTGGCGCGGCCATGAAACTCAGCGATTTCGACTTCCACCTGCCTGAACACCTGATTGCCACGCGGCCTGCCAGCCCGCGATCCTCGGCGCGAATGCTGGTGGCGCAGGGCGATGGCATCCGCGACCAGCATGTGTTCGACCTGCCTGATCTGTTGCAGCCCGGCGACCGTCTGGTGCTGAACGACACTCGTGTTATTCCGGCGCGGCTCAGCGGGCGACGTCACCGTGACAGCGCACAAGGTCCGGTCTCAGCCGCAATCGAAGCGACCTTGCTTGAGCCGCAGGCCGATGGCAGCTGGACCGCGCTGGTCAAACCGCTGAAGAAGGTCAAACCGGGGGAACAGATCGTATTCTCCGATGACCTGAGCGCCACCCTGGAAAGGGTCGCCGACGGGCAGGCCTATCTGCGGTTTAATCTGACAGGCGAGGATTTCGACAAAGCGCTGGAACAAGCCGGTGCGATGCCGCTGCCGCCATACATTGCAGCCAAGCGTGCGGCAGATGAGCAAGACAAGACCGACTATCAAACGGTCTGGGCACGCCATTCCGGGGCGGTTGCGGCGCCGACCGCCTCGCTGCATTTTGATGATCCTTTGTTGCAGGCCCTCACCGCGCGTGGGGTGGAGTTCACCCATGTCACCCTGCATGTTGGCGCTGGTACGTTTCTGCCTGTGAAGGTCGAGGATGTTACAACGCACAAGATGCATGCCGAATGGGGGTGCGTCAGCCCTCAGGCCGCTGCCGAGATCGCCGCGACCAAGGCCGCAGGCGGGCGTGTCATTCCGGTGGGCACGACCGCGCTGCGCCTGATTGAAAGCGCAGCAAGGGGCGGAGAGATCACCCCTTGGGAAGGTGAGACCGATATCTTCATCTATCCCGGCTTCCAGTTTCATGCCGCCGATGCCTTGATGACCAATTTTCACCTGCCGAAATCTACGCTGCTGATGCTGGTTTCGGCGCTGATGGGGCAGGACCGGGTGCGTACGATCTATGACCATGCAATCGCGGGGGAATATCGGTTCTTCTCGTATGGCGATGCATCATTGTTGATCCCCTGAGGCGCGGATTTTCGGTTAGCGTCCTCACAATGTCGTAGACAAGCGCGACGCAGGCTGTAAGTGGGCATCAGGTAAACTGAAACTACTTTGGCATTTGGATAGGCAGCATGCTTCAGGTTCTTTCCAGCGCTTGGGCGCTTCTTCTTGGAATGGGATTGCTGATGATCGGCAATGGCCTGCAGGGCACGTTGCTGGGTGTGCGGGGCGATATTGAGGGGTTCTCGACCCTTGAGATGTCGTTCGTGATGTCTGCTTATTTCGTGGGCTTCCTTGGCGGTTCGCGCCTTGCGCCCGAGATGATCCGGCGGGTGGGGCATGTCCGCGTGTTTGCGGCGCTGGCCTCGTTCATCTCGGCCGTGATGATCATGTATCCGATGCTGACGGACCCGATTGCCTGGTCTCTGGGCCGGGTGGTGATCGGGTTCTGTTTCTCGGGCGTGTACGTGACTGCAGAGAGCTGGTTGAACAATGCGGCCAGCAACGAAAACCGGGGGCAGGCGCTGTCTCTGTATATGATCGTGCAGATGGCAGGTGTGGTCAGTGCGCAGGCTTTGCTGCTGGTCGGAGATCCCGCGGGGTATGAGACTTTCGTGATCGCATCGATCCTGATTTCGGTCTCGTTTGCCCCGATTCTGCTGTCGATCTCGCCGACACCGGCTTTTGAGACTACCAAACCAATGACATTGCGCAAACTGATGGAGACATCACCACTGGGTTGTGTGGGGATGTTCCTGCTGGGCGGCGTGTTTTCGGCCCAGTTCGGGATGAGCGCGGTCTACGGCGCGCAAGCAGACCTGTCGCTGGTCGAGATTTCGACTTTTGTCGCGGCGTTTTACATCGGAGCGGTTGTGCTGCAGTATCCGATCGGTTGGATATCGGACCGTGCGGACCGGCGTATCCTGATCATGTTGGTGGCAGCCGTTGGCGGCGTCGGGGCCTTGATCGGCATGTTTTTCGGGGCAGGATCATTCCCGATCCTGCTGCTCTCAGCGTTTGCGATCGGGGGCATGACAAGCCCGCTCTACTCGCTGTTGATCGCCTATACGAACGATTATCTGGAATATGATGACATGTCCGCCGCCTCTGGCGGGCTGATTTTCATCAACGGTCTGGGCGCCATTGCAGGCCCGGTCATCACGGGTTGGTTGATGGGCGTTGGCCTGCTTGGCCCTGCCGGGTTCTTCCTGTTCATCGCGGCGCTGATGTTCGCCATGGCGATCTACGGTGCCTACCGTATGACTCAGCGCGCTTACGTGCCCGTGGATGAGACCGGAGCCATCGCGCCGATTTACCCGACTTCATCCCCGGTTGCGCTTGAAGTTGCACAGGAAGTTGTCATCGAAGCGGCCCAGGAAGAGCAGGATACGCAAGAACCTGCCTGACGCCGGATTTGTGACTTTTGTGTTGCAATATGTTACTGTCACAAATCTGTAAAAGAGATTTAAATGACGCTACGTCCCTGGGGAGGACAATTACGGAGTTTAGGGCAATGGTTGCTCCTGAAAAAGTATTGAGTTTTTGGTTGGATGAGGTTGGGCCCAAGGGCTGGTACCTGCAGGATGAGGCGCTGGACGAGCAGATCCGCGACAAGTTTCTGTCAACTTGGAAGGCCGCGTGCGAGGGAAAATTCTCGCTCTGGCTGACCTATCCCAGCGGTGCGCTGGCTTATATTATCCTTATGGATCAATTCCCTCGTAACATGTTCCGCGGCAGCGCCAAGGCGTTTTCATCGGATCGTGCGGCGTTGGCGGCTGCGAAATGTGCGGTCGACAAGGGATGGGACATGAAGATTGACGAGCCGGCGCGGCAGTTCTTTTACCTGCCGATGATGCATTCGGAAAATCTGTGTGATCAGGAGCGCTGCGTGCGCCTGATGCACGAGCGGATGCCGCAGGCCGGCGAAGGAAATCTTCTGCACGCTCGGGCGCATCGCGAAGTGATCCGCAAGTTCGGTCGTTTCCCGTATCGAAACGATGCACTGGATCGCAGCACAACTGAACACGAAGCCGCATATGTCAGCAACGGTGGCTATGGCAGCACCGTTCGTGAGTTGCAGGCAGCTGCGACCTAGGTTGCGGGCGTGCACCCTCTGACCGACTGAAGGCCGTGGGTCACGCTATCCACCGTGGTGGTAATGGCGTGATCGATCAGATCTTCAGGAGAGTCCACCAGGCCCGTCAGTCGGGCCTGTGTTTTTTCCAGACCTTCCTCCAACCCGTTCAACCGCTGCAGTGCTGCATTCAGTTGTCGCGCCGTCGCAGGATCAGATGCATCATCCTGCGCGCGGATTGCAGCCATGTCGCTGCGCAACGCCGCAAGCTCTCCACGAAGGCCTTGCGCCTGATCTCGTAACGGCGTCACCAGTTGCAGGTTTTCTGCAAAACCGGTCCGGATATTGTCGACCGATTGCGCCAGCTTCCAACCCAAGAACAGGCAGAGGGCCAGCAGGATCAGGGTGGCGTTCAAAAGGGCAAGCAAAAGATCTTTGAGTGTTTTTGCCATCATGGCCTCTCTCAAATACACAGGTTTGGAAACGAATTGGTTCGGTTCTAGCCTTTGGTGAGGCGTGGGTATAGGCTGAATTCAGCGCCTGACGGGCGATTTGACCCCGCGTCACATATGTCGCGGGCGGAGTTGTTGATGCGCTGTGAAAAATAGTTTAACGGTAAACTAGTTTTGAAACCGATCTGCGCCGAGAGGGACACATGGCTGCAAAATCTTATGATCTGATCGTAATCGGGGCCGGCCCCGGAGGCTATGTCGCTGCCATTCGCGCAGCCCAGCTGGGCCTGAAAACCGTCGTTGTCGAGCGTGAGCATCTGGGCGGCATCTGTTTGAACTGGGGCTGCATCCCGACCAAGGCGTTGCTGCGCTCGTCGGAAGTCTTCCATCTGATGGAGCGCGCTAAGGATTTCGGCCTTAAGGCAGACAAGGTGGGTTATGACCTCGACGCGGTCGTCAAACGCTCGCGCGGGGTTGCCGCCCAGCTGTCAGGCGGGATCGGTCATCTGATGAAGAAGAATAAGATCGACGTCGTAATGGGCGAGGCGACGATACCTGCGAAAGGTAAGGTCAGCGTCAAGACCGACAAAGGCACCGAAGAACTGACGGCGAAGAACATCGTGCTGGCCACGGGCGCGCGGGCCCGCGAACTGCCCGGTCTGGAGGCGGATGGTGATCTAGTCTGGACTTATAAACACGCGCTGCAGCCGCCCCGGATGCCCAAGAAACTGCTGGTCATCGGATCGGGCGCGATCGGCATCGAATTCGCTAGTTTCTACAACACGCTGGGCGCGGATACGACGGTGGTCGAGGTTATGGACCGCGTGCTGCCGGTTGAAGACGCTGAGATCAGTGCCTTTGCCAAGAAAGCCTTTACCAAACAGGGCATGACCATCATGGAAAAGGCGATGGTCAAGCAGCTGGATCGCGCCAAAGGCAAGGTGACTGCGCATATCGAGGTGAAGGGCAAAGTAGAGAAGCATGACTTCGATACGGTAATCTCGGCGGTTGGTATCGTGGGGAATGTCGAAAACCTGGGGCTTGAGGCTCTGGGCGTAAAGATCGACCGCACCCATGTGATCACCGATGAATTCTGCCGTACCGGTGTTGATGGGCTCTATGCCATTGGCGACATCGCGGGCGCGCCCTGGCTGGCACATAAAGCCAGCCACGAAGGTGTGATGGTGGCTGAATTGATTGCCGGTAAACACGCGCATCCGGTTAAGCCCGAAAGCATAGCGGGTTGCACATACTGCCAGCCGCAGGTTGCATCGGTAGGTTATACCGAGGCGAAGGCCAAGGAGCTTGGCTTTGACATCAAGGTCGGTCGCTTCCCCTTTATCGGCAACGGCAAGGCCATCGCCTTGGGCGAACCTGAAGGAATGATCAAAACCATCTTTGATGCCAAGACGGGTGAGTTGCTGGGCGCACATATGATCGGCGCCGAAGTCACTGAGCTGATTCAGGGCTATGTGGTTGGTCGTCAGTTGGAGACCACCGAAGAAGACCTGATGAATACGGTCTTCCCACACCCAACGCTGTCAGAGATGATGCATGAGAGCGTTCTGGATGCCTATGGGCGTGTGATCCACATGTAAGGGAAGGGGGCTCTGCCCTCGCCACGGCAAGCCGCGACTCCCCCGGGATATTTATGGCCAGATGAAGCAGGGGATCCGGTCTTCATCTGGCCGAAAATATCCCGGAGCGCGAGGCAGAGCCTCGCTGGAATCCTTATTTGTTCAGCGCATCCAAAATGCGGGCCCAGGAGCGGATACCTTTGTGGAAGCTTTTGACGTCGTATTTTTCGTTCGGCGAGTGGATAGCGTCGTCGTCATTGGCATAGCCCACGAGCATCGAATCCAGCCCGAGCACGGTATCGAAATAGCCGACGACCGGGATCGAGCCGCCCATGCCGGTAAAAACGGCCTCGCGATTCCATTCGTCGGAAAGGGCGCCGCGTGCTGCTTCGAATTCCGGGCGGTTGAGGTTCATGACAGAAGCGGGCGAGCCTTCGAGGTCGTTGTCCCAGACGACTTTGACGTCAGGGGAAAGACGCTCTTCTACGTGTTTGCGAATTTTGTCGCGCAGTGCGTCTGGATCCATGTCACCGACAAGGCGGCAGGTGATCTTGCAATGTGCCTCGGACGGAATAACGGTTTTTGATCCTGCGCCATTATAGCCACCCCAGAGTCCGTTAACTTCGAGCGTCGGGCGTGCCCATTGCTGTTCCAGGGTAGAGTAGGCTTTTTCACCGTGAGGCTGGGTGTAGCCGACCGAGTTCAGGTATTCCGCCTCGTCGAACCCGCAATTTTCCCATTGGCGTAATTGGTCGGCAGGCACCTCATGAACGCCTTCATAGAACCCTTCAACGGCGACACGCCCAGTTTCTTCGTCATAGAACGAGGTAACGATGCGAGAGAGTTCGCGGAGCGGGTTCAGGCCGGGTCCTCCGTAATGGCCCGAGTGCAGGTCGATGCGCGGGCCGATAATGGTGAATTCATCTTTCAGCATCCCGCGCAATTGTGATGCGATCGAAGGCACACCACGAGAGACCATCGAGGTATCGCAAACCAGCGCCAGATCTGCCTTCAACTCTTCCTTGTTCGCTTCGAGGAACGGCACCAGCGAGGGTGAGCCGGATTCCTCTTCGCCCTCGAAGAAGAATGTGATGCGGCAGGGCAAGGTGCCGTGGACAGCTTTCCACGCACGGCAGGCCTCGACAAATGTCATGAGCTGGCCCTTGTCATCCGATGCACCGCGCCCGCGGATTACATCCCCATGTTCGGTTTGTTCCAGTGCCGGATCAAACGGGTCGCGGTTCCATAGTTCAAGCGGGTCAACCGGTTGCACATCGTAATGGCCATAAAACAGGACATGCGGCCCATCGCTGTCTTCGCCAACATGGCCCACCACCATCGGGTGGCCCGGGGTCGGGCGCTTCTCGGCTGCGATGCCGAGGCTTTGCAGATCGGCCACCAGCCAGTCAGCGGCCTTGTCGACATGCTCTTTATAGGCGGGGTCGGTCGAGATTGAAGGGATGCGCAGGAACTCCATCAGGCGATCGATAGAGGGGGTCAGATCAGTGTCGATCCGGCTCAGTACGGCGTCAAGCGACATGGGGCTCTCCTGAAAAGTGCTGAATTCGGGCAGAGCCTAGCAGCATGGGCGGGGCCGTCCAGCAGGATTCTGGGGCAAAGGCATAGGGGCGGCCTGCGTCGTTTCCTCGCGTTTTCTGGCCGTAACTTTGCTTGTCGGTTCGGGCGTTAGGCGTTATTTGATGCAAATCAAAGTTGGGTTCAACGTTTCGGCGGTAGGCAAGTCGGACAGATGAACGCGACGCCACATTTGCAGAAACCCTGTAGTGTAGCGAAAAAAGTAGTCCGGAGGTATGATGGCCGGGCATCCAAGGAGGGTCCGGTGGACTATACTGCTCAGCTCGATACAGCGATCGCCAAGCTGCATGACGAAGGACGTTACCGGACCTTTATCGATATTGAACGCCGGAATGGTCATTTTCCGCATGCGGTGCGGACCTGTCCGGACGGGTCGCAGCAGAACATCACCGTGTGGTGTGGCAACGACTATCTTGGCATGGGGCAGAACCCGGTTGTTTTGAACGCCATGCACGAGGCGGTCGACGCGGCGGGCGCGGGCTCGGGCGGGACGCGCAATATTTCGGGCACCACCGTTTATCATAAGCGGCTGGAGGCTGAGCTTGCTGATCTGCATGGCAAAGAAGCCGCGCTGCTGTTTACCAGCGCCTACATCGCCAATGATGCCACGCTTTCGACACTGCCCAAGCTGTTTCCCGGCCTGATCATCTATTCCGACGCGCTGAATCATGCCTCAATGATCGAAGGCGTGCGCCGCAATGGTGGGGCAAAGCGTATCTTCCGTCACAATGACGTCGCTCATCTGCGCGAGCTGATGGCGGCGGATGATCCGGCTGCGCCCAAGCTGATTGCGTTTGAATCGGTCTATTCCATGGATGGCGATTTTGGTCCGATCGAAGAGATCTGCGACCTCGCTGATGAATTCGGTGCGCTGACTTATATCGATGAGGTTCACGCGGTCGGTATGTACGGCCCGCGCGGCGGCGGCGTGACCGAGCGGGATCGTCTGGCCCATCGGATTGACATCATCAACGGAACACTGGCTAAAGCTTATGGTGTCATGGGTGGCTATATCGCGGCCAGCGCCAAGATGTGCGACGCGATCCGGTCATATGCACCCGGCTTTATCTTCACCACCTCGCTGCCACCTGCGGTTGCAGCAGGGGCGGCGGCGTCGGTGGCCTATTTGAAAACCGCGCCTGAACTGCGCGAACAGCACCAGACACAGGCCAGCATTCTCAAGCTGCGCCTGAAAGGGCTGGGCATGCCTCTGATCGATCACGGCAGTCACATCGTGCCAGTAATCGTCGGCAACCCCGTCCACACCAAGAAGTTGAGCGATATGCTGCTGGATGATTATGGCATCTACGTGCAGCCAATCAATTTCCCGACCGTTCCACGCGGTACTGAACGCCTGCGGTTTACCCCGTCTCCGGTACATGGACCTGACGAAATGAACCGTCTGGTTCAGGCGATGGACGAACTTTGGTCACATTGTGCGCTAAATCGCGCCGAACTTGCTGGATAACCTCACGCTAAAGTGTGCAACGAGTTTGCTGCGTGTTAGGCTTACGCTAACAAAACTGGCAGACGAATCGTTTAGGGTCGATTCGCTGACGGCGCGTAACACGCGACAGGCAAAGATGGGGCAGCAGGAATGATTGGGCGCAGATCACAGCGCGATTCCGGAGAAGACATGGACGTCAGACCGAAAGGGTTTGATGACTATGAGGTGCGACTTGGCGATGTCATGCGCGGCGAGCGTGCGACGATGGGCAAGTCTCTTCTGGACGTACAACGCGAACTGCGGATCAAGGCCAATTATATCGCCGCCATCGAGAACGCTGACCCGGACGCCTTTGACACTCCTGGCTTTATCGCTGGCTATGTGCGGTCCTATGCCCGTTATCTGGGGATGAACCCGGATGAGACGTTCCAGACTTTCTGCAAGGAAAGCGGTTTCGAGGTCGCTCATGGCATGTCGGCTGAGGCGTCAGTCGTTAAGAAAGCGCAAGGCGGTTTGCCTGCGCGTGGGCCGATGGGGCGCGACCCCTTTGTTTCGCCCAACACTCCTTATATCCCCGGTCGCGAATCCGTTGTCAGCCAGATTGAACCACGGGCTATTGGTTCGACACTGGTTCTGCTGGCCGTCATTGGCGGCATTGGCTATGGCGGCTGGTCGGTCCTGAACCGTATTCAGCAGGTACAGGTTAGCCCGGTTGAACAGGCGCCTGTCGTCTTGACCGATCTCGACCCGCTTGATGCGGCACAGGTGCGGTCGGATGAGGTCGAACTGGCCAGCGTGGACACTCCAAGCTCCGAAGCGCTGGATCGTCTGTATCGTCCGCAGGCGCTGGATGTGCCTGTTCTGGTGGCGCGTGACGCCCCGATCTCGACACTCGATCCGCGCACGGTTGGCACTTTCAGCCCGCCAGAACCGCCGCAGATTCAAGTGACAGAAGTTCACACGGTCGAGCGTCCGGAGTTGCCGCAGGTTGTTGAGAAGATTGACACAAACCTGAAAATCGTTGCTGTGAACCCGTCGTGGATGCGCGTCACGGCTGCCGATGGCAGTGTAATTTTCGAAGGGACGCTCGGGACGGTTGAACAGGGTAGCACGTTCGAGGTCCCGCTTATGGAAGAGCCGCCGCAGTTGCGCGCAGGTGCCTCGGGCTCCGTCTATTTCTCGATGAATGGTGAGCATTTTGGCCCGGTCGGCGCGCCCGGCACGGTGACCAAAGGGGTCGTGCTGTCGAAAGATTCGGTGGCCGAGAACTTCACCGTGGCCGATCTTGAAGCCGATCAGAACAGCGCGCTCAAGCAATTGGTGGCCGAGCTGCAGACCGAGGCGACAGAAGCGCCCGCCGAGTGATCTTGGCATTGCTCCTTGGGGGTTGGCGAACTATCTAAGGCGCAACTCAGGCTGATCCGGATCGATCCTCATGTCGCTCAATCACGTGCGCCCGTGGCGCAACATCTATCGCCGCAAATCCCGTCAGATCATGGTTGGCAACGTGCCCGTCGGTGGCGACGCGCCGATTGCCGTGCAGACCATGACCAACACGCTGACCACCAATGTCGCGGCGACTGTTGCGCAGGTGCAGGCGGCGGCAGAGGCGGGGGCGGATATCGTGCGCGTCTCGGTCCCGGATGAAGCCTCGTCAAAAGCGCTGAAAGAGATCGTGCGCGAAAGCCCAGTGCCCATCGTCGCCGATATTCATTTCCATTATCGCCGCGGCATAGAATCCGCTGAGGCCGGCGCAGCCTGCCTGCGCATCAACCCCGGCAACATCGGCGATGAGAAGCGTGTGAAAGAGGTCATCGCTGCCGCGCGCGACCACAACTGCTCGATCCGGATTGGGGTGAACGCAGGGAGTTTGGAAAAGCATCTGCTGGAGAAATATGGCGAGCCGTGCCCCGAGGCGATGGTTGAAAGCGGGCTCGAACATATCCGCATCCTTGAG
Source organism: Ruegeria sp. C2 (assembly GCF_056537765.1). NCBI lineage: Bacteria > Pseudomonadati > Pseudomonadota > Alphaproteobacteria > Rhodobacterales > Roseobacteraceae > Ruegeria > Ruegeria sp. C2. The sequence continues at coordinate 1,217,596 of NZ_JBQFRZ010000001.1, read as the reverse complement.
GATAATGACTTTCACAATTTCAAGATCAGCGTGAAGGCCAGCGACGTGTTCCTGTCGGCCGCGGCCTATCAGGGCATTGCCGAGGCCACAGACGCCCCCATCCATTTAGGCATCACCGAGGCCGGAGGGTTGGTCAGCGGTACGATCAAATCGGCCATCGGTCTGGGCAATTTGCTGTGGATGGGTATTGGCGACACGATCCGCGTCAGCCTATCCGCCGATCCGGTGGAAGAGGTCAAGGTGGGCTATGAGATCCTGAAATCTCTGGGCCTGCGCCATCGTGGGGTGAACATCATTTCATGCCCTTCTTGCGCGCGGCAGGGTTTTGACGTGATCAAAACGGTAGAAGCGCTGGAGCATCGGCTGGAACACATCAAAACGCCCATGAGCCTGTCGATCATCGGCTGCGTTGTGAACGGCCCGGGTGAAGCGCTGATGACAGATGTCGGTTTCACCGGCGGCGGGGCAGGGTCCGGTATGGTTTATCTGGCGGGCAAGGCCAGCCACAAAATGTCGAACGACCAGATGATCGACCATATTGTGGAAGAGGTCGAGAAAAAAGCCGCTGAGTTGGACGCCGCGGCTGAGGCCGCAGAATAGCGCCGAAACGAAACAAACTCCGTTGAAACCGAGATCGCTGCGGATCGTAAACAGACTATGCCACCGTTCAGCTTTCTTACGCGAGAGGCTGCTATCTCTGATTTGCGACCGTGACGAAGATCGCCTGTGGCGCATTCCTGGGTTATTTGGCGGCGCGAGGTGAAATTGTGTTACTCGCCAAATTTCGGGTATATGAACCCGTTCACCGGATAGTTGCTGCCATATTGTCCCGGTTGGCTTTCGACCCGGACCAGCGTCCAATCATTGTTTTTGGATACGTCCTTGACGCCCATTTTCAACGATACTTTGTTGCGGTGCCAGTTGGCGTGGTTGATGATGACTTCGCGCTCGGTGACGATATCGGATACGACCGCCACATGGCCCAAAGGCATTCCGCTGGTTGCCCGAAACGACATCACCGAACCCACAATCGGTTCGTTGCCCCGGTCAAAAGCACTGCGCGCTTTCCCCCACCAGTCTTTGGCGTTGCCGCGAATTTCAATGCCGCTGAGGTTTCGTGCGTAGGGCACACACCACACTCTTTGCCCCCGGGCCTGCTTTTTAGAGACCTCTTGCAGCGCCATTGCCTGACGTTCCGGATCGAGATCCACCTCGTTTGGGTTCTTAGCGCAGGCGGAAACAAGAACAATTAACCCCACCGCAATTGCAGCGCGGGCAGGCAGGCGTGACCTGATCGTATTTGTTTTCCGAGTGCGGTTTTGCAAGAAACTTCGGTGCCGGTTTGAGTGGTAACCGAGTTCTAGTGTGATCTTGCGGGTGATGAAAAGAGGCCCGTTAAAACCCGGCAATTTTTTGCCAGTTCTAAATGCCGAATGTGACCCAATAGCCGCGATGGACAGTCCGCTCACATCCTTAGTCACGAGTGATGCGCTTGGTCAGTCAGCTTGCAAAAAAGTTCACATCCAAAAAAGGCGGCTTTGTAAATCAAAGCCGCCTGAGCCTCTTAAAGACGTGAACCCCGGCCAAACTGCCGCCTCGTGTTCACCCTTGTTCCGCGCGCACCCCATTCGCGATCTGCTGCATCTGATCGGCAGGCAGAAAGCCACGCAGCATCTCGGTGCCCAGAACGAAGGACGGTGTACCCGAAATCCGCATCTTTTGCGCCAATTCGCGTGTCTGTGCGATTTCGGCAGTGACCTCATCGCTGTCCATGGCTGCGACGATGGCGTCGCTGTCCAGTCCCAGCCCATCCGATATCCGGCGCAGAGTGACCTCGGATGGTTCACCGCTGAATTCCAACAGGGCATCGTGAACCTGCTTATAGGCGTCGTCTCCGGCCACCTGTTTCGTCGCAATCGCGAACCGGGAGGATACGACCGATGCGTCGCCCAAAATCGGCAGTTCCTTGATCACCAAACGGATATTGCCATCCTCGGCCAGCAGGCTGGCCACCTCAGGCACGGCACGGCGGCAGTAGCCACAGCGGTAGTCCATGAACTCGACCAGAGTGATGTCACCGTCGGGGTTGCCACCCACCCAGCTGTAGCCGTCATTGAACAACGCGTCTGCGTTGGCGGCGACCAGTTCCTTGTCGGCGGCGGCCTCGGCGGCAGCGTTGCGTTCTTCCAGAATGTTGATCGCTTCAATGATCACTTCGGGGTTTTCCAGCAGGTATTCGCGCACCTGCGCACCGAATTCGACCTTTTCGGCGTCACTCATGGCGTTCAGGTCCAGCGCGTGGGCTGGAGCGGCAAGCATGGAAAGCCCCAGAAGGGCGGGTGCTGTATGTCTGAGGATCATTTCCGTTTCCTTTTCTTTTTCTTCGCCCGTTCCGAGGCGATCAGCACATCTTGTGCCCGTTGCCACCCCGGAGACCCTTCGGGCAACTGCCCGATGGCGCGTCTTGCGTGGATCCCTGCATCGTCCAGTCGACCATGCAGGGCATATCGTTCTGCGGTGACCGCCGAAGCCATCCCGGTGTTGCCCACCTTGGCGTAGGCTGCGCCAAGATCCTGCATCAACCGGGCGTTTCGGTAGTCCCTTGCACGTGCTTTTTCAAGCGCTTGCAAGGCTTCTTTCGTCTGACCGTCCGCCAGCAGGGCGCGCCCGTACCCGGCAAGGATCAGCGAGTCATTGGGTGCCATATCAACAGCTGCGCCATAAGCTGCAACCGCTTCTTTCAGACGGCGGTTTTCCAGCAGGATTTGGCCTTTCAACTCATAGAAGAATGGGTCATCGGGCCGGATTTCAAGAGCCTTGTCGATGGCTGCGCGCGCACGGGCCAGATCCCGGTTCTGATGATGGGCCGAGGCCTCGCGCATCAGGCGGATGTCGGGATCGGTCTCCTCAGCAGCGCGGCGCAGAGTCCAGCCGGGTGATCGCAACCACGCTGACAGCTTGCCTTTGACCCTCGCGAACCAATAGTCGGCATTGGCGTTCTGTTTGGCTTTGTCTCCGAACTCATCAAGGAAATGCTCGGCCGCGCGCAAACGTTCCCGGCTGGTGGGGTGCGAGCGCATATATGGGTCCTGATTGGCCTCGCTCAGCAGTTCCTGACCAGCGAATTTGCGATGCAGGTTGACCATTCCGCGCGGAGAGATGCCCGCCCACCGCAGATAGCTGGCCGCGCTGCGATCGGCCGAGGCCTCTTCCGCGCGCGTGTGTCCCAGAAAGCTGCGCAGGGCCGAGGATGACGTGCCCGCGGCGATACCAGCCGCCGCTTCCCCTCCACCAGCGGCAGCGACGATCAGCGCCAGCGCGGTACCGAATTGGGCGTTGCGTTGGGCTGCGCGCAGGTTCTCGGCCCGACGGGCCAGATGACCGTTTGCGATATGCGCAGCCTCATGGGCGATAACGGCCTGCAACATCTCGGGCGTGTCGACCGACAGGATCAGCCCGTAGTTTACGTAGATGGTGTTGTAGTCGATGACGAACGCATTGAAGGTGCTGTCATTGACCACCAATATCCGGACGCGGTTGGTGCTTAGACCTGCTGCGCGCAAGATCGGAAAGGCCAGTTCGCGCAGGCCATGTTCGATATCAGGATCGCGGATCAGGTTTTGCGCCTGGCTTTGTGCGCTTGCGGCCAGCCACATTACCGCAGCCAGCATCAGGGCCGGGATTGACGCCAGCCGGGATACGCGTTCAAAAGCCATGGCTGCAACATGGGAGATGGGCATGAGAAACTCAACCCGGTCCGGGGTCGATCCGTTTATTGTGATGGATGTGATGGAAGCCGCGCGCAAAGCCGAAGAAGCCGGGCGTCACATCATCCATATGGAGGTTGGCCAGCCCGGAACCGGCGCGCCCAAAGGCGCGACCGAAGCGTTGGCGAAGGCGATGGCGCAAAGCCCGCTGGGCTATACGGTCGCCCTTGGGATGCCCGCCCTGCGCCAACGCATCGCGCGACTTTATGGCGAGTGGTACAATGTCGACCTGAACCCCGAGCGGGTGGTTATCACCCCCGGGTCCTCGGGTGGGTTTCTGCTGACCTTCACCGCGCTCTTTGACAGTGGCGATCGTGTCGGCATCGGCGCACCCGGCTATCCGTCCTATCGGCAAATTCTCAAGGCGCTGGGTTTGGTGCCTGTCGATCTGCCCACCGCGCCCGAAAACCGGCTGCAACCGGTGCCCTCCGACTTCAACGGACTGGATTTGCAAGGCCTGATGGTCGCATCGCCTGCCAACCCCACGGGCACGATGCTGGATCACGCCGCGATGGGGGCGCTGATCGAGGCGGCGCAGGGGCAGGGGGCGTCATTCATCAGTGACGAAATTTACCATGGGCTTGAATACGAGGCCAAAGCGGTCACGGCGCTGGAACTCACCGACGAATGCTATGTGATCAACTCGTTCTCCAAGTATTTCTCGATGACCGGCTGGCGGGTGGGCTGGATGGTCGTCCCCGAGGATCAGGTGCGTGTGGTTGAGCGGATCGCGCAGAACATGTTCATCTGCGCTCCGCACGCCAGTCAGGTGGCCGCGCTGGCTGCGATGGATTGCGATGAAGAACTGCAGGCCAATCTGGACGTCTATCGCCGCAATCGTGCGCTGATGCTGGATGGTCTGCCCAAAGCCGGGTTCACCAATATCGCGCCACCGGATGGGGCGTTTTATGTCTATGCCGATGTCTCGGATCTGACCGATGACAGTCGCGCTTTCGCCGCCGAGATTCTTGAAAAGGCAGGTGTTGCCGTCACGCCGGGGCTGGATTTTGACCCCCAGCGCGGTCACACGACTCTGCGTTTTTCCTATGCGCGTGCGACGGCTGACATTCAGGACGGGCTGGAACGTCTGCGTCGGTTTATGGCAGAGCGTGGCGCGATCGCTGCACCGGTCTAGGGCGTTCACAAAGCTTGGTTGATGCTATAGGCTTTGCGCCAATCGATCTCGGGATAACTTGAGGCCATGAGCAGGATTTTCTACGCATTCGCCCTGATCTGGGCGCTGTCAGGTGTTGCCGTCGCGCAAGAGTTCAATGCGCTCGCCCGCGTGCTGCCCGAGCAAAGCCGCATCAGCGATGAAGGCCGTTCCGGTGTGCGCCTCGATCTCGGTCTCAGTCAGGGTGTGCCCTATCGCGTTTTCACCCTACGCGATCCTTACCGCATGGTGCTGGATTTTCAGGAGGTCGACTGGGCTGGGCTGGACCGTCAGAGCTTTCTGCAAACCAACCGCATAAGCGGGGTGCGGTTTGGTGCCTATGTGCCCGGCTGGTCACGTCTGGTGTTGGAGCTGGGCGCGCCTCTGGCGATTGAAACAGCTGATCTGCGGGTCGATGAAACTACTGGTGCTGCGCATCTTTCGCTGCAATTGGTGGGCACTGATTTTGACAGTTTCGCAGCCAGCGCAGGGGCTCCGCGCCAGCCAGGGTGGGATTTACCCGAACCTGTGCTCACGCCCGAAGCCTCAGGACGGGACAATTCGGGAGTCTTGCGGGTGATGCTGGACCCCGGCCATGGTGGCATTGATCCGGGAGCTGAAGTTCCGAATACGAATGAAAAGACGCTCATGCTGACCTTCGCGCGTGAGCTGCGCGAAATGCTGTTGCGTGCAGGTGGGTTCGAGGTGGTGATGACACGCGTAGACGATCAGTTTGTCAGCCTTGAACGCCGCATCGCCCTGGCGCATCGGGCGGGGGCCGATGTGTTCGTTTCGCTGCATGCTGATTGGCTGTCCGAAGGGCGCGCGCACGGGGCAGCGGTCTATACCCTTGCTGATGAGGCGTCTGACATTGCCAGCCAGAAACTGGCCGAGCGGCATGACAGGGGGGACTTGATCGCCGGGATCGATCTGAGTGGATCGGATGATCAGGTTGCCGATGTGCTGCTGGATCTGGCGCGGCAAGAAACCAAACCACGTACGAATGCACTGGCGCAGGCACTGGCCGAAGGGATGACCCAGCAGGGTGGACCGATGAACAGCCGCCCGATCCGTACCGGCTCATTTTCGGTTCTGAAAGCTGCGGATATTCCATCGGTTCTGGTCGAGCTTGGGTTTCTGTCCAGCCCACGCGATTTGAACAACATCCGGAACCCGGAATGGCGTGCCTTGATGGCGCATGGTATCGTGCAGGGGCTCGAGGCCTGGCGGCAGGATGATCAGGTGAAACGCAGCCTGATTGGGCAATGACGCAGCGGCGCAAAATGGCCATTGTAGGGTTTCGTGTTTTGACCCGGGGCAGGCGCATCCCTATATTGGCGTCACCGCGAGAAAAAGGCAGTAACGTGATCCGGTTTGTTCTTTCGTTTTTCGGGGCGATCTTCAGCCTCGTGACTTTGGGTATATTTATGGCCGCGCTGGTTGTTGGCGCGGTGTTCTGGATGTATGGGCGCGACTTGCCCAGCCACGAGTCGTTGGCGCAATACAAACCGCCGACGATCAGCCGGATATATTCGGGCGAAGGTCAGCTGATCGACGAATTCGCGCAGGAACGCCGCCTGTTCACCCCGTCCGAGGAAATTCCCGATCTGGTGAAACAGGCCTTTATCTCGGCGGAAGACAAGAATTTCTATACCCATCAGGGGTATGACCCACGCGGGATTGTCGCCGCCGGGGTCGAGGCGGTGCGTACCAAGGGGGAAACCGTACGCGGGGCGTCGACGATTACCCAGCAGGTGATGAAGAACTTCCTGCTGTCCGGTGACCGCCGGGCTGAGCGCAAGATCAAAGAGATCATCCTTGCCACGCGGCTTGAGGATACCTTGGATAAGGAACAGATCCTCGAACTCTATATGAACGAGATCTTTCTGGGCCAGAACTCTTATGGCGTGACCGCCGCGGCGCAGACCTATTTCAACAAGACGCTGCAGGAACTTGCCCCGCATGAGGCCGCGATGCTGGCGGCGATGCCCAAGGCGCCCTCGGATTACCACCCGGTCCGTCAGAAAGAACGCCTGCTGAACCGCCGCAACTATGTGCTGCGCGAGATGCAGCAGAATGGTTACATCGATCAGGCGACCTATGAGGCTGAGGTCGAGATGCCTTTGCGTTCGGTCCAGAACGGCGACTTTGAGAGCTTCCGCACCGCCCTGCCGCCGCGTGATTACTTCACCGATGAAATCCGCCGCCAGTTGAGCGAGGACTTCGGCGAAGGCGAATTTTTTACCGGCGGTTTCACCGTGCGCGCATCCGTGGATGAAGAGATGCAGGTCGAGGCCGCTAAGGCCTTGCGCACAGCGCTTCAGAAATACGACCGCTCACGCGGACGCTGGCGCGGCACAGGTGATGTGATCCCGGAAGAGAAGCTGGCGGATGAGGCGCAATGGCGCGAGGCGCTGGCGATCATGGAAATCCCACGCGACGTGGTGCTGCCGACGCAGTGGTACCCGGCGGTGGTGCTGAACGTTGCCGATCAGTCCCTGACAGTTGGTATCGAGGATGGCCCCGCTGACGGTGCCATTCCGCGGTCTGACATCCAGTGGATGCAGGGTAATTTCCAGGACAACTTCAAACGCGGCGACGTCATTCTGGTGATGGCCGGGGAAGAGGGTCAGTGGTCCGCCCGTCAGGTGCCCGAAGTGCAGGGTGGCTTTGTCGCGATGGACGTGAATTCGGGCCGTGTTCTGGCGATGCAGGGCGGGTTCTCGTATCAGGACACCGTGTTCAACCGCGCCACACAGGCGCAGCGTCAGCCGGGGTCGAGTTTCAAGCCCTTCGTCTATGCCGCCGCACTGGACAGTGGCTATAGCCCGGCGACGATCGTTGTGGACGCACCGATTGAGGTGAATACGCCACAGGGTCTGTGGCGGCCCAAGAACTCGTCGAACAAGTTCTATGGGCCAACGCCTTTGCGTACGGGCATCGAACAGTCGCGGAACCTGATGACTATTCGTCTGGCGCAAGAGGTGACGATGCCGGTGGTCGCAGGCTATGCCGAGCGGTTCGGCGTCTATGACCGGATGGGGGCGTTCCTTGCGAACTCACTGGGGTCCGAGGAAACCACACTCTACAAGATGGTCGCGGCTTATGCGATGTTCGCCAATGGTGGTGAGCGGGTTGAACCGACCCTGGTCGACCGTATTCAGGACCGGTATGGCAAGACGATCTATCGCCATGATGACCGGCAATGTCTGGATTGCAATTCGAGCTGGCTGGAACCGGACGAAGCGCCTCAGATCATCACGGATCGCAGTCAGGTAATGGATGCGATCACCGCTTATCAGCTGACTTCGATGATGAAGGGCGTGGTGGATCGGGGAACCGCATCCAGCGTCGTCAATCTGCCGGTGCCGACAGCAGGCAAAACTGGCACCACCAACGAATCCAAGGATGCGTGGTTCATCGGATTTACCTCGAACATCGTTGCCGGCTGCTATATCGGCTACGATCGCCCGCGCCCGATGGGGCGGGGGGCCTATGGCGGCACCATGTGTGGCCCGGTCTTCCAAAGCTTCATGGAAAAAGCCGTCGATAAATATGGCGGTGGCCCGTTCGAAGTGCCGCCGGGTGGGCAGTTCATCAAGATCGACCGATTCAGCGGTGCACGCCTGCCGGCAGATGCATCGGGTGACTATGTTGTCGCCGAATATTTCCGCGATGGCGTCGACGGCTTTATCGACCGCGTCTATGACGGTGGCTTTGCCGTGGGGTCGGAGCTGCCGTTGTTTGAAGAAGTCACCCGAGGCGGTCGCCAAGTGACGACCTCGACCGGCAACACGATTACGGTTGGTCCCAACGCCAGTCAGGGTGACCTGCAGGGCGGCGGTCTTTATTGATCTGTGATCTCTAGCAAAAGATGAAGCAGACCGGCCTCATGGTCGGTCTCGATTTTCCCATCGGCGCGCCAGAAGATAGACAGCGCGCATTTCGCGGCGGCCCATTGTGCGAGCCGCTGAGCACTGACGTTCATAGCATCGGAATAAAGGGTCAGGCATCGGTGGATCTGACCGCGTTGGCGCACCAGTTCGGGCATGCCCTTCGGGTGGCGCAAAGCGTTGGCAAGCTCAAACGCGGGGTCACCCAGATAGCCTTTGGCGTCTATGACCCGAGGCCCCGTGGCGGTCAGTATAACGTTGTCGGGATGCAGGTCCCCGTGCAGCGGTACTGCTTCAGGCTGGTTGTCCAGCAAGGCGCGCGCCAAGTCGATTGCTCGGACCATGTCATGTCGAAACGGCACGGGGCAGTTCGGTGCAAACTCGCAGCAGAGTAACGGGTCAAACACCTGCTGCAGCGGTTTCAGCCGTGTCGCCTTGACCACTGGCGCACAATGCAGGCGTTGCGCGGTTTCAGCCAGCGCGGTGAGGGCGGTATCGGGCTGTCCGGCGCGGGCCAGATCGCCCAGCGATGGGCCCTCCAGCCACTCCATCAGCACGGCATTGTTCTCCTCTGCCAGAACCGTGACCGCGCCGCGGTTTTGCCAAAGCCTGAGGAGGTCGGTGCCAGCCGCCTCGTTGCCCCGATCTTTGCGGCGATAGAGTTTCAGCGCTGCGGGACCATTGGCTGTTTGAACCTGCCAAAGCTGAGCGTGACCGGTGTCAGCGATGTGTGACACGAGGCTCAGACCCCACGCATCCGCAATCTTTTCCGCAGCGCTTTGCATTCCGATCCTGCCTGTCTTGTGGTGGCCCGCACCTCTTGCTATCACGCAGGCCTGATTGAGCAAGTTGGGACAAGACCATGCGCGCCGAAACCCAGAACATCGTGGCGGAAATCGAAAAGTCGCTGGAGCTGCTGGCGCAGCGCATGGACTATGAAACTGCGCCGCATCGGTTGGAGGAATTCAACGCGCGCGTCGAGGATCCGAACCTGTGGGATAACCCCGAGAACGCGCAGAAGCTAATGCGCGAGCGGCAGTTGCTGGTTGATGCCATCGAGACATATGAATCCATCAAGACCGATCTGAGCGACAATATCGAACTGATCGAACTTGGCGAGATGGAGGAAGATCAGGAAGTCGTCGACGACGCCGAAGCTTCGATCAAGGCGTTGCGGGCCAAGGCCGCCAAGAAAGAGCTTGAGGCGCTGCTGGATGGTGAGGCCGACGGCAATGATACATTCCTTGAGATCAATTCGGGCGCGGGCGGCACCGAGAGCTGTGATTGGGCTTCGATGCTGGCGCGGATGTATGTGCGTTGGGCCGAGAAGAAGGGGTATACGGTCGAACTGCAATCCGAGACAGCCGGTGAAGAGGCGGGGATTAAATCTGCCGCTTATAAGATTTCCGGGCATAACGCTTATGGCTGGCTGAAGTCGGAGAGCGGTGTGCATCGGCTGGTGCGCATTTCTCCTTATGACTCGGCTGCGAAACGGCATACCTCGTTCAGCTCGGTTTGGGTCTATCCGGTGGTGGACGACAATATCGAGATCGAGGTGAACCCCTCCGACATTCGTATCGACACCTACCGATCTTCGGGCGCGGGGGGACAGCACGTGAACACGACGGACTCGGCGGTGCGGATCACGCATATCCCGACCGGGATTGTGGTGACGAGTTCCGAGAAATCGCAGCATCAGAACCGTGACATTGCCATGAAGGCGTTGAAATCGAGGCTGTATCAGCAAGAGCTGGATCGCCGGAACGCGGATATCAACGCGGCGCATGAGGCCAAAGGGGACGCGGGCTGGGGCAACCAGATCCGGTCCTACGTGCTGCAGCCCTATCAGATGGTCAAGGATCTGAGGACCAACCATGAGACTTCGGACACCAAAGGGGTGTTGGATGGCGATCTGGACGGGTTCATGGCGGCGACGCTGGCGTTGAATGTGGCGGGTAAATCCCGGTCCGAGGCGCAGGGCGACTAGGCTGGGCAGGGGGCGCTGCCCCCGTCGCAGCAGGCCGCGACTCCCCCGGGATATTTTGGGCCAGATGAAGCGGGATTCCGTTCGCGCCTCTGGTCGGGAAAAGATACATTGAAACAGTGGGTTTAAATGGTGGGGCGGCTTGGCTAGGCTGAGCGGCGAAAGCCTGATGTGAGCCTGCCCATGAACCTGAGCCAAACCTCTGCCACAGATCTGTTGGGCGCCCTTGCGCAGCGCTCGATCTCTGCGGGTGAGGTTATGCGCGCGACGCTGGATCGGATCGCTGAGGTCAATGGCCGCGTAAATGCGATCGTTGCGCTACGGGATGAAGCGGCGTTGCTGGCAGAGGCGCAGGCGCTGGATGACGGCCCGATCCGAGGGCCGTTGCACGGTTTGCCGATTGCGGTGAAGGATCTAGTAAACGTCGCGGGGGTGGCGTCGACGCAAGGCTCGCCGCTGTTCAAGGACCACGTTCCGCCGTCTGATGACTTGATCGCAGCGCGGATGCGGGCAGCTGGCGCGATTCTGATAGGCAAGACCAACTCGCCCGAGTTCGGGTTGGGATCGCACACGTTCAACCCGGTCTATGGCGCCACGCGCAACCCGTATGACCCGGCGCGATCCTGTGGTGGGTCATCCGGTGGTGCGGCGGTGGCTTTGGCCACTGGCATGGTAGCGCTGGCCGATGGGTCGGACATGATGGGCAGTTTGCGCAACCCGGCTGCGTGGAACAATGTGTACGGGTTTCGGCCCAGCTGGGGGCGGGTGCCCTCTGAACCTGTCGGGGACAGCTATCTGCATCAGCTATCGACCCTTGGCCCCATGGCACGCAGCCCGGAGGATATCGGGATTTTGCTGGATGTGATCTCGGGCCCGGATTCGCGGATGCCGCTGAGCCTTGATGTCGATGATGTCTCTCCGGTTTCCAAGGCCGATCTGAAAGGCATGCGGATCGGATGGCTGGGCGATTGGGGCGGCGCGTTTCCTTATGAGGCTGGAATATCAGAGCTGTGTGAGGGCGCTCTGGACGTGTTTGCTCAGCTTGGGGCGCGTATTGAGTCGGTTGCCCCGCCATTTGACGCCGAACGGGTTTGGGACAGCTGGATTACCTTGCGATCCTGGAGCGTAGCCACAGGGTTGGAAGCCTTGTCGGACCGGAAAGCCTCACTCAAGGACAGTGCGCAATGGGAGTTGGAGCGTGGATTGGCGCTGAGCGCGATGGACGTGCATCATGCCAGTGTCACAAGGTCGGAGTGGTTTCGGCAGGCGGCGGCGCTGTTTGAAAGCTATGATGCGCTGGTACTTCCGGCGGCTCAGGTTTGGCCCTTTGATATCGACCAGCCATACCCGACCGAGGTCGCGGGGCAGGTGATGGACACCTATCACCGCTGGATGCAGGTGGTTACTCCGGTCAGTTTGCTGGGTCTGCCCTGTCTGGCGGTGCCAGCCGGGTTTGGCGCGCAGGGATTGCCGATGGGTTTGCAGCTATTCGGGCCACGCGGTTCCGACGCGCGAATGCTGGCAGTCGGGGCAGCTTATCATGAGGCGACGTGCTGGCCACAGAAAAGACCGACCAACTAGATCGGTCACGGGAGGAGAGACAGAGAATGGATAAGCCTTTTGGTGTTCCAACAATGAAAGCGGTTGACGCAGCCATGCTGAAGGACGCGCTGCGTCAGGGTTGGCAGGATTTCCGCCGCGCGCCGGTCTTCGGTCTTTTGTTTGCCGGGTTCTACGTGGTGGCGGGCTGGGTGATGGCCTGGGTCACACTGCAGAGTGGAACCTCGTTCTGGCTGGTACTCGCCGCGATCGGGTTCCCGCTGATCGGTCCGTTTGCCGCCGTGGGTCTCTATGAAGTTTCTCACCGACTTGAGCAGGGCGAACCGCTGGATTTTGGTGCGATCTTTGGGGTTGTCGTGCAGCAAAGCCGCAGGCAGCTGCCGTCGATCTGTGCCATCATCGTGGTGATGTTCCTGTTCTGGTTTTTCCTCGGGCACATGATTTTTGCACTTTTCATGGGGCTGTCGACGATGACCAACATCTCATCGTCGTTTGAGGTGTTTCTGACACCAAATGGATTGTCCATGCTGGCCATCGGGACAGTCGTCGGGGCCATATTTGCGATCCTGCTTTACATGATCACGGTTCTGTCGATCCCGATGTTGCTGGATCGTGAGTTGGATTTCGTCACCGCGATGATATCGAGCTATGCCTATGTCGCTGCAAATAAAGGCGTGATGTTGGGCTGGGGCGCTTTCATTGCCATTGTCACCTTTCTGGCAATGATCCCGTGGTTTTTGGGTTTGTTGGTGGTATTGCCGCTGATGGGCCACGCCAGTTGGCGCCTCTATCGGCTGATCACTGAAGACGCAGTGGCAGACGAAGCGGCCTGAATACAGGCCCGGATGTGTCAGCGCGCTTCTGGGGCGTGCGGTGCTCTGCGTCTTAGACGCAGGGCTGCAGACAGATCGTACGCGAGGTGACGTAGTTCCAGCCGTTGAATATTCGGACCTAGGGCAGATCGGTCTGGTAGCCGCAGCAGATAACCCAGCCACCGCAACTCGGTGTCCGAGGGTTGTGGCGTCACTACCATCACCCGGCAATCCCGCCCGCCCTGACGGGACATCAGCGCGCAGATCTGTGTACCGGATTGCGTGACAACCCCTTGAAGCTCGCGTGCGGGGGCGGGTTCATCGGGCATCGCTGAGTGCGGCTCATAACCGCGCAGCAGGGCGCAATGGCCAATGCGGCGCACAAGCAGCAGCTGGTGCCGTGCGGCATCGCTTCCGTTCAGATCTGCCTCGATCGCGTGATAGAAACCGGGTGCGAACAGCGCGTTGGTTCCGGCAGCGAGAAAGCGGTCGATGGTGTCGGACGCCGGGTGCGCAGGGGGTGTTTCAATCTCTTCCAAAGGTTTCAGCAGGATACGGGCATCCACGGCAAAGAACCGACAAATCCGATCCAGCACGTCGGGTCGCGGAAAGCTCTCGCCACCCAAATATCGATTGAACTGTGTCCGGTTGATGCCCAACTGGCGGCAGAGTTCCGAAACCGAAGGATAGCTGCGCGCAAGCTGTTTGAGGTTTTCGCCAAACATGCTGCGCAATTCGGCGGGGTTGCGGATGGTATCGGTCACGTTCGTCCTGGGATTCTGCTGGTTTTTAGTAAAACGCGATCACATCGGCGCAATGGCCGAATGTCAGTCAGAAATCGTAACGAAGACCCTAGCGGAGGCCTGATGACACGCCGCTACAGGCTACACGCTAACGTGGCATGTGCCAAAATCAATAGGGTTTTGGCTAACTTGTCTGATCTTTTTTATGTTCTGGTCTAGATGTGATGAAAATAACCGCGCGTTTGTGTACGGGCGGTTATTTCAGTGATCGAACCGCGAATGAGGCGGCAGAGAGGTCGGATTTCAGGTTCTATCGCCACGCAACAAGGCAGCAACACCAGTGCGCGCGATTTCAGCAAGACCCAGGGGCCGCATCAGATCCGCAAACGCGTCGATCTTGTCTGGCGCACCTGTGATCTCGAAGATGAACGAATTCAGGGTGCTGTCGACCACATTGGCCCGAAAAATATCCGCCAGACGCAGCGCTTCGACCCGTTTTTCGCCTTCGCCGACGACCTTGATGATCGCCAGTTCGCGTTCAACTGATGAGCCTTCGACGGTCAGGTCATGCACATCCCGCACCGAAACGATCCGGCCCAGCTGTGCCTTGATCTGTTCGATCACCTGCGGCGTGCCGGTGGTCACGATGGTGATCCGGCTGAGATGTCCGGTGTGGTCCACCTCGGCGACGGTGAGACTTTCGATGTTATAGCCGCGGCCCGAGAACAGACCGATCACCCGCGCCAATACGCCGGGCTCGTTTTCGACCAGAACGGCGATCGTGTGCTGCTCCTGTACGTCCGAGAAAGTGGGGCGTAGGTTGTATGCGGAATGGCGGGTTGCGCCTTTTTTGATTTGTAGGGCAGACATTTATGTCCCTTTCATCATCCTGCGATGGTCGGACACCGAAGCGCCCGACAAAATTCGTCGAATTTTGTTAAACCAGAACCGATCCCTTGGAATCGATCACGCCCTGGGTCTCGGCTTCACCAAGCAACATCTCGTTATGGGCTTTGCCCGACGGGATCATGGGGAAGCAGTTCTCGTGCTTTTCGACCAGACAGTCAAAGATCACCGGGCCGTCATAGTTTATCATCTCCATGATCGCGTCATCCAGATCGGCGGGGTCAGAACAGATGATACCTTTGGCACCAAACGCTTCGGCGAGCTTGACGAAATCGGGCAGGGCCTCGGACCACGAATGCGAGTACCGTTCGCCATGCAGCAACTCCTGCCACTGGCGGACCATGCCCAGGCGTTCGTTGTTCAGGATGAACTGCTTCACCGGCAGGCGATACTGAACGGCGGTGCCCATCTCCTGCATGTTCATCAGCCACGAAGCCTCGCCGGCCACGTTGATCACCAAGGCATCCGGATGCGCCATTTGCACGCCGATTGAGGCCGGGAAGCCGTAGCCCATGGTGCCCAGACCGCCAGACGTCATCCAGCGGTTGGGGTCTTCGAAGCCAAGATATTGCGCGGCCCACATCTGGTGCTGGCCAACTTCGGTGGTGATATAACGGTCGTGGTTCTTGGTCAGTTCTTCCAGCCGTTGCAAGGCGTGTTGCGGTTTAATGGTCTTCTCGCTTGCCGTGAAAGCCAGGCAATTCACCTTGCGCCAGTCATCGATCTGCTTTTGCCATTCGGCAACAGCTGGCGTGTTGGTTTTGCGGCCGCGCGATTTCCAGATGTTCAGGATGTCTTCCAGAACATGGGCAACGTCACCGACAATCGGGATATCCACTCGGATGACCTTGTTGATCGAGGACGGGTCAATATCGATATGCGCCTTGACCGAATTCGGCGAGAACGCATCGATCCGTCCGGTGATCCGGTCGTCGAAGCGGGCACCGATGTTGATCATCAGATCGCAATCATGCATCGCCATGTTGGCCTCATAAAGACCATGCATCCCCAGCATTCCGATCCAGTTCTTGCCTGAAGCCGGATAGGCGCCAAGCCCCATCAGGGTCGAAGTGATTGGAAAGCCGGTCGCCTCCACCAACTCGCGCAGCAACTGGCTGGCCGCGGTGCCAGAGTTGATGACGCCGCCGCCGGTGTAGAAAACGGGTTTCTTGGCGGTCTCCATCGCGGCAACCAGTTCAGTGATCTCTTCCAGATCACCTTTGAGCACGGGTTGATAATGTGAGGTTGAAGGCTTCGGTCCGCTGTATTCTCCATTCGCAAACTGAACATCCTTGGGGATGTCGATCAGAACGGGGCCGGGGCGGCCCGACGTGGCGACGTGGAAGGCCTCGTGCAGGGTGCCGGACAGCGAGTCGGTATCTTTCACCAGCCAATTGTGCTTGGTGCAGGGGCGGGTGATGCCTACGGTGTCGGCTTCCTGGAACGCGTCCGAGCCAATCATGAAGGTCGGCACCTGACCGGTCAGAACAACGATCGGGATCGAATCCATCAGCGCATCGGTCAGACCGGTCACCGCATTGGTCGCGCCGGGGCCAGACGTCACCAGCGCAACGCCCGGTTTGCCGGTGGACCGCGCATAGCCTTCGGCTGCGTGTACCGCGCCCTGTTCGTGCCGTACAAGAATGTGACGGATATCGTTTTGCAGAAAGATCTCATCATAGATCGGTAGGACGGCGCCACCGGGGTATCCGAATACCGTGTCCACGCCCTGATCCTTAAGGGCCTGAACCACCATCTTTGCGCCGGTCATCTCACGTGTCATCTGCTTTGCTCCGTTCGCGACATGTGTCTTGCGTTCTGCATAAAAAAAGCCCCCGAGATTTTTCGGAGGCGCATGGGTTCGATTATGGTTTACCGTTACCGGCCCATGCGCGTGGTTCCTACGATTACGACTAGCGTTCTCATCGCCAGAGGCTCCTTCTTTGCGTGCAGGGACATTATGAGGGGCGCGCGGGGGCGTCAACAGGCAATTGCTCAAATTTTCTAACTCGGGGGCGGTATTTTGCGACATATTATTGCGCATTTTGCCGCATGTTGGGAATTTCCGCCAAAAATCGAAGTTATTCACTGATTTGGCGGAGGATGCGGAGGTCTGAAAGCGGCAACGCGATGTCCGAAACGGGCATGATCGGTCGACCTGTCTGCGTCACGCTTGTCTGTAACCTCACGAAAAAAGGAGATCAGTGATGCTGCACGATCTGGTGGATCTCGGGCGATACCCGATCGATTGTCCGGGATCCTGGGCGTATAACCGCATGATCGAGGATCTTCGGCGTGAGCTTGATCAGGACGGTTGCGCGGTGTTGCCCGGTTTTGTGCACGAAGCCGGGTTGGAGCATCTGGTGCGCGAAGCCGAAGCTACCGCCCCACAGGCGTATCGTTCGTTCAACCGGACCAATGCCTATTTCACTAAAGATGATCCGCGCTTTGGGATCGGCCATCCAATACGCCGTTTCTACGACCGGTCGAACGCCTTTGTTCCGGCGGATAACTTTGCCAAAGATGGTCCCCTGCGTCGGATTTACGAATTTGAAGAGTTCATGCCCTTTATCCGGACCGCTCTGAACGAGCCCGAGGATCGGTTCTTTCGATATGATGATCCGCTGGCCGATGTGATCATTAACGTGGTCGAGGAGGGGCAGGGCTTTCCCTGGCATTTCGACACCAACAACTACACGGTCACGCTGGCAATCCAGAATGGCGAAGAGGGCGGAGCGTTTCAGTATGCCCCCAACCTTCGCAGCGCTGATGAGGAGAATTTTCCGGATGTCGCGGCGGTACTGGATGGCAACATGGCGCGGGTTCACACGCTTGAGCTGCAGCCAGGTGATCTGCAGATATTCCGCGGGCGGTATTCATTGCACCGGGTGGCACCGGTCAGCGGCCCGCGCAAGCGGTATGTCGGGATTTTTTCGTTCGTCGAAACAGAAGGCATGTGTGGAGGAGTCGAGCGGACCCGCCAACTATACGGCCGCGTGTTGCCGCATCATCATGAGCGTGAAGGATTGCGAAACGATCAACTTATTGACTGAGCCATGCTAGAGTTTCAGCCATTGGATCGGGAGGATCAGATGGCGCGGATATTGCAGCTCACACCGTTTGTACTGTGCTCATCTCTGGACAGGCAAATCGAATTTTATTGCGCTCGGTTGGGATTTACCTGCACCTTCAAGCAGGACAACTATGCTTTCTTACGGCTTGATGTGGTTGCCATCCGTTTGCTGGAATGCCCGCCGCGCCCGGATGGGCGTCCGCTGGGTGACGAACAATCTTTCTATATCGATGTCGAAGGGATTGACGCTTTGTATGAAAAGCTGCGTCCTGGTTTGCAGGACTTGCCCGAGGGGCGCGTGCGGCCTCCATTCGATCAACCCTATCGACAGCGCGAGTTCCACGTCATCGACGAGGACGGGACGCTGGTGTTTTTTGGCGAAGACATCAGCCCGCGCGGCAGCGGGTAGCACTCCCGCCCGTTGTCAATGCGCCTTTGGCGCACCTCCTCCGGTTGGGCCGGGCAGCGCGTGCCGCGCTGCGGTCAGAACCCGGGACTGGTGCCTTGCAGCACCCCATGTTCTAGCGCATAGCGGGTCAGGCCCGCGGTGGAGGAGATGCCAAGCTTGCGTTTGATGTTCTTGCGGTGGGTCTCGACGGTACGTACCGAGATATCCAGCGCCAGCGCGACCTCTTTGTTGGATTTGCCCTGCGCCAGTTCCAGCAGAATGGTCTGTTCGCGGCCTGTCAGCGCCTCGCGCGTGTTGCCGTCCTTTGGCTCCAGCGATCCGCTGGCCCCGGTGCAGAGGTAGCGCTCGCCGCGCATCACCGCATCGATGGCCTGCTTGATCTCTTCAGTGGGCACGTCCTTGAGCACATAGCCCTTGGCCCCGTGGCTGAGCGCGGTCGAGATGTATTCCGGGCTGTCATGCATCGACAGGATCAGGATGCGCGTGTCGGGCAACCGTTCGAGAATGAGTTCGGTTGCGCTGAGCCCGCTGAGACCTGGCATGTTGAGGTCCATCAGTATTACGTCCGGTTCCAGCTGTGTCGCCTGATCGACCGCCTCCTGACCGTTGGAGAGGGTGCCGACCACTTCGATCTCGTCATAGCCTTCGAGCAGAGATTGGATGCCCTCAGCCACCATCGGGTGATCGTCGACAATAAGAACCCGGATCGAATCAGACATCAGGAACCGGCCTTTCGTTTCGGTGTTGCGTCTTCCTGCGGTGGCAGCAGGTGGCTGAGCGGCAGGCTGGCCTCGATTACGGTGCCGCTGCGTTGACCGCGGGATGACAGAATGCGAAGCGAGCCGTCAAGCTGTTCTATCCGTTCCTGCATGTTGCGCAGGCCGATACCGGTGGAGGCGCTGTCCGTTTCGCTGCGCAGCCCGCAGCCATTGTCCGTGATGCGCATCGTGGCGCCTTTCTTGTGGCCGCGCAGGTCGATTGTAACACGGGTCGCGCCCGAGTGACGCTCGATATTGGTCAGCGCCTCTTGGGCAATCCGGTAGAGCGCGATCTTACTGTCCTGATCCAGCCGGTTGCGGAACACCACTGTGGTGAACTCGGTCTCGATCCCTGTGCGTTCGCGGAAATCGTCGGTCAATGCCTTAAGCGCGGGGCCGAGGCCCAGATCATCCAGCACGCCGGGTCTGAGATCGCGACTGATGCGGCGCACTTCGGTGATGGCGGTGCCCAGATTGTCGATGCCTTTCTCTAATGGTTCCTGCGCACCTGTATCGTCGCCGCGGGTCAAGCGGCGGCGGGCGTTGTCCAGCGCATAGCGGACACCGACGAGGATCTGGCTGATGCCGTCATGCAGTTCGCGCGCCACGCGGCCGCGTTCTTCTTCCTGCGCGTCGAACACGCGCTGGGTCAGCTCTTTGAGTTTGGCATCGGCCAGACGGCGTTCACGGAAATTCAGCAACATGCCTGAGGCGAAAACGATCAGCACGGCAGCCAGAACGATGCCTCCGATATAGAGGAAGGTGCGCTGAACGCGCGCTTCGACTTCGGCCCGTGCATTAGCGACTGTTGCGACTATATCATCAATAAAGACGCCGGTGCCGACGACCCAGCGCCAATCCTGCAGGCCGACGACATAGGCAATCATCTGCGCCTCTTCCCCGGTCGAGGGTTTTTGCCACATGAAGCTGTGCCAGCCCGCACCCTGACGGGCGAGCGTGATGAACTCGTCCACGATCGGTATGCCGTCGCTGTCGGTCAGATCTGACCAGTTGCGGTTGATGAACTCGGTCTGGCGCGGGCTGACAAGGTTGTTGCCGTCATAATCGTAGACGAAGAAAAACCCGTCCTTACCATAGATCATCGCCGACAGGATCTGTGTAACGAGGTTCTTTGCAACTTCATCATCTGGCGAGGCGCGACCGTAGATATAGGCAAACCCGTTGCGGGCCTGAGTCACATAGTTGCGCAGTTCATCCTTCTTGGCCTCGATCAGACGACGTTCGAGGGCTTGTATCTCGCGTTCGGCGGTTGCACGGGATTCATAGGCGACCACCAGCGCAATCGCAGCCACCGCTGCAAGCAGCGGGATAGCAGCGACCAGCGACAGTTTTTGCGCATAGGTCAGCGAGATGAGATTTCGGAATCCTCTCATGGTCGAATCGATACGCAAGCTGCCGGGAAATTGCAAAAAGATTGGGCGATCAGTGGTCCTGGTCCTCGATTTTTAAGACGGGGCAGGTGAAATCGGCCTGATTTATGCCCCGAGCGCGGAAAAATTGGCTCGGCTACGTAGTAGTAGGTATTCACATTCATGTGCTTGCAATTAGGCTGACGCGCACTGGAAACGATCGGCCCGGCATCAGCCGGGTAATGAATATGTAGGGGAGGAACACTCATATGGATCGTCGTAAGTTTCTGAAAACGTCAGCACTGGGCGGCTCGGCTGCTGCCGCGACCACTCTGGCCGCGCCCGCTTATGCGCAGGGCAAGCGGACGCTGACCATGGTCACCTCGTGGGGCCGTGGCCTTGCGGGCGTTTTCGACAGCGCGCAGCGTTGTGCCGACAGCATCACTACAATGTCGGATGGTGACCTGAACGTTGAAATCAAAGCCGCCGGTGAACTGGTTGGTGCGTTCGAAGTGTTCGACGCGGTATCGTCCGGTCAGGCCGATATGTACCACGCGGCGGATTACTATTTTGTGGGTCAGCACCCGGGCTATGCCTTCTTCACCGCTGTTCCGTTCGGCATGACCGCGCAGGAACTGGTGAACTGGTACTATCATGCCGGCGGTATGGAGCTGCATGACGAACTGGGCGAAATCTTCGGCCTGAAATCCTTCCTGGCCGGTAACACCGGTGCGCAGGCAGGTGGCTGGTACTCGAAAGAGATCAACAGCCCCGAAGACTTCAACGGTCTGAAGTTCCGTATGCCGGGTCTGGGCGGTAAGGCACTCGGCAAACTAGGTGCATCGGTTCAGAACATTCCGGGCTCGGAAGTGTATCAGGCGCTGTCGTCCGGCGCGATTGACGGTACCGAGTGGATCGGTCCGTGGGCCGACGAAAAAGCGGGCTTCCAGGAAATCACCAAGACCTATTACACTGCAGGCTTCCACGAGCCGGGCGCGGGTCTGTCGCTGGCCACCAACCGCGAAGTATTTGACAGCCTGTCCGCCGCTCAGCAGAAGATCATCGAGATCGCAGCTGCCGAAGCACACCAGTGGAACCTGGCGCAATTCCTGGCCAACAACGGCGCGGCGCTGCAGCGCCTGCAGGCCGGTGGTGTCAAGGTCATGGAATTCCCCGACAGCGTCTGGGATGCCTTCGGTCAGGCCAGCCAGGAAGTGCTGGACGAGAACATGGGCGACGAGCTGTTCAAGCGCATTCACGACAGCGCCATGGAGTCGATGGCGGCATCGTCGGGCTGGAACAACCTGTCGTCCGGTGTCTACACCGCACAGCGCGACCGCGTGCGCGGTTAAGCACTTCCGCTCAATGCAATCGGTTCCCCCGTTCGGCGGGGGAGCCTTTCCCGTTGCACATAAGCGGTTCGGACATACCGCAATAATGAAACGTGCAACCGATGCGACCTGGGGACAACATGCAGGACGAAAACGGTATCTCGTTCTTCGGCGCCCTGTGGAATGGACTGATCTGGTTCATTCAGAACATTGCCGAAGCCTTCTATAATTTCGGATACGCCATCACGCATCCGCAGCTCTGGCTGAACTGGTCGGACAAAGAAGCAATCATGCGCTTTGTCTATTACGGCGGTTCGGTTGAGTTCTTCTTCGTGATCTTCGCGCTGTTTCTGGTGCTGACGGCCATTGGCCTTTACTACCGAAACTTCATGTGGGGAATGGTGCGCGTGTTGGAAGGATTTGCCAACACAACGGGTCGCTTCTTTGCCTGGGCGGGTCTGCTGATGGTCATACAGCAGATTGTTATCGTTTTCATGCAGCGGGTGTTTACACGCCCGGATATGTCCTTCGGGCTGGGTATCCCTTTTCAGATGGATATCAGCTGGTTCGCAGAAGAACTTAAACTCTATAACGCCATGGTGGTCTGCCTGTGCTGCACCTATACGTTCGTGCAGGGCGGTCACGTCCGGGTTGACCTGATCTATGCCGGTATCAGCCATCGCGCCAAGCGCGTTGTCGACATGTGCGGGGCGGTTCTGTTCATGATGCCGATGGCGGTGCTGACATGGATGTATGGCTGGTACTTCATGTGGCGGCACCTGATCGTGCCGAAGCCCTCGGCCAGCGATACTCTGGACCGGCTGATCGCCAAGTCCCGCGCGTTGCGCTGGAACGTTGAAACCATCGGGTTCAGCCCAAACGGCTTCAACGCTTATTTCCTGTTCAAAATTCTGCTGGTGGCCTTTGCCGCGATGGTGTTCCTGCACGCGATCGCGTTCCTGTATCGGTCTTATCTGGAATATGTGGAAGGGCCGGAAAGCATTGGAAAATACCTCGACAAGGACAGCCTTGGCGAGGGTGAAGAAGCCTACGAAGGCGCGCATTAGGGACGGAGAACCAGACAATGCTATTCGGACTTGATGGCGTCGAGATAGGCCTCATTATCGTATTCTTCTGCCTTTTCGGGGGCATCCTTTCGGGCTTTCCGGTGGCCTTTGCCATTGGTGGGGCCGGGGTGATTTCTTTCGGGATCATCGCCGCGCTGGACAGCGCCGGGCTGTTGATCCATCAGGCGATCGACACCGGGTCACAAGCTTACCGCGACTTGGTAAATACCGGGGTCAAACCGGATGTCATATCCGTGTTCCGATACCCGGATTTGCCAAGGATAGGTGAGCCGGTCTTTTTGCAGGGCTGGGAAACAGCGCTGGACCGGAATGTTTCCTTCATCGTGAACCGGATGAACGAACGGGTTCTGGCCGGGCAGTCGATTGAAACCCTGCTGGCGGTGCTGATGTTCGTGCTGATGGGCATCACGCTGGAGCGGTCGAAGATCGCAAACGACCTGTTGACCACGATGGCGCGCGTGTTTGGCCCGTTGCCCGGTGGTCTGGCGGTGTCGATTGTGGTTGTGGGTGCCTTCCTAGCTGCGTCGACCGGCATCGTGGGCGCAACAGTTGTCACCATGGGTCTGTTGGCCTTGCCGACCATGTTACGTAACAACTATTCGCCGGAACTGGCGACAGGTGTGATCGCAGCCTCAGGTACGCTGGGGCAGATCATTCCGCCGTCCATCGTGATTGTTCTTCTGGGAACGCTGGCAGGTGACCTCTATTCAACCGCGCAGGAAACCCGCGCCGTCGAGGCAGGGTGTACTGACGCACTGACCTATCTGGGTGAGCCCGCCGTTGTCTCGGTGGGTACGCTGTTCCAGGCGGCTCTGCTGCCGGGGATCATGCTGGCGCTGCTCTATGCGCTCTATGCCTTTGGCTATGCGCTGTTGAACCCGGAAAAGGCTCCGGCGGTTGAACTGTCGGGCGGGTCTGGTGAGACCATCACCCGGTCCGAGGGCCTGACTTGGCTGCTGGGCGCTCCGGTGGCTCTGATCGCAGGTGCGATGCTTCTGGGAAGCGCGGGCGTGATCGGCAGCCAGAACGTCTCGGTTTCGGCCTTTTCGGATATCGGGCAGGGCGCATCGCTGCGCACCAATGTGTCTGAGGAGTGCAAAGCCTCGATGATCGAGCTGCATGGCCAATCCGCTTGGGATCAGGCCGTGACCGAACAGGAAGCAATCGATGCCGCGGGCGGAGCTTCTGAGGCACAGCGTCTGAGCGAAGAGGAGTTGGCCGCTGCGCAAGAGGCCAAGATCGCCGCAGCCGCGCCGATTGGAAACGGCGTAGCCGTGATCATAATCCTGCTGGGTCTGACACTGGTGTTGGGCCGCGGGATTGCGCCGTCGCGGTCGCCGCAGCCACTGATTGTGGGTGCTATCGGCTTGTTGCTGATGCTGCTGGTCGATGTGCTGCTGATTGCGCCGACAACTTCATCGGGGGCGACGTTCCTGTTGTTGGCCATACCCTTTGCAATCGCCATGTACGGCTGCAAAGAGGCGGCCGCCCGCTGCGCCACCAATGATCTGATCCGCGTGGTTTTCCCGCCGCTGGTTCTGATCATCGCGGTTCTGGGTTCGATCCTTGGCGGTGTCACCAACCCCACACCTGCTGCAGCGCTTGGGGCAGGCGGGGCCATTATGCTGGCGGCCTATCGCAAGCTTCAGGATCAGGGGCGGTCGGGCAAGGTGATCATCTGGTCAACCTTCGCCGTGATCATCGCACTGCTGATGGGCGTGAACTTCGATTTGCGTATCAATCAGGGCAATGTCTCGGTTGAAAGCTGGATCGCCTTCATCATCGCCTATTCGGCCTACCTCTATGCGCTGTTCGGTCTGCTGTTCGGCTGCTGGGTGCTGTTCGCCAGTGGGGTTCTCACGCCGGTGGTGCGTGAGACGGCCAAGGTGACGTCGATGGTCTTCACCATCCTGATCGGCTCGCAGTTGCTGAACCTGGTGGTGATCTCGTTCGGGGGTGAGCACTATATCCAGCAATTCCTGCGCAGTTTCGACAACGAGTTCACGGTCTTCCTGATCGTGATGCTGGTGCTGTTCATTCTGGGCTTCGTGCTCGATTTCCTTGAGATCATCTACATCGTGATCCCCATCGTGGGCCCGGTGATCTATGGCGGGTCGTTCGATCCGAAATGGGTGACGATCATGGTGGCGGTGAACCTGCAGACCTCGTTCCTGACGCCGCCGTTTGGATTTGCCCTGTTCTACCTGAGGGGCGTTGCACCGAAAGAAGTCACAACAGGCCATATCTATCGCGGCATCGTACCGTTCGTGATCATTCAGGTGGTGGGTATTGGGATCCTGTGGTTCTTCCCGACGATCGTGACCATCGTCCCCGATCTGATCCCGAACTGATCCGGAAACCAAACGTCAAGGAGGCCCCGCGGGGCCTCCTTTTTTCGTGTCAGGTTTGTGGCTGAGGATGTGTCAGCCTGGCAAATTCCTGTTCGACATTGTGGTCGATCCCGAGATCGGCGGTATCGAACGTCCCGGCCTTTGGGTTGTCGAACACGGTCTTGTCCAGCTTGCCGACCTTTTGCCCGACAATGGTGGTCACAACCGCATCGCCGGTAATATTCACAACTGTCCGCATCATGTCGAGGATACGGTCGACGGCCAGAATGATCCCGATACCCTCCAGCGGCATGCCCAACTGGTTCAGAACCATCGCCAGCATCACGATTCCCACGCCCGGCACACCTGCGGTACCGATTGAGGCCAGGACCGAGATCGAGATCACGGTCAGATAGCCGCTCAGCCCCAGATCCATGCCATAGGCGTTGGCAAGGAACACGGTGGCCACGCCATGCATGATCGCGGTGCCATCCATGTTGATCGTCGCCCCCAGAGGGATGCCGAATGAAGCGACAGAGCGATCCACGCCGATGCGCTGTGTCACGCATTGCAGGCTGGCCGGGATCGTCGCGTTCGAGCTTGAAGTCGAAAACGCAAACACCTGGGCCGAGCGCATCTTGCGCAGGAAGGTGCGCGGGTTGAGCCCCGTTGTGAAATAGAGCAGGGCCATCAACGTGACACAGAGATGGAACACCAGCGTCAGGCTGATCGTGGTCAGATAGCCGATTACCGGGCCGAACAGGCCAAAGCCCTCCATCGCAAAGGTCTTGGCGATCAGGCTGAATACACCGACAGGAGCAAAGGCCATGACGATCTTGACGATTTTCATCGCCAATTCATTCATGAATTCACAGCCTTCGACAAAAGCTTTGGCACGACTGCCCATCATCAGAACCGCAATGCCAACCACCATCACGTAAAAGATGATCTGCAGCATCTCGCCATTGGCCAGCGCGTTTATCGGGTTCTTGGGGATTATGTTCGCCAGAATCTCCCACGTGGTCTGCGGGTTGGCTACTGTCACGCCGTCTCCGGCCAGATACAGGCTTTCGAAGCCTTTGCCGGGGCCGATCAGACTGGCGAATATCAACGCAGTGGTTACGGCCAGTGCGGTGGTTGCCAGATAGGTGACAAACGTCATGCCGCCCACGCGACCCAAAAGCTTGACGTCCCCGATCCCGACCACTCCGCAAAGCAACGAGAACACGACGAGCGGGACAACCAGCATCTGCAGGGCGTTCAAAAACATCTGGCCGAGCATCGACAGCGCTCCGTCCACCAACGTGGTGTTCAGGGCCGAGATATCCAAATAATTCAAAACCAGCCCAAAAACCGACCCAAGGGCCAGGGCGATCAGGATCTGGGTCGTCAGATTGGCCGAGACCAGTCGGCGCATGGCGTTTACCATTTTCCCCTCCTTCAAAACCTCTGCAACAGAGTGGGAAGTCTGTTGCAGTAATAAAAAAACCAGCCCTGACAGCAGATAGTTTGCTGCAGGCGTCAGAACTGGACTGAGCATCAAGAAGTTCGGTTAACTTGGTGACCCTAGGTCAATTTTCAACTGCCTAAAAATTACGCAGGGTGTTCCAAATTGCCGCATGATTAGGCAGCTTGCTGTTGATGGTGTCTAGAGATCTGAAAAGTATAGATTTAATCAAGAAGGGAAGGTTCTGAAAACTCGATGAGGTCCCATCGATTTCCAAATGGATCACGCCAGACCGCGACAATTCCATAGGGTTCATGCCGTGGCACTTCCTCAAAGCCAACGCCAGCCTCAAGCATGGCTGCGTGGTCCCTGTAGAAATCGTCAGTTTCGAGGAAGAAACCAACGCGCCCTCCGGTCTGGTTCCCGATCGACGCCGCCTGGTCTGCATCGACCGCCTTTGCCAACAGCAATGACGCGCCAGCAGACCCTGGTGGTGTCACACAGACCCAGCGTTTGTCGTCGCCCAGATCGATATCCTGCGTCAGTGCAAAATTCAGAACCCCAGTGTAGAACGCAATCGCAGCGTCATAATCCGGCACTACCAAAGTGATCGCATGAAGGCTCTGCCGCACGCCGGTCAGCCTTTGGTCGGATGTCGGTCGGGCAATTGGATATTCGCCACCTGCTCGGCAATCGGGGCCGAGGACAGAGGGTGATGCGCCGCCTGCGCATATTCATTGGGGCTTTTGATCAACCGCCATTCACCCTGAATATAGGCTTGCAAGCCTGCGAATTTGGCCTTGTATCCCATCTTGGGGCTGCCGGGCACCCAGTAGCCCAGATAGACATAGGGCAGCCCAGCCTCGCGTGCGATCTCGATATGATCGAGGATCATGTATGTGCCCAGCGAGTTCTGCTGAAACTGGGGATCGTAGAACGAGTAGACCATGCTCAGCCCGTCCTCGAGGACATCAGTCAGGCTGACCGCGATCAACTCATCGGTTTTGGGGTCGGCATATTCGACAACGCGGCTGCGGATCGGGGTTTCTTCGATCATCGCGGCAAATTCGAACACGTCCATATCGGCCATGCCGCCATCCGCGTGGCGGGCGTCGAGGTAGCGGCGGAACAGGTCGAACTGTTCATCCGTTGCCCAGGGTGAAGTGGCGCGCCGTTTCAGGTAGCCGTTTCGCTTGCCGGCGCGTTTCTGGCTTTTGCTGGGGCGGAAGGCTGACACGTCGATCCGGGCTGACAGGCAGGCGGAACAGTCGGTACAAGAGGGGCGGTAGAGCACGTTCTGCGAGCGCCTAAATCCTTGTTGCGACAGGCAATTGTTCAACTGATCCGCGCCTTCCCCCTGAAGGGCGGTGAACAGTTTGCGTTCCATCCTGCCCTCAAGATAAGGGCAGGGCTGGGGGGCGGTCACATAGAACTGTGGCGCTATTGGCAGCGTGTGTCGCATGAAGGTCCCGCATTTCCTCGGGACGGATGATAGCAACGGTTCCCGGCGCCGCCAAGAGACTCACAGAGTTGTTTTTCAGGCCCGCTGGTTGATCATGACGGTGCCTAGGAACGCGTCCGTAAGCCCCTGACAGCGTGCGCTTGTCATCATCATGATGACCGAGATGATTTGCAGCACTGGGATCGCCATGCTGACGAAATACCCCGCCGTGTGCGCGATGGCCTTGCCGGTATCCATGCGGGCGCCAAAGGCGTCGCGTAGCTCAATCCCCATGAAGCGCATGCCCAAGGTGGCCGATCCGTTTGCGATGGTCACCACGCGATAGATGAAGCTGATGACGGCGTAAATCAGAGCGAGGATGAAAAAGCCCATGCCAAAGGTCAGCAGGATAGCGACGGTACACAACAGCGAGATGAAGGCGATATCGAACAGCCATGCGAAGAAACGCTTGGTTGCGACGGATTGGTAGAATTCCGGCTGGCTGTCGGGATCGGGCAGGTGAGTCATGTCTTGGTCCGGTTGTTAGTCAAAAGCACCCTGTCCCGAAGGTCGGGGCAGGGCAAGTCAGGATCAGGCGGGTTGTTCGCCGGGTTCCGCATCATCGCGATTGTCGCGGGCACGTTCGTCCATGAACTGATCGAACTCGGCCTTGTCCTTGGCGTCGCGCAGGCGGCGCAGGAAGGATTCAAAATCTTTCTGCTCACGCTCTAGCCGGGCCAGAGTGTCCGCCTTGTAGGCGTCAAAGGCGCTGTTGCCCGAAGGTTTCATGGCGCTCATGTGACTGTTCCACGACGAACGGCGGCTGCAGGATTTGCTGAACATGCGTTTGCTCCAGATCATATAAGCCAGAAAGGCTAGGCCGATAGGCCAGAAGAAGATAAAGCCAAGGACCATTGCGGCGATCCAGGCCCCTTTGCCCTTGCTGTCAAGCCAGGCCTCGGCGCGGTGCAGCCAACCCGGGTTTGCAGGAACGGCGTGTTCGGACAATGCGGTCATTAGGTCTCTCCACTCAGGATGTAAATGCTCTTCACATTTCCTAGATGGGAGGGGTGAATGGCGTATGCAAGGGGTAATGTGAAAAAGATTTACATGGCCGTTTTCGACGGTTGACGCCGTGGCGGAACAGGCGCAATTTCTGATCATGCAAGATATTGAAAACAAACCCGCTCCGACGCTAGATCAGATCCTTTCGCTGGAAAAGCAGGTCTGGGCGGCGTTGGTTGATGGCAACGCCCAGGCTGACCGGGCACTGTTGAGCCCGGATTTTCTGGGAGTCTATCCGAGCGGCTTTGCCAACCGGGATGATCATGTGGGCCAGTTCGCTGATGCGCCCACGATGGCGACCTATGAGTTGTCCGAGGCCAAGCTGCGGATTCTGACGTCAGACATCGTTCTTTTGAGCTATCGCGCGGATTACACGCGTCCGGGCGCGCCACAGGCCGAGGCGATGCTGATATCCTCGCTGTGGGAGCGGCGGCATGACAACTGGATCAACAGCTTCAGTCAGGACACGCCGTTGGAACGCATATGAGCCTTGCCATCAACAGAGTCCCGCGCGCCTTTGATGCCGCGCTTGGGGCGGAAACCCGCGCCGCACTGGCGGATCTGAACACCGAACAGGGTGAGTTGATCACGGGCACGGCGGGGTCTAGCCCCTATCTGAAAGGGCTGATTGATCGCGAAAGGGACTGGTTGCCCGGAGCGTTGCAGGACCCGGATAAGGCTTTGGCGGACGTGATGGCCGCCGCGCGTGCGCTGCCAGCGGATCAGTTGAAGCCCGGCCTGCGATTGGCCAAGCGGCGGCTGGCGCTTCTGACTGCACTGGCCGATCTGGCGGGGGCATGGCCGCTTGAGAAGGTGACAGGCGCTCTGACGGATTTCGGCGCGCTGGCCGCAGATGTGGCTGCCAAGGCGGAGATCGCTGCTCTGGTCCGGCGTGGCAAGTTGCCCGGCATGACCGAAGAAGATGTCGAGACAGCTGCCGGGATGGTCATTCTGGCGATGGGCAAGATGGGCGCACATGAGCTGAACTACAGCTCGGATATCGACCTGATCGTTCTGTTCGATGAAACGCGTTTTGACCCGGATGACTTTTATGACGCCCGGCACGGCATGGTCCGGGCCACACGCAATTTCTGTGCCACGCTCAGTGATAAGACAGCAGATGGTTATGTCTTTCGTACCGATCTGCGTCTGCGCCCCGATCCGGCGGTGACGCCGGTCTGTCTGGCGATGGAAGCGGCCGAGCGCTACTACGAGAGCCTCGGGCGGACATGGGAGCGCGCAGCCTATATCAAGGCGCGCGCTTGCGCCGGCGACATTGCAGCGGGTGAGCGTTTTCTTGAGGCGCTGCGCCCGTTTGTGTGGCGACGCCATCTGGATTTCGCCGCCATTCAAGACGCCCATGACATGCGATTGCGCATTCGTGAGAACAAGGGAACGGGCGGCAGCCTTTCCATCCCCGGCCATGATATGAAACTGGGGCAGGGTGGCATTCGCGAGATTGAGTTCTTCACCCAGACACGACAATTGATTGCTGGAGGCCGGGATCCCGATCTAAGGGTGCGCGGTACGGTGCCGGGGCTGGCGGCGCTGGCCGCAAAGGGTTGGGTGCCCGAGGACGTGGCTGAAAAACTGACCGATCACTACCGCGCTCATCGCGAGGTCGAGCATCGCATCCAGATGGTACATGACGCCCAGACCCACAAGGTGCCGCAATCCGAAGACGGTATCGAACGGGTGGCCTGCCTGATGGGCCTCAGCAGTGCCGAACTGCGCGCCGATCTGACCCGCCGCCTGACCGAGGTGCATGAACTGACCGAAGGCTTCTTTGCTCCCGGTGCCAGCCCGCGCCCTGCGGCCACGCAAGAGGTTGAATTCGACAAGGGCGTGCTTGCCCGCTGGACCACCTATCCGGCACTGCGCTCGCAGCGCGGCGCGCGCATTTTCGAACGTTTGCGACCAGAACTCCTGTCGCGTCTCGCCAAAACTGCGAAACCCGACGAGGCCCTGCTGGCGCTGGATGGCTTTCTGGCGGGCCTCCCCGCCGGGGTGCAGTTGTTTTCGCTGTTCGAGGCGAATCCGCAGCTGATCGATCTGCTCGTCGACATCGTCGGCACCTCACACGCTCTGGCCACGCATCTGTCGCGCAATGCTGCCGTGTTTGATGCGGTCATCGGAGGTAGCTTTTTCAGCGATTGGCCGGGGCAGGCGGTGTTGCAATCCGATCTGGCGCAGGCTTTGTCTGCGGAAGATGATTACGAAACCCAGCTCGATCTCGCCCGGCGCTGGTGTAAGGAATGGCATTTCCGCATCGGCGTTCACCATCTGCGCGGGCTCATAGACGGGGCGCAAGCGGGGCAGCAATACGCGGAACTGGCGCAGGCCGTCATCGCATCGGTTCTGCCTTGCGTCGAAATCCAATTCGCCAAAAAACATGGGCCAGCACCCGGGCGCGGGGCGGCGGTGCTGGGCATGGGCTCGCTCGGGGCCGGGCGGATCAATTCGCAATCTGATCTGGATATGATCGTCATCTATGACCCGCTGGATCAAGAGATGTCGGACGGTCCGCGCCCTCTGGCCACGCGCACCTATTACGCGCGCTTCACGCAGGCCCTGATCACCGCGCTGTCGGCCCCGATGTCGCAGGGGCGACTTTACGAGGTGGACATGCGCCTGCGCCCTTCGGGCAATCAGGGGCCTGTCGCCACCAGTTGGAGCAGTTTCACCAACTATCAGCAGAACGAGGCCTGGGTATGGGAACACCTCGCCCTGACCCGAGCGCATGTGGTGGCCGGAGATGCCGGGCTGGCCGAGGACATCGAAAGCTTCCGCACCGAATTTCTCGCTCGCCCGCGCGACCGAGCCAAGGTTCTGAACGAGGTCGCTGAAATGCGCACCCGTCTGGCGGCCGCCAAAGCCCCGGCGGGTGTCTGGGATGCCAAGAACGGTCCCGGGCGGATGATGGATATTGAATTGCTGTCCCAGAGTGGAGCCTTATTGTCCGGCATGACAAAACGCGACGTACAGTCCGGGCTGGATGGCGCGGTCGCTGCCGGGCTGCTGGAGGTCGCGCAGGCACAAACGCTGAAGGACTGTTACGCCCTATGCTGGTCCGTACAATGCGCGGCGCGTCTGCTTTCGGGCAAAGCCATCGAGGCGGACACGATCGGAGAGGGCGGCACGGCATTCCTCTGCCGGGCTACCGGTTTCGATCGGGTCGAAGAGCTGCAGACTGCGTTGCAGGACAGTTACGTCACCGCCGCCGCGTTGATCGGCGATGTGGTTGAGGGAGGGTAAAGATGGCGCGCAGTGATGATCCGAATGATCACAAGGGGCTGATCCGCGAAGCCTATCGCATCGACGGCATCACCTTGCCCGAGTGCCGCAGCATCTTCCTTGATTGGGCGCTCAGCCTACCGGAAGACCGGGATCAGAAAGAGGCGTTAACCTCGCTGCATACGCTCTATGTCGCACAAGCGGGCGATCATCCGATGACGCAGGTTCTGGCCGAAGGGTTGCAATCGGCGCAGGCCCCGAAGCGGCGTGGCGGCTGGCGCAGCCGGAACCGCTAAGAGGGCTTTCACCTCAGCCGCTTCAGAGCTATGAGGGCGCCATGACCGCCTCATCCGACCGTCCCCGTATTCGCCTGAAACCCAAAGCCAACGCGCGTGGGTTGCGCCATGGATTTCCATGGGTCTACGCTAACGACATCGTGACCGACCGGCGCACTCGCAAGATCGCTGCCGGAGCGTTGGCGGTGCTGGAAGACGACAAGCGGCAGCCCATTGCGCTGGTCGCCGTCAATCCAGAGTCGAAAATCATGTGCCGGGTGCTGGATCGCGACATTGACGCCCAACTGAACACAGATTGGTTCGAAACCCGGCTGCGTCGTGCGCTGGAGATGCGCAAACGCCTGTTTGACGCGCCATACTATCGCTTGATCCACGCTGAAGCCGACGGCTTTCCCGGCGTGATTGTCGACCGGTTCGGGGACGCTTGCGTCATCCAGCCCAACGCTGCCTGGGCCGAAGCGCATCTCGAAGCCCTGACGGATGCGCTGGTCTCGGTGACCGGGGTAACCACGGTACTGAAGAACGCAACCGGCCGCACCCGAGGGCTGGAGGGACTCGACGACATAAACCAGACCCTGCGTGGAGCAGCCCCCGAAGCACCACTTCCGGTTCCCATGAACGGCGCGACCTACATGGCCGATCTGACCGGGGGTCAGAAAACGGGCCTGTTCTACGATCAACGTCCCAACCACGCCTTTGCAGCCCGCCTGGTGCATCCTGAGGCGCAGGTGCTGGACGTGTTCAGCCATGTCGGCGGCTTTGGTCTGGCCATGCTGGCGGGCGGTGCTGCCCAAGCACTCGCGGTCGATGGTTCTGCCGCCGCTCTGGCGCTGGCGGAACAAGGGGCCGAGGCTGCAGGTGTCTCTGACCGTTTCAGCACCCGCCAAGGTGATGCGTTCGATGTTCTGACGCAACTGGGCGAGGAAGGCGCGACGTTCGATGTGGTGATCTGCGATCCACCGGCCTTTGCACCTTCGAAACAGGCGCTTGACGCTGGTTTGCGCGCCTATGAACGGATCGCGCGACTTGCTGCGCCGCTGGTGAAATCTGAGGGCTATTTGGGCCTGTGCTCTTGTTCCCACGCAGCGGACCTCGGTCGTTTCCGCGATGCCTCCTCACGCGGCATCGGTCGGGCAGGGCGGCAAGCACAGCTGATCCACACGGGCTTTGCCGGACCGGACCACCCTCAACTGCCGCAACTGGCCGAAAGCGGTTACCTCAAGGCCGTGTTCTACCGCCTATGAAAGCCGTTCTCGACACATGCGTCATCTATCCTACGGTGATGCGAGAGATGCTGTTGGGCGCCGCTAAGCTCGGCCATTTCCAGCCGATCTGGTCCGCGCGAATCCTCGAAGAATGGGCGCGTGCCGCCCGCAAGATCGGACCAATGGGCGAAACACAGGCCCGTGCTGAAATTGCCTTGACCCAATCACAATGGCCCAAGGCCGAACATCCTGCAGCGTCAGGATTGGAAAAACGCCTCTGGCTGCCGGATGCCGCCGATATCCACGTTCTCGCAACCGCCGTCGACAGTTCCGCCGATGTCATTGTTACCGTGAATGCAAAGGACTTTCCCAAACATCTGCTGGCGGAAGAAGGTCTCAATCGTCGCGATCCCGACGGGCTGCTCCACAGTT
This sequence comes from Ruegeria sp. C2, assembly GCF_056537765.1. NCBI lineage: Bacteria > Pseudomonadati > Pseudomonadota > Alphaproteobacteria > Rhodobacterales > Roseobacteraceae > Ruegeria > Ruegeria sp. C2. Next base: position 1,183,299 of record NZ_JBQFRZ010000001.1, on the reverse strand, counting down.
TTTGGTTGGAAGATCCAGAGGGCATCGCCGCCATCGCAGCCGCTGTTCTGGCCGAGGCCAATCGTCTTTCTGGCGATCAATGGACCCTGCGCGCCTTGATGAAAAAAGCCCGTCTCCCGCGCCTCGGCAAAGCCCTCACAATCTGACGGGGGTCTTTCTTCATCTGATGGCGGAGCTGGACCCTCGCATCCGAACTTATCGACCCGATCTCCAACGCTGCTCAAGCACCTCTAGCGCTGCGATCCGTTCATCCGTCTTAGGATGGCTCATCAACCAGGCCGGAACCACGCCGGCGCGCTGCTCCGTCAGTTCCTCAAGCTTGTGAAACAGCGATTTCTGCGGCCCGATCCCGATCCCAGCCTTAGTTAGCAAGGCAGCGGCATACTCATCCGCCTCATACTCATCCCCACGCGACAGGCGCGAGGCCAGTAGGTGCGTCAGCATATTCGCAATCCACGCGCCGATGAAGGGAATGAACCGGTTCAGCAACATCATCAGCGCCGCCCGCATCGCGTTCTGGCCGGAAAAATCGATCATCCGCCGCCGTGCATGCCCCAAAGCCACATGCCCCAGCTCATGCGCGATCACACTGGCCATCTCTTCGGCCGAGACTTCACCATTGCGAAACTTGCGATAGAACCCGCGCGTGATGAAAATACGCCCGTCCGGTGCGGCCAGCCCGTTCACCGGATCGATCTCGTAAATATAGACGGGCACCCGATCAATCTCCAACGCGGCTGCCAATCTGTCTGTCATGCGCTTGAGCGCAGGATCTGCCAATTCGGTTGACTTGGCATCCAGTTCACGATGGGTGCGCCAGACGGAAATCCGGTACATCGCAACGGCATAGGCAATGGCCAGCAGGATCGGGGTGAGGCGAAGCATGGCTTAGATATGGGCGGCCCGCCTTATAGAGGCAAGCCGCTATTCCCAACTTAACCCCGATTAGAGGGTGTTACGCAGTCCAATGCTACCGGCTAGGCGATGGCAACTGAAGGTTCGAGTGAAACTCGGAGAGAGACTGCTTGGTCAAAACCGCGCCCTTTGAAGCCTCGAAAAACGCATGTTCAGCCTCTTTCTCTGCAACCAAGGTGTCCGTTCTCAAATCCCTCACATCCGCCCGCAGATCGTCACGCGCCTCCTCATAGGCTTCCGCATCGCGTAGTTCGTCCTCAAATGCGCTGAGGTCGTCATCGTAATTCGGGTCTGTGGGATCAAGTGCGTCGATATCATCAGCGATGTCTTCACTGCTTCGGCCATCATAGCTCTCGTTCAGGTCACGCAGTTCGCGGCGTGCCTCATAGAGGTCTCCGCGCAGATTATAGTAGGTTTCCGCCGCGGCCTGATAGGTCGCGATCTTGCCCACATTGCTATTGGGTGAGGCGTTGCGGAACGCTGGGGTCGCCGCCTTGGACGCATTCAGGTTTCGTAGCTTGTCCGAGCCATAGGGGTCGGTGATCGCTGCAACAAGCGGATCACGGTAATAGCGGTAGCGGCCCTTCTTTCGATCGGAATATCGATTGCCATAGTGCAGCCGGTAATCAGTTTCTTCGTAGATATTCTTTTCGACCGAATAGTCGTAGTTACCGGGATCGTACGGCACCGGCTGGATCGTCGCCCCGTCCTTGTGCCGATAACCCGGCTGCGGCAGATCGAGATATCCATGGAACTCTTCCAGCGTTCCGTTAGTCAACGTCCGCCCTTTCGACGCGTCAAAGAACGCGGTTTCTGCATCCTGCAGAGCATCGCGGGTTTCGTATCTCAGATCCCTCACATCTGCCCGCAGATCGTCACGCGCCTCCTCATAGGCTTCTGCATCGCGTAGTTCGTCCTCAAATGCGCTGAGGTCGTCATCGTAATTCGGGTCTGTGGGATCAAGTGCGTCGATATCATCAGCGATGTCTTCGCTGCTTCGGCCATCATAGCTCTCGTTCAGGTCACGCAGTTCGCGGCGTGCCTCATAGAGGTCTCCGCGCAGATTATAGTAGGTTTCCGCCGCGGCCTGATAGGTTGCGATCTTGCCCACATTGCTATTGGGTGAGGCGTTGCGGAACGCCGGGGCCGCCGCCTTGGACGCATTCAGGTTTCGCAGCTTGTCCGAGCCATAGGGATCGGTGATCGCTGCAACAAGTGGATCGCGATACTGACGTTTGTCGGATCTCTTCCCATTATGGGGCTTAGACTGATAATCCGTACGCGCAACCGGACGAGGAGAATACTCGACCGGAGCAACGGACGCCTTGCGGTGAGTTTTTTTTGTACGGTTCGCGCCCGATGTGGATTTCGCTCGCACGCGTTTGCCAAAGAGTTGCTCGACATCGCGTTTGAATTCTCGCCCCAGCCCGGCGAGCGTGGTTTTTTGAACCTTGCCGTTCTGGCCTTTGTTTTTGGCTGACCGTTGGGGCTTGGTTTTCTGCTTCTTATGCTTCTTGCCAAAGCCAAATGCCTTGTTCGAGCGTATGGTTCTGGATTTAGCCTTACCAGTATCTTTCCCAGCGCTTTTGGCGCCCTGACCTTTGCCGGATTTCCCTTTGTCTCCGCCTTTATTGCCTTTTCCAGAGTTACCCTTGCCGCCGCGTCCCTTGCCGTTCCCGTTGCTTTTGTCACTCTTCGCATAAGCAGCGTCTGGTGCCAGTGCGAAAGTGGCGACAGCGCCAGATGCAAGAACCAACGCGGTAATGGTCAATACGGAAGTCAGAATCTTGAGCAGTTTAGAATTGGTCATCTCAGCCCCCCAGCCTCAACCATTTTCTTTTTATATCACGAATTCGCGTGGGGCAGAGAATTTTACAACGATTGTCTCTGATGCGAGCATTGTGGGACGTGGATTACCAGAATATGAATCGATTGTTTCTGATATCGGGCCAATTCGGCGTCCAGCAAGGCTTAACGTGTCAGTTCTCGCATGCCCTGTTCCAGCCCGGCCAGCGTCATGGGCACCATGCGATCCTCGAAAATCTCCCGGATCATGCTGACCGAATGGGTGTACTCCCAATACTTCTCGGGCACCGGATTGATCCAGAGGTTCGACGTCCACTGCTCGCGTGCGCGCTGCAGCCAGACCTGACCGGCTTCCTGGTTCCAGTGCTCATTGGCACCGCCGGGATAGGCGATCTCATAGGGGCTCATTGAGGCGTCGCCGACAAAGATGCATTTGTAATCCGGGCCATAGGTGCGCAGAACCTCATGTGTCGGTGTCTGCTGGTCCCAGCGGCGGCGGTTGTCGCGCCAGACGCCTTCGTAAAGGCAGTTGTGGAAGTAGTAATATTCCAGATGCTTGAACTCGGTCCGGGCGGCGGAGAACAGTTCTTCGACCACCTTGATATGCGGGTCCATCGAACCGCCGACGTCCAGAAACAGCAGCACTTTGACGGCGTTGTGACGCTCAGGGCGGGTTTTGACGTCGAGATAACCGTGTTCGGCCGTGGCGCGGATGGTGCCGTCCAGGTCCAGTTCTTCGGCAGCACCTTCGCGCGCCCAACGCCGCAGGCGTTTCAGAGCAACCTTGATGTTGCGGGTGCCCAGCTCGACCGTATCATCGAGATTGCGAAACTCGCGTTTGTCCCAAACCTTCACAGCGCGCTGGTGGCGGCTTTCCTTCTGGCCGATGCGCACGCCTTCGGGGTTGTAACCATAGGCACCAAAGGGCGAGGTTCCGGCGGTGCCGATCCATTTGTTGCCACCTTGGTGACGGCCTTGCTGCTCTTTCAGCCGCTCGCGCAACGTCTCCATCAGCTTGTCGAACCCGCCGAGCGCCTCAATCTCTGCCTTTTCTTCGGCGCTGAGGTGCTTTTCGGCCATCTTTGCCAGCCAATCCGCCGGAATATCGACGGCTTCTAGGACCTGATCAAAGCTGATCTCGTTCAGGCCCTCGAAACTGGCCGCAAAGGCGCGGTCGAACTTGTCGATATTGCGTTCGTCCTTCACCATCGACACGCGGGCGAGGTAGTAGAACGCTTCGACGTCATAGGTCGCCAGCCCTTTCTTCATGCCTTCCAGAAAGGTCAGGTATTCGCGCAGGGATACGGGAATGCCAGCTTTGCGGAGGTTTTCGAAGAAGGGCAGGAACATAGGTCTAGACCATGCGAACCAGAATCAATGAGATGATCAGACCCAGCAGGGCAAAAGCGATGCCGTAACCGGCGGCATATTGCGCCATATCCGCGCCGCTGCCGTTGCGTTTGCGCGCGGCCCGGGCACCCAAAATCGCGCCCAGAATCGCCATGCCCAGAACCACTACCATCTGCAGTTATCCACCCGTGTTTGCGGTGGACGCCTGTGCAAGACCTTCCGACACCGAGCGCACCACCAAATCCGAGCCGAAGCCGTAGCGCGCCCACCCAATGCTGTCCAGTCTGACGGTGCGTGCCTGATCGATTTGTCCCGACTGTCGCAGGGCCTCGGACTTTAGTAACAGCAAAGTGGCAAGCAAGGCCGCATTTTCGGCCTTTGTCATGACCTTGATGGCATCGTTTAATTCAGGCAGCGCGTCTTCACCTTGGCCTTGCGCCAGTGCGAAGGCAGTGGTCTGCGCAGTCACATGCGCCCGCTGCACTTCGGTCCCGGGGGTGGCGTCGAGATACTTCAGAGCCAGCGCATATTGCAGTTGCGCCGCATCTGGATCATCGAACTGCCCCATGCGGCCCAGCAGATAATGCGGGTAGGCACGGCGGTGATCGGTCCAGCCTTGCTGCTTGCCGATCCGGGCGGCTTCTTCTGCGGCTTTGACCCGCTTGGCCGAGCCTGAGCCGGATCCCAAAGCACGTTGTACGGCGTTGATCCAGGCGCGAGGCGTCTCGGTCACAGGTTGCGGGGCAATCCGGTCGCCGCGCGGGTTCAGTCGGCTGAGTACGCCGGGCAGGACTGCCGCAACCTGTTCCTGGGTCATGCCGCTTTGCAGTTCGGGCGCATAGGCCGTGCGCAAGATCAGCATGTCGAACCCGGTTAACACGGTGTGGAAATTGTCGTCGTTGAACACCGAATCCGGCAGGCGATATAGATCGTTCAGCGGACCGAGCGCCTGGGCCAGCTCTTCATGCAGGCAGTCGCGAACTTCCTGCGGGCTGGCGTCATAGGGGATGAAGATCCCGATCCGCTCGCGGCTGCGCAACTCGGTCCAGTTGCTTTTGCTTTTGCGTCGATCACGGCGGTATTCTTCCAGGCTTGAGGCATTGGGCACCACGAAACATGCCGCTTGCGGCAGGATACGACGGATTTGCTTTTGACTGACTGCTTCGATGGTGATGCTCGCCTGACCTTCCGGGATCTGGCGGATGTCGATCCGCGCCTCACGCTGCAGCCGGGTCAGCAGGCGGCTGAGGTCGGTCTGCATCGAAGGCGGAGGCGTTCCGGTCAGTCGCACGGTGATTGGGCCTTCGAACCGGGTGAAGACCGGCAGTTCAGCACCGCTTTCCAGAGCGAAATGCAGCGATAGGAAATCCGCCGCGATGTTCTTGTTGGACCGGGCAGGCGCGCCGGGGCGGGCGGTGCCAAACGTCTTGGACGGGGGCAACGCCTCCTCGATCACCTTGATGCGCGTCGGCAGCTCGATCCGGTCGACCGAGGTACAGGCGGAGAGAGCCGCCAGCAGGAGGGCTGCACCCAGACGCTTCATGGTCGTTGATACTTCAGAAACGGCGTTAATTTGCCGATGCGGTCGTAAAGCTGGCGCGCGGTGTGATTGAATTCCTGCGTCAGCCAATAGACGTTCGGCGCTTGTTGCCGGTCAGCTTCGTCATAAACCGCCTGAATCAGCGCACGCCCTACACCGGTGCCGCGCGCCTCGGGGCGGGCATAGAGGTCCTGCAGATAGCAGACGCGTTCGACCTTCCAGGCATGGCGGTGAAACAGATAGTGGGTCAGCCCCACCAGCCTGCCGTCCAGCTCGGCCACAAAGCAGGAAAAGTCTTGCGGATCATCACCTAAGAGGCGAGTGAAGGTGGTGTCATAGACCTCCTCCGAGACCTCGGACTCATAGAATGCCAGATAGTCGCGCCACATCTCGGCCCACGCCGCCCGGTCGTCGGGGCGCAAAGGGCGGATGATGGGGACGGTCGACATTTTCGGATTTCCTGCTCTGCGGGGCCCGTTTACATGCCGGGCTTTGGTTGTTGCAATGCTGACATCCGGCCCCGCGGAAGGCAAGCCGTGATCACCGGATGTTCATGTGTTCAGCGTTTGCTGCGCGCCATAAATGCAAGGCGTTCGAACAGATGCACGTCCTGTTCGTTCTTCAGAAGTGCGCCATGCAGTTTGGGCAGGGCATTGGCCCCATCACGCTTGAGGTCTTCTGCCGTCAGATCCTCGGCCAGCAGCAGCTTGAGCCAATCCAACACCTCCGAAGTCGAAGGCTTTTTCTTCAGCCCTTGCGTCTCGCGGATCTCGTAGAACTGCGTCAGGGCTGTGGTCAGCAGCGCATCCTTAATGCCGGGGTGATGTACCTCGACAATGCGGCGCATGGTGGCCTCATCCGGGAAACGGATGTAGTGGAAGAAACAGCGACGCAGGAAGGCGTCGGGCAGTTCCTTTTCGTTGTTCGAGGTGATGATCACGATAGGGCGGTTCCTGGCCCTGATCGTCTCGCCGGTCTCGTAGACATGGAACTCCATCTTATCGAGTTCCTGCAGCAGGTCGTTGGGGAATTCGATATCGGCCTTGTCGATCTCATCGATCAGCAGGACGACCTTTTCATCAGCTTCAAACGCCTGCCAGAGCTTGCCCTTGCGGATGTAGTTCGAGACATCGTGCACACGCTCTTCACCCAACTGGCTGTCGCGCAGGCGGCTGACCGCATCATATTCATACAGACCCTGCTGCGCGCGGGTTGTGGATTTCACGTTCCATTCGATCATCGTCAGCCCAAGCGCGCCTGCCACCTGCTTGGCCAGCTCGGTCTTGCCAGTGCCGGGTTCGCCCTTGACCAGCAGCGGGCGCTCCAGCGTCACGGCAGCGTTCACGGCAATATTCAGGTCGTCGGTGGCGACGTATTCGGCGGTGCCTTGGAAGCGTGCGGTCATGTGACCCTCATGTAGTGGAGCAATATTCAATCCGGGTTACAGAGAGGCGACATTTTTGACAACCCGGATCGCAGCGTCGCGACGCTGCGATCCGGGCTTTGAAGTGATTCGTCGATGCTTCATTAAGCTTGCGGTTGAACCTGCCCGGAAATTGCCCGGTTCCTTCCACAAAGAATTTAGCTTTTGTTGTTAGTGGTCTCATATTTAGACATGCCGGAGCGACGGCGCGTCGGGTAACACGTTTGCATAGTGACATTCCTGACGTGGTCGGATACACGCTCCGCAGAAGGGGGTGCCGAATGTCAGGTGATACAACCGCTACCGACGTTTCAGCCCATACCGAGGGAGCAACAATGAAGCAGGAAGTTTTTCTGCCGGAGGATTACCGTCCGGCCGAAGATGAGCCTTTCATGAATGATCGTCAGCTTGAGTATTTTCGTCGCAAGCTGCTGGATTGGAAAAACGAGCTTTTGGCAGGTAGCCGCGATACGATCGAAGGGCTGCAGGACAATACCCGCAACATTCCGGATGTCGCCGACCGCGCCAGCGAAGAAACCGATCGTGCGCTGGAACTGCGCACCCGGGATCGTCAGCGCAAGCTGGTCGCCAAGATCGACTCGGCCCTGCGTCGGATCGATGAGGGGGAATACGGGTATTGCGAGAAAACCGGTGATCCGATCTCGCTCAAACGTCTGGATGCGCGTCCGATTGCGACCATGACGCTTGAGGCACAAGAGCGTCACGAGCGCCGCGAAAAGGTTCACCGCGACGATTGATCGCTGGAAATAGACAGAAACATCAAACGCCGGGGTCTTCCACTCCGGCGTTTTTGCGTTATGGCGGAGGCATGAATATCAAGGGTCTGAATTTCTGCGTCATCGGTGGTGGCATCGGCGGGCTGGCCGCGGCTCTGGCGCTGCGTCAGCGCGGTGCGCAAGTGACGGTGTTCGAACAGGCTCCTGAACTTACCGAGGTTGGGGCAGGCCTGCAGATCAGCGCGAACGGCATGGTGGTTCTGCATGCTCTGGGTGTGGTCGGCGACGTGCCTGAGGCCGGACAACGCTCGGCGGGGACGGTGCTGCGGGATTATCGCAAAGGGCGTGTGATTAGTCGGGTTGCCGGGCCTGCGGCGGGGGCTACCTATTATTATCACCGGGCCGATCTCCTGGACCTTCTGCACAAGGCGGCTGAGCGGGCAGGGGTAAACATCCGTCTGGGTACGCGCGTTACCGAGGTCCGCAAACATCCCGGAGAGGCCGAGGTTGTTCTGGCCTCGGGCGAAAGGCTGCGCGCCGAATGCGCCATCGTCGCCGATGGTGGCCGCAGCGTGATCCGCCCGTTGTTAAATGGCCCCGAGACACCGGAGTTTACCCATCAAATCGCATGGCGCGCGACCGTGCCCTGTTCCGAACGCACCGAGACCCCACGCGCCTCGCTGACGATGGGCCCTGGCCGTCACGTGGTCAGTTATCCGCTGCGGGATCAGAGCCTGATGAATATCGTCGCTATCGAAGAACGTTCGGATTGGCGCGAGGAAGGCTGGCGACGTGAGGGTGATCCGGACGACCTGCGCACGCGGTTTGCCGATTTCGGAGGGCCGGTTCGCGATCTGTTGAACCAGGTGGATGAGGTGCATCTATGGGCGCTGTTCCTGCGCCCAGTTGCCCGAAGCTGGCAGAATGGTCGTCTGGCATTGCTCGGCGATGCTGCGCACCCAACCCTTCCGTTCATGGCGCAAGGTGCTTGTTTGGCGCTGGAAGACGCGTGGGTTCTGATCCGCGCGTTTGAGGAACAATCCGGCGTGGCGCAGGCTTTGTCCGCCTATGAGGCTAAGCGCCGACCACGGGCCAGACAGGTGGTGGCCGCCGCAAATGCGAATGCACGCAATTTCCATTTGCGCGGCCCGATGCGTCTGGCGGCGCAAGCGGCGCTCTCGGTGATTGGCCCGAGGCTGTCACGTAAATATGATTGGATCTACGCCTACGACGCGACGGCGTGACCGTCAGAGGTCGAGGTCGACCCAGACCGGTACGTGATCTGACGGCTTTTCATGCCCACGCACTTCGGCATCTATCTGGCAGTCGCGCATCAGATCAGCCGCTTGCGGTGTCAGCAGGAAATGGTCGATCCGAATACCGTCATTCCGGTTCCAGGCGCCAGCCTGATAGTCCCAGAACGAATAGTGACCCGGCCCTTGAGTTCGGGCACGAAATGCCTCTGTGAAACCAAGATTTAGGATTTTCCGAAACGCCGCACGGCTTTCAGGTCGAAACAGAGCGTCCTCACGCCAGGCCTCGGGCCTTTTGGCATCCTCCGCTTGCGGAATTATGTTGTAGTCACCGGCCATCAAAGCGGGCTCTTCCGAGGCAAGAAGCGCGCGCGCCCGGTCGTATAGCCGCTGCATCCACGCAAGCTTATAATCGTATTTAGGGCCCGGAACCGGGTTCCCGTTTGGCAGATAGAGGCCACAAATTCTAAGGGCCCGATTACCCACCACCGTCGCCTCAATCCAACGCGCTTGTTCGTCCTCGTCGTCGCCCGGCAAGCCTCGCGTCACATCTTCAAGCGGGAACTTAGATAGGATCGCAACACCATTGAAACTCTTCTGTCCGTGGGTTTCGACATTATAACCGCGCTCTTCGAACATTTCGCGCGGGAAGTTCTCGTCCACCGATTTGATCTCTTGCAAGAGTACGATATCCGGTTGCGCGTCATCCAGCCAACGGGGCAGAGCCTCAGCCCGCGCCTTGATGCCATTGATGTTGAACGTGGCGATTTTCATGCGCGATCCTCCGACAGCCTTATGGCAACCTATCGCGCAGAACCGGGCGAACGGCAAGTCGAGACGGTGGGAAGCGAGGGGCCAGCCCCTCGCGCGAGCTTACATCGAAAATGATGTGCCACAGCCGCAGGACGAGGTGGCGTTCGGGTTTTCGATCACAAACCGTGCACCGATCAGTTCCTGGGTGAAATCTATCACCGCGTTTTCCAGAAACGGCAGTGAGATCGCGTCGACGATGACTTTCTGGCCCTTGCCTTCGAGGATCAGGTCGTCGTCTTTCGGAGTGTCCAGTGCGATTTCATATTGAAAACCGGAACATCCGCCACCTTCAACCGCGACGCGCAGGGCTTGGCCCTGATCTGCAGCGCCGATTTCGGCCAGGCGATCGAAGGCGCGATCTGTGACGGTTGGGGGCAGATTCATGCCGGTCTCCAAAGGTTTATTTCCTCAGCGCAGTACAATATATGAAACCTGAAGACAGGCGACAAGGACAAGACCTTTGGAAAGAGCGGGTTTTGCCTCGGATCCGGGCCGCGCAAGGGGGCGGCTTGTGCCGGAGGAAGAGAGCAGCTTTCGGTCGTGCTTTCAGCGCGACCGCGACCGGATCATTCATGCCAGCGCGTTTCGGCGCCTCAAGCATAAGACACAAGTATTTGTGGAACATGAGGGAGACAGCTACCGCACACGCTTGACCCACTCGATTGAAGTGGCGCAAGTCGCGCGGACCATTGCTGGTGCGCTGGGCTTGAACCCGGAACTGACAGAGGCTGTGGCACTGGCGCATGATCTGGGTCATACACCGTTCGGGCATACAGGCGAGGATGCGCTTCATGCGCTGATGGCGCCGTATGGCGGCTTCGATCATAACGCTCAGGCCATTCGGATCGTGACCAAGCTTGAGCGTCACTATGCCGAGTTCGACGGGTGCAACCTGACTTGGGAGTGTTTGGAAGGTATCGCCAAGCACAATGGACCTGTGGTTGGCGAGTTGCCCTGGGCTTTGGCTGAATGCAATCAGGGCTTTGATCTCGAACTCCATACACATGCGAGTGCTGAGGCGCAGGTGGCCGCGCTTTCAGATGATATAGCTTACAACAATCACGATCTGTTTGATGGGTTGCGCGCGGGACTGTTCAGCGATGAGGATATCCAGCAGCTTCCCATAATCGATGCCTGTTTCGCTGATGTGGATGCTAAATATCCAGATCTGGACGCTTACCGCCGCAGGCACGAGGCATTGCGGCGGGTCTTTGGTGTGATGGTCTCGGACGTGATCGACACGTCGCGCGGGCTGATCTCGGCTTCGGGGGCACAGACGGTCGAAGAGATCAGACATCTGGGTTATCCGGTCATTCAATTCTCGGATGCGCTGTGGATGCAGCTCAAGCAGATCCGGGCATTCCTCTTTTCGCGTATGTACCGCGCACCCAGCGTGATGCAAGTGCGCGCCAAGGTGAGCAAAGTGGTTGAGGAATTGTTCCCGATCTATCTGAACGATCCGAAGCAAATGCCGCGACATTGGCATCGCGATATCGAGGCGGCAACCGATGAAACTGCTTTGGCCCGGATCGTTTCAGATTACATCGCGGGCATGACCGACAGGTTTGCGCTGCAGGATCATGCCCGACTGACCGGAGATCACTCGATCGCGATATAGGCGATGGCCCAGACCTGCTGGCTGGCCTGCGTTTGGGCCAATTCCGCGTCATCCGTAGCCGGGAAAACGATCATGGTAGGGCCGTAACCGCCGATGCCCATGGGCGCACCATCTGCATGGGTGGCCACGATGGGTCGGTGCGTTTCGATGCTTTGCCATGGGATTTCCGCCTGGTAGCCGTCCAGCGCCATGGGTAGGGCAGATTTGCCCTCGGCCCCGGCCATCGCCATCACGTCAGACAGCAGAGGCCCTGAGAAGGTATAATCACGCTGGTTGTCTGGGGGGCCGTAGGGGATGGTGATCTCGATCTGCTCCAGCCCGTCCAGCATCGCCGCATCAAAGCCTGAGGCGCCAGTATGTGTAACTTCGAGGTAGCCGAGCAGTCCGCCGACATCTTCACCTCGTGGGGGCAGGTTGGTTTCGGTGACGGCGCCACCAAGCGTCAGCAATATATGGCCCTGTGGCGAGGGCATTTCGGCCCAGCTGGGCAAGGCGGTAGTCAGCAACAGGGCAAAGGGCAGGGTGAGGCGCATCAAAGGGCTCCAGTCAGCTTTTTTTTCGACCTTAGCCCTGTTCGCGGTTAATCCAAGCGCAAACTTTAGGCGTCCATTGACCTTGGCGGTTTGCGTGGTAAACCCCGCGACAAGCAAAAGGACATCCGAAATGAACCTGTTTTCCGAGATCCGCGGCCTTGTACTGGACGCGCTGGCGCAGATGCAGTCCGAAGGTGCGCTGCCTGAGGGGTTGAGCTTTGACAACGTGGCGGTCGAACCGCCGCGCGATGCCGCGCATGGAGACATGGCGACCAACGCGGCCATGGTGCTGGCAAAACCGGCGAAGATGAAGCCGCGCGACATTGCTGACGTACTGGCCGGAAAGCTGGCGGCAGATGAACGGATCACCAGTGCTGAGGTGGCAGGGCCGGGCTTCCTGAACCTGCGTCTTGCGCCGTCGGTTTGGCAGGGCGTTCTGGCGGCGGTGCTTGAGACGGGCACGGACTATGGGCGCTCAACCATGGGGCATGGGCAGAAGGTGAATGTCGAGTATGTCTCGGCCAATCCAACCGGGCCGCTACATGTGGGCCACACGCGGGGCGCGGTGTTCGGCGATGCGCTGGCAAGCCTGCTGGCCTATTCGGGCCATGATGTGACCCGCGAATACTACATCAACGATGGCGGCGCGCAGGTGGATGTGCTGGCGCGTTCGGCCTATGAGCGGTATCGCGAAGCCAACGGGCTGAGCCCTGAGATCGCCGAGGGGCTGTATCCCGGCGATTACCTGATCCCGATCGGTGAGGCGCTGAAGGAGAAATACGGCGACAGCCTGATTGACAAGCCGGAAAGCGAGTGGCTGGAAGAGCTGCGCGAGTTTTCGACCGACGCAATGATGGACCTGATCCGGGCTGACCTTAAGGCGCTGGGCGTCGAGATGGATGTGTTCTTCTCGGAGAAATCGCTCTATGGCACGGGCCGGATTGAGGCTGCGCTGCAGTCGCTGACCGATAAGGGCCTGATCTATGAAGGCGTGCTGGAGCCTCCCAAAGGCAAGAAACCCGAAGATTGGGAGCCGCGCGAGCAAACCCTGTTCAAATCGACCGAGCATGGCGATGATGTCGACCGCCCGGTCAAGAAATCGGACGGCAGCTGGACCTATTTTGCACCGGATATCGCTTATCACTACGACAAGGTAAGCCGTGGCTTTGACGCTCTGATCGACGTATTCGGCGCGGATCACGGAGGCTATGTGAAGCGGATGAAAGCTGCTGTGTCGGCGCTGTCTGATGGCAAAGTACCGCTGGATATCAAGCTGACTCAGTTGGTGAAGCTGTGGAAGAACGGCGAGCCCTTCAAGATGTCCAAACGCGCCGGGAACTTTGTTACGCTGCGCGATGTGGTCGATCAGGTCGGGCCTGATGTGACCCGTTTTGTGATGCTGACTCGCAAGAACGACGCGCCGCTGGATTTCGATTTCGATAAGGTGCTGGAACAGAGCCGAGAGAACCCGGTGTTCTACGTTCAATACGCCCATGCCCGGGTCATGAGCGTCCTTCGCCGTGCTGCTGAGGCCGGGATTGCTGCCGATGACGCCGCCCTTGTCGGGGCCGATTTGGGCAAGATTGACCACGCCTCTGAGCTGACCGTGGCCAAGAAGCTGGCAGAATGGCCACGTCTGGTTGAAATCGCGGCGCGTACCAACGAACCGCATCGGGTTGCCTTCTATCTCTATGAATTGGCTGGGGATTTTCACGCGCTGTGGAACAAGGGCAACGACGAAACCCAGCTTCGCTTTATTCAGGATGGCGATGTTGCCACAAGCCAGTCGAAAATCGCATTGGCGCGCGCTGTTTCTGTTGTGATTTCAGCGGGCTTGGGTATTCTTGGCGTTACCCCGGCGCAGGAGATGCGGTAAACAATATCGCCCGAACCGCCGGTCTGAGGTAGGCAAGAAATGACCCGCGCGCCACTTTTTAAGGCGCGAAACGGGCGGTGAGGCGGATATGGCACGTTACGATTACTCGGGGCAGGCAAGCCCCGAGCAGATGCATTACTCGAATCAAACGCATCCTGAAGATGCGTATGGCTATCCCGACGAAAGCTATGGCTATGACGAGGCCCCGCGCGCAGGCGCAGGGTTGGGTCGCATTGTCAATGTGCTTGGGGCGGTTGCGTCTCTGGCACTGGTCGCAGGCGTTGGCGTCTGGGGTTATCAATTGATCATGCGCGACGTCAGCGGCGTGCCGGTTGTGCGGGCTGCCGAAGGGCCCATGCGCGTGCAGCCCGAGAACCCGGGTGGCACGCCTGCCGATCATCAGGGTCTGGCTGTGAACGCTGTGGCCGCAGTTGGAACTGCAGCCCCCCCGGCGGATCGCCTGATCCTTGCCCCGCGCCCTGTGTCGTTGACCGACGAAGACACGCCTATGGCTGCGCTTGAGGCGACAAACGCCGTGCAAGTGATCGAAGAACCTACCACCGATCAGGCCGTCGTGAATGCACTGGTCGAAGGGCTTGCCGCCGAAACCCAGCCTGAGCAGGGCGAAGAGCAGAACATGCAACTCGCCGCGCTGGTCACGCCTGAAGAAGAGCCCGCGATTGATCCGGTTGATTATGCCGCACAACAGCCTGACCCGGCGATTGCCGCGCTGCCGGGCGTGCGCCGGTCGCTGCGCCCGCAGGTACGTCCGGCCCGAGCCACGCCCAGCTCGATTTCATCCAACAGCGCCACCGAGGCGGCGATCAACGCTGCCGTGAAGGCAGCGGTTGGGTTGGATGTCGATCCCGACACTCTGTCCAAAGGCACGCGGTTGGCTCAACTCGGCGCTTATGAAAGTTCCGATGTAGCGCAGGCCGAATGGGCGCGTCTGAATGGGCGCTTCGGCGAGTATATGGATGGAAAACAGCGTGTTATCCAAAAAACCTCAAGCGGTGGGCGTACCTTCTATCGCCTGCGTGTCATGGGGTTCGATGATCTGAGCGACTCGCGTCAATTCTGCGCCGCACTGGTCGCGCAAGGCGCCGATTGTATCCCGGTCGCCGTCCGGTGAGCTTTGGAGCAGTTATCACCGATGCCGAAGGACTACGCCTGACATCGGATGAAAAAGCCCTGTTCAAGGAGATGAACCCGTTTGGGTTCATTTTGTTTGCTCGCAATATTGAAACTGCCGATCAGACTCGCGCTTTGTGCGCCGATTTCCGCGAGGCAGTCGGGCGGAATTGCCCGATCACAATTGATCAGGAAGGTGGTCGCGTGCAGCGCTTGCGCGCGCCCTTGGCCCGCGAATGGTTGCCCCCTTTGGATCATGCCGCACGCGCCGGAGATCAGGCCGAACGCGCGATGTATCTTCGCTATCGTCTGATCGCACATGAATTGCTGGAATTGGGGATCGACAGCAACTGTGCGCCAATGGTTGATCTGGCCCGTGACGATACACATGCTTTTCTGAAGAACCGCTGCTATGGCTCTGATCCCGAACAGGTTTCTGCGGTTGGTCGAGCCGTTGCCACCGGGCATCTTGATGGTGGCGTGTTGCCGGTAATAAAACACATGCCGGGCCACGGCCCGTCGACGCTCGACAGTCATCACGACCTGCCGCATGTGGACCTGTCGCTGGATGCGCTGGAAGTGGTCGATTTTGCCCCGTTCCGAGCACTCAATGATCTGCCGATGGGAATGACAGCTCATCTGGTCTACGATCAGATTGATCCCCGGCCCGCGACCATTTCTGCCGGAATGATGACCTTGATACGTGAGCGGATTGGTTTCGACGGTCTGATTATGACCGACGATATCACGATGAAAGCACTCAACGGCGCGCCCGCCGACTTGGCTCGCCAAGCCTTGGACGCCGGATGCGATGTCGCATTGCACTGCAACGGGGCGTTTGAAGAACGTGCGCAGGTGCTCGAAGCCGCCGGATTAATGACCGATGCAGCACAAGCCCGCGCAGATCGTGCGCTGGCTCAGCGGCAACCGCCACAGGAACTTGACATCCAAGCCGCCGAGGCGGAACTATCTGCCCTAATGGGCGGGCAGGTATATGCAGGATAACCTTTTCAGCGAAGACCCGGTCTCGGTCGCCGATCGGCTTGCCGCCGAGGCGTTGATCGTTGACGTCGACGGGTTCGAAGGCCCGTTGGATGTGCTGCTGACCCTGTCGCGGACGCAAAAGGTGGACCTGCGCAAAATCTCGGTTCTGGCGCTGGCGCAGCAATATCTGACCTTCGTCGAAAAGGCACGGCAGCTGCGGATCGAACTGGCCGCCGACTACCTGGTGATGGCGGCTTGGCTGGCCTTTCTCAAATCCCGTTTGCTGTTACCCCCCGATCCGGATGATGAAGGGCCGTCGGGTGAGGAACTGGCGGCGCACCTCGCGTTCCAGTTGGAACGCCTGCAGGCTATGCGTGATGCCGCCGCACGGCTGATGGCGCGTGATCAGTTGGGTCGCGATTTCTTCAAGCGCGGGCAGGGCGAGGATGTCACCCGCATTCGCACCGTGACCTACTCCGCCACGCTGCTGGACCTGATGCAGGGCTATGCGCGTATCCGCACGCGCGACGAGTTCCGCCCCTTCGTAATGGACCGCGACGCCGTCTTTACGATGGAACAAGCGTTGGAGCGGATGCGACCCCTGATTGGCTTTGCCGGTGCCTGGACGGACATGGAGACTTATCTGCCCGAAGGCTGGGATGCCGACCCGGTGCGGCGACGCTCGGCCACGGCTGCAACCTTCGCAGCCTCGCTTGAGCTGGTGAAAGAAGGACATATGGAGATCAAGCAAAGCGAGACCTTTGCCCCGATCCATCTGCGTAAGAGGACCGAAACACGTGAGTGACGCACCCGAAGAGACAGGTACGCTGTTCGAAGCACCTCCGCTGGCCGAGCAAGAGCGGATGGTCGAAGCTGTGCTGTTTGCCAGCGCCGAGCCGGTGACGATTGCCGATCTTGAAGCGCGGATGCCCCATGGCAGCAATGCCGCGCAAGCCGTTGAATCGCTTCAGAAGCGCTATGAAGGACGTGGTGTGCGTGTCGTACGAGTGGGCGAGGCTTGGGCGATCCGTACCGCACCCGATCTGGGCTTTCTAATGCAGAAGGAAACAGTTGAGACCCGCAAGCTGAGCCGGGCCGCAATCGAAACGCTGGCGATCGTCGCCTATCACCAGCCCTGCACGCGGGCCGAGATCGAGGAAATCCGCGGTGTTTCCGTCTCGCGTGGCACCATCGATCAGCTTCTTGAAATGGAGTGGATCAGGCTAGGTCGACGCCGCATGACGCCGGGTCGTCCGGTGACCTTTGTGGTGACGCCCGAGTTTCTGGATCATTTCGGCTTGGAGAATGCCCGCGACTTGCCGGGCCTGAAAGAGCTGCGCGCCGCAGGGTTGCTGGAAAACCGGCCTCCGCCCGGCACCGTGCCTCTGGGCGAGGGGCAGGAAGCAGACGAGGACGAAGATCAGACAGAGCTGTTCGAGGAAGAGTGATCGGTCAGCCCTTTTGTTGCCGCAGAACGTGTCTATTGTAGAGTGCAGGAAACGGAGTTGAGCCAATGAATGCCAATCGGATCATCGACATGATCGTGCGCCAAGTGACCCGTCGCCTTGTGAACCATGGGGTCAACAAGGGGATCGATCTGGCAAGCCGAGTGGGACGCAAACCGGATCAGTCAGAGACCCCGGGCAACCCGGAAGCTGACCGCCAGATGCATGACACCGCCGCGCGCCAGAAACAGAACGCCAATCAGATGAAGCAGATGACCCGCCAGATGCGCAGGTTCATGAAGTTCTGAGGATCAACCAACAGCCTTGAAATGCTTGGACAATTTCAGGCCCTGACCCTGATAGTTCGAAGCAATGCCTGCGCCATATAGCTGCGTCGGCATCTCAGCCATCTTCTCATAAACCAGCCGCCCAACGACCTGTCCGTGCTCAAGCACAAAGGGCGCCTCATGGCAGCGTACTTCCAGCACACCACGTGATCCGGCACCGCCCGCTTCGGCATGACCGAAACCCGGGTCGAAGAACCCGGCGTAATGCACACGGAACTCACCCACCATGGCCAGATATGGGGCCATTTCTGCGGCGTACATTGGTGGGATATGCACCGCCTCGCGGCTGACGAGGATGTAGAACGCACCGGGGTCAAGGATGATGCGCCCGTCCTTGGTGCGCACCTCCTCCCAATATTCCTGCGGGTCGTATTCGCCGATCCGGTCCAGATCGATCACCCCGGTATGGGGTTTGGCGCGATAACCGACCAGATCGGTGTCGGGCAGCCGCAGATCGACCGAGAACCCCAGGCCGTCCTGAATGACGGCTGGCCCGTCGACCAACGGCGTCTGTCCATGCAACGCGGTCAGTTCGGCGTCGCTCAGAACAGCCTGACCCTTGCGGAAACGGATCTGATTCAGCCGCATGCCGGGGCGCACCAGCACCGAAAAAGAGCGCGGACAGATCTCTGCATAAAGCGGGCCGGTATAACCTGCGGGCACCCGGTCAAACTCGGTGCCGCCATCGGTGATGGTGCGGGTCAACAGGTCCAGCCGCCCGGTCGAGCTTTTGGCGTTGGCCACGGCGCTGACATCGCCGGGCAGCGCAAGCGCTTCCATCAGGGGCACCAGATAAACGCAGCCTTTTTCCAGAACCGCGCCGTCGGTGATGTCGATGCGATGCATCTCGAACTCAGCCAGACGATCTGCAACGGTGCGTCCTTCGCCTGCCAGGAACGAGGCACGCACCCGATAAGCCACTGTTCCCAAACGCAGATCAAGGCTGGCCGGCTGCACTTGGGCCGGGATAACATCCGGGTTCGCAGTGATCTCACCACGCGCGATCATCGCTTCCAGCTGCTGGTTTGGGCAAACACCTGTCATCTTGATCCCCCCTGATGCCAGAGCGGGATCCGGCCTATGTGCCATAAACGTCGGTGTGATTTGGTCGGGCTAGCAGGACTCGAACCTGCGACCTTCCGTCCCCCAGACGGACGCGCTACCAGGCTGCGCCATAGCCCGACGTTGAGGTGTTCATAAAGACTTTCCCGGCAGGGGCAAGAGGAAATCATCGCCTTTTTTGCTATCCCGCCGCGTGGTGTTCAACGCGATCCAGCCAGCTGCGCAGATCCTTTGCGATCGGCGCAATTTGCTTCAGCAGCTCGTCGTCATAGTCGCCTCGATTCCACGCCAGCGAAGCAATACCCCCCATCAACGGAGCCGCATCGACCTCATCAGGCTGTTGTGGCTGTTCCACGGTTGCCGGGGCCGGGGGCTTTGTGGCGGCGGGCTGGACGGGCTCACCCAGATCCAAGTTGATCTGATCCGCTGGCTCTGCCGCCGGTTTTGCGGTGAAGGGCACAACCGTGCTTTCGGGCGCAGGCTCTGGCGCGGTTTCGTCGAGCGCGGGGGACAAAGACGCCACATGTGCCACACCTTGTTCGCGCAGGATGCGCTGAACGCCTTTGATGGTAATCCCATCTTCATGGAGCAGTTTCTTGATGCCACCCAGCAGGCGCATATCATTAGGGCGGTAGTATCGCCGCCCTCCGGCTCGTTTGACGGGCTTGACCTGCGTGAACTTGCTTTCCCAGAATCGCAGCACATGAGCCTGAACTCCGAGCCAATCCGCAACTTCACTGATCGTGCGAAATGCGTCGGGAGACTTACTCATAACACAGACGTCCTGAACTTACTTGCGATTCCCGGCTGCGACGCGATCCTTCATCAGGTGCGACGGGCGGAAGGTCAGCACGCGGCGCGGCTGGATGGGAACTTCTTCACCGGTTTTGGGGTTGCGGCCAATGCGGGCGGTTTTATCCCGAACGCTGAACGTGCCAAAAGACGAAATCTTCACCTGCTCGCCACGCACCAGTGCGTCGGACATGTGGTTCAGTACGCTTTCGACCAACTGCGCGCTTTCGTTGCGTGACAGGCCCACCTCACGGAAGACGGCCTCGCTCAGATCCATTCGGGTTAGTGTTTTGTCGCCCATACTTTTTCCCCTGTTGATGGGGAAGCATATGGCGATGCGAAATTCGCTGTCAATATCAATGAATTGCGGGCGGCTCTGTAAGCCGGATTGTGCCGGTTACCAGCGTAGGGCGACCGCGCCCCAGGCCAAACCGCCGCCGATGGCTTCAGTCACGATCAGATCGCCCTGTTTGATCTGTCCACGCTGCTTGCCAACGGACAGTGCCAGGGGAATCGATGCTGCCGAGGTGTTGCCGTGGTCCTGAACCGTGACGACGACATGGTCCATCGGCAGACCCATTTTCTTGGCGGTGCCCTGAATGATGCGGATATTGGCCTGATGCGGCACGATCCAGTCCACATCGTTGCTGGTCAGGCCCGCACGTTCCAGTGCGACCTCGGCTGTTCTAGCCAGTTTCTCGACCGCATGACGGAAAACCTGATTACCCTGCATGCGCAGATGCCCGGTGGATTGGGTCGAGACCCCGCCATCGACATAAAGCAGATCCTTGTAACGCCCGTCCGAATTCAGATCGGTCGCCAGAATGCCACGATCATCAGGCGTGCCATTGCCTTCCTGTTCTTCCAGCACCAATGCACCTGCGCCATCGCCGAACAAGACGCAGGTCGAACGATCGGTCCAGTCCATGATTCGCGAAAAGGTCTCGGCCCCGATCACCAGCACTCGCTTGGCCTGACCAGACAGGATCAGAGCATTGGCATTGCTCAGTGCGAATACAAAACCGGCGCAGACGGCTTGCACGTCAAACGCAAAGCCGTTGGTCATGCCCAACCGGGCCTGAACCATTGTCGCTGCAGACGGAAAGGTCAGATCGGCGGTTGAGGTTGCCAGAACGATGGCGTCAATGTCTTCAGCAGTCAGCCCGGCATCAGCCAGCGCGGCCTCGGCCGCTTTGGTGGCCAGATCGGAAGTGGTTTCATCATCGGCTGCGAAATGTCGCCGCTCGATACCGGATCGGCTGCGAATCCACTCATCCGTCGTATCCAGTGTTTGCTCGAACTCAGCGTTTGGCACAACGCGCTCCGGCAAATAATGTCCGACACCTACAACAACTGAGCGGCCTGCCATGCTGGGGTACTGCCTTTTTTGTTATTATTCCGATTGAGACACGGAATGGGCCGCATCTTGTGCAAGTGCGGCTGTTGATGCAACCCGTGCCGCCAATTTTTCGGAGAAGCCGGATTCAGCCAGCGTAAATGCCAGTTTGACCGCTGCTGAAACGCCTGTCGCGTCTGCTCCACCATGAGATTTAATGACGGTTCCGTTCAGGCCAAGAAAAACGCCCCCATTCACGCGACGGGGGTCGATCCGCTTTTTCAGACGGTTGAGCGATGTGATCGCAAGGATCGAGGCCAGCCTAGACAGGGGGGAATACTTGAACGCCTGCCGCAAAAGATCTCCGATCAGGTTGGCAGTGCCTTCGCCGGTTTTGATCGCGACATTGCCTGTGAACCCGTCCGTCACGATCACATCGGCCTTGTCGCCGGGGATATCACTGCCTTCGACAAAGCCCACGAACTCAAAATTCGCCTGATCGGCAAAATCCGAGATCATCGCATGCGCTTCTTTCAGCTCGGCCCGGCCTTTGTGTTCTTCGGTTCCGACATTCAGCAGGCCAATACGGGGGCGGCTGAGCGCCATACCGTTGCGCGCGTAGGAGGCGCCCATCAGCGCATATTGCAGCAGGTCCTTGGCGTCGGCCCGCACATCCGCGCCTACGTCCAACATCACGTTGAACCCCTGCGGATTGCGTGAGGGCCACAGGATCGCGATGGCAGGGCGGTTCACGCCGGGCAGCTTGCGCAGCCGCAGCATCGACATCGCCATCAATGCGCCGGTGTTGCCGCAGGATACCGCGCCATGCGCTTCACCTGCGCGCACCGCCTCAAGCGCGGACCACATTGAGGTGTTCTTGCCGCTGCGCACAACCTGGCTGGGTTTGTCCTCCATCGTGACCACGTCGGGGCAATCACGAAAAACGACGCGCCCATCAAGGACACGCCGTTTGGAAACCAGCTTGCGCAATTCCTGTTCCTGACCGTGCAGGATGAACCCGATCTTCGGGTTCTTGTCCGCAGATTTGGCAATACCCGCCACAACGACGGCAGGGCCCGAATCTCCGCCCATAGCGTCAACCGAGATGATGATCCGTCCGGTTTGCGTAGGCTGATCCGTCATGCCTTGGCCTGCGTCCAATCAGGCTTAGGCCGCGTCTTCGTCCAGGTCGATTTCGTCGGCCTGAGCGACGACTTCGCGATCGTCATAGTGGCCGCAAGAGGCACAAACGTGGTGCGGGCGCTTCAGCTCGCCGCAGTTCGGGCATTCGTTCGGGTTTGCAGCAACCAGAGCGTCGTGTGCGCGGCGGTTGTTGCGACGCGACTTGGAAACTTTGTTCTGTTGGACGGCCATGGTCTCAACCTTTGTCTGATATGGGCTGACAGATTCGCTGTCAGCCGGGTTACGTACTTTGTTTTCTCGTGGTTTGACGCGCGTTTAAGGGGCTCGCCCCGCAATGTCCAACCCTAAATCCGATGAGCGCGCGAAAATACTGCGATTCTCGTCATGTTCAAGCGGTTTTTCTGACGGCCTGCTATGACAGGAAATCCCCCGCCTGTCACTCGTCTTTTTTCAGCGCATCCCGCAGCCCCGCCAGGCCGGCAAAGGGTTTGACATCCTCATCCGTCAGGGCCTGTTTGCCCGGTTCGGTATAGTCGGATTGGCCCAGTTCAGCACCGTCTTTGCGCGGATATTGGGGCAGGGCCAGCGACAGGGCTTCAACCATGATCAAGGCAGGATCGATTTCGGGGCCAAGCGGTTCAGATTCATCATCTTCGGGGATTTCGAACTCTGGCTCGTCCGGATCGGTCCAGTTGGCCAAAAAGATGCGACTCACCGGGACATCTATGCGCGTGGTCACAGGTTCCAGCGTCACGACGCAGGGCTGGATCACCGTCGCGCCCAGCTTTCCGGTAAGCGCCCAGTCACGTTTACCCTGCGCATGCAGCTCGCCTACAAAGCTGAGTTTGCGCAAACCCAGCAGGCCAAGCTCCAGTTTGATCGCCTCAAGTGCCTCGCCGGTCGGGCGCAAATCAAACGGTGTCGGAGCGTTTTGCGGCAGGTCCGCGACGCGCAAAGATGTCTGGTTGCTCATTCGTGAGGTTTTCCTGTGTTGAACCGGGACTGCGGTTTGATGTAATCGGATAGGGTCCGCAAGGGGCCAAGGCAAGAGGGTGTGCATGTTGAAGGGTGTGAACAGGTTGAAACCAGCGTCGAAAACGCTTGTCTTTGCGGCCTGTCTGGCAGTCGCAGGCGCATGTACGCCGATCTTTAAGAATCACGGCTATGTGCCGCCGCCAGAAGATCTGGCCAAGATCAAGGTCGGTGTCGATACGCGTGAAACCGTGGAAGAGGCCGTTGGCGCACCCAGTTCAGCAGGTGTGGTACGGGATTCGGGTTACTATTATGTTGCCTCGCGCATCCGTACGTCCGGGCCCAGACGGCCCAAGGTCGTCTCGCGCGAGCTGGTTGCGATCAGTTTTGATCAGCGCGGCGTTGTGCGCAACATCGAACGGTTCGGGCTTGAGGATGGCTATGTCATCGTCCTCGACCGCCGTGTGACCGATTCCAACATCGAGGACAAAGGATTCTTGCGTCAGTTGCTTGGCAATATCGGCAACTTCAATCCGGCGAATATCCCAGGGGTCTCCAACTAAGTCGCTCAACACGCTTGCAGGTTCACGGGGCAGTCACACATACTGTGCTAGGGACCAGACAGATGCGAACCGGTCTGCAACCGCGGAGGGTGCGACGATGGCTGATTTGTTGAACAGGGGCCGCTATCGCGCCCGGCTGGCTCAGACCGGGCGGGACATAGCGGCTGCGCAAGCCCTGCGCACGCTGGCGTTTGGCACCTCCCAGACGGATCATGACGCATATGACGCCCGATGTGCGCATGTTCTGATTGAAGATATGCATGCAGATGGTCATCTGGTCTGCTGTTTTCGAATGCTGACGATGCAGGATGGTTCCGAGATCGGGCAGAGCTATTCGGCGCAATTCTATGATTTGTCAGCGTTAAATGACTTTACCAACCCTATGGTTGAGATGGGCCGTTTCTGCATTCACCCCGATTGGACCGATCCCGATATCCTGCGTGTCGCATGGGGCGCGATGACGGCATATGTGGATCAGAACGGGGTTGAGATGCTGTTTGGCTGCTCGTCCTTCGCGGGGACCGAGACGGCCGAGTATCTGGATGCGTTTGCCATGCTGAAACATTGTCATCTGGCACCCAAGCGCTGGTTGCCGCGGGTGAAGGCACCGGATGTGTTTCGCTTTGCCGCGCGCCTGCGTCGTCGTCCGAATGTGAAACAGGCGATGCTGCGGATGCCGCCTTTGCTGCGGACCTATCTGATGATGGGGGGATGGGTCAGCGACCATGCCGTGGTGGATCGGCGTATGAACACGCTGCATGTGTTTACGGGGCTTGAGATCGGAGCGATTCCCCCAGCCCGCAAACGCTTGCTGCGGGCGGTGGCCGGGTGATCCGAGTATTTCGGAAAAGGTGAAGCAGGGGCGTTGACGCGTTGCCTTGGCCGGTTTAGCTGGCGGGCATGGCGAGAATTCCTTTGTTGCAGATGTCCGGCATTTCCCTGACTTTCGGGGGCGATCCGGTGTTTTCCGAACTTGATCTGGTGGTTCAACCCGGTGACCGCGTGGCGCTGGTGGGGCGAAACGGATCCGGAAAATCGACCCTGATGAAAGTAATGGCAGGGCTGGTCGAGGCGGATCAGGGGGATATTGTGATTCCGCCCGGTAAATCCGTGGGTTACATGGAGCAGGACCCGGGAATGGAAGGGTTCGCGACGCTGGGCGACTACGCCTCCAGCGGGTTGGAGCCCGGTGAGCTGTACAAGGTGGAACGCGCTGGAGAGGGCCTAAAATTCGACCCGGATCGCGCGGTCGAGACCGCCTCGGGCGGCGAGCGGCGGCGGGCGGCGTTGGCCAAGCTGATGGCCGAAGCGCCGGACCTGATGCTGCTGGACGAGCCGACCAACCATCTGGATATCGAGGCGATTGCCTGGCTGGAGCGTGAGTTGGGCGCGACGCGTGCGGCCTATGTTCTGATCTCGCACGACCGGGCGTTTCTGCGCGCACTGACACGAGCAACGTTGTGGATTGATCGCGGCGTTGTGCGGCGGCAGGAGCAGGGCTTTGCAGCCTTCGAGGGCTGGCGCGACAAGGTCTGGGAAGAGGAGGATCAGCAGCGCCACAAGCTGAACCGCCTGATCAAGTCCGAGGCGCGATGGGCCGTTGAAGGCATCAGCGCGCGACGCAAGCGCAATCAAGGCAGGGTGCGCGCCCTGCAAGCCTTACGGGCCGAGAAAGCGGCGCAGATCAAGCGTCAGGGCTCGGCGGCTATGGCATTGGAATCAGGTCCTAAATCCGGTCGCAAGGTGATTGAGGCCAAGGGTGTTACCAAGGCTTTTGGCGCACAGCAGATCGTTCGGAATTTTGACCTTTTGGTGCAGCGCGGTGATCGGGTGGCCTTTGTCGGACCCAACGGTGTAGGCAAAACGACGCTGCTGAAAATGCTGCTGGGTCAGGTTGAACCGGATGAAGGCAACATCTCTCTGGGCACAAATCTTGAGATCGCGGTGTTTGATCAGACCCGTGCGCAGCTCGACCCTGAAATGACGCTGTGGGACAGCCTGACCGGTGATCCCGAGATGCGGGTTTCGGGCAAGGCTGATCAGGTGATGGTGGGTGGGCAACCCAAGCATGTGGTGGGCTATCTCAAAGAGTTTCTGTTCGATGAACGGCAGGCAAGAGCGGCTGTTAAGTCCTTGTCCGGAGGGGAAAAAGCGCGATTGCTGTTGGCCAAGCTGATGGCGAAACCGTCGAACCTTCTGGTGCTGGATGAACCGACAAACGATCTGGATGTCGAGACGCTGGATCTGCTTCAGGAATTGCTGGACGACTATGACGGCACCGTGCTGCTGGTCAGCCACGACCGGGATTTTCTGGACCGTGTCGCCACGACGACAATCGCGATGGAGGGCACCGGACGGGCAACCGTTTATGCCGGTGGCTGGTCTGACTACATCGCGCAGCGCGGTGATGTTTTTGAGAAAAAAGAAGAGAAAACAAAGACGTCGAAGCCGAAGGTGAAGCAAGAAGCCAAGCCAAAGGTAGGGCTGTCCTTCTCGGAGAAACACCGGCTTGAGAAACTGCCTGCCGAGATCGCGCGGCTTGAGGCTGAGATCGCCAAGCTTGAGGAACTGATGTCAGACCCCGAGCTGTTCACGCGTGAGCCGGTGAAGTTCCAGAAAGCCACCGATGCCCTAGTCGAGCGGCAGGAAAAGCTGTCGGCGGCCGAGGAAGAGTGGCTGATGCTGGAGGAGAAGGCCGAGGCCGGATAGTCCGTGTTGTACATCCTGAAATCGCTCAGGTGTCCGAGTTGTACAACTTTTTCTGTAAACGAGTGGAAAACAGATTCTATCCGCGCGCGGTGATCGGACGGGCCGGGTTGCCCACAACCGTTTCATCGGGTGCCACCGATTTCGTCACCACGCTGCCCGCGCCGATGATGGCGCGGTCACCGATTGAAACACCGGGCAGTATGATGGCCCCGCCGCCGATCCAGACGTTTTCCCCGATGGTGACCGGGTGGGCGATCTCAAGACCCTGCGCGCGCCGGGTCGAATCTTGGGCATGTTCAGCGCAGTAGATCTGGACTTTGGGTCCCAGCAAGGTTCCGTTGCCGATCCGCACAGGGGCGGTGTCCAATATGGTGCAGCCGGCGTTGAAATAGACCCGGTCGCCCAGCGACAGGTTGATCCCATAGGCGCAGTGGAAGGGGGCCTCGATGAAGCAGTCCTGCCCAATCTTACCAATCAGTGCGGCCAGTTCATCTGCCATGGCACCGCGATCATCGGGTGGGCAGGTGTTGTGGGCATGAACAGCGCGGCGCGCGGCCTGGCGCATCTGCTCTAGTTCAGGATCGAGGCAGGTGTACCACTCACCTGCCGCCATTTTCTGCCGCTCGCTCATGCCATCAGGGTTAACGCATCCGCAGGGCGCCGTCGATGCGGATGACCTCGCCGTTCAGATAGCCCATCTCGACGATGAACCCGGCCAACCGTCCATATTCGCGCGGATCGCCCAGACGGGGCGGGTTGGGGACGTCGGCGGCCAGTTGTTGCTGCACTTCTTCGGGCAGTCCGGCCAGCATCGGGGTCATGAAGATACCCGGCGCGATGGCCATGACACGGATGCCGGTCGAGGCCAGATCGCGTGCCATCGGCAGCGTCATCCCCACAATGCCACCTTTCGAGGCCGCATAGGCCGCTTGACCCTTCTGCCCGTCAAAGGCCGCGATTGATGCGGTGTTGATGATCACGCCGCGCGCGCCATCGGATTCGGGGTCGTTCTTCGCCATTTCAGCGGCGGCGAGGCGCGAGACGTTGAAACTGCCGACCAGATTGATGTCGATGGTGCGTTGAAAAGCGTTGAGAGGGTGGGGGCCGTCTTTGCCGACCGTCTTGGCCCCGATCGCGATACCGGCGCAGTTCACGGCGGCGGTGATCTTGCCCATCGACTGGACAGCCTGTTCGATGGCAGCGGCAACCGATGCCTCGTCGGTCACGTCAGTCTGCACGAAATGACCGCCGATCCCGGCAGCGACCTGCGGGCCACGCTCGGCGTCGCGGTCGAGGATTGTGATCTGTGCGCCCTGTTCGGCGAAATGGCGGGCGGTGGCCTCACCTAGGCCGGACGCGCCGCCGGTGATGACCGCTGCGGTGGTGGATAGCTGCATGGCCGGTTCCTCTCTCGGATATGAACGATTGTTCAATAACTGCAAGACCCGCATCCTGTCTACTGTTTTGAGCGTGCCGAGGTGCCAAACGACCGTTCACGCGAGGGTCGCCGTTTCGTGAATGAACAATCCGTTCCGACCACGTGTTTGACACTCAGGAGGTACCGATATGGTTATGTTAACGAATGCGAAGCGTGCACTGGGCGCGATGGTAGCGGCTCCTGTTTTGGGGGTATTGATGGTTGGCAGTGTGGCTGCCGCGCCGGAGGTGTGCGATGGACGCACGGCGCGGGATTTGGCCAATGCCGGAGACTATGCGGGGCTGTGCGACTGTGCGCAGGTGACCCCGAGCTTTCTGAAGCGGCTTCAAAGGCGGTCGGATTTCGAAACAGTTCTGGGGGTCACGGGTGCGCAATGCCCGGGGCTGGCGGGGCTGCTGACCGATTTGCCAACCGCCAGTATTTCAGCAGCGACATCGCGTGGCGAGGACCGAAGCTCTGACGGCAATGGCGTTGGTGATGGCGGTGCAGGCGGCGGAGGCGCTGGCGGCGGCGGCGGAGGTGACGGTGGCGATGGTGGTGCCGGAGGTGATGGTGGCGATGGCGGTGCCGGAGGCGACGGTGGCGATGGCGGTGCCGGAGGTGATGGTGGCGACGGCGGTGCCGGAGGTGACGGTGGCGATGGCGGTGCCGGAGGTGACGGTGGTGACGGCGGCAAACCGGGCGGAAAGCCTGGCGGTAACGACGGCGCAAAGAAAAGTGGCAATGATCGCGCGGATAAAGCGCGCGCCAGAGCCGACAGGGCGCGAGCCGGTGCAAGGGCAGCGGCAGCGAATGCGAGATCCCGTGCCGACGCCGCCAGAGGCAAAGGCAAGGGTAAAGGTAAAGGTAAGGGCAAAGGCCGCAAGTAAGGCGAAGGCCGGGTGCCCATCAATTCGCGCAATTGCCGAAGCAAAAAAGGAAACGGCCACCTCATGCAGGTGGCCGTTTTTTCTTTGTGGCAGTTGGAGTTAGCCCAATTGCACCAGTGCGTGGCGTTTCTTGCCCGCGCTCAGCTTGATCGGAGAAGACAGCGCGCCAGCGTCGATCATCAGACCGGCATCGGTCAGCGGGGTGTCGTCCAGCTTGGCGCCGTTTTCGGCGATCAGGCGCTTGGCCTCTTTGCCGGATTTCGCCAGACCCGATTTCACGATGATCTGGACGATGGACATGCCATCACCCAGCTCATCCATGCTGAGCGTGAGGGTCGGGAGATCACCGCCCACACCGCCTTTTTCGAACACTTCGCGCGCGGTGGCCTCGGCGTTCGCGGCCGCCTCGGCCCCGTGCAGCAGGGTCGTGACCTCGTTGGCGAGGCGGATCTTGGCTTCGTTGATCTCGGACCCTTGCAGCGCGCCGAGACGGTCACACTCATCCACCGGCAATTCGGTATAGAGCTTGAGGAACCGCCCCACATCCGCATCAGTGGTGTTGCGCCAGAACTGCCAGAATTCATAAGGAGACCGCATCTCGGCGTTCAGCCAGACTGCGCCGTCCTGCGATTTGCCCATCTTCTTGCCGTCGCTGGTGGTCAGCAGGGGCGAAGTCAGACCATAGATCTCGTGATCCAGCACGCGGCGGGTCAGGTCGATGCCGTTGACGATATTGCCCCACTGGTCACTGCCGCCCATTTGCAGAACACAGCCATAGCGGCGGTTCAGCTCAAGGAAGTCATAGGCCTGCAGGATCATGTAGTTGAATTCGAGGAAGCTGAGCGATTGCTCGCGATCCAGCCGCGATTTCACGGATTCAAACGAAAGCATCCGGTTGACCGAGAAATGCCGCCCGATATCGCGCAGGAAATCGAGGTAATTCAGATCGTCCAGCCACTCGGCATTGTTCAGCATCAAGGCCTTGTTCTCGGCCTCGGTGTCGTAGTCGATATAGGCCGCAAACACCTTTTTGATGCCTGCGATGTTTTCGTCGATCTGTTCGGGGCCCAGCAGGGGGCGTTCATCGGCGCGGAACGAGGGGTCACCCACTTTGGTGGTGCCGCCGCCCATTAGAGTGATCGGCTGGTGACCGGTTTTCTGGAACCAGCGCAGCATCATGATCTGGATCAGGCTGCCCACATGCAAGGACTTGGCCGTCGCATCAAAGCCGATATAGGCCGGTTTGCACCCACTGATCAGCGCGTCGTCAAGGCCCTGATAATCGGTGCAGTCGGCAAGAAAGCCGCGCTCGATCATCGTGGCGATGAAATCCGATTTTGGGTGGTAGGTCATGACGCTCAACAGGCCTTGTGTTCTGGCCCTCTTAGCAAGGGCTGGTGTAAATTATCGGTCAGCAAAAATCTAACTTGACCCGCTTGGCTGCACGAAGGAGCAACTTTCGTGCAACCGGGTTCTAAATCCCTATGGTTCGAGGATTTGTCAACATCGCCTCGCTTGAAAAGGTATGAGTTCCTTGAAGCTTTGCGTTGTCAAAGCTATCGGGCTGAGGCACCCCGATAGCATCGTATCATTCAACTCGCTTCGGCCCTGAGGCAGTTTCTGCGACATCCTGCAGACAGATCATCAATTGCCGATGCTCGGAAGCCTCTCAACCAGAATTTCCCCCACGACTGCGTGGCCCTGTGGCGATAGATGGCCGTCATATCGCCAATACAATTGATGCCTCTGCAAGCCGCGCTGATGAAACATTGGCAACAGGTCGATGGTTTCGATGTCCTGGGTTTGAAGGAACTCAACAACTTCCTGGTAGTACGTTCCATCAAATGAAAGCGATCGTGGCGGTGGTATTAGGACGACAACCAGACGATAGCCGTGCTCGGCTGCATGCATTTGCCATGTACGAAAGGCTTGCTGGTTCGGGCCCGAAATCGGCTGGTCGCGATAAGGAAACACCTTTGTGGATGGCGCTGGCCTGTTCGTCGGTGGTTCGCCGTAGATCTTTTGTCCGTTATAGTCGATTGCGGATGCCAAGTTCTCTGCTGCATCGTTGCGGGAACCCGTGATCGCATCGAGTATGCGATTCAAAATATTTGCGGATAACGAATAGCATTGCACCATGATCGAGAGTGAAGCGCCGCAGGATACCGAGCTGGGTGGTGATGCCAACGCCGCTTGCAACTTGTCGTTCAGCCATTCGCCGTCGACTTCGATAGGAGCGCCGTTTGAATCGAAGTAGCGTTTATGGACCAACCATCCATCCAGGACGGTACTGTCGGGGTAGAGATAATCGCCGACGACGTCATTTTCGAAGAAGGATAGAACCACCGTCTCGGGGTATCGGCCGATCTGTTCGGTCAGATTAACAAACTTGTCGAACTGATGCAGCGTCGAAGTCGAGGAAACGCCGCACTTGAGCGATGGCACGCCGCTGCTTTCTTCGAACTTGTCGGAGAACCGCTCTCCGAACGGGGTGAATCCCCAAGTGAAACTGTCCCCCGCGAAATATATGTAATTCTCCGGGATTTCTGTCCACTGCTTATCAAAACAACCCATGGAATTGGAGTGGATGGGGTAGCTGATTTCAGGCAGATGGTGAATTGTTTCGCGGTTGGCGGCGATATCGAAGCCGCGGTCAGATTGGGCTTCGTAATAGTTCTGGGGATAAGACGCCGGTTTTCCCGTATATGTGTCCGCCTGCCGGTAGTAGTGGTATTGCCACGCGATCGAGTTCGGAACGAAGAAATAGGCAGCAATATCAAAGAGTACGAGAACAAACACCAATAGCAATAGCTGGCCTGCGAGAAATTTCATTGTCTTTGCTATTCGACCGACCGAGGATTGCATGTCTTGCTTTCTCCGAATTCAAAAGTAGTTCTAGGTATTTGCAGAATTTCACCAAAGCATCGGTGTGGTTCTTTCCGGATGTAAGGGCGGCATCATCGCATTGCGCTTTCTCGCGAAGGCGACCTTTCGAAAGCAGGGAGAATGGGCACAGAAATAGGACATATGCGTCGAGATATTTCGGAGGCGCCGCGCAAAACTGCATATCACCTCAACATTGTAGCGATTTGCATTTGACCCCCTTGCAATGCACCGCTCGCTAATTGAGGCGAACATACGAAATACCGGCAACAAATGCGTCAAGGCCCGATGACCGCGCGTAGTAGTACAAATCACTGGTCTTATTGATGAACCCGGCGTTTTTGAAGTTCAGCGAGGTGTTGCAGAGGACGCCAACACCGGAAAGCGCCTTGAACTCGGTGAGAAGATTGTAAAGCACAGGGTTCTGATCCCGATTTACAGTCTGAACACGCGCCGAGGCGTCAACGTGACGTACCGCCTTCAAGGCCGGGTTGGTGGTATTCTGAAAATACAGCATATGAGGCGATGGTCCCGACCAGTCGAAGTGCTCGGAGATATCCTCTTCAAGGCAAACCGGAGCTACCGGGGCATCGTCGGCGCGCCCTTTGATCCTGTTCAGGCGGGTTCGGTTTTCGGCCTTGAAAGGGGATGCGAAAATAGATCGGTTCCCGAGGGCACGAGGCCCAATTTCGCAACACCCTGCCGCCCAACCGACAACCTTGTCTTCATACAGGTCTGCAGCGATTTCCCGGAGGTTCAATTCGCCGACCGTAGTCTCTGGCATGTCGATACGGTCATCTACGAAGGGCTGACCACAATAGACCGACCAATCAAGCTTGGCGCATCCACTATAATGGCGCATGGCGTCGACGGCAGTCCCAATCGAGCTGCCGGAATCGCTGGTGCAGGGCGGGACAAAGACATCGCGAAACAGACCACACTCGCGCCATCGCGTGTTCCAGTTACAGTTGAGGCCACAATCACCTGAAATCAGCAAAGGATAACCTTTGTTCAGATGAGTCTTCGCGAACTCAAAAAAAGCGTTGTAAATGGCGTCGGAGTACTTTGCGGCCAGGTTCCTGAAGCGGCTCGAGTCGATGCCGATATTGTGGAAAGGCGATGATGCGAAATCGCTTTTGCTTGGGGTGAATGACGCCTTGTCCTGGTAGAGCAACTGAGCGATCAAAGTTTCGGCATCGGTGTCTTGCGCATGGGCGTCCCCGATAGCACCCGCTGCCATCAGCTTGCCCGGTGCTTTCTTGCTGAAACCATCGTGGGCGTGCAACCGTTCAGGATCGGCCAGATCAAGAAGAAACGAATACCTGAGCCAAGGTTTCGCCATGACCTGACCAAGGTGGCGAATGTTCAGATCTGCATCAATTTCATAGAAATCGCCAAGTGCTTCCTCCCAAACAAGCGCATAGCAAGGTTCGCCCTGTTCGAACGGAGACAAGGCATAAGCGCTCCAGATATGGGATCTTTCGTGGGTTGAAGAATAGAAGTCGATTGTTCTTCCAAAGAACGTTTTTTTGCCAACCACTTCGGAACGGTTGCCGAGGCCCTGATGACCGGCACCGGTTAATGTCGCGTGGCCATTTGCCGTAGATGACCACCCGCTGAGCGCCAGGACATCCGGCAAATCCTTGAACCATGTCGCGGCGTCGATAAACGTGTCCGGATTGACTGCAGAGCTTCTGGGATAGCTATCTTTTTCAGCCTCATATGAGAACAAAAGCTCTTTCTTGTCGGTATCAATACCAGCGATGGTGCCATCGTGCCCGGGTTTAAAGGAAAGAACTTTCATAATAACTCACTCGCAAAATCATATTTCGAGCAAGCGTATTGAGGAATGTATGGCTTAATCAAGTATTGTTGACACCCAAAGGTGACAAACCCAACGATTAGTGGCAACGAATTGGCGCAGCTTGTGTTGATCGAGCTTTTGCATTCAGGGCAGTAGAGGTTGCTGCCTCCGCTGTCAGAGCGCCATCATCGCGATGGAGAATTCTGGATCAATTTTCCAGATCGCTCGGGATTGTCGTTCCTTTGGAGACATTGATTTCACATTCATAGATACTGTTTGCAAGAATCCGCTCTGCTGTTGTACTAGGGTTCTGTGTTATTTTTTTCGAGTGCTTCATTCTTGGCTTGGATCGTTTTTATCGTCGGCCTTGACACAATTTGAAGAAAGGGTCGTGCGTGTCAGACATAGCATCCCATTCAGAAGTAGAAATCGGTTCTGAACGCAGCTTTGGTCTTGTGTTTGCGGCTGTGTTCATGATCATTGCATTGTGGCCATGGGTCATTCATGGGAACCCGGTTCGACTTTGGGCCATCGCGATTGCAGCTGTGTTCCTGGCCGCTGCCTTTTTCGCGCAGCCCCTTCTGAAGCCCCTCAATAAGATCTGGTTCAAGTTCGGAATGCTGCTGAGCATGATCGTCTCACCGATCGTTATGGGCATCATTTTTTTCGTGACTGTCACGCCGATTGGACTGATCCGCCGTCTGAAGAATCCAGATCCGTTGAAACAGAAATTTGACGGTGATGCGGACAGCTATTGGATCGTGCGCGAAGCGTCTTCATCGGATTCGATGCGCAAGCAATTTTAGTATTTAGCGGAGTTTACCTATGTCTTTTGTCGCCGAGCTTTGGGAATTCATGAAGGTCCGAAAGAAGTTTTGGCTGTTGCCCATTCTCTTGATGATGGTGCTTCTGGGTGGTCTGATCGTTCTGACCCAAGGTTCAGCGATTGCTCCGTTCATCTATACAATCTTCTAAATCGCCTTTTGGGTGAGAAGACTGGCGGAATGGTTTACCAGATTATTAACCTTTGGAAGGGTAGAGCGTCATGACGGCGATACTTGGTGTTTCGGCTTTCTATCATGATAGCGCGGCGGCCATTCTCGTGGACGGCGAAGTTGTCGCGGCAGCGCAAGAAGAGCGATTTACGCGCAAGAAACACGATGCCGGATTTCCACATGAGGCCATCGCCTATGTGCTTGAAGAGGCGGGAATGTCCTTGTCCGATGTCGATCATCTGGCGTTCTACGACAAGCCTTTCCTGAAGTTTGAACGTCTGCTTGAGACTTATGTCGCCAACGCACCGCGCGGTTTCAAAAGTTTCCACCTCGCGATACCGGTCTGGATCAAGGAAAAGCTCTTTCAGAAAGATCTGATGCTGAAGGAACTGAACAAGATCGAGAAGGGCACCAAAAAGACGTTTCGCAATCGTCTGCTCTTTGCCGAGCATCACATGAGTCACGCGGCTTCGGCCTTTTATCCATCGCCTTTTGAAGAGGCCGTTGTCCTTACGCTGGACGGTGTTGGCGAGTGGGCGACGACCACCGTGGCCATCGGGCGCGGTAAAGATCTGGAAATGGTGAAGGAGATACACTTTCCCCATTCGCTCGGGCTGCTTTACTCTGCCGTGACTTATTACACGGGCTTTCGGGTGAACTCGGGAGAATACAAGGTCATGGGGTTGGCTCCTTATGGCGAGCCGCGGTTCAAAGACCTGATGCTTGATAAGCTGATCGATCTGAAACCTGACGGGTCTTTTCGTTTGAACCAAGAGTACTTTAACTACGCCACTGGTCTGACCATGACCAATGAGAAGTTCTCCCAGCTGTTCGGACGACCAGTTCGCAAACCTGAAGAAGATCTGCTGGACCAGTTTCACATGGATATGGCGGCGTCGGTTCAGGCGGTGACCGAAGAGATTGTCATGACGATGACTCGTAGTCTTGCCAAAGAGTACGACATCCCAAATCTCTGCATGGCGGGTGGTGTTGCCCTGAACTGCGTGGCGAACGGCAAAATCCTTCGCGATGGGGCATTCAAGGATGTCTGGATACAACCCGCTGCAGGAGATGCAGGCGGGGCACTGGGAGCAGCCTATGCGGCCTGGCATCAGGAACTTGGACACGAACGCAAGGTTGCATCGGGTCGCGACGGCATGCGCGGCAGCTACCTGGGCCCGGTTTTCTCGCAAAGCAATATCGAGGAACGCATCGCAAAGGTCGGCGCAAAGTTCACGACAGTTTCCGAAAGCGAGATGATTGAAACAACCGCGACTGCCCTTGCCGAAGGAAAAGCGGTTGGTTGGTTCAACGGCAGAATGGAATTTGGGCCGCGCGCACTTGGTGGTCGTTCCATTTTGGGTGATCCGCGCTCGGCTTCGATGCAGAAGACGCTGAACCTAAAGGTGAAATTCCGCGAAAGCTTCCGACCCTTTGCCCCCTCTGTCTTGCGCGACGACATGGCTGATTGGTTCAATTTGGACTATGATAGCCCCTACATGCTGCTTGTCGATCACGTACGAGAGGACAAGCGGCGCGAAATGACCGACGACGAACAGAACCTGTTCGGGATCGATAAGCTCAACGTGAAACGTTCGGAAATCCCGGCGATCACGCATGTTGATTACTCGGCACGTATTCAAACCGTGCATGAGGATACGAACCCGCTGTATCACAAAGTCATATCTGCCTTTAAGGACAAGACCGGTTGCCCGGTTGTGGTGAATACATCTTTCAATGTCCGCGGTGAGCCGATCGTGTGCACTCCGGAAGATGCCTTCCGATGCTTCATGGGAACTGACATGGATATGCTCGTGGTTGGGAATTCGATCCTGCGCAAAGATGATCAGGATCCGGCCTTGTCAGAAGACTATAAAAACAAGTATGAGCTCGACTAAATGGGTCAAAGCCGGTGCGCCGGTCAGGAACATTGGCAGATCCAACTGACAATCTTGCACTAGATTGCCGTTCATAAATCAATCGATTGTTGGCAACGCGAAGGTACCGCTAAGCGCGCTATCCAAGTGTGCGGTAGGTTTTGGATATGCCGTGCCAAAGGGGCTGATGTTGCGGGACGCCGGGACTGAGCAAACCGGATAGGGGAAAGGTGCGTTCTCAGGAAAGCTGGGGGTGCTCTGAAAGACGCTCTGGTCCGGGAAAAATGCGGGATTGGTGACAAGGTGTCTTGTCAGCCTCGGTGAGATGCGGGCAGGTTGAGGCCATTGCATCGTCTGGTTGAGTGGCTGTCAGAGGTCAGGCCGAAGGCGGGCTGGATAGAGCAGGAGAAACGCGTGAGCCGGAGCAACGGGAAAACAGGGCCGATCCGGGCGCTGGGGGCGATGTCTGGAACCTCGCTGGATGGCGTGGATGCGGCGGTGGTTGAAACCGACGGGCAGCGTATTTTCGGATTTGGCGACAGCCGGTATCGCGCGTATTCCGAGGAGGAACGTGCCACGTTGCGGGCGGCGCTGGGGCAATGGCACGGGCCCGAGGTTGAGGCGGCCGGAGAACTGGTAACCCTTGCTCATGCCGAGGCTTTGGCCGAGTTCGAAGATGTAGATCTGATCGGCTTTCACGGTCAAACTCTGGCGCATGAGCCACGCGGGCGCGGCACGTTGCAGGTGGGCGATGGTGTGGGCCTGTCGCAGGCTTTAGGTCTGCCCGTCGTCTGGGATTTCCGCAGCGATGATGTCGCTTTGGGTGGCGAAGGTGCACCGCTGGCTCCATTCTTTCATTTCGCCTGTGCCAAATGGATTGGCGCCACGGAACCCTTGTGTTTTCTGAACTTGGGCGGGGTTGGGAATTTGACCTATGTGGACCCCTCGTTCGATGGGCCGGAGGCGCCGGGGGCGTTGCTGGCCTTTGATACCGGACCCGCGAATGCGCCGGTCGATGATCTGATGCAGGCACGGCTTGGGTTGCCGATGGATCGGGACGGTGCCTTGGCGCGCGGGGGTACGGTGGAAACCGGCGCGTTGGAGCTGTTTTTGGCTGAACCGTTTTTCAACCGGATGCCGCCGAAGTCTCTGGATCGCAACGACTTTGCCGAGATGATCGGATTGGTGCAGGAACTGAGCGATGCGGATGCGGTGGCGACACTGACCGGCATGTGCGCAGCGGGTGTGGTGCAGGGGATGGAGCATTGTCCCAGACCGCCCGCGCGGATGTTGGTCACCGGCGGAGGACGGCGTAATCCGGTGCTGATGGAGATGCTGCGGGTTGCGCTGGATTGCCCGGTGGAACCGGTCGAGGCGGTGGGTCTTGATGGCGACATGCTGGAGGCGCAGGCTTTTGCCTATCTCGCAGTACGTGTCGCGCGCGGGATGCCGACCTCGTGCCCCGGAACGACTGGGGTAAGCGCGCTTGTGGGGGGCGGGGTTGTGTCGTCTCCGGCGCGCGGGGCTGTGGTGAGCGGGTAGGGGGCTCTGCCCCCGTCGCTGTGCGACTCCCCCGGGATATTTTGGGCCAGATGAAGAGCGGATCTATTGCTTTGTGTTTAGGTTGCACCAAGGCATCGAAACACGCGTTTTAGCGCCTAAGGGTTCGGGTGTAGTCTATCGAGAATTCTGCGTATCCGTTTGAGGTGGTTTTCAGGTGGGCCTGGGTCCAGTTGTGGAAGGCTGGCAGTTGGTGGAACGGTACGTTTGGGAAGGCGTGGTGTTCTGCGTGGTAGGGCATATTCCAGGCGATGAACCGGATCAGGCGGTTGGTGAAGGTGGTGCGGGAGTTTTCCAGCATATTCGCCACAGGCGGGCAGAGGCCGTGTTCTGCAAGCAGGTAGAGGCGCAGGAAAGGCTGGCCGATCAGAACGGGCAAGAGCCAGAGCCAGAAAAGTACCGGTGTGAAGAACAGGCTGAGCGCGGCGAGGAGGTAGAGGGTGAGAAGTAGTCGTGCCTCGCCCCTTATGGCGCGGTGCTGGCGGGGCGGCAGGTAGGGGGCGCTGACACGGCCCAGAGCATTTTGGATCAGCGTGTGCGCCATGCCTGACCAGTAGGGCCCACCGCTGAGATAGATCAGTAGGCTCGGCCAATTGTCCGGGCGGGGTTTACCTGCAAGTTCAGGGTCTTTGTCGGGGTGATTGGTCCATTTGTGGTGGGCTAGGTGAAAGTAGCGGAACCATGTGAAGGGCAACGCGATGGGGATCGAGACCACGTGGCCGACCGCGTCGTTGATCCAGCCCGTGCGGAACGGTGTCTTGTGGGTACATTCGTGGCTGAGGGTGAAGAGGAAGACCAGCAATATGCCTTGTGGGAGAAGCAAGAGCGGCCAGAGAGGGACCTGCAGCAGGATGCCGGTTGAGGTGAGGCCGAGAGCCACGAGGTAGAGCGCGAGGTGGATCAGGCCTGCGCTGTTGGAGCGCTGTTGCAGCTGGGTTTTAACCTCGGGTGGCAGGGTTGCTATGAGGCTGCGGTGATCCACCCGGTCAGCCTCTGACGATATCGAAACCGGGGGCGGCGAGGGTGAAGCCGTCGAACTCGAAACCCGGAGATACGGTACAGCTGACCAGCGTGTAGTTGCCGGTGCTGCGGGCGGCTTGCCAGTGGTTCTTTGGCACGATCAGTTGCGGTACGCCTTGGGTCAGGTCCGGGGTCAGCAGGTGATCGATCGCGGGGCCATCATCGGATGCGCTGAGCGACAGGATCAGCGGGGCGCCGGCGTGGTAGAGCCAGATCTCGGTCGCGTCGACGCGGTGCCAGTGGCTGCTTTCACCCTCGGCCAGCAGGAAGTAAATGCAGGTACCGGTGGCGCGGCCTGCGTTATCGGCGCGCCAGGTTTCGCGAAACCAGCCGCCCTCGGGGTGGCGTTGCAGGTTGAGGCGGTCGATGATGTCTTGCGCGGTCATGGCAATCCTTCGTGGGGTTGGTGCGATTATGCACGGGCGGGTGCGATCCGCTATGGCATTTGCGTCTGCACAGCATATGTTTGCCGCATGACACTGACGATCCCTTTCGACAACAGCTATGCCCGTCTGCCCGATGCGTTTTATGCGCGGCAGGCTCCGGTTCCGGTGCGCGCGCCGCGCTTGGTTGCATTCAACGCTGATCTGGCGCGGTTGCTGAGGATTTCGCCGGGCGAGGTCGAGGAGATGGCGGAGGCTTTTGCGGGTAACACCGTGCCCGAGGGGGCACAGCCGCTGGCGCAGCTGTATTCCGGGCATCAGTTCGGGTCCTACAATCCTCAGCTGGGGGATGGCCGGGCCGTGCTGTTGGGGGAGACGGTCGGTGAGGACGGTGTGCGCCGTGATATTCAGCTGAAGGGGTCTGGCCCCACGCCTTTTTCGCGGCAGGGCGACGGACGGGCCTGGCTTGGGCCGGTGTTGCGGGAATATGTGGTCTCTGAAGCGATGCATGCGCTGGGCATTCCAACCACGCGGGCATTGGCTGCGGTGGAGACCGGAGAGATCGTGCTGCGTGAGGGGGCGATGCCGGGTGCGGTTCTGACGCGGGTGGCGCAGAGCCATCTGCGGGTGGGCACGTTTCAGGTTTTTGCCGCGCGCGGGCAGTTGGAGAGCCTGAAGCGGCTGACGGAATATGCGATCCAGCGGCACTATCCCGAGGCTGAAGGGCCGATGGGTCTGTTGCGTGCAGTGCGCGATGCACAGGCGCGGTTGATAGCGCAGTGGATGAGCGTTGGCTTCATTCATGGGGTGATGAACACGGACAATTGCTCGATCGCGGGTGAGACCATCGATTATGGGCCATGTGCCTTCATGGACAGCTATCATCCGAACACGGTCTACAGCTCGATTGATCGGATGGGGCGCTATGCCTATTCTAACCAGCCCGAGATTGCGGTGTGGAATCTGGCGCAGCTGGCGACGGCACTGATCCAGCAGTATAAGGATAAGGAGGCAGCTGTCGAGGAGGCAACCGAGATCGTGCATGCCATGCCCGATCTGATGCAGGAGCACTGGCTGCAGCGGTTCCGGGCCAAGATCGGGCTTACCCGGGCTGAGGAGGGCGATCTCGAGATGATCTCGGACCTGCTGACCCGGATGGCGCAGAACAGTGCTGATTTCACCAATACATTCCGGGCGCTGGGCGGGGATCGCGCGCGCGACCAGTTCACCGATCCGGCGGCTTATGATCAATGGGCCGAGGGATGGCAGGCGCGGGTGCAACGCGAAGAGGCTTCGGCGGAGGTGATGGTTGCAGCGAACCCGGCGTTCATTCCCCGCAATCACCGGGTCGAGCAGATGATCCAGGCGGCGGTGCAGGGGGACTACGCCCTGTTCCAGCGGCTGAATGATGTGCTGTCACGGCCTTATGAGGATCAACCGGAAGCCAGTGACCTGAAACGCCCACCGGCTGAGAGTGAAGTGGTGCATGCCACGTTCTGCGGGACCTGATCCAGATTTATTTCCGCACGATTTCGAGCACTGCGGCGCTGACGATCAGCACAGCGCCCAACAATTCGCGCAATCCGAAGGGTTCGCCCGCGAACGCCGCTGCTGATGCGAGGCCGACGACGACCTCGCTCATCAACAGCAATCCGACGCGACCGGGCGAGAGTTTTGTGGCGGGCCAGATGGTCATGTAGACCATCGGCAGGGTGTAGAACACGGACAGCAGGACAAGTTGCAGCACCCAAAGGGTGTCTTCCGGCGCGATGGCAGGCAGCATGGGGGCTTCCAGAAACAC
The DNA here is from genome assembly GCF_056537765.1 of Ruegeria sp. C2. Classification (NCBI taxonomy): domain Bacteria; kingdom Pseudomonadati; phylum Pseudomonadota; class Alphaproteobacteria; order Rhodobacterales; family Roseobacteraceae; genus Ruegeria; species Ruegeria sp. C2. The sequence continues at coordinate 1,142,321 of NZ_JBQFRZ010000001.1, read as the reverse complement.
CAGGCTGATCAGAGACAGGATTATGGCGCCCAGAACAAAGGCGAAGACCTGCCCGAAAGCCGACACTTGCACGGTCCGGTACAGGCCCATGGTTCCCAGTGCCCAGCAGATACCCGAAGCCAGGGCGAGCCAGTCACCGATATTGCTGGGCCAAGGCACAATGCCACTGTCGCCCAGAACGATGAACAAACCGACCATACCGAAGACAAGGCCAAAAAACCGCTGCCAGCTGAGGCGTTCTCCGAGAAAGAGCAGCCCCAGAAGTGTGCTCCAGATCGGTGTCAGGTAAAACAGCAGGATCGAGCGCACGACATCGGTATAGACGAGGCTGATGGAGTACAGGCTGAATGCGGCACCGGTGAACACGCCGCTGAGCAGCAGCCCGCGCCACTGCAGGGCCAATTGACGACGTTCGCGCCAGATCAGCGGGAGCAGACCAAGCAAGGCGACGCTGTACATCGCGATCCCCGGCCACGGACCGGTGAGCCCGAGGTCCAGAAAGAAACGTACGGGGATCCAGTAGAGGCCCCACATCATCCCTCCGATCACGAGGACGATGCTTGCCTTGGTCAAATCGCGTCCGGGGGCTTCGGTGGAAACCATGTTGGCTCGGGTCCTTTGTCTCGCAAGATAATCAGGCATTAAAGCTGTGTACGGTGAGTGCAAGCTTTTTGCGCAGAATGCTTAAGGTGGTGAATGCAGGCGAGAACCATAAGACAGTTTTTGCGGCTTCGACTTGCGATTGCCGGGTTTCATGGCAATCTAAGGTCCAAACGGAATTCGGATACTTATGACCCAGACCCTGCGCCTTGCGAGCTACAATATCCAGAAATGCCTGGGCCTCGATTTCCGGCGGCAGCCGCAGCGGATCATGCAGGTCATCGACAGCATGCAGGCCGATATCGTGGTGCTGCAGGAGGCGGACAAGAGGCTGCCTCCGCGCCCGGCCGCCCTGCCGCATTTCATGCTGGATGAGGCGGGTTGGCAGATCGTCGATCTGGGCGGCGCGGGCAGTCTGGGCTGGCATGGCAACGCGGTGATCTGGCGCGGGGATGCGATTACGGTTCGGCAGACCGGGCATCATGAGTTGCCGGGGCTGGAGCCCCGGGGGGCCGTGCGGGTGGAGTTTGATACGCAGATCGGCCCATTACGTGTGATGGGGATGCATCTGGGGTTGTTGCCCGCGTCGCGCCGTCAGCAGATCACCCATATCCGGCGATGTGATTCTGATCTGGACGAGATGCCCACGGTCTGGGCCGGAGATTTCAACGAATGGTCGCGCCAACCCGTGTTGGATCATCTGGCCCCGGACATGCAGTTCCTACCTCCGGTGCCCAGCTTTCCTGCGGCGCAACCATTGGGCGCGCTGGACAGAATCGCGCTTGGGCAAGGGCTTGAGGCCACTCTGCACGGGGTGCATGACGCGCGACCGGCGCATATCGCCTCGGACCATTTGCCGGTCTGGGCAGACCTGCGCCGCGCGGCCTAGCGCAAAATCGTCGGTGGCGCAGCGCGCGCGGACATATTAAGACAGAAGTCCGAACAGTTCCGGGGGTCACCATGTCCGATACGATTATCGCCCGTTGCGAGGCCAAAGGCCTGCGCATGACCGGTCAGCGCCGGATCATTGCCCAGGTATTGCAACAGAGCGAAGATCACCCGGATGTCGAGGAGCTCTATGCCCGTGCCTCGGCTGAGGATGCGGGGATCTCGATCGCCACCGTCTATCGCACCGTGAAGCTGTTCGAAGAGGCCGGGATTCTGGAGCGTTTGGAGTTCGGCGATGGCCGCGCGCGCTATGAGGATGCCGAGCGTGATCACCATGATCATCTGATCGATATGCAGTCGGGCGAAGTGATCGAATTTGTCGATCCCGAGATCGAGGCCTTGCAGGAAAAGATTGCGGCCAAGCTGGGTTACAGGCTGAAGGGCCACCGGCTTGAGCTGTACGGGGTACCGTTGGACAAGGACTGACCCATCACGAAATGCGATAGGTCGACACACGGGAAATCATCAAACAGGTCGCAATTCGACTTGCGAGGTCGCAGTCAATCCGGTTTTGCTGCGGCAAGGGCCCCACGGTTCCCGGCCTTCTCTGATGGAAACGCGCATGAATAACGTAAACGGCATCCTGCTGCTTGTCGGATCGATGGCAGCCTTTGCGATCGAGGATATGTTCATCAAGTACCTGTCGGTCACTGTGCCGACCGGGCAAATCCTGATTGCGCTGGGCGTTGTCTGCGGCCTGGCCTTTGCGTTGTTGTCAGTGGCGACGCGCAGACGGATCTTCGATCCGGCTGCATGGAAGCTTTTGCCAATTGCCCGCGCCGCGTCCGAGGGGGTGGGTGCGGTGCTGTTCGTGACCGCGCTGTCGTTGATCGATCTGTCTACGGTTGCGGCGGTGTTTCAGGCCTTGCCGCTGGTCGTGACCATGGGCGCTGCGTTGTTTCTGGGCGAAAAGGTCGGCTGGCGGCGGTGGAGTGCGATTGGTGTCGGCTTTGTCGGTGTTTTGATGATCATCCGTCCGGGGCTAGAGGGGTTCCAGCCGGAAACGCTGCTGGTCGTTGCGACCGTCGTCTTTATCGCCGCGCGCGACCTGATCACGCGCAGGCTGGATGCGCGGATCGCGTCCACCGTTGTTGCGATGCAAGCCTATATCGCCGCGACACTGGCCGGGCTTGTGTTGATGCTGTCTACCGGGCAGTCCTATGCCCCGGTCCAGGCGGCGCAGGTCGGGCCTTATCTGGCCGCAGTGGTGTTCAGCATGTTGGGCTATTACGGCATCGTGGCGGCGATGCGGGTGGGCGAGGCTTCGGCCATGATGCCGTTCCGCTATACGCGCCTTGTGTTCTCGATGATCGCGGGTGTGCTGATGTTCAACGAGCGGCCTGATGCGATGACCCTGGCGGGGGCCACGTTGATCATCGGGTCGGGTCTTTACACCTTTGTCCGCGAACGCCGTCTTGCGCGCGAGATGGTTCCAGCCTGATCAGTGTTGGCGCAAACAGAAAACTGTTAGCCCTAAAGGCAGGAAAATATACGTGTTAGCGATAACGTGACCGGTTTACTTTTCGCCGGTTGCTGTTATGAGGCGTGCAACTGATTGCAGCCACAGGGACGGGCCTCATGAGCACCATCATCGACATCCACGCACGCGAAATCCTGGACAGCCGGGGCAACCCGACGGTTGAGGTTGATGTGATTCTGGAAGACGGCACCATGGGTCGCGCCGCTGTGCCCTCGGGTGCGTCGACCGGCGCCTATGAGGCGGTCGAGAAGCGCGACGGCGACAAGGCGCGCTATATGGGCAAGGGCGTGCTGGAAGCGGTTGCTGCCGTGAACGGCGAGATCGCCGAGGAACTGGTGGGCTTTGACGCAACCGAGCAGGTGGCTATCGACCAAGCGATGATCGAGCTGGATGGCACCGAGAACAAGGGTCGTCTGGGCGCAAATGCCATTCTGGGCGTCTCGCTGGCGACCGCGAAGGCGGCAGCGGATTTCACCACGCAGCCTCTGTACCGCTATGTCGGCGGCACCTCGGCGCGCATTTTGCCGGTGCCGATGATGAATATCATCAACGGCGGTGAGCACGCGGACAACCCGATCGACATTCAGGAATTCATGATCATGCCAACCTCGGCTGCGAATATCCGCGAAGCTGTGCGCATGGGGTCCGAGGTGTTTCACACGCTGAAGAAAGAGCTTTCGGCGGCTGGTCTGGCCACCGGTGTGGGTGACGAGGGCGGATTTGCGCCCAACATCGCATCGACTCGCGAGGCGTTGGATTTCATTCTGAAGTCCATCGAAAAGGCGGGCTACAAGCCGGGCGAAGAAATCCACCTGGCCTTGGATTGTGCGGCGACCGAATACTACAAGGACGGCAAGTATGTCTTGTCGGGTGAGGGCAAGACCCTGACCTCGGAAGAGAACGCGGCTTATCTGGCCGCGCTGGTTGCAGACTACCCGATCATCTCGATCGAAGACGGCATGTCCGAGGATGACTGGGACGGCTGGAAAGCGCTGACCGACGCGCTTGGCAATGAAGTGCAACTGGTGGGCGACGACCTGTTTGTTACCAACCCCGAGCGTCTGGCCGAAGGCATTGACCGGGGATGCGCCAACTCGATGCTGGTCAAGGTGAACCAGATCGGATCGCTGACCGAGACGCTGCGTGCCGTCGATATGGCGCACCGCGCGCGGTATACCAACGTGATGTCGCACCGCTCGGGCGAGACCGAAGACGCCACCATTGCCGATCTGGCTGTGGCGACCAATTGCGGTCAGATCAAAACCGGCTCGCTGGCGCGGTCGGACCGGTTGGCCAAGTATAACCAGCTGATCCGTATCGAGGAATCGCTGGGTGAGGTCGCGGAATATGCGGGCGCGTCGATCCTGAAGCGCTGAGCGCACCGCACCTTTTTGAACCAGATCAGGCCCCGGCTTCCACGCCGGGGCCATTTTTTTCTTTGCGTAATCCTCGATCTGTCTAAGCTGAGCATCACAGGTCACAGTGCTGTGGCTGTTGGGAGAGGACGTCTTATGACCACATTCAAACACATCACTGGCGCGGCGGCGCTATTGATCCTGCCTCAGATCGCGCTGGCCGAACGTCCGCCCGAAACGGTGTGCCAGAAGATGGTTGAGGGCGATCCCAGCGGGCAGATCACCATGGAGGAATGCCTGTGCACCTATAACGTCGCCGACACGGTTCTGGACGATGATATCAAGGCGCTTTTGTTCCAATCCTGGTATACTGGCGAGAACGTGACCGCGCAGTTGGAGGCGCTGCCTGAGCCCAAACGCGTGCAGCGTCAGTTCAAGACCATGGAGCGGACGTTCAAGAAAAACTGCCTCTGAACGGCGTATAATACCTACATAAAAATCATTATGTGTGAACTTGTTCCTATTGCCGTCAGGTAAGGCGCGGTAGTCTGCCTGCATTGCAGAAAGGGGGGCAAGATGTCTGCTTCGAAGGTTTTTCTTGTGATTTCATTGGTTTCTGCCGGATTTCTGGCCGCATGTTCCGAGCCGGGAACCTATCCGATCACGGGCGCGGAGGTCTCGCAAGACGATCCGGTACAGGAAATGTACAATCCAGGGCTGATTTTCCGGGGTGAGTCGCGCTAAAGCGTTTTGCTCATCAACATATAGCGTTCGCGCGGTTTGAAGCCTGATCGCAGATAGAGTTTCTGCGCAGTTTCGTTGGTGCGGTCGACTTCAAGATGCAGGGCGGTCAGCCCGGCCTCGGCCAGCGCTTTGGGGAGATCGTGCAGCACTTCGGTTGCGATACCGCGGCCACGGACGGCTGGGCGGATGTAGATTTCGTCAACGAAGGCGTCCATGCCGCCGAATTCGACCGACCAGCCGAAGGTGAGGACAACATAGCCAAGCGGCGCGCGGCCCGGCCCGATCAGATACACGCACCCATGCGGTATGCCGTCCAACAGCGGGGCCAGCGCGTCGCGCCGATGCGCATCGTCCTGCGCGATGCCGGATTCCGAATGAAACGCCGCGACCAGCGCCATCAGGCGGTCCAGATCGTCGGGGCGGGCGAGGCGGAGTGCGGCGGTCATAGACGGGCCAGCCTTTCTGTGAGCAGGTCGAAGAAACCCTGGGCGTCCACGTCGCCCATGAACATGGCGTTTGGTGCACGGTCGGTGACCCGCCACCAGTCGGCCACCGTCATGCCCAATGTCAATTCTGACTGGGTTTCGATTTCAACATTGATGTGGCGGCCCGAGAACAGATCGGGCCGGATCAGATAGGCCGTGACGCAGGGGTCGTGCAGCGGCGCGCCCTCCGAACCGTATTTTTCCTTGTCGAAACGTTCGAAGAAATCGGTCATCTCTGCCACTGCATGACCAACCTTGCTGTCCAATGCCCGGAATGCATCGTTGCGATGAGGCGTGACCAGAGCGTCATGTGTGACATCCAATGGCATTACGACGACATGAATGCCGGATTTAAACACAATATCAGCAGCTTCCGGGTCGACATAAATGTTGAATTCGGCTGCTGGTGTGATGTTTCCAACCTCAAAATACGCACCACCCATCAGGACGATTTCCTGCACCCGGTCGATGATGTCGGGCGCTTTTTGGAAGGCAGTGGCGATGTTCGTCAGCGGCCCCAGAGGGCAGAGCGTTACTGTGCCGGGCTCTTGCGCGCGCAGGGTATCGATGATGAAATCGACCGCGTGGCCTTCGGCCAGAGGCATTTCGGGATCGGGAAGAACAGGGCCGTCGAGCCCGGTTTTGCCATGCACATGCTCGGCCGTGACAAGCGGGCGTTTCAGGGGCCGGTCGCACCCGGCATAGACGGGGATATCGGTGTGGCCCGCCAGTTCGCAGACAATGCGGGCGTTTTTGGCGGTCAGCTCCAGCGGCACGTTTCCGGCGACGGCGGTGATGCCCAGAACCTCGATCTCTTCGGGGCTGGCCAACGCCAGAAGGATGGCGACAGCGTCGTCCTGACCGGGATCGGTGTCGATGATGATCTTGCGGGGCATGGGGCTCTCCGGGGGGGCGTGAAGGTCGGACACTCGCAAGTGTCGCGGGACTTGTCTACCAGATTTACACGTCCGCCGGGGCATCCACCGGCGGGAGTTTGCCGTTGGCGCGGTGTTCTTCGATTTTCACCTCGTCCCACAACGCGTCCATCTCGGCCAGATCGCTTTGCGTGGGCGTTCTGCCGCGTTCGGCCAGCCGCGCTTCGACCTTCTCAAAACGGCGGGTGAACTTGGCGTTGGTGCGGCGCAGGGCGGCCTCGGGTTCGATGCCTAAGTGCCGGCCGAGGTTGACGATCACGAACAGCAGATCGCCGAATTCATCCTCGAGCGCGTCGGCATCCATGCTGTCGCGCGCTTCTTCCAGTTCGGCGGCCTCTTCGGTGATCTTGGCGAGGACATGGCTGGCATCGGGCCAGTCGAACCCGACACGGGCGGCGCGTTTCTGCAGCTTGTGGGCACGTAGCAGGGCGGGCAGGTTGGCGGCAACCCCGTCCAGCGCCCCTTTCTGTTCCTTGCCCGCGCGTTCAGCGGCTTTGATGGTTTCCCAATCCAGCGTCTGTTGATCCGCCGACTTGTCTCGGGACTCATCACCGAAGACATGTGGGTGACGGGTAACCATCTTGTCCGACATGGTGCGCACCACGTCTTGGAAGGTGAAATGCCCAGCCTCTTCAGCCATTTGCGCGTGGAAGACGGATTGGAACAGCAGGTCGCCCAGTTCTCCTTTCAGCTCGTCGTAGGCCTCGCGTTCGATGGCGTCGGCGACCTCATAGGCTTCCTCAATCGTGTAGGGCGCGATGGTGGAAAAATCCTGTTCGATGTCCCACGGGCAGCCGGTTTGCGGGTCGCGCAGGCGGCGCATGATTTCCAGCAAACGCTCGATACCCGCGTCCGTGTCGTGGATCAGAGGATTTTCGGCCATTGCGAACCCTTTCGTTCCGGTGTCAGATGCATCCATCCCGCAGTCAGGATCAGGAGTCCACCCCAGATGCCCGTCGTCAACCGAATTGCCGATTACGCCGCTGATATGGCCCAATGGCGCCAGCACTTGCACACGATCCCCGAATTGGAGTTCGAATGTTATGAGACCGCCGCATTTGTGGCGGATCGTCTGCGCGAGTTCGGGGTGGATGAGCTGCATGAGGGGATCGCCAAGACCGGGATGGTCGCGATCATCAATGGGCAGGGTGAGGGCCCGACCATCGGATTGCGCGCCGATATGGATGCTTTGCCGATCACCGAGGAGACGGGCGTGGACTACGCCTCGAAAAACCCCGGCATGATGCATGCCTGTGGTCATGACGGGCATACTACGATGCTGCTGGGTGCTGCGCGCTATCTGGCCGAAACGCGGAATTTTGCGGGCCGGGTTGCGCTGATCTTTCAGCCTGCCGAGGAAGAGGGCGGCGGCGCGGGCGTGATGGTTGAAGAAGGCATCATGGATCGGTTCAATATCTCTCAGGTTTACGGCATCCATAACACTCCGGGCCGGCCCGAGGGGCTGTTCGAGACTACGCCGGGGCCGCTGATGGCCGCAGTAGATACGTTTGAGATCCATATTCAGGGCGTGGGCGGCCACGGGGCCATGCCGCATGAGACGCGCGACCCGGTGATGGCGGCTTGCGGAATGGCGCAGGCGATCCAGACAATTGTCAGCCGCAACCACTATGCGCTGGACGATCTGGTGGTGTCGGTGACACAGATTCACACCGGGACGGTGAATAACGTGATACCTGATACCGCTTATCTGAACGGCACCGTTCGCACCTTTGATCCCGCAGTGCAGAAGATGGTCAAAGACAGGATGGCGCAGATCGTTGCGGGGCAGGCGGCATCATATGGTGTCGAGGCCAAACTGGAGTATCAAGAGGGCTATCCCGCCACGATCAACGACGCCGACAAGGCCGCATTCGCGGCAGAAGTGGCGCGGGATGTGTCAGGGGCCGAGCGCGTAACGGCCAATGCGGGGCGCGAGATGGGGGCCGAGGATTTTTCCTACATGCTACAGGCCCGACCCGGTGCTTATCTGTTCCTTGGACAGGGCGAAGGTGCCGGGCTGCATCATCCGAAATACAACTTCAATGATGAGATCGCACCGGTGGGGGCATCGTTCTTCGCACGACTCGTCGAAACGGCTCAGCCACTGCGCTGATTGGGGAAAGACATGGCTCTGGAAGACGCAAAGAACCAGGTGGATGAGGCATTCACCAACCCCGATCTCAAGGGGCTGTCCTATGAGAACACTTTTGGTGGTGCTACGTCGTTCCTGCGGCGGCTCTATACCAAGGACCTTGCAGGCGTTGATATCGCGGTCACTGGTGTGCCCTTCGATCAGGCGGTGACCAACCGTCCTGGAACCCGGCTGGGGCCGCGCGCGATCCGTGAGGCCAGTTCACTGCAGTCGCCGGATGCGCCCTATGGCTGGCCCTTTGATGCACTCAGCGAGCTGGCGATCGTAGATTATGGGGATATGGCCTATGACTATGCCAATATCCCGGCCTTTCCCGACACGCTGACTGATCACATACGTACCATTTTGGCGGCAAATGTGGCCTCGGTCACGTTGGGCGGGGATCACTATATCAGCTTCCCGATCCTCAAGGCCTATGCCGAGAAATTTGGGCCCATGTCGCTGCTGCAATTCGATGCGCATACGGATACCTGGGCCGATGATGACATGTCCCGCGTGGACCACGGCACGATGTTCTACAAGGCGGTGAAATCGGGGCTGGTTGATCCGAAACGCTCGGTTCAGGTGGGCATTCGCACCACCAACGAGGATACGCTGGGCGTCAACATCATCGACGCGCGCGAGGTTTACGAATCCGGCCCCGCCGCCGTTGCGCAGAAGATCAAAGACATTCTGGGCGATAGCCCCGTTTACTTGAGCTTTGATATCGATGGTCTGGACCCGGCCTTTGCGCCCGGAACCGGGACGCCAGTCTGGGGCGGTCTGACCTCGATCCAGGCGCAAATCATCCTGCGCGACATTGCCGGGATCAATATCAAAGGTGGCGATGTGGTCGAGGTGTCTCCGCCATTCGACACCTCTGGTGCGACGGCGATTGCGGGGGCGCATGTGGCGACGCAGATCATTTGTCTGCTGGGGTGGAACAAGCTTGTGAAGCCTTAACCTTTGGTTAGGCATAATCCCGGTATCTGCTTGGTGAGGCACCGGATCGGAGACATCATATGACCGAATTCAACCAACCGATTGGCGGCAATGATCTGGCGCGGTTTTCTGGCCCGAATACCTTCATGCGCTTACCGCAGGCGTCTTCGCTGGAGGGGCTGGATGTGGCTGTGCTAGGCGTTCCGATGGATATCGGCACCTCGTGGCGGTCGGGCACGCGGTTTGGACCCAAGCAGATCCGCAGCGAGAGCGCGATGATCCGGCCCTATAATATGGCCAATGGCGCGGCGCCGTTTGACCATCTGCAGATCGCAGATATCGGGGATCTGGCGATCAATACGTTCTCGCTGGCCGACAGTCTCAAGATCATCAAAGACAGCTATGACGGTATACTGGGGCAGGGTGTCATCCCGGTGGCGATGGGCGGAGATCACTCGATCACCTTGCCGATTCTGCGGGCAATGGCAGCCAAGCACGGGCCAGTGGCTTTGGTGCATGTGGACGCTCATGCGGACGTGAATGACGAGATGTTTGGCGAGAAAGAAACCCACGGAACAGTCTTCCGTCGCGCCTATGAGGAAGGGTTGATCGTGCCCGACAAGACCTTCCAGATCGGCATTCGCGGCTCGGGCTACGCGGCCAGCGACTTTACCGAGGCGCAAGGTTGGGGGTTCCGCCAATACCCGGCATGGGAGCTATGGCAGCAGAACCTGACCGAGATCGGCTCACTGATCCGCAAGACGGTCGACGATCATCCGGTTTATATCACCTATGACATCGACAGCCTCGACCCGGCTTTTGCACCGGGAACCGGAACGCCCGAGATTGCGGGTCTGACCACGCCACAGGCGCTGCAGCTGATCCATGCGCTGGCGGGTATGAACGTGGTGGGCTGTGATCTGGTAGAGGTATCTCCGCCCTATGATCCGTCAGGCAATACCGCGTTGACTGCGGCGAACCTTCTGTTCGAGCTGCTGTGCATCCTGCCGGGGTGACGCCACGATAGGGGTGTTGGTCGCCCTCGGACTGGGTAGGCTTTGCGCAAAGGGATCGAAGGGCAGATGAAAATGGTGCTTTGGCTGTTGATTTCGGTGGGCATTGCGATGGGCGCATATGTTCGTCTTGCGCCGTCTGACCCAACGCGCTGGCATGTTGCCCCCGAAGGCGTGGATCGAGATTTTAGGAACGGCGTAGTGCGGGTCGTTGAGGCAGCCCCGGGAGGGCTGGAGCAACTCGATCATATTGCCCGCTCGACGCCGCGCACGACGGTGCTGGCAGGTTCGATCGAAGAGGGAATGATAACCTATGTCATCCGTTCCAGGGTATTCGGGTTTCCCGACTACACTACCGTGCAGCATGACGGGGATAAGCTGCGCATCTATGCGCGCTCAAGATTTGGTCGGAAAGATTTCGGCGTCAATCGACAGCGGGTCACCCACTGGCTTGCTTTGCTGCAACCCTGACGACAAGCACCCCTCTTGCACCTCGCGCCACATGGGCACGTTCAGCGACATCTGGCATTGGGCCATGAACATGCGGCCGTCGACCTGTAGGCAGATCATCTCGCCCAGCTCGATGCGGCTGCCGGATTTATCGGTGCAATAGCAATCGCGGGTCTTGCCATCGGGGCCGACGTAATCGGCCATTGCAGGGCTTGAACAGAGGGTTAGGGCCAGGATCAGTCGTCTCATACACCAAACCTAGCACAAGGCAGGGCCTTGACCAACGCCCCCGGATGAGAGACACCGCCCGGATGATCCCCGAAGAACGTCTTGAACAGATCACCCAGCGATTCCAGTACCTCGAAGCGGCCATGGCGGATGGTGCCTCGGGCGGGGATATTGCGGCTTTGGCCAAGGAATATTCGGATCTTAAGCCAGTCGTTGATCAGATTATGGCGTGGCGGCAACTGGTCAGTGATCTGACCGAGGCCGAGGCGATGTTGGCTGACCCGGACATGAAAGAGCTGGCGGAAGAAGAAATCCCCGAGCTGCAGGCACGTATCCCCGAGGCGGAACATGCGCTGCAACTGGCATTGTTGCCCAAGGATGCCGCTGATGCGCGCCCGGCGATGCTGGAGATTCGGCCCGGTACGGGTGGGGATGAGGCTGCGCTGTTCGCCGGAGACCTGCTGCGCATGTATCAGCGCTATGCCGAAGCGCGGGGCTGGAAGTTTGAGATAATCGAGGAACAGGCCTCTGATCTGGGTGGGATCAAAGAGGTCGTGGCCCATATCAAGGGTGACAACGTCTTTGCGCGGATGAAATACGAATCCGGTGTGCATCGGGTGCAGCGGGTGCCAGAGACGGAAAGCGGCGGGCGCATTCATACCTCTGCGGCGACGGTGGCGGTTCTGCCCGAGGCTGAAGATGTGGACATCCAGATTGATGCTAACGACATCCGGATCGACACGATGCGTAGCTCGGGCGCCGGGGGGCAGCACGTCAACACCACCGACTCGGCGGTGCGGATCACGCACTTGCCGACCGGGCTTGTGGTGACCAGTTCCGAGAAATCCCAGCATCGCAACCGTGAGATTGCGATGCAGGTGTTGAAGACGCGGCTTTATGATCTGGAGCGTCAACGCATCGACAGTGAGCGTTCTGCAGATCGCGCCAGTCAAGTGGGTTCGGGCGACCGGTCGGAGCGGATCAGGACTTATAATTTCCCCCAAGGTCGCATGACGGATCACCGTATCAACCTGACGCTCTATAAGCTCGATCAGGTGATGCAGGGCGATCTGGATGAGGTGATCGACGCGCTGACCGCAGATGATCAGGCCCGGCTGCTGGCCGAGATGGCGCAATGATTGCGGCGTTGACGGCAGCTCAGGCAATGGTGGCCGCCACTGCGCGTTTGCGGGCCGCAGGCGTGCCCGATCCGGCGCGGGATGCGCGGGTGCTGCTGGCCCATGCAGCGCGGATCGAGGCCAGCCGGGTGACGCTGATCGCGCCCGAGGAACTGCCTGTCGATATTGCGGAGCGCTATGACCAGCTGATCTCGTTGCGGGCCATTCGGGTGCCGGTGTCGCACCTGTTGGGCGAGCGGGAATTCTATGGCCGCCGGTTCCGGGTCAGCCGCGATGTGCTTGATCCACGCCCCGAAACCGAGGCTTTGATCGAGGCGGCGCTGAGCGAGCCGTTTGACCATCTGCTGGACCTGGGTGTGGGCTCGGGCTGTATCCTGATCACCTTGCTGGCCGAGCGCAGCAGCGCCTCGGGGCTGGGTGTGGATCTGAGCGAATCTGCCTGCCTGCAGGCCAGCGCCAACGCCGTGCAGCATCAGGTGCAGCCACGGGTGGAGATTCGGCAATCCGATTGGTTTGAGAACATTGAGGGGCAATTTGACCTTATTGTTTCAAATCCGCCCTATATTTCCGTTGAGGAAATGGATGATCTGTCGCCCGAGGTGCGCGAGCATGAACCGCGCATGGCCCTGACCGATGAAGGGGACGGGTTGGGGGCGTATCGCCGGATCGCCGCCTCGGCACCGGATTTTCTGATGCCGGGTGGGCGGTTGCTGGTCGAGATCGGGCCGACGCAGGGCAAATATGTTTCGGCCTTGTTTGATGCGGCGGGGTTGGTGGATATCCGCATAATCCCTGATCTGGACGGTCGGGATCGGGTTGTGGGTGCCAGAATGCCGCAGTAATGGGCCCGGCTGAGGCTGAAATGTGCCGATTGATGTAAAAAAGCTGCGAAATATCGGACAAAGCCCTTGTCTGAATGCGCAGGACATGTTTACTCAGGATTAGTCGGCGAGGTTGACGCTGTTTCAGCGCGCCCCTGACGCCAAGCCCAAAAAGTCGATGACGCGTTAAGGCACAAGCCACCGAGCAGCGTTAGATACGGGTTGATCGACAGTGAGTTTATAAGGCTGACGTAAAGTAAGATGAGATCTTCCAAATCCCGTTCGCGGGCCAAGAACAACCGCAATCGTCCTTCTGGCGGCAACGTCGTAAACCGGGTTTTTGACAGCTCGGGTCCTGAGGGCAAAGTGCGTGGCACCCCGCAGCAGATCATTGATAAGTACAACCAGCTGGCGCGCGATGCGCAGCTGTCCAATGACCGTGTGGCCGCCGAGAACTTTCAGCAGCACGCCGAGCATTATCTGCGCATGTTGAGCGAGGCGCAGCGCGAGATTGAAGCCCGCCGCGAAGAGCAGGAACGCCAGAACCGTGAACGGCAGGCTGAGCGTGATCGCGAACGTGCTGAGCGTCAGGAACGCGAGGCGGCCCGTCAGGCCGATCCGGCAGAGGCTCCGCAGCCTGATGTGATGGATTTCAGCGCGCCCGAGGCCACACCCGAAAGCGGGCTAGTCGAAACACCTGAGAACAAAGGGGCGGAGGCACCTGAGAAAAAGGAAAAGCCCGCTCGCAAGCCCCGCGCGCGCAAGCCGAAACCTGCGCCTGCGGCAGAGGCTGAAGCTGAGCCCAAGACAGATGGCGATACGCCCGAAGCGGCTGAGTAAGACCAGCCTCAGAAGAGACAAAGCCCCGAGGTTTCGACCCGGGGCTTTTTTCTTGGTGTCAGTTTTTCTGAACTTCGCGGGCCAGGGCGCAGAACGCCTCTAGCGGGACCTGTTCGGCGCGTTCCGTGGGCTGGATGCCTGCGGCAAGAAGGCGGTCCTCGATGTCAGGTGCCACGCCTTTCAGCGAGGCGCGCAGCATCTTGCGGCGCTGATTGAAGGCGGCGGCCACGACACGGGACAGAGTGGCGGCGTCCGCCGGATAGCGGGGCTCGGACAGCGCGGTCAGGTGGACCACGGCGCTGGAGACCTTTGGTGGTGGTGTGAAGGCCCCGGGCGGCAGCGACATGGCGATGCGCGCTTCGGCCCGCCATTGGGCGAGGATGGCGAGACGGCCATAGGCTTTGCCGCCGGGTTGGGCGACGATGCGTTCGGCCACTTCGCGTTGGAACATCAGCGTCAGGCTTTGCCAGAAGGGCGGCCATTGTGGCGGGGTGAGCCAACGGACCAGAAGCTCGGTCCCGACATTATAGGGTAGGTTGGCGGCCACGCGAATGGGCGGTGTCAGATGGGCCAGCGGGTCGATTTCAAGCGCATCGCCATTGATCACCTCTAGCTGGCCCGGATAGGCGGCGGCGATATCGTTTAGGGCGGCGATACAGCGTGTGTCTTTTTCCACCGCCACGACCTTGCGGGCCCCTTCGGAGAGCAACCCCCGGGTCAGGCCACCGGGGCCGGGGCCGATTTCGAGGACATCGCATTGTGTCAGATCCCCGGCCTGCCGTGCGATCTTGGCGGTCAGGTTGAGGTCGAGCAGGAAGTTCTGGCCCAGCGATTTGCGGGCTGAGAGCTGGTGCGTCGCGATGACCTCACGCAATGGGGGAAGGGAGTCGATGGCGCTCATGGCTTCACCGTTGCGTGGGTTGGAGGCGGAGCGCCAGAGAATTTTGGCCTCCGGCGGGGATATTTTTGGCCAGATGATGCATTAGCGGGTGTTGGCCATGGATTGGGCGAGCCTTAGCGCTTCGATCAGGCTGGTGGGGGCGGCGATGTTCTTACCGGCGATGTCCAGTGCCGTGCCGTGGTCGGGGGAGGTGCGGATGAACGGCAGGCCCAGCGTGACGTTCACGCCTTTGTCGAAATCCAGCGTTTTGATCGGGATCAGGGCCTGATCGTGGTACATGCAGATTGCTGCGTCATAGTTGGCGCGTGCGGCGGCATGGAACAGGGTGTCCGCCGGGTGCGGGCCGGTGAGTGTGGTGTTTTCGATGCTCAGGTCGGACAACAGGGTCGCGATCCAGTCCATCTCCTCGGTTCCCATTTTGCCGCCTTCGCCTGCATGCGGGTTCAGGCCGGCAATCGCGATCCGGGGGGTCGGGATGCCGAATTGGGTTTGCAGGCTGTGGGCTGTGATCTCGATCGTGTCGCGCAGCAGGTCGGGCGTGAGCGCCGATGGAACTTGCGATAGCGGGATGTGAATGGTGGCCGGGACGACGCGCAGCTGATCGCTGGCCAACATCATCACAACGCGTTTGCGGCCGGCCAGAGCGGCGAGGAACTCGGTATGGCCCGGATAGGCGAAACCGGCTCCGTCGATCAGGGCCTTTTTGTTGATCGGTGCGGTGCACAAGGCAGAGGCCGCGCCCGACTGGACCAGCGCAACGCCCTGTTCAATGGCATCGATGACCGAAGGCGCATTGGCCGGGCCGGGATGGCCGGGCCGGTTGGGGGCGGGAAAATCCAGTTGCAGAACAGGCAGGGCGGATGCGCTGGCCGCGCGCGCCTCAGACGGATCGGCTATCCGGGCAACAGGGGTGTCCTGTGGCAGGTGCGCGGCGTCGCCGATGTAAAAGAACGGGCAATTGTCGCGTAGCGCCTTCCATGCCTTGGCTGCGATCTCGGGGCCAATTCCGGCGGGATCACCGCAGCTGAGGGCGATGGGGGCCGTCATTGCTCGATGATGACGGCGTCAGCCCGGAGTTGTTGCAACAGACTATCGGCAAAGGCCTGCAGGCGCTGCTGGGTCAATGCGTTGGCGACATCGGCGCGGGTGGTCTCTTCGCCCAGATTGCGGGTGCGGTTGCACAGCATCAGGAACACCAGGGTCTGACCGTTATTGCGCGTCAGCGTAGTCGACACCTCGTTCGGGTCCAGCTTGGCCAATTCCAGCGCGATATCCCGCGGGATCTCGGAAGGTTTGGCGGTGACGCGATCCAGCACCTCGGCAGGTTGATCCTTGGCAAGGCCATAGAGGTCATCGCAGGTGTCGATTTCTTCGCGCAGCTTAGCGGCGTCTGCCAGTGTTTCGGCGCTGCGACCTCCTGCGAGGTAATAGGCGGCGTAGTCGATCTCGGAATAGTTCGGGGTGCCGGGGGCAACCTCGCGGATACCGCGCATCTGGAACAGGGCGACGGCATTGCTGAGCGACAGAGGTTGCGTGATCTCTCCGTTTTTCAGACCAAGGATAACCGGTTGCAGCGCGGGAGGCAGATTGCTGAGCGACAACCAGTCGAGCCGCCCGCCTTCTTCGCGCGTGGCGGCAGCGGAATATTGAATAGCGGCTGACGAGAAACTTTCCTGATCCGTGAGCTGGGAAATCTCATCGGCCAGTGCTTCGGCTTGTGCCAGCGTCTGCGGGGTGACCGGGATGATGATTTCGGATAGCAGAACCTGAAGGCCGCCACCGCCACCTTGCCCGAGGGCGCGGTTGATCTCGTCTTCGGTGGGGCGCGATTGCGACAGGTAGCGCGCGCTGACATATTCGCGCCACGACAGCTGATCGGCGACGAAATCGCGCACGGTCTCACGCGAGACGCCAGCTTCGTTGAGCAATCTCAGAAAATCTTCGCTGCCAAGATTGCCCCGAGCGGCGAGTTCATCGATTCCGGTCTGGACGTCTTCGGGGGCGACCTGAATTCCGACCTCACGCATCGCTTGTTTGCGCAGACGGTCCTGAATCATCGCTTCGCGCACCTCGGCCTCGGAACTGCCGGGGGCACCGAGCAACTCAAGGAATTGCTGCCGTTGCTGCAGTTCGTACCAGGTCACGATGTCCTGATTGACGCGGATGGCGGGTGAGAACAGGCTTTGACTGAAAGCCTGCGGTGCGGTCATGCCACCCAATGCGACGGCAAAGAAGGCGGCGCGCCAGCCAGAGCGGAGAATTGTGGTGAAACCTGAGATCAGCTGCATCTTTTCTTGAACTTCTTGCCTTCGCCTTCGACGGAGTACCCTGTCAGGGCTACGGTAAAGCCGAATTCTGTCGAAGGCTCAATACTTGATGTCGAGGTAAAGCGCCTGTTGACGGTCATATTAACTTGCACACATTCGTTACTGTAGGTCAGCCCGAAGCCCAGACGGAGTGGTTCGGATTCGCTGATATCATATCGCGCACTCGCACGTGTCAGCCAGTTTTGGTCGATCCGATAGCGCCCGGCAACCCTCAGTTCCGAAATTTCATCATTATTGAGCTCGGCCGGATCGGGTTCAAGCCAGACATAGCCGCCGCTCAGCGATGTGTCACCCTTGGTCCAGGCGGCGCGGAGCTCGGCCTTGGTGAAGCTGAAATCGCTGTTCAGCAATCCGCGTGCCGCAAGGGTCAGGCCCCGGCCATTGTTCAGCTGCCCTGCCAGCAGCAGGTCGGATTTGGTACCTTGCAGGCCCGAGGTCAGGGTGAAATCCGGGTCGGCATCGGCGCGGAAGACCTGTCCGATGGTCGCCAGCGCATGCCAGCCATCGGCCGCGTACCGCGCCCAGTTCACGCCGATGACCGCAGTGGTTCCGTCCTCGCGCCGGTCTTCGGCTGGAAAGCGGGAAAGCGACAGAAGGTTGCCCTGATCAAATTCCTGAAACGTGCTTTCGTCGTTCGGGACATCCGTGTCCGAGACATCAGTCCAGCCGATCTGAGCGATGGGCTCCAGTATCTGGGTGGCGCCGCTTTGCTCGCGCCGTTGCATGGGATAGCGCAGAGTGAAGGCCGCGCGCGGTGTGGCGCGGGTCACATCATTGGGAAAGTTGCTGTCGTTGCGGATGTTGAACGTATCGATCGCGGCACCCAGCTGGGCGTCGGCGCGCAGACCTGTGGCAAAGGTCCAGCTGCGCAACCATTCGGCATCGAATGTCGCGCGGGCGACGTCGCGCCCGACAATGTCCTCATCGCTGGTGCGGGTATGGGTATGCCCGATAAAGGCCAACGCGACTTCACCCCCAATGGCTTTGGGGAAATAGCGCTTGCGGAAGTCGATGTCGAAAATGCGCGAGGGAATCTCATCCTGCTCTTCGCTGTCACGGAGGGTTTCATAGTGGATGAAGCTGGTGCGGAACGCGGTGTCCCGTTTGATCCGTTCCAGGGCGATCTCGCTGCGCAGACGGTCGAAATCGGGCAGGCCGTAATCGGCCAGATAGGCATCATCCGAGGTGGTTTTGATGTCGAAAGTCAGGCGATAGCTGTTCTGCAGGTTGAAATAGCCATCCGCGAAGAAATAGCCGCGATCCTGATTGGGTTGGATGTCATCCCGGGTGTAGGCGCCGCGCAGACGGATTCGGCCGTTTTTGAACGCTTGCCGATAACGCAGCCCCAGTGTGCGGGTTTTGGACGACACATATGGGGTGACCGTCAGGTCCTTGTGATCGCCAAGCTTGAAGAAATAAGGTACCTGCAACCCGGTTCCGAGCTGCGAAGTCGTGCGGATCGACGGCACAAGAAACCCGGTGGCGCGGTCCAGGGTCGGGTCGGGCAGGCGCAGGGCCGGGAAATAGAATACCGGCACGTCCAGGACACGGAATTGGGCACCCTCGAAATAAAGCTGCCGTTCGACCTGATCATGGGTCACCTTGCGGGCGCGGATTTGCCAGAGCGGCGGTTTGCCATTGGCACAGACATGGCACGAGGTGGCTGCCACCTTGCTGAACTGCGTATAGCGTCCAGCGGCACGGGTTGCCTGCACCGAAGCGATCTGAACCTGCTGATCAAACACCATTCGCGCACCGGTCAGCAGACCGTTCTGAATGCCGCTGTCCAGTTGCGCGGAATCAGCCAGCAGCGTGGATTGGCCGCCCTGATCGATGCGGATCGGACCGGTCAGGGTCAGCTCTCCGGTCTCGCGGTCATAGGTGATGCTTTGGGCGGTCAGCTTCACGTCGCCTTGAAAGGCTTCCACATTGCCCTCGGCAACCAGTTTGCGGTCGGGGGTGATGAAGATCTGATCGGCCACCAGCAGCGCGGGCTGGTCTTGGCCGCCTGCGTCGGTTGTTGGGGTGGTGTCGTCACTCTGTGCGCTGGTCGCAACGGGCAGTGACAGGATCAGAGCGCTGGATAGCAGCAGGGGAAGCAGGGCACGCATCAGCCGTCCTCCGCATGCAGCAACAGACCCAGCGACAGCAGGATCCCGGCAAAGGGCGGGGCCCAGGCGGCGACAAAGATGGGCAGCTGCCCGTTTTCCCCCAGAATCTGAGCGAAATTGCGGATGAAATAGATACCAAAGCCCAGCAGGACTGCGGTCAGCACCGCGACGCCAGTGCCACCAAAACGCACATGGCGCATGGTGAAGGCCGCGCCAATCAGGACCATCGAGACCAGAAATAGCGGGCGCGCCAATTGGACCTGCAGCCAGACTTCGTATTGCTTGGTTGAAAATCCAGCCTCGCGCAGATCACGAATCAACTGTGGCAGGTCGTAGACCGAGACTGAATCCTGTTGTCCCAGAGTATCCAGGATACGGTCACGGGTGAGCGTGGTCGGCAAATTCAGCACCTCATGTGTGATCGCATTGGTTTCGGGGTTGAGGTCGTCTGCAATCGTCCAGACCTTGGCCTCATGCAGTGCCCAGTGGCCGTTCTCCAGATCGGCGCGCAGGGCCAAAATTTGTTCAGTCGGTTTGCCGCCCGAGGAAAACGTTGTGATCGTCACGTCGCGCAAGGAAAAGCGGTCGCCATTGACCGTGCCAAGCGCATGGATGACTGACTGACCGCTGGCCGAGCCCTGACGAAGCCACAGCCCATCGCGGCTGATGGACAGGGTCGAACTGCCGTTGTTGCGAAAGTCATCTGACAGGCGCTGGTACTCCTCGGATGTTGCTGCGGCGATTGGATTGAGCAATGAGACAGCAAGCGCGCCAATGGTCAGCGCCAACAGGACCGGGGCTAGCAGCGCCCGGATGCCCGAGCGCCCGATGGCGCGTGTCACCACCAGTTCCGAGCTGCGCGCGAGGCCTACGAACAATGCAATCGTCGCAAGGATCATCAACAGCGGCAGCATCTCACTGATGGCTGTGGGGGTGTTCAGCAGGGTCAGTCGCAAAAGCTGCCCGAAGGACAGGCCGACCCCGTCAAAGCGGCGCACCTGCTCGATCAGGTCGATCAGGATCATCAGGGTCAGAAAGATTCCGCCGATCACGAGAAAACTCTGGATGAAACGCCGGGCAAAATAACGGTCGAGGATCACGCAGGCATCTCCGCCCGATTGCGGCACTGGAGAATCGCGCGCCGCACTGGATTGATGCGCGACAGCCTATGCCTGCCGAATGATGCCACGTTATGTCCCCCGGGCCTGCAATTATTTTCGGGCGACCATAATGCAAATGCCCGTCGGGGAAAACTGCTATCTGGTCAACTGCGACCGTGCGGGCTAGGTCTTGGGCAATGCATTTTTCAGGAGAAAGATATGAGCAGTCTGATGCCCGTCCGTTTTACCCCCGTTGATCTGGATGCAATGGCGACGGCCAAGGGCCGCGTCACGATCATCATCCCGGAGGACGGCAAGATGAGCCCCGCCGCCCGTCGCGCCAACCGCCTGACCAAGGGGGCCGTTGCGCGTCTGGTTGACAGCGAACGGTTCGGAAAGGCCAAATCGGGCGATGTAATCCCGATGGCGTGGCCTACGGGTATGGAAGCGGTTGCCCTGGACGTGCTGGTGCTGCCGCGCCGCCCCGACAGTGATGAGGCGCGCAAGGCCGGGGCCAAGCTGATGAAGCTGGCTGCGGGTAAACCGGTTCTGGTGATGGCGGCCAATCAGGTTCGGGTCGAGGATCTGGCCCTGGGCATGGTGCTGCGCGCCTATGATTTTGATGCCCACAAAACCAAGGACTCGGACCCCGCTGGCGAAATTGTGATCGCGCATGGCAAGTCTGATGAGGCCGAGGCGGCCTTCGCGCCGCTTTATGCCGTCGCTGACGGTGTGCGGATGACCCGTGATCTGACCAACGAGCCTGCCAATGTGCTGACGACCACAGAATTCGCCAATCGTCTGGCCGAGATGGAAGCGCTGGGGCTGAAGGTTGAAGTTCTGGAAGAAGACAAGCTGGCCGAGTTGGGCATGCGTACACTGCTGAGTGTCGGGCAGGGATCGGTGAGCCCTTCGAAAGTTGTGGTGATGCATTGGAACGGCGGCGACAAGGATGACGCCCCGCTGGCGCTGGTCGGCAAGGGCGTTGTGTTCGATACCGGGGGGATTTCGCTGAAGCCCGCGGGCGGCATGGAAGACATGACCATGGATATGGGCGGCGCTGGCGTTGTGGCGGGCACCATGCGCGCGCTGGCCAAGCGTAAGGCCAAGGCCAATGTTGTCGGTCTGGTCGGGCTGGTCGAAAACATGCCATCGGGCAATGCAACCCGCCCCGGTGATGTGGTGAAATCGATGAAGGGCGACACCGTCGAGATCATCAACACCGATGCGGAGGGCCGTTTGGTTTTGTGCGACGTGATGTGGTACGCGCAGGATCGGTTCAACCCGGTGGGCATGATCGATCTGGCCACCCTGACCGGTGCGATCATCATCGGTCTGGGGCATGAGAATGCCGGGGTCTTTTCGAACAATGACACGTTCTGCGAGGCCTTCCTGAAATCGGCCAAGGCCGAGGATGAGGGTGCATGGCGGATGCCTCTGGGTCCGAAATACGACGAGATGCTGAAATCGCGCATCGCGGATATGAAGAACGTGGGCGGACGGCCTGCTGGTTCAATCACCGCCGCGCAATTCCTGCAGCGTTTCGTCAAGGAAGAGACGCCGTGGATTCACCTCGATATCGCGGGCGTGGCCTCGGTCTCGTCCGAGACGTCTTATGCACCCAAAGGGGCCACCGGCTGGGGCGTGCGTGCGCTGAGCCGGTTCGTGCAGGACAATTTCGAGAGCGCGGAAGACTAAAACCGTGGGGGCCGTCTATTTCTACCACCTGACCCGTCAGCCGCTGGAGCACACTCTGCCCGT
The DNA here is from genome assembly GCF_056537765.1 of Ruegeria sp. C2. Taxonomy (NCBI): domain Bacteria; kingdom Pseudomonadati; phylum Pseudomonadota; class Alphaproteobacteria; order Rhodobacterales; family Roseobacteraceae; genus Ruegeria; species Ruegeria sp. C2. Next base: position 1,120,010 of record NZ_JBQFRZ010000001.1, on the reverse strand, counting down.
GCTGCTGGACAAGGCGCGGCAGGCCGGGTGGCGGATCGCCGTGCGGGGTGTTGATCCGGCGCGGATGGACTGGCTGGATGAAAGATTGTGGCTGGGGCCCGAGGAGGGGTTCCTGCCACATGGCCGCGTCGGTGGCCCGCACGATGCGGCACAGCCGATTTTGCTGACCACCGGATCAGAGGCTGCCAATGACGCGACCTGCGTGATGGCAGTGGACGGGGCGCAGGTCGAGGCCGATGAGGTTCAGGCGCTGGAGCGGGTCTGCATTCTGTTTGATGGGAATGATCCGGATGCGGTTCAACATGCGCGCGGGCAGTGGAAGGCGCTGACCGGCGCGGGATGCTCGGCACAGTATTGGTCAGAAGAATCAGGGCGTTGGGAAAAGAAGGCCGAGGCTTGATCGGCCAATTTGTTTAGGAGATTTCAGATGAAAACGAAGCCTTTGGGCCGTACGGGGATAATGGTGTCAGATCTATGTCTGGGCACGATGACGTTCGGCACGCAGACCGCAGAGATCGATGCGCATCGTCAGATGGATATGGCGCTGGCGGGCGGGATCAATTTCGTCGATGCGGCCGAGATGTACCCGGTCAACCCGATTTCGAAAGAAACGGTGGGGCGGACCGAAGAAATTCTGGGCAACTGGAATGCGGCCAACCGCGCGCGGCGCGGAGATTATGTGCTGGCGACCAAACATTCGGGCGAGGGGTTCATGCATGCGCGCGATGGGGCGCCGATCACGCATGAGACCATTCCCGAAGCCATCGAGGGTTCGCTCCGGCGGTTGCAGACGGATTGTATCGATCTCTATCAGTTTCACTGGCCGAACCGCGGCAGTTACATGTTCCGGCAGAACTGGGATTTTGAGCCGCGTCCGCATGATCCGGTTCAGGTCGTCGAAGAGATGCGTGGCTGTCTGAACGCGCTTCAGGCTCAGGTCGAAAAGGGCAATATCCGCGCCTTTGGTCTGTCGAATGAAAGTGCCTGGGGCACGGCGCAATGGCTGCACGCCTCGGATGAAGTCGGTGGCCCTCGGGTTGCGTCGATCCAGAACGAATATTCTTTGATGTGCCGATTGTTCGATACCGATCTGGCCGAGCTTTGCATGTATGAAGATGTGGGATTGCTGGCCTTTTCGCCGCTGGCAGCGGGATTCCTGACGGGTAAGTATCAGGGCGGCGCGGTACCCGAGGGATCGCGTATGTCATTGGTGCCGCAGATGGGCGGGCGTAAAACGGGCCGCGTATTTGATGCGGTTGTGGCCTATCTGGAGATCGCAGCCCGTCATGGGCTGGACCCGATTCACATGGCGTTGGCCTGGTGTCAGAGCCGCCCCTTCATGGGATCGGTGATCTTCGGGGCAACGACGACCGAACAGCTGGAGCATATCCTGGCGGGCAAGGATCAGGTGTTGTCGTCAGAGGTGATGGCCGAGATCAGCGCGGCACATCGGGCGTTTCCGATGCCTTACTAGAGTGGAAGGGGGCTCTGCCCCCGTCGCCTTTGGCGACTCCCCCGAGATATTTTTAGCCAGATGAAGAGGGATCCCGTCAGTGATGGGTGGGCTGTGTGCGGTCTTGTCTGAGGTCGCGGGCTGAGAGGCCGTGGGCCGTGCGGAAGGCGCGGGCGAAGCTGGATTGGGACGTGAAGCCGGTCGCCAGCGCGACATCCATTAAGGACAGGTTGGTGTCGGTGACCAGACGGCGCGCCTCGGCCAGACGCAGTTGCAGGTAGTGGTCCTGCGGTGTCGTGTCCAGGCGCAGGCGGAACTGCTGTTGCAGGGTGCGCGGGCTGGTGCCGAGTGTGTCGGCAATATCGGCGAGGGGGAGCGGGTCGTCGAGCGACGCCTCCATCAGCGCGTTTGCCTTGGCGGTCAGGGCAGTGTGGCGGTGCGGCGCTCCGGTGCGGCTTTGGGGCTTTGAGGGCTCGGAAAGGCCGTCGTAGAGGAACAGGCCGGAGACACGCGCGGCAAAGCCTGCGCCGTGTCGCGCGGCGATGATGTGCAGCATCATGTCGATTGCCGGGACCGCTCCGCCAGAGGTCAGGCGGCTTTCGGATACGGTAAACCGGTCGGGGCGCACGTCGACGGCTGGGAAACGGGCGGCAAAGTTGTCCAGATCCTCCCAATGGGTGGTTGCGGCGTGGCCGTCGAGCAGACCGGCCTCGGCCAGCAGCCAGGGGCCGCCATCGATGCCTGCCATGGTCGCTCCGGTGCCAGCGATGCGGCGCAGACCTGCCAGCAGGCTGGGCGTGGCGTGGCGGGCGAGTTGGAACCCGGCCACGACGATCATCAGGTCGCAGCTTTGCAACCGAGCCAGCGGAACGCCCGGTACTTGCAGCGCGCTGGTCAACATCGCCGGGTCTTGGGTGGCGGTGACATAGTCCCAGTCAAACGCAGGGCGATCGGCCAACCGGTTGGCGGCGCGCATCGGGTCGACCGCGGCGGCGAAGCTGAGCGTGTTGCACTCATCCAGCACCAGCACCGCGGTTTTCAGGGCGCGATGTTCGGGTTGGAGTATGTTTTTTGCGGATTTCATCAAGTTCGATTCGCATTCTGGCAAGTGTTTCCACAAGGCTGCGCCAGAGTCGCAGGCAACGCAAATCGGAATCCGGGGAGAAGTCTGGGGAAAACCTGACGCACAAGCCGGTATAACTTGGGGAAAACATCATGCCTCTGGAAATGAACCGCGAAGTCTTCATCACCTGCGCTGTCACCGGATCGGGCGGGACGCAGGATCGCAGCCCGCATGTGCCACGTTCGCCCCAGCAGATTGCCGATAGTGCGATTGCGGCGGCAAAGGCGGGGGCCGCTATCGTGCATTGCCATGTGCGCGATCCTGAAACCGGTGCGCCGTCGCGCGATCTTGGCCTGTACCGAGAGGTGACGGACCGCATTCGGGATGCCGAGGTGGACGTGGTTCTGAACCTGACCGCCGGGATGGGCGGAGACATCGTGTTTGGTGGTGTCGAAAGCCCGTTCCCGGTGAACGAGGCGGCGACCGACATGATCGGCGCGACCGAGCGCGTCGCGCACGTCGCCGAGTGTTTGCCGGAGATTTGTACCTTGGACTGCGGCACCATGAACTTTGCCGAAGCCGATTATGTCATGACCAACACCCCCGGCGCACTGCGGGCGATGGGGCAGATGATGACCGATATGGGCGTGAAGCCTGAGATCGAGGCCTTTGACACCGGCCATCTCTGGTTTGCCAAGCAATTGGTGAAAGAAGGGATTCTTGAGCCGAACGCTCTGGTTCAGCTGTGTATGGGGGTGCCGTGGGGCGCGCCGGATGATCTGAACACTTTTATGGCGATGGTCAACAATGTGCCGGATGACTGGACGTTCAGCGCGTTCTCGTTGGGGCGGAACCAGATGGCCTATGTCGCGGCGACCGTGCTGGCAGGGGGCAACGTGCGCGTGGGGCTCGAGGATAATCTGTGGCTGGACAAGGGCGTGCTGGCCGAGAACTGGCAGCTGGTTGAGCGGGCTGGCACCATCATCGAGAACATGGGTGCGCGGGTGATCGGGCCACAGGAGGTTCGTGAGAAACTGGGGTTGGTGAAGCGGGCACCCAAGGGCTGAGAACCCATCTTGCGCCCAACAGCTGAAAAGGGCAGGCCGGGGCATCGGCAGAAGGAATGAGATGATGCGTTTGTTGCCTTTGACGTTGGTCGCCTCCGGTATGATTGCCCTGATCGGGTGCCTGCCAGAAGGCGACGAAACCACTGGCAAGCCTGTCGAGTCAGAGAGAACGGCATGCGAAGCCCAGGGTGGCACCTATGAGATCGGTGGTCTGGCGCAAAGCTATGTTTGTTTCACGCCCCTGCCGGACGCTGGCACCACCTGTGAAAAGGAAACCGATTGTGCAGGCTTCTGCCTTTCGGAAACAAGACAATGCAGCGCGGTCACGCCGCAATTCGGGTGCATACCGCACCTGGATGAAACGGGGCGTGAGCTGGTGATTTGTATCGATTAGAGGACAGCATGACGAAAACAGCAGCGATTATCGGTGGTGGCGTGATCGGCGGCGGATGGGCCGCTCGGTTTTTGCTTAATGGATGGAACGTGCGGGTTTTCGATCCGGACCCCGAGGCCGAGCGCAAGATTGGTGAGGTTCTGGACAATGCGCGGCGATCTTTGCCGGGGTTGAGCGATGTACCTTTGCCAGCAGAAGGAACGCTGACGTTTCACGGTGATCTGGCCGATGCCGTTCAGGGGGCTGTCTGGATTCAGGAAAGCGTGCCGGAGAGGCTCGATCTGAAACTGAAGGTATACAAGGGTTTGCAGGAGGCGTGTGATCCGGGTGCGATCATCGGGTCCTCAACCAGCGGGTTCAAGCCATCTGAGCTGCAGGAGGGGGCGCTGCGACCCGAACAGATCGTTGTGACGCATCCGTTCAACCCGGTTTATCTGTTGCCGCTAATCGAGTTGGTGCCGACCGACAAGAACCCGCCAGAGATGGTGGCGCTTGCGCAGGATCTGCTGAAATCGGTGGGTTTCTTTCCGCTGCATATCAAGAAGGAAATCGATGCGCATATTGCCGATCGGTTCCTGGAGGCCGTCTGGCGTGAGGCGCTGTGGCTGGTCAAGGACGGCATCGCCACGACCGAGGAAATTGACGAGGCGATCCGTATGGGTTTTGGCATCCGCTGGGCGCAGATGGGTCTGTTCGAGACCTATCGTGTCGCAGGGGGCGAGGCCGGGATGCGGCATTTCATGGCGCAGTTTGGGCCTGCGCTCAAATGGCCATGGACCAAGCTGATGGATGTGCCTGAATTCACCGATGAGCTGGTCGATATGATTGCAGATCAGTCGGATGCGCAGTCCGGCATGCACTCGATCCGGGAGTTGGAGCGCATCCGCGACAACAACCTCGTGGGTATGATGCGGGCGCTCAAGGCTCAGAATTATGGGGCCGGGGCGGTGTTGAACCAGCATGATGCGGCTCTGAAGCCCGGCGCTTTGCCGACGCTGGATCAGGCGGATTTGAGCCAGCCGATCCTGACACTTTCGCGCGCCGTTCCCTTGGACTGGACCGATTACAATGGCCACATGAACGAGGCGAAGTATCTGGAAGCCTTTGCCGCCGCGACCGACCGGTTCATGGAGATCATCGGTTGCGACATGGACTACATCCAATCGGGCGGCAGCTATTTCACCGCTGAAAACCACATCCGTTACATGAACGAGGTCCACGCAGGCGCAAAGATCGACGTGCGCACGCAGATGCTGCTGGGGCAGGGCAAGAAGTTGCATGTGTTCCATGAAATGTATGCGGGCGAGACGCTGCTGGCGACCGGCGAAAGCTTTTTGCTGCATGTCAGTCTGGAAACCCGTCGCCCCAGTGCGCCATCGCCCGAGATCGAGGCTGCGATGGCGCGGATTGCCGAGGCTCATGCCGGGTTGCCTTATCCCGAAGGTGCAGGGGCGGCGATCCGCAAACCGGCATGAGCGGCAAGGTCCTGATCACGGCCGGAGCATCGGGCGTCGGGCGCGCAATGGCCGAAGCATTCGATGCGGCAGGTGCCGAAGTCTGGGTCGCTGATCTGGATGCGGATGCATTGGCGCAGTGCCCGCCGCATTGGAGGCGTAACCAGCTTGACGTATCTGATGAGACAGCGGTTGAAGCTCTGTTCGCCGAACTCAGGACTGAATGGGATGGGTTGGACGTGCTTTGCGCCAATGCCGGTATTGCCGGGCCGACAGCCGCGGTTGAGGATGTGGCCTTAACCGATTGGCGAACCTGTCTTTCCGTGAATCTTGAGGGCGCGTTCCTGTGTAGCAAATACGCGGCCCCAATCATGAAACGCCAACGCAGTGGCGCGGTTCTGATCACCTCGTCCACGGCGGGTCAGTACGGATATCCCAACCGTGCGCCTTATGCGGCGGCGAAATGGGGAATGGTGGGGCTTGGCAAGACACTGGCGATGGAGCTTGGGCCACATGGCATCCGCTGCAACGTCATCTGCCCCGGCTCAGTCGAAGGCCCCCGGATGGAGGGCGTGCTGCAACGCGAGGCCGCAGCCAAGGGTATGACCCGCGATCAGGTTTATGACGGCTATGCTTCGGGCACGTCTATGGGCCGCTTTGTCGAGGCTCGGGACATCGCGAATATGGCCGTGTTCCTCGCGTCAGATGCGGCACGGCTGGTGTCGGGTCAGGTGATCGCTGTGGATGGTCATACGGTCAATCCCGACCCGAAGCTTTGATCTAGCCCTGATTTGGCCCCCGGATCTGGCGGATGGCGCTGCGGACGGCTTGCCAGTCCTGCGCCTCCTGCGGGTTTCCGGCGGCTTCGCATTCTCGCATCTTCTGTGCGGCTTCTGCCTCGGCCCGATCCCCATGGGCGGTGTAGAGGGCACGTGCGTATTCAGCGGTTTTGAGTGCGTCCATTCCTGTCATCCTCCATCTCAGATCGGAATGTCTGATGGTTCGCGCCCGACGACTATACTACAGGATCGCGCTCAGGTCATGCCCGCGTGATCTGCTGCCGTAGTTGCTGCAGATAAGAGGGGAATTCGCGGGCGGTCATATCGGCCTCGCGCACCAGCCGGTCGAAATGGCGGGTGAAGACCTCGATCCGGTCGCGGTCGCGAAACGCCATATAGTGGCTGCCTGCATAAAAGACACAGAGCAGGGGGCCGAAAATCGTAACGGGCGCGGAGTAAAGCCGTTTGGCATCATAGAGATAGATGCGCAGCCGGGGATAGAGCTGTTCGCAGAGGTTTAGCAGGTGATCGATCTGATCCAGCCGGATTTGCAGGGGCAGGCCCTCGTAATATCCGGTGGCATTGGCAAAGCTGTGAAGTTCATACAACGGCATCGCGACTTCATAGTCTGATTGCGCGCTGCGCATCCAGGAAAGACGATCTTCGGACGCGCCAATCGCCTGATCTGCTGTACGACCCAGATGCGGGGCATATTCCCATTCCAGCACGGCGCGGGTCTTGAGCATGTCGGGCAGGGTGGCGGGGACATAGCGGATTTTGTAGCCTGCGGCCTCCTGATGCCATTCGAAGATGCGTTCATCGACCAATGCGCGGGCGGCCTCGGTCAGGGTCAGGGAACTGGCAAGCAGCTCAGCAGCGCTTTCGGGACGGTCCGAGAGCCCCAGCAACCAATCAACCGAGACGCCGAGCGCCGAGGCGCAGCCGCCCACCACATGCGCGTTGGGCAGGCGTGCGCCTGCTCCGGTCAACAGTTGTGAGATGGTCGAGCGATCCACGCCGATGTCACGTGCAAGGGCGCTTTGACTGACATCCCGGTCCTGCATCGCGCGGGCAAGACGGTGGCGGAACTGCGCGGCGCGGTCGCGTTTGTCGACTTTATCAAGCATATGTTGATTTATATCATATATGTTGATGATTGTTAATCATATTCAGAATTCCCGAACCGTGGCCCTGTCTGTAACGCTGGAATTACAAAAACAATAAATGGGGTCCGGAATGGAGACGCGACGAAGATCGGTCGTGAAGGCCGTGGTGTGGAATGTGATGGGGCTGGCGGTGATGACGCTGGTTGGCCTGATTGCCACGGGATCAGCCGCTGTCGGAGGGGTGCTGGCGCTGGTCAACACGGCGATCGGCCTGACGCTCTATGTGATTTACGAGCGTATCTGGGCCGGTATCGCGTGGGGTCGCAATGGCTGACCCCACGACACCGAAATCGCCTGAATGGGTCACGTTCGGCCTGATCGTTGGATGTTACCTCGCCTGGCTGGGCACTGTGTTCTGGCTGGCGGGCGTTACGCTGTGGTTGGCCATCCCCGCGATGGGGCTGATCGCCGCGCTGCATTCGTCGCTGACGCATGAGGCGCTGCACGGGCATCCGTTTCGACAGAAATGGCTGAATGAGGCGCTGATGGCGTTGCCCCTGACACTTTTCATACCGTTCAACCGGTTCCGCGACCTGCATCTGGCGCATCATTGCGATGCCAACCTGACCGACCCTTATGACGATCCGGAAACCAATTATCTTGATCCTCAGGTCTGGGCCGGTCTGGGGATGTGGCAAAAGCGGCTTTACCTGCTGAACAACACCCTATTGGGGCGCATGGTTTTGGGGCCTGCTATTGGACAGTTGGCCTTTATGCGGGATGAGTGGCGCGGCGCGCGGCGCGGTGATCGGGATATTCTGCTGGCCTGGGCCTTGCATCTGCCCGGAGTGGCTGCGGTGCTTTGGATCGTTTCCCTGTCGCCGATGCCAATCTGGGCGTTTGTCCTGTCGGCCTATATCGGGTTGGGTCTGGTCAAGATCCGCACCTTTCTGGAACATCGTGCACATGAGAAATCCCGTGCGCGCACCGTTATCGTTGAAGACCGTGGCCTTTTGGCTTTTCTGTTTCTGAACAACAACCTGCATGTCGTTCATCACATGAATCCCGCAGCCCCCTGGTACCGTCTTCCCGCGCTTTATCGGGCAGGGAAAGAGCGATATCTGGCCTGCAATGAATCCTATGTCTATCGCTCTTACGCGCAGATATTCCGGGACTATTTCTGGCGCGCCAAGGATCCGGTGGCGCATCCGCTCTGGCCAAAGCTCTGATTTAACGACAGAAGGGAAGCCATGAGTTTGTGGATTCCCATCACCCTCGCAGCCGCGACGTTTCAGACCGTGCGGTTCATGCTGCAAAAATCGCTGAGCAGCGTGAAGCTGTCGGCCGCCGGGGCAACCTTTGCGCGGTTTGCCTATTCTATGCCACTGGCGCTGTTGGGTCTGTTCATAGCGCAGCAGGTGACGGGGTTTGAGTTGCCGACGCTCACGGCGCGGTTCTGGGTGTTTGCCGTGATCGGCGGGACCACACAGATTCTGGCGACGATCTGCGTGGTCGCCTTGTTCAAACAGCGCAACTTTGCGGTCGGGATCACGTTCAAGAAAACTGAGGTTATTCAAACCGCTATCGTCGGGTTTCTCATCCTCGGGGATCAGGTTTCAACCGGTGCGCTGGGGGCCATTCTGCTGGGGTTGATGGCGGTTCTGTTGCTGTCCAAAACACCCGGTGGCGAGGGTGCATGGTGGCGCAATCTGACCAACAAGGCCTCGCGGCTTGGGCTGGGGTCCGGGGTGCTGTTTGCCTTTTCCTCGGTCACCTATCGCGGCGCGTCACTGGAACTTGGGGACAATGACGCGTGGTTCCGCGCTCTGGTGACGCTGGCCGTGGTCGTCAGCTTTCAGTTCCTAAGCATGGGGATTTGGCTGTTGTGGCGTGACCGGGCCGAGTTGCGGGCGGTGTGGCAGACACGAAGCACCGGTGTCTTTGTCGGCCTCACCAGTCTTGGCGGTTCGTTCTGTTGGTTCTTCGCCTTCACGCTGCAAAACGCGGCTTACGTGAAGGCGTTGGGGCAGGTGGAACTGATCTTCAGCTTGTTTGCTTCGCTGCTGTTCTTCCGTGAAAGCATCACCCGGCGAGAGATCGCCGGGATTGCCTTGCTGGGTCTGTCGATACTGGCGCTGGTGCTGGCGATTTAAGACGCGTCTGCATCCGCCAGAGCGGAAGTTCCCGCGCGCCGCTCTTCAAAGCTGAGAGCGATGAAGCTGGGCAGATGATCGCCCATGCCCACCACTGCCGGACCGGCATCATCGCGGCGACCGCGGCCGCGACCCTTGGGCTCGCGATCCTTCTTGCCTTCGCTCTTCTTGCTCTCGGCAGGTTTGGCTTTTTTCTCGGGCTTCGGCTTTTCGGCCTTCGGTTCTTCCTTGACCGGATTGTCGATGCGCGGAATGTCTTTCTGAATCAGCTTTTCGATTGCATCCAGAGCCTTCTCGTCGCGACCCGAACAGATCGTGACGGCTTTACCTTCGCGTCCGGCGCGGCCGGTGCGGCCAATGCGGTGAACGTAATCCTCGGCATGGCTGGGGACGTCGAAGTTGAACACATGGCTGACTGAGGGGATATCCAAACCCCGTGCAGCCACGTCCGAGGCCACCAGCAGGCGCAGCGAGCCATCGCGGAACCCGTCCAGCGTTTTCATCCGCTGCGACTGATCCAGATCGCCATGGATGGCGGCGGCGTTATAGCCGTATTTCTTCAGTGACTTCGCGCAGATATCCACGTCCGTCTTGCGGTTGCAGAAGATGATGGCGTTGGTGCATTTTTCACCTTCGGCGTCGATCAGAGCGCGCAGGACCTTGCGCTTGCCGCTGGCCTCGCGGTCGCGGCGACCGCCTTTGAACAAGACGACGCCCTGTTCGATGGTTTCCGAGGCGGTGGCCTGACGGGCAACCTCGATCCGGGCAGGGGCGGACAGGAAGGTATCGGTGATGCGCTCAATCTCCGAGGCCATGGTGGCCGAGAAGAACAGCGTCTGGCGGGTAAACGGCGTCAGCGAGAAGATGCGTTCGATATCGGGGATAAAGCCCATATCCAGCATCCGGTCGGCCTCATCTACCACCATGATCTGAACGCCGGTCAGCAACAGCTTGCCGCGTTCGAAATGGTCCAGCAGACGGCCCGGTGTGGCGATCAGCACGTCGACGCCGCGGTCGATTAGGGCGTCCTGTTCCTTGAAGCTGACACCGCCAATCAACAGTGCTTTGGTCAGTTTCACATTTTTGGCATATGTGTCGAAATTCTCGGCCACCTGAGCGGCCAGTTCCCGCGTCGGGCACAGCACCAGCGACCGTGGCATCCGCGCGCGGGCGCGACCTCGGGCCAGCAAGGTGATCATCGGCAGAGTGAAGCTGGCGGTCTTGCCAGTTCCGGTCTGGGCGATCCCCAGAACATCGCGACCCTCAAGCGCAGGTGGAATCGCGCCTTCCTGGATCGGAGTGGGGGTTTCGTATCCGGCTTCCTCAATGGCTTTGAGGACCTTCGGGTTCAGGTTCAGTTCGCTAAACTTTGTCATGTATGTCCGGTTCATGCGGACACTAGACCTGGCCCGCGCGTCTGAAATATGCCGGGCCCGGATGGCCATGCGCCCTTTGCGCATAACGGCTGAGGCGGGGCATAACAAAAACGTGGGGCAGGGTCAAATGAAGAGGGGTTCATCTGTCGCATCTCCGCTCAATACGCGAATTTATGCAACAATTCAGATGCTTCCGGGGAAGTGTTTCGCCACTTTCTGATCCAGATCCAAGCGCCGATGCCGGATCAGATCGTGATCTTCCAGCCTTGTGCGCACATCCGCGTCGACGGCGCTCATTTCATCGTAGAAGGCGCGCAACCCCTCGGGACCCTGTTCCGCTTCGATCCAGCTGAGAAGTTCATGCATGTTCAGGCCGCCCCGGTCGCGGGGGACGTTTGGCGTCATGCCCGCCTGATAGGAGCCGCGCTCCATCCGGAAGTTCAGATGCGCCTGCCAATGGTCCCAGCTGGGTGCGTGGCGGTGGCACAGGTCAACCTGCGGCATTTCCGTCTTTACCGGCAGAAGCACTTTGTTCTGGAACAGGTTGTGAATGCGGTAACTGAGATTTTCCATCCCTGTGCGGACAAATAATTTGCCCTGTACATGGCTGAGAAACCCGCCCAGCACAAAGGCCCCGTAATTCGGATAAAGGTTCTGAACCAAAGCCTCGCGATCAGGGCCGTTCGGGATGTGCGCCTTATAGAGGTCTTCGGCGCCGGTGATCGCCTCAATCGGGCGCACCCGGACGGCGGGGGTGGTTTCGGGGATTTCCTGTAGCAGATCAGCGATGGAGTTTGAGGGCCAGAGGAACTCATCCACATCAATATGCGCCAGCCAGTCCAGATGGGTGTTGCGATAGACGAAAGTCGCGTGGGTCGTTTGCCGAATCTGGTGCTTTTCCGGGCGCTTTCGTTTGCGTTCTTCCCAAAACGCAGCGTCACAGATTCGCGCGCGGATTCTAGGATGTTGTTGCAACGCGCGCAGGGCGCGGTGGTTCGGTTCGTCCAGATAGATGTACAGCCGATCTGCGCCCAGATCGAGGTGATGGGCGACGAAGCGCATGATGTCCTCGGTCGGGCCGCGGACCATCGACACGATGCCCCAGGTTGGACGGTCCTGCGTCATATCCGGCCCATCATCCGCCGATCAGGTCATCATTTCTTTGGTAGCGGTCAGATTGAGCGCCGGATAGTCGCGCACGACCCGGTCGATGTCCCACTGCAGCCGGGTCAGATAGACGATGTCGCCATCATGATCATTTGCGATGTGCTGCTTGTTGGCGTTGACGAATTTCTCGACCTCTGCCTTCTCACCACTGACCCAGCGGGCCGAGGTGAATTGAGATGCTTCGAACCGCACGGGCAGGCCATATTCCATCTCGATCCGGCTGGCGAGCACTTCGAACTGCAGCGCGCCGACGACGCCAACGATAAAGCCCGAACCGATCGAGGGTTTGAACACCTTGGCGGCACCTTCCTCGGCAAACTGCATTAGGGCTTTTTCAAGATGTTTGGCTTTTAACGGATCCGCTGCGCGAACCGTCTGCAGCAGTTCCGGCGCGAACGATGGGATGCCGGTCACGCGCAGCGCTTCACCCTCGGTCAGCGTGTCACCGATGCGCAGCTGGCCGTGGTTCGGAATGCCGATGATGTCCCCGGCCCATGCCTCTTCCGCGAGTTCGCGGTCAGAGGCGAGGAACAGGACGGGGTTCGAGATTGCCATCGGCTTTTTTGACCGCACATGCGTCAGCTTCATGCCGCGTTTGAAGTGGCCCGATGCCATGCGGACAAAGGCCACCCGGTCGCGGTGCTTGGGGTCCATATTGGCCTGCACCTTGAAGACAAAGCCCGCGACCTTCTTTTCGTCCGGTGCGATCTGTCGGGGTTCGGCGGATTGAATCTGAGGTTGCGGGCCATAGGCTCCGATGCCTTCCATCAGTTCTTTGACACCAAACGAGTTGATGGCCGAGCCGAACCAGATTGGAGTCATGTGCCCTTCCAGAACCGCCTGAGGGTCAAGCGCGGGCAGCAGTTCGCGCGCCATCTCGACCTCTTCCAGTAGCTGTTCCAGCAGATGCTCGGGTACGTGTTCGGCCAGCTTGGGATCGTCCAAGCCGTTGATCTGGATGCTTTCTGCCACCTTGTTGCGGTCGGCGCGGTCCATCAGCTCCAACCGGTCGCGCAGCATGTCATAACAGCCGATGAAGTCGCGTCCCACGCCAATGGGCCATGCGGCAGGGGTGACGTCGATGGCCAGCATCTCCTGAATTTCGTCGATGATCTCGAACGTATCGCGGCTTTCGCGGTCCATCTTGTTACAGAAGGTCAGGATCGGCAGATCGCGCAGACGGCAGACCTCGAACAGCTTCTGCGTCTGGCTTTCCACACCTTTTGCACCGTCGATTACCATCACGGCTGCGTCCACGGCGGTCAGCGTGCGATAGGTATCTTCCGAGAAATCGCTGTGGCCGGGGGTGTCGACAAGGTTGAACCGGAAATCCCCATAGTCGAACGACATTGCCGAGGCGGAGACCGAGATACCTCGATCCTTCTCCATTTGCATGAAGTCCGAGCGCGTGCGCCGCGCTTCACCCTTGGCGCGCACCTGACCGGCCATCTGGATCGCGCCCCCGTACAGCAGGAACTTTTCCGTCAGCGTCGTCTTACCCGCATCGGGGTGCGAGATGATGGCGAATGTCCGGCGTCGGGCGATCTCGGGCGGCAGGGTGGGTTGGTTCGAGGTATCAAGCATAGGGGCGCGTATAGGCGGGGAAACCTGCCGAGGCAAGACAAAGGGGGTGGATCGAATCGTGGCCTTATGGCAATAAGAACATATAGTGAACAAATGATGGAGTGAATCAATGAATTTGAAAGAAATCTCAGAAGAACTGGTTGCCGGATGCCGCGAGAATCGGGCCAAGGAAAACCTCGGGAAGCTCTACGCGCCTGATGCTGTTTCGGTTGAGGGTCAGGATTTTGCCGGTATGGGGCGCGAAACGCATGGTGTTGAGGCCATTCGTGGCAAGCATGAATGGTGGGAGGGCGCGCATGAGGTGACAGGCGCGTCGGTCAGTGGCCCGTACCCGCATGGCGAGGATCGCTTTGCCGTGATCTTCGAGGTGCAAGGCAAGGTGAAAGAAACCGGCGAAAACTTTGATATGAAAGAGGTCGGTGTCTATCACGTGGCCGATGGCAAAATCGTTCGGGAAGAGTTCTTCTACTGAGCAAGCTATACATTCTGGTCTTCCTCTGCGGGCCGGTGCTAGATGTGCGGAAGATTTGGGGAGGATCAGAATGGATCTGGGAATACGCGGAACACGCGCGCTGGTTTGTGCCAGCAGCAAAGGCTTGGGGTTGGGCTGTGCCGAAGCATTGGCCGAGGCCGGAGTCGATCTGGTGATGAACGCGCGCGGGGCCGAAGCGCTTGAGGCCGAGGCGACGCGGTTGCGGGCTGAATATGATATCGACGTGCAGACGGTGGCCTGTGATGTGACCTCGGCTGAGGGCCAGGCGCAGGTGATCGAAGCAGCACAGAACGTTGATATCCTTGTGACAAATGCGGGTGGGCCTCCGCCCGGACTATGGTCGGACTGGGAACGGGACGATTTCATCAAAGCGCTGGATGCCAACATGCTGACGCCGATTGCGTTCATCAAGGCCCTGCTGCCGGGGATGATGGACAAGGGCTGGGGCCGGGTGGTGAACATCACTTCGCAATCCGTTCGCGCGCCGATTGCCGTTTTGGGCCTGTCCAATGCAGCGCGGACTGGATTGACCGGTTATGTTGCGGGCACCTCACGTCAGGTGGCGCCTCATGGTGTGACCATCAACAACCTTCTGCCGGGTATTCATGCCACCGACCGGGCCGATGCGCTGGACAGCAATGTTTCGCTGCAGAAGAATATCTCGATTGAGGACGCTCGGGCCGAGCGCGCCGCAACGATCCCGGCCCGGCGCTATGGCACGCGGCAGGAGTTTGGGGCGGCCTGCGCCTTCCTGTGCTCGCAGCATGCCGGGTTTATCGTCGGGCAGAATATCCTGCTTGATGGCGGCGGCACCAATCTGACGATGTAATCATGGCGCAGGGTTATTCGCTCAAGGATCAGTTATTCAACGCCGAAAAAGTGAGTTATCTCAGCGGCTTGTTTTTGGACGTCGAGACGAGCTTCGATGCCTCGGCGTTTGAGGCGCAGGTGATGTCACGCCTGCCGGGTCTCGAATTGAAGGAACGGATGGTCTGGATCGCTGAATGCCTGCAACAGGCCGTTCCGGGTGATCTGTCACAGGTCGCGCCGGTGATCCTTCGCGCATTGCCGGCCCCGCTTGATCCCGACAAGACGGATGACGATTTCGGCGACTTCATCTTTGCGCCTTTGGGCGATTGGGTGGTCTCGGTCGGGCTGGATCATCCGGAACTGGCTTTGGACGTGATTGAGGAACTGACCCAGAGGTTCTCGATGGAATGGGCTATCCGCCCGTTTCTGAATCGGCATCCCGATTTGGTGCTGGAGCGGATGCAGGACTGGTGCGGGCATTCCAGCTATCATGTCCGCCGACTGGTCAGTGAAGGAACGCGACCTCGGTTGCCTTGGGGGCAGGGGATTGGGTTGGACCTGTCTGATCCGCTGCCGCTGCTGGATCGGTTGCATGGTGACCAGACGCGCTATGTCACGCGGTCGGTGGCCAATCACCTGAATGATATCACCAAGAAAAACCCCGATCTGGTGCTGGAGCGATTGCAGAGCTGGCGAAACGGCGGGCAGCAATCCGGGGATGAGTTGTCGTGGATGACGTCGCATGCATTGCGGGGATTGGTGAAATCGGGCCATCCGGGTGCGATGACAGCGCTGGGATATGACCCCGAGGCCGATATATCGGTTGATGTTCAGGTGAACGGAGAGGCCCGGATCGGGGAAGCGCTGGACTTTTCGACCACGCTCGCGGGTGCAGCAGAGCAACCGGTTCTGGTGGATTATATCATTCACTTTCAGAGGCCTGGGGGCAAAGTCTCACCCAAGGTTCATAAGCTCAAACAAACAGTTCTTGTGGACGGCACGCTGATGCTGTCGAAGCTTCATAAGCTCAAAGGCAATGCAACTACCTTCAAATTGGTGCCCGGTCCGCATCGGTTGGAAATACAGGTGAATGGACGTGTTCGCGCAAGCGTTCCGTTTGAGCTTTTGGCCTGAGTTGAGTCACGCTTTCGTCAGATCAACCGCCTCTGGATTGCGGCCCGTATGGGGTGGCATTAGCTGCTGTGCAATCGATTGAAAGAAGGAATGCTCAGATAAAGCATGAGGCTGTGCAGAACTACTATGGCGAAGTGCTCCAGGGTAGCGCCGATTTGCAGACGAACGCGTGTTGTACTCCGGATGACATGCCGGATCACGTCAAAGGAATTCTGTCGCAAATTCATGATGATGTGCTGACGCGTTACTATGGCTGCGGATTGATTGCCCCGCTGGACCTTGAGGGGATGAGCATCCTTGATCTGGGCTGTGGCGCAGGGCGGGACGTGTATGCTTTGTCTGCGATGGTGGGTGAGACGGGTCGCGTTGTGGGAGTGGACATGACGCCCGAGCAACTGGACGTGGCGCGCGCGCATCAGGAGTTCCACGCCAAGGCTTTTGGGCATTCATCCAGCAATGTCGAATTCCACCACGGCTATATCGAAAAGCTGGATGAGCTGGATTTAGAGCCCGGAAGCTTCGATATCATCGTGTCGAACTGCGTGATCAATCTGGCGACCGACAAGGCCGCGGTTCTGCGCGGTGCGCATCGGTTGCTGAAAGAGGGCGGCGAGATGTATTTCTCGGACGTCTATGCTGATCGCCGGGTGCCCAAAGCGATGGCCGAGGATGAAGTTTTGTACGGCGAATGCCTGTCTGGTGCGCTTTACTGGAATGACTTTCTATCGATGTCGCGCGATGCGGGATTTGGCGACCCGCGCCGGGTCACGCACCGACAGCTGACCATTGAAAACCCGGTTTTGGAACAACGCGTTGCGCCTTTGAGCTTTATCTCGGCAACTTACCGTTTGTTCAAACTGTCCGGGCTGGAACCCGCTTGCGAAGATTATGGTCAAGCCGTGATTTACAAGGGCACGATTCCCCATGCGCCGCATAAGTTCGTGCTGGACGATCACCACGCCATTGAGGCCGGTAAGGTCTTTCCTGTCTGCGGCAACACCTGGATGATGCTGC
This sequence comes from Ruegeria sp. C2, assembly GCF_056537765.1. Classification (NCBI taxonomy): domain Bacteria; kingdom Pseudomonadati; phylum Pseudomonadota; class Alphaproteobacteria; order Rhodobacterales; family Roseobacteraceae; genus Ruegeria; species Ruegeria sp. C2. The sequence continues at coordinate 1,102,963 of NZ_JBQFRZ010000001.1, read as the reverse complement.
AGGATACACGCTTTGCCCGGCATTTTGAGTTCATCGGCGATTTCTCGACCCATTACGGCATCTTCGAAGGTTGCGGTGGCGACAGCCCGTTTGTTGTCGAGGGCGACACAGCGTCCACCGGGTGTTGCTGACGCCTTGCGCCTGAGGGGCGGGGTTGTTATCCCCGCCTAAGCCCGATGGATTTGATCGGGAAAAGGCTACGGGGTCTATCGGTGAACGTGACGACAACTCCTCCGCGACTGGAGATCCGCAATATGGTGGCGCGCTTTGGCGGGCGGACCGTTGTGGATGATGTCTCGCTGACGGTGCAGGCGGGGCAGGTCACCTGTCTGCTGGGGCCGTCGGGCTGTGGTAAGTCGACCACCTTGAGGATGATCGCTGGGGTTGAGATGCAGACCTCGGGCGAGATCTATGTCGATGGCAAGCTGATCTGCGACACAGTGTTCCGGGTGCCACCCGAGCGGCGTGAGATCGGCCTGATGTTTCAGGACTTTGCCCTGTTTCCGCATCTGAGCGTCGCCGACAATGTGGGCTTTGGCCTGAAGGGCAGTAAAGACGAAAAGCGTGTACGGGTTGACGAATTGCTGACCAAGGTCGACCTGATGCGCTTCATCGATGGCTTCCCGCATCAGCTTTCGGGCGGGGAGCAGCAGCGGGTGGCGTTGGCCCGTGCCCTCGCGCCACGTCCACGGATCATGTTGATGGATGAGCCATTCTCGGGCCTCGACAACCGTTTGCGGGACGGGATCCGGGATGAGACGCTGGCGATTCTCAAGGAAGAAGACGCCGCCGTTCTGCTGGTCACGCATGAGCCGGAAGAGGCGATGCGGATGGCCGATGAAATCGCATTGATGCGGCGCGGTAAGATCGTGCAGCAGGGCGCGCCGTATAACGTCTATACCCGCCCCGCGGACAAGGCCGCCGTGGCATTCTTCAGTGATGTCAACGTTCTGCAGGCGCAGGTTAATGGAGCGCTGGCGCAAACTCCTTTTGGTCGCTTTCTGGCACCGGGCGTGCCGGATGGAACCGATGTCGAAATCGTTTTTCGACCGCAACACGTGAAACTGGATTTTGATCGCAACGGCAAAGGTCCGATGCCCACGCCGACTGATGGCGTGGCTGCACGCGGCGTGGTCGAGAGAGCCCGGTTTCTGGGCAATGAAAGTCTTGTCGAGTTCCGGATGGACTATGACGGATCGATCCTGAAAGCGACGGTTCCGAATGTCTTTGTGCCGAAAGAGGGGCGCGTCATGTGGCTGACCATCCGCCGCGATCGGTGCTTTGTATTCCCAGCCTGAGGCCTTAAGACCACGATTTCCGTCCGAGTGGTGCGCGAATGCCGCAGATTGGGCCCGACGGTCGCTTGCCGCAGCGCTGGGGCGGGTCTATCAAGGGCGAAACGCAGGGGCGGACCGGGCATGCGCATTCTTCTGACAAATGATGACGGCATCAACGCGCCGGGCCTTATCGTGCTTGAAGCGATAGCCAAAGAGCTGGCCAGGCCTGTCGGAGAGATCTGGGTTGTGGCCCCGGCCTTCGAGCAATCAGGGGTAGGCCATTGCATCAGCTATACGCATCCGATGATGGTCGCCAAGCTGGGTGAGCGCCGGTTTGCGGCCGAGGGCTCTCCGGCGGATTGCGTGTTGGCGGGGCTGCATGACGTGATGAAAGATACGCCGCCCGATCTGGTTTTGTCCGGTGTGAACCGAGGTAATAACTCGGCGGAAAATGCGTTGTATTCCGGTACGTTGGGCGGCGCAATGGAAGCGGCTTTGCAGGGTGTTCCTGCAATAGCGTTGTCGCAGTTCTTCGGTCCGCGCAATCTGGGTCTGGACGATCCCTTTGAGGCTGCGGCCCGCCATGGCGCGGCGCTGATCCGCCGCATTCTGGATGCAACACCGCAGGCACAGGGCGATTATCGGCTGTTCTACAATGTGAACTTTCCACCGGTTCCAGCCGATGAGGTTCTGGGTACTCGGGTGGCGTCACAAGGATTCCGCCGCGATACTCATTTCTCGGTCGAGCCGCACAGCTCGCCCTCGGGCCGCAGGTTCCTTTGGATCAAAGGTGGGTATCAGCACAACCCGACTGCACCCGGGACGGATGCGGCGGTGAATCTGGATGGATACATCTCGGTCACGCCGATGCGGGCCGATCTGACGGCGCATGACGCACTTGAGGCGTTGAAGGTCATCGAATGACAGGACCAAGCGCGGAAACCACCATGCAGTTTCTGTTTGCCCTGCGCTCGCGCGGGGTGACTGACGCGCGCGTGCTGGCGGCGATGGAGCAGGTGGACCGGGGACGCTTTGTCAAAGGTTTGTTTGCTAAGCGCGCCTATGAGGATACGCCGCTGCCGATTGCCTGCGGGCAGACGATCAGCCAGCCCTCGGTCGTGGGGTTGATGACGCAGGCGTTGAAGGTGAGCCCTCGGGACACGGTGCTGGAGGTCGGGACCGGGTCGGGCTATCAGGCGGCGATCCTGTCCAAGCTGGCGCGGCGGGTTTATACAGTGGAACGGCACACGCGGCTGGTACGCGAAACCGGGCAGCTGTTTCGGGAGATGGGCCTGACCAATGTCACCGCGATGTTGTCGGATGGTTCGTTTGGTTTGCCCGAGCAGGCTCCGTTTGATCGTATCATTGTGACCGCAGCCGCCGAGGACCCGCCCGGGCCGCTCTTGGCGCAGTTGAAAATCGGCGGTATCATGGTGTTGCCGGTGGGACAATCGGATGCGGTTCAGACCTTGATCCGTGTGACACGCACCGAGACCGGACTGGACTATGACGAACTCTTACCCGTTCGTTTCGTGCCCCTGTTGGAGGGGCTGGGAAAAGACGGAGTTTAAAGGTATATTCAGAGTTATACGCTGGAACCCCGAAGAACAGGGGCAGGTGTTGAGGACAGTATAATGAGAGCAGTTTCTAAATCAGCAATGCGTCGCTGTGCGACAGGTGTGGCCGCCCTGACAATTCTGGCCGGGTGCGAAGGGCCGTTCGATTATGACCTGCGCGGTAATGTCGGCGGATTTTCAACCACTGATGCCGCGCTGGCCGCGACCGCCAGCCGACCCACACCCGATGCGCGGGGCGTTATCACTTATCCCAACTATCAGGTTGCCGTGGCGCGCCGGGGCGACACGGTGGGCGATGTGGCCAGCCGCATCGGCATGCCGGTGGCCGAGTTGGCCCGGTTCAACGGGTTGCAAGCCAACGACTCGCTGCGGGATGGGGAAGTTCTGGCCCTGCCACGCTCGGTCGGTGGCGGCGGGAGCGGTGTGGACATTGCGTCCATCGCCGGCACCGCGATTGATGAGGCACCGGATACCGGTTCCGTTCAAACCACTGCCCTGGCACCCGTTCAGACCGCCCCAGCTCCCGCGCCGTCGGGGCCCGAGCCGATCCGGCACAAGGTCAAGCGGGGTGAGACGGCCTATACGATTTCGCGCCTGTATCAGGTGTCGGTCGAGTCGCTGGCCGAGTGGAACGGGCTGGGGTCGGATTTCGCGGTGCGCGAGGACCAGTATCTGCTGATCCCGGTCAAGAACCAGCCAGCGCCGCGTGCTGCCGCACCGGCTGCCACGGCGACCGCGGTGACACAGCCGGGCGAGGGCTCTCCTACACCGACGCCGCCCAGTGCAACGCAACCCCTTCCGGATGAGAAGGTTGCCGTCGCCACGCCTGCGCCGGATGTCACCGCCGAAGCACCCACCAATTCTGGAACATCAGCTCTGGCGCTTCCAGTGGGTGGCACCATCATTCGTACCTATGAGAAGGGTAAGAACGAGGGCATCGATATTGCAGCCGCACCCGGTACTACGGTCAAGGCGGCCGAGGCGGGGACGGTTGCCGCGATCACTGCAGATGCGGATCAGGTTCCGATCATTGTGGTCAAGCACAACAACGACTTGCTGACGGTTTATGCCAATGTCGACAATATCACCGTCAAGAAAGGTGATCGGGTACGTCGGGGCCAGAAGCTCGCTGCCCTGCGCGGTGGCGACAATGCTTATGTGCATTTTGAGGTGCGCCAGGGCTTTGAGTCGGTGGACCCGGAACCCTATCTGAAGTGACCGGAATGGCCCGTTCCGGGCCATGCCTCCGGCGGGGATATTTATGGCCAGATGAAGGGCGGATCACACGTAAGGATCGTAGTCGCTGAGCCGTTTGCCGGGTTCGTCGGTGAAGAGTTCCGGCAACGGTCTGATGGATTCGATCAGGTCGATGCGGAAGACGCGGAAGGCGTCGCGTAGCTCGCACCAGGCGGTGAGGGTCCAGACGCGTCCCCAGTATTCCATGTGCAGCGGACGGATCGTTCGATCTGTCAGGGCGCCGTCTATGCGGCGGTAGTTGAGATGCAGTTTCTGGCGTGATTTGATCGCGGCGCGGATCGGAGCCATATGGGCCAGCCCGCGCGCGGCATCGGCAAAGGGATAGACGGCGAATTTCCAGCTGTCGGCCTCGGCAATGACCTGAGTGGGCAGGACGGCATCAATCTTTTCGGCCAGAGATTCGGCGGCGGATTTGAGATCAGGATCAGCAGCCTCGGCCACGATTGCCATGCCGAGGTTCAACGCCTCTAGTTCAGCCGGTGTCAGGTTCAGCGGGGGCAGGGTGATCTGTTCGCGCACCATGTAACCCACGCCACGTTCGCCTTCGACCGGAACGCCCGAGGCCACCAGCGTATCCATGTCGCGATAGATCGTGCGGACCGACACTTCGAGCCGGTCCGCGATATCCTGCGCGCGGTGCAGCTTGCCGTCGCGCAGGATCTGGATGATGTCGAACAGGCGGTCAGTGCGGCGCATGACACGCCGTCCGGACCGCGTTTAGGCGGTCATGTTCCATAGCACATTCTCATGGCGCATCTGGACACTGTCGGGGTCGATCACCGCCATCATGGCGGCGGCGCAATCCTGCTGCATGAAGGCGGCGGCAGCGTCCTGTGCGGATTTCATATCTGCCCAGACGACATAGTCGGTCCAGCGGCCATCTTCGCCCTGGCTGAGTTGGCGGTGCGCAAAGCCGGGGGCAGCGCGCACGAAGGCCTCGGACGCCTGGCTGAGTTTCACATATTCCTCTGGCGTGGTGCCGTCGGTGAGGGTGAAGGTGACGATTTCTGCGACATGGGTCATGTGGTTCTCCGTTGACCTGGTTTCGATATCGTCCTTCTAGGGCTTCACAACTGACATAAACCTGTCAGTTGTGAAAAGCCAGTCTGCAAAAAATGTGTGATCTGTTCAAATTCACGCGCAGATTTGATCTGACGCACTTTTGCCGGGGCGCGTGCAGGCGTAGACACAGGGTCAGATATATTCCCGGCGCGCTGCGTCGACGTAGAAGGAGACAAGACATGCTCAACAATATCGGCCTTCCCGGCCTGCTGCTGATCGCCGTTGTGGTTCTGGTGCTGTTTGGCCGCGGCAAGATCAGCTCGCTGATGGGTGAAGTGGGCAAGGGCATCACCGCGTTCAAAAAGGGCGTCAAGGACGGTTCCGAAGAGTTGGAACAGGATGCGTCCGAACTGGCCAAAGACGTCACCCCTGAGACTGATAAAGACAAGGTCTGAGCCTAGATGTTTGATCTGGGCTGGACCGAGCTTCTGGTCATCGGCATCGTTGCGCTGATTGTGGTGGGGCCGAAAGACCTGCCTGTGCTGTTTCGCAATGTCGGACGGTTCGTCGGCAAGGCGCGCGGCATGGCGCGCGAGTTCAGCACTGCGATGAACGAGGCGGCCGATGAGGCTGGCGTCAACGAGATCAAGAAGGGCCTGAAGGCGGCAACCAATCCGGTGGGCAGCGCGATGGACGGCATCAACGAAGCTGCCCGTGACGTAGCCAAGTCCATCGATCCGACCAAGTTCGACCCTGACAGCGAAACGGGCAAGCTGGCCACCGAACGGGCCGAACAAGCCAAGAAGATTCAGGCCACGACCGCCCGTGCGGCCGCTGAACGTAAGGCCAAGGAAGCCGCGGATGCGCTTGCCAAGGCGGAAGAGGCCGAAGCGGCGTTGAAAACCGAAAGCAAAACATGACCAAGACCGACGAGATCGAGGACAGCTCGGCCCCATTGATCGAGCATCTGGCCGAGCTGCGCACACGGCTGATCCACTGCGTTGTGGCGTTCCTGATTGGCATGATCATCTGTTTCACCGTGGCCACGCCGCTCTTTAACTTCCTCACGCAGCCTTTGTGTGAGGTACTGACCGAGCGTGGGCAGGATTGCGGGCTGATCTTCATCTCTCCACAGGAAGGGTTCTTTGTCGCCATCAAGGTCTCGCTGCTGGGCGGGTTCATTCTGGCCTTCCCTTATATAGGGATGCAGATGTGGCGGTTTGTGGCGCCGGGTTTGTATAAGTCCGAGAAGAACGCGTTTCTGCCGTTCATGCTGGCCTCGCCCTTCATGTTCCTGCTGGGGGCAAGCTTTGCGTTCTATGTCGTCACGCCGCTGGCCTATGATTTCTTCCTTGGGTTCCAACAGTTTGGCGCTGAAGGGGAGGCCGTTGCCGAAGGCACGACCGCTCCGCTGAGCGTGGTATTTCAGGGCTCGGCGCAGGAATATTTGAACCTAACCATCAAGTTCATCGTCGCCTTTGGTTTGTGCTTTCAGCTGCCCGTATTGCTGACCCTGATGGGCAAGGCAGGCCTGGTCAGCGCCGAAGGTCTAGGCGCAGTGCGCAAATATGCGGTGGTTGGCATTCTGGTGCTGGCAGCGATCGTGACGCCGCCGGACGTGATCACTCAAATCATCCTCTTTGTGGTGGTTTACGGGCTTTATGAGATCTCAATATTCCTTGTGGCTCGTGTCGAGAAAAAGCGCGAAGAACAGCTGCGGGCCGATGGCTACTATGACGATGAAGAAGCCGAGGCAGACGCAGACATGATGCAGGATTACGAAGAGACCAAGTAATCCGCTGCAGGATCTGAAAAGGCGCACCCTGAACCGGCGCGCCTTTTTCATGCGCTGCTCTTGTTGTGCCGCGCGGAACATGGTTGAACTCGGCCGGAACACCCCGGAGGAACCGATGGACGATCAAGCCCTCAACCGTATCGCTGACGCGCTGGAGCGCATGGCGCCCGCGCCGCTGGCCGCACCCGATTTCAACGCGGCCCCGGCCTTCGTCTGGCATGTGGAACCCGACCGGCTGGAGCCCGTCACTCAGGTCAACCGGGTCGATCTGGATTTGCTGGTGGGGATTAATCGGTCTCGTGACACGCTGCTGGACAACACACGCCGCTTTGCCGCTGGCTACAAGGCTAACAACGCGCTGCTCTGGGGCGCGCGCGGAATGGGCAAATCCAGCCTTGTCAAAGCCGTCCATGGCACGCTGCAGGATGAGCATCCCGACCTGAAACTGGTGGAACTGCAGCGCGAGGATATGGCCTCGGTCGCGCGCCTGCTGAACCACCTGCGCTCTGCGCCGCACCGGTTCATCCTGTTCTGTGATGATTTGTCATTCAGCCACGATGATCAGCATTATAAGTCGCTCAAGGCGGTACTGGACGGCGGCATCGAAGGCCGCCCTGAGAATGTGGTGTTCTACGCCACCTCGAACCGCCGCCATTTGATGCCGCGTGACATGATCGAAAACGAACGCTCCAGCGCCATCAACCCGTCTGAGGCGGTCGAGGAAAAGGTCTCACTCTCCGACCGTTTCGGCCTGTGGCTGGGCTTCCACCCCTGCGATCAGGACGAATACCTTGCCATGATCGACCGCTACTGCGCCGCCCATGGCGTCAAGGTCGATCCGGAAACCCTGCGCGCCGAGGCCATCGAATGGCAAGCCACCCGCGGCTCGCGTTCGGGCCGCGTGGCCTGGCAATTCTTCGTCGATCTCGCCGGGCGCAACGGCGTTCATATCGCGTAATCCGCCCGCTTCATCTGGCCATAAATATCCCCGCCGGAGGCATGGCCCGCAAGGGCCATCCCCTATAGCTGCGCCAGAATACGCGCTGCCTCATCCGCAGTGCTGGTCAACACATCCCGATCCTCACCGGGATGGAACCGCGCGCGCACGGCTGTGGGCATCGGGGCAGGCTCAACAATCGATACGCGCGGACCGGTCCGCGCTGTCTCGGCGGCCCAACTGCGCGCCAGCGCCATCTGCGCTGCTTTGGTGGCGCCATAGATGCCATAGAACTTCTCGCCCGCTTTCGGGTCATCAAAGAACACCGCATGGCCGGCATCGCCCAGCAAAGGCGTCACATACGGGATCAGAACCGAGGTGGCCGTCGCATTGGTGTTGACCGCCTTTGCCCATTCCTTCGGATCAACAAAATGCGCAGGCGTCAGCGCCGAGGTGTGGATCGCCGTGTGCAGCCACAGATCTATCTTGCCCCAGCGGTCATGAATACCCCGGCACAGCGTAGCCATCGCGTTGGGATCGGCGATGTCCATCGGGGCCAGGGTGGCCGAGCCGCCTTTGGCCTGAATGCGGTCGTCCAGCTCTTCCAGCCCGCCTTGGGTACGGGCGACGGCGACGATGTGATAGTCGGGGGAAAGGGCTTCGGCCAGCGCCGCGCCCAACCCGCGCGAGGCCCCGGTAATCAGGGCGATTTTGGTCTGATCGGTCATGAGGGGGGTTTGAACCCGTCCGCGCAAAGCGTCAAGTCAGGAACAACCGCCGGGAATGTCGATCCGGCGGTTCTGGCCGCTTTGTCGCAGCACAACGCCCTGTTCATCAATCGCCACCACGCGACCAGAACCCAGCCGACCGCCGGGTTTCACCTTCTTAACCCGCCCCGAAGACAATCGGACCAGAGCCTGCAGTTCGGCCTTTGGGCCAAATACGCCCAGGACCGAAACCGAATTCTTCTTCAACGCACCCCGCTGCGTGGCTGCGCTTTTGACCGTTGTATTTGCCATGATCTGCGGTCGGGCTATGCGCCCCGACCCCGTATAGTGAGTGGTTCGAGGCGCCGCGTAACATGGGCTATGTCGGAGCTAAAGAGCCGTTATGTTCACATCTGGGGGAGCAGAAATGCCACCCGGCCAAGCCGCTGTGGACTCAGCATAAATGATGAGCGGATTTTGACCGAGGGCGCCTACAGCCAAGCCGCAACTGGTCTTCCATGCAATCGCTCAACGGATTGCCTGTCAGACAGCGTTCAGCCCGAGGCCAGTTTTGCTGCGTTCCATGAGCTGCCGACCACCTGCATATCCTCACGCTTCTTGCTGACCCGGCTGCTGTTTTCGAGGCTGTCCAGATAGTCCTTGTTCACCCCGGTGATGTAGTTTCCGTCAAAGCAGGAACAGTCGAAGGCTTCGATCTCGGGGTTGCCCTCCTTGGCGGCCCAGATCAGATCGTCGAGATGCTGGTAGAACAGCGCATCTGCGCCCAATTCCTCACGGATTTCTTCGATCTCTTTGCCATTGGCAACCAATTCGGCCTTGGTGGGCATGTCGATGCCATAGACGTTGGGATATTTCACCGGCGGTGAGGCGCTGGCGATATAGACCTTCTTTGCACCGGCCTCGCGGCACATCTGGACGATCTTCTTGATTGTATTGCCACGCACAATCGAGTCGTCGATCAGCAAAACGTTATGTCCGTCGAACTCCAGAGGAACCGCGTTGAGTTTGCGGCGCACGGATTTCTGCCGTTCTTCCTGACCGGGCATGATGAAGGTGCGACCAACATAGCGGTTCTTCACCAGACCTTCGCGATAGGGAATGCCGGTGATCTTGGCCGCTTCGAGCGCGACAGGGCGGGCGCTGTCGGGAACGGGGATGATCCGATCGATCTGAAGGCCCGAGTCCTGAATTTGCTTTGCCAGCGTTTGGCCCATCCGCATCTGGGTTTTGTAGACCGATACGCCATCCAGCAAGGAATCTGGCCGCGCCAAGTAGACATACTCGAAAATACATGGGGTCAGCTTGCCTTCGACGGCTTGGAACTCATGCATGTTGCCGTCGAGATCGATCAGGATCGCCTCGCCAGGGCGCAGATCGCGCAGCTTATCAAACCCGTTGATGCCAAAGGCCACATCTTCCGAGGCGAAAGCATAATCATCCCCATCGCCCGGCGCCTCGCGTTTCGCCACTGAAAGAGGCCGGATGCCATAGGGATCACGGAAGGCTAGCATGCCGACACCGGCGACCAGACAGATCACCGAATAGGCGCCCTGAATGCGCTCCATCGTCATTTTTACGCCGGCAAACAGGTTGCGGATCGGGTCGGCGTTGCCGTTCACCTTGATCGCATCGGCGACCTTGTCGGCCAGCACGTTCAGCAGGACCTCGGAATCCGACGTGGTGCGCAGGTGACGGCTGTACTTGGCCGTGACCTTCTCGCGCTGTTCTTCGGTATTGGTGATGTTGCCGTTATGGACGAGGTAGATGCCATAAGGGGCGTTCACGAAAAATGGCTGCGCCTCGGCTGCGCTGAGCGATCCTGCGGTGGGATAACGCACATGGCCCATGCCGACCTTACCCAGCAGGGTTTCGGCGTCGCTGGCGTTGAATACATCCTTGACCAGGCCGTTGGCCTTTTTCTCGCGGAAGAACTCACCATTATAGGTCACGATGCCTGAGGCATCCTGACCCCGGTGCTGCAGCATCAGCAACCCGTCATAGATTTCCGCAAAGACATCATGTGTCCGGCTTGCGATCCCCAAAATCCCACACATACACGGGCTCCAATTTCTATGACTTGTTCTGGCTGGCGTTTCGATCGGGTCGGCTGCGGGTCGGTATCCGAATGTGGTGTTGTTGACCGCTCAGACGGCAAACAGGCACAAGCGCGAGGGCGGCTAGTGCGAAAGAAAACAGATACAGCAAGATCGGCAGCTCCGATTCCATCTCGGTACGGCCTCCACATAATGCCAAACGATGCGTGTGTCATCAAAGGATCACATTTGTGATTTGCCGCAGGCGAGATTTGTACATGCCGTGGGTTTGGGATGACAAATGGGCAGACCTATGCTGTCATATGTTGGCGAGTGTTTTTGCGGACACTCTGGCAACACTGGGTGGAGCACAGCTATGTGGCAACACAAACAGAACAGGCCCAAAGAAGAACTCGTCAAACGGCGGTGTCATCGCTGTCGCGGGGCTGGTCGCGCACCCTGTGAGATCTGCAATGGCAGCGGCGAAGTGGTCAAGAGCCGCGACCAATTCGGCAAACCTGTCTCAAGCCGGTGCGACGGGTGTTTTGGGCTGAAAAGCATCCGATGCAATATCTGCGGCGGAGAAGGGTTCGTTTGATCCCTGCGGCCTGGGCATGAAAAAGCCCGGTCGGAGCCGGGCTTTCATCAGTTCAGTTTGACTGCGTTCAGCCTTCCGACGCGCTGTCTGCTGTGCAGCTGGCAACCAGCTGTTCATACTGGGCGGTAACCCAACCCAGCGCAGCTTCGGGGTTTTGCTCTTCGATCTTACCGCTGAACTGTTCGAACACTTTGGCCGAGCGACTTTCGTCGACGATTGTATAGGACTGACCGGTCATAACGGTGTCGTAGACAAAGAATGCAATCGCAACTAGCAGGATGCCGCGCGCGATGCCGAAGAAGAACCCAAGCGCTTGATCCAACCCGCCAATCGCTGAGCGTTGCACCAGCGATGAGAACAGCGGAGTAAAAATGCTGACTACGATCAGAGCGATTGCGAAGACCGCAGCAAAGCCGGTAATAACCGAAAGCTCGCAACTGTCGCGCAGGAACTCTCCAACCACCGGCACTTCTTTCACCAGCGGCACGGCTTGCGGTGCGAAGATGAATGCCAGAACGGCGGCGGCAACCCAGCCCGCGATGGCCAGAACCTCGCGCATGAAACCGCGCGAATAGGCCAGCAAGCCCGACAGCACGATGATCAGGGCAACAACCCCGTCAATAATTGTAAAACCTTCCATGGCCCTCGCCTGTTCTTTTTACTGCCCCTCGGGGCGCGACCTTAACCTGCTCCGAAGGTTTCGCCAACAAACCCAACCAAATCAGAGGGTCGGGTGAGTGTCAGACCTGCCACAGTGCCGGTTTTGCCACCCGCCGGAGCAATTGCCGCTGTGAAACCAAGTTTTTGCGCTTCTTTCAACCTGTTTTCGGTCTGCGGGGCCGGTCTAAGTGCCCCGGACAGCGAGATTTCTCCGAAAACCACGGTGTCTGCGGGCAGGGCAGTGTCTTCGCGGGCGCTGAGCAGCGCGGCGGCAACGGCCAGATCGGCGGCGGGTTCCGAAACTTTCAGTCCTCCGGCCACGTTCAAGTAGACGTCGAGCCCGGCAAAGGGGATGCCGCAGCGCGCCTCGAGTACTGCGAGGATCATCGCCAGCCTGCCGCTGTCCCAGCCCACCACGGTGCGGCGGGGCTGCGAATGGGGCGATGGGGCTACAAGTGCCTGCAATTCCACCAGAACGGGCCGTGTGCCTTCGATGCCCGCGAACACCGCCGAGCCGGGGCTGGGCGTGCCGCGTTCTGACAGGAACAGGGCCGAAGGGTTGGTGACCTGCGCCAGTCCCTTTCCGGTCATCTCGAAGACGCCGATCTCATCCGCCGGACCAAAGCGGTTTTTGACCGCGCGCAGGATGCGGAACTGGTGGCCGCGTTCGCCCTCGAAGTAAAGCACGGTGTCGACCATGTGTTCGACCACGCGCGGGCCTGCGATCTGGCCCTCCTTGGTGACGTGGCCGACCATGATGATCGAGACACCGTGTCGTTTCGCAAACGTGGTCAATTCATGTGCTGCAGCCCGGACTTGTGACACCGAACCCGGCGCGCTGTCCACATTATCGGCCCACATGGTCTGGATCGAGTCGATGATGGCAAGGCCGGGTTTTTCTGCCTCTAGTGTCGTGAGGATGTCCCGAAGGTTGGTTTCAGCGGCCAATTGCACCGGCGACTCTTCCAGACCTAAGCGGCGCGCGCGCATCCTAACCTGTGCGCTGGCTTCCTCGCCCGAGACGTAGATGGTTTTGACGCCTTTGCGGGCGAAACGCGCGGCGGCTTGCAGCAGAAGGGTGGATTTGCCGATGCCGGGGTCTCCGCCGACCAATAGGGCCGAGGCGGGGACGAGGCCACCGCCCAGAACCCTGTCGAGCTCTTCAACACCACACAGGGTGCGGGGTGGCGGTGTTTCTTCGGTCGAGAGGTCTGACAGGGTGATCGACTGTCCGCGCTTGCCGCCCAGCGATTTCTTGGCGGGGCCAGCGGAGAGCGGTGTCTCCTGAACGATGGTGTTCCATTCGCCGCAGCCATCGCAGCGGCCTGACCATCTTGTGTGCGAGGCACCGCAGGCGGAGCAGGAGAAGGATTGTGTCTTTGCCATGTCGCCCTTGGTGCCCGAGGAAGGGCGGTTCTTCAAGCCCTTGCGGGCTTTCCTCACCGCCGGTGGCGCGCCGCGTCGTCAGGCCCTGCGGGCCATCCTTCGCGGCGGGCGCTAAGCGCGCCTATTCCGCGGCCCGAGGTGGGGTCATGGCGACCACGCTGGCTGCTGTTTTGTCGTCGGAGGGGGATTGCAGTTGCGCCGACAATTCTGGCAACAGGTCGAACAGCTCATCCCTGAGGCGGGCGAGTTGCGATTTTGCGATGGATTCCTCGATCTCGATATCGCGGGTCCATTGGCGCAGCTCATGCTGGATGGTCTGGGCGTCTTCGATCCGGTTTTGGAACTGCTCAACCTCTTCCTGGCGCTGTCTGAGGAAGGCACGGGCGCGTTCCACCTTTGCATCGCCATAGGTCTCGGCCAGTTCCTGACTGATCTGGCTCATCTGAGCGGCCAGTTCCAGTACCTGCGGCTCCAGCCCCTGCAGATCGGGGTGATCGCGCAGGAAGGCCATGCGTTCTTTCACCGCGTCGAATTCCGAGGACAGCGCAAAGGCACCGCTGCGGTCGGCGGCATGGGCGAGCTGATACGCCCCGGCCACGTCCTGCATGTTCAGCGAGAAGTTGCGGTGCGTCCGCTCCAGCGCCATCATTCGGGCGCTTGAGGGCAGGTAGAAGGTCAGCATAAGGATCAGCGCGGTCAGGCCGATCTGAACGTAGGGACCAGCGTCTATCGCGGCACCACCGCTGAGGCCAGCCTGCAGGGACAGCCACGGCAGGATACCGAAGGCGGACAAAACAGTTGTTGTGACCGCGAATAATGCGGCGGCGCAGATCAGGAAAAATGTCAGTTTCAATAAGGCATTCTGAAATTGCAATGTGATAGAGTGAAGGGCGGCCATGATGTCGATCTCCTTCTTCAACCGATACGAAACCGGGTCAAAGCGGACGACAATCAAGCACGATCTGGTCCGCTGAGGACCCGTGAACTACAAAAACGTTGCTGCTCGAAATATCATAAAGATACTCAGAAATGCGTTTTCAATCAATTACGTCTGAGGTTTTCGTGATCCAGATGTCATCTCTGTAATGTGACCTAGGGTCAACGAAGCGAGGATGCAGCCGGTGAACAGGTAAAGGCCCCAGGCTGTTTCGATGGTGGCGTATGAGATGCCTTTGGCCAGTGTGATGTAAAGCGCGATGAGGAAGATATCGGCCATCGCCAGCTTGCCGAGGATGTTCAGTGCGGGTTGGACGCGCGGGTCCAGCAGGTTCCATTGGATCAGCGCGGTCCCGATGGTTTTGATGTAGGGTGCGAAGAGGGCGAAGACAGTGACGATCAGTGCGAGGAAGATGTCGGATTTCCACAAGGATTGCAGCCCGGTGATGACGCTGATTTCGCTAAGGCCGAAAATCGGCAACAGCCCCGCGCGCATCAGCGGGGCGAACCACGCGATGGGGTAGAGGATCAGGAGTGAAAGGGTGGCGAGGCGGAGGGTCATATGTACTTTTTAGGTGTTCCGCCGCCTATCGGGCGACGCGTTTCAGTTATGTGTTAGCTTAATTCAAGAATTCAAACTCGTTTTTGTCAGTGGGGAGACCTCAGATGCCAGCTTTTGTGGCTTTCAAGTCAATTGTTGATCCTTCGGATTGCGATTTTCTGGGGCATATGAATGTCTCGCGGTACTTTGCGGCTTGCTCAGATTCGGTGTTTGCTATCCAATCGGAGATGGGATTGAACGCAGACGATATGCGTTCGGGACGGAAGCTATCATTTGCGGTGGTACATGCGGAGAGTAGTTTCCTCGCCGAACTTCGAGCGGGGGAGGCTATTCAGATGGAGAGTGAGGTACTCGAGATAGGCGGGAAGTCGGTCACCTTCCGACACAGATTGCTGCGCTCTGCCGACAGAAAAACTGTATTCTCAACAGTGTTCAAATGCGTCTTGTTAAATCTCGAATCTCGAAAAGCCGAATTGCTTCCAGATGAGGTTGTCGCGAGCGCGAAAAACTGGCTAGTGAGTGAGAAAGATTAGCGCACTGCCTCAATCGGCCCCTCTGCACTCCCGCTGATGAACTGCTCCACATAGGGATCGCCCGAGGCGTCCATCTGGCTGACCGGGCCGGTCCACTGGATCACGCCTCCGTGCAGCATGGCGACGTTATCGGCAATGGCGCGGACCGAGCTCATGTCGTGGGTGATGGTCATCGCGGTGGCGCCCATCTCGGTCACGATTTCTCGGATCAGGTCGTTGATGACGCCGGACATGATGGGGTCGAGGCCGGTGGTGGGCTCATCAAAAAAGATGATCTCTGGCTCGGCGGCGATGGCGCGGGCGAGGCCGACGCGCTTTTGCATACCACCTGACAGCTCGGCTGGGAACCGGTCCGCAACGTTGGATTTCAGGCCGACGCGGCGCAGTTTTTCGATGGCGATTTCGCGCGCCTCATCCGCCGGGCGTTTCAGCGAGCCGCGCAAAAGGCGGAAGGCGACGTTTTGCCAGACGGGCAGGGAGTCAAACAGCGCTGCGCCCTGAAACAGCATCCCGAAGCGGGCCAGAAACGCATCGCGGTCGCCTTTGGCGGCGTCTTTGCCGTCGACATAGATCATGCCGCTGTCGGGCTTGATCAGGCCGAGGATGCATTTCAGCGCCACGGATTTGCCAGTACCCGAGCCGCCGATGATGACCATCGAGGTGCCCTTGGGAATCTCAAGGTTCATGCCTTGCAACACGTGGTTGTCGCCAAAGGCCTTATGTACGTTCTCCATCCGGATCATAGCGAGAAGAACACCCCTGTGAGTACGAAATTGGCGGCGAGGATCAGCACGGCGGCGGCCTCAACCGAGCCTTTGGTGGCGCGGCCCACGCCCTGAGCGCCGCGGCCCGAGGACATGCCGTAGTAGCAGCCCATGATGGCGGCGATGACGCCGAAGGCGGCCCCTTTGACCAGCGACGAGACGATGTCGCGGGTCTCAAGAAAATCGACGGTGTTTTTCAGATAGGCCGCCGGGTTGAAGCCCAAGTTTTGCGTGGCGACGGTGTAACCGCCTGCGATGCCGATGATATCTCCGACCCCGACCAGCGCCGGGACGGTGATTAGGGCGGCCAGCACGCGCGGGGCGGTGAGGTATTTCATCGGGTGCGTGGACAAAGTGACCAGAGCGTCGATCTGCTCGGTCACTTTCATCGTCGCAATCTCGGCGGCGATCGAAGACGTCACGCGGGCGGCGATCATCAGGCCGACCAGCACCGGGCCAAGCTCTCGCACCATGCCGATGGCGACGATCTGGGGCACCACGGCCTCAGCATTGAAACGCGCGCCGCCTGCGTAGATCTGCAGCGCCAGCGCGCCGCCGGTGAAAATGGCGGTCAGGCCAACCACGGGCAGGGACAGCCAGCCGATGTTCAGCAGGGCGATGCCGAATTCGCGCGGATAAAACGGGGGGCGGAAAATATGCGAAACCGCGTCGAGCGCGAACAGCGCGACGCGGCCAAACGCGGCCAGCATGTTCAGGATGGCGCGTCCCAGCTCACCCGGCAATGAGATGGGGTTCATTCCACGTAGCCTCGGGAATAGCGGCTGCCGAGCGAGGTCAGGATTTCATAGCCGATGGTTCCGGCGGCCTCGGCCAGATCATCGACGGTTTGGTGCCCGTTCAGGATACGCAGGCGATCAGGTTTGTACGGCAAGTCGGTAACATCCACGGTGATCAGGTCCATCGAGATACGTCCTACCACCGGGCAGGGCTGATCACCAGCGAATGTATCAATGCCGCCGCCGATGGCACGATGTAGCCCATCGGCATAGCCCGCCGCGACGGTTGCGATCCTGGACGGGCGGCGCGCGGTCCAGCTGTTGCCGTAGCCCACGGTCTCACCCACAGCGACGTCGCGCACTTGAATCACCGGAAGATCAACAGTCACCACCGGCTTGGCTCCGGCAAAGGGCATCCCGCCATAGAGACCGATGCCCGGACGGCAGAAGTCAAAGTGGAATTCAGGCCCCAGCAGAGTGCCCCCGGTTGCGGCAAGCGAGCGGGGGGCTTCAACCCCGTCGGTCATCTGCTTGAATGTGTCGAGCTGCTGACGGTTCATCGGATGGTCAGGTTCGTCCGCGCAAGCCAGATGAGACATCACCACCAGTGGATCAAGTTCCAACGCTTTGTGCCGCAGTTCGGCCCAGTCCGCCGGTTCCAGCCCCAGACGGTTCATGCCGCTGTCCAGCTGGATGCCGAAGCGATGATCCGGCAGCGCCTCAAGATGGCGTTTGAACTGCTCAGGCGAATTGATCAGCGGAGTCAGATTATGATGGCGCAGCAGATCGGTATCGCCCTCCATATGGCCAGAGAACACGGCAACCAGCGCCTCGGGTCCCACGGCCTCGCGAACGATGGCTCCTTCTTCAGCAGCAGCGACAAAAAACTTGCGCACGCCTTCTTCAGCCAGCGCCCAGGCAACCGGTTCCGCGCCCAGACCATAGGCATCAGCCTTGACCACGGCGCCGGTTTCGACTTCCGTCTTTGCATCCAGCGCGCGCCAATTATGGGCGAGCGCGTGTAGATTGATCGTTAAACGTGCAGTACTCATGATCCCGTTCAAGACATTGCCCGTTCCAAGGTCAAGAGGGAATGGTGATTTGAAAACGGGTTTCATGTATCGATATGATATCGCCGCGCCGCGAGGCCAATAAATCCAAGGATTTGCGCGACTTGTCGCAAAGCGGCAAAAGGTATCGGATTGTATTCACATCAGTGTTAAAACGCGTAGGCGAGGCCTATCGTTCATGTTTTTCACGCGGGTTGTTGAGCAAACCGATGTGCCGGTTGCATTGCCACACGGGGCATGGGCGGTATGCCCGCCGATTACATGGGAATGAGAGGCATCAACATGGCCATCCAGTTCATATCCGGTCACGACCAGCGCGCAGCCGATATTGTTGCGCTTTTCACCGCCGTCTTTACCGCTTCGGAAGGTGCAGATGAAGGCAAGCTGATCGGCTCACTGGTGCACGACCTGATCATGACCACGCCGGATGGCGACCTCTATGTGTTTTCGGCAGTTGAGGGGGATGCATTGCTGGGCTGCATCTGCTTGTCCCGTCTACGCTTTGATCAGGACGCTCGGCAGGTGTTTATCTTGTCTCCGGTCGCGGTCAGCACAGAACATCAGAGGGGTGGCGTGGGACAAGCGCTGATCACGCATGGATTGGATCAACTGCGTACGGCAGGCGTCGATCTTGTTTTCACCTATGGAGACCCGGCTTATTACGGCAAAACCGGCTTCCAGCCAATCTCGGAGGCGTTTGCAAAGGCTCCAATGAAGTTGAGCTATCCGCACGGCTGGTTGGCACAATCTCTGACCGAAGCCGAGATGACACCCCTCAAGGGTGCGTCGCGTTGTGTTGAAGCGTTGAACAAGCCAGAGCTCTGGTAGGCGTCAATACCCTTCGATCTGACCGTCCTGTTGCCAAGGTTTTACCAGATTGCCGAAGCGGGTGAATTGCGCTTCGAAGGACAGCTCGACCGTGCCGATGGGGCCGTGGCGCTGCTTGCCGACGATGACCTCGGCCTTGCCGTGCAAGCGCTCCATAGCCTGCTTCCACTCTTCCATCTTTTCCAGCTCGTGATCGCCGGGCTTTTCGCGTTCCTTGTAGTATTCCTCACGAAACACGAACATCACCACGTCGGCGTCCTGTTCGATCGAGCCCGATTCCCGCAGGTCAGACAGTTGCGGGCGTTTGTCGTCGCGGTTTTCCACCTGACGGGAGAGCTGAGACAGCGCGATCACCGGGATGTTCAACTCTTTGGCGATGGCCTTCATGCCCATCGAAATCTCGGCGATTTCGTTGACGCGATTGTCGGCCATGCCGCGGCAGAGCTGCAGATAGTCGATCACAAGCAGGTCCAGCCCATGCGTCCGCTTCAGCCGCCGCGCGCGGGCTGCCAATTGTGAGATCGGCAGGGCCGGGGTGTCATCGATGAATAAGGGGCAAGCTTCCAGTTCCTTGGCTGCGTCCACGAAGCGGCGGAACTCGGCTTCGGTCATGTCGCCTTGGCGGATTTTGTGTGAGGAAATCTCGGAAGCTTCGGCCAGAACCCGGCCTGCCAGCTGCTCGGCGCTCATTTCGAGCGAGAAGAACCCAACGACGCCACCGTCAATGGCGCCCTCTGAGCCATCCGGCTTGGTGCCGCGCTTATAGGCCTTGGCCACATTGAACGCCACGTTGGTCGCCAGCGAGGTTTTCCCCATCGATGGGCGACCGGCCAGAATGATCAGGTCGGACGGATGCAAGCCGCCCAACTGCTTGTCGAGATCGGCCAGACCGGTGGAAATCCCCGCCATGCCGCCACCACGCTGGTAGGCCTCGTTGGTGACGTTGACGGCTTCTGTGACCGCCTTGAGGAAGGATTGGAAACCCTGTTCGGTCTGGCCCTGCTCGGAAAGCTGATAAAGCTGTTGCTCGGCCTCGACGATCTGCTCCTTGGGCTCGCTGGCCACGTCGACCCGCGCGGCCTTGTCCGAGATATCCCGACCCAGCCGGATCAACTCGCGCCGGATGGCGAGGTCATAGATCATCTGAGCATAGTCATGCACCGCAAAGGCGCTGATTGAGGCACCAGCCAGTTTGACCAGATAGGCCGGGCCGCCCAATTCTTTCAGGCCCTCGTCTTCGGCCATGAAGGATTTCAGCGTCACGGGTGAGGCCAGCGCATTCTTGGCTATACGTGTGGCTGCCACCTCATAGATGCGGGCATGAACCGGATCATAGAAATGCTCGGCCCCGATGATCGAGGCGACCCGGTCATAGAGATCATTATTTGTCAGAATCGCGCCCAGAAGTTGCTGCTCGGCCTCGATCGAATGCGGCATGGTTTCCGGATTCTGAATCTGTGCCGCTGCCTGCTCGATACTACTGATCTCGTTCATTGCTGCTCTCATCGTCCCCATGGGACAAGGTCCATAGCTTAGACCTGCGAGTCGGGGCAAATTGTATGTTTTTGGGGATAGGTTGTGAATATCTCCCGACCCCTGCATATTGAAGCAAGATGGGGTCGAGCGTCAACATATTGTGCGATTGGTGCCTGTCGCGCGACCGCTGTTTCCAGTTTGAAAACAGTTGTCGCAACGTCAACTTTTGTTGGCTTCCTGCCACCCGCGCGGGTCGCTCAGGAAGGCTTCGACACCGCTAAGGGTCTCTTCGTCAAAGGCCTTTTGCGCCTTGGCCTCGGCCAGAACATCCCACCAGGTGCATAAGGAGTGCAGCTTCACGCCGTGGTCACCCAGCGTCTTCTCGGTCTCGGGGAAAATACCGTAGTAGAAAATCACGGCCGTATGCCCGCAGGTCGCACCCGTTTCGCGGATCGCATCCACGAAGGATAGTTTCGAGCCACCATCGGTTGTCAGATCCTCGACCAGCAGAACGCGTTCACCTTCGCTCATCTCGCCTTCGATGCGGGCGTTGCGGCCATAGCCTTTGGGCTTCTTGCGCACATAGGTCATCGGCAGGGCCATCCGCTCGGCAACCATGGCCGCGAACGGGATGCCTGCAGTCTCGCCGCCAGCGATGTTGTCAAACGCCTCGAAGCCTGCGTCGCGCATCACGGTGATGGTCAGAAAGTCCATCAGGGTCGAGCGGATGCGTGGGTATGAGATAAGTTTGCGACAATCGATATAGGTCGGGCTGGGCAGGCCCGAGGCCAGCGTGAAGGGCTCGCGCGAGTTGAAGTGCACGGCCTTGATCTCCAGCAGCATCCGTGCGGTCAGGCGGGCGATTTCGGTGCTGTCGGGGAAGGAACTGGGGATCATGGCGCAAACCTCTGGGCTGGAAGGGTGTCGCAGGCTGATAGCCCGACCTCCGGTCCGGAGTCGAGAGGCGAACGCCGAAAAGAAAAGCGGACCCCTAGAGGTCCGCTTTGCCCTTGCGGGCAGTAGAGCGCCAAGGTGGGCTTAGCTGCTCATGTCGTAGGCGCGTTCCCCATGAACCGAGAGGTCGAGCCCGTTTGTTTCGGTCTCTGCGTCTACGCGAAGCGGGGTGATCAACGCAACCACCTTCACCAACACAATCGTGACAATTGCCGTAAAAGTACCCACGATCACCAGCCCGCCCAATTGCGCGGTCCATGTGCCCAGACCGAACAGCGCGATCATCAGCGTGCCGAAGATACCCCCGACACCGTGAACGGCGAAAACGTCCAGCGTGTCGTCGATGTTCAGCTTGTTGCGGATCACGCTGACGGCCTCCTGACACAGGATACCTGCAACGGCTCCGATGATCAGAGCCTGAACCGGACCCACAAAACCCGAGGCCGGGGTGATCGAGGCCAGACCCGCAATGGTGCCGGTCACCAGACCAACCATCGAGGCCTTGCCAAAGCGGATGCGTTCCCACAGCGCCCAGGTCAGCGACGCGGTGGCGGCGGACAGATGCGTGACGGTCATGGCCATCGCGGCGCCCCCGTCTGCAGCCAGTTGCGAGCCGCCGTTGAAGCCGAACCAACCGACCCACAGCATCGCGGCGCCCACCATCACGTAACCGGGGTTGTGCGGCGGTGTCGTGCGGTTGCGGCGCGGGCCGAGGACAACGGCAATGATCAGTGCCGCCAAACCGGCGGTTTCATGGACGACGATGCCGCCCGCAAAATCGCGCACGCCGATCTCTCCCAGAATGCCTCCGTCCGCGAGCATCCCGCCACCCCAGATCCAATGCACAACAGGCGCATAACACAGCAGCATCCACAGCGCCGAGAAGGTGAGGACAAAGCCAAAGCCCACCCGCTCGACATAGGCGCCGACGATCAGGGCGGGGGTGATGATCGCGAAGGTCATCTGGAAGGCGAAGAACAGGACCTCGGGCAGGGTGCCTGCGAGGCTGTCGACGTCCACGCCGTTCAGAAACGCTTTGCCCAGACCGCCCCAGAGACCACTTTCACCCGGGCCGAAGGCGATTGAATACCCCGCGACCAGCCACAGAATGCTCATCAAACAGGCAATCGAGAAGCAATGCATGAAGACGCTGAGGACATTTCGGGCACGCACAAGCCCGCCGTAGAACAGGGCAAGGCCCGGTAATGTCATGAACAGGACCAGTGCTGTTGCCACAATGATCCACGCTGTATCGGCTCCGTTCATGGGCCGCTCTCCTTTCCCTGTAGGGGCGTCGATTGGGCAAACACACCCCAACCGACGCCTTGTGAGTGGTGTGCGGCGGGTTGAAGCCGAGCTGAGTTGGGGAAAAAAGAGGCAGAGGTGCAAAAAGCCGCCTGTTTAGGCGGCTTTTTCTCAACTGGTGATGAAATTTGCGCCCATATGGCGCATGCGCCTTAAAATTAGGCGGATTGTGAAAGTCCGCTTAGCAGCATCTGCAACGCATGATCACGCGCGGCTTTGCGCACATTATCCCGCCCCAGCGCGCCGAATTCGACTGTTTCAGTCCGGGTGGGTTGGCCGTCAGTGGCGAGACCAAAGCAAACGCGGCCTTCTGGCTTATGCTCGGACCCTCCGGGACCGGCGATACCGGTGATCGAAACCGCCAGTTGAGCCTGCGAGTGGTGCAGCGCGCCTTCGGCCATTTCGCGCGCGACCTCTTCCGAGACCGCCCCGTGCGCCCTAAGCGTATCGGCACGCACGCCCAGCATCTCTTGCTTGGCGGTATTGGTGTAGGTGACGAAACCGCGCTCGACCACAGCAGAGCTGCCGGGGATGTCGGTCAGCGCAGCGGCGACCATGCCGCCAGTGCAGCTTTCGGCTGTTGCGAGCATCACGCCTTGCGCTTTGGCGCGGTCCAGCAGGTCGGTCACGGTCATAGGCCCAAGACCCCATGTGAAACCCCGGCGAGGATGATGACGCCGATTGCGGCAAAGGCCCCGGCGATCACATCGTCCAGCATCACGCCCATCGGATCTCCGCGCCGATCGGCCCAGCCGACGGGGCCGGGTTTGGTGATGTCGAACAAGCGGAACAGCAGGAAACCGGCGATCCAGCCAGGCCAGAGCGCGGTGATTTCGATCCCATGCGCCCAGGATGGGTAGGAAATGGCCCAGATTGCAATGAACTGGCCAGCAACCTCGTCGATGACGATTTCGGACGGGTCGTGGTCCTCTTGCCCTGCGGTCATGACACGCGTGGCCCAGAGGCCGCCGAAGAAGGCAGCAAAGGTCCCGATAACCAGCAGAGGAAAGCCGCCGAGCGTATGTAGCACCCAAGCCAAAGGTAGCGCGGCCAGCGATCCCCAGGTGCCGGGCGCAGGGCGCAGATAGCCGACGCCACAGACGGTTCCGATCAGACGTGCCGCAGTCATGACTTCACCAGACAGGCTGTGGCGAGCGAGGCGATACCTTCGCTGCGTCCGGTAAAGCCCAGCCTCTCCGACGTTGTCGCCTTGACCGAGACCTGATCGGCCTGCAAGCCCATGATCCGCGCCATCTCGGTACGCATGGCCTCAGCATGTGGCCCGATCTTGGGGTATTCACAGACCAGCGTGCAGTCGACATTTGAGATTGTGTAACCCATCTGCCCGGCCAGATCGACGGCGTGGCGCAAGAAGATCTCGCTGGCGGCCCCCTTCCACTGCGGGTCGGAGGGCGGGAAGTGCTGCCCGATATCACCTTGCGCCAGCGCGCCATAGATCGCGTCGGTCACCGCGTGCATGCCGACATCCGCATCTGAATGCCCCTGCAGCCCGCGATTATGCGGCACTTTTACACCGCAGAGGATCACGTGATCTCCGTCGCCAAAGCGGTGCACGTCATAGCCGTTGCCCAGCCTTACATCCATATCCTTACCCATTATGCGTTCAGCCCGAGCAAAATCCTCGGGCCGGGTGATTTTCAGATTATCCGCGTCGCCGGGAATGATCGCGACATCAATCCCGGCATCACGCGCGACCTCGACGTCATCTGCCGCGCCTCCGGCATGAGCCTCGTGCGCTGCGGTGATCGCGTTGTAGAGAAACCCTTGCGGAGTCTGCGCAGCGAAGAGGCCGGAACGATCCTGCGTACCTGTCACCACCGATCCATCCCCAGTCCAGAGCGCATCGGTGACGGCCAGACCGGGCGCCGCCGCGGGATGTGTATCGAGCGCAGCGAGAACTTCTCCAATCACCCGAGCGCTGACGCAAGGGCGGGCCACGTCGTGAATTAGAACCTTTTCAATGCCATACGATTCCAACGCCTGCAGTCCGTTGCGGACCGATCCTGCCCGGTCTGCACCGCCCTGAGCGAGAATCAAACCGGTCGTGCTGAATTCTTCCCACGCTTCGGTGTCCTCTTCGGCCAGCACCAAAACGACATGATCCACTAAGCTTTCAAAGCGATCGAGGGTCCAATCGACCACGCGCCGCCCACCCAAGGCGCGCCACTGCTTGGGCACGTCGCCCCCGGCGCGCTGGCCGCGTCCGGCGGCGACGATGATGGCGGCTGTGGTCATCTGCGGGTTCTCCTGATTGAGGCATTGTTTAGGGGGCGGTGAATGCAGAGGCAATCACCCGCGTCAGTTTGCCTAAAAAATAAGCAAGTGATGATTTTGCGAGCTTGAATGCCGCCGTTTTGTTGTTCATATGCTGCGATTTCGATATCAAATGCGCAACTGCTCAAGGATTAGGCACATTGACCCTGCGTCTTGCTGAAAAGGATCTGACCCCTCCGGTGCTGCTGGCGCCGATGGCCGGAATCACCGACCGCCCGTTCCGCGATCTCGTGATGCGCTTTGGTGCAGGTATGGTGGTCAGCGAAATGGTCGCCAGCCAGGAGATGGTGCAGGCCAAGCCGGGTGTCCGCGAACGGGCCGAGCTGTCGGCGGATGTGGAAAATACCGCCGTGCAACTGGCCGGACGCGAGGCGCATTGGATGGCCGAGGCCGCCCGGCAGGTCGCCGACCGGGGCGCGCGGGTGATCGATATCAACATGGGATGTCCCGCCAAGAAGGTCACCAACGGCTATTCCGGATCGGCCTTGCTGAAGACACCGGATCATGCCCTGACTCTGATTGAGGCCGTGGTGGAGGCGGTGGATGTACCGGTGACGCTGAAAACGCGTCTGGGTTGGGATGACAGCTTGCTGAACGCCCCGGATGTGGCGCGGCGGGCGCAGGATGCGGGTATCCGGATGGTCACAATCCACGGGCGCACGCGATGCCAGTTCTACAAGGGGCGGGCCGATTGGCAGGCGATCCGGGCGGTGAAAGACGCGGTTTCGATCCCCGTCATAGCAAATGGGGATATTGTTGATACGGAGGCCGCGAAAACTGCGCTGGATCAATCCGGGGCTGACGGCGTGATGGTGGGACGCGGCGCGCAGGGCAAGCCTTGGCTGCTGGCACAGATATGTCACGATCTTTATGGCGCTGAGGCTCCGATCATTCCGACGGGTTCGGACCTGATCGACATGGTGCGCGCGCATTATCAGGCGATGCTGGCGTTCTATGGCACTGATCTGGGTCTGCGTGTCGCGCGTAAGCATTTGGGCTGGTACATGGATGAAGCTGGAACGCCTGCCATGCTGCGGCGCGCAGTTCTGACCTCGCGCGATACGGATGAGGTGCTGCGGCTGTTGGGGGAAGCACTGAACGGCCCAGCGGAGGAAGCGGCATGACTTCGGATCAGAGCATCTGGACCTCGCTTCCGGTTCCGGCCTTCATCATCGATGCCGAGGATCGGATATCTGACGTCAATTCCTCGGGCGAGGGGTTTCTGAACGCCTCGCGCAAGGCGGTGATTGGACACCCCGTATGGGATCAACTGGCAGTCGATGCGCCGTTGGAAGAGGCGTTCTTGCGGGCTCGTCAGCAAGGGACCCCCTTGTTCGTCAACGATGTGGATGTGGGCTCGGGCAATCGCGCACCGCTGCAATGTGCGCTGCAGATCGCGCCGCTTATGGGACATCCCGGTTCGATGATCATGATCATCTCGCCACGAGAGCTGGCGGGGCGGATGACGCGGGGCAATACGGTGAAATCGGCGGCGCAATCGGCCATCGGCATGGCCGAAATGCTGGCGCATGAGATCAAGAACCCCTTGGCGGGCATCACTGGCGCGGCACAGCTGCTCAGCATGAATATCTCTCAGCAGGACCTTGAACTAACTGATCTTATCGTCGAGGAGAGCCGCCGCATCGTGAAGCTGCTGGAGCAGGTGGAGCAGTTCGGAAACCTGTCGCAGCCCGATTTCAAACCGGTTAATATCCACGACGTTCTGGACCGCGCGCGGCGGTCGGCGCTGCTGGGCTTCGGCGCGCATATGACGATTGTCGAGGATTATGACCCCTCGCTGCCATTGGCCTACGGAGATCCGGATCAGTTCCTGCAAGTGGTGCTGAATTTGCTCAGGAACGCCTCGGAAGCTGCTGATGGAAATGGCATAATTCGGTTGCGCACTTATTTCGAACATTCGTT
This sequence comes from Ruegeria sp. C2, assembly GCF_056537765.1. Taxonomy (NCBI): domain Bacteria; kingdom Pseudomonadati; phylum Pseudomonadota; class Alphaproteobacteria; order Rhodobacterales; family Roseobacteraceae; genus Ruegeria; species Ruegeria sp. C2. Next base: position 1,076,330 of record NZ_JBQFRZ010000001.1, on the reverse strand, counting down.
CCGCCTACGGCGCAGTGACGGGTCGGGACACTCGCTGCCCTTGCAGATTGAGATCATCGATGACGGGCCGGGGCTGCCGGAAAACATTCGGAGCGATATTTTTGATCCCTTCGTGTCAGGCAAGGAGAATGGCACCGGGCTGGGGCTGGCTCTGGTCAGCAAGATCGTTTCCGATCACGACGGATGGATTTCAGCGGAGTCCGTGCCCGGGCGCACGGTTTTCCGCCTGTCCCTGCGGCGCGCACCGCCGGACGCATATGAAAAGGAGAGCATCTGATGGATGGCACAGTTCTGGTTGCTGATGACGACCGCACGATCCGCACGGTTCTGACGCAGGCCCTGACGCGGGCAGGGTGCAAGGTGCATGCGACCTCTTCACTAACAACACTGATGCGTTGGGTGGCCGAGGGGAAAGGTGATGTTGTAATCTCGGACGTGGTGATGCCAGACGGGAACGGATTGGAGATGCTGCCAAAGATCGCGCAGGACCGCCCCGGGCTGCCGGTCATCGTGATCTCGGCCCAGAACACCATCATGACGGCCATTCAGGCGGCTGAGGCAGATGCTTACGACTATCTGCCCAAGCCCTTCGATCTGCCCGATCTGATGAAACGCACCGCTCGGGCATTGGATCAGAAGCAACGCGCGCAAACGGAGCCGGTGGAGGTCAGCGAGGATCGCCCTGATGAACTGCCATTGGTGGGCCGAACCCCGGTGATGCAGGCGTTGTACCGTCTGGTTGCACGCGTGATGAACACCGATCTGTCGGTGATGATCTCAGGCGAAAGTGGGACAGGTAAGTCTCTGATTGCACGTGCTATTCACGATTTCTCGGACCGTCGAACGCTGCCTTTCGTGACCGCAACGGCCGCTGATCTGAGCGATCTCGAAGGTCCGGCGCGGGTTATGGCGCGGGTGCGCGGCGGAACGTTGTTGATTGATGAAATAGCTGACATCGATGATGAGATTCAGGCGCGGATCGTGCGTATGATGGACACTCCGGGCGATCATGTGCCGCGTTTCATGGCCACCAGCCAATCGAACCTGACCGACGCGATGGAGAGCGGTCGCGTGCGGCAGGATCTCTATTACCGCCTCTGCGGCGCTACGATCCATGTTCCGGCCCTGCGGGAACGCGTTGATGATATCACTTTGCTGACCGACCACTTTCTGACGCGGGAAGAGCGGGAAAGCGGGGCGCAACGCCGCCTCAGCCCCGAAGCTGTTGAGCTTGTGCGCCGGTATTCGTGGCCTGGAAATGTGCGTCAGCTGGAAAATGCGATCCGTCGTTTGAGCCTGACAAGCCGTGCTGATGAAATCTCACGCACCGAGGTCGAGATGGTGCTGGGCAGCCAGCCCGAAGCCGAACCGGTTCTGGGCGATGGCGAACGTGAAAAACTTTCTTCTTCGGTTGGCCGTCACTTACGGCGCTATTTCGATCTGCATGGAAATATCCTGCCGCCACCGGGCCTCTATCAGCGCATTTTGCGCGAGGTCGAGGCGCCGTTGATCGAGATCGCGCTGGATGCGACCGGGGGCAATCAGGCAAAATGTGCTGATCTTCTGGGGATTAACCGGAATACGCTGCGGAAAAAGATCACTGACCTCGATATTCAGGTGACACGCCGTCGCAAACTGATGTAATATCGCCACACAAACCGTGGCATTCGGGTTCGCGCCCGGGAACGACCACGACATATGGCGGTAAGCCGCGAATGCGGCACATCAGTAAGAGGGCAGACGGTGGCAACCCGGGCACAGAACGGGCCGATCCTATCGATCAACCGGTGGCGCAAGTCCCGGAAGATGCGCAATTTCAGCACCTTGGGGCTCGTGATGCTGGGCCCGATTCTGGCGCTTGCGACGTATCTGGTCATTGGTCCCTTCGATCTTGGCGCTGCGGCCCCGACGCTGCGGCTGATTCTTCTCGCCGATCTGGTCTATGTGCTGGTCGTGGCCGCGCTTGTTCTGGGACAGTTGTTCAGTCTGATCGCAGCGCGGCGGGCCAAGTCAGCGGGCTCACGGCTTCACCTGCGCTTGATCGGCGCGTTCACGCTGCTTGCCCTTGTGCCCACGGTAACTGTGGCAATCTTCGCTGGTCTGACCGTGAACATCGGCCTCGAAGGCTGGTTCTCGGACCGCGTGCGGCAGGTTGTGGGGTCATCGCTGAGTGCGGCGGAGGCATACGAGCAGGAGCATCGTCAAGGTCTGACGCAGGACGCGATGGCGCTGGCGCGCTTTCTGGATAACGCACGGACGCTCGACTACTACATCTCGGATGCGGAACTGCGAGAAGTTCTGGCACAGGGGCAGTCGCAGATTCAGCGCGGGCTGCGCGAAGCTTATGTGATCGATGGCAGCAGCGAGATCCGGTCGCGTGGCGATCGCTCGTATCTGTTCGACTATGAGGCCCCGACGCCCGAAGAGATGATCGAGTCGAACGATCAAGGCGTGGCGATCATAGCCGATTGGGATAACAGCGAATTCAGGGCTCTGGTGCCGTTGCAGGCTTATCTGGATCGCTATCTCTATGTCAGCCGCGAGGTTGATGGCGACCTGTTGACCCTGTTGGATGAAACCAAGGAAACGGCACAGTTCTACAGTCAGCTGGAAAGTGAACGGGGCAGGGTGCTGTTTGAGTTTGGCCTTCTGTATCTCGGTTTTGCGGTGATCCTCATTCTGGCTGCGATGTCTCTGGGCATGTGGTTTGCCGAACGTCTGTCACGCCCGGTTGGCCGCCTGACAACTGCGGCGCAACGTGTCGGTGCAGGGGACCTGAGCGTTCAGGTCTATGAAGAGGCCAGCGATGATGAGATCGCCATGCTGGGCCGCTATTTCAACCAGATGACCCGCCAGTTGAAAGGGCAGCGCGATACCCTGTTGGAGAACACACGCCACATCGAACGTCGCCGCCGACTGTTCGACTCGGTTCTGAGTTCGGTGACCTCGGGCGTGGTGGGCGTAGATCCAGATGGATGCGTGACCTTCGTGAACCGCTCGGGTGAACGTCTGCTGGACTGGACCAGCGGTGAACAGCATCTGGCCATCGGCATTGCCGTGCCTGAATTCCTGCCGCTGTTCGAAGATCTGAAGTCCAGCGGTCAAGAGGCGGTGCAGGGAGAGGTCAAGGTGACCCGCAAGGGCCAGTTGGAAAACCTTCTGGTGCGCATGGCCACGCGGCGGGGCGAGGATGGCGGGTTGGAAGGCTATGTGGTGGCCTTTGATGACGTGACCGATCTGGTCAGCGCGCAGCGTATGGCGGCGTGGGGCGACGTGGCGCGTCGTATTGCGCATGAGATCAAGAATCCTTTGACTCCGATCCAACTGAGCGCGGAGCGGATCAAACGCAAATTCTCGCGCAAGCTGGATGAAGAAGATTGCGACAGCCTTGAGTCGATGACTGACGTGATCGTACGGCAGACCAATGATCTGCGGCGGATCGTGGACGAGTTCTCGAAATTCGCGCGGATGCCCGAGCCGGAACGGCATGAGGAAAACATCGTCACACTGGTGCGCGAGGCGGTGCTGCTGCAACAGGCCGGACAGCCGGATGTACAGATTGATGCAGACCTGCCCGAACAACCCGTTCTGGCGGATGTTGATGCAACGATGTTGAGCCAAGCCCTGACCAACTTGATCAAGAATGCGGGCGAGGCCATTGAAACGTTGAAGAAAAAAGGCGCGCCCGACAATCTGAAACCGCAGATTAAGGTGGCCGTGTCCAGCGACGATGCGGGAATGCAGATCACCATTGCCGATAATGGTATCGGGCTGCCCGAGGATCGTGCGCGGTTGTTTGAACCTTATGTGACAACTCGTGATGAGGGCACAGGCCTTGGCCTGCCTATCGTGAAGAAAATCATCGAAGAACATGGCGGAGCGCTGACATTAGAAGACGCGCCCACCTTCGACGGACAGGACCATTTCGGCGCGATGGCTGTCATTCGTCTTCCCGGGGCCTCAGGCGGCCCGTCAGTCGCGCCGGAAAAACAGGCGATTAAAACAAACAAACTGAAAGCAGGCCAAAGATGAGCGACATTCTGATCGTAGATGACGAACGCGATATTCGCGAATTGGTGTCCGATATTCTAGAGGACGAAGGCTATTCCACCCGGCTGGCGGCGAACTCGGATGAGTGTATGTCGTCGATCAATGCCGAGCCTCCGGGGCTGTTGATCCTGGATATCTGGCTAAAGGACAGCCGCATGGATGGGATCGATATCCTGAAAGCGGTGAAACGCGACAATCCGGATGTACCGGTGGTGATCATTTCGGGCCACGGTAACATCGAGATCGCCGTGGCGGCCATCAAGCAGGGTGCTTACGATTTTATCGAGAAGCCCTTCAACATTGACCAGTTGATGGTGGTGATCCGTCGCGCGATGGAAACCTCGCGCCTGCGCCGCGAGAATGCCTCGCTGAAGCGGAAAGAGGTGAGCTGCTCCGACATGATCGGCAAGTCGGCTTCGTTCCGGGCGATGCAGGGTCAATTGGACAAGGTGACCAAATCGAACGGGCGCGTGATGTTGAGCGGCCCGGCCGGGTCAGGCAAGGAAATCGCTGCGCGCTACATCCACGCTCATTCGAACCGTGCCAACGCGCCTTTCGTCACCGTCAATTGTGCGGGGATTGAGCCTGAGCGGGTTGAAGAGGTTCTGTTCGGTCGCGAATCCTCGGAACGGGGGATCGAATCCGGTCTGCTGGAAGAGGCGCATGGCGGGGTGATCTATTTCGATGAGGTGGCCGATATGCCCCTGGGCACCCAGTCCAAAATCCTGCGAGTGCTGGTGGATCAGCAGTTCCAGCGTGTGGGCGGCAGTGACAAGGTGCGCGTCGATCTGCGGGTCATTTCATCGACCAACCGCGATCTGGAAGATGAAATCGCAGCTGAACGGTTCCGCGAAGAGCTTTATCATCGCCTGAATGTGGTGCCGATTGCTGTCCCGTCGCTGGAAGAACGGCGCGAGGATATTCCGGTTCTGGCCCAGCATTTCATCGAAATGTGCAACGAAACTCAGGGTTTGCCTGCCCGCGAATTGTCGGACGAGGCGGTCGCCCTGCTGCAAACGATGACTTGGCCGGGCAATGTACGTCAGCTTAAAAACCTGATCGAGCGTGTGCTGATCCTTGGCGATGGCACCGGGCCGATCGAGGCGCGCGAGCTGCCGAGTGAGGAAGAGAAATCCGATGAATCCGGTCGCGTTGTCCTGTCTGGGGCATTGGCGACCCTGCCGCTGCGCGAAGCACGCGAGGCGTTCGAGCGGGAATATCTGCTGACCCAGATCAACCGTTTCGGGGGCAATATCAGCCGCACCGCCAGTTTTGTCGGCATGGAGCGCAGCGCCTTGCATCGCAAGCTGAAATCGCTGGGGGTTGTGACGTCGAACAAATCAGGCGCGCGTGTCGCTCAGATTGATGAGCCTGAACCGGCAGAGTGATTTCTGCGACCAAGGGGAAGCAATTGATCAGCAGGTATGCAAAAGCCGATGGTACAGGGCCCATCGGCTATCCTGCATTTGGTCGCAGGCTTAGACGGCTTCGCCGGTCGGTTGGCCTCAAGCAATCCGCTTTGGCTGATATGCTGGAAGTGGATCAGGCCACGATTTCGAGGTGGGAGAGCGGGGCTCACACCCCTTCGGCAGAGATACAGCAGGGCGTTTTCTCAGTTCTGGCCCCAGTGCGCGTTCAGGATTCAGCGCTGAAACGGCTGGTGGCCCAATCGACTGACTGCGTTCATTTGGTTGAGGAGGCCAGCCATACCTGTCTGGCCTATTCGGCCAGTCGGGCCCGAGATTGGAAAACCTCACAGAGTGCTCTGCTGGGTGTCTCTCTCTGGCAGTTTGCCACGGATGAAATCCGGCAGGCCGAAGCAGAGCTGCAAAGCGAAGGCTGGTGGGACATGCACACGCCCGCGCCCAAGGCCTTTCTGACCTCAGAGGCCGTGCATGACCGTATCAGGATCAGTGCAGGTCAGATCGTTTGGGAGCGGTTGTATCTGGCCGATGGCACCCCGGTTCGTCTTGTCAGCGGATCGCGGGGGCAAGTCGCATAATTTATGCGTTCCCGCGCGCAGCCGGGCAGGTTAGACCCGGAACATGACATTTCCTTACCTGAGATTTGCGCAAGTCATACTGATCTGGTTTGCAGGGCTAGGTGCTGCCACGCAATTCGCCAAGATCGCTGTACCTTTCGCCGAAATCAGCCTGCTGTATCTCGAGCAATCCGCAGTGATCGGCTGGTTGCTGTCCATCATCAGCCTGATGGGGGCGGTGTTCGGGGCGACCTCGGGCGCGATCACTGCCCGGGTTGGGCCGATGCGTCTGCTCTTGTCCGGGCTGGTTCTGGGTGGCGCTTTGTCTTTGCTGCAGGCGAGTCTGCCGGGCTTCTATATGATGCTGGCAAGTCGCGTCGCCGAAGGGGCGTCGCATCTGGCAATCGTTGTCGCGGCCCCCACGCTGATTGCCCAGATTACCACCGGCAAGGCGCGCAATCTGGCGATGGTGTTGTGGAGCACCTTCTTTGGCGTCGCCTTCGCGCTGAACGTGTGGTTCGGCCTGCCAATTGTAGACCGTTTCGGACTGCCCACCTATTTCGCCCTGCACGGAGCCCTGATGCTGTTGATCGCCGCAATGATCGCGCTGAGCCGGATCAAGATCGAGATGGGACCGATTACGGAAACGGGTCGCGGATGGGCTGCGTTTCTTGAGGCTCATGTCAGAACCTACCGCTCACCCTTTATTTCGGCACCCGCCATCGGGTGGTTCTTCTATACGCTGACCTTTGTTTCGCTGCTTGCAATTCTGCCGGGACAGTTGCCTGAGGGGCAGGGCGCGTCGGTTGCGGCACTGATGCCTTTGGCTGGGATTGCGTTGTCCTGGCTGTTGGTGCCGCTGCTTCTGAATGTCTTTTCCTGTGTCGCCGTTGTTAATCTAGGCTTTGGTCTGGGCATAGTGAGCATCGGGGCCTTGTTTATCGGGGCACCGCTGGCGGTTGTCGGTATTGCCTTGTTTGCCGTGCTGGGGCTGGTTCAGGGCGGCAGTTTTGCTGCGGTGCCCCAGCTCAATGACACGGCCGAGGCGCAGGCGCTTAGCTATGGTGGAATGGCGCAGATGGGCAATGCCGGAAACCTTCTGGGCACGCCGGTTCTGCTGGCGATCCTTGTGGGTATTGATGAAACGGCGATGTTCGGGGCTGTTGTCGGGTTCTACGCCATCGCAATGATGCTGCATATCTTTCTTGGACTGCGCCGCGCTATGGTCACCGACTAGCGGCTGAGGACTACCCTGTTTGCCCCGGCGTGATGATCTGGAACGAGCCATCGTCAAACTTCACGAAACAGGACTCGGTGCTCAAGGGCGGAAATGTGGTCGTCCGAGTGGGCACAACCCGCGATTTCACCCCTTGTTTGCAGGGTGGCAGGCTGACCGGGCGATACCCTTTTGAGGCCATACACTGCGCCTCGACCTTGTTTCGCAGGCCCTGATTCACATCGACCGTGTAAATCCGTCCCGGCTCCCACCAGCCCGGATTTCGATAGCATCTGCCATTGCGGTCGCAATAGGTGCGACCGGGCCAATAGACCGGCGGGCTCTGCCGGACCTGATTGGCGACGGGGGCGTCTTTCAGTGCCTGCACCTGACAGGCGGTGGTCTCGGTCTGCATGCGCGCGACGCTCTCGCCCTCGCGGTAATAAAGCGACAGTGGTCCGCAAGCAGAAAGGGTCAGCAGGCAAATCAGGCCGGGCAGCAATGTTTTCATGCGCTTATCTTGCCGCAGCTTATGCGGTATGACAATTCAATTGACCGCTTTGGGGGCATCTGTCATTCAAAGATTTCAGGCAGAGGGGCCAATTGTATGAAGGTCATCATATGCGGTGCCGGTCAGGTGGGCTGGCAGATTGCGCGTCATCTTTCGGGCGAGCTGAACGATGTGACGGTGGTCGATAACAACCCCGATCTGGTGCGCCGCGCGACCGAGACGCTGGACGTGCAGGGCATTGCAGGGTTCGCCAGCTATCCGGATGTGCTGGAACGGGCAGGGGCGCGTGACGCCGATATGATCATCGCCGCAACCCATTCGGACGAGGTGAATATGGTCACCTGTCAGATGGCGCATTCGGTGTTTGCGATCCAGCGCAAGATCGCGCGGCTGCGCTCGAAATCCTATCTGGAGGCGATCCATTCCGATCTCTACCGCCGCGATCATCTGCCCATTGATGTTGTGATCAGCCCCGAACGCGAGGTTGCGGCAGCGGCCATGCGGCGCCTCTCGGCCCCATCGGCTTTTGACACCGAACTGTTCATGGATGGTAAGGCGCAGCTTTTGGGCATTCGGGTCGATGAGGACTGCCCGATTGTGAATACGCCTCTGCGTCAGCTGACCGATTTGTTCTCGACCCTCAGTTCCATCGTCGTGGGCGTCCGGCGCGAAGGGTCGCTGTTTGCCCCTGAACCGGATGATCAGCTGTTTGTTGGCGACGAATGCTATGTCTTCACCAGCGTCAAGGATGTCGACCGCACGATGGAGGTGTTTGGCAAAGCGCAACGCCAGCAGGATCGGGTTGTGATCGTTGGGGGCGGTAATGTCGGGCTGGAAGTGGCCCGGACGCTGGAAGAGCGTGAAAGCCGCGTGCGTGCCAAGATTATCGAACGTGATCGCAGATGCGCTGAAATCGCCGCTGAGGCGTTGGAACGGACGATCGTTCTGAACGGCGACGGTCTGGATTCGGCGCTGCTGAGCGAGGCGGGGATCGAACGCGCGGATGCGATGCTTGCGGTTACAGATGATGATCGTACCAACATGCTGGCCGCCGTGCGTGCCAAGGGCGAGGGCTGCGCGCTGGCGATTGCATTGATCAATGACCCCAGCATGGTGGCGCTGATGGGCCCGTTGGGCATCGACGCCTATATCAACCCGCGCGCCACGACCGTCAGCTCGATCCTGCGCCATATCCGCCACGGGCGCGTTCGTCAGGTCTATTCCATCGGCGATGCCGAGGCCGAAGTGATCGAGGCCGAGGTGCTTTCAACCTCACCGATGGCCGGGCAAAAACTGCGTGACATCGATTTCCCCGAAGGCGTTCTGGTCGGAGCGGTACGTAAGGGCGACGAAGTAGTGCGCCCGACCGGCAGCCTTCGCATTGATGAGAAAGACGTGGTCGCCATCTTTGCGATGGCCAAGGACGTACCCGAGGTGGAACGCCTGATGCAGGTCTCGATCGATTTCTTCTGATGTTGCAAGCGCGCGGACAGCATCGGGTCGGAGTGCTGCGGCGGCTGCCGTTGCTTCTGATGATCTGGGGCGTTTCGGCGCTTGCGATGTGGATACCAGCGATCTACGCGCTGACACTGGATGATCACCATACCTCGCGATCATTCTTTTATTCCGGGCTTCTGGGCCTGTTTGTGGTGTCGATCATTGCCGTGGCGATGTCGAACAGAACACCGCGACGCGGGACGCTGGGCCAGTTGGCCGTTCTTCTGGCCTCGTTCACGATCCTGCCGATTTTTCTGGCTATCCCGTTCCACGAGGCGCTTGGCACGACGAGCTTTCTGAACGCCTATTTCGATATGGTCAGTGCGCTCACCACCACCGGGGCTGATCTGTTTCCTGATCCCGGACGCCTGTCTGCACCACTGCATCTGTGGCGCGCTCTGGTGGGTTGGCTGGGTGGGCTGCTGATGTGGATTGCGGCAGCGGCGATCCTTGCCCCGCTGTCGCTGGGAGGGTTCGAGGTCACTGCGCGCGGACAACCGGGCCGCCCGGTCACCGGAGTGGCGCAAAGCGAAAAGATGGACCCGCGCGGACATCTGATCCGCGTGACACGTACGCTGACCCCGGTCTATGCCGGGCTAACCGCTGTAATCTGGATCCTGTTGCTGATCGCGGGGGAGCAAGGTCTGACAGCCGTTTGCCATGCGATGTCGGTGATGGCGACGTCGGGAATCTCGCCTGTCGGAGGGTTGGAGGGGTCGACAGCTGGCTTCACAGGGGAGGCGATCCTGTTCCTCTTTCTGTTCTTCGCCCTGTCTCGGCTGACATTCTCAACCGATACGGCCACCTCGGGCTATACCCGACTGGACAAAGACCCCGAGCTTCGCATCGGCGTTTCAATCGTGCTTGCCGTGGCCGTGCTGCTGTTCCTGCGGTTTTTGTCGGGCGTGGCGGAGCTGAGCATTGATGTCACTCCGCTGCAGGCGCTGCAGGTGATCTGGGGCATGATCTTTACCGCGATGTCGTTCCTGACCACGGCAGGGTTTGAGAGTGCAAATTGGAATGATGCGCAGCAACTCTCGGGCCTGGGCACGCCGGGGCTGATCTTGATGGGGCTGGCACTGATCGGGGGCGGGGTTGCAACCACGGCAGGCGGGGTGAAGCTGCTGCGTGTCTTTGCGCTCTACCTCAATGGCAAGCGTGAGATTGACCGGCTGATCTATCCCTCATCGGTAAGTGGCGAGGGCGGGGGCAACCGCCGCATCCAAAGCGACGGTGCCTTCATCGCGTGGATCTTTCTGATGATGTTCGCTCTGACGCTTGCGATGTTTGACCTTTTGCTGGCCGCGATGGGGGTCGGGTTTGAACAGGCAATGGTGCTGAGCGTTGCCGCACTCAGCACGACGGGGCCGTTGATCGAGCTGGCCACGGACGTTCCGATCCGCCTGATCGACCTGTCCGGCGGGGCCAAGTTGACGCTTTGTGCGGCGATGGTGATCGGGCGGCTTGAGACGCTGGCCATCGTTGCGCTGATTACGCCCACCCTGTGGCGCGATTGACCTATCGTCAACGGTTGGCGTTACTGCCTGATTTTTCATCTGGAATATCTGTGCGCGGCACTCCATACTCCTCCAGAGGGAGCGCGTTGGTCCGCAGCGCGTAGCAAGAACAATGGCGAGATAATAAAATATGGCTTCGGACAGACAGAATCTGCAGGACGCGTTCCTGAACAATGTACGGAAAGCAAAGGTCCCGGTCACAATATTCCTGATCAACGGCGTGAAATTGCAGGGTGTGATCACCTGGTTCGACAATTTCTGCGTGCTTCTACGCCGCGACGGACAGTCGCAGTTGGTCTATAAGCACGCGATTTCGACCATCATGCCGTCACAGCCGATCAACCTGTATGAGGGCGAAGACGCCTCTTGATGGAACATGAGAGGGCGCGCACCCGCGCTTGGGTGCTGCATCCCGAAATCAAATCAGATGAACAGCGCCGCGTCCCCGAACCGGCGCTGGAAGAAGCGGTGGCATTGGCTGCCGCTTTGCCCGATCTGGATGTGGTCGGGTCTGAAATCGTGCGCCTGCCGCGCGCGCAAGCCGGATTGTTGTTCGGCAGCGGCAAGATCGAAGAACTGGCAGAACGCCTGCACGACAATGAGATCGAGCTGGTTCTGATCGATGGGCCGGTGACGCCGGTTCAGCAGCGCAATTTGGAGAAGGCGTGGAAGGTCAAAATCCTCGACCGAACTGGCTTGATTCTGGAAATCTTCAGCGACCGTGCGCGTACCCGAGAAGGTGTGCTGCAGGTCGAGATGGCCGCTCTCAGCTATCAGCGTACGCGGCTGGTGCGGGCCTGGACCCACCTGGAACGCCAGCGTGGTGGCCTTGGGTTTGTCGGCGGACCCGGCGAAACCCAGATTGAGGCTGACCGGCGCGCCATCGACGAACAACTGGTCCGCCTGCGCCGCCAGTTGCAGAAAGTGGTGAAGACACGCACCTTGCACAGGGCCGCGCGAGCCAAGGTTCCGTACCCGATTGTCGCTCTGGTCGGATACACCAACGCCGGGAAGTCCACGTTATTCAACCGTCTGACCGGGGCCGAAGTGATGGCCAAGGACATGCTGTTCGCCACGCTCGACCCGACCATGCGGCGGGTTGAGCTGCCGGACGGCCCCGAAGTGATCCTGTCCGACACGGTGGGTTTTATCTCAAACCTGCCAACTGAGTTGGTCGCCGCCTTCCGCGCCACGTTAGAAGAGGTGCTGGGCGCAGATCTGGTCGTGCATGTCCGCGATATCAGCCACGAAGAGACGGATGCACAGGCGCAGGATGTTGAGACGATCCTGACCTCTCTGGGGGTCGAGGATGATCGGCCCCGGCTTGTGGTCTGGAATAAGATCGACTTGCTGAGCCCCGACGAACGCGAAGCCGCGACGGCACGGGCTGAGCGCGATCCGGCAATCTTTGCGATATCGGCCGTGACGGGCGAGGGCGTTGATCCTCTGCTCTCTGAAATTGCAACGATTCTGCAGGGCGCGAGGCATGAGGTGACGCTGTCATTGGGCTTTGCCGAGGGCCAAAAGCGTGCATGGCTGTTCCGTCAGGATGTCGTGCGATCAGAGGAACAGACCGAAGAAGGTTTTGAGATCACCGTGCTCTGGACCGACAAACAAGCGGCGCGTTTCGCAGCGCTTTAGGTTCCGTCAATCTGGCTTTGACGCTCGTCCGCATCAAACCACTCCGATGAGCTTTGGATCTTATTGTCCGGCGTTAGTTCCCATTGCTCCCAACCGCGCGTGACAACACGGTTTCCGGTGGCTTTGTGATGCCCTTCGAGCGTTCTGACGAACAAGGCATGCGGTCCGGCCCATCGCATCATGTCGCAACGCACTTCGAGATCGGGAAACTCTGCGTACAACGCACGCGCCATCTCAGTGATTGCTGCATGGCCCTGCAGAGTTTCGCCGTGATTGATGGTGATCCGGCCTTCAGGGGCGAAGAAACGAGCGACGGATTCAGGATCACCCGAACTCCAGGCGATGGCATAATCACGTGCGAGATTGTTCAAGGTATCGCGAAGGCTGCCCATGCATTTCCCCCTTCGTACAATGCGACGGCCTGATGATTTTAGGCGAAAACGAATGAGTGCGTCCACGAGCGGCGCAGAAAGGGGCGGGGATTTGCCGATTTGATTAGCGCGGGTTGAGCATGGTCACCCCGACTGCCGCAGCGCGGGCAAGTCCGATATCCAGTGACATCGGGATATATTCCCCCCTTCGCCACAGCTGTGCCTGATCGTCGTAGTAGCGCGACAGGAAATGGCCTGATTGCCCGGTCGCGGTGATAAAGACCGAACTGTCGGGATCGGCGAAATCGTAAACGCCACGATAGCCTGCACCATGCACGTTCTGGAACGGGTCCGGCCCTTCGCCCGAGGTTCGCCCACGCAGCAGAGTGTTGTCGCCACCGCTGGTGGATTGACGGATGTTGACGAAGAATCGCAGCACCGGAACGTCACCCAACACGGGGTGGTCATGGGTTGCCTGATGCGCATCGCCCCAACGCAAGGACTCAAGCGCAGAGCCATAGCGCTCGGAAATCCAGATAATGGCGTCGTCCAGTGCTAGCCGCGCCATGTCAATACAGGTCTCAAGCGGTGCGCTTTGATGTACGTCGCACCAGACCGAGGCCCCATCGATGTCGCGGTAAACCCGCTCGATGAAGAGGGGATCCACGTGCTTGAATTCCGTAGCAAGCGGGCCGAGTTCGTCCGTGATCAGGCGGATCTGTAGCGCGCGCAGCCACGCGGCATAGATCAGCGGTTCCGGCAGATGTTCGTTCATCTCACCGTTCCAGTTGGCCAGCAGGTCCAGCGCAATCCGACGTTGCCGTTCGGGGGTTCCTTCGGGCGCGGATTCGCCCGTGAACCAGAGGTCGGCACCGATCAGCGGCAGCAGGGACCGCGCCGTGAAGCTGACCGTATCTAGTTGCGCTTCGATAAAGCTGTCGCGGGTGTGCACTTCGCGCGACTGCATCAGGCGTTCCCAGCGATTGATCCTCTGCGTGTCGCCCCATTCATAGGAAACGTGTCGCGGAAAAGGGCGGTCAATGATCTTGTTATTCGTGTTGCCGAGCACGCCGCCGACCGGGGCCACAAACTCAGGGTTGTCGGCATAGGGCAGTCGACCCTGCCAGCGGTTCCGTTCCAGCCAGCCGGGAGACGGAATGCGACCGCGGCTTTGATGGTTCAGGTCGCGCCGGGGCATCGCTCCGATCAATTTCAGGCCGATCGTGTCTTTGTCGACCAGCGACAGGTTTTGCGATGGGGCAATGAAATCTTCACCCAGATCAATGGCTTCGCGCACCGTGTCAGCGTTCATCAACGCCAGAGAGGCGCTCATCGAGGTGTCGCGAGGGCTCAATGCGCTCCACGACAATGACGCCACGTGGCCCGGCGGTGTGATGGTTTCCAGATCGTAATCGGTGCCCGGCAGAACGGGGCCATTCTCGGTCCAGCGCAGGGTCAGGGTGATTGGTGCGGTATCCTTGATCTCGATGATCGAGGGGCGGGTCTGAAAGCGTTTGTAGCCGTCGGGTGTGAGGTATTCCTCGGGATTATCAGGGTTCAGCTGTTCGATGTGAACGTCCTGATCATCCAAATAAGACGAGGTCAGCCCCCAACCCAGACGCTCGCTGCGCCCGGCCGAGACCGCCGGAATGCCCGGAATGGTCGCGCCGATTACGCCGCCTTTGGCCAGCTCCAACCGTGCCAGATACCAGATGCCGGGTGCGGTGAAACCCAGATGCGGATCGTTGGCCAGCAAAGTGCCGCCGCTGGCCGACCGGGACGGCGCAGCGGTCCAGGCGTTTGATGCGCCCGCCAGACCACGCTGCGGGAATGGGGACAGGGGCGAGTCGGGCATCGATGTGCCTTGCGCATAGCGCGGCAGGTTTGGCAACAGCGCGGCGTATTCGGGCAACGCCGCGATACCGGGGCCGGGGACGTCGGGTAGTATGTCGGCAAGTCGCGCAGGATCGTCCAGCATCAAAGATGTACGCGCGCGCAGAACTTCGTCTGCGAGGTGGCCCGAAAGTTGCAGGCTCATCAGCTTCATGATCGCTAGACTGTCGCCCGGCTGCCACGGGGGGACCGGCGCGTTGAACAAGAACATCTCGGGCGCACCCCGGCCAAGCGCCTCTTCGTTGATTTCGGTCAGGCGCGCGTTAATCCCTGCTGAATAAGCGCGCAGGGCGGCCTTGGTATAGTCATCCTGCACCTCGACCGAGCGATGGGCGAGCCCATAGAGGTCCAACCGGCGCAACAACTTGTCGATAGTAACGGTGCGTTGTCCAAAAACTTCGGACAAACGGCCCTGTACGGTGCGGCGCAGAATGGTCATCTGCCACAACCGATCCTGCGCGTGCGCGTATCCAAGGCCAAAAAACACATCCGGATCGGAAGCACCCAGGATATGCGGCACGTTCGCCGTGTCGCGTACGATTTCGACGGGGGCGGTTATTCCTTCTACGTCAAGGGTTTGATCGTATTCGGGCAGGGACTGGCTTGCCAGGAAATAGACCAGCCCCACGGCGGCGATCACCAGCAGGATCAGGCCCGTCGTAAGTCTCACCAGCCAGCGAAAAACCAGACCCATTTGTCCCCCGAAATCTCTGCGTCATTATTTTCGCCGAGGTTACTGGAAGCCCAGCCGGACCGAAAGAGGAATGCCGCCTGTCTTCGTCGAAAACCATCGAAACTCAGAGCCCCGCCACAACATGCAGCGGGGCTCGTCCGAGGGGGAGGGTGGTATCTTGAGTATCAGGGGATGATGCGCGTGTATTTGGTGCCTTCGACCGTCGCGCCGAATTTCAAACCAGCCTGCCCGAAAACCGCAGCCAGAACGGGTTTGCGCAATTGCGTGGTGTCGGTCGACAGGGATTCTCCTGTCGCATCGACCACGTAACCGATGTCTGCCCCGGCGGTCCAACCGTTCGAGCGGCGGAAATCGTTCAACGCCTCGTCGGTCATGAAGAACAGCACATGCGCATATTGCTGCGCACCGATCTGAAGGCCCGCGCTGCCTGAAATGGCCGAGTAATAGTCCACGGTCGCGCCTTGAATACGCAGCGCGCCTTGACCATAGGCACCGCCGAAGATGAACCCAGCCTCGGTGATCAGCGGCATGACCAGCATTCCGTTGGCCTTGTTCGCGATCTCAAGGGTGTTGGGGTACTTGTTGTACATCTCGTTCAGCGTTGCATCGACACGCGCGTCGATGGTGGCCGCATTCGAGTTGCCGACCCCATTGCCGCAAGCTGCGGTCAGGGTCAGCCCGGCCATGCCAAAAGCAAAGCCGCGACGGCTGAGTCGGGGGGAGTTTGAACTGCTCATGTTTCTCTGTCTCTGTATATGTGCCTGATATGTCGGGTGTTCCCGATCTTGTATGCAAGAATACGCCGATTGCAGCCGCCTGTCACGGGAAAGCTGTGCCGCGGGCGCAGCAAATCGGCGAAAAATTGCGACAATCTGAGACGTTAGCCTTGCAGAATGCGAGCAGCTTCGGGTGCAAAATAGGTCAAGATGCCGTCACAGCCCGCGCGTTTGAAGGCCAACAGGCTTTCCAGCATCACTTTTTCGCCGTCGATCCATCCGTTCTGTGCAGCAGCCTGGATCATCGCGTATTCACCAGACACTTGATATGCATAGGTCAGTGCGCCAAAGCTGTCTTTCACGCGGCGGCAGATGTCCAGATAGGGCATCCCCGGTTTGATCATGACCATATCCGCGCCCTCGGTCAGATCGCGTTCGATCAGACGCAAGGCCTCGTTCGAATTGGCCGGATCCATCTGGTAAGTCTTCTTGTCGCCTGTCAATGCGCCCGAGGCCCCCACGGCATCGCGGAACGGGCCGTAAAAGGCACTGGCATACTTTGCGGCATAGCTGAGGATCATCACATTGTGATGCCCTGCCGCTTCGAGCGCATTGCGCATCGCGCCGATCCGGCCATCCATCATATCCGAGGGGCCGATAATATCGGCCCCGGCTTCGGCCTGCGCCAGCGTCATTTTCACCAGCGCTTCGACCGTCTGATCATTCACGATCTCGCCATCGACCACATAGCCGTCGTGGCCGTTGATGTTGTAGGGATCGAGCGCCACGTCGGTCATCACCGCAATATCCGGAGCCGCCGCCTTGATGGCGCGAATCGCGCGGTTGGACAGGTTGTCGGGGTTCCAGGCTTCGGCGCAGTCTTCGGTTTTCAAGCTGGGATCAGTGTAGGGAAACACGCAAATTGCCGGTATGCCGATGGCCTGCGCCTCGACTGCGGCTTTGGCGATCAGGTCGACGGATCGACGCACGACACCGGGCATCGATGGTACAGGCTCTTCAATACCTTCCCCATCGCGCACAAAGACCGGCCAGATAAAATCATCGACCGTCAGGGTATTCTCACGCACCAGTCCCCGTATCGCCTGCGATTGGCGGGCCCTGCGGAAGCGGGTCAGGGGATAGGGGGCGATGGTCGGTTTCATGGCGCGCTCTCCTTGAACAATCGCACATTGGGTGGCATGAATTGCCCGTGGTCTCAAGGGTAACAATGGACGCGCCGATGCGATGAAGGTCCCTGCAGACGGTGAATAAAGGGCTGACGCTTGGACATATACTCTACGATTTTCGAACTCATCGACATGCGTAGCTTCTCGAACCTATGGTATTGGATCGGATTGGCCGTGCTTTGGTCCTCGGCCAGCCATTGGGCGATGGGGGTACCTTACGATCTGGTGGTACGTGCACGCCGGGTTGGTGGCCAGACCGAGCGCGATCTGCTGGACATCGTTCGCATCAATGGGAACCGGTTGCTGTATATCGTTGATGTGTCCGGTCTGGCTATCCTGGCGCTCAGTTGTTTTATCTTCACCGGCCTCGCGACGCTGGGATTTTTCTACGGTGTCGAGTTCGCACAGGCGGTGTTTCTGCTGCTGTTTCCCCTATGTTTCGTAATGCTGATAAATATCTCGGCAGCTCGGCGGTTGCACCGGCAGGAGCCAACGCTCGAGACTGTATCAAAGATACTGACGCGATGCCGGGTCTATACTCAGATCATTGGAATGATTTCGATCTTGATCACATGCCTCTGGGGGATGTACCAGAACTTCTCGATTGGCCTTTTGGGCTGGTAAAATCGGAAAGGACGAGGCGATGACGGCTCCGAACCATGTTACGGTTGGCGGTGCCCCTGAGGGGTTTGACGCGCAGCTTGTCCTGAACGAGATTGCCCGTTCGGGCGGCCCTGTTGTTCACGTGGCCCGCGATGACAAGCGGATGGAGGCGATGCGGGCGGCGCTTGCATTCTTCGCCCCGGACATGCCGGTCTTCGTGTTTCCGGGCTGGGACTGCCTGCCTTATGACCGGGTATCGCCGAACGCCGATATCGCAGCAGCACGGGTGGCGACGCTTGCGGCGCTGGTGCACCAGATGCCGGCTCGGTTTGTCCTGCTGACGACGCTGAATGCGGCGACACAGCGGGTGCCTGCGCGGGATGTGCTACGCGAGGCTGCCTTCACGGCGCGTGTCGATCATCGGGTTGATGAAGAGGCTTTGCGGAATTTCCTGGTGCGCATGGGGTTCACCCAAAGCCCGACCGTTATGGAGCTCGGTGACTATGCAATTCGCGGCGGGATTATCGACATTTTCCCGCCGGGTGAAGCTGGCCCCGTCCGGCTGGACCTGTTCGGGGATGTATTGGACGGGGCGCGTCGGTTTGATCCTGTATCGCAACGCACGACCGAGAAGCTTGAGGTGGTCGAACTCGCCCCGGTGTCTGAGGTCATTCTGGACGAAGCCGCCATTACCCGGTTCCGTCAGAACTATCGCATTGAGTTCGGCGCGGCCGGTACCGATGATCCGCTTTATGAGGCGGTCAGCGCGGGCCGCAAGCACCAGGGCATTGAGCATTGGTTGCCGTTCTTCCATGAAAAACTGGAAACACTTTTTGATTATCTGCCCGAGGCCTCCGTTTCGCTGGACGATCAGGTCACACCTGCTCGGCTGGCGCGTTGGGATACGATTTCCGACCAGTACGAGACGCGCAAGCTGGCACTCGAAAATCGCTCGCGCATGGATACGGTTTACAAACCGACCCCACCCGGTTTGCTGTATCTGGATGACGCCGCGTGGGAGCAGGCCGTAGGTGACCGCCGCGTTCTGCAATTCAGCCCTCTGCTGCAGGCCAGCGGGCCGGGTGTGATTGACGCGGGTGGCCGTATCGGGCGCAACTTTGCACCCGAGCGGCAGCAGGAAAGCATCAGCCTCTTTGGCGCTCTGGCCAGTCATATCACCGACAAGATGGCCAAGGGGCCGGTTCTGATCGCGTCTTATTCCGAAGGCGCGCGCGAACGTCTGACCGGGTTGATTGAGGATGAAGGTCTGGCCGAGGCGATCCCTGTGACCGACGGTACCCGCGTTGGGAAACGCGGACTGCATCTGGCCGTCTGGGCGTTGGAGCACGGGTTCGAAACCCCTGACCTGACGGTGATCGCTGAACAGGATGTACTGGGCGACCGCCTGATCCGTCAGCCCAAGAAACGCCGCAAGGCCGAGAACTTCTTGACCGAGACCCAATCGCTCAGCCCCGGTGATCTGGTGGTGCATGTGGATCACGGTATTGGCCGCTATCAGGGGATGGAAGTTGTTACGGCAGCAGGTGCGGCGCATGAATGCTTGCTGTTGGAATATGCCGAACAGTCCAAGCTGTACCTGCCGGTCGAAAACATCGAGCTGCTGTCGAAATACGGCCATGACGAGGGGCTGCTGGACCGTCTGGGTGGTGGTGCGTGGCAGGCCAAGAAGGCCAAGCTGAAAGAGCGTATTCGCGAGATGGCGGACAAGCTGATCCGCATCGCTGCCGAGCGTGCCTTGCGCAAGGCGCCGGTCATGGATCCGCCGCCGCATGCGTGGGAGGAGTTCAGCGCACGTTTCCCGTATCAGGAAACCGACGACCAGCTGCGCGCGATAGCGGAAGTCATGGAGGATCTGCATTCCGGCGCGCCGATGGATCGTCTGATCTGCGGCGATGTGGGTTTTGGTAAGACCGAGGTTGCGATGCGTGCTGCCTTTGTCGCGGCAATGTCTGGCGTGCAGGTGGCTGTGATCGCCCCGACCACTCTGCTGGCCCGACAACATGCGGCCTCGTTCAAGGATCGCTTCCGCGGTTTCCCGCTGGAGGTCCGGCAATTGTCGCGCTTTGTTTCGGCGAAAGAGGCGCAGCAGACCCGCGATGGGCTGGCGCGCGGCACGGTGGATATCGTGATCGGCACGCATGCGCTGCTGGCCAAGGGGATACGGTTCCAGAACCTAGGTCTGCTGATCATCGACGAGGAACAACATTTCGGTGTGGGTCATAAAGAGCGGCTGAAACAGCTGCGCTCGGACGTGCACGTCCTGACGCTTACCGCCACGCCGATCCCGCGTACGTTGCAATTGTCGCTGACCGGCGTACGTGATCTCTCAATCATCGGCACTCCGCCCATCGACCGTCTGGCGATCCGCACCTATGTCAGCGAGTTTGACGCGGTGACGATCCGTGAAGCGCTACTGCGCGAGCACTATCGCGGCGGGCAGAGTTTCTATGTGGTGCCGCGCATTTCGGACTTGCCCGAGATCGAGGAATTCCTGAAGGAGCAGTTGCCAGAGCTGACCTATGTGGTTGCACACGGACAGATGGCAGCGGGCGAACTCGATGACCGGATGAATGCCTTCTATGACGGCAAATATGATGTGCTGTTGGCGACCACGATTGTGGAAAGCGGGCTGGATATTCCGACTGCGAACACGATGGTCGTGCATCGAGCGGATATGTTCGGCCTTGCGCAGCTCTATCAGATCCGGGGTCGGGTGGGGCGCTCGAAAACCCGCGCCTATGCCTATCTGACAACCAAGCCGCGTCAGAAACTTACGGCGACGGCCGAGAAGCGCCTGCGGGTTCTGGGCTCGCTGGATACGCTGGGGGCCGGGTTCACGCTGGCGTCTCAGGACCTAGACATTCGCGGGGCAGGTAACCTTCTGGGCGAAGAGCAATCGGGCCAGATGCGCGATGTTGGCTATGAGCTTTATCAGTCGATGCTGGAAGAGGCGATTGCCAAGATCAAAGCGGGTGAGATGGAAGGCCTGTCGGATGCTGACGACCAATGGGCACCACAGATCAATCTGGGCGTACCGGTTCTGATCCCCGAGGATTACGTGCCCGATCTGGACGTGCGGTTGGGGCTTTATCGCCGCCTGTCGTCTCTGTCGACCAAGGTCGAGCTGGAAGGGTTCGCCGCCGAGTTGATCGACCGTTTCGGCACCCTGCCGAAAGAGGTCAACACCCTGATGCTGGTCGTGCGTATCAAGGCGATGTGCAAACGCGCTGGCATTGCCAAGCTAGATGGCGGGCCGAAGGGCGCGACGATCCAGTTCCACAACGACAAGTTCGCCTCGCCTGAAGGTCTGGTCGAGTTCATCCAGAACCAGCGCGGGCTGGCCAAGGTCAAGGACAACAAGATCGTCGTGCGCCGCGACTGGAAGAAGGACAGCGACAAGATAAAAGGGGCTTTTGCCATTGCCCGTGATCTGGCCGAAAAGGTTGTGGCCCAGAAGAAAAAGGCGAAGGCTTAGTCTCCGGTCACAAAGGTGCAGAGCTGCCACTCACCTGCGTCGGATTTCACAATTGCGGCGCGGTAACCGACCATCGAAGTCAAGAAATCGCTGAGCAGATATCCCGAAGTCCCATCGGTCAGTCTTATCTTCTGATATTCTTCGTCAGGCTGAAAGTCAGGGACGATCACAATCTCATGGCTGATCAGCGCGAGGATGGCTGCGCCGCGCGATGGGGTCTGGCGCAGAGTGATGCTTTCGCCCGAAACAAAGAACGCCGTGAATGGGTCCACCGCAGCGGGCAAGGTGATCCGCCAATGATGCGGCATCCAGAATTCGCCCTGATCGTCGAAATATCCCGGTTGGGAAAGCGTTTTCTGTAATTGCGACCAGTAGTATTCACGAAGCTCCGCAGCTTCGTCCTGAAACTCTTCATCCAGTATCTCCGGAGGCACGGTGAGGTTGGTATGGAACTCTTCCGGGCCACCGGTGCTGCCATGGCTGAGATAGATATCTGGGCAGGCGGCGGCGACGACGGCATCTGTATCGCGGGCGTCGATCTTTGCCCGCAGGTCTTCGCGGAAAGCGAGCAACGTGGGATCGCGCTCCGCCTCATCAACGGGTGGAAAGGTCTGGCGCTGCGCAAGCGCCGGACCAGCAATCAGCAAGCTGGCCACCAGAAGGGGTATTCTCATTCAGCGGCCCTCATTGCGGCTTGTGCGCAGAAACAGGATGCTCCGACTGCGCGGTCGGCGCGGGCAAGCGCGAGGTCCAGACGTTGTTTGATCTGCCGGATTTCCACCGCCTCTCCGCGCGCGCTCAGGCAATCGTGCAGGCCCTTCAGGCTCCAGACATTGTCGGGGTGGATCGAGGCGCGGCTGAGCGTGCCGCCCAGACCCAGATCTTCGCGATAGACGGCCTCGGCCTCGGCGACATGGCCCTGTTCAAACAGCAATGCGCCGAGTGCGTGGCGGGTCGGCTGCATCCATCCCCATGGTTCATCATAGGGCAGCGTATCATCCAGTTCGACCGAGCGGCGCAGATGGGCATAAGCGATCTCATAATTGCCTTTGCGATACTCGATCTCACCGCGCAGCATTTCCCCTGCAATCTCCAGCAGGTCGATGACCCGGTTGTTGTGCAGGCGGCGGGTCTCGGGCACGCAGGTTTTTGCGGCGAGGAACAGTTGCTCTTCTGCTTCGGCCTGTGTCACCTCTCCGGTCGCGGCATGGGCGATGGCGCGGGCATAATGCGTGGTCGCGGTCAAGGTGCGGTACAGATCGGGATCCTCGGGCAATTCCAGTGCCTTGGCTTCTTCCCAGCGGCCAAAGCGGATCAGAATATGCGGCCCCATGGACATGTAGCTTTCGAAATAGTCCGCCATGGGCGGGCTTTCGACGCGCAACATATCCTCGGGCGTTGTTTCCCACAGGCCCTGATTGGCTCGCAGGGCCGGTTCCATCTGACCGAGGAACATAGCGCCGTAGATGGTGAAGTGATAATTGTGCTGGCGATAGCCGGTATAGATGTTGAACGCACCTTCACGCTCATAATACTTCAGATCGGCGACCGAGGCCTGTTCGTTCCAGTGGACAACGTTTTGATAGTGGCCGCACAGCACGTCGATATGGGTGGGCATGTGCACCAGATGCCCCGCATCCGGTACCAAAGTGCGCAGGATATCCCCCGCCTTCAGGGCCTTTTCTGGCGTTGGAGACATCTCCATCAGATGGACATAAAGATGAAGCAATCCGGGATGAGACATGGCCGCCGGATCGTTGGCCATCGCGGTTTCCAAAGCCTCCTGCGCCTCGAACGTGGCTGCGCCTTCAGCAGGTTGACCGGTCTTTAGATCCCACATCTGCCATGGCGTGAGGTTCATCAGCGCCTCGACATAGATCGTACGCAAATCCAGATCGTCAGGCTGTTCGGCAAAGGCCGCGCGCATCGCGTCGGCGTAGTCGTAGTCCCATCGGTGCATGCCCTCCGTCGGATCACGCTGCGGGTATCGTGCGGGCAGGGCGCGGATGAGGGCTTGTTCAACCGGGGTACACTTGTCCAGCAGCGACATTGCCCGCTGCGTTGAATCGTAGGCAATCGCCAACGATTTGCTCTGATTTTGATCGTCGCGTAAATCCCATGGCAGGTTGTAGTTCGGCCCTGCCGCATAGGCGACGCCCCAATGCGCCATGGCGCAGTCGGGGTCATGTTCGGCGGCCTTTTGGAAACAGGCGACTGCTTCGTCGTGGTTATAACCATAGGTCCAGACCAGCCCGCGATCGAACCAGAGCTGCGCCTCGGACGACGATGTCGTGACCGCACAGGAATATGTCCCCAGATCGTAGTAATCGCTCATGAAAACCCCCTCCCAAGTCTGGAAGGCAGGTTAGCGCGATTCAGGCGCGCTGCACAGATCAGGCGAGAAGTCTGTTTTCGATCCGGCCCATATGCAGCATCAGGCCGAAGCCCACGATGCACATGATCAATACAGCAGTCGTTAGCGGCGTGATCGAACCATCGAACAACAAACCGACCGGAGCCGCGATAGCAGCTGCCAGCACGGTGGCGATCGAGCCGATCACCGAGGCCGCCATGCCTGCGATATGGCCCATCGGCTCCATCGCGATGGCGTTCAGGTTGCCCATGGTCACACCCGCCATGAAAAAGACCGACGTTTGCCAGGCCACGAACAGGCCGAACGAGGCGTCGGGCGACAATGGTGTCATGTTCAGGAAAATGACGCAGCTGGTGATCAGAATTTGCCCTCCCAAGGCCCATGTCACCATCCGGCGCATGCCAACACGGACAACCAGCGCCGCGTTCAACAGGCTGGCCGAGCCTGAGATCAACGCCACGAAGCCGAACCAGAACGGAAAGCTTTCGGCCCGGTCATGCACGACGTCAAAGATCGGTTGCACCATTGTCAGCATGGTGAACAGCAGGCCCATGCAAAGCGTTTGCACCATGATCGACAGGCGGACGGTGGGATGCGCGATCATCTCTTGTACCGCCGCAATCATCAGCGGCAAGCGGAAGGGGCGGCGGTTTTCGGGTGCTAAGGATTCGGGCAGTCGAACGGTCATCCAGATCACAATGACCAATGCGAACAGGATGAATGACACGAAGATACCGCGCCAGCCGACCAAAGCGATAACGCCTGCGCCAAGCAGCGGAGCGATCGCAGGAACCAGAGTGAAAATCATCATCGCGATTGAGATGATGCGGGCCATCTCGCGCCCGGCAAAGAGGTCACGAATGATTGCCATTGCCACAACGCGCGGACCAGCTGCGCCCAACCCCTGAGCCACCCGCGCCGCCAGTACCAGTTCGAGCGACGAACTGGCCCAGGCCACGGCGGAGGCGAGGATGTAAAGTACCACACCTCCGTAGATCACAGGCTTTCGTCCGACTGCATCCGAGATTGGCCCCGTAAAAAACGTGCCGATCCCCATGCCCAGAACAAAGGACGTCAGGATCAGCTGGGCCTTGTTGAGATCACCGGGGCTGAGCTCTGCCCCGATTTCAGGCAGGGCGGGCAGCATTGAATCGATCGAAAAGGCAATCGTGGCGAACATCATCGCGACCAGCGCAATGAATTCGCCCCGCGACATACGATTGGTCATGGGAAGCTCCTTCCCAGCAGCGCTATCACGGTGCAACGGGTTGGACTAGATCAGGAATGCACAGAGGTATGTGCTATTCTGCAGGGGAAGCCTCAAGTTGAGACATGATGTCCGCGATCACTTTCCCCCATAATTCAGGGGGTTGCGCACCAGGAACCGCATGTTGATTGGCCACGATGAATGTCGGAACCGAATTCACGCCCATCTGCCGCGAATGCGTATCCCGGTTGCGGATATCTTCCCGGTCGGCGTTTGACTTCAGCAGTTTCAGTACAACGGCGGCATCCATGCCGACGGTGTCGGCGATATCTGCCAGAACCTCATGATCGCCAATATCGCGCGCCTCGACGAAATAGGCGTTGAACAGCGCGTCAACCACGGCGTTCTGTTTGCCCTCGATCCCGGCCCAGTGGATCAGCCGGTGGGCATCCAGCGTGTTGGGGGTGCGTTTCATGCCCTCGAAATCGATTTTCAGACCAGCGTTATCGGCATGTTCTACCACGGGTGCATAGGCGCGGACGGCACCGTCCTTGCCGCCGAATTTACGTTCAAGGTATTCGCGCCGGTCCATACCCGCGTCAGGCATGTCGGGATTCAGCTGAAACGGATGCCATTCGATCACAAAGGGGTGGTTCGGCACCTCTGCCAGCGCTTTGTCCAGATGGGTCTTGCCGATATAGCACCAGGGGCAAATCGGGTCGGACATGATGTCGAGCTTAACGGTCTGTGTCATTCGGACGTCGCCTTGAAATAGGCCGGCAGGGCGCGGCGCAGGAGTTTGCTGTTGCCTCCGGTAGGCAGGGCGGACAGATGGACAAAGGCGCGCGGCTGTTTGTAGCGCGCCAGCTTGTCAGACACATAGGCGCGCAACACCTCCGCGTCCAGTTCTTCGGGGCCGGTGTAGAAGGCAACGATGATCGAGCTGTCCTGTTTCACCTCAACCGCCGCCGCGCCGACCTGAGTGATGCCGGGGTGGGTAGACAGTGCCGCCTCGACCTCGACCGGAGATACCCGGTACCCACCCGCATTCATCATATCGTCGTCGCGGCCGAGATAGATGATCTGACCGTCTGCTGCCATCGCCCCCTGATCGCCGGTCAGGAACCAGTTCCCGGCCATGCGCGCCTCGGCCTCTTCCGGTGCGTTCAGGTAGGTCAACATCAGACCGGGGTCGTTGCGATGAATTGCAATTGTACCCTCTTGCCCCTGAGGGACCGGTCCGTCAGGCCCAACGATGGCGATCCGGCGACCGGGCTGTGGTTGGCCCAGAGCCTCTCCGCGGGCCGGGTGGGTCGGGCTGGATGAGATAAAGGTCGAGCATTCGGACATGCCGTAGGCTTCGTACAGTTCGGTGCCGGTGCTCTGCATCCAGCGTTCGTGCAGGTGACGCGACAGTTTCTCGCCCGCCGAGAGGCCATGGCGCAGGTTGGGCAAGCTCATACGTTCGGGGGCCTGCAACATCTTGCGATAGACGCCCGGCGCGGCGGCGAAGATCGTGGCTCGATGCTGATTCAGCAACGCGGGCAGATCCGCGATATCGGTGCCGGGTTCAGGGATCAGCGCGGTTGCGCCGATGGTCCACGGGTCCATCAACCCGGTGCCCAGCGTATAGGTCCAGTTGAACGCGCCTGCATGGCACAGCCGGTCGGATGGCGTTAGCCCGTACCAGCCATCAACCATCATCTGTCGCGCCCAGATCGCCCGGTGGGCATGAGCGACCGCGCGCGGCTTGCCCGACGTGCCCGAAGTATAAACCACATAGGCCATGCGGTCTGGATCCCCCATCTCAAAGCGCGCAGGGGGCAGGCTGCGCATCTCGGTAAGGTCGAACAGGGTGATCTGACGCGGATGCGGGGCGCAGGCCACGTCCGGGTCGCGCAGGATGGCGGCCGGGTTGAGGTCGCTCAGGATGCCAGCGGTCTCAGCTTCGGTCAGTTGCGAGGATGTCGGGACCGGAACAAGGCCCACTGCGATGGCACCCAGATAGGCAATCGGGAAATCGACGGTGTTGCCTAACCGCATGACCACGATGTCTCCGGGCGTGAGGCCCGCGTCCAGCAGCCCGGCTCCGGTGCCAAGGATCGCGGCCTTTAAGTCGGCATAGGTCCAGTCATGGGCCAAGTGAGCGCCAAGAACGGACAGGGCCGTTTTATCAGCGCATTCGTCTGCATGGCGCAGAACATGCGCCGCCAGATTGAAGGGGTCGGGACAGGGCGCAAAGGGCCCCTGATCAAAGATCGACAACATGGCCTACGGCTACCGTCGGGTGTCGCGCGTTGCAAGCGGCGCGGCCTGGCCCTATAGAAAGAGCCATGAGCACGAATGATCACAAATCCATCGTCCGCATTGCGCGCGACAACGGCAACAGCACTGAATTGGAGCCCGTCGATCTGGGTGCGCGGGTGCGTGAGCTGCGCAAGGCGCGCAAATGGACGTTGGAGCAGGCCGCCACTCAGGCCGGGCTGGCACGTTCAACGCTTAGCAAGATCGAGAACGGTCAGATGTCTCCGACCTATGACGCGCTGAAAAAGCTGGCTACCGGCCTGGAGATCTCGGTGCCGCAGCTATTCACGCCACCGCAGCGCGATCAGGTGATCGGTCGTATGGCGGTGACCAAGATGGGTGAGGGGGCCGCGCATGCAACCGCGACCTACGAGCATGAGCTATTGGCCGAAACGCTGACCAAAAAACAGATGCTGCCGTATCGCGCCCGCGTTCGTGCGCGATCGATGGAAGAATTTGATGGCTGGGTGCGCCATGATGGTGAGGAATTTCTGTACGTGCTGACCGGTGTTGTCCGGTTGTTCACCGAGTTTTATGAACCCGTCGAGATGCGTCGGGGCGACAGTGCCTATTATGATGGCAGCATGGGGCACAATGTCATTTCGGTCAGTGATGAGGATGCCACGATCCTGTGGGTGACTTCACTTAGCTAATGACTGGGCGGCCTCGCGGTTCAGAGCCTCGGTAAACAGGAAATCCTCAAGCTCTTCACGCGCTTCGTTGACTGTCAGGTGATGACGCTCGGCCAGATAGGCCTCGAACTGTTTGCGATCTTCGCCAACGCGGGCCATATCCCTGTCTCGCAGGTTCGGAAAC
The DNA here is from genome assembly GCF_056537765.1 of Ruegeria sp. C2. Classification (NCBI taxonomy): domain Bacteria; kingdom Pseudomonadati; phylum Pseudomonadota; class Alphaproteobacteria; order Rhodobacterales; family Roseobacteraceae; genus Ruegeria; species Ruegeria sp. C2. Next base: position 1,048,256 of record NZ_JBQFRZ010000001.1, on the reverse strand, counting down.
CTGCGTTTCGCGCGCGCATAAGACGCGCCCCAGTCTTGCGTCAGATCAGCCCAGTTCAGCATCTGCGAGCCTTCCTTTGTTAGTGTTTCAGGATTGCTCTCCCCCAAACCAGCGTACGGAGTGAGGCGTGATGCTGCGGACATGACAAAATGTCGCAGGGTACAGCCGGGTCATTCGGGTGCAAAAAACCCGCTGCGGCGTAACCGCAACGGGCCTACGGACCTGCTGTTTAGTGAGTGGCGGCCGGTCCGTAATTCCTCTGGCTTGAACAGCCAGATCAGTAAAACATGCCCGATAAATACAGCGATTATCTGCATTATAACGAACGTCGGTATATGTGCAGGGTATATCCCCAAGAACCTATCCGTAAAGCCATCTTGTGATGATAGCTGCCAGAATCTCAAAACTTACCGATGATGTATATTTGTAGGCGTCAGCGATATGGAGTTACACAAGGACTGGTATCGTATCCACTTGTGCTGAAATCCGCCGAAAATCACGAAAATCAGGCCGAGGGCGGCGATGATCTCGGAAAATCACTGGTGCGAACCGGTGCTGTGCAGAGTCTCGGATGTCCATAGTATCGGACGATCGAATATATGGCGTCTGGTTTGGGCACCGCCGGGTTGAAATGCGTACCCGGGACTCGGGTCAGATCAGGCAGGTCTCGTTGGCGATTTGGTCACCGGCAGCGAAGACAAATTTCATCTTGAGCGTGTCATTCCTCATACCACCAGACCTGAGGCATATATTCGGGTCCATCGCCATAGATCGGCCAAGTGCTTGGGTGCTTCAGTTCCTTGGCGTGGGCGATGCGCCCAACGTCAAAGTTCCAGATCGGGATCACATAGCGCCCGGCAGTCAGAACGCGATCCAGCGCGCGGGTGGCGGCAACGAAATCCTCGTGGCTTTCCGAGGTCAGCATCGCGTCGATCAAACCATCAACCGCAGGCGAAGTGACGCCCATCAGGTTCCGCGTGCCGGGCGTGTCCGCATTCTCGCTGCCCCAATACAGGCGCTGCTCGTTGCCCGGAGAAAGCGACAAGGCGCGACGGAAGATGGTCATGTCAAAATCCAGCTCGGAGGTGCGCCCGGTATATTGCGCGCTGTCGACCTGTTCGATTGTCACTTGAATACCCAGACGTTCCAGCGCGCGGGTATAGATCTCCATCGCCGTCATATTGTCGCTGTCGCCTTGTTGCAGCAGGACCGTGATGGTGAAAGGCTCGCCTTTGTCATTGCGCAGGACACCGTCCTGAATGGTCCAACCTGCCTCGGTCAGCAGGTTTGCGGCCGCGCGGATGTTAGCACGGTTCCGGGCCGATCCATCGCCTGCTGGCGGGGTGTACCCTTCAAGCGTTCCCGGCGGCAGATCAGTGGCGTAGGGTTCCAGCAGTTCAGCAACGCGGCCGGTTGCCGGACCTGGCTGCATGGCCAGATCAGAACCTGAGAAATACGACGTAATCCGGGGCTGTGCGCCACCGGTGATGGTGTCGTTGATGAATTCGAAATTGAAGGCCAGCGTCAACGCTTCGCGCACGCGCCAGTCGTCGAACGGGGCTTTGCGCGTATTCATGACATAGCCCGTCATGCCCGAGGGCTTGCCATGTGGGATTTCCGTCTTGATGACATCGCCACGTTGCACTGAGGGAAAGTTGAACTGGGTGTCCCACTTATCGGCGTTGAACTCACGCACGGCGGTCAGTTCTCTGGCCTTGAACGCCTCGAACAGAACCGTAGCATCACCGTAGAATTCGAGCCGCATTTCATCGAGGTTCATGGTGCCTTTGCGGAACGGGATATCAGCACCCCAATAGTCAGGGTTCCGCCGCAGGGTTACATAGCGACCGGCCTCATAATCATCGATGACGTAAGGCCCGGTTCCGATGGGGATATCCTGCAGCGGAGCGTCGGCGAAATCCTTCCCCTCCCATTGGGCTTTCTGCAGGATCGGGCGTAGACCGGCGATCAGGGCCAGCTCTCGATCCGGTTCGTTGAAGGTGATGCGCACACTGCGCGGCCCGGTCTGTTCGATGCTGTCGATTTTGCCCCAAAGCCCGCGATAGCGCAGGTGGCCTTCGGTGCCCAAAGTCTCATATGACCAGATCACGTCATCGACGGTCACGGGGGTTCCGTCTGAAAATGCGGCGTTCTCGCGAAGTGTAAATTCGACCCAGGAGCGGTCGTCGGCCGTCTCAACTGATTCGGCTAACAACCCGTAAAGAGTGAAAGGTTCGTCCCAGGATCGGCCCATCAGGCTTTCATGGGTCCAAAATCGCAACTGCCAGGGTGACGTGCCTTTTTGCACAAACGGATTGAGGCTGTTATAGGCGCCGGTGTTTCCGAACACGACTTTGCCGCCCTTCGGCGCGTCCGGATTTGCATAGGGCAGCGACACAAAATCCGGTGGTAAGGCCGGGTCCCCATACATAGCTATGCCATGGACCGATTCTGCAGAAACCAAAGAGGCAGTAAAAATGCAGGTGATTCCCGCGATAACGTGTCTGAACGGGCGGAGATAATCGGGGCTCATTTTGGAAACAATCCTGCTCTGGCCTTATTTTGTTTGGGATTCACCGTAGCCATGATTTTTCTTATTATCAAACTTTTAGCTTGGATGGATGCAAAGAATTGCTTATAAAGGTTGCACTGCTCGATAGGTTTCTTGCCTGTATGAAACCTGCCTCAATAACTTAACGCCCGCTTCGTGCGGGCGTTTTTTTATGCAGATCTGAGCCGGGAAACAAACCCGTCATCATTCCCCGTTTTCTTTGCAGGTGCAGCATGGCACAGTGCGCGCGAAATGAAATCCAGCAGGGAGAATGTCATGGGTCTGTCGGGCAAAACAGCCGTCATCACGGGGTCGAATTCAGGGATTGGGCTGGGCATCGCGCGCGAGTTGGCCAAGGCCGGGGCGGATGTGGTGCTGAACTCGTTCACCGACCGCGACGAGGATCACGCGCTGGCCGCCGAGATCGGGCAGGAGACGGGAACCAATGCGCGCTACATCAAGGCGGATATGTCCAAGGGTGCCGAGTGCCGCGCCCTGATCGAGCAGGCGGGCGCTTGTGACATCCTGGTGAACAATGCGGGCATTCAGCACGTCGATCCGATCGATCAGTTTCCGGCTGACAAGTGGGACGCGGTCATTGCGATCAACATGAACTCGGCCTTCCACACCACGGCTGCGGCCCTGCCGATGATGCGTGCGGCGGGCTGGGGACGGATCGTGAATATCGCCTCGGCCCATGGTCTGACGGCCTCGCCCTTCAAAGCGGCGTATATCGCGGCCAAACATGGCGTGGTTGGGATGACCAAAACCGTGGCGCTGGAAACCGCGCAGGAGCCGATCACCTGCAACGCGATCTGCCCGGGATATGTTCTGACACCTTTGATAGATTCCCAGATCCCTAACACGATGAGAGAATACAACATGACCCGGGAAGAGGTCATAAAGAATGTATTGCTCGAGCGGCAGCCGTCAAAAGAGTTCGCTACAATCGAACAACTGGGCGGTACGACGATCTTCCTGTGCTCGGATGCGGCAGCGCAGATTACAGGTACGACGATTTCGGTCGATGGAGGTTGGACCGCCTTGTGAGTTTTCATGGGGGCACCGCCCCCATGCCTCCGAAGTGATATTAATCAGAAGAAGAGGTTGGGGTTGTGAAGAGGATCAATCTGGCATTGCAGGGTGGTGGGGCGCATGGGGCGTTCACCTGGGGCGTGCTGGACCGTTTGCTGGACGAAGAGGACATCGAGGTTGCAGCGATCACAGGAACCTCGGCGGGGGCGCTGAACGGGGCAGCGTTTAAGTCGGGGATGGTACGAGACGGGCGTGAGGGCGCGCGGGCTTCTCTGGATGGGTTGTGGAAGCGCATGGGGGCCGTCGGGGATATGCGGATTGCCCATTGGATGCGCGGCATTGAGCCCGCTCATGTTGCTCAGGCGCTGGAATACTCGGTTCCGTTTTCGATGGCCGAGACCTGGTCGCGGCTGGTGTCGCCCTATGCCTATGGTCCGTTCTACCGCAATCCGCTTACCCCGGTTGTGGATCGCTTCAACTTTGACGAAATCTGCGCAGATGAGGGGCCAGAGCTTTTTGTCTGCGCGACCTGTGTGCGCAGCGGCAAGATCCGCGTGTTTACCGGGGAAGAGATTTCGACAGATGCCATTCTGGCCTCGGCCTGCCTGCCCAACCTGTTTCAGGCGGTTGAAATTTTTGACCCCAAATCCGGGCGAACCGAGGCCTATTGGGATGGGGGCTATACGGGCAATCCGGCTCTCTATCCATTGTTCAACAATGGTTTGCCGGATGATGTGGTGATCGTGAACATCAACCCACTGGAACGTGACGAGGTTCCCAAAACGCCGCAGCAAATCCAGAACCGGATCAACGAGATCAGTTTCAACTCATCGCTCTTTCGCGAATTACGAGCTATCAATTTCGTGCAGCGCTTGCTGGCCGAGGGCAAACTGAAAGCGGGAGAGATGAGCCGGGTGCTGGTGCATATGATTGCGGATGACGCCTTGATGAACGACCTCTCGGCGGCGACCAAAATTGTACCCAACCCGGTTGTGTTGAACCGGTTGAAAAAGGCCGGACGCAACGCGGCAGAGCAGTTTCTGACTGCTTATAAAGACGATCTGGGAGAGCGCAGCACAGTCGATCTGCCTGCGATGTTTGGCTGATTATTCAGGTGGTTGGGTCGGGTCTTTGTCGTTCGGATAAACAAGACCGGCTGAAATCACCAGTTTGGCTGCGTCCTCGATGGACATGTCCAGCAGGATCACGTCCTCGGCGGGGAAAAACAGCAGGAAACCGGATGTAGGGTTCGGAGTTGTGGGGACAAACACGCTCAGCAACTCGCCCCCGGTTTCAGCGCGCTCACTCACTTCGCCCCGGGCGGTGGTCGAGACAAAGCCGATGGCCCAGATGCCTCGGCGGGGATACTGGATCAGGCAAGCCTTTTCGAAAGACCGCTCGGTCTGCGCGAACACCGTTTCCGAGATTTGCTTGATCCCGGAATAGACCGAACGAACAACGGGCATACGGTCGACGAGGCTCTCGGCGAAATGGATCAACGAGCGGCCCAGGATGCCTTTGGCAATCCAGCCGACGATGACCGTGAAGAGCAGGAAGATGACGACGCCCACGCCGCGCAAGTTGATGCCGACATATTCCGAAGGCTGGAACCGCTGCGGGATCAGCGGCAGTACCGCGCTGTCGATCCAGCCCACGACAGACCAGATCAACCAAACAGTCAGCCACACGGGCGCGATGACGACAATGCCCGTCAGAAAAGACGCGCGCAGCCGGGACAACAGACCCGGTCGGCGGTGAGGTTCTTCGTCAAACGGAGTGTTCATTGCGGTCCTGAGTGGTTTGCGGATTTAGGTAAGCAGTCTGGGCCTTTGGTACAATAGGCCCCTTTACGGTGCCGATTTTGCCAATTCTCGCGCGATGGCGGCAGCCAGGCGGGCATTGTTGCGGACCAGAGCGATATTGGCAGTAAGGGAACGGCCCTCGGTCTGTTCGTAGATACGCTGCAGCAGATAAGGGGTAACGCCCTTGCCGGTGATGCGGTGCGTCTCGGCGTCGGATTGGGCCGATGCGATGATGGGCGCCAATTCATCGGACGGGATCTGATCGGCATCGGGGATCGGGTTGGCCACCAATTGTCCGCCGGGTAGACCCAGCGCGCGACGGGTGGCGTGGGCTTTGGCAATCTTGGCAGCATCGTCCATGCGCAGCGGGGCCGCGAGCGGAGACTTTGCGGACCAGAACGCCGGAAACTCGTCCTGCCCATGCGCGATGACGGGCACGCCCAGCGTTTCCAGAACCTCAAGCGTTTTGGCTAGGTCGAGGATGGCTTTGGCCCCGGCCGCTACAACGGTGACCGGGGTGTGGGCAAGCTCGTGCAAATCGGCAGAAATATCGAATGAAGTTTCGGCCCCCTGATGCACCCCTCCGATGCCCCCGGTCGCAAAAACCTCGATACCGGCGTAATGTGCGGCGATCATCGTGGCCGCAACCGTGGTTGCGCCTGTGCCGCCGGTAGCGAGGCACGCCGCCATGTCAGCACGCGACAGTTTGGCGACGCCCTGAGCCTGACCCAATGCACTCAACTGGTCGGCTTCGAGACCGACATTCAGAACACCGTCGATAACGGCGATTGTGGCCGGAACTGCACCGGCATCACGGATATCCTGTTCGACCTGGGCCGCAACCTCGATGTTCTGAGGGTAGGGCATGCCGTGGGTAATAATGGTGCTTTCCAGTGCCACGATGGGTTGGCCTGCATCTTTGGCAGCACGGACCTCGGCGGAATAGTGAAGGGTGATCACAGTGGGGTTTCTCCGGAAACATAGGTTGCGGCGGCATGCAGGGCGCGGCTGAGGGCCGCGTCATTCACTGCGCCATTTGCCTCGGCGGCGATATGGGCGGCCATGAAGGTATCTCCGGCACCAGTCACACGAGTGACCAGAACCGAAGGGGGTGTTTGGGTCAGAACACCGTCAGTATCCCCGACAGTGGCTGAGTTTCCGCCATCGGTTACCAGTACCCGCAGGGCACCACGATCCAGCAGACCCTTGGCGGCGCTTTCGGAATCGGTGAATTCGCGCTGACATAGCAGGCCGGCCTCTTCGAGGTTCACATACAGTGTCGCGCGGGCGTGTTTGAGGAAGGGCAGCAGCCGCTCGGCCTTACCGGGTGAGGCGGGCGCGACGCGCAGATCGGCTTTGGCGAAGGCGGGGCTTTGGGCAATCTCTTCCAGAAGGGTGAGTGTCAGGTTGCCATCCAGTGCAATGGGGCCTTCGAAAGGTGTATTTTCGTAACCCAAAGGCCCGTGCATGAGAGGGCGCAGGATTTTGGCTCCGGCGGCTTCCAGCGAATGCGCATCGGCAATGGCGGCGATCAGCCCGTTTGCGCCCTCGACAGCCATATATCTGTCGGTTGGCAGGTCTTGCGAGCGATAGATGTGATCGGTGACCATCCCGAGGCGCGCGCAGGACTGAACCAGTTCGTCGCCCTCGGGGTCGCGGCCTATTGCGGTCAGCAGCGTGGGAGTCATCCCAAACCGCACCAGCGTCATGGCGATGTTCATGGCGACGCCACCGGGCAGGCGGGTGATGCGACCCGGCACGTCCGAGCCCTGACGCATGGCGCTGGCCGACCGTCCGATCACGTCCCAAAGGACTGAACCGATGCACAGGATTTCGCTGTTCTTATTCATGCCACGTGTCATGCCGCAGCCCCGGCGTGGGTGCAAGGGTTAACGCTCACATCCCTCAGCGCATTGCGGCAATCAGAGAGTTCAGCGCGTCCAGCGGGTTATCTTGTGACCAGATTTCCTCGCCGATGCCGAAGAAATCAGTGCAGGGGGTATGGTCCTGCACCAGTTCCGGGGTCAGCCCACCTTCGGCCACGACCGGAACCTCGATCATCTCGGACCACCATTGGAACAGGTCTTTCTCGGCCTGCGTACCATCGCCCAGCGTGACAGAGCCGACCGGGCCAAAGGCCACATAATCCGCACCATTCTCACCAGCGGTCATGCCATCATGGCTGGAGGTGCCGCAGAAGCTGCCTACGATCGCGTCTGCGCCCAATTCCTTGCGGGCAGCCCGGATGGAGCGCGCGCCGTCATCCAGATGCACGCCATCCAGCCCCAACCGCTGCGCAAGCAGAACGTGGTTGGAAATCACGATGGCCACGTCCCGCGCATGCGCCACCTCGCGGCAGGCATCGGCCGCGCGCGAGATGGTGTCTTCGTCGCTGCCTGCCAAAGCCAGACGAATACAGGCAATGTCAGCCCCATCCAGCACACGGCCCAATTGTTCGGGGAATGTGCTCAGCGCGATAGTCGGAGGCGTGATCAGGTAAATCTGCGGCTGCTCTGGAGTGTCCATTGCGCGTCCTTCGGCTTTGAATTCTTTCGCGCGGTTTAGCGGATTGCGCGGGGGAAGCAAACTTTTATGCCCGCTGAGCATCTATTTGAGAGCAGAACAGGCAGGGGCGGCTTGCCCTTGATCCATGTGGCCAGTAGAGCAGGCGGAGTTTTTCGGAGTGAGCCATGCCCAGCGATACATCCCAGCCTTCCTTCGTTCTGGTGCGCCCGCAGATGGGTGAAAACATCGGCGCCGCCGCGCGGGCGATGTGGAACTTTGGGCTGGACCGGATGCGGATCGTGGCACCGCGGGACGGGTGGCCCAATCCCAAGGCGGTGGCGATGTCCAGCGGGGCCGGACGGCTGCTGGACGAGGCGCAGCTATTCGATGATCTGGCGGGCGCGCTGGCGGACACCACCTTTGTCTTTGCCACCACGGCGCGGCAGCGCGGGTTGACCAAGCCCGTCTATAGCCCGGAGCGCGCAATGCAGCTCGCAGCTGAGAAAGTGGCGGCGGGCGAAAAGGTGGCTGTGCTGTTTGGCCCGGAACGTGCAGGGCTTGAAAACGAAGATATTGCCAAGGCCAACGCCATCATCTCAGTCCCTGTGAATCCGGAATATGCCTCGTTGAACCTTGGGCAATGCGTGCTGCTGACCGCCTATGAATGGATGCGCCAGACTGGGGACGTCGTGCATGAGGCAACTGATCTGGGCAAGGGCGACTGGGCCACGGGTATCGAGGTCGAAAAACTGGTCGAACATTACGAGGACCGGCTGGAAGAGGCCGGGTTCTTCTATCCACCCGAAAAGGCGGAGGGCATGAAGGTCAATCTGCGCAATCTGTGGTCGCGGATGCGGATGACACGTGCGGATGTGCAGATGCTGCACGGGATCATGCGGCAGATGGTCCGCTGGAAGGACAAAGGCTGAGGCTGGACCTCGGCTGCCGGTGGCCCTAGCTTGCGATGAAATTCAGGACATGAGGACAGCATGAGCGGTAAGCGCAGCATCTTCGAGGAAGTCTCGGACACCAAAAAGCAACAGGCAGTTCAACCCGGTATGATCGATCGGGGCCGCGGTGGCGCGCGCAATGCAATCCGCGCCTGGCTGATGATCCTGTTTGCTCTGGTGGTGGTGATGATTGCGGTGGGCGGGCTAACGCGCCTGACTGATAGCGGTCTCTCAATCACCGAATGGCGACCTATCACCGGGGCCATCCCGCCGATGAATGAGGCTGACTGGCAATCCGAGTTTGATAAGTACAAAGAAATCGACCAGTGGCGCATTCAGAACCAGTGGATGGAACTGGATGATTTCAAAACCATCTATTGGTGGGAATGGGGTCATCGTCAGCTGGGCCGTGTGATTGGCCTCGTCTGGGCCATCGGGTTCTTCGGCTTTCTTGTGGCACGCAAAATCCCGACGGGATGGACCGGCAAGCTGCTGATCCCTGGCGCTCTGGGCGGCGTTCAGGGGGCTGTCGGCTGGTGGATGGTTGCCTCGGGCGTCACGCAAGGTGAAGGTATGACTGCCGTTGCCAGCTATCGTCTGGCGACGCATCTGGGGCTGGCCTTCGTGATCCTCGGTTTTCTTGCCTGGTATATCTTTGAACTTGGCCGGGAAGAGCGTGACCTGATGCAGGCCCGGCGTGCGAAAGAGACCAAACTTTTCTCTCTGTCGACCGGCCTGCTGCATTTCACCTTTTTGCAAATCCTCATCGGTGCGCTGGTGGCAGGAATCGACGCCGGGCGGTCCTACACCGACTGGCCCCTGATCGGTGGGCAACTGCTACCGCCTGATGCGGCGATGCTTGAGCCGATGTGGCGCAACTTCTTCGAAAGCCCCGGTCTGGTGCAGTTCATTCATCGTTGCGTGGGCTATCTGCTGCTCATCTTCGCCTTTGTCGTCTGGCGGCGGGGGCAAACCAGCGCACATCCACAAACGCGGTTCGCATTCAACGCGGCCTTTGCGGCGCTATCGCTACAGGTGGTTGTGGGCATCGTGACCGTCGTTTACGCAGCCCCGTGGCAGATCGCCATTTTCCACCAGTTCATGGCCGTGGTCGTCTGGACCTTGATCCTGCGAGCGCGGTTCCTGACAGCTTACCCCATCGCAACCTCTCTGCGCGGAGCATGATCCATGACAGCATTCAATGATCTGATGGCCTTTCAGCGCGAAACCTCGGCCTTGGGCCAGATTGCCGGTCGGTTGGGATGGGATCAGGAAACGGTGATGCCGCGCGGTGCCGCTGCGCAGCGGGCAGAGGAGATGGCAGCGATTGAGGCTGTTCTGCATGCCCGCCGTTCCGACCCGCGTGTTGCGGACTGGCTGGAGCAGGCTGCGCCTCAGGACGAGGTTGGCAAGGCGCAGCTGCGTGAAATCCGTCGCGCCTATGACCGGGCGGTAAAGGTGCCCGCTGATCTGGCGACGGCAATTGCCCGGGTAACCTCGGCGGCGCAGGGTAAATGGGCGCAGGCGCGTGCGGACGAAGACGTTTCGGCTTTCCTTCCGGTATTGGAAGAGGTTGTTTCCCTGAAACGCCAGGAAGGCGAAGCGCTGGCACAAGGCGGCGATATCTATGACGCGATGGTCGAGGATTATGAACCCTACACGACCGGGGCCCAGATTGCCGTAATCTTTGACGAAATGCGCCCGCGTCTGGTTGCCCTGCGCGCCGCGGTCCTGGATCGTCCCGAGCCTGCTGCACTGACGGGTCGTTTTGATGAACTCACTCAGATGCGCCTGTCACAAAAGCTGGCTGTGGCCTTTGGGTATGATCTGAACAATGGACGCGTAGACAAGGCCGTGCACCCGTTCAGCTCGGGCAGCGGTCTGGATGTGCGCATCACGACCCGAACCAGTGAAACCGACCCGTTCAACTGCTTCTATTCCACAATTCATGAAGTCGGACATGCTGCTTATGAACAGGGGATCGACCGCGACTATCTGCTGACCCCACTGGGGCGCGGCGTATCAATGGGCGTGCATGAGAGCCAAAGCCGTATCTATGAGAACCAGTTGGGCCGGTCTCGTGCCTTTACCGGTTGGCTGTTCGAGCAGATGACTGATGCGTTTGGTGATTTTGGCGTCGCGGACGCGGATGCGTTCTATGCCACGGTTAATCGGGTCCATAACGGGTATATCCGGACCGAAGCCGATGAGGTTCAATACAATCTTCACATCATGCTGCGCTTTGATCTGGAACGCGCCCTGATGGCCGGCGACTTGCAGGTGAGCGACCTTGAGGCTGCTTGGAATGATCGTTTCAAAGCGGATTTCGGGTATGCGGTGGATAAGCCCTCGAACGGGTGTTTGCAGGATGTGCATTGGTCGGTTGGCTTGTTTGGCTATTTCCCGACCTATTCGCTGGGCAACGTCTATGCGGGATGCCTGTATCAGGCGCTGCGCACGGCAGTCCCCGGACTTGAGGGGCAGTTGGCAGCTGGCGATACATCCGAGGCCACCGGCTGGCTTCGAGAGCAGGTTCAGCAACACGGAGGACTGTACGCGCCCCGCGAAATCATCCAGCGCGCCAGTGGCGTGGAACCGGGACCAGAGCCGCTGTTGGCCTATCTGGAGCAGAAGTTTGGGGCGTTATACGGGCTTTGAGGCCCACTCGGTTTGATCGGGCTCGATCTTAGATGGGTCCAGACGGTACCATTTCGATACGCAGGGCGACGGCGGCAAAGAACAGGCCGCTACCAGTCAAGACGAACACATGCCATATGGTGTTGTGATAGGGCAGCCAGTCCAAAAGGTAGAAAACCACGCCTGCGGTGTAGATCAGACCCCCGGCAATCATAAGCGTCAAGGTGCCCGGCGAAAGCTCGGCCAGCATGGACTGCCCGGCCCAGACTGCGGCCCACCCCATCAGCAGATAAAGCGCCAGTCCGAACCAGCGGAAGCGGCTGGGGTCGATCATCTTCAGGACCGACCCGAGCGTCGCCGAAGACCACAGGCCCAGCAACAGCCCCGGTGGTTGTGAGGCTGAAAGCAATAGAAACGGTGTATAGGTGCCAGCAATTTTCACATAGATGCCGGAATGATCGAGACGGCGCAGAAACTCTGCCCATTCATCATGTTCGATCATGTTGTAAAGCGCCGAGAAGGTCAGCATCAGAACCAGCGTGATACCATAGATCGAAGCCCCCAGGACCGCCGCCGGGTCGGACCGATAAAAGACTGTCATGATGATCAGCATCGGAGCCGCGATCAGCGCCGAGGACACGCCCAGCACATGAATGACACCATCGCTTATGCGTTCAGCGCGGCTGTAGGCAGGGCGGATATGGGCGAAAGACCACATAATAAAAGGCTAGGGCTGCGGTGGGTCTCGGGCAAGTCCGCCAACGGGGCCGTTGGCATGAACGTGACCCAGAATAACAAAAACGCCCGCAAAACGGGCGCTTTGTTACACTTCTGTAGTGCTTTGTTATTCTTCGCTTTCTTCATCACCCTGATCGGCTATCCAGGCGACGCTAACAACTTCTTCACCTTTGCCGGTGTTGAAGACCCGCACACCGCCCGCGCTGCGAGACCGGAATGAGATGCCTTCGACCGGCACACGGATCGACTGGCCTTTGGACGTTGCCAGCATGATCTGGTCATCAATCTCAACTGGGAAAGACGCAACCAGTTCGCCGCCCCGCATTGCCTTGTCCATCGCCGCGACACCCATGCCGCCGCGTCCGCGGACGGGGTAATCATGGCTTGAGCTCAGCTTGCCTGCGCCACCGGTCGTGATGGTCAGGATCAGGTTTTCGGCCGCCGACATCTCGGCATAGCGTTCCTGTGTGATTGAGCCGGGCGCGGCTTCGTCCTCGTCTGTCTCTCCATCATCAGCAATCCCCGCAACGGCGCGGCGCATTTTGAGATAAGCAGCGCGCTCATCCGGATCAGCTTCGAAGTGGCGGATTACGGACATCGAGACGACACGGTCGCCATTGGTCAGCTTGATGCCGCGCACGCCAGTCGACTCGCGCGAATTGAAGACGCGGACATCGGTAGTGCGGAAGCGGATCGCGCGGCCTGAGTTGGTCACCAGCATCACGTCTTCATCTTCTGAACAGATGCGGGCGTTTACCAGTTCCACGCCCTCGGGCAGCTTCATTGCGATCTTGCCATTGCGGCGAACGTTGGTGAAGTCCGACAAGCGGTTGCGGCGCACGTCGCCCGCGCTGGTGGCGAAGACGATCTGCAGGTTTTCCCATTCTTCATCCGGCACATCGACCGGCATGATCGCCGCGATGGAAACGCCCGTTGGGATCGGCAGGATGTTGACGATCGCCTTGCCTTTACCGGTGCGTCCCGATTGCGGCAGGCGCCAAGTCTTGAGCTTGTAGACCATGCCATCGGTGGTGAAGAACAGCAGTTGAGTATGCGTGTTGGCCACGAAGAGGTTGGTGACAACATCCTCTTCCTTGGTCTGCATCCCCGACAAGCCCTTGCCGCCGCGTTTTTGGGCGCGGAAATCGGCCAGCGGCGTACGTTTGATATAGCCGCCCGAGGTGACGGTCACGACCATATCCTCACGCTCGATCAGGTCCTCGTCTTCCATGTCGCCGGACCAGTCAACGATCTCGGTACGGCGGTCGACGGCGAATTTCTCGCGGACGTCGCGCAGTTCATCGGCGATGATGCCCATGATGCGCTCGCGTGAGGACAGAATATCCAGGTATTCCTTGATCTTGGCGGCCAGTTCTTCCAGCTCGTCCGTGACCTCTTTGACGCCCAGTTGGGTCAGGCGCTGCAGGCGCAGGTCGAGGATGGCGCGGGCCTGAACCTCGGTCAGGTTATAGGTGCCATCGTCGTTCATCTTGGACAAAGGATCGTCGATCAGGCGCAGATAGCCCTCGATCTCGGATGCAGGCCAACGGCGGGTCATCAGTTTCTCGCGCGCCTCTGCGGCGTCTGCCGACGAGCGGATCGTGGCGACCACTTCGTCCACGTTGGAAACGGCCACGGCCAGACCACACAGGATGTGGCTGCGTTCGCGCGCCTTGCGCAGGTCGTATGCGGTGCGGCGGGCGACTACATCTTCGCGGAAGTCGATGAAGGACGTCAGGAACCGGCGCAGGGTCAACTGCTCGGGACGGCCACCATTCAGGGCTAGCATGTTGCAGCCAAAGGACGTCTGCATCGGCGAGAAGCGGAAGAGCTGGTTCAGCACAACCTCGGGCGTTGCATCGCGTTTCAGTTCGACCACCACGCGCACGCCATTGCGGTCGGATTCGTCCTGTACATGCGCCACGCCTTCGATGCGTTTCTCGCGCACCGCTTCGGCGATCTTCTCGATCATCGAAGCCTTGTTTACCTGATACGGGATCTCATCCACGACAATGGCGTAGCGATCCTTGCGCAGTTCTTCGACCCGCGTCTTAGCACGGATGATGACGCTGCCACGGCCCTCCAGATAGGCTTTGCGTGCGCCAGAACGGCCCAGCATCACGCCGCCGGTGGGGAAGTCGGGGCCGGGGACGTATTCGATCAGTTGTTCCGAGGTCAAATCCGGATCGTCGATCAGCGCAAGCGTGGCGTCGACCACTTCACCCAGATTGTGCGGCGGGATGTTCGTGGCCATACCCACAGCGATACCACCGGCGCCATTGACCAGCATGTTCGGGAAACGCGCGGGCAGGACGGTCGGTTCCTTGTCCTTGCCGTCGTAGTTGTCCTGAAAATCAACCGTCTCTTTTTCGATATCGGCCAACAGCGCGGCGGCGGGCTTGTCCATCCGCACTTCGGTATAGCGCATGGCCGCGGGGTTATCGCCGTCCATCGAACCAAAGTTGCCCTGACCGTCCAGCAACGGCAGCGACATCGAGAAATCCTGCGCCATCCGCACCAGTGCGTCATAGATGGCTGAGTCACCATGCGGGTGGTATTTACCCATCACATCGCCAACCGGGCGGGCCGATTTGCGATACGCTTTGTCATGCGTATTCCCGGTCTCGTGCATGGCATAGAGAATCCGCCGGTGAACCGGTTTCAGGCCATCGCGCAGATCGGGGATCGCGCGGGACACGATGACCGACATGGCATAGTCCAGATAGGACGTGCGCATCTCGGATTCGATGGAGACCGTCGGGCCGTCATAGACTGGGCGCTCGGGCGGGGTTTCATCCATGTTTTCTGGGGTTTCTGGCGTATCGCTCACGTAGGCTGCCCGTGTCTTGTTCTTGATCTATATCTTGTGGATGCACCTTATCAGACCCGGCATATAAGGTGCAAGCAAGCTGATGATTTAGCAAAAAATACCGCAGTAACACGAGGGTAACATATTGTTATATAAGTATTAGGAGGGTTCCGTGTTACCCTGAGAAGACCTTTTAACAAATTTGGAGGTCTGAATGGCGCAAAGCGAAACCGAATTGATGCTCAAGGGGTACGGGCTGACGACGGCGGAGTTCTTTTATCACATGCCCGATTATATTCATGTTCTGAATACCTTTATCTGGCAGGATTACGACCTTGCTCCGGATCATCCGAAACTCTTTAAATTCGTTGAATTCTGGCAAAAAGAGATCGAAGGACCGTTGCATTCGGTCCGGTTCACCCATCGTAAGATGATCGCCCCGGGGGAGTGGCGAAATATGGTGGGTGAATTCCGGGTGAATTAACCCTCAGGCTGAACAGCTTGCCCCGCCTAACACGCAGAATTTGGCGCAGTGGGGGTGGTTCAGATGAACGTCGGATTCCGCCTCGGCAAGGGTTGCACCCATTTCGAATTCAGGCGCATAGGGCAGCAGCGTGCAGGCCAGAACAGCGGGACGTTCGGCACCTTTGCGCTTTACCACCATTCGTGAGTTGGCGCACATCACCGCATCAGGCGATTTGTTCAGAATGCCCCAGCAAGCTGTTGTAATCTCGGGCACTTCCACAGTTTCATCCATCTCGGGGAACAGGACGGTCTGAGCAGGGTTCTGGGCGTCGATGTCAAACCCATGCTTTGCAAAAAACGCGGCATAGCCTGCGCGGCTTTCGGCGTCGGTATCACCCCAGAGCGTGCGACCAGCGATAGCCATCTTGAACCCATTGTCGCGCAACCACTCCATTCCCGTGACCGTTTTGTCAAAACTGCCTGCGCCACGTTCCTCATCATGAAATTCAGGCCGATAATGATCGACCGAAATCCGCAGGGTCAGCTTATCGCCATAGGTTTGCTGCAAATCCAACAACCTCTCGCGCGTTTTGCGACGCATCATCGGCAACATCGCATTGGTCAGGATCAGCACCTCGTATCCACGCTCCAGCGCCGTACGGGTCATGTCGATCATCTCGGGGTTCATAAAGGGTTCGCCGCCTGTAAATCCGATCTCGCGGATAGGCCATTTACGCTTTTCAATCTGATCCAGATAGTCACGCACTTCGTCAGCGGTGATGTAGACCAAGGCGTCATTCGTTGGGCTGCTGGCTATGTAGCAGTTCACACATTCGATATTGCACAGGGTTCCAGTATTGAACCACAACGTCTCGGGGTTGGTCAGGGTGACCGAGGCGCGTGTCTGGCCGTCTGCTGTCACCTTTTTGTTCTGAAACTTGCCGATATTGGCAGCCTGCGGGACGTTGTCTTTCATTCCGGTATCCGGTTCAGTGCGCTTGCCTTCCTGACCTAACCAATCAGGTGGGTTTCGTTAAGTGGGACAACCTGTCATTGACGGAGTTTTGATGGCAGCGATTTATTGCTTTATGGTTGCGCTAACATTGGACATGGCCCAAGCGGCAAGGTAAGGAAAACGCATGGTTTCTCGTGTCATACCTGTCGACCCGTTCGATCTGGTCATTTTCGGCGCAACTGGCGATCTGGCGCAGCGCAAGATCGTTCCAGCGCTGTTTCGACGCTATTGCGCTGGTCAATGGCCTCAGGACACTCAGATTATTGGTGCTGCGCGGGGTGGGCTGGACGCCGAGGCGTTTCGGGCGATGGTCTCCGAATCGCTCCATCGGCACGCGCCGGATCAGGTTAGGGATGCCGAGGCGCTGCAGGGGTTTCTGCAGCGCGTTGATTATGTTTCGCTGGATGCCTTGTCGGATGAGGGTTGGGCGAGGCTTGCCGGAAAGTTGCAGCCGCAACGCGTACGGGCCTTCTATTTCTCGGTTGGGCCACGCCTGTTTGGACCACTGGCCGAGCAGATCAAAGCGCATGACCTTTTGACCGAGCAGGCGCGGATCGTGGTTGAAAAACCGTTCGGACATGATCTGGAAAGCGCCCGAGCGTTGAACGCAACGCTCGCAGCGCATTTTGATGAGAGCCAGATCTATCGGATCGATCACTATCTGGGCAAAGAGACGGTGCAGAACCTGATGGCCGTCCGTTTCGGCAATATGCTGTTCGAGCCGCTGTGGAACAGCCAATATGTCGACCATATTCAGATCACCGTTGCTGAGACCGTCGGCATTGACGGGCGTGAGGATTATTATGAGCGCGCGGGTGCGATGCGCGACATGATGCAGAACCACCTGATGCAGCTTCTATGCCTCATCGCGATGGAGCCACCGGCGAAATTCGACCCCGACGCGGTGCGTGATGAAAAGCTGAAGGTGATCCGGGCGCTGGATCCGGTTGAGCCGCACCACATCGTGCGCGGTCAATTCGTCGACGGTGCAGCGGGCCAAGGTTATCGTGACGTTGTAGGAAACCCGCGCTCCACAACTGAAAGCTATGTGGCTTTGCGCGCCCATATCAGCAATTGGCGGTGGGCGGGAACTCCGTTCTATCTGCGTACGGGCAAAGAATTGGTGGCACGGTCTTCGGTCATCAATGTGATGTTCAAGGACGCGCCGCATTCGATCTTCGGGGAAGAGGCGGGGCGCCATGCAAATGCGCTGTCTATCCGGCTGCAGCCCAATGAAGGCATTACGCTGAAGGTGACGATCAAGGAACCCGGGCAGGGCGGTATGCGTCTGGTCGACGTGCCGCTGGACATGAGTTTTGCCGAGGCGCTGGGACCCGAAAGCCAGAATCCACCTGATGCCTATGAACGGCTGGTGATGGATGTTATTCGCGGCAACCAGACCCTGTTCATGCGCGGTGATGAGGTCGAGGCCGCCTGGGCCTGGACCGACCCGATCATCGCTGGCTGGGAAGCACGGGGCGATGTGCCCAAACCTTATGAAAGTGGCAGCACCGGCCCCGGCGACGCCGAATTGCTGATGAAACGAGATGGTCGCCGCTGGCAGGGGATAAACCCATGAATATCAAAGAATATGCCGACCGTGACATGCTGGCGATAGATGTCGCCAATGATCTCGCCGGAGACTTGGAATCCGCCTTGCTGCACCATGACATGGTCTCGCTTGCGGTTCCCGGCGGGACGACACCAGGGCCGGTGTTCGACGTCCTCTGCGCCGCCGATCTGGAATGGGATCGGGTGCGGGTTCTGCCCACTGATGAGCGCTGTGTTGCGGGGGATAGCGAACGCTCAAACGAGCGTCTGATCCGAGAGCGTTTGCTGACCAGCCGCGCCTCGGTTGCGCAATATGTGCCACTCTATGTTGAAGGCCACGAACCTGAGGAAGTTTTACCCGAGATTGAGAGCTTGATTAACCCAGTGCTGCCGCTGTCAGTGCTGGTGCTTGGGATGGGTGAGGATATGCACACCGCCTCGCTTTTTCCGGGGATGGACGGGTTGGCGGCCGCGCTGGACAGCCATGCGCCAACGCTTGCGGTGGCACGCACCGATGTGCAGCCAGAACCGCGCATTACCCTGACTGCGCCGGTTCTGGAGGGGGCGCTTTCGAAACATCTGATCATTTTCGGCACCGCCAAACGTGATGCGCTTGAGCGGGCTATGACGTTGCCGCCCGAAGATGCTCCGATCGCGGCAGTGCTGAGTGGTATGACGGTTCATTGGGCGGAGTAGACGCGATGCAGTTGGATAGCCTCAAGACCTATGTCGCGGTGACCCAGGGCCGACGTATCGAGGATCTGTTCGCTGACGATCCAGCGCGCGCGCAGGGGTTCTCGGCCTCGACCGGTGATCTGCTGTTTGATTACTCGAAAACACAGATTGATGAGAGTGTCCGGTCGGGTTTGATTGATTTGTGCGATCAGGCGGGGCTGGCCGAACGCCGCGAGGCCATGTTTACAGGCCAGAAGATCAACGAGACCGAAGACCGTGCGGTGCTGCATACGGCGCTGCGCAACCTTGATGGCGACCCGGTTGAGGTTGATGGGCAGGATGTGATGCCAGATGTGCTCAACACCCTGCAGCGGATGCGTATCTTCGCCGAGGAAGTGCGCGGCGGCGCGATCCAAGGGGCGGGGGGCAGCTTTACCGATGTAGTGAGTATCGGCATCGGCGGCTCGGATCTGGGACCGGTCATGGCGACCCATGCGCTGTCGCCATATCACGATGGGCCACGGCTGCATTATGTGTCGAACGTGGATGGCGCGCATATTGCCGATACTTTACGTCCGCTTGATCCGAAGCGCACGCTGGTCATCGTGGCTACGAAAACGTTCACCACGATCGAGACCATGACCAATGCACGTACCGCACGGGCGTGGATGGTGGACGGGGGTGGGGACCTGTCTCAGCAATTCGCGGCTGTCTCGAGCGCTGTGGACAGGACGGCCGCATTCGGCATCCCCGAAGAGCACGTGTTCGGGTTCGCCAGCTGGGTCGGCGGGCGCTATTCCGTTTGGGGGCCGGTGGGACTGCCAGTGATGATCGCCGTTGGATCAAACGCGTTTGATGCGTTTCTGCGGGGCGGGCAGGCGATGGATTTGCATTTTCGCTCGGCAGAATGGGTCGAGAATATGCCGGTGATGTTGGCCCTGGTCGGTATCTGGCATCGTCAGGTGCTGGGGCATGCCAGCCGCGCGGTGCTGCCCTATGATCAACGCCTGCTGCGCCTTCCTGCCTATTTCCAGCAGCTTGAGATGGAATCGAATGGTAAATCCGTCGCCATGGATGGCAGCGATCTGACAATACCATCCGGCCCAGTGGTCTGGGGTGAGCCCGGCACCAACGGGCAGCACGCGTTCTATCAGCTGATCCATCAGGGCACCGATGTGATCCCCTGCGAGTTCATGGTGGCTGCCGAGGGGCATGAACCCGAATTGGCGCATCATCACCGGTTGTTGCTGGCCAATTGTCTGGCCCAGTCCGAGGCTTTGATGCGGGGGCGCTCGTTAGAGAAAGCCCGGTCACGTATGGCGGAAAAAGGTCTGACCGGAGACGAGTTGGAGCGTCAGGCAAGGCACCGCGTATTCTCGGGCAATCGCCCTTCGACCACGTTGATTTACCCACAATTGACACCTTTTGTGCTGGGCCAGATCATCGCGATCTACGAACATCGTGTGTTTGTCGAAGGGGTATTGCTGGGCATAAACTCTTTCGATCAATGGGGCGTTGAGCTGGGCAAGGAACTGGCGACTTCTCTGGGTCCTATTGTCGATGGAGAGAGTGGCACCGAGGGCAAGGACGGTTCGACCGCCGCTCTGGTCGAATACGCTTTACGCCATCGCAGTTGACGCCGCGCCCGGTCGCACTCTCTTATTGTCAGACAATTGAATTCTTGGCAGGGTTGCTGCCAAGAGACTAAGGCGCGGCCAAGCGCTGACGATGGGAGGAATGTCCATGCTGGGACAGATGATGACGCAGCCTTTGCTGATTTCGTCGCTGATTGATCACGCCGAACGCTATCACGGCCAGACCGAGATTATCTCGGTCGAAACCGACGGAACCGTAACCGAGACCAACTGGGCGGGCATTGCGCAGAATGCGCGACGGATGGCCTCGGCGCTTGTGAAGCTGGGGCTGCAGCCGCAGGATCGCGTGGGTACACTGGCTTGGAACAACCGCCGCCACCTAGAGATCTACTATGCCGTATCCGGTGCCGGCTTCGTCTGCCACACGATCAATCCACGCCTGTTTCCGGAACAGCTGACTTATATCATTAACCATGCGCAGGACCGGGTCCTGTTTTTTGATGCAACCTTCCTGCCGTTGGTATCTGCTCTGCAAGAACATCTGACCGAGGTGCAGCATTTCGTTCTGATGGGCGCGCGCGATGAGGCCGCGCTGTCTCAGGTGCCGGGGCTGGTTTTCTATGATGAGCTGATAGAAACCGGGGATGCGGATTTTGCGTGGCCCAGCTTTGACGAAAATACTGCCTCCAGCCTGTGCTACACGTCGGGTACGACAGGTAATCCCAAGGGGGTTCTCTATTCGCACCGGTCCACATTGCTGCATAGCTTTGCGTCAAATACGCGCGATGTGATCGGCTATTCTGCCATGGATGTGGTGATGCCGGTGGTGCCGATGTTCCACGTCAATGCCTGGGGGTCCCCTTACGCCAGCGCGATGTCTGGCTCGCGCATGGTGATGCCAGGGCCTGATCTGCATGGCGAAGCGCTGGTCAACCTGATCGACACCTTCGGAGTGACACTGGCGATGGGCGTGCCGACCATCTGGCAGGGCCTGCTGGCCCACGCCGCGAAATGTGGAACGAAGCTGGAAAGTCTCAATCGCACTGTGATCGGTGGTGCCGCATGTCCACCCTCGATGATCGAAACCTTCCGCGAGACCTATGGCGTAGACACCGTTCACGCCTGGGGGATGAGTGAAATGAGCCCTCTGGGCACCACAAACTATCCCATGGCCAAACATCTGGAGATGCCCATCGAAGCGCAGCACAAGTTGCGTGAGAATCAGGGCCGCCCACCCTTTGGGGTAGAACTGAAGATCGTCGACGATGACGGCAATGATCTTCCTCATGACGGTGAAACTCAGGGTGATCTGATGGTGCGCGGTCACTGGGTGCTGGATAGTTACTTCCACATGCAGGATGAAGCCCTGCTGCAGGATGGCTGGTTCGCGACGGGCGATGTGGCGACGCTGGATCCGGACGGATACATGACGATCCGCGACCGGTCGAAGGACATCATCAAATCAGGCGGCGAATGGATTAGCTCTGTCGAGTTGGAGAATATCGCCGTCGCGCACCCTCAGCTGGCAACTGCTGCCGTCGTAGGCGTGCCGCATCCGAAATGGGATGAACGTCCGCTGTTGGTGGCCGTGAAGGCCGAAGGCGAAGAGCCGACCGAGCAGGATTTATTAGCATTCTTTGACGGTAAAATCGCCAAATGGCAGGTGCCGGACAAGGTTGTGTTTGTCGACGCTTTGCCCCTGAACGCGACCGGAAAGGTCCTGAAACGCACATTGCGTGCGGATTTCAGCGATGCGCTGATAGGGTAAGTGCCAGTTTGGGAAGAATGGCTCCGGCGGTAGGGATCGAACCTACGACCAATTGATTAACAGTCAACTGCTCTACCGCTGAGCTACGCCGGAACGGTTCGCGCCGTATAGCAACCTGTATCTGCGCCGTCCAGAGGGCGTTGGAGTTTTTTCGACGAAAAAACTTGCCAGTGGCAAACGATGCAAATCTAGCTGATTTTGGGAAGATTTGGCTCCGGCGGTAGGGATCGAACCTACGACCAATTGATTAACAGTCAACTGCTCTACCGCTGAGCTACGCCGGAACTGAGGGGCGTATAACAACAGCAATTTTCGCCGTCCAGAGAGGAAGTGCATAGCTGACGAAAAATTTTTTGCGAGCTCATACGAGACGCCTGAAACGCGCACCGGCAGACAGGTCACCCTGGGGCGCAACGCGGGATTTGCCGGTCAGATCGACCAGATGGGCGAACACATTGCGCTCAGCCGCGGGAAGCAGTGCTTTTGGGGTTTCGACGTAGATCTGCTCAGCCAGCCCCTGAGCCGTCGCGGGGCCTTGCGACAACGCATCAAGAATCTGAGTTTCTCTTTGCAATCTGTGTTCAATCAGCCAATCCAGACGTTCGGCGGGGTTTGTGATCGGCGCTCCATGACCTGAGTGGAAAACCGACCAGTTGCGCGCGCGCAGGCGACGGCAAGCAGCCATGAAATCCGTCAGGTCTCCATCCGGAGGGGAAACCAAGGAACTGGCCCAACCCATGACATGATCCGCTGTGAAACAGATATCGCCCCAGGCAAACGCGATGTGATTGCCCAGATGACCTGGCGTATGGATGACTTCCAGCTCCCAGCTGTCGGTCGCGATCACCTCACCATCTTCAAGTTCGACATCAGGGCGGAAATCGGTATCGATTCCCTCTCCACCACCTGCAAGACCATTTTGCGCCAGCTGCGTCATGACGGCGCTGCGTCCGGCCTGAGGTCCTCCGAAGGCGAGAATCGGAGCGCCTGTGTGTGCCGATAACGGGGCGGCTAGCGGAGAGTGGTCCAGATGGGTGTGGGTGACAAAGATATGGCTGATCCGCTGCCCCGGTTTCAGGGCAGCCAGGATTGCGTCGAGATGGGCATCGCTCAGCGGACCGGGGTCGATCACCGCGATGTCTTTATCCCCCAGAAGATAAGTGTTTGTCCCGCGATAGGTCATCGGAGATGGGTTGGGTGCGAGCAATCGGCTCAGGCCCGGCGAAAGCTCATGAATCTGTCCGGGAGTTGGGTTGAAATCGTCGGGAGCCTGCATCGTGACCTCTTCCTCTTACCCGGGCGGCCCGCTAGGTTTAGCCCATGTCGACGCAATGGCTCAAACCCTATATGCCGCGTAGCCTATATGCGCGTGCAGCGCTGATTCTGGTGCTGCCGGTCATTGTTGTCTTGTTGGTTGTTTCCATTGCCTTTCTGCAGAAACATCTTGAGGAAGTCACGGCACAGATGACCCGCGCCGCCGCGCGTGAGGTCATGCTGGTGCTGGATCTCATGCAGGGTATGGAGACTCAGCAACAAGCGTTGGCTGCTGCGCGCACGGAGCTTTCGGTTCTGGATATGACGGCCCGGTTTCTGCCCTTGAACGAGGAACCGCAGAGTGAGTCGCGCCGATGGTACGATTTCATCGCGCCGCAGGTGGATACCGAGATGCGCGCCCTGATTCCCGAACTTCAGGAAATCGCATTGCCCGACGGCAATGAGGTCCGTCTGTATCTGGCGACCGATCTTGGAACGCTTGAATTGAGCTTTGATCGTCGGCGTCTGTCGCCCACCGCCCCGCATCAGTTGATCGTGACGATGGTGTTCTTTGCAGGTTTGATGACCTCAATCTCTTTCCTCTATATGCGCAATCAGCTGCGCCCGATCACCCGGCTTGCCGATGCGGCTCAGGCGTTTGGACGTGGCCGTGTCGTGCCTTATACGCCCGGTGGTGCAATCGAGGTGCGGGCAGCAGGAAGCGCGTTTGTCGATATGCGCGCCCGGATTGAGCGACAGATCGAACAGCGCACGCTTATGCTGTCTGGGGTCAGCCATGATCTGCGAACTCCGCTTACCCGGCTCAAACTGGGGCTGTCGCTGTTGCCAGAGGATGAAGCGGCACCACTGCAGAAGGACGTCGATGAAATGCAGTCGCTGCTGGATGCGTTCCTTGAGTTCTCGCGAGGAGCTGCAGAAAGCGCACCCGAAGCAGTCGACCCCGAAACCTGGTTGAGTCAGATCGTCGATGATGCGCAGCGGGCCGGGCAGCAGGTCGAGCTGGTATCCGTCGAAGGGCAGGGCAGTGCAATGTTACGCCCAACAGCTATGCGTCGGGCTGTTGAAAACCTGATCGGAAACGCGATCCGTTATGGAAACAAAGCCGAAGTCAGCCTGCACATGACACCAAAGTCGCTGCGGATCAGGGTCGAGGATGACGGCCCCGGTATTCCGGCCGAACAACGTACAGAAGCGGTGAAACCCTTTACCCGACTCGATCCTGCGCGAAATCAGAATCAGGGCAGCGGCGTTGGCCTTGGCCTTGCCATCGTGGCCGATATCGCACGCGTCCATGGTGGTACTCTGCGGTTGGGCAGCAGTAAAAAATTGGGTGGGCTTTGTGCGGATATCGTGATTGGGCGGTGATTTGGTAGGCCCGGCAGGACTTGAACCCGCAACCAAAGCGTTATGAGCGCTCTGCTCTAACCAATTGAGCTACAGGCCCGCCATGTCGCCTTGGGTATCACGATCAGCCCCCGCGTCAAGCCTGACCGTTGCAACATGTTGCACAATAGAATAACCCGCGCGCAAAGCACTCATGAGGGATTGGCCATGACAGCGGGCAAGAACGGAATCACCTACGCCGATGCGGGTGTCGATATCGATGCAGGGAACGCTCTGGTCGACCGAATCAAGCCTGCAGCCAAGCGGACCAATCGCTCGGGCGTAATGAGCGGGCTGGGTGGATTTGGTGCTCTGTTCGACCTCAAGGCGGCAGGGTACGAAGATCCGATCTTGGTCGGCGCAACCGATGGTGTTGGCACCAAACTGCGGATTGCAATCGACACCGGCGTTGTTGATGGCGTTGGCATCGATCTGGTGGCCATGTGCGTCAACGATCTGATCTGTCAGGGGGCCGAGCCGCTGTTCTTCCTTGATTATTTTGCCACCGGAAAACTCGATACAGACACTGCCGCGCGCATCATCGAAGGTATCGCCGAAGGTTGCGTTCAGTCCGGGTGTGCTCTCATTGGTGGCGAAACAGCCGAAATGCCGGGCATGTATCCGGATGGCGATTTCGATCTGGCCGGGTTCTCGGTCGGTGCGATGGAACGGGGCACAGCGCTGCCGGAAGGCGTGCAGCAGGGGGATGTTCTGCTGGGCTTGGCCTCGAACGGGGTGCATTCCAACGGCTATTCTCTGGTGCGCAAGCTGGTCGAGATTTCGGGGCTGGGCTGGGATGCTGCTTCTCCCTTCGGCGACGGGACATTGGGCGAGGCGCTGCTGACCCCAACGCGGCTTTACGTTCAGCCTGCGCTGCAGGCGATCCGGGCAGGGGGCGTACATGCGTTGGCGCATATCACAGGCGGTGGCCTGACCGAAAACCTGCCGCGCGTGCTGCCCGAAGACCTTGGAGCCGAGATCGATCTGTACTCATGGGAATTGCCCGCGGTCTTCAACTGGATGGCGGAAACTGGCGGGATTGCCGAGGCAGAAATGCTCAAGACCTTCAACTGCGGCATCGGCATGATCGTGATCTGCGCAGCGGACCAGGCCGAGGGGCTGGAGGCTCTGCTGGCTGACGCAGGCGAAACCGTCTCGCGGATCGGCATCGTCACTGACGCGCTGGGTGTCGCCTATTCGGGCAAGCTGCTGTGAGCCATAAACGCGTCGCCATCCTGATTTCCGGGGGCGGCTCGAACATGCTGTCACTGGTCGACAGCATGACTGGTGATCGTCCGGCACGCCCCTGTCTGGTCTTGTCTAACGATGCCGAGGCAGGTGGCCTGAAAAAAGCGGCTGAACGGGGCATCCCGACGGCTGCGGTTGATCACCGCCCCTTTGGCAAGGACCGAACCGCGTTCGAGGCCGAATTGTTGAAACCTCTGCTTGAGGCCGAGCCTGATATCGTCTGCCTTGCCGGGTTCATGCGGGTGTTGACCGGGGATTTCGTTTCGCGGTTTCAGGGACGCATGCTGAACATTCACCCGTCGCTGCTGCCCAAATACAAGGGACTGAACACCCATGCGCGTGCGATCGATGCTGGTGATGCCGAACACGGTTGCACCGTCCACGAAGTGACGGCCGCGCTGGATGATGGCCCGATTCTGGGGCAGGCCCGCGTAGGGATCGAATCCGGCGACACACCTGAAACCCTCGCCGCGCGTGTGCTGGCATGGGAACACAAACTCTACCCAGCAGTGTTGCAGAGGTATTCTCTGGGCAACACCGACCCGGTTCTTTTGCCCTGACCCGCACGGGTGATTTACACGCGCCGATTATTCGTCTTATGGTCGCATATCGCTCGGGATGAGGACAAAACGGGCAGCAACAAAAACTATAAAAGCAAGAACACAACGGCGCATGAAAACCCTGACAACGACGCAAGAGCTGGCCGCTTTCTGCACGGCCGCCGCGGACCATCCCTACGTCACCGTGGATACAGAGTTTCTGCGCGAACGAACCTATTATTCCAAGCTGTGCCTCGTACAGCTTGCGGTGCCTTCAGATGATGAAGACAGTGCGGTGCTGGTCGATCCTTTGGCCGATGGCATGTCGCTGGAACCGTTGTACGAACTGTTCCGCAACGAGAACGTAGTCAAAGTCTTTCATGCGGCTCGTCAGGACCTTGAGATTTTCTGGGTTGATGCCGGTGTTTTCCCGACCCCTCTGTTTGACACTCAGGTGGCGGCGATGGTTTGCGGCTTCGGCGAGCAGGTGGGATATGAGACCCTTGTACGCAAGATCTGCAAGGAAGGCGTCGACAAGACCTCTCGGTTCACGGACTGGTCGCGTCGCCCGTTGAGCGATGCGCAAAAGTCCTATGCGCTGGCGGACGTGACCCATTTGCGGCGCATCTATGAATACCTCGCGGCCGAGTTGGAGAAGACCCGGCGAGATCATTGGGTTGCCGAAGAGTTGCGCATTCTGACCCGCTCTGAAACCTATGATATCCGCCCTGAGGAGGCTTGGCGGCGGGTCAAAACACGCACAAACTCGGCCAAATTTCTGGCGGTTGTGCGGGAACTGGCAGAGTTCCGCGAAGCCTATGCGCAGGAAAACAACGTTCCGCGCAGCCGGGTGTTCAAGGATGATGCGCTGATTGAGATGGCCTCGATCAAACCGAAATCGCCTTCGGATCTGGGTGGTTCGCGTATGTTGTTGCGCGAGGCACGCAAGGGTCCGATAGCGGACGGAATTCTGGCAGCGGTGAAACGGGGCGTGAACTGCCCGCCGGACCGATTGCCGAAGGTGGATAACAGCCGTGACAAGTTGAAGGTCAATCCGGCTTTGGCCGATTTGTTGCGCGTGCTTCTGAAGTCCAAGACAGAAAGCGCAGGTGTGGCCGCGAAACTGATCGCCTCCAGCGCTGATCTGGATCAGATCGCTGCCGGTGAACGTGAAGTACCTGCACTATCCGGCTGGCGGTTCGAGGTGTTCGGCGAAGACGCACTGAAACTGTGCGACGGCAAGATCGCCTTGGCGGCTAAAGGGCAGGCGGTGCGTGTGGTTTCGCTTTAGCGGCGACGCGATTCCAGCGCGTTCTGCGCACCTTTGACCCGAACCAACCGAATACCTTCCAGCTCCTGCGTGCTGACGGTGACAGCCTCAGAGACCATGCGTGAGCGCACATTGCCCTGAACTGTGGCGTATTCCGGGTAATCCACGCGGAAAGTAAACTCCATCACGCCATTTTTGCTCAACTCTTCTGACCGGACCCGCGCCAACTGGGCGTTGAACGCCCCCTGACGGATCGCTGTGCCTGCGGCATAGATAATGGCACCTGTCGGGGTGGGATCGATACGGAGTTCATCAATGATGGCGATCGGCACGCTGTTATCCTCGGCCTCGGGGCGGGCAAACAGGCCGCTGCCATCGCTTTGCTCGGGGACGAGGGCGTTTGCATCATCGACCGAGTACTCCACTGGAGCCGGGGTGCTGTTGCCAAACCAATTCGACGGGTTCACTCGGGAATCGCGCCAACCGCTGCACGCGGACAGAAACATCGAGGCGACCAGAAGAACAGACAGAGTTTTGTGCATGGACCCAACACTTTGCGCAACTTTACCACCATCGGGTTAACGCAAATTCAGCGGCTTGAAAAGGCACGCTAGGGGCTGGACAGCGGGGAAAGCTGGACATAGTTCACATTTGTGATCGCTCAACGCAAGGACAGCCCATCATGGCCACGCCAGCCTTTGAAGAAATTGTCGAAGATTTCGAGTTCCTGGAAGACTGGGAAGATCGCTATCGCCATGTGATCGAACAGGGCAAAGCAATGGAGCCTCTGGACGAAGCGTTCAAAGTACCTGCCACCAAAGTGACCGGTTGCGCCAGTCAGGTTTGGTTGCATCCAACCATAGAGGACGGCCGGTTCCGTTTCGACGGAGATAGCGACGCGCTGATCGTACGCGGCCTCATTGCAGTGCTGCGCACACTCTACAATGGCTTGTCGGTGGCCGAGGTGCCCAAGGTGGACGCGGGTGGAGAGTTGGCGCGGCTGGGCCTGCACGACCACCTTTCGGCGCAACGTTCGAACGGTTTGCGGGCGATGATTGAGCGTATTCGCGAGGTTGCTTTAGCGAGCGCCTGACGATCAGCCGCGCGCGGCCCATTCCGATAAAGTGACCTCCAGATCGCCATAACCGGTCAGGCGGCGCTCGAATTCAAGGCCCATGCGGTCGGCACAATCCTGTGCGCGGCGTGTCAATTCAGGATCGTCGGTCTGCGCCTGATAGACGAGTTTGGTGTAGTTGCCGAAATACATGTCCCGCAGTTCTGGATGACGGTCCAGCCCGAGGGGTTTCCAGACGAAAGCATCGAATTGCCGGGCCAGAAAGTCGGTCAGATAAAATGCGGTGGTTTCGTCATCGCCATGGGCGGCAAACGTGGCATTGCCTTCAAAGAAAGAATAGCAATGGGGCCCCTTGATCATCTCGACCCCCAGTTTTTCGCACGCAGCCTGAAGCAATCCGCCGGTGCCGCAATCGGCATAGACAATATATATGCGGTCGTAGTTGTCGCGATGTTTGGCAACGGCGTCTTCGACCGCTTGTGTGATCTTCTCAGGATGGACGTGCAGGATCGCCGGCAGGCAGGTCAGCGCGATATGATCCCAGCCATTGCGTTCTTTGAGGTCCAGAATCTCGCGCGCCAGTGCGCCGCAGGCAATCAGCAGAATGGATTCGGCTGCACGCGCTGTCGCATAGCCCTGACGAGTCAGGCTCTCATCATCTGGCAGGGGGATATCGGTCATCTGAACGCGCCTCCGGGGCTGATATTGATATAGGTACGCATCGCCAGAACGAAAAAGGCCGCCCCTGATTGGACGGCCTGTCTCACAGCATGGTCTGTGCCTCAGCCGGCCAGTTGATTGTGCCTGCGTGACATGAAGTCTTTGGCCATTTCCACGGCTACAGCAGCATCACGGCAGTAACCGTCTGCACCGATGGCTTTTCCGAATTCTTCGTTCAGCGGAGCACCACCGACCAGTACCACGTATTCCTCACGCAGACCCTGCTCGACCATCGTGTCGATCACGACCTTCATGTAGGGCATGGTGGTCGTCAGCAGAGCCGACATGCCCAGAATGTCGGGCTTTTCGTTTTCCAGTGCTTCCAGGTAGTTCTCGACCGGGTTGTTGATGCCGAGATCCACAACTTCGAACCCTGCGCCTTCCATCATCATCGCCACAAGGTTTTTGCCGATGTCATGGATGTCGCCCTTGACGGTGCCGATGACCATCTTGCCGACACGCGGCGCGCCTGTTTCGGCCAGCAGGGGCTTCAGGATTGACATGCCGCCTTTCATGGCGTTGGCGGCCAGAAGCACTTCGGGAACGAACAGGATGCCGTCGCGGAAGTCGTGCCCCACGATGGTCATGCCACCGACGAGGGCTTTGGTCAGGATGTCGTAAGGCTGCCACCCGCGTTCCAGCAGGATATTCACACCTTCTTCGATTTCCTCTTTCAGGCCGTCATACAGGTCATCGAACATCTGTTCGACAAGTTCGTCGTCGTTGAGTTCGGACAGGATGATGTCTTCTTCGTCGGACATGGGGCATTTCCCTGAGCTTGGCGGGCGCTCGGCCCGTGGTGGCATTTTTTTTGTTTTGGCCATTTCGTCGCAGTTCTACTGTGACGATTGCGACCTCGGCGGATACGGGACCGACCTATAGGTCGAATTATCACGGTCAGCGAGGTAATTTTTTGCAAGATCATCCTGCAGCTTTCTCATCTTCTGCGTCAGGCTGATGTTTTTTGTCGAATTTTCTGGCCGGTTTGGACGCTCGCCAGGCCGATATGCTCGGAATCAAGCACTTGTCAGTGTTTGGAGTTTCGACTAAATCTGAAATAAAGAACAAAGAGAGAACATATGCCAGCCCAACCAAAGCGTTCGGGGCGCGGGGCCGCTTCCAATGCCACGGGCCGGTTTGAGCGTTTTACAACCGAAACAACAGATGATGGCTGGGACTTGCCAGAGGACCTGCCCCCCCTGCGTACCGAAGTCAGGGATGAGATCGCGCACACGTTTATCACCTATAACAAGTCCCCGGATTTGCCCTTTGATTGCTCTATCAACCCGTACCGAGGATGCGAACATGGCTGTGTTTACTGTTTTGCCCGCCCGACGCATGCCTATCTCGGCTTGTCACCCGGGTTGGATTTCGAAACACGTCTGATCGCCCGTCCAAACGCGGCGGAAATCCTCAGGCGAGAGCTGTCTACGCGCAGATACAAAGTGGCGACGATCGCGCTTGGAACCAACACCGATCCATACCAGCCGATTGAGAAAAACCGCGAGATAACAAGAGAGTGTTTGAGGGTTCTGAGTGAATTTCATCACCCTGTGGGGATCGTAACCAAAGGTGCTCTGGTTGAGCGTGATCTGGATATTCTTGCCCCCATGGCGCGCAAGAATCTGGTGCGTGTCGGTATTTCTTTGACCACGCTTGATCCATCCCTGTCGCGCAAGATGGAACCGCGCGCACCGTCACCGCTGCGCCGGTTGCGTATGATCCAGAGATTGACCGAAGCCGGCGTGCCGGTGCGCGTCATGACCTCTCCGATTGTGCCGGGGCTGACCGATCACGAGCTAGAGCATTTGCTTGAGGCCGGTCAGGAAGCTGGTGCAGATGCCGCCAGCTG
Source organism: Ruegeria sp. C2 (assembly GCF_056537765.1). NCBI lineage: Bacteria > Pseudomonadati > Pseudomonadota > Alphaproteobacteria > Rhodobacterales > Roseobacteraceae > Ruegeria > Ruegeria sp. C2. The sequence continues at coordinate 1,016,798 of NZ_JBQFRZ010000001.1, read as the reverse complement.
GATCATGCTGCGACTGCCCCGCGAAGTCTCGGCTTTGTGGCAGGAATGGTTGGATCTGCATGAACCGGGCAGAGCGGCGAAAGTTATGGAGCGATTGCGCGAAATGCACGGGGGCAGGGACTATGACCCGCGATGGGGGCACAGGATGCGAGGAGAGGGGACCTATGCCCAGATGATCGCTCAGCGTTTCAAAGCGGCCTGCAAAAGGCTGGGGCTCGCGATCAGAACACCGCCGCTCAGCACCGATCACTTCAGGCCCCCGCCGCAGCCCGGAGATCAACTTACGTTGTTCTGAAACGTGTCAAAAGCTGATCCCAAGCCCCACGGTGAAGCCATTCACCGTATCACTACCGTAGTACCGGACCATCAGCCGGGTGGTGGTGACCCAAGGCACCCACGTGTCTGAAAGATCGACCTCGATCCCGCCGCCAACGCGCGCCAACCAATCGGTGCCGAGCACAATCGATTGATCACCGATAAGATAAGAGAGGGACAGATCGCCGACCCAGCGCACAGGCCGTCCGAACATGCGTTTGCCACTGGGGAAACGATATCGGGTCCACAGAACGGCATTGGCTGCGGTCGATTGAATCAGAAGGTCTTCATCATCACCGATGGGCCAATATTCGATATGCGTATAACGCAGGCTGGCTTCAAACTCGCGATCATTTTCAAGCGGCAGATCATAATCGACGGTCAGGGATCCACCTGCACCCCCGGCCCACAATCCTCCGCTTTCGACGAAGTCGCGGTCCAGGCCCAGCCGGTTGGCTATAACTTGCGCCCCGACAGACGCATCGGATTGTGTGCGTCCAATCGAGATGTGCGCCATTGGTGTGAGTTTCCAGCGTTCGCCCAGGTCGAACTGGTACCCGACGCCACCCGTGACGGCGAGACTGGTCCATTTCAACGGAAGGGTCGTGGTGTTGCCCGTGTCGCTGAAAGTGAAGACCGGATCATACCGGGCATAACCGATATATCCTTCAAGATAGAGCGGGATGCCTTCGCTCAAGCGGAACCCTCCACCCAATTGCGCCGATTTAAAGTCGTACTCGCGATTGTCCGTGTTGGATTGCAGTGAAATCGCACTGGCTGAGTCATCCGGGATTCCTGCCAGGCTGAGAACCGCAAGCGAGCCTGCCGCGTATTCGCGCTGTACATCATTAAAGGCGTCTTCCAGCGGTGTCTGTGCGACGGCGGGTAGGCCGATTAACAGGAAAAAAAAGATAATAATGTTACGCATAAGGCCGTATGTCTGAGGAAAATTTCCGTGCGACACTAAGCTCAGCCTTGTTGTCTGCAAAGCTATGGCAAGGCTCCTCGCGCGGATTTCGCACCGGAGACTACATTTCGGTAACACCAAAAGACAAAGCCCCGGAGAACCGGGGCCTTGCTATGGGAACGTCCGATGGACACCACAGAAGAGTTAGCGGTTTTCGATATCCACATAATCCCGCATTGTTTCACCCAGATACAGCTGGCGCGGGCGGCCGATCTTGTTCTGAGGATCGGCAATCATCTCTTTCCACTGACTGACCCAGCCAACGGTGCGCGAAAGCGCGAAGATCGGGGTGAACATCGAGGTCGGGAAGCCCATCGCCTCAAGGATGATGCCCGAATAGAAGTCGACATTCGGGAACAGCTTCTTCTCGGCGAAATAGGGATCTTCCAGCGCCTCGCGCTCAAGTTCCTTCGCGACTTGCAGCTTGGGGTTGTCTTCAACACCAAGCAGATCCAGCACCTCGTCGGCGGACTGCTTCATCACCTTCGCGCGCGGGTCGAAGTTCTTGTAGACCCGGTGGCCAAAACCCATCAGGCGGAACGGATCGTTTTTGTCTTTGGCGCGCGCAATGTATTCCGGAATGCGATCGACGGTGCCGATTTCTTCCAGCATCTCAAGGCAGGCTTGGTTGGCGCCACCATGGGCCGGGCCCCAGAGGCAGGCGATACCGGCAGCGATACAGGCAAATGGGTTCGCACCCGATGACGAAGCCAGACGCACGGTCGAGGTCGATGCGTTCTGTTCATGATCGGCGTGCAAGGTGAAGATGCGATCCATCGCGCGGCTGAGGATCGGATTGACCTCATATTCCTCGGCTGGAACGCTGAAACACATCCGCAGGAAGTTCGACGCATAGTCCAGATCGTTGCGCGGATACACAAAGGGCTGACCGGTGTGATATTTGTAGGCCCAGGCCGCGATGGTTGGCATCTTGGCGATCAGGCGGTGCGAGGCGACCTCGCGCTGATGCGGGTCCGCGATGTCGGTCGAGTCGTGATAGAACGCGGACATCGCGCCAACCACGCCAACCATGATGGCCATCGGATGGGCGTCACGGCGGAAGCCGCGGTAGAAATACTGCATCTGCTCGTGCAGCATTGTGTGGCGGGTGATCGTGGTTTCGAACTTTTCCAGATCCTTGGACGCCGGAAGCTCTCCGTACAGCAGCAGATAGCAGACTTCGAGGAAATGCGATTTCTCAGCCAGTTGATCGATCGGGTAACCGCGGTGCAGCAATTCGCCCTTTTCGCCGTCGATATAGGTGATCGTGCTGTCGCAGCTGGCGGTCGAGGTAAAGCCGGGGTCGTAAGTGAACACATCAGCCTGGCTATAAAGCTTGCGGATGTCGATGACATCTGGGCCAGCGGTGGGTGAGTGTACCGGCAGCTCATAGGTGTTGCCATGGACAGTCAGGGTGGCTGTTTTTTGGCTCTCGGTCATGTGTATCCCTTCTTCATTCATGCGCATGTCGGTTCGCTGTCCGACCAAACGGGCAACGGCTGCGCGCAGTCGCGCAGTCCGGGTCTTAACGGAGCAGCGTTACCCGAATGTGAAACCGGGATCAGGTCGCTGCATCAGAAAGCCGCGCCAGGGTTTCATCCCGCCCAAGCACAAGCATCATGTCAAATACCGAAGGTGTGACCGCCCGACCTGCCAGCACCGCACGCAGCGGACCCGCCAGTTTGCCGAACTTAACCCCTTTCGCTTCTGCGAAGGAATTCAGGGCCTCCTCCAGTTCGTTCCGAGACCAGCTAACATTTTGCAGCTGCGGCGTCAATTCTTCCAGTATACCGTCGGATACCGTCGATAGCGCCTTTGCCGCCTTCTCATCGGGGGTGATGGGGCGTGAGGTGAGTGCAAATTGAGCTTTTTCAATGAGTTCCGGGAATGTCCGGGCTCGATCCTTGAGGCAATACATCGCACGTTCCAGATCACCGGATTGTGCACGGGTGAGAGCAGGCAGGCCCGCAGCCACCAGATAGGCTTCGATTTCTTGCCGCAGTGCAGCATCGTCCGAGATGGCGATGTGCTGACCGCAAAGGTTTTCCAGCTTTTTCAGATCGAACCGTGCAGGGCTTTTGCCAATCCCATCCAGATCGAACCACTCCTGCGCCTGCGCGTCGGTGAAGAATTCATCATCGCCATGGCTCCAGCCCAGGCGGGCCAGATAGTTACGCATACCAGCGGCAGGGTAGCCCATCGCCTGATATTCCTGCGCGCCAAGTGCGCCATGGCGTTTCGACAGCTTCTTCCCGTCCGGACCGTGAATCAGCGGAATATGCGCCCAGACCGGAACGTCCCAATCCATCGCCTCATAGATCATCATCTGCCGGGCCGCGTTGTTGAGGTGATCATCCCCCCGGATCACATGGGTCACGCCCATATCATGATCGTCCACTACAACGGCCAGCATATAGACCGGTGTGCCATCCGAACGCAGCAGGATCATGTCGTCGAGCTGATCGTTGCGAATGGTCACGTCGCCCTGCACCTGATCGCGGATCACGGTGCTTCCGTCTTGCGGCGCTTTGATGCGGATCGCAAAGGGCGCATCCGGATGGGTCGATTCATCTGCATTGCGCCATGGGCTCCGGAACAGGGTCGATTTACCCTCGGCGCGTGCCTGTTCTCGAAACGCTGCGATTTCGTCCTGCGTCGAGAAACACTTGTAGGCTTTGTCCTCGGCCAGAAGCTGATGCGCCACCTCGGCATGACGATTGGCCCCTTCGAACTGGCTGATGACCTCGCCATCGTGGTCCAGACCCAGCCACTCCATGCCTTTCAGAATCGCGGCTGTCGCCTCAGGGGTCGAGCGTTCGCGGTCGGTATCTTCAATCCGCAGCAGGAACTTGCCACCACGACCCCGCGCATAGAGCCAGTTGAACAAAGCGGTGCGCGCGCCACCGATGTGAAGAAATCCGGTGGGAGAGGGGGCAAAACGGGTGACGACCTGATCGGACATTGTGTGGATTAACCTTTTGGTAACCGTAGCGAGCATAGTTTGGCGACTATCTACCCAGCCCGAAGGACGGGGGCAACCATGCGTGTTCTGGCACGGGCCGAGGCCGCGTTACTGACCCAACGTGGGTATCTGTTTCCATGGGCTCCGGTTTGCCTGGCGGTTGGAATTGGCTGGTATTTCAGCCTTCGGTTCGAACCGGACGCTGCGCTTTATGTTGCCGTGACGGTTCTGGCATTGGTCAGCGCGGTCGCCGCCCGGTGGATGCGGGCGGCCTGGGCGCCGCTGGCGATCGGTGTTGCCCTTGTGGCGGCAGGGTTTCTGCTTGCGGGTGCGCGGGCACACACCGTTGCAGAGCCGGTCTTGCAATGGCGCTATTATGGCCCGGTCGAGGGGAGGGTCGTGGCGCTGGACCGCTCTGCGTCGGACGCGCCGCGGGTTACTCTTGATCAGGTGCGGATCGGGGACGTTCCTGCGGATCAGAGGCCCCGGCGCGTCCGGCTTTCGTTACATGGCGATTCTACGCATTTGTCGCCGGGGCAGAGGGTAATGACCACTGCACATCTCTCGCCACCGCAAGGTCCGGTCGAACCCGGTGGTTTCGATTTCCGCCGCCATGCGTGGTTTCAGCGACTGGGCGCAGTCGGCTACACTCGGGTACCTGTTCTGACGATCGCGCCTGCTGACCAGGGCGTTGAAGGCGTCCTGGTCACCGCATGGCGTATGGCAATTTCGGATCACGTGCGCTCGGTGCTGCCCGGCGAGGTCGGTGGTTTCGCCGCTGCCGTTACCACAGGTGACCGAAGTGGGATGGATCAGGCCGCGCTGGACAGGCTGCGCGCTTCGAACCTGGCGCATCTACTGGCGATCTCTGGGTTGCATATGGGGTTGTTGACAGGGTTTGTCTTTGTGGCCTGCCGCATGGGGCTGTCGTGCATTCCCTCTGTTGCCTTGCGCTTGCCCGTCCGCAAACTCGCCGCGTTTTGCGCGCTGTGTTCCGCGACGATCTATTTGTTCCTGTCCGGCGGAAACGTCGCGACCGAGCGCGCTTTTGTGATGGTCTGCGTCATGTTGGGTGCTGTGCTTCTGGATCGCCGCGCGATCTCGCTGCGCGGAGTGGCAGTTGCTGCATTGATCGTCATGGTTCTGCGGCCCGAGACACTGCTGAGCCCGGGATTTCAGATGTCTTTTGCGGCCACCACAGCGCTTGTGGCCGTGTTCGGTGCCTTGCGCGACCATGGTCGTCTGCCCGGGCCCAAATGGCTGGGGCCGGTTTGGGCGGTGTTGATATCATCGGGCGTTGCCGGGTTGGCGACAGCCCCGATCGGAGCGGCGCATTTCAATACGTTGTCGCATTACGGTCTGGTGGCAAATCTTCTTTCGGTTCCAATGATGGGCAGTCTGGTTGTCCCGGCGGCAGTTATCGCGGCGTTGCTGGCGCCGTTTGGGTTGGACGGCATAGCGCTGCATGTCATGGGGTTGGGATTGCAGTGGATACTGGCCGTTGCAGATTGGGTATCAAATCTTGATGGCGCACAGAGTCACATCGCCAGCCCACCGGATTTTGCGTTGCCGGTTCTTTCAGTTGCGCTGCTGTGGCTCATCCTGTGGCGGGGGCGCGCCCGTTGGCTGGGTGTTATTCCGGCGAGTTTTGCTTTGGCGATGTGGGGGCAGGGATACCGGCCCGACGCTCTGATAGCCGAAACAGGCGGGCTTGTCGGGGTGATGACCGAACAAGGCCGTGCCTTGAGCAAAGAGAAGGGTGGGGGCTTTGTCGCTTCGGTCTGGTTGGAGAATGACGGAGATTCCGCTGATCAGACAAAAGCGGCAGGGCGTTGGCCAAATGCCTCGCGCGGCGTTCAGCGTTATTTGGTTGGAGATAAGGAACTTGTGCACCTCACCAGAAAGCGTGCGGCGCTTGCATTTGATGAATGCGAGAGCGAGCAAATCGTGGTGGCTCCGGTTTCACTGGAGCTGAGAGGGGATTGCATTTTCTATGACCCAAACAAGCTGCACGAAACGGGGAGTCTGGCGCTTTCGAACGGACGGCTGCTCAGCAGTGCCGAGGTGACGGGAGACCGGCTTTGGTCGCCCAGCACCCATCAGTAACTGCGGATCAGGCCAACCAGTCGGCCCTGAACCTTGACTTTGTCTTCGGGCAGGACGCGCGTCTCGTATGCGGGGTTTGCAGCTTCAAGCGCGATGGCCTGACCCCGGCGGAAGAAACGTTTCAACGTGGCCTCCTGGTCTTCGACCAGCGCCACCACGATGTCACCATTGTCGGCGGCTGAGGTTTCGCGGATCACCACAACGTCGCCATCATTGATGCCCGCGTCGATCATCGAATCTCCCCGCACTTCAAGCGCGTAGTGTTCACCGTGACCTGAAACCATCGTGCCCGGCACCGCGACCCTGTGGGAAACATGGCTGATGGCTTCAATCGGCACACCGGCGGCAATCCGACCCATGACCGGGAGTTCCATTGCGTCGACTGTAACGGGTTCGAAATTGGCCGGCCGCGGACCTTCCGGGCGATCCCCTTCGATCACGCGCGGTTTGAACGCAGCGGTCGGCTCTCCACCAAGGCTTTCGGGAAGTTTGACAATCTCGATCGCGCGGGCCCGGTGGGCGAGGCGGCGGATGAAGCCACGCTCCTCCAACGCGGTTATCAGACGGTGGATACCGGATTTCGACCGCAAATCCAGTGCAGCCTTCATCTCATCAAAACTGGGCGGAACACCGTCCGCCTGCACGCGTTTATGGATGAATTCCAGCAAATCCAATTGCTTCTTGGTCAGCATCGCTCGCACCTCATCGCTCATGCGTTTTCTTTTGTTCTACGCATGTTCACGTTTTGTGTCAACGGATTTGCTGAATTGGCAGGTAAAGCACCTCTTCCCCGGCGGCGCGGGCGGGATCATTCGGCTGGCGCACCAGTAATGCGTTGGCCTGCGCCAAAACACTTAGAAGTGAGCTGTCCTGATCCTCGCACGCACGAATGCCGCCGTCGTCCAAGAGCGCCCGCATGTAATGTTCTCGCGGACCATTTTCAGCAAGCGGTGCTGCAAGGCGAGCGCGTTTGAACGGGTTCAGAACCCGTTCGATTCCCAGCATCCGACGTACCATCGGGATCAGAAAGAGGTAGCCGCAGACCATCGCGCTGACCGGATTGCCAGGCAGACCGACCATCGCGGCATCACCCAGACGACCAGCCATCAGCGGTTTACCAGGGCGCATACGGATCTTGTAGAACGAACGCTCCATCCCCAGTGCTTCAGAGACATCGGCGACCAGATCATATTCACCAACGGACGCCCCGCCGATTGTCACCACTAGATCGGCGCTTTGCGCCAGACCAAAGGCCGTTTCTAGCGAGGCAACCGTGTCTTGTGCGATGGGCAGCACGCGTACATGTGCGCCAGTGTCTTCCAGCAACGCCTTGAGGCCAAAGGTATTCGAAGCAATGATCTGATCGGGGCCGGGGGTCTCACCCGGCATGACCAGCTCGTCGCCAGTTGAGATCAGCGCCACCACCGGTTTCCGTGTCACCGGGACCGAGGCAATATTCATCGCTGCCATCAGCGCCATATCTTCCGGGCGGAGCCGCCGTGGCGCAGTAATCTGCGCGCCAATTGCAAAATCCACTCCCGCCGGGCGAATGTTGGATTTCGGGCCCGGCGCATCCGTGATGGTGATCAGATCGCCGCGCCGATCTACGTCTTCCTGTATGACGACAAAATCGGCACCTTCGGGCACGGGAGCACCGGTGAAAATACGGATTGCCTGACCGGGTCCCACTGTGCCGTCGAAACGCTTGCCAGCTGCCGCTTCGCCGACCACTTTGAACATGGCGTGCAGTTCGACTTCAGCGGCTTTGACCGCGTAGCCATCCATCGAAGAAGCCGCAAATGGCGGCTGATCACGGGTGGCAGAGACGTTCTGCGCAAGAATACGTCCCGAAGCTTCGATCAAGGGAACACTCTCGGCAGGTAGCGCGGAGACAAGGTCGAACAGAAGGGCGCGTGCGTCTTCGACTGAAATCATGTCGCTTCGTAACGCCCTGATTTCCCGCCATCTTTAAGAAGAACGCGAATCCCGCCGATCTCCATAGCTTTATCGACGGCCTTGGTCATATCATATACGGTCAATGCCGCAGTCGACACGGCTGTCAGCGCCTCCATCTCAACCCCGGTTTGACCCGAAGTCTTGACGATTGCCTCGATCTGCACGCCGGGCAGATCCGAATCCAGTGTCAGTTCTACCGCGACCTTGGTGACCGGCAGAGGATGGCAGAGCGGAATCAGGTCCGGCGTTTTCTTCGCACCCATGATCCCGGCAAGCCGTGCCACGCCCAGAACATCGCCCTTATTGGCGCGGCCTTCTGAAATAAGATCAAAGGTTTCTCGCTCCATCTTGATGTGACCTGCCGCGACCGCGACCCGGTCGGTCACCGCCTTATCCGAGACATCCACCATATGCGCCTGACCTTGGGCGTCGAAATGGGTCAACGGCATCACATCACTCCGGGGATCAACGGGTTGGCCAACAGGGATCGGGTGGCCGAAGCCACGTCACCCTTCCGCATCAGGCTTTCGCCTATCAGGAAGCAGCGCGCGCCATAACGGGCGATGTCGGCCAGATCAGCGGGCGTACTCAGACCGCTTTCGCACACGATGGTCCGATCGGCTGGAACCAGTTTTGACAGATGGCGTGTCGTATCAAGAGTGGTCTCGAAGGTCTTGAGATTGCGGTTGTTTATCCCGATCAAAGGACTTTTTAACTGGGTCGCGCGTTCCAGCTCTTCAGCGTCATGGACTTCGATCAGAACATCCATTCCCCAGTCAAAGGCGGTTTGTTCGAGTTCTGCCGCCTGTGTATCCTCGACGGACGCCATGATGATCAGGATGCAATCCGCACCCAGCGCACGCGCCTCGACCACTTGATAGGGGTCATACATAAAATCCTTGCGCAACGCCGGCAGCGAACAGGCCGCGCGCGCCTCCGTCAGAAATTCTTTTGCGCCCTGAAAACTGGGAGTATCGGTCAGCACCGACAGGCATGCTGCGCCGCCGTCTTCATAGGCCTGGGCCAACGCAGGCGGATTGAAATCCCCGCGGATCAGACCTTTCGAGGGGCTGGCTTTCTTGACCTCGGCAATCAGCCCGTAGCCGTTGCGCGTGGCATTATGCAGAGCGTTGGCGAAGCCACGCACTTCGGGTGCATTACGAGCCTCAGACTCCAGTGTTTCCAGCGACTTATGCGCCTTGTCTGAAGCGACTTCTTCCAGCTTGTAGGCTTTGATCCTGTCCAGAACGGTCTCGGTCATGCGGCTTCCTGTGTAATGCGTGCCAGCGCGTTGATCTTTTCGCGAGCTTTGCCGCTGTCTATGCTTTCCCGCGCCATGGCGACGCCTTCGCGCAAATCGTCGGCTGCGTCGGCGACGACGAGAGCGGCGGCGGAGTTCAGCAACACCGCGTCGCGGTAGGCCGAGGGCTGCCCGTCCAGCAGAGCGTGGAACGCGACGGCGTTTTCTTCCGGTGTGCCGCCGATGATGTCCTCGAACGGGTGAACCGGCAGGCCTGCGTCTTCGGGATGAAGCTCGACCTCTTTCACAATACCGTCCTCTACAGAGGCGACCCAGCTGATGCCCGTAATCGTCAGCTCATCGGTGCCGTCCGATCCGTGCACTAGCCAGGCATGTTCTGCGCCCAGAAGGCCCAGAGTTTCAGCCATCGGGCGTATCAGGTCGCGGCTGAAAGCACCGGTCAGTTGGCGTTTCACGCCAGCCGGATTGGTGAGCGGGCCCAGAATATTGAAAATTGTCCGCGTCCCGAGTTCTTGTCGTGAGGGCATAACATGGGCAATCGCAGGGTGATGCATTGGGGCCATCATGAAGCCGATGCCGACCTCTTGTATCGCTTTTTCAACCACTTCTGACCCGACCATCACGTTGATGCCAAGCTGGCCGAGCGCATCTGCCGCGCCGGATTTCGAGCTCAGGTTCCGGTTGCCGTGTTTCGCAACCGTGACCCCGGCTCCTGCCGTTACAAAGGCCGTCGCGGTTGAGATGTTCAGGGTGCCTTTGCCATCGCCACCCGTGCCAACGATATCCATAGCACCCGCCGGTGCTTTCACAGCGTTGCATTTCGCGCGCATAACGGCGGCGGCGGCTGCATATTCGTCAACGGTCTCACCCCGCGTACGCATCGCCATCAACAGCCCGCCGATCTGGCTTGGTGTCGCGGCACCTTCAAACAGGATGCTAAAAGCTTGTTCTGCCTCGGCGCGGGTCAGAGACCGATCAGCCGCAGCGCCAATCAGCGGTTTCAGAGCGTCGCTCATGCGGGGACTTTCATTTCATTCAGGAAATTCTTGAGCAGGGCATGTCCGTGCTCGGAGGCGATGGATTCCGGGTGGAACTGAACCCCATGGATTGGCAACTCTTTGTGCTGCAGGCCCATGATGGTGCCGTCTTCGAGTTCCGCCGTGATCTCAAGGCAGTCAGGCAAGCTTTCGCGTTCGACAACCAGTGAGTGATAGCGAGTGGCCTCAAAGGGCGAGGGTAGCCCGGCGAAGACACCTTTGCCGGTGTGGTTCATCGTGCCCATCTTGCCATGCACGATCTCATGGCAGCGCACGACCTTGCCACCAAACGCCTGACCGATGGTTTGATGCCCCAGACAGACACCCATCAGCGGTGTTTGCGTCTCGGCCGCTGCCTCGGTCAATGCTAGGCAGATGCCGGCTTGATCCGGGTCGCAGGGGCCGGGGCTTAGCAAAATACCAGCCGGGTTCATCGCCATCGCTTCCTGCACGTCCAGCGCATCATTCCGGCGTACGACCATCTCGGCCCCAAGCTCACCGAGGTAGTGAACAAGGTTGTAGGTAAACGAGTCATAGTTGTCGATCAGCAGCAGCATTTGAGCACTTATCTTCTTATGGGCATTTCAGGCTGGCGATGCAGCCCGTTGCCACGGTATGATGTCGGGACATACATGCTCAGGCTTGTGCGGCAGCGTCAAGAGGACATACCCAACTTGGCGCAGCACAAGTGAGCACCGCGGAAGATGGTGTATGGGCGGAAGAGGCACGAAACAACGCGAGAGGCGAGATTTCGATGGGCGGATTTTACGGTGGACTGATCGCCGGGGCGGTCTCTGTACTGGCTTTGGGTGTCGTCTTGTCGCTGACGACGCCTTTGTCGCGCAAACCCGAAGTGACGGCTGAGGCACCAGAGGTGGCTGAAGCTCCGGAACTTGCGCAGGCTGTCGAGATCGAAGAGGCCAGTGTTGATGCGGATCTGGTTGAGCTGCCGCCTTCGGGACCAGAAAGCCCCGATGCCGCGTCGGATTCGCTCGACGCGCTCTCCGGCATCGAGTTGGAACCGGGCCAGCGACCCGAACCCGTTGATGTGCCCACTGAGTCTGAAACCCCTGAGCCGGTCTCAACGACGACGGTGACTGTACAGACGGACGCTCCTGCCGCGCCGCAGGCTCCTGCGTCAGCTCCTGCTTCACCTCAACCGGAGGCGGAACCCGAGGTCATCGCAGAAGCGCCTCCGCCGCCTGCGCCTGAGAGCGAGCCAGAGCCTGAAGTGGTCGCCGAAGCCCCGGAACCTGAGAGTGTCGAGACAATCCCTCAAGCGGAGAGTATCGATGAGGCGCCAGACACAGAGTTGCCTCAGATAGCCGCCATTCAGCCGGATACAATTGAGACACCCGAGCCTGAGGTTTCGCCTGAGAATGCAGAGCCTGATACTGCGCCGCAGGACAATCCGATAGCGGTTGAGGGTGAGGAAGATACCCAGCCAGTATCAAAGCCTCGTGTCCGCACGTTGCCGCAAATTGGAGGGGATGGGTCGACTGGTTCCAGCACCTTGGTTGGCAAACGCGTTGTGCCGCTGACGGATCGCGACGATCCACCCGCCGAGTCGACGGATGAGACGGTTGCGGAAGCAAAAAAACCGATCGAAGAACATGCGGCAAACTTTGAAAACCCTGAGGCAAAGCCGCTGATGTCGATCATACTGATCGATGATGAGGGCGCCTTTGGTGCCGAAGCGTTGCAGGACTTTCCCTATCCGCTGAGCTTCGCCATCAGCCCAACTGATCCGGATGCCGCCGAGAAAATGGCCCGTCATCGCGAGGCTGGGTTCGAGGTGCTTGCGCTTGTCGATATGCACGAAGCGTCGACTGCACAGGACGCCGAGGTATCGCTGTCTGTGTGGTTGGATCAGTTGCCCCACACGGTTGGTATCCTTGAAGGTATCGAGACGGGCATCCAGGGCAACCGCAAGCTGGCCGATCAGGTCACGGCGATTGCAGGCGACAGTGGGCGCGGGGTGGTCATGCAGGATAGTGGTCTGAACACGGTGCAGAAATTGGCCGCGCGCAATGGCATCCCCTCAAGCGTTGTGTTCAGGGATTTCGACGGGGCCAAGCAGGACCCCAAGGTCATGCGCCGCTTTCTGGATCAGGCGGCCTTTCGCGCCGGGCAGGAGGGTGCTGTGGTGATGCTGGGACGCTTGCGCCCCGAGACGATCTCGGCTCTGTTGCTTTGGGGACTCGAAGACCGCGGCAGCCGCGTGGCGATGGCCCCGATCTCGGCCGTGATGATGCAAGAGGTTCAGCAGGACGACTCCGGGTCCTGAACATAAAACGGCGGCAATGATGTGCTGCCGTTCTTAGCTGTTCCCATTTCCAGTAAATCGCGCTGCATCGGCCGCCGCACGGCGGATCGCGTTCGATTTGTGGACGGTCTCCATATATTCCGCCTCGGGGTCGCTGTCATAGACAACGCCGCCGCCCGCCTGGATATAAAGCTTGTGGTCTTTGACGATGGCCGTGCGTAGGGCGATACACATATCCATATCGCCGCCAGCACTGAAATACCCAACGCCGCCACCATAGATACCACGCTTTTCGGGTTCCAACTCGTCGATGATCTCCATCGCACGCACTTTGGGCGCACCCGAAACCGTACCGGCAGGCATCCCGGCAAAGAACGCATCCAGCGCGTCTTTGTCCTCGGCCAGTTCCCCGACCACGTTCGACACGATGTGCATCACGTGGCTGTAGCGTTCGATGATGAACTCTTCGGTGGGGCGTACTGTACCGATCTTCGCGACGCGACCGGTATCGTTACGGCCCAGATCCAGCAGCATCAGATGCTCTGCCAATTCCTTCTTGTCGGCCAGCAGATCGACCTCGTTGGCCTTGTCTTCTTCGGGCGTTGCGCCGCGTGGACGGGTGCCTGCGATAGGGCGTATTGTGACTTCGTTACCGAAGACCCGCACGAGGATTTCCGGGCTGGCACCCACCACCTGAAAGCCGCCAAAGTTGAAATAGAACATGAAGGGCGACGGGTTTGTGCGTCGCAACGAACGGTAGAGCGCGAAAGGGGGTTGCGGGAAATCCTGCGTCCAACGCTGCGCCGGGACGACCTGAAAGATATCGCCTGCGCGGATGTATTCCTTGGCCTTTTCTACGGCCTCCATATAACCCGACTTGGTGAAGTTCGACACAGGCGGTCCAACTTCAATCGCCTCGCCCAGATCGCGCGTCTCAGCAGGCATCGCGCGTTCCAGATCACGCACGGCGTCCATCACGCGTTCTGCTGCTTGCGCATAAGCGGCTTTGGCGGTTTGGCCTTCGCTGACCCATGCGGGCGATACAACGGTGACTTCGCCTTTGACGCCATCTAATACGGCGATGACCGACGGGCGCAGCATGATCGCGTCCGGTAGGTCCAAGGGATCGGGATTCACATCCGGCAGGTACTCCACCAGCCGCACCATGTCATACCCCAGATAACCGAACAGCCCGGCAGCCGCCTGCGGCAGATCATCCGGCAGCGCGATGCGGCTTTCGGCCAGCAAGTCGCGCAGATTGTCCATCGGGTTGCCATTCTGCGGTTCAAACGCTTCGGCGTCGAACCGGGCAGACCGGTTCAGGGCTGAAGCTTCGCCATGACAGCGCCAGACCAGATCGGGCTTCATACCGATGATCGAATAGCGCCCGCGCACCTCACCCCCGGTCACCGACTCGAGCATGAAGGCATCCTTCTGCGCCCCCGTCAGCTTGAGCATCAGCGAAACCGGCGTATCCAGATCGGCGGCAAGGCGGGTATAGACGACCTGATTTTCGCCCGCGTCATAGGCGCGCGCGAAACTGTCGAAATCCGGTGTCAGGGCCATCTGATGTCTCTTCTAGTAGCTTGAACGCACTGCGTTCAGCGCTTGCTGATCCAGCACGGGGCGCGCACGCGTTTGAGCGTCACGCACGTAGATATCAAAAATGTTCTGTGCCAGCGCCTGATTCATCTGTGCGGCCAGCGCGTCCTGCATCCGGCGTTGTTCATCGGTCTCCGCCGGGGGCAGCTCTTCGTCCAGCCGCACGATCAGTGCAGTGCCATTGCCGGGAATGACGCGCAGCTCAGCAGGGTCCATTTCGAAGACCTGAGTCATGAAATCGACAGGCACGTCCTCAAGAAACGCGGTGCGGGTCAAAGCGTTTTCGACGCGGAAGGGCAGACCAGTCGCGGTGAAATCGCCATCCGCCGCAAGTTGCGTCAGGATCGAATTGGCCTGGTTTTGCAGTGCTTTTGCAGTCTCATCCTGCACCCAGGCACCGGCAACCCGAGCGCGCGCGCTTTCCAATGGTTCGGGACGTTCGGGCAGAACCTCATCCAAACGCATGGCAAAGAGCGATCCATCTTCGAGGAATGCGACCTCAGGGAAATCGTCTTCCTGAATGGCGACCGCGGCTTCGCGGAATCCGTCATAGGCGGCGACACCTTCATCGCTTTGTTGCGTCCAGTCGATCTGACCCAGCTCAAGCTCGGTCTCGTCAACCAGCTCTTCCAGCGTTGCGCCGCCTGCCAGCAGGTCATTTATGTCTTCGGCCTGCGCTTCGATTTGACGGCGCGCACGCTCGGCAGCCAGTTCTTCGCGCAGCTCGGGCTCAGCTTCTTCGAATGTCACGTTGTTCGCAGCCAGCGAGCCGTTTATGCGGAACAAGGCAGGGCCGAAGGTGGACGGCAAAGGACCAACGACATCGTCGATCTCGGCGGCGAAGACTGCATCTGCGGCTTCGCCCAGGTCTTCGCGGGTCACATCTCCCAAATCCACATCGCTGAGATCAAGCTGACGATCGCGAACCAACTGCTCGAAGTCAGCACCGCCAACTTCCAGCTGCGCCAATGCCTCGGTCGCGGCCTCTTCGCTGGGATAGGTCAGGCGTTCGACCAGACGGCGTTCGGGCTGCTGATATTGATCTGCACGCTGATCATACAAACGGCGCAGTGAGTCCTCATCGACCTCAACCGTGTCTAATAACATCTCGGGCGACAGAATGGCGTAGGTCAGGCGTTTGGTGCGGGGCAGGGTAAAGCGATCGCCGTTTTCGTCGTAATAGGTCTGCACCTGCTCATCCGTTGGCTCAGCAACCGGAGTTTCAAGCGCATCGGCAGACAAAGTCGCGACGGTAAAGCTGCGGCGGGCGAGGACATAGTTCGACAACGCCTCGGTCATTGTCAGAGGCATTTCGACTCCGCTCGTGACCGCGCCCTGAACGATGGTACGTGCAGATTCCTTGCGCAGGTCAGACTCGAATTCAGCATCGGACATGCCGACCTGATCCAGTTGAAAGTCATAGGCTTCGCGGTCGAATGTGCCATCGACGCCCTGAAAGGCGGGGATCTGCACGATCTCGCGCTGCAGGTTTTCATCGCCAATCGAGATTCCGAGCTGACCTACCTCATTGTCCAGGGCAGCGAGTGCGATCAGTCGGGACAAGGCAAGTTGATCCAGACCCAGATCAATGGCCTGCGAGATTTGCATCGGCTGGCGGGTCTGGGCCTCGACCGCGCGGATTTCGCGCTGCAATTCGCGGAAGTATTCGTCGACCGAAACACTTTCATCCCCGACCTGAGCCACGGTACGTACCGTGCCCGTCAGGCTGGTCGCACCGAATCCTGCAAGGCCCAGCATTAAAAGACCCATAAGGATCCATACAAAGGTCTTGGATAGGTTTTTCATGCCTGCGGCCATGGTGCCCTCTTGGTTGTATTGGCGAGTGTCTGCCCTGTTGGTTGCGGCCCTGAATACGATGCACGGCGCGGGGGGGCAAGCTCAGATGGACAAGCCCTGCAGCCGGTCGAATAATTGCGCGATCCCGGCGCGGTCGAGATTGGCAAACGCGACCCTGACCTGCCGCTTTCCGGCCGGGTCATGGTCGGGCATGAACATCGTGCCGGGCAGCAGCAGAACCCCGGCCTCGGCCACCAACCGTTTCGCCAATTCGTCCGAGGGAATATCGAACGGGTGTTCGAGATAAGCGAAATACGCACCCAGACCCAGCAAACGCCAGCCCTTTTCGGTAAGGCGTGGCATGCCTTCCGTGATCGCTGCGCGGCGGTCGAGGATTTCATCCCGCTCGCCCGCGACCCATTGTGACAGGTTCTGCATGCCCCAGAGCGCGGCGAACTGCCCGATTTGACCGGGGCAGATCGCGACAGTGTCGAGAAACTTCTCAATCTCGGCCGACAGGGCAGGACTGGTCGCAATTGCACCGACGCGGTGACCCGTCAGCCGATAGGCCTTCGAGAATGAATAGAGGTGGACTAGCGTGACGTCCCAGTTGGGCTGCTGAAACAGCTCATGTGGAGGGCCGCTGCGACTGTCGAAATCGCGATAGGTCTCATCGACCAACAAACGCAGACCGAATTCCTGCGCGAGGTCATAGAACGCGCGCACCAACCCAGCAGGGTATTCTACACCACCGGGATTATTCGGGGTAACCAGCGCAATCGCGCGCGTTTTGTCAGTGATCAGAGCGTGCGCCTTGTCTGGGTCGGGTAGAAGATCATCGCCAGTGGGCAGGTCGATGGCCGTGACCCCGGCCATATCAAGCCACATTTTATGGTTGAAATACCATGGGGTTGGCAGGATGACTTCATCCCCTTGATCGGTGATTGCAGAAATGACGGCCGAGAAGGCTTGGTTACAGCCGGAAGTGATCGCCACCTGGGTGGCGGTGACATGTGCTTCGTAGTGGGCGCTGATCTGCGCGGCAAGCTCGGTCCGAAGATCATCGTTACCCAAAACAGGGCCGTAGAGATGAGCGCTGTCTTGCGATACGGCGAATTCTGCCATCGCTTGTCGCAGTGCCAGTGGTGGCGGGTCAACCGGCGCCGCCTGGCTGACATTGATCAAAGGCCGATCTTCGGAAAACGTAACGCCGTCAAGCCAGCGACGCGCCTCCATCACCGGTGGAGGGAAGGTGGCGCTGGTGCGTGTCTGAGCCATGGCAGGACAGTCCTTTTGCGAGGCTCCGCCCCGCGATCCGAGGTTTCTTGAACAGCAAAAAAAGGTCAGTCGGTGCCGCGATAGGGCTCGACATATTGCAGGGCCATGTCCCACGGAAAGAAGATCCACGTGTCCTGGCTGACCTCGGTAATGAAGGTATCAACCATCGGGCGGCCTTTGGGTTTGGCATATACGGTGGCGAAATGAGCTTTGGGGTACATCTCACGCACGAGTTCCAGCGTCTTGCCGCTATCGACCAGATCATCGATGATCAGAATGCCCTCGCCATCTCCCATCAAATCGGCGTCAGGAGCCTTCAGTACCTCGGCCTCGCCCTGTTCCTGATGGTGATAGGATCTCACGCTGACGGTATCGACGGTGCGAATGTCGAGTTCGCGGCTGACAATCATCGCAGGAGCCATGCCACCGCGAGTGATGGCCACGACGGCGCGCCATGCGCCGTCGTCGGGGCCTTGCCCGTCAAGCCTCCATGCCAAGGCGCGCGAGTCGCGGTGAATCTGGTCCCAGCTGATGTGAAAGCCTTTTTCGTGGGGCAGGCGATCCTTGGCGCTCATGTGTTAACCCTTCTCAACGTCTGGTGCGTCAACGGCTTTCATGCCGACAATGTGATAGCCCGAATCCACGTGCAGGTTTTCACCGGTCACACCACTGCTGAGATCAGACAGCAAGTAAAGCGCTGAGTTGCCTACGTCGTCGATCGTGACGTTGCGGCGCAGGGGCGAGTTATACTCGTTCCACTTCATGATGTACCGGAAATCACCGATGCCGCTGGCTGCGAGCGTCTTGATCGGACCGGCCGAGATCGCGTTCACACGAATGCCATCCTTACCGAGGTCTTCGGCAAGATATTTCACCGAAGCTTCAAGCGCGGCCTTTGCGACGCCCATGACATTATAATGCGGCATCACCTGCTCGGCACCGTAATAGGTAAGCGTGATGGCGGAGCCTCCCTCGGTCATCAGCTTTTCGGCGCGCTGCATGACTGCGGTAAACGAATAAACCGACACGTCCATGGTCAGCTTGAAGTTCGCACGGCTGGTATCGACATAGCGGCCGCGCAGCTCGTTCTTGTCGGAGAAGCCGATGGCGTGCACGACGAAATCCAGCTTACCCCATTTCTGTTCGAGTGCTGCGAACAGCCCATCGATTGATTCTTCGTCGCTAACATCGCAGGGCAAAACGACCTCGCTGCCCAGTTGCGCCGCCAAAGGGTCGACACGTTTCTTCAGGGCATCACCCTGATAGGAAAAGGCCAGTTCGGCCCCGGCATCGGACAAGGCGCGGGCGATTCCCCATGCGATTGATTTGTCATTGGCCAGTCCCATGATGAGGCCGCGTTTTCCGGCCATCAACTGATTTGACATCTTCGGTTCTCCGCATGTCGTCGCGTTATGTTCGGTTGGTTTATGCCATTGATTGGCCTGCATCAAGGCCATGCGCTCTTGCCCGCAGCGGGTTCTCGCCTTAGGGTCAGGTTCAACTGTTTCCAGGGGATGGAAATGAACGAGCGCAGTGGCATCTTTGCCGGGGCCGATCCGTTTGAAATTGCGGGACGGTGGCTGGCTGAGGCAGAGAAGACAGAATCAAACGATCCGAACGCGATTGCGCTGGCGACCGTGGATCCAGAGGGTCTACCCAATGTCCGGATGGTATTGCTGAAGGAAATCGAAAAAGACGCGTTTGTCTTTTATACCAATTATCACAGCGCCAAAGCCCAGGAACTCGATGACGCCGGCAAGGCAGCCTTCGTGATGCACTGGAAATCTTTGCGGCGTCAAATTCGTGTTCGTGGTACCATCACCCGCGAGGACGGTCCGCAGGCGGATGAATACTATGCATCGCGCTCGCTCAAGAGTAGACTAGGGGCTTGGGCGTCGCATCAGTCGCAACCGCTTGAAAGCCGTGCAACTCTGATGGCCGAAGTGGCTAAAGTGACGGCCAAGCTGGGAACGAATCCGCCGCGCCCTAAATTCTGGGGTGGGTATCGATTGGTGCCTGTTGAGATTGAGTTTTGGGCCGACGGAGCCTTTCGGCTGCATGATCGGTTTCAGTGGAGACGTGACGGTGACGCATCTAACTGGCAAGTGCAGAGGTTAAATCCGTGACGTTCGCGTATCGTGAAATGCAACAGTCGGTAAACAAAGGCTTTTTTCAGCTTGAATTTGCGGGCCAATACCATAAACAACAAACCCTTAACGACTTGGTAATCTTCGTGATGGGAAAACAGTGCCAGAAGATCTGAACAGCATGTACCGCGTTCGTGGACACGTAAAATGGTTCGACCCCGCCAAGGGGTACGGATTTGTTGTGTCCGACGAAGGTGGGCCGGATATTCTGTTGCACGTCAACGTCTTGCGGAATTTCGGTCAAAGCTCGGTCGCGGACGGGGCCGGGATCGAGATCATGACCCACAAGACCGACCGCGGTGTTCAAGCGGTCGAGGTCGTCAGTGTGGACCCACCGGTTCGTGCCGAGACCATGATGCTTGCCGATTTTGCCGAGCTTGATCCGAACGTGATCGGAAGCGCGCCGCTCGAGGCTGCGCGGGTCAAATGGTTCGATAAGGGCAAGGGTTTCGGGTTTGCGAACGTGTTCGGCAGCAGCGAAGATGTGTTTCTTCATATTGAGGTTCTGCGTCGCTCGGGCCTTGCTGATCTGCAACCGGGCGAGGCGCTGGCCATGCGGGTCATCGATGGCAAGCGCGGGCGCATGGCCGCTCAGGTGCTAGCCTGGGAAGCGGCACTGAACAGTTAAGCAGTACATGAAGAAATTCGCGACAGCTCCAATTGCTCTCACGGTTCTGTTCTCTGGGACCGCCTGGGCCGAGTGTCGTGCTGACCGGGTTGAGCTGCGAAATGATGCGGCGCAGGTTCGGTTCGACATCGAACTGGCAGTGACCCCAGAGGAACGGTCGCGCGGATTGATGTTCCGTGAGAGCATGCCCAGCCGGTCGGGGATGTTGTTTATCTTCGATCCGCCGCAACGCGTGGCATTCTGGATGAAGAACACACTGATTCCGCTCGACATGATTTTTGTGGATCGCGCTGGCGCGGTGACGCGCGTGCATGAAGGGGCCGTTCCTGGCGATCTGACCCCGATCGAGGGCGGCGATTCGGTCTATGCTGTGCTTGAAATCAATGCAGGGCTCGCTGCACGCTATGGCATTCGGCCCGGAACTCAGATGCGACACGAAGTTTTTTCGCAAGGTCCCGCAATTTGGCCCTGTTAGGGCTTTTCAAATCAGATTGCCGCGTTTAGGAAGGCGCACGGTCCGGGGCGTGGCGCAGTCTGGTAGCGCACCTGTTTTGGGTACAGGGGGTCGTAGGTTCGAATCCTGCCGCCCCGACCACTTCTCTCAGCTTACACCGGCGTTCCGCCGAAAGTGTTGTAGAGGCGCGAAAAATCGCGATCCAAATCCTTGCTTTCTACCGGAATCCTTAGCGTTTTGCCGCTTTTCTGCGGAACAAGGAAAAACAACTCGGCATCTACGCGATAGCCTTGTTGGTTTTTTGTCGAGCTCAGCCGTGTCACGATCTGAGGCAGATTCTGCGGATAACCGTCATAGCTGAGAATCAGATAGGCGGTGGCCTCAGGGGACAGTGTCTCGTGGCACTCATAGCTGTTTGAACTGGTTTTCCGATAGCTGTCACCGGGGCCGGAGCAATCTGTCTTGAAGGTGTTGAACAAGCTTACTGGATAACTTGGGAACTGAGCGCTGCGCGAGGCAAGCAGCGCCTCTTGTGATGCACAAGACACGGTCAGGGCCAGAAGGGGCAACAGAAGCAGCAGGCGCATGGCGGAATAAAATCCCGTACAGAAAAAACACAACACGCTGACTATGCCATGTGTTCAGCAGAGTAGACGATGATTCTCTAATAGTGTTCTTAATGGCCGCGTGCTTGATCAATTTCGCGTAACTGTGGCGTTCAAAACGGGAAATCAATTTGGGACTAATGGCTCGTGCGTGATTGATCCGGGTGACCGGCCTGTGGAGGAATCATCGACCGGCGATTTCCCGCCTGTTTGTCAGATTGGGTCAAGCCAAAAGATTTCAAAAATGACCCAAAAAGCCCGTTGACCAACTATGGGTATATACGTCAGATTGTATAGACCGATGAGAGAGCCACTAAATCTGGTAGGTAATGACCGGAAGCGGGCGTCGGGCAAGGGACGGACAGCAAACCAATATAACGTGCGACTGCGTAAGCGGTTCTGCGCTGTAACGGGCAGCGCTAGGTCCTTTGTGCCTTTGTTGAATCGGTTGTGCGGGCGGCACCCCGCAACACAAGATTTGGTGTCGGGGTTGAGAATTTTGGACAACGTGAAGCTGGGGCAGCGGACATGAAGATTGAAAGAAAATTCACCAAACCGGGGCAGGATGCATATGCCGAGCTGGATTTTGTGTCCGCAACGTCCGAGATCCGCAATCCGGATGGCACCATCGTGTTCCGCTTGGACGAGATCGAGGTTCCCGCGAAGTGGAGCCAGGTAGCCAGCGACGTCATCGCGCAGAAGTATTTCCGCAAGGCGGGTGTTCCGTCCAAGCTGAAAAAGGTCAAGGAGAAGGACGTCCCTGAGTTCCTGTGGCGCTCTGTTCCCGCTGATGACGCTGAATTCGATGGTGAAACTTCGTCAAAGCAGGTGTTCGACCGTTTGGCTGGTGCTTGGGCCTATTGGGGCTGGAAGGGCGGCTATTTCTCGACCGAGGACGACGCGCGCGCTTACTTTGATGAGATGCGGTATATGCTGGCAACCCAGCGCGCCGCGCCTAACTCGCCGCAGTGGTTTAACACCGGTCTGCACTGGGCATATGGAATCGACGGTCCGGCGCAGGGTCACCATTATGTTGACTACAAAACCGGCAAGCTGACCAAATCGAAATCGGCTTACGAGCACCCGCAGCCGCATGCGTGCTTCATCCAGTCCGTAGATGATGATCTGGTCAACGAAGGCGGTATCATGGATCTGTGGGTGCGCGAGGCGCGCCTGTTCAAATACGGCTCAGGTACCGGGACCAACTTCAGCCATCTGCGGGCTGAGGGCGAGGCGCTGTCGGGTGGCGGCAAGTCCTCGGGCCTGATGGGCTTTCTCAAGATCGGTGACCGCGCCGCCGGCGCGATCAAATCGGGCGGGACAACCCGTCGCGCAGCAAAGATGGTAATCGTCGATGCGGATCACCCGGATATCGAGCAATTCATCGAGTGGAAAGTGATCGAAGAGCAGAAGGTTGCCTCGATCGTTGCGGGATCAAAGATGCACGAGAAGATGCTGAATGGCATTTTCGAGGCCATCCGCAGCTGGGACGGTGCGCAGGACGATGCGTATGAGCCCAACAAGAATGATAGTTTGAAGAAAGCGGTGCGTGAGGCGAAAAAAGTTGCGATCCCCGAAACTTACATCAAGCGCGTGCTGGACTATGCGCGGCAGGGTCACGACAGCATCGAGTTCCCGACTTACGACACGGACTGGGATTCGGAGGCCTATAGCTCGGTCTCGGGTCAGAACTCGAACAACTCGATCCGCGTGACCAATGCGTTCCTGACCGCTGTCGAGAAAGATGCCGATTGGGAACTGATCAACCGCACCGACGGCAAGGTCGCTCGCACCGTCAAGGCGCGGGACCTTTGGGAGAAAGTTGGCCACGCCGCTTGGGCCTGTGCCGATCCGGGCATTCAATTCCACGATACCGTCAACGAATGGCACACATGCCCCGAAGATGGTGAGATTCGCGGCTCGAACCCGTGCTCGGAATATATGTTCCTCGATGACACGGCCTGTAACCTGGCGTCGATGAACCTGCTGACCTTCCTCAAGGATGGTGAGTTCCAGGCGGCGGACTATATGCACGCTTCGCGCCTGTGGACCCTGACGCTGGAAATCTCGGTGACCATGGCGCAGTTCCCGTCGAAGGAAATCGCGCAACTGTCCTATGACTTCCGTACTTTGGGTCTGGGTTACGCCAATATTGGCGGTCTGCTGATGAACATGGGCTACAGCTATGACTCGGACGAGGGCCGGGCGATCTGTGGCGCGCTGACCGCGATCATGACCGGTGTGGCTTATGCGACCTCGGCGGAGATTGCAGGCGAGCTTGGCCCGTTCAAAGGATATGAGCGCAACGCCGATCACATGCTACGCGTCATCCGTAACCACCGCCGTGCGTCGCAAGGTGTGACCGACGGTTATGAGAAGCTGGCCGTGAAGCCGGTGCCTCTGGACCACGGCAATTGCCCGGACAAACGTCTGGTCGATCTGGCCATGTCGGCTTGGGATGAGGCGCTGAACCTCGGTGAGAAGAACGGCTACCGCAACGCGCAGGCCACAGTTATCGCACCGACCGGCACTATTGGTCTGGTGATGGACTGCGACACAACCGGGATCGAGCCCGATTTTGCGCTGGTTAAATTCAAAAAGCTGGCCGGTGGCGGTTACTTCAAGATTATCAACCGCTCGGTGCCGTCGGCGCTGGAAAAGCTGGGTTATTCCTCGGCTCAGATCGAAGAAATCGTGGGCTATGCGGTTGGTCACGGCACCATCGGCAACGCGCCGGGGATCAACCACACTTCTCTGACTGGCCACGGCTTTGGCCCCAATGAACTGGCGAAAGTGGACGCCGCGCTGGAGTCGGCCTTTGATATCCGGTTCGTGTTCAACCAGTGGACGCTGGGCGAGGATTTCTGCACCGGTGTTCTGGGCATCCCGGCAACCAAGCTGAACGACCCGACCTTCGATCTGCTGCGCCATCTGGGCTTTACCAAAGCCGATATCGACGCAGCGAACGACCACGTCTGCGGAACCATGACGCTGGAAGGCGCGCCGCACCTGAAGGAAGAGCATTACGCGATCTTCGATTGTGCCAACCCGTGTGGTAAAAAAGGCAAGCGTTTCCTTGGGGTTGATAGTCATATCACCATGATGGCAGCGGCGCAGAGCTTCATCTCGGGCGCGATCTCGAAAACGATCAACATGCCGAATGACGCGACCATCGAGGATTGCCAGAAAGCATACGAACTCAGCTGGTCGCTGGGTGTGAAGGCCAATGCGCTTTATCGTGACGGCTCGAAACTGTCGCAGCCTCTGGCGGCGGCGCTGGTCGAGGATGACGACGAAGCGGCAGAAGTTCTGGAAAGCGGTTCGACGCAGGAAAAAGCTGTCGTTCTGGCCGAGAAGGTGATCGAGAAGGTTGTGGTCAAGGAGATGATCCGCAGCCATCGCGAGAAACTGCCCCATCGCCGCAAGGGTTATACCCAGAAGGCGATCGTTGGTGGCCACAAGGTTTACCTACGCACCGGTGAGTTCGAAGACGGCAAGCTGGGCGAAATCTTCATCGACATGCACAAGGAAGGCGCTGGCTTCCGAGCGATGATGAACAACTTTGCTATCGCGGTCTCTGTTGGCCTGCAATACGGCGTGCCGCTGGAAGAGTTCGTCGACGCCTTCACCTTCACCAAGTTCGAACCGGCGGGAATGGTGCAGGGCAATGACTCGATCAAGAACGCGACGTCGATCCTCGACTACATCTTCCGCGAACTGGCTGTGTCCTATCTGGACCGCACCGATCTGGCCCATGTGAAACCCGAAGGGGCCACCTTCGACGATCTGGGGCGAGGTGAGGAAGACGGTTTGTCAAATGTTTCGGAGATCAGTGAAAGCGCGGCGACCAAGTCCTTGGAAGTGTTGAAGCAAATCAGCTCTACTGGCTATCTGCGCAAACGTCTGCCGCAGGACCTGATGGTCTTCAACGGCGGTCAGGCTGATGTGACCGGCATGACCGAAACCGCAGCCACTTTTGAAGCGCCTGCTGAAACGGTGGTTGCGACCGGAATGGACGCCCGCACCAAGGCCAAAATGCAAGGATACGAGGGCGATCCCTGCGGTGAATGTGGAAACTACACGTTGGTGCGCAACGGCACCTGCATGAAATGCAACACTTGCGGTGCAACAAGCGGGTGTAGCTGAGTTTAGCGCCCCGGCAACCCGGGGTGCAGGGGTCGGATAGCTGCCACAGGTACCGACCCCGACGAATACGGAGCAAGGCGCTGAGACTTACCATCGATGCCTTGGTCCACTCGGCCGACATGCCCGTGTTGGCCGGGAACAGGGTGGGGCGGAATATTTGCTCCCTCCCACTCTCTCACGGGGCGGGTGCGCTCGCCCCATGCGCAGTCCAGGCCGCAGGCAAAAAAACACCGGGCGGTCAACGAAATGAGCCTGGAAGGCGAAACTGACAGGGGGCTTCGGCCCCCTTTCTTTTTTGGGCCGCCGAGTCGGTCTTTTCAGCAGACCCTTGCCGGATCGCACGCCTTTCATCGGGTAAAGCTTGCCTAATCTTCAGTTGGCCGTTTTGCCCGGCAGGGCTTTGCAGATGCGACTCAGTCAAACACGCAGAGATTGGCCTGAATGGCTTGGGATCGCGGAATGCGGGTGACCTGTGTGATCAAGAGGCGTTTTGTGGTGCCTGTCCGGACGAGAAATACACCTAAAACACACTCAGGAGGCACAAATGGAACCGAAGAAACTGGCGATACTTTCCACTCTGGCTTTTGGACTGCCGATGATGGCTCTGGCACAGGGAACGGCTGACACAAATGGCGACGGGGTTCTGACCATCGAAGAAGTGCAGGCGGTTGTACCTGGTGTCGATGCCGATGGCTTTGCGCTGATGGATGCCAATGGGGACGGAGCGTTGGATCCCGAAGAGATCGCGGTCGCGCAGGAAGCAGGGTTGCTACCGCCATCCAACGGGTGAACGTAGCGATAAAGAAGGCAGCTCGATATGCATCGAGCTGCCTGTTTTCAACATCTTACGTAGGCAAGTGAATGTTGAACCTGCTGCGCAGTTCAGCATCCAGAACCGGATCGAACCGAGCCATGGAAGGGGTCGCCAAGATCTCTTCCTTCCGAGCGATGGCCTTTTCGATCAGATCGGGCTTTCCGAGTTCCGCCCACTCCTTGGGCGAGGTCCGGTCGCCGAAAGTCGGATAGACGTAATCTGCCTGCATCCGGCTGAGCGTCGCATCCGTACCCAGATAGTGCCCGGGGCCACCCATGCAGACCTCGGCGATTTGATCCAGCGCGAGCGTTTCATCACTGACCTCAATGCCGCGCACGCAGCGCTGCGCCTGACCGATCAGATCATCGCTGAGGATGAGGCTTTCATGGCAAAAGCCTAGCAGAGAGGCGTGCATGCCAGCCGCTTCGTACACCATGTTCAGACCCGACAGGCCTGCCATGACGTTGGAACACATCTGCTCCCACCCGGCTTGCATATCGGGCAGTTTCGAGTCCGATGCGCCCGCAGCGGCACCGCCGGGCAGATTATAGAAGCGATGCATTTGCGCACATCCAGCGGTCAGCAAGGCTTGCTCGCCTGATCCGATAGACATCGCGCCCGTCCGCAGGTCGAGGCCAAAGGGCCAGGTGCCAAAAATCGCCGGAGCACCGGGACTTACGGCGTTTACATAAACCAGTCCAGCCAGACATTCAGCGGTAGCTTGCATGATCGCTCCGGCGATGGTTGAGGGCGCGGTAGCACCGGCCATGCCAGCGGAAAGCAGCAGAACGGGCATCCCGGCCTTGATGCATTCCTCCATCACTTCGCAGCTTTCGGTCGCAAATTTCATTGGCGGAACAACAAAGCAGTTCGAGTTCGACACGAAAGGTCGCTCGCGATAGGCGTCCTCGCCACCGGCAATCATGTGGATCAACTCCATTGCCGGTGCGACATGGCTGGGTTCTGTGAAAGAAGTGCCGATGTGTTTGAAGGTGCCCGAACACGCGGCGTAGATTGTGTTCAGGTCCATCTCAAGGTTGTCAGGGATATCGCGGCAGACCATCGGGCGCTGAACAAAGTGAATGTTTTCAAGCTGTTCGCAGATACGCGCGGCGTCGTGTAGATCTTGGACGGTTGAGTCACGATATTCCTGTCCTTGGACATCGACCATGCTGACCGCAGCACCGGCCGTGCCATAGTGAACCTTGGTACCAGTCAGTTCCAGATCGGTTTTTCCATCCCGACTGTACAACGTGACCGAGCGATTGGCCTTGGCAATCGTATCTTCCACCAGCGCACGCGGAAAACGAATGCGGCCATCGTCGCCCAATGTGCACCCGGCGGCGGTCAGATAATCGATACCGCTTTGCGGCGCATCTGCCAGACCGATGGTTTCGAGCGCCGTCAGGGCAGCCTCGTGGATGCGCTCGATCTGGGCCTGGGTCAGGACATTGAGGACACCGCCTTCCATTCCGGGACGGATGGGGCGGAGATGCTCTGGCAGTGCCGTGGCGCGGGCAGCACGGCGCGCAGCGCGCCCACCACTGCGGGAGGAATTACGGGTTTGATCGTTCATAGAATTGAGTCCGGTTCTGAGATTGCAAGCGTATATTCAGGTGTGATCAGCGTGTCGCTGGCCTGCCGCGTGCCGCACGTCCCCGATCCGCACCAATGGTGCGGCTGATCAGGCGTATTTTTCCGACATCACTTTGCATGCGTGCCCTCAGTCTGGTGTCCTGAGTGTTCCAATACCGGGCGACATAATCTGTCCCGTTTGCGACTTGGGTATGGATATTTTTATCAGAAATTAGTCATGGAACCACAACTAAGCGTGAGAAAATGTTTTTCCCGTTACGCTAGAAATCTGTTACTCTGTACATAGTTAATTAACGAAAGCGCGAGAGTTTAAGTTATAATCATTGCTGCAAGGTGTTGAAACGCAGCCCCGCCAATCCGCCCAGACCGGCACCATAGGTTCGGAGGTCTGAATGAAATCGATAAAGGCCACATTTGTCGCAGCACTGTTCGCGGTAGCTGGGCCCGTTCTGGCCGAGGATTGGACCGGTGCCTATGCCGGGTTCAGTTTTGGTTATGCGGATGTAGATGGATCTGGTGGTGCAGGGGGCAGCGGTGGCAGCTTTGGACCGCTTATCGGTTACGACTACGATTTTGGCAATTTCGTTCTGGGTGGTGAACTGGAATATAACCGCCTGAACCTTGATCTGGGTCAGTCTCAGGGAAGCCTCGATAGTATGTCTCGCCTGAAGCTGCGCGGCGGGTACGATTTTGGCCCGGCCCTCGGCTATGTGGTGGTGGGCACCGCACGCGCCAGTACCTCGGGTGATAGCGACACGGCTGCCGTTTACGGGATCGGTGTTGCCTATCCGCTAGGCGATCGGTTCGTCATCAGTGGCGAGGCTTTGCGACAGGATTTCGATGATATTCCAACCTCGGGCCGAGGTCTGGATGCAAATGTGTTCAATTTGCGGACCACGTTCCGGTTCTGATCCGGGCATCAGGCGGTAGCTGTCTGAACTCCTCCGGCCAACTGCGCAGCGAAATCGCAGAGCAATTTCAGCGAGGCGGCAAACTTCTCATCCGCTATCGTCATGGCGACACGGACGTGTCCGGCGGCGGCGGTCCCAAAACTCTCACCGGGCATAACGGCGATGGAATGGGTGTCCAATAGTGCGTTGGCAAAGGCTTCTCCGCTGAGGCCGGTGGCGCGGATATCGAGCATCAGGTACATCGCTCCTTGTGCCGGGATCAAACCAACGGCTTGTTGCGCGCCCAGCACTTCAAGCGCCAATGCGCGGCGACGTCTAAATGGCTCGGATATCCGATCTTCCAGTTCGTGACCGGCGCTCAGGGCAAAGCTGGCGGCGTCCTGAATGAAACCGGGCACTCCGTATGTCGTATGGGTGGCAAGGTTGATCAGGTGTTCGATCACCTCCTCCGGCGCGACGATCCAGCCACAGCGTGAGCCTGTCATGGCGTGAGATTTCGACATTGATCCGATCACCAATGTACGCTCGGCCATGCCGGGCAGGGCGCGCGGCGAGACATGGGTGCCGTCCCAGACCTGAGTGTCATAGACTTCATCCGAGATCAGCCACAAATCGCGGCGCTCGCAAAGCTTCGAAATGGCCGAGAGCGTTTCGGTGGAATACACCACTCCCGTTGGGTTGTTCGGCGTGTTGATCAGCAGCGATACCGCGCCGTCAGCGGCCGCGTCGATATCCTGCGCGCGCGGTTGAAACGCATCTTCTGCACGGGTTGCGATGGGTCTGGCAATAGCACCGGCCCCGCGAATTGTGCCGGGATAGGTGGCATAATAAGGATCGAGATACAGGCCAACATCACCAGGATCGCAGAGCGCCGTATGCGCAGCGAATAGCGCGGCCTGTCCACCCGGCGTAATCATTACGTTGTCACGTGTTGTTCTGACCCCGGTGCGCAGCTGAACGCGGGCAGCGACTGTATCGCGCAGCAGGTCTGTGCCGGGCACCATGGCATAGCCGGTGTGACCGTCACGGGCAGAGGCATCCATCGCAGCCAGAATTGAAGGATCGGTTCGGATATCATGTTCGCCAATGGTCAGTTCGGTGACCGCGCGACCTTCGCCGATCATCCGGCGCGCGCGGTAGAAAACGTCCCATCCATCCGATCCACCGCCTGTCAGATGCGTGATGCGATGCGATAATTTCATGACGCGCCCTCCGGTCCTTACGCCGAATGGGGCAGAGCGCCGCAGCTTTGTCAATCAGCTTCGTGGCGGCAAGCCAGATTGCACTTTCTTGGTCAGCGATGCGCGGACAATGTCGTACGAGGTGACCAGACGGTGCCGCATCTCGTCGACTTCGGTTTCCCAAGGCAGCCGGACCCAACTGCGGTGAAAATAGGGGGCTTTGGTGCCGATCCCGGCATCAATCAGCATCTGCGCGGTCTCTATGTCGGGCGTCTTGATCGAAACTCCGTCGCCGACCGAACCGACGCAGGCGAACATCTTGCCGCCAACTTTCCATGCGTCGTGGCCGCCACCCCAAGGGTCGGAAAGTTCGGCACCGGGCAGGTCTGCGCATACGGAATTGACGTAATCACGGGTCATGGTGGGCAGACTGCCGCTGAGGGCGCTAAAACTCAAGGCTTGGCTCAAAACCGATCCCGTGCTAGGCAAAGCGCATGAACCGGAAAACTTGCATCATTATCTGCTGCATTACCTGCTGATTTCTCAAGCGGGCCGGTTTCTTTCGTTTTCATCTCTGAGACAAGTTGCTAAGCCCGCGCCAACGCGTGACGTATATGCTGTTTCAGGAGCACGACCAGATGACGACGATCAAACTGCACAACACAAGGACACGGACGAAAGAGGATTTCGCGCCGATCGATCCCGACAATGTGCGGATGTATGTCTGTGGTCCGACGGTCTATGACCGGGCGCATTTGGGGAATGCACGGCCTGTGGTTGTGTTCGACGTGCTCTATCGTTTGTTGCGGCATGTGTACGGTGCTGATCACGTGACCTATGTGCGCAATTTCACCGACGTGGACGACAAGATCAACGCCACCGCTCTGGCGCGTAAGAAGGCCGGAGCCGAGGGTTCGCTTGAGCAGTTGGTGCAGGAGCGTTCGGACGAGACCATTGGCTGGTATCTTCATGATATGGGCGCGCTTGGGGCGATGGAGCCGAACGCGATGCCTCGTGCCACAGAATATATCGCGCAGATGATTGCGATGATCGAAGACCTGATCGCCAAGGGGCATGCCTATGTCGCCGAGGGTCACGTGTTGTTCGCGGTGGACAGCTGGAAGGAACACTACGGTGCGCTGTCGGGGCGGTCGGTTGATGACATGATTGCCGGTGCACGGGTCGAGGTCGCGCCTTACAAGAAGAACCCGATGGATTTCGTGCTTTGGAAGCCGTCGACCGATGAGTTGCCCGGCTGGGACAGCCCATGGGGCCGGGGGCGTCCAGGCTGGCACATTGAGTGCTCGGCGATGAGCTATGAGCTGTTGGGCGAAAGCTTTGACATTCATGGTGGCGGCAACGATCTGATGTTCCCGCATCATGAGAATGAGATTGCTCAGAGCAAATGCGCTCATCCGCATGGCGAATTCGCGCGTGTGTGGATGCACAATGAGATGCTGCAGGTCGAGGGCAAGAAGATGTCCAAATCGCTGGGCAATTTCTTCACCGTTCATGACTTGCTGGAGAAGGGTGTGCCGGGTGAGGTGATCCGGTTTGTGTTCCTGCAGACCCATTATCGCAAGCCGATGGACTGGACCGAGAAGAAGGCACGCGAAGCCGAGGCAACGTTGCGCAAGTGGCGGGCGCTGACAGCAGGCATCGAGCCCGCTGCCACCGCGGCACCTGCGGTCATTGATGCGCTTGCAGATGACATGAACACGGCAGGTGCCATCGCTGAACTTCATCGTTTGGCTGCTGACGGCAACGCTGCTTTATTGCTGGCGAGTGCACAGGTGGTCGGGCTGTTGACGGATGAAATGGCAGCTTGGGCGCAAACCGCCGTGGCCGATCTGTCATCCCACGCAGAAAAACTGGCCGATGCGCGCGCTCTTGCGATGCAGAGCAAGGATTTCTCTGAGGTCGATCGCTTGAAGGCGGCCTATGTCGCCGCAGGGCTGGAGGTTCGGATGAGCAAGGACGGTGTGGAATTGGTGCCAGGTGCTGGCTTTGATGCCGCGAAGTTGGAGGCGGTCGAATGATCAAAGAGCGCCTTTACCTCTATGACACCACCTTGCGCGACGGGCAGCAGACGCAAGGCGTACAGTTCTCGACCGCAGAGAAGGTACAGATCGCGCAGGCTCTGGATTCGTTGGGGCTTGATTACATCGAAGGAGGCTGGCCCGGGGCGAACCCTACTGACAGCGCCTTTTTTGATGCCGCGCCCAAGACTTCGGCCTGTATGACCGCGTTTGGGATGACCAAACGCGCGGGCCGATCGGCGGAGAATG
This sequence comes from Ruegeria sp. C2, assembly GCF_056537765.1. Classification (NCBI taxonomy): domain Bacteria; kingdom Pseudomonadati; phylum Pseudomonadota; class Alphaproteobacteria; order Rhodobacterales; family Roseobacteraceae; genus Ruegeria; species Ruegeria sp. C2. The sequence goes on along the minus strand of NZ_JBQFRZ010000001.1, from coordinate 984,481 downwards.
ATGACGTTCTGGCTGCCGTGATGAACGCGGGAACACCAGCCGTTTGTCTCGTGGGGAAATCGCACGATTACCACGTGACCCATGCGCTTGGTATCACGCTGGAGGAGAACACCGAGAACGTTCGTGCCTCGGTCGCGCATATCGTGGCGCAGGGGCGGGAGGCTCTGTTTGATGCCGAGCATTTCTTTGATGGCTACAAGGACAATCCGGAATATGCGGTTGAAGTCTGTCGCGCTGCGCTCGATGCAGGGGCACGATGGGTGGTTCTGTGTGACACCAATGGCGGAGCCTTGCCGGCAGAAGTCGGACGGATCGTGTCCGAGGTGATTGCGGCCGGTCTACCCGGGGATCGGCTGGGTATTCATACTCATAACGATACCGAAAATGCCGTGGCGTGCTCGCTGGCTGCAGTCGATGCGGGAGCGCGGCAGATACAGGGGACACTGAATGGTTTGGGGGAGCGCTGCGGTAACGCCAACCTGACCGCTTTGATCCCGACGCTGATGCTGAAAGAACCCTATGCCTCGCGTTATGAGATTGGCGTGAAGCCCGAGGCACTGGCCGGGCTGACGCGGATCAGCAGGATGCTGGATGACATCCTCAACCGCGTACCCAGCAAGCAGAGTGCCTATGTTGGCGCGTCGGCGTTTGCCCATAAGGCCGGGCTGCATGCCAGCGCGATCCTCAAGGATCCGACGACCTATGAGCATATCGACCCGGCAAGCGTCGGGAATGCGCGCATTATTCCGATGTCGAACCAGGCTGGGCAATCGAACCTGCGCAAACGTCTGACCGATGCGGGATTGGCGGTTGAAGCGGGTGATCCGGCGCTGGGGCGCATTCTGGAACGGATCAAACTGCGCGAGGCCGAGGGCTATTCCTATGACACCGCGCAGGCCAGTTTCGAGCTGTTGGCGCGGGATGAGCTGGGGCAATTGCCTGAGTTCTTTGAGGTCAAGCGCTATAAGGTGACCGTTGAGCGCCGGAAGAACAAATACAACAAGATGGTCAGCCTGTCAGAGGCGGTTGTTGTTGTGAAAGTGGATGGCGAAAAGAAGCTGTCGGTCAGTGAGTCGCTGGATGATAGCGGCAGTGATCGCGGCCCGGTGAACGCGCTGGCGAAAGCTCTGGCCAAGGATTTGGGGCAGTATTCGCAGATACTGTCGGATATGCGGTTGGTCGACTTCAAGGTGCGCATCACTCAAGGCGGGACCGAGGCGGTCACGCGCGTGATCATCGACAGCGAAGACGGGCAGGGGCGGCGTTGGTCCACAGTTGGCGTCAGTGCGAACATTATCGATGCCTCGTTCGAGGCGCTGTTGGACGCGATCCAGTGGAAGCTGGTGAACGATTGCAGCCCGCAGTCAGCGGCAGCCGAATAGCGTGGAATTCGACGACGACATCAAGGCGTGCGCGGCGCTGGTGCACCGGGCTGATCCAGACCGTTTCATGGCGGCGATGGCAGCACCCGTACCGGCGCGGGCAGTTCTGTTCCCGATCTATGCGCTGAACGTCGAGGTGGCCCGCGCGCCGTGGGTGACGCAGGAAAGCATGATCGCCGAAATGCGCCTGCAATGGTGGCGCGATGCCCTGCAGGAAATTGCTGAAGGCCCCATCGTGCGTCGGCATGAGGTTGTTACGCCGTTGTCGCGTGTACTCTCTCCGCATCTCGCGGCGCAGCTGGATGAGTATGTGGCTGTAAGGCGTTGGGATGTTTATCGTGATCCGTTTGAGGATGAAGATCATTTTGACGCTTACATAAACCATAGCGCCGGGACTCTGATGGTTGTATCCGCGCAGGCTCTGGGCTCGGCAGACGAAACTGTGCTGCGTGACTTTGGTTATGCGACGGGGATTGCAAATTGGTTGCGCGCCATTCCCGAACTTGAGGCGCGCGGTCGCATTCCCTTGCTTGATGGTACACATGACGGCGTTCGGGCGTTGGCGCAAAAGGCGCTGGACCGATTGGCGCGGGCGCGCTCCGTGCGCAATGAAGTCTCGACCCAAGCGCGGCATGCGTTCTATGCAGGCTGGCAGACGGAATGGGTACTGCAGAAGGCTATGACACAGCCCGGGAGCGTGGCTTCGGGCGCGTTGGCGCAGGGTGAAATCCGCCGCCGGTTCTCCCTGATGAAGACAGCAGCAACCGGACGCTGGTAGGGTCAGGCAGTTTGGGGGTCTGATGGCCTCAGGACCAGCCACAACAGCGCGCCGCCCGCAAGGGTCAGCAGCGGGATCATGGCGAGGTTGACCGCCGTCCAGCCTTCGACCGCTGAACCGCCCGAGCAGTTCATTAACCCGCCAGACGCAAGCGAGGCGAAGGTCACGCCGCCAAAGACCAGCAGGTCGTTCAAGCCCTGCATCCGTCCACGTTCGTGTACTTCGTGCGAGTCGGCCAGCATGCTGGTGGCGCCGATAAAGCCAAAGTTCCAGCCTATGCCCAGTAGGATCAGCGCGACGAAGAAGTTACCAAGATCAACACCTTGCAGGGCGACAACGCCCGCACCGCCAAGGATGGCTAGCCCGAGGGCCACGATCTTTTCGACCCCAAACCGCGCGATCAGGTGGCCGGTGAAGAAGCTGGGAATATACATCGCCAGCACGTGACTTGTAACGATGTCCGCGGCATCACCTTCAGTATATCCGCACCCGACGACGGCCAAAGGTGTAGACGTCATTACAAGGTTCATCAGCGCGTAAGAGACCATGGCGCAGATGATCGCCACTGCGATGCGTGGGGTTTTCAGTAACTCCAGCCGTGTGCGACCTTTGGGTTCATCTTCGGCGGGTTTGGGCGGAGTAGGGATGTCGAGGAAGAAGAACAGAGCAGAGCCAACCACATTGATTGCGATCACGGCCAGATAGGTGCCCAGAAACGGGATCACATAAGCCTGTGAGGTCAGTTTGACGATCTGAGGGCCGATGATAGCTGCTGCGAGCCCTCCGGCCATGACGTAAGAAATCGCCTTGGGCCGGAATGCGTCGGACGCGGTATCGGCGGCGGCAAAGCGATAAAAGCCATGCGCGCTCATGTATATGCCGGTCAGAAAGCTGCCGATCAGGAAGATCGGGAACGAGCCGAGGTAAAGGCCATAGGCGCCGATAACCCCGCCTGTGGCACCCGCGGTTGATCCCACAAGAAACCCGGCGCGGCGTCCCCAACGTTGCATGATGGCCGAGATCGGCGTGGCCGCCAGCATCGAACCCAGAACGATCAGTGAAATCGGCAGCGTTGCAAGGCAGGCGTTGCTGGCCAGCGATTGACCGGCCAAGCCGCCGACGATGAACATCATCGGCATCTGCGCACCCAATATCGCCTGCGCCGCCACCAAAACGGCAACGTTGCGTTTGGCCTGACTGTCGTCGGGGGTGGCAGCGATCATTGTCATGAGCGAATGGTTATCTACGATTGAGACTCGGCACAAGCGGGTTGCATATGCGGCACATCAGCCTAACGTGCGGACAAGGATCATTTATCGGAGAGCGCATGTCCGTCGGACGCATCATCGAAACACCGGACTGCGTAAATGAAGGGGCCGAATGGTTGGCTGGGGCCTGCCCGAGGATGGCCTATGCGATGGAGCAAACAGGCCCTCTGCCATTGCGGCGTAAGCCGGACGGGTTTGCGCAGCTCCTCAGCGCGATTGTCAGTCAGCAGGTCAGCGTGGCCTCGGCAAATGCAATCTGGAAACGATTGCAGGACGCCAAATTGACTGGCCCGCGCAAGATCGTGTGGGCCACGGATGACGACCTAAGAGCGGTAGGTCTCAGCCGTCAGAAAATCCGCTATGCCCGCGCGTTGGCCGAGGCGCGGATCAATTACAAAGCGCTTCGCGATGCACCGGATGACGAAGTGGTCGCAATTCTGACCGAGGTACCAGGGATCGGTGTCTGGACCGCCGAGATTTACGCCATGTTCTCGCTGGGCCGTGCCGATGTGATTGCACCGGGTGACTTGGCCCTGCAAGAGGCTGCGCGCATCCTCTACGACTTACCAGAAAGACCAAAAGACAAAGAGTTGCGCCAGATGGCCGAAGCGTGGTCGCCGTGGCGATCAGTTGCGGCACGGGTGCTGTGGGCCTATTACCGGGTCGCAAAAGACAGAGAAGGGATCAGATGACACGGGTTTTGAATGCGCTCCGGAAAGAGCCGGTTTCGGGGGATACACGCTCGGTCGTGGTGTTTGTGCATGGCTATGGCGCGAACGGTGCTGATCTGCTGGGGCTGGCTGATCCTCTGGGTGAGCATCTGCCGGATACGCTGTTCGTGGCGCCCGACGCGCCGGAACAAATCCCAGGCATGCCGAACGGCTTTCAATGGTTTCCGATCCCGTGGATTGATGGCTCGTCAGAAGAAGAGGCGCGACGTGGCATGGAAATGGCGGTTGAGGATTTCAACGCATTTCTGGACGCGCTGATGGTGGATGAAGATGTCCTGCCAGAGCAGGTCGTTCTGTTTGGCTTCAGCCAAGGCACCATGATGAGCCTGCATGTCGCCCCGCGCCGCGAAGACCCGGTGGCCGGGATCGTCGCCTTCTCGGGCCGTTTGCTGGAACCAGACTTGCTGCCGGACGAAACCGTGAGCCGCATGCCAATTCTGCTGGTCCATGGTGACGCCGATGATGTGGTGCCGCCTCAATCACTGCCCGAGGCCGCCGAAGCGCTGCAAACAGCCGGGTTCAAAGAGATTTATGCCCATGTGATGAAGGGCACCGGCCATGGCATCGCGCCGGATGGCCTGAGCGTCGCGCTGGCCTTCATGCGCGACAAGCTGAGCCTGTAAGATGATCGTCATCCGCCCCATGATGAGAGAGGATGTGGCAGACGCCTGCAGCATCCTCAATCAGATCATCGAGATCGGCGGAACGACAGCGTTTGAGTTTCCATTCTCTGAAACACTATTTGTGCAAAGCTATCTCAAAGGGTCCGACAAGCTTTGCTGCCATGTTGCGCTGGATAACAAAGGTCAGGTGGCTGGCTTCCAATGGCTCGGCATCCACGAAAGCCTGCCGGATGATTGCGCCGACATAGCGACGTTCACCCGTCGAGAGCCAGTGTTGAAAGGGGCAGGGCGTGCCTTGTTTGCGGAAACTGAGAAATTGGCCCGTGCTCTGGGTTTCAGCAGCATCAACGCGACCATACGGGCCGATAATACTCTGGGTCTGAATTATTATGAAAAGATGGGTTTTCGCGATTTCTCGGTAAAATATGGTGTGCCACTTCGTGATGGGACTCCGGTGGATCGGATATCCAAACGGCTCGATCTAAGCTAATCCCACAGATGTGCCTCGGTAAACTCAACTGAGTTACCTGAGGGGTCGCGCACATAAAGCGAGTGCGCTCCATTGGGCCAGTCGAATTCGGCGTCCACCGGTACGTTCCAGTCAAGCAGGTGCTTTCGCATCACTTCGATCTCGGGTCGGGTCAGAACCAGACATACATGGCCGGGTCCGCGCGCGCCGTGAGGTGGGACAGGCAGATCGGGGTTCAGTGGTGGCTTTTCGGTCTTGTCCGCATTGAAAATCAGCAGGACCGAGCCGCCGATTCGATAGAAGACGTGCCTGTCAGACACCCGCTGAATCTTCGAAAGTCCAAGCAGCTCACCATAGAACCGCTCGGCCGCGTCCAGATCATCCACGTAAAGAGCTGCTTCTAGTATCGCTGACGGGGTGGGTATGTCGGGCGTTACTTTCATGAAGCCAGTCTAGCATTTAGGGGCAGTCCCTGTCATCGGCGCGGACGTCTGTCCCGTTTGCGCGATGGTGCGGCGCTTATCTCTGGCATCGGCAGGCTCTCCCACTGGCCGGGCTCAAGGCCGTCCAAGGACCAGTCTCCGATCCGGGCGCGGATCAGGCGCAAGGTCGGATGGCCTACAGCTGCCGTCATGCGGCGAACCTGACGATTGCGACCTTCACGGATCGTCAGTTCGATCCAACTATCCGGTACTGTCTGACGGACACGGATCGGCGGGGTGCGCGGCCAGAGGTCTGAAGGCTCATCAATTAAACGCGCCTTGGCGGGACGCGTCAGACCATCCTTAAGCTCAACGCCATCACGCAGCGCCTTAAGTGCGGCTGCGTCGGGTAGGCCTTCGACCTGTACCCAATAGGTTTTGGCCATCTTGTGCTTGGGATCGGATATCTGTGCCTGCAGCCGCCCGTTATCGGTCAGCAGCATCAAGCCCTCACTATCTCGGTCCAGCCGCCCGGCTGGATACACGCCGGGCAGATCGATGAAGTCCGACAGTGTGGCGCGGGGCGAGTCGGCGTTGGCGCGGTCGGTGAACTGCGGCAACACATCGAAAGGTTTGTTGAAGCGGATGAACCAGGACATGCCACCGCCATAGCGTCCGGGCCACATCTGCGCAACCTGTGGATAAGTGTCACTTATCTGTTACGGATTCGTCCTAACCAGTACCCGAGATGTTGTGTGAACTCGGCACTTGTCAGAGATTTAACACGATATATAGTTAACTTAAGGCCGGGGCGGGTGTTCCCCGCTCTGATGTCACAAACGGGCAGTACAGAGCGAGGAGCGATTCTGATATGGACGGAGACTTCAGGACCGAATTTGTCAGGGAACCCGGTGCGCTGAGGCATCATCCGGCATTGGTTCTGAACGCCGATTATCGCCCGCTTTCCTATTATCCGCTGTCTCTCTGGCCCTGGCAGGAGGCCATCAAAGCGGCGTGGCTGGACCGCGTGGACATAGTTGCCGAATACGACGAAGTGGTTCGAAGCCCAAGTACCGAGATCCGAATACCCTCGGTCGTTGTTTTGAAAGATTATGTAAAACCCAGAAAGCGCGTGGCCTTCACGCGCTTTAATTTATTTCTGCGGGATGAATTCAAGTGCCAATACTGTGGCAGCCGCGGAGAGCTTACTTTCGATCACGTCGTTCCGCGTGCGGCGGGTGGTGTTACCAGCTGGCAGAACGTGGTTGCTGCCTGCAGCCCGTGTAACCTGCGCAAGGGGTCGAAATCGCTGCGGCAAGCCCGGATGTCTCTGAACAAACCGCCGCGCCAACCTGATGCTGAGGCCCTTCGCAATATTGGCCGTAAATTCCCGCCAAACCACCTTCACGACAGCTGGATCGATTTCCTCTATTGGGATGCGGAGCTGGATCAGCAATAATCGCCTAGCGCGCTCGCCAGGCAGCAATCCAGATCAATGCAAGCGCGCTTGAGAGCAGCCCGTTCCAACCTGCCATGGAAATTCCGAGCATCTCCCACGGGATGTCGTCGCAGCGTACCAGTGGGGCAGACATGATCTGATCCAGCAATTCCTCGGCGCTCAGTCCACCGATTGGACCCGAGGTGCACGTCGAGGGGCCCTCCCACCAACCTTGTTCAACGCCTGCATGGAACAAACCGATCCCGGCGGTTGTTGCGGCGGCGAGCGCACCTAGCAAGGGCAAAGGGCGGATGCCCGGAAACGCAAAGGCCAGCACACCCAGTATCACAACCATCCCATGCGGATAACGCTGCCATATACACATTTTGCAGGGAGCCAGTCCGCCGATGTATTGAAACGCCCAAGCACCCAGTAATAAGGCAGCCGACCCTGTGGCGGCCAGCAAAATCAGTGATTTCCGTGTCATAGGTAACGTACCAGGAAGAAACCTCCGACCAGCAACACGATGAATATCGTAAATACCAGCCCAAGTCGTTTTTCGATGAAGTCTCGGATCGGTTCGCCGAAGCCCCAGAGCAAACCAGCCACGACGAAGAATCGCAGTGCCCGCGCGAGTATCGACGTTGCGATGAAGGTTCCCAACGGCATCCCGGTCCAACCCGACATGATCGTGATCACTTTGTAAGGGAACGGCGTAACTCCGGCGGTGAGCACGGCCCAGAAGCCAAAATCGTTGAAGCGGGTGTTGAACTCTTCCATGGCATGGGCCTTGCCCATGGCTTCCAGCACAGGTTGGCCGAGGCTTTCATAGAAGAAGGCACCGATTGCATAACCCAGAATTCCCCCGAGAACGGAAGCCACCAGCGCGACCGAGGCAATCAACCATGCCCGAGACGGGCGTGCCAGGATCATGGGAATCATCAAAACATCCGGCGGGATGGGAAAAAACGAGCTTTCTACAAAAGCGACAACCGCCAGCGCCCAAAGCGCGTGAGGATGCTCGGCCAGACGAATGGTCCAGTCATAAAGTGATCGCAACATAAGGTACAAGTATCCCGGCAATTGTTGGGCCAAGCCAAAGCATGCACCTGCAGAGGGGTCAACCTCTGTCATTTAAACAAACGTGCCAATGGTTGTTTTTTGCCTCTGGACCTTCCGTCAGTTGAAGGCTAATCCAAGTGACGTGGCCCAAGTGGCGGAATGGTAGACGCAGGGGATTCAAAATCCCCCGGTAGTGATACCGTGCCGGTTCGAGTCCGGCCTTGGGTACCAAAGTAAAAACAGAGGGTTAGGGAAACCGGCTCTCTGTTTTTTCTTTTCCCCGGTACTCATGTGGTACTCACCTTGGTACTCGTTGCGTTCTCACTTGCCCGAACGGATTCGAACAACCTTGTTTGCCGCGGTGGATCTATCACGCACATAGCGGTCAGTTGTGCTGATCTGGGTGTGTTGCGCGGCGTCCCTAAGTTCGAATGGATCGACAAGAGATTTGGCCTCGGTGATCCCGCCTGCGCGGTTGTCACTGATCCTCAGTTCGTCCGGCAGTTCCAGGTCGCGAACAATGCGCTTGAACTGCTTGGTCATCAGATCGCTATGAGGTGGAATGCCGTCACCCATTTTGATCACCGGCCCCAACCTTTGATCCTCTGGAATAGCCAGCAAGCGCCGGCGAATCTCAGGGGTGTTGGTCAGATCAAACACATAGGGTTCTGGCATCGATCGCGCGGTCTTACTGATCACGGTTTCGAATTGAGTAACCTTTGTATCGAACATCTCCCATGTCAGGCCTTTGACCCACCGAAGTGTTCTGGTCTTGGTTCTATGGATGATGCCGCCTTCACCACTCTCGGCAGGTTCCCACTCACCGTAGACGTTGACGCCTCTCAGCATGAACTCGAAACGGATGAGCACGGATAGGGACAACTGCCACAGACCAAGCTCATCGGCGCGCGCGACAATGGCCTCGACCTGATCGCGGGTGCAAATGACTGTGCGCTTGGCGCCGTTGGGTAGCCGCATTTCACTGCGGATCGCCTTGAGCCTCAGGCAATCATCCATGATCCCGTGTTTCTTGCCGATCTTAATCCCATAGGAATTGACGAACCCCCAGTGGGTGAACCACTTCTTGATATAGTGATCGGAGCGGGGTGCTGGGCGTCCTTGTACTTCTCGATCGAGCATCAACTTGCGCCACTCGACCATGCGACCGTAGTCAGTTTCCGAGATCATAACCTCACCGATAGCGGCATCGATCTTGTCGAGAACTTTCACGTAACCGGCGCGAGTGCTTGGTCCTACATCGTTGATCGGACTGATTTCGTCATATTTGAAACGCGAGATCAGCCAGCCCCAAGTTCCAGCCTCACGGCCTTTCACTTCACCGGCGTACCAGTTCAGCAATTCACGAGTTAGAACGCGGCAGTGGCGGGCTCTTTCGAGATCCTTTCCATCTCCCTTGATGCCTTCAAGGTTGTATAACCTGATGGAGTACCCGGCATCTAAATACTTTTTCGGGGGGCGCCAGAAATAGGTTCCTCTGGCTTTGCGGCGCTTCATGCACGGCGCATAGTCTGGTTCTGAATCATCCCAGACACTTGGTTTAAAACGCATCCTTTCTCTCCTGGTTGGTTTCCGACAACCGCTCAGGACGCGCGCTCATTCTCATGTTTCGTTCGCGCGCCCATTCCTCAACAGCTTCAACGTGCCGTTTGCCCACAGCGGGGTCAATCTTCGGGAAGCCGTATTGCGCCTCCAACATCGCCGAGTTCGACCGTAGCCATGTGACGTTGTGGCCCAACATCTTGGCGATGGTCTCTTCTTTGACGTAGAGCGGGGACATGGTTTAGGTGTCCCTCCGCTTTGCCCGACGGCATTTAAGCCCGATTTTCTTGGCGTCCTTGTAGATCGTAGCTGATGGGACATTGAGCCGCTGACCTATTTCGGAGGCGGTCAGACCTTCTCCGATCAGCATCCGAACCTTGCTGCGGCGCCTTGCAATCTCTTTGCTTGATGCCGTCTTTGGCGCTCTCGAAGGCGGAGGGCGCATACGCTCGATCAACGGTTCTTCGCGCTGCTGCGGTTGGGTGCGGATAAAATGCTCACCTTTCCAATCTTGGCCGATCATCATCCTTCCTCCACCCTTACCGGGTCCGCCTGTACCGTGGCACGACCCGCTTCAAAAGCGCGGACCATCTGACCAAGGCTATAATCCATGTCGCCGTTATCTCTGCGGAGCGCGATGCAATTGGACGTTACCCATTTGAAAGCTTCGTCATGGCCCTTCATTGGTGCTGGCTCTCGCACGTTTTCCTGTACCGTGAGTAAATCCATCGCTTCAACTCTCCCCGTGGAAAACAAGGGTGAGGGGCTTCATGGGGTTTCCTTTGGCTGCGAGGGTCATTTTCCGGACGCCTCATTGATCGCGTGCTTCAGCTTTGCGGCTGCCATAATGGTTGGCTTGATTTCGTCTGGCGCGTCGTCGTAACCGCGCGTCCAGCGACCGCTCAGCCGAGGCAATAGCGCGCGAGGGATAGCCTCCCAGTTACTGGGTTCTGTATTGGTCCGGTTACCATCTAGGCACTTGAGGGCCATGCCTTTTGGAACTGGGCCGTTTTCCTGTTCCCACAGATAACGATGCTTGTGCATGAAGCGCGTTGAGTGGCCGGTGTGAGGATTGACCAGCGGCACTTTCATCTCAATGTAGCCGTCTTTACCGACCCGCTCAGACCAAAGCGGAACGCTGTTCGCAGGTGCATCACCTTTCTTGAATTGAGTGCGCGCGCTGTTGGCGTTGTAGGGCATTTTCTTGCCCTTGTTCTCCGGTGTGCGTCCTGGCTCATATCGACCAGTTCGCCCGGTCATCCAACCTTTGCGTTTGCAGAGTGCTTTGTAGTTGTTGAGAGATACGTCGCTGCGACCAAACTTCTCAACGAACTCAGCATGTGCCTCGCGACGAACGTTTGTCTTGTGCGCCTCGATCCACGCCAGTTCATCATCACTGTATTTGATCTGCCGCCCCTTCATTCTGCGCTCTTCCCAATCTGAGGCAAATGACCGACGATCTTCTCTCCATGCTCCGCATAGAGCTTTGCTGCCTTGAGCTGCAGTTCTGCGTTCCCAGTAATCTTCTCGGCAACATCAACCATTGCGCCGGCGCGCTTGACCTCTTGCTCGATTTGATCAGCCGACAAATCCTCATCGGAAAGCCGTTCAAGCTGGGCGAACAAGTGGTTGTTTAGATCTCCGAGTTTGTTTCTCATAATGGTCCTCTCAGGTCAGCGAGTTAGTCCAGGCAACTATGGCTCAGGCGTTTTTGAGGAAGTCGGGAAAAGGTCATGAGTACATTGCCCCTTCCATGGCTTGGTTCTTGAGCTTGTCCCAGATGCGGATCAGTTTCGGGTATTGATCCACATCGCCTTTGAAGAACCGGCGTCGGCGCGCGAAATAGACCTTTCGCAGTCGTTTCGATGTGGTGGACCAGCACTTGCCGCAGATTATTTCGGTCGTGTCATCGTCCACCTTCCCAGTGCGGCGGCAGAAGGGGATGCAGCAAGACAGTCGGGTCATGCATCACCCATCAGGGCATTGGGGAACCCGTTGTGTTCGAGGCCATCCAGCAACCGGCCAGCGGCTTTCTTGCCGACGCGCTGAAAGGTTGCGTGCCCATAGTCCAGCAAGCCCAACCCATCATCCCAATTTGTCGACAGATCAAAATCCGCTGGGAAAAGAACATGGCCATCGTCTGTCCGCAGGTTCTGGGATGACCAGAAGGGTGCGGTTCTTGGTTCCCATGGCAGCCATTCGCCCCATTGCTTAAAGAAAAACGCGGTTCCCGCCGCCTCACATTGATCCCGCAGGCTGCGCGCCCAGTCGGGGTGCATAGGACGGGCATTCGGCCCGCTTTCGCCGCCAACGATGACTTGATCCAGCTTGCCGCCGCCAATCATGTCAATGGGGCCGAGTAACGGTTCGGCGCTGACAAAGCGAACAGCGGCGGGCGTGCGCGCCAGTTCGGGCCAGCGTTCATTCCATCGCTTCTGATCCTCTGTCGACACGCCCAGCCAGACATTTGGCAGGGGTTCACCAGCAACGTTGCCAGCGGCGGCCAGACCCGACATCATCCCTAATCCAAGGTCATGCATAGCAGCGCTGGCAACCGAACGCTTTGAGGCCACAAGGGTATCGACATACTCCCGCATCCGATCCGCGCGCTTGGTCAGCACCTGAAACGTGTGTTGAGGGCAAAGCGCCATGACGGCGAACACTTGGTCAATCCATTCGGCCGGCATGTTTTCGTGAAACAGATCGCCCATGCTGTTGACGAAATATGTGGTGGGTGTCTTGCGCTTGAGCGGTTCCAGCAGAGCCTTTTCCACCAACTCAAGCTTGCCAGTGAATACCGGCTTGCCGTTCACCAGTTTGGCCGTGCCGTGGTATTGCGGCGTGCTAGGATTCTTGGACAGCCGGTAAGCCATCCGCATGGCGTAGCAGTTGGTGCAGCCGGGCGATGCCAAGCTGCAGCCTACAATCGGATTCCACGTGCGCTCGGTCCATTCGATTTTGGTCATCAGATGATCTCCCCATCTGGAACAACCACCAGACCGGCCATGATCCAACGGGACATGGTTGCCTGCTGGGCGCGCATTACCTGCAGCCAGAAGGCGTCTGGATATCGTTCACGGATGATAAGGCCTCGCGGATCGACACCGGCCAGTAGATCATGGCAGACACTGCAGCCAGCAGCGGCAAACACATCACTGACCTTGGTCGAGGTACCTTTACCGATCGACTTTTCAACATGGCAGCCGACGACGGTTTCAGGACTAGCGCACGAGATGCCGATGAATGTACCAATGCGCAGCTCACACGGCATGTTGCGGCATTCGGCCATCAGAGCCTCAGAGCGAACCTTCGGAAGTAAGTGGGGGTTGGTGATCACGTTCATGGGCGACCGCCCAACCCGCAATATCCGCGGCGCTCCATCTTCACGCCGTAGCGCTCAGGAGCCTTCTTGACGTTGGATACCGCCTTCTTGTGGAACAGCTCGGCCTTTCGACCTTTGCCCTCATCTTGAGCCAAGGAAGCCATCTCGCGTTGGATTGCGGCCTGAAAGCTTGGCTCCGATGCGCTCGGCGGCAGATCCCGGTACAACGCACATTCTGAGCCCATGCACTTAGGCTTCATGTCGATGCCAAAGGTTCGGGCGAGGGGGCAGTATTTGTCGGTGATCATTCCAATACCTCCTGAGGCTCACACGCAGGCGGCAGATCCGAGAACCGTTGAATTTCGGAGAAGGCGGCATCGACGTCGAACCAGCGAAGCCAATGCCCTTGGCTCTGTAAACCGATAGTGGTCGGGTACAATTCAAGGCGGCGGCCATTATCGAAGAACAGCGTCACGTGGATTTCTGAGTTCCAGCGAAGAGAAAACCCGCTTGTTTCTTTCAGTCTGGATCTGACATGCTCAGCATTTCGTGCCTTTTGTTTTCGCGTGTAACGAGGCTTGGTGGTCATTCCGTTTTTCATGGTTCAAGCCCACCCGAAATTGTGGCGAGGCAATTGCGAAATGCCTTTCGACTTTCGTACATCGCCCCTGCGGATTGGTTTCGTTCGAGCGTGTCAAGGGACTTGCATTTGAGTCCGTAGACACGCGTCGCATCGTCGTACCTCTTGGCGGCTTTGATGAGTTCTTCCAGCGCCTCGGGATCGACAACGGTAAGAGTGATATCCCCGATGATCATCTCTCAGCCTCCGCGTTCAGTTTGGATTGCTGCTTGAACCCGGCCATCCAGCGCGCCCGACGTGGATCAGCGCCATCCTGATAAGGACAATCAGCGGCTTTTTTGCCGTCGTTGGCCGCTGTTACACCCTCCGCAAACTCAAACTCTGAGGGATCGATATCGGGCTCATCCTGGCTATCCTCTTCTGGTGGGAGGATTTCGCCGTCGATGGGCTGGCCGGGTTCCTGCTCGGGCTCTGCCGCCTCGTCTTGTTGAACATCAGTCTCGGTCTGATCGAACTGCTCGGGTGACAGTTCGTCTATCGTGCCCTCACGCGCGCTTTCCGCCATCTGCGCGAAACCGCCTTTGCGCGGGGTCACATCCTTCATTTCAGCGGCGTGCTGGATTTCTTCTTTCTCATAGACGCCCAGCAGCACGTCAGGGAAATGGCGGCGGCACATCGCGCGCGCGCTGTAATACCATAGCTGCTGATCAGGATCGGATTTCCAGAGCGGCGAGTTTTTGGTTGTGATGCTGCCGATCTTTGGAGATGTGTATTCGATGGTGTCGCCATCCTCTGCGCTCACGCAGAACAAAACACACTGACGGTCATCACCTTCCCCGGTGTACTTGCCCTTCAACCGACCCTGAATCGGTGCGCGCTGCTCGATCACGGCGTGGATGAGCTGCGCTTCGTAGGCGATCCGGTCATTGACCATGTAGGATTTGTTGGCGACGGCAAACGGGTCCATGCGCCAGTTCAGCGCTTGCATCGATACTGCCATGCAGGCCCCGGGCTTTCCGCGCAGATGCTTAGGTACAGCCTGGCCCGCAATGGACATGAGTTTCGAGAACTCCATGACCTGACCCATATCCTTGAAGGCGAGACCACCCACAGTGTTCGATATCTCGGCAACAGAAAGGGTCTGAGCGTCGATCTTGGCTTCGACCTTTTGTTCGATTGCGGTGGTGTCGCTGACAGGCTGGTTCATGGTGCCGTTCCCTCTGTGTTCATCTGCTCAAGCAGCATTTCTCGGTGTTCGTCGGGGCGCTGATACGCGCCGATATCTTCCCCGGGCTCCGGCCAATGACCGGCGTCGAGGCATTCCTTGAAGCGGTAGATTGCGCGTGCGTTGCGCCATGCGCCGATCTGCAAATCTTCTTCCAAGATCTCGCGAAGGATGGAGAAGTGCGGGCGTTCGTCACTTTGGAAGACGAGCCCAACGGATGACGGCCAGTTGCCGGTCAAGCGTTCAAACCCGGTGGCGGCAAAGCCCATCTGCATGTCGTAGCCGTGTTCAGTAATGCGGCGATCACATAGGCGATAATCAAACCGGCCACCTTGCGGAGAGACCTTTTTATAGTCCGACAACATACCGTCAAACGAAACCTGGTCGGGGCGGGCCAGACACCAGATGCCCGTCCGCTCATCCTGCCAAGCCATTGTAACTTCTGGAACGCCGCCTAGTGCAGCGCTGGCCGCTGGATCTGATGCAAGCGCCTTGCCCATGTCCAGAATGAGAGACCACTGGCGCTCTGTGATCTTGTCTCTTGGGTCTTGGTCGACTTCCCGCCAATAGGCGACGCTACGGTGTGCGCTCTTAGATCCGCGCCGCTCTTTGATAGCGACAAGCTGTTGGCGAGTAGGGCGCTGTGGTCTGTCGTCAGGCAGGACGAGGAAATGCTTTTCAACCTCTTCCTCGCCCCCCTCGACATAGGCCGCCATGGCCCGACCCATACGCTTTGCGGCGGTATCGATGCTTTCCCAGCGGTTCGGGTTAAGCTGATGGAATGCCCAGACATCACCGGGGGTTGCCAACTCCATCTTACGCAGCACGCCGCTGGTCACGCTGACACCATCGCACGGTTGGCGGTGGTGGCGATCGAGGCTGATGTTGTAGAAGCCGGGTTCTGTGATCAACTCACCATCGGCAAGGGTGCGGATCTCGGGTGTCATAGTTTGCAGCCCACCGCGCCAGCAGTGATGAACGGAAACTCAACCGCTAGCTTGTCACCCGACCAGATGCAGACACGCCGCATTTTGCAATGCAATCCCGGCTCGTCTGTTTGGACAGTGATGCGCGTACAAATGACATCAGGGCGGGAACTGACAAGCGGCCTACCAACATTGAAGTACCGGGAGCCTTCATCTCCATCAGGCATGGTTTCAGCCCATGTGGCGTCAACCACATCCATCAGAACTTCACCGTCACATGGGGGATCTCGCCCGCGATCATCGCGTCGACAATTTCCTCATAGTTCTCGGGCTTTAGGCCAGCGATGGCTTTAACAACCTCAGAACGGATGCGGCGTCGGTTGGCGGCGTCGGCCTTGCGCTTTTCGGCAGCCTCTTCCTCGGCACGCTTTTCGGCCGCAATTCGGTCGCGCTCGGCCTGTGCAGCGGCCTCCTCGCGTTCCTTAGCCTCCTGCAGTTCGCGTTGATGGCGCTCCTCGGCCTCGCGGGTGGCGCGTTCGGCGGCTTCCTTTGCAGCCTGCTCCTCGGCGGCTTTGCGCTCCTCTTCGGCCTGACGTGCAGCCTCAAGTTCACGACGCTTGCGATCATCCTCTTCGCGCTCAGCCTTTTCACGGCGGTACTCTTCCAGCTCACGCTCTTGGGCCTCACGGGCTTCGGCAATGGTTAGATCGCTCTGGAATTTAGTCAGTGCCTCTGCCTTCTGTTGGCGGGCGTCACCTTCGAACTCTTCCCATGAAGGGCCAACCTCGACCGCCTCGATCATTTCGATCTTAGCTTTCAACTCCGCGCTGCTATCGTGTGCGGTCAGCGTGTCGATAGCGAACTGATCAAGCGCCTTCATGTGCGCCTGAACGCGTTCCGCTTCCTTGGCTTCAAAGTCATCGGCGGGCTTCTTGATCTTGTCACGAAGCTCGTCCAGGCGGTCGGTTGCAAGCTTGCGCAGATCATTGACGGCTTTGGTTTTGGTGCGCCATTCCTCGGTCAGATCCTTGCCCACACCGTCGATGAGAGTTTTGGAGCGAGATACCTTTGCCGCCAGTGAGCGCGCCGCCTTACGCCCTTTGTCCGTCGAATAGTCCTGATGGATGGCAAGGGCGTCTTTCTCGATGCGCTTAACCAGCTTTTCGATCCCGTCTTTCTGGGAGAAGAGGGCAGGGATTTCGGATTTCTCGGGAAGGGTGGTTAGCTCTGTGTTGGTGGTCTCGGTCATGGGTTCCTCAAAAGAAAGGGCGGATGGCTCTGCGTGGGGACGTTTCGCCACCCGCCAGTTGAGCGAAGGTTTCTTTTTGAGGCAGGCCTTCGCTGGGGATAGTCAGGCGGGCAGGTTTGCCCAAATCAGTCTGCAGACGCAGGCAATCAGGATCGCCAGAAGGATCTTGCTCAGACCGTCTAAGATGCGCTGTGCAGGTGTCCGTTCATCCTCAATCATCAGGTCGATGTTGAAGGGCTCAAACGGGCTGCGAAGTTCGTCCCGGCAGGCAGATAAGCCGTTCCTTTCGTGAGCGATTGTGGCCTTGGTGCTGCCTGCCGGGGTTAGCGCCCGAGGGGACTTGGGCGCGGGGGGATGGGTGAACGGGCGGGTCATGCCGCCGCCTTTCGGGTCAGGCGAACGCAACGATTGCCGGTGCCGCCGCAGTATTCGCAGGTCTCCGTAACGTTGCCACCGGTCGGGCTTTCGTAGCTGACAACACCGCTACCCTTGCAGTAACGACAGAAGTCGCTCGGGTCTGAGATGTACTGGTGCTGCGCCATTCTTGCCTCCTGTTAGTCGCCCCGCGATCTGCTTGCGCGTCTTCGGCGGGGCGGCCCGAGGTATCGGGCTGAGGCAACAGCTATAGTTTTAAAACTATCTTTGCAAGAAAAAAATAGTTATAAAACTATTCAACAGCTAACCAGCCTACAGAATGTGGGGTGCCATCTATTTCTGAGACATGATTGTGCTCGACAACCTGGAATCCCAGGCGACGGAAGATGCGATAGATCTTGCAAGGCATCAGTGCAACGAGTTGCTCGCCACCCAATTCTTTCGCTCTTTGGACAGTCTTTTTGACTATTTCTCGTTGTACGGTTATGGCCTTCTTAGGGTTCAGATCGCGCCGCACAAAGAAGCGCGTGGCTTCAAAAATCCGAGGATCGCTGGGTAGATTTTCCGGTAGCATCTCTAGTGGAATACCCTGGATTAGGCCGTTCTGGGCGTCCTTGAGCATATACGTTTCAGCGCCATAGCTAGGTGCATCGGTCCGCAAAAGCCGAGCACCCCCGACGCAGTGGCCATCCTCGATAACGATGATCCAGTTCGCGCCTGGGCGATCGTACCAATCGAACTCAAAGGTGTCGGTGTGGGGCAGAGCCCAGCCTTTACGATCTACAAATTCTTTTTTTCGCAACATCCAGTATTCGTTCCAGGCATTACCTGCGTGCTGAATGTTTGAAAAGTCTACGGCGATAGACTGCATCTATTAACTCCCTAAGGCTGTCCCTAGGCTGTTTTAGACGCAGTAGTTAGCGTGCGTAATGCACGGGTATGTTGTGGCTGGTTTTGGCTACTTGTTGCGCAGAACACGAAGCAATTGTGCATCCGAATTGACTTTATACTTCTTAAAAATCCGTCGTTTGGCTGTTTTCAAGCCGTCGTTGCTGATTCCAAGGATCTCGGCGATTTGTGTCATAGGTAGTCCCACGCCTAGAAGATCCACTAATCCTTGCTGCGATTTCGTTAGTGGTTCGATGTGAATGCTTGAGCGTTGAACTACGCGCTGCATTGAGGCCTGAACAAAGCTTAGATCGGAGTCTGAAACTTCCCCGTCGTGATACGCGCTCACCACATACCCGCCGCAAGATAGCGCGAATCCTTGCCTTAGACCGAAATCATATGCGGCGTTCATCACAGGGTTTTTCTTCATTCGTTTGTGGATATCACTCCATCTTAGCGGGGCCACGCCCGCGAGTGCACAGAATGGAAGCGGATCAAGTCTTTGAAGTTCATTCTCAAAGTAATGTTTCTGCCAATCCGGATCGAAAGTCGAATCAAAGTCCAGTTCTCCGGTGTGGAATCCCGTCCCAACCGCATATTCACCGAAGCCGATCTTTGAGAGTTCCTCTCCTAAGAGTTGTAACGTACTTGTCATAATGACTTTCCCTTGATATCAAAATGGAACCCCTCGGGGTGCATTTTATAGTTATATAATAGACTCGAAACTACAAGGGCTGTGGAATGGATGTGAGAGCCCGGCTACTTAGTGTGGCCGAGAAAATACATGAAAAACATGGTGACATGGGCGTTCGGGAGGTAGTTAAGACACTAGAAAAGCTTCTAAGATCCGAAGTGCCTGTGGAAGCTTCTCAGCATCGGCCTGCTGCACCAGACGAATGAGTTTTGCCTTTGGGTCTTCTGCGCCTTCTAGGAACAAGGAACTAATGGGAATATCGAGTTCTTCTGCCCATGTGGTAAGGACTTCAAGACCAATTGGCCACTTGTTCTTTTCGGCCTGATAGTAGTAGCTCTCCTGCTTGCCTGCGAGTACTGACAGAACCTTCTTGCCCGTATTGATTTGTGCTCGCTTTGCCTCGATGATCTCCCATTGGTGTAGGAGTTCGGGGTCGGGAATTCTCTTCTTTGGTGCCATTCGCGAAAAATAGTCGAAAAACTATTACATAGCAATATCAATTAAATAGACCCCCTAGGGGTTCATTTCCACAATAGAGATAGTTATAAAACTATTGTAGCGCAATAGTTGAGAGACTATTACGGTTCAAAATGAGGACCGAGTATGTGGCGCGATTTTGATGTTCCAGCTTCCGAGGAAACCATCCGGAAGGCAGCGAACAAGGCACTTCCTAAGGTGCTAGAGAAAACTAGAAAGAACAAAACCCAACTGAGCATGGACCTGTTTAATTGTCGGTCTGCCCTAGGCCGCTTTCTTACGGGAAAGGAATTTAGCTACACACGCCTGCGCAAGTTGGTCGATGGTTTCGACGCGGCCCTCTCCGTAAAACAGGAGGGGATTGCCGAGCCCGAGGCCGATAAGGCCGCATCGGGGTGACGATGTGGCCTTACTAGGTTCACTCCCACAACGGCTTGCCATCGTTGCCAAAGACTGGGCCGCTCAGTTTTATGCGTGCAAGCCAGCGGGCGGCGACTCTATTGTAACACTCCAGCTTTTTGTCGTTAGCGACGAACGTGGTTTCGCAGATAAAGAATTCGGAGCCACTGAATTCTGTGCCAAGACAGTTCTTGGTGTCTTCAATCGTTTCAGCATTCGGGCAGTGAAAACTCCAAGCTGTTCCAATGGCACGAAAGTATCGATCATCGATATCATCGGCCACAACAGGCACCCCGAAAACAGCAGCCACAAGAGCCAATCTCATCATCTGATCTCTCCCATCCAAGCACACCTAACGTGCGAACTTTGGGCCGCATTTTCAACATTATTCCCGGACGGCCGACTTCAAGTCGGGTTTCCGGGTCTATGGGGCGCGGGCTCTGTCCGTGGGTGCACCCCAACAACCCCCGACCAGATAGGAGGCCGATATGGCAGATGAGGGTAAGGAAGTACGAGAGGCATTTGATGGCCCGGAAGTCGAGCATGACCAACTGATTTCAGAAATCGAGCGCATGATCCACAGCGAGCGGGAACGTTCGTCTGATGCGTCGGAAAGTGCGGCTGAAACCAAGGAATTCTTGGATGAAACCGGACTGAATAGCACTGCCGTTGGCTGGGGCAAGACCATCATCAAGAAGCTGGATAAGAAGAACGGCCAGCAAAAGGCGATGGATATCATTCGGTCGTTGAAGCTGACGTTGCCGATGATTGAAAACCACTGCGGTGGTCAAGGTACGGCTGAAATGGATCTGGACGGCCCACAGGATGAGCCGGAGGATCGGGTCGATCCCCCGACTGATCTTGAAGAGGGTAATTTCGAGTTCCGCAAGGCTACTCCTGAGGGCACCGAACCCGCTGATCCCGAGACCGAGGAATTCAACGCCGAGGTCGATGAGGCCATGGGTGACGGCGAGGTTGTGACCCCCATCGATTTTGGCGGGGATAACGCGGCATGAAGGATAGCGGATTTATCGATATCGCTACCAGTATCCTGTTCGGGGATTTCGGGGCGATAGCAAAAACCTTCGCTCCGCCACCACGTGTCGGCCCCAAAGTCGAGCGTGGATCGGGGGCTAAGCGTGCCCGCAAGCGCCTGGCCGAAAAGCACAAGGCCAACAAATCTATTCCATCGGGTGAGCGCATGACACGGCAACGTCGTCGGGCGCTCGAGCGTGCTGCAGACAAGGAAAGCCGGATCACACCGGCTGAGTTTGGCCGTCGCAAGATGGAGATCATCAAGCGGAGCCGTGCCGCATGAAGATCCTCGCGCTGGATATCGCGACAACCACAGGGATTTGCGTTGGGACACCCGGCGCAAATCCCAAGGCGTGGTCAATCTGTCTTGGCGATGCCCCTCAAATACGGGGGGGCATGTCCCAGGCCGATAAGTTCAGGTTGGAAAGCCGCAGGCTCAACAACGCGCTGATCATGACGCAGGGACTTATACAAACCCACAGCCCCGATCTGGTCGTTTTGGAGGCCGCAATTGGCGGTGACGACGCCAGCGCCTACCTGATCAAGCTATTCGGATGTGTTCAAGCGTGTACGAAAAACAGAGGCGTTAACCTAATCCATGTCTACCCCTCGACAGTGCGTAAGCATTTCATGGGAAAGGCCAAAACGAGAAGGGACTTCCCTCATCTAAAACCCGCCAAGGCAAAGATCGCGATCAAGGAAGAGATTGCGGCGCGCTGCGAGCTGCTGGGTTGGAAAATACCTGATCTCGATGCAGCTGACGCCGCAGCAACATGGGATTGGGCCTGCGCAACACAGGTCATAGGCCATCAATCCGCACCGGTAGGGGGGCTGTTCTGATGCTACCCTGCCACGCCATGAAACGGGCCTTGGAACGCTGCCCCAGCGTCTGTCCAGGTGTCCTGATCCGGCGCATCAAGCATGGTGTTCTCAGTGGTGATGATCGTGTTGTCCAGTACGTCGCGCGCATCAGGAAAGAGGATTTCAAAGACCTCTATTATTTACGACTTCCCAATGGCTTCCCCCGATACACGCTGGTGATCACACCAACGGGTTTCGTCGTCACGTTTCTTCTGCCCGGATCGCCGATTTGGACCACGCGCGGGCAGTTTCTATTGGGCGAAAACGGGCTGGAAGAGATCAACGGGCAGGAGCTTTCGTGTGATGTGTAGAGCCCAACAGAACAGCATGTGGCAGCACACTGTCAGGAAGATGCTGGGGCAGGGATTTGGCGTCGAGGATATCGCCGCGATCAGAGGTTTCGACGTCGAAGATGTGCGGCGTGAAATCAGAATCTTACGGGAGGCCGGAGAGCTTGCCGCGATCTATGAGAGGTGCAGGAGATGAGGGAACGCGGCAGGCGATCAAAACGGCTTTATGCGGCCATTCCGAATGCTGCTATGCGAGATGAAGAAATCTCCATAGAAGCCCGTGGGTTGCTGGCTTTGCTGATGACGTACTCCGATGATTGGGAATTCAATAAAACCCATCTGCGTCAGGTCACTGGCATGGGACGCGACAAGTTCGAAAAAGCCATGGGGGAACTGAGGAAAGTTGGCTATGTCGAGTTGATTCAGAACCGGTTGGACAATGGTCAACTTGATGGATCGACTTGGATCATCCGAGATGACCGAGGCCCTGAAAATCCGGGTGTCGGTACCGAGGCCCTGAAAAACCGAGGCCCTGAAAAACCGAGTCCCGGTGATTCCGCATACATAAGAAGAACAATAGATAAGAAAACCAATTTAGAAGAACCCCAAACCCCAAAGGGGCATGATCTTTTCTCAGAAATTGAAGAACCTGAATCACAGGCGGATGGTCCTGATCCTGTCGATGAAGGATTCAAAGAATTCTGGGACGATGTTTGGCCGAAACACCAACGCAAGGTTGCTAAGGTTGATTGCGCCAAGGTCTATCGATTGGCTTGTACTGGAAAACACAAAAAGGCGGAACGGATCGGACCGGCCGAGTTGAACCGTTGCGCCAAGGCCTACATCGCATCTGTCCGAGATCTCGAATACCTGAAAGCTCCGCTGGCTTGGCTGCGACAGCCTGGCTGGGAACCGTTCATGCAGTCGGCGCAAACCTACGACTTCGACACGCTGTCAGCGAACCGGCAAAGCCTACTGCTCAACGGACAGTGCCCGCCATCGATGCTGGAAAACGGCAAGCCCAACGCTGAGGCACAGCACTGGCTCAACAGATTTGGGAAGGTGGACGCATGAGAGCCCATCAACCCAAAAAACGTCGCGATGATTGGATCACGCCCGCTTACTTGTTCGAAGCGATTGGCGAGAAGTTTGATCTGGACGTGGCAGCGCCCCTTGATGGAAAAACCAACGTGCCATCATGGAACTGGTATCACAAGATAGACGATGGCCTGCGTCGACGTTGGTACGGGTTTGTCTGGATGAATCCGCCTTTCGGTCACCAGTCAACTAAACGGCTGTGGTTAAGTCGCTTCTTTGAGCATGGAAACGGCATTGCACTTTTGCCAGATCGCACGTCTGCACCTTGGTGGCAGGAGTTTGCACCAAGGGCTGATGCTGTCCTTTTCGTCTCCCCGAAGATCAAGTTTGAACGTCCTGATGGTTCTCTGGGCGAGCAGCCGGGCGATGGAACAACGCTTATCGCCTGTGGTCGACGCGCTACGGCGGCGCTGTTGCGTGCTTCGGATCTAGGGCAGGTGTTTGTGGGAGTGGCAGCATGATGCAGGCCGAGATCAAAGCTTCCCCGCTGTTTTCAATCGAAGCCGAACAACAGTTGTTGGGCGCGATTCTGACCAACAACGAGTTGTTCGATCAGATCTCCTCGATGCTCAAGCCCGATCATTTCTACGATCCGGTTCATGCACGGATTTACCAGTTGGCGGCCGCGCGGATCGAGAAAGATCACTTGGCGTCTCCGGTGACGATGAAAACCGACATGGCAGAGGATGAGGGTCTCCAGCAGCTGGGCGGCGGCAAGTACCTGGTCAAACTGGCGGGTGCCGCAGTGGCGTCGTTTGCGATCCGGGATTACGCGGACATGATCCGCAAGCTCCATGATCGCCGCCTCATGGCTGAGCGCTTGAAACAGCTGGGGGGTGAGGTCGAGCGGGGTAGGGAAGCGGGCGAAGTAGCCGCGGAATTGGAATTGCTCCTGCATGAACGTGCGGATGACAGCGACGAACCCCGCACGATGTCATTCCTGGCCGCTCAAAGCCGTTCATTTCAGCAGATGGCGGATATCAACAACGGAGAGTTGGTGGCGGTGCCGACGGGGATCAAGGCGCTGGATGAGGCCGTGTCTCTGATGCCGAAGCGGTACACGATCATTGGTGGCGCCACATCCATGGGAAAGACCGCTCTTGCCCTGTCCATCGCCAAGAACGCGGCCACTGCTGGTTTTGGGGTCGGTTTTGTAACCCTTGAGATGCCCGAGGAAGATCTCGCAAACCGGATCAACTCCACTGTGTCTCAGATCCCGTACAAGGCCTATGACCGCGAGATGAGCGAGGCGACGTTTCGGAAAGTGATGGAGGCCGCAAAATCGCTTCAAGCCCTGCCGATGGAAATATTCTCAGAGCGCGTCCGTGATGTGCCGGCCATTCTGTCCGAGGGCAAGAAACTCAAGCGCAAGATGAAGCCCAACGGGCCGTTCAAAGGCTTCAAGCTGCTGGTGATCGACTAC
This sequence comes from Ruegeria sp. C2, assembly GCF_056537765.1. Lineage (NCBI taxonomy): Bacteria > Pseudomonadati > Pseudomonadota > Alphaproteobacteria > Rhodobacterales > Roseobacteraceae > Ruegeria > Ruegeria sp. C2. Next base: position 959,906 of record NZ_JBQFRZ010000001.1, on the reverse strand, counting down.
ATCCAGTTGGTGAGGGGCAGGGGCGAAAGTGCCCTTGTTCGGCTGTCGCAGGTCGCCAATGATCTGAAACAGGTCGCCAAACAGTTGGATGTGCATGTGATCGCACTGGCTCAGATCGATCGCAATATCAGCAAGGAAGATAACTTTCTCAACGCGCGGCCCCGTCCTGCCGATCTCCGGGGTTCTGGTGATCTTGAGAACGCCCCGGACAACGTGCTGTTTGTGTTCCGGCCGGAATACTATTTGAAACGCCAGACACCGCCGAAGAAGGAAGAAGACCGAGCGGATTGGGAGGCCGATCTGTCCGCTTGGAAAGACAAGGCCGAGATCATCGTGGGTAAGGCCCGGATGGGTGAGATCGGCTCCGTCACCGTGGCCTGCGATATGGCAACCAACCGGTTCTTTGATCTGCCTGATACGCAAGGGGAGATCGAATTCTGATGTCTGGGTGGTCTGGAGGATTAGCAGAGTGGGATGAAGGTGGTACGACGTACCTCTCTGTCGCGTTCACTTGGAAACTAGATGATGCGTGAAGAACGGGAAAAAGTTATGGCGATGGAAGGCTTATCTTTCGACGGTAACGCGATGTTCCACCAGATCAAGAACCTGAAACTCTACATGCTGCAGCACATCAGGCTAGAGGCGCAGTTCCAGCAGGGCCGATGAGGTTTTCGGTCGTGATTATATCGATGCAAAGTTTATCCCACTTCTGAGCGCGCAGAGCATCACTCAGCGCCACACACGCCCAGACGGGTGCGCCGTTGTTCGTCCACTTGGTCAGGGCTTGCGGGGTCAGCCCATAGAGCCTGGAAAACTCAGTTTTCCAGCGCTTGGTCCCGAAAAGTTGGGTTGCCATCTGGTCGACGGCTTCGAACCTTTCCCCCGGTGTCATTTCCTTGTAAGCCGTCATGGCTACGTTCCTTTCGTGGCAGTCCCGCGCCTGTTTCCGCTGACGTCCTTAGTCAGTTGGCGCGGGACACTTCTATCCGAACAACTCAAGTTGGGTCATAACCGGAGTAGTGTTTCGCTCACAACCGGGGATAACGGTTTGCTCACCTGCCGGTGTGAGTTCGGTTTTGTGTTCAGATGCAGGAGCATCGAATAGGCTTGGCTGCATCGTCAGTTGGTCAATCGCTCGCAATTGCCGCAAACCATAGTGGATGTGATTGTGTTTCAAACTGAGCGCACAAGTTGGCTCATTGTATGTCTGTTTGAACCAATCATAAGGTTCGGGTCCGATGAATGTGCGCAAGTGTCTGATCTCTCGCGCAACCTCGCGATAGCGTTTGGCGTCACGGATCAAGCATTTAACAATGCTTGCACGCATTGAGCGAATTTCCTTTGAACGCTTAGGCTCCTGCATCCGGTCCAACTTATTAAACTGCTCCGCGTGATGATCCTGTATCGGCTCGGCCAGAACTTTTTCGCGTATCTGAAGGAAGGTCAGAACCGGACCCCCAAGGCGATAATACCAAGGGTGCCCGCTGTCGTAGGCTCCGCCATATGGTGCAAAAGCGGTTTTCATTGTTTGCCGCTCCATGTCCGAGCGTCGTTGACCTCGCATATCTCATCGCAGTTGCCGCAGTAAAGATTGCTGTCACCGCGTGGATATCCGTCATCAGAGACCGCCCATTCCTGATTCTCGACGTCCCAATAGAGGGTTACGTCATCGGAGTGATAAAGGCTCTGTTCCCCGCAGTTGGGGCAAACGTAGCTGATGGGCAAATCTGGATTGCATTCAGGATGTTTGCATTGCCCGCTTTCACACAAGGCAGTGATTGCGGCTTGTTCGCCGTCGTGCTCTTCAAGGCTACTCATAGCGCGCCCTCCGAAATGTCGACCGCAGGGCCTTCGGCTCCGCACTCAGCTTGATAGTTGTCGCGCGCAATCCGGTCTTGTCTAAAGAACTCAAGCCCGACAAGGTCGCAAGCGTGCCGCAAGTCGGCCAGTGCATCACGAACCATGTTTTCCGGGTCTCCGTCCTCTTCGTGTGGGTGGTAGACCTCGGCCAAGGCGCACAATACGCGTGCCCCTCGCCAGTTGTTGTTAAGCTGGGCGTTGCTTTGCTCGAAATCGCGCAGCATCGTTTCAACTTTGTCCATTGTGTTCATCATCGTGCGTTTTCCTTTCGTGTTGTCATGCGGTTTCCGGCGCATGGTGCTGCCGCCCACACGGGGCGACAGGCGATGCGTCAAAGGTATCCAGCAACCTCCATGCCCGGCTCGTCGTAAAAGGCCGTGATGTGGATGTCTGGGTATCTCTCGCGCAGTGCTTCGATGATGGGCTGCGGCGGTGACCACGCAGTGTCAAAGCGATAGACAAGGTATTCACCATCCTGTTCAACATCTTGGATGTGTGCGGCGTTCCATTTTGTGCCCCAGTTGTCGCAAGACCAGTCGTACCAGTCTGTTGACCCAGCTTCTAAGAGTTGCGCGCGGTCGTTGTCATTTAAAGGACGCTCGATTCGATCCTTGAAATCAGCCTCAGGGTTTTCACAGAACCAAACTTCGTGAGTTTCCCCGTTAAAGGTTTTACCGCCTTTGACCGTGTGCCTAAGGATTTTGGGCATGGGTATGACGTTGTTGAAATCAATCTCGCCGTTTTCGCCGCTCAATAGCTCGCGTATCTGATCGGCTTGCACCTTGGTATCACACGAGAATTCCAGTCGGTTTTCGCACCAATTTGGCATCGTCATATTCCTTTCGTTGCTGGTCCCGAGGTTTCCGACTCGGGTGTGGATGGCCCACAGTGACGCGCCACCGAAGCGGCGCGCTGCAATGGGTCAGCCGTCAACCAATCCTTTCCACTGTGCGCTGCGCAGCATGGTCGCAACCTTGCTCTCGCGGCCAATGGTGGTTGTCAGGGCGTTTGCGCCTTCCTTGCGCTGTCCGTGGGTCTGCCAGTGCGTTACGGCGTTGTAGAGGCCCCAAACGGTTTGATCCTCACGGCGGAACTGATCCAGTATCTTGTTGACCAGAGGTTCAGAGAAATGCGGGGTGCCGTTCGCCTTGTTCGGCAGTTTGGCAATGGTCTGCTTTAGCATCTCCTCTGCCTTAGCAACCGTGATCCGGGTTTTCGCCCACAGACCGAACTTTTCAGCGTCATCGGTCATCCCTGTCATGGCGTTGCCGATCTTGGCGCGCATGGCCTCAGTGTGAAAGTTGGTGGTGTGCTTGCCGTAAACACCAGCGCTGAAATCTGGGCGGGTCATCCCGTTCATGCAAATCAGCCGTTCATAGGATGTGACAACGCGCACAGCCAAAGAGCCGTTGTGCGAATTGAAAATGGATGTCTTAAACAACATCGTGTCGGGTCCGTCATCCAGATAAGAACTAGACCCTGTGGGCTGCAGGAAATCGCCCGTAATGATGTCTACACGCATCACAGCGCCGTTGTCGGAGAACTGAGGGGTGATGAACGCGCCTTTCTTCCCCTGCAGGTCATACAGGCTGTTCCGTGTGGGCGTGCGTTCTTCCAGATCATAACCCCGGCTTTCAAAGTGCTGAATAATCGGGTTCACAACGTCACGGTGTTGCACTGGCTTAAAGTTGGGGCCTGCAATGGCGATGGTCTCGTGCGTGTCGTTGCGGACAACCGCGCGACCCAGATCAGCCGAAAGGGGCTGTGCATCGGGACCATAGAGCGGGCGGATAACTGCATCAAAGGCGCGATCATCTTTGATTTGCGTAATAGCATTCATGTCATTTCCTTTCGTGGGTTCAGGGTGGGTTTCCGACCACCCGGTGAAACCCAATATAGCGGCCTCACTTAAATATACAACCCAGTAATATAAAAAACATCAAAATGGGCAACAAAGGTTAATAAACGGTATTGAAAGGTAATAGACAGGTTGCTAGATAGTGGGTGGGCCGGACGGAAACCCGGCTCATTGCAAAGCGCACGAAAGGGACTAAGATATGAGCGTAGAAACCGTGGACAAAGACATGCTGGACGCACAAGAGACGCAGGCCCGCATCGCCAAGCTGATGGCCGAAACCACCAAGATTAACCGGGAAACCGTGCTGTACCCGTTTGTCGTTGGTGCAACGGTCACGCTCGCTATTGTCGCCGTGGTCAAGATATTCCTGACATGAACAATCACGCATAGACAGACGAGGGGGCCGCAAGGCCCCTTTCCTTTGTGACGGTCAAGCCTTCCCGCTATAGACCATGAACATTAGTAGAACATGATTTAGAGTATATACCGCCGTAAATTGACGTCATGCAGGTGCGTCAATGGATCAAAGCGGCGGAAAAGAACGGCTGGCGGGTGGCCTCGGTCACTGGCAAGCGTCTGCGTTTACGCTGCACCCACGTAGGATGCCCCGGCGAATACATCGCTGATTTGGACAACCTCGGCGATCCGCCAGCGCCCTGCGATCTCCCCCATAAGAACGGATATGCCCGAAAGACCTTTGAGAGTTACGAGGGCTTAGTGGATGAGCTGCGCAGCAAGCGCCGCCGTCTGGGACTAAATCAAGATGACCTCAGCGCCGCAATGGGCGTTGCCGATGGATACATCAACAAGCTCGAAAGCATGGCCCGCATCGCCACTTTCCCGACCCTTCAGCTATGGGCGCAAACACTCGGGATGTCGATCACGACAACACCCGCCACGCTGCCGCCAGCCACAACCCGCGCCATAGAAGACCGCAAAGACCGCCCGTATCAACCAAATCAGGCCCGTTTCAAACATGACCGATAACACGCCAACACAACAGGAAGAGGGCGCAGCCCCCCCTTCGGTCGAGATCACATTTGACGGCCTTGGACTGTATCCGCAAACAATCGAAGCCCTAGAGCTAATGGCATATGAGGGCCTGTCCCTCCACCTCGCCGCAAAGCAAGCAGGGATAAGACCGGACAACTTCGCAAGGTCATTTAACAGCCCACCAGTCCGCCGCGTGTATAATCAAATAGTTAAGGCCATAAGAGACAACGCCGCCGCTCAAGCATACGTCAGAAACGTTAACCTTTCTCAGACCTCGCAGAGCGATCACGTCAAAGCAGACCTGAATAAGTGGATTGCAGGAGTTGACGGTATCGCAGCGGTCAAAAGGGTCGAGGGTCGCATGCATCACCAGCATAGCTTTGGTGGGTTCGACTATGACGATGATGAGCCTATTGACGTCACGCCAGAGGATTACCAAACCCCTGCGGATGATGCGCCAAACCCAACAAAACAAGGGCAATCTGACAACGGCGGTACTCATGATGATGAGTAACATGCGCAAACAAGGGGGTTCCGGCGCTTGTATCCAAGGCGATACGCCCACCCCCTTTTGCATGACCCCTATGGCAACCGGCCCCCAAAAATCGCGCGGTCAGTGCACTCATCCATGCAACCCCTCTCTCACTACTCCAAAACGTATTACGCACTCCCTTCGTAATACGCTTGGTCTCTTCAGACGTATTACGCTCGCGAGGTTGGTGTAATGGCCAAGAAAATTTTTTCGTTTCGGTTGGACCCTGATTTGATTGATCGGATCGATGCTGCATCTGATGATCGGACAGCGTTTGTTACTGCGGCAATTGAATTGGCAGTCGGTATTTTGGATCGGCCAACCCACGCGCTGACGGCTGAACAGGCTATGGAGCCGAATGGGCTACTTGCGGATCTTCCGATGAAAGAGGTAGCGGCGGATAACCCTGCTCCGAGATCGGAAAAGCCGGTTGCTCCGAAAAAAAATTCGACCGCGGGCGCTTTGAAGAAGAAAGCGAGTCAGGCGGCGGTGGATTTGCGCTCAGCAGAGGTCGCACGTCGGAGTGAAGCCGACGATCAACAGGTTTTGGATTTCCTGAAATGTGGGGTTCGGACTGAGCGTGAGATCGCGAAATCGATTGGCTGGGCGGAGATGCGGGTTTCCAAAGCCGTCGCGAGACTTGGAGCGGCTGGCAAGGTGAAGTTTCGGGGTGGAGCGATTGAGGTGGTTGACTGATGCGATTCCTCTTCGCTTGGCTTGTTCTCGTTTTTTCGGCCGGTTCGGGTTTCGCCCAGAATTGTGCGGAGCGTGAGCAAGTCATCGCGAAGCTGCAGGACAGCTATTCCGAGGAACTGAGGTTTGGTGGCCTGCAGAAGACGAGGGGCGCGCAATCGGTAATGGAGATCTGGGCATCCCGGGAAACGGGTTCTTACACAGTGCTGGTCACCCACGCCAACGGGATCTCCTGCATCGTGGCGGTGGGCACCGATTTCTTTGAAGCGATCCCAAAAACTGGTCCCGAAGGGGACCCGCTCTAATGGCGACGAAAAACAACACGTTTGAGGTGCGAGATGTCTGACGTAATCGATTTCCCGGATCTAACCCAAAAAGATGAGATCTGGGTGTGCGGGTGCGGTTGCAGGAGTTTTGAGCTTCGGGCAAATGGCACAGCCGCGTGTTCGGCTTGCGAGGGCGTGATCGATGTGGAAACAGGCGGTTGGTATGACAAGATCGTTGACGGCCCAGAGTGGAACCGAGAGACGCCAGTTTTTGTAGATCTCGCCGGCGGCGAGACTGCGGAGTTTGCGAGGGCTCACCTCGCGCGCGCTGCAGCTGATCCTTCGGCGCGTGCAGTTATCGTCGTCTGGCAGACAGATCGGGTTACCGCCTGGCTGGATGCGACCACCCCGGAAGACTTCACGGAGTTATGCGAACTGATCGACTCCTACCGAGTAATGGCAGAAATCACGGTCGAGGGCTCCGAATGAACGCGCCAGTCAAACCCAAGGCGTTCAAGTACGTCCCTGACGGCAAAGTCATCAAATCCTTTTTCTGGGACAGATCCCCGGTCTCCATTATTCAGGGTCCGGTGGGGTCGGGAACGTCGACCGCGTGCTGCCACAAGATGTGGAAGATCTCGCTTGAACAGGCGTCAGATGAGAACGGCGTCCGTCGAACGCGCTGGATCATCGTCAGGAACACTTACAACGATCTCAAAGAAACCACGATAAAGACCTGGAAATTCTGGTTCGAGGAAGTCGCGCAAGGTGTCTTCGGCGAATTGAAGATGACCAACCCGCCGAACCATCACATCAGATGGGACAAACCCGACGGGACGATTGTTGACGCCGAGTTCATCTTTCTGGCGCTGGATCAGGAAGAAGACGTTCGAAAGCTGTTGTCGCTGGAATGTACCGGGATTTGGTTCAATGAAGCCCAGTTTGCCGACAAAACGATCTTTGATGCCGCGCGAAACCGGGCGATGCAGGGCCGGTATCCACCGTTATTGAGTGGCGGGCCTACTTGGAAAGGGCTGATCGCCGATTTGAACGCACCGCCAGAGGGCCATTTCATCCCCTATATGCGCGGCGATGTTCCGCTGCCCGAGGATTGGGACGATGATCTGAGGCGTGAGTACACGAAGCCCGACAATTGGAAGTTCTTTGTTCAGCCCCCGGGTCTTATCGAGATTATCAAGGATCGTAAGGTTGTCGGCTACAAGGAAAACACGCCGGAGAACCGTATCGAAATGGGCCTTGATCCCTCTGATGCGTCAGAAAACCGGAAGTGGCTGGATGAAGACTACATGGAGCTGATCAAGGGCTCATCCAAATCCTACATCGATACCTATGTGATGAACCGGGTCGGCTTCTACAGGTCTGGAAAACCGGTGTTCGAGAGCTTCCGGCCGGAGATCCACGTTGCCAAGGAAAAGATCAACCCAATCCCCGGGCTTCCCCTGATCGTTGGCCTCGACTTCGCCAGAAATCCGGCGATGGTTGTGATTCAGGTTCTCCGCGGCGCCGTCTATGTGTTGCACGAATACGGTGTCATAAACCAGGCGGCCACGACCTATGCTCCGCTGTTCAAGAAACGGCTGTATCGGCACTTCCCCGATTGGATGGGAAAGAACAGCCCCGGAATACAGTTCTGGGGCGATCCCTCTGGTGACAGCAAAGGGCAGGGGACCGATCGCACTCCCTACCAGATCTTCAATTCCAACGGCATGAGTGTGGTCGCGGCCCCGGGCAACAATTCGCTGTCCATTCGTTTGAATGCCGTGCAATCGACTTTGGACACCATGGTTGACGGTGGGCCCGGGCTGCTGGTCGATCCCTCCTGTATCACCCTTAAATCCGGGTTTGTCAGCGGCTACCACTACGCCAAGATCAAAGGCAAAAATGCCCATCACGACGAACCCTACAAGAACACGTTCGCCGACTATCACGACGCCCTGCAATATGCCTGCCTCGGCGCCGGGATTGGGTTTGCCGCGCTCAATCCAAGCGGAGAAAAACCGAAACCCCAGAAAATCGAACGCAAACGCTATTCTCTGAAGAGGCGAGGCCGTGCAAGATAACGATCCCTTTCTCTACCCGTTCGATCAAAGCCTGATCTGGCATGTTGTGTTCCATCCGGGCCGTCGCTGGTGGTCACGCCGTTTCTGCCATGTGTCCCTCGTGGGCTACGCAAACGAAACCTGGTTGCATCTGGATCTACAGCGTCACGGGGTCAATGCGGCCGCGATCTATCACTACGAAGAAGTTCAAGAATATCTGGAATTCCTCTGCACCCACTACACAGTGGTTAAGTTCGGCCCAGCACAACCGCAATCGTCCCGCTCGTTTTTTGGCCCAATGACCTGCGTGAACTTCGTCAAACATATGCTTCGGCTGCGTTCCAGTGCATTGCGGCCTGATGCCCTGTTCAAAGACCTTCTCCGCATCGAAGGAACGGAGATCGTCAATGAAGTCGCCGAAAGTAGAGCAGCCGGAGGAAACACCGGAACAGAAGGCGGAGCGTGAACGCGCGCGTAGCGAGAACATCCGGGCCACCCAAGAGGGTCTATCAACCCAGACCGCTCTATTCCGCAATCTCCGCTCACCCCGCGTTTCCATCGCAACCGGACGCAGCGTGTAATGGCCGACGACGAGTTCAAAAACCGGTTTGCAGTGGCACGCGCGCATCGACGTAACACCGTCGAAGAGGACGGGCGCGAGATCTACAAGTTCTGTTTCAACGGCAGGGAACAGGAATGGGATGACCGCAACCGGAACTCCGATGATCCCGAGGAAATCTTTACGGAAGCTGCGGCCACGGTGGCCGAAGAATTCACGGGGGAATTGTTCTCGACAATGACACCCGAGAATTCGCCATGGACGGAATTCGAAGCCGGGAATCCCGTGGACGAAGACAACGAAGCCGCAGCAACAGAAGAACTGAAAACGCTTGAAAACAAATTGTCCAAGGCGTTGCGGTCATCCAATTACTACGACGAAGGCCCCTCTGCGTTTCAGGATGCAATTGTCGGCAATATCGCGATGTGGGTGGACCGACCGTCGCTCAATTCACCGATTGTCTGCGAAGCGGTTTCGCTTCCCGAACTGTATCTGACGCTTGGGCCTCGTGGTCTTGAAGACAGGTTCCGTAAACAATCCTACCACTATCGAAACCTCAAAGAGCTGTTTCCCGACGCTGACTTTTCGCGAGCGATGAAACAGAAGATCGACACCGCCAAAACCGGTCAGGCCAAGGTGATCTGGGGCTTCTGGCGCAACTATGACGATCCCGACAATCCGATCTGGCGGCAAGAGATCCGCGTCGACGGCAAATCCATCGGTATGGACGATGACATCGGTGAAGAGGGTTCGATGCCGCTTATCGTCGGCAGATACAATCCATACCCGAAATCGGCTTGGGGCCGCGGTCCTGCCCGTCGGATGCTGCCCACATTACGCGGGCTTGATGAACTGGTCCGTATGAATTTCGAGGGCTTGGACCGAGAGTTGGACCCTGCATATGTCTATCCTCATGATGGTATCCTTGATCTCTCCGAAGGGATTGAACCAGGTCTTGGATATCCGTCGATGCCAGGCAGCGCGGAGAACGTGAAGGCATTGACCGGCGGAAATCTAGACTTCGGGTTTTTCTCAGAGGAACGCCTTGAGGAACGGATTCGCGAGGGCTTCTACCGCGAAATTGAACAGCGCGGAAAAACACCGCCGACCGCTTCCCAATACATCGGTCAGGAAAACAAACAGGTTCGTCGTATGGCGTGGCCGGCAGCAAAGACCTGGCGCGAATTCGGTGTGGGTCTATTGCGCCGTACCGAATACTTGGAGAGGCAGCCCGGTGGGTCACTTGTTGGCGTCGAACTTCCTCTTCTGGACGATCGCAAGGTTATCGCCAGGCCGATTTCACCACTGGAACGCGCCCAAGCCCTGCAGGATGTCACCACCGCTGACAGCATCGTTGGCATGGTGCAGGAGCGATTGGGCGAGCAACAGGCCGCGATCCTGATCGACGGCCCCAAAACCTACAGAAAAATCAAAGAAACGCTGAAAGACCGGATCGTCGAATTCCGGTCCGAAGATCAGATCATGAAACTTCTCGACCGCATGCAACCGCAACAGGTGCCCAATGAGCAACAAGGCTAAAGCGAAGTTCATGGCTGATATGCGGGATGAAAGCCCGGTTCAGTCCTATCTCGCCGCGCATTTGAACTGGATGCGTGATGAAAACCCCGATGGCGCGGAACAACTGCACGCCGATATCATCGAGACTTTCACCACCGATGCAGGGCTTAGGGTGCTGAAACTAATGGAAAAATCAGTCCTGTTCGCGGGTGCTCCAAACGGCTCATCCGACAGTGCATTGCGAGAAATGAACGCGGTGCGGAATTTTGTTCTCGAAATCAGAAGGTTGGTATCCCATGGCTAAGCGCCTGAAACGTCCCAGTGATCCTTATGACCCCGCATGGGTCGAATACGCCCGTCAAAATCCGGGCCTGCGCCGGTCCCTATCCGCCGCTGATACTGGCGATAACGGTGACGGTGATGACGGCGGCGATATCGATTACTCGGGTGTAATCCCTGACAGCTTCAAAGGCGAAGATGGGAAATGGGATACTGAAGGGTTCAGGGCCAACTATGACGAACTGGCGTCCTTTAAGTCTCAGGCAGACGAACGAACCGAAGCGCTGCCAAAGGAAGCCAGCGGCTATGCGTTTGCGCTGCCCGAAAACCATGCGTTGCCTGAGGGTTTCGACCCCGAGTCCATGAAAACCAAGGATCACGACGGCAACGATGTCGAGTTCGACGTCAACAAGATGATCGACCCCGAAGATCCTGATCTTCCCCTGTTGCAAGAGGCGATGCTGAAACACGGCGCAGATCCGGCGCTGATGGGCGATCTCGCATCGATCCTCGCAAACCGTGAGCTGCGTTCGGTGATGAACGCGATGTCGGTGGCCGAAGAAGAAACCGCAAAGCTAGGCCCGAATTCGAAGTCCCGGTTCGCCACTGCCAAGCGTTCGCTAGATGCACGATTGGCGCCGGCACTGTCCAAGGCAGTGATGGACAGCATCACCAGCGCCGATGCGCTGCGGGGCATCGAGGCGTTGCTGAAAAAGCCGGGTTCCACAACCACGCCGGCAGACACCAAGAAAGATTGGTCCGAGATGAACCCGACAGATCGTCTCGTCTCGGGTCTGAAAGAGCGCAAGAAAAGCGCGTAACTTAGGAGGGCTACATGGCCGACGAACTTCTTAACCTGGTCGAGTTTGCCAAAGGCCACGAAGACCCGGTTGCGTCCGCGATGATCGAGCAGTTCGCCCGTGAATCGGACGTTCTCACCACCATCATGTTCAAAGCCGCTGACAAGGGCCTGAACGTGTTTGACCGTGAAACCTCGGAACCTGTCGTTGGGTTCCGCGCGTTGAACTCTGAACCCGAGATTTCGCATGGCAGCCAGGAAGAGTTTCAGGACGCTTGCTTCCCGATCTCCGGCCTGATCGAGTTCGACCGGATTAAGTTGAAGCGGTACGGTGAACGCAAGCGTGCGACCTATATGCTGGGTCAGATGAAGAAGGGCGCGCGGGTTTGGACCGACACCTTCATCAACGGCAGCAACAGCGCCGACCCCAAGGTGTTCAGCGGCTTGAAGGTGCGCTTGACTGCCGACGATGCCGGTAATGTCGACGGTTCCACCGACGACTCGCGTTTGCTCGCGAACTCTGAAGCATCGGGTGGTGGCGCATTGTCGCTCAGCAAACTGGATGCTGCGGTGGATCTGGTTGCCAGCCCGACGCACATCCTGATCTCGCGCCGGATGCGGACCCGCTTCAAGGCGGCCGCCCGCGACCCGAACCTGACGAACAACCGGGTGACCGATGACTACGACAGCCAGCTCGGCCGTCGTGTCCTTCGCTTCGGTGATCTGCCGTTCCTGACCGGATACGAGGTTTCCAAGGACTCGCAGTTCTTGCCCTACAACGAGGTCGCCCATGGCGGTGGCGCTGCGGTCACCACCTCGATCTATCCGGTTTCGTTCCGCGAAGATGGGGTCTGCGGTATCCAAACCTCGGAGCCCGAATTCGAACCGGTTGACACCGATCGCGGCATCTTCAAGCGCGATCTGTTCGAATGGGACTGCGGGATCACTATCGAGGATTTCTATTCGGCGATCCGCCTGTCCTCGATCACCGACGCCCCGATTGTGGCATAAGGAGGTAAGTCCATGACGAACAAGTTCTATCCCTTCGACAGCCGCCTTGAACACCGGGCGCTCGGATCTGCTGCACTAACGGCAGAAACCGTGATCGGCACCATCGATGAGCGTGCAGCACAGCGCACCATGTACCTGACAAAGGTGAACATCGAGGCGATCAAGATCAGCGCCAACAACGAAACCTATCAGGTTGTTGTTGAGTGTTCGAACGATGACTTTACGACTGTAGAAGTCGCGGCGATCCTTGATCTTGGTGCGACCGAGGTACGTCAATCGAGTGCGGGCGACAACGCCGCCGGTGATGAATTCGACATCTACTGGGCGTCCGAGATCAACGGGGTGAAGTACCAGAAATCCCGGGTCAAGCTCTTTGTAGGCGGCACCTCACCATCGATCACCGTGGGCGTCTGGTCCACCATCATGACAGGATAAGCCTATGCTGATGAAGACGATTGTACCTGTTGAAAAGCCAGGCTCTTTCAAAGACGTTGATTTCACGCTCGAAGAATACAATGCCGCTAAGAAACGTGGCCCGGTTGAAGTGCCAGTGGCAACGGCGTTGGAAGCCCTGAAAAACGGCAAGGGTCTCTATCGGATCAAATCCGAAGAGAAAAAAGTCGAGGTCGAAATCAAGGGGCTCAAAGATCCCGAGGACATGGACCCCGCCGAGTTGGTTGCTGAGATGACTTCGCACGGGAAGCCACCTCGTAAGCGCATGGAGCGCACCGCAGCAATCGCGTTCCTTCGTGAGCTGCGTGAGAAAGCGGCAAAGTTCATCATCGAAGATGAGGACGCGGGAAAAAACGACGACTGACCCCCTCGGTTAGAGTTGGATAAATGGGCCTTTCGGGGTCCATTTTTTTGTCTGTGCATTGCGGCAAAACTCCCTCGGGCGCGATCTTCCCCGCATGGCAGTTCGTACCAAAACAACGATTTTCAACGCAGCTTTACTGCGCACGGGAAACTCTGACGTCACCGAAGGCGAGGGCAGCGGTCTATGGCGTGCGTTGGAAGCCAATTATGATGAGATCGTTCGAGCTGCTTTCGAAGAGGGCAACGGCAGTTATCCGTTTGGAAAGGTCAGACGAACTCTCACCAGTCGGTCGGACGGAAACTTCGGGTATGACGATAGCTATGTGATCGGCTTGGACATCATTCACGTCACCGAAGTTTTTCTGGATGAACACGCCTGTTCAGACCTGCAAGAGCCTTGGGAGATTGATGCCCAGGCCGGAACGTTGTTGGTGAACGCCGGAACGCGAACAGTCGAAGTTGAAGGCATCAAAGAGGGCTTGGAATACACCTGGTCCGGCAAATTTGCGTTGGGCGTACAGCGCAAGTGCGAGGCGGTGATCAAAGATGTAGAAGAAGAATTCTCGGAGTCAGAGCGGAAAGACGAGACCGCAGACTTCATCTTTATGAAAGCATCGGTCAAAGGGTCACGCAACCGGTCTAAGGGCAGAGTTTTTAAGAAAGGACGCGGCCGCATCACGACAGCGCGTCGAACACGGTCGACCCGTGTCATGCGGAGCCGTGATTGATGGCGCGTCGGAAAGAAACGATTTGGCAACGCGATTTCAGCTTTGGTGCTATCCGAAAGGAAGCGGTTGAGCGAGATGACACTGCCCTCGTCGAGCGCTCATGCCGGATACTCAAAAACACGATCACAACAACCACCGGCCAGATCGAAGGCCGCCCGGGCACTATTCATGTCAGCGGCACCGAAGCCAAGGAGGGGGTTGAGGTCGATTTGGGGCAAGGTCGCGTCTATGATCTGCAAATCGTGCCGACCGGCCTTGTTCTCTACGACAAAGCCGGTGCGGTGGAATACACCGGATCTCTAACATGGACAGCAGCGACCGGTAAGTTCGGAACGTTTACCTTTGATGAGATACCATTCTGGGTTCTGCCTGATCCCGACACATCGACCATTCTGATCGGATCGCAGCGCTTTCCGATTCAGGCGCTCAGTGTCGATGACGCTGGTGCTTGGACGTTTGGAGCCTTGCAGTTTGCCACGGGCCTTTCCGGCGTGATCCAGCAACCCTATTGGCGTTATTACGTGGGTGTCACCATCTCACCCAGCGGGAGAACAGGTTCAATCACAGTCACCGCATCCGAGTCGATTTGGGTTGATGCACATGAAGGTATGGCGATCCGGTATCAGGATCGTGAAATCATCCTTGGCACCCGAGTGAGCGGAACCGTGATGAATGCAACGGTGACCACCTCGCTACCGCCCACCTTTGACATCGTGGTTGCGTCATCCACCAATTATGAAATTGGTGAGGTTGTCGAACACGAGACCCTGGGCGGTAAGGGCATCATCACCGATATCTCAGGAAACACGATCGAGGTGATGGCAACGGACGCCTATGACGGGTTCGATGCGGCGAGTTCACCCAAGCTGATTTCCCCCAAAGGATCATCTACGATCTCTTCGGTTAACTCCGCAAGTTCGCCAGCGGCGACATTCTTGTGGGATATGCAAATGCAGTCGGCAATACACGGATACGCGGGTCATGCCGCGCGCCATGTCAGACGAACGCTGCTTTGCGATTTCCCCGGGGCACCGCAAGGTTTTGCGGTCTCTGTGGCCAACGCCATCAACGACTTCAAGATGGGCGCCGAGGATGCCGACGGGTTCGTAGAGGCTGTTGGGTCTGATCGCGGCGGAGAACTCAAATACATGGTGTCTGCCGAAGATCTAATTTTCCTGACAACAAAAGGAATCTACTACCAACAGACCCGTGATGGCTCTGGGATAACACCCAGCAATATCCGACCGATTGCGTTTTCTCAGATCGGCTGTGCAGCGGTTACACCTGTCACGGTTGACGATGGTTGTGTGTTCGTTGATGCGGTGGGTGAACAGATTTTCTCCGCCGTATTGTCCGGTGATGCCTATAAGTCATGGCGGGTTCAGGCACTCACCAAATACCATTCGCATCTGATCAACAAACCGGTTTTTCTGGGCGCCACCTCGACGGGATCGGAGAATCCAGAATACTACATCTACGCCGTCAACAATGATGGAACCGCGGCGGTGTGCCAGATCGACCGAGATGACAATTCACTATCGTGGCGCCCATGGGATACCGATGGGAGCTTTCTCGCGCTATATCACTGTTTCGGAAAGACCTTCGCAGTGGTCGAAAGAACCATCAATGGGGTGGTGACCAGGTTCCGTGAGAGGTTTGAAACCGGCGTTCCCATGGATTGTGTTGCCGCTGTTTTGGTTAATGAGGCCAACCCGGAAGGTCAGGCCGGTGTGGCGTTCGATCAGGGGGTGACAGCATTTGCCACTCATCTGGACGGTCATACCGCGAGCGTCTTTATGGAAGACTGGGATCTGGGCGATTACACGGTCAATGCGGACGGCAAGCCAGTGGATACCAACGCCTCGGTGATCCCTTATCCGGATGTCGACCGTATCGCACAGATCGGCTTGAACTTTGAGATCATGATCACGCCCTGGTCCCGTCGATCAGTGAGAACCCAGCGTGGCATCCGTGCGGTAAAGAAGCTGATCAAGATGTATGTCACGGTACAAGATTCGACAGCGTTTGAAGTCGATGGGTTCCAACAGGGTGCGTATCGCGCCGGTGAGGATCTAACGGTTCCACCCCCGCGTCGGAGCGAACAGATCCAGTCCACTTTCGTTGGTAAGACCGGGTACGAAGCGATTCCCATATCGCAGACGCGGCCCGGGTTTCTTCGAATTCTCAAGATTGGCTACAGGGTGGTGATCTGATGGACCCAGTAACAGCATTCACGGCGGTTAGTGTGGTCGGAACTCTGGCGGGTGGCGCATCTGCAAGTGCATCGGCGATGTCAGAGGCCGCGCGTTTGGAAAGCGAAGCCAAACTTGCGGAAACCCAGACTTTGCAGCGCGATACCATCGCACGCGAGGATCTGAATAGTTTCCTGTCCACTGTGCGCGCTTCACGCGCCGCCAACGGTCTCTCGGGTGACTCTCCCAACGCCGTTCTCCTGCAGCAAACATCTGTCAGAAACGCGGATCGTGACCGCCGTATCCAGCGGGCCGACGGCAGTCAGCAGGCACAGAACTTCAGGACAGCCGCAGAGTCGAAGCGGGAAGAGGGCAGGTTTTCCTTGCTGACCGGTGTCGCGCGCGCCGGCGTTCCTCTGGCTCGGTATGGCGCCTACAAGTATGGAGGTTAGAGATGGCCAGAATACCCGAAGTCATCCGAAAGCGCGCGGTCTCTAATGTAGCCGCTCAACCGCCAAAAGCGGGGCAGGGGTTCGCCGCTCTGGCCGAACTCGCGCGGATCGGTTCTGAGTTCGTTGAACCTGCGGCTGACAAGCAAGCCCAGGAAGAAGGATTCGACGCGGTCTATCGCGATGAAGACGGTACGCTCCAGGTCGACGAGAAATCTGTACTAGGTGGTCGACACGCCGATATCCATAATGCGGCGGCCTTCTCCAAGTATCTTTCTCAGCGCAGCATCGATATGTCGGAAAGCTTTACGGAGCTGGCGCGGAAGTATGAGTTTGATCCTGCCGGGTTTAAGGATGCCTCGGACAGCTACATCAAACTGTTGGAAGAGGATGAGAGCATCCCCAGGCTGTTGAAAGAGGATCTATTAGCCAACGCCAGGACAGAGGCCAGCCGTCGCTTCAACGGGTTGTACAACCAAGCGACGAAGCGCACAGAACGCGAGAGCGATCGAAACACCGCCACCCATCGGGATATGATGGTCAACGACTACATCAACCTCTTCGCGGCGGGTGATGAAGAAGCGGCTGCAGCAAAACTCGCAGAGATCGAGCAGTTGTCCGCGTTTCGGGGAAACGCCCCCTACATCACTGAGACTCCAGCCGAAACCGAGGCGTTCCTGCGCGGGACCCGGGCAGCGGCCAAGGCGGCGCGTCAGATGCGTGTCCTTGGTGAACTTGAGGGTAGCAGCGAGATCCCGGATGACCTGCGTGATGAATTGGAGCAAACGCTTGAAGACCCTGATCTATCGCCTGGGGTGCGGCAGCGCCTCTACAACGCCACACAAGGGCGGTTGAAGGGGATCGACGCTAACGCGTTTGTCGGCAGCATCACAGCCGACAACTATGAGGCCAAGGTTGTTCGGATTGAGAGTGGCGGCAATGCTGACGCTCAGAACCCAAACTCTACGGCAACCGGGCCTCACCAGTTCATTGAAGGCACTTGGCTGGAAGCGGTTAAACAGTTGCGCAAACAAGGTGGGGCGAATTGGGCAGCGGGTCTGAGTGAAACCGAATTATTGGAAATGCGCAAAGACGCCAGTGCATCCTCTGAGGTATTCCAACACTTTCGAGCCCAAAACGCGGCGGTGCTGACGGACGCAGGTGTTCCGGTGAACGAAGCGACCGAGTACCTGGCCCATTTCTTTGGCGCTGGTGGGGCAGTCGATGTTCTAACGGCTGATCCAACGGCTAAGCTATCCGAGATCGTCCCGGTCAAGGTAATCGAAGCCAATCCACACCTTGCCAATATGACCGCCAGCGATGCCAAAGACTGGGCGGTGCGAAAGATGACGATGAAAGCGTCCGACGTGGCAATGATGCAGGTCCAGATCGATCGGATTGAAGACACCGAAATGCGCGCTTTGGCATCGGCCGCGCTCAAGGATCAGTTCGATATCCGCAAGCGCCTGGAAGATGCAGCGGCCCTGGAATACCGTGAAAGGCTCAACGCTCAGGATGACACGTTGACCGAACAGGAGGTTAGGCAGGATCACAGCATTTCTGATGCCGCGCAGGACGCAATTGTTTCGGAGCTTCGGAAACAGAGAAAGACCCAGATTGAGGTCCAGCAAACGATTCACCAGTTGGAGGATGATACCAGCCGATGGAATCCGTATGATAGCAAAGCTCGAAATAGGGTGGACGACGCTTACAATGCAGTGTTGGGCAGCGAAACGCCTCTCTCACCAGCGGGTCAAACCATGGCGGGTGAAATCGCTATGCGCACAGGCTTTCTGCCTCGCACGATGTTCGATGCGATCCGCGGGGCAGCTAGCTCAAATGATCCCCAACAATTCGCCACAGCCATGGAGTTTTTGAACCAGGTCACACAGCGCCAGCGCGGCGCGATCGATATGTACGATGGCAAGGGCGCGGTTAACGCGGCGCTCAGCGACTATTCGTTCTTCTCTAAGTTCATGGGATCAGAAGAGGCCGCGCAGCGCGTGATCGACAACAACTCCCCGGAGATGATTGCCAAGCGCAAGAATCTCACTGATGCGGCTAAGACAGCCGCCAAAGATTTGGACAACGGTGACTTGATCGATCATCTCTCCAACAAGGGGATCGATGCGGAACTTGGTAGCGAAGCCCAGCAGGCAGAAATGATGGCCGAGTATGAACGCCTGTTCAAAGATGCGTTTGTCGCCACCGGAGATCCCGGCTTGGCAAAAAACCGCGCGCTCACCGAATTGTCCCGGGTCTACGGGCCCAACATGGTCAGCGGTGGCAGGCGTTTGATGAAGTATCCACCGCAAAACTTTTATCCGTCCTCGATGCGCAACCCCAACTATATGAGTGACCAGCTCGAACAAGCGGTCAGTGAATTCGCGTTTGGTGACGACGCAAATGATGCCTGGGGATTCTCTCGTATCACCGATGCGATCAGCGGTCGCAGATGGATCGACAGCGAGCGGATTGTATTGATGTCGGATCAAACCACACGCGAAGAGATCTCCGCGCGTCAGGCACCGTCCTATACCGTGATGTACATGGACGATGACGACGAACTTCACGCGGTCCCTGGGCGGTTCTACTTTGACCCGCCGTCCGGCGAATCTGAGGCCGCGCACGCTGAATTTGATGCCGTTCCCCGGGAGAAGGAATCCGAGGTCACGAACCTGCGCCTCTGGGTCGAACATTTTCGGGAACAGGGCCAGTCGTTACGCCAGGCGCAGGACGAGGTGATCAACAACAAAGACAAGTATCGTGGTGCGCCGCCGGAGACCAATTGATGCCGTTTAAAGACACCGAAGACTTCTTTGGCCCGCTGGCACTCCCCGAGGGCATGAGCGTTACCCCGACTGAAGAAGCACCGGGCGGGATCTGGGATATCGTTGGTGCGGGGTTTCGAACTGACAATCCCATTGCCTCGACACTCACTGGGTTCAACTACGATCCGCTGAAACCCTTCGATCCCGAGTACAGGCCATGGGACGACATCCAGGGCACAGAATACGAGGATTTCGCAAGCAGGTTTGCGGGTGCGCGCGACCATGAAGATGTAGTTGCCATGAAGGCGCAGATAGACCGCGAGTTGCAGGACCGGCAGATATTGGATGCGGCCGGCATGTGGGGCGTACTCTCACAGTTTGGGGCGGCGCTGTTCTCACCGACGACAATTCTCCCGGGCGGGGCAGTGGTAAAGGGCGCCAAAGGCGTTTCTATTGCGCGCACTGGGCTGTCTGTGGCTGGATCTGCCGCGTTTGCCGCAGCTTTGGACGAGGCGGTTTTACAGGGCACTCAGCAGACGCGCACCGCCACAGAAAGCGCGTTCGTCATCGGTGGATCGTTCGTTCTGGGTGGTATGCTTGGGGCCGCAGCGGGCAAGTTGAGCGCAAATCAGTTCAAGGCTGCATCTCAGCGGGTCGAGGAGGCAATAGCGCTGACCTATGATTACGACGAAGCCCTGCGGTCTATGGGCGCTGCCGAAAGCCGCACAGACCTGACGCTGCGCCGGGAACAGATTTTCCAGATGGTGAACCGTATACCTGCACTGCGTGGGGTTGTTCGAAGCGATCCGATCTTGCGTGCCCAACTTTCGCCGTTGCAGGAGGTGCGTGGCGCTCTGGTGGACCTGGTTGAGACACCCTTGCAATATGCGGCCAACGATGCCGGTCAGAGCGTCAGGATCGGCGGTCCATCTGTTGAAGCCCGTATCCGCGACCGTGAGAGAAACGAACTGGCAGCGGCGTTGTCTTTGCTGTCGCGATCGTTTTCTGAGTACGCCAAGGATGGGCCGAGCGGTACTATTGGTACGCTGACAGCCCCCATTACAACCAGGTTCAATAACCTGATGGCAAAAGATCGAAAGCTCACCGCAACCGAGTTCATGGAAGAGGTTGGTAAAGCTATGCGTCGGGGCGATAAGCACCCGATCCCGCAGGTTCAAAGTGCCGCCGATGCTTTGCGGAGTAACATTTTTGATAAGATCAAGGATGAGGCTATCGAAGTCGGCATTTTCGATGAAGCCTTGCAGATCAAGAACGCAGAATCCTATTTCACGCGGGTCTACAACACCGAACGTATCCGCCGGCACTTCGGAGATGGTACCAGTGACGATATCGCCGTGATGTTGCGGGATCAGTTCGTGACCCGTCGAGAACTGGCACAAGAGAGACTGGCTTTTGATCGAACCGTTGATGACCTAGAAACCCAGAAGTTCCAAGCACGAGAAAATGCGCGCACTGCACAGTCCGCGCTCAACCGGGCAATCAAAAAAGCGCAGGCCAAGCGCAACCGGGCGTCGGCGGCCGTGGGTCGGGAACAGGCTGTTGGTCGCGCTACCGGTGCGCTGAGCAAGAGCTTGCAGCGCCGTGCGGATGATCTGAGGAAAGGTGTATTGGAAGGTCCTGAACTTGAGGCGTTCAAGGAAAGCCTGCGAGATGCACGCAAGCGAGCCAACCTTGAACCACCCGATGTTTTGAAAACCATCCGAGACATGGGCGGTATCAAAGACGATGGGTCAGGTGAGTTGCGTGCAGCCCTTGATACAAAAACAATCACGATCAAACGTCATGACGGGATGGACCCAGATACCATGCGTGGTGCGCTGGAAGAGCTTGGTTTTTTGCCACAAGGCTCAACGGTAAACGATTTCTACGATTTGCTGCGACGTGCGGCCAACGGCGAAAAGATCTACTCGATCCGTGAGAATGCTCAAGAACTGGCACGTTTTGACGCCGCAAACGAGTTCGCAGCTTCGTTGGAAGAGTTGGGCATCGATATCAACCAACCACTTGACAAGATCATACGCCAGTTGCCTGAAAAGGCGCGCAACCAATCGGCGCAGAAAGCCAAATCCAATGAGGCTGGGCGTGCGCAGTCTGCGGCCAGCAAAAAGGAAGCGAGTGCTGACGCTAGATTGCTTTCGGCTATTGATCGGCTGGATGACGCGAAGGCCCGGCTGAAAGAACTTGACAATGAGATCGGCCCAAAGGTTCGGGAAGAAATCAAAGCTTCTCAGGACGAATTGAAGCGCATCCTGCCTGAGCTTCGCAAAGCCAAAAAAGCGCAGGACGCCGAAGAGTTCTATGCAAACGCTGATGACGCCGAGATCGATCAGGCAGTGAATGACACGGTGCGATCCATCCTTGGTCTCAAGCCTGGTCAACACAGCTACGAAGCCGCATTGTCATCGCCTACACGCGCCCGGGTTTTGGATGTCGATGATCTTGTACTTGAGCCTTGGCTGGAATCGAATGCTGAAGCGATCATGTCGCAATACTTCCGGCAGATGGTTCCCGATATTGAGTTAACCAGGCGGTTCGGTGACGCCGAAATGACCAATGCGCGAACTCGAATCTCTGAGGAAATCGCTCAGCAGATTAAAAAGGCGAAGTCGGCCAAGGCTCGGATTAGAATTCAGGAAGAAGGCGCAGAGCGACTTCGAGATCTGGAAGGTATGCGCGACCGTCTTCGGAATCGGTATGGAGTGCCAGACAATCCCCGTAGTGGATGGATACAGGGGAACCGCGCGCTGCGCACGGTCTCCTACATGGGTTACCTCGGCGGCATGATGTTGTCGGCAATACCGGATGTAGCCGGTGTTCTCGGTCGCGGTGGTGTCGAGGGTGCCTTCGGAACCGCAGCAACAGCGCTGACAAATCCGAAAAAACTATCTCTGGCAGCCAAGGATATGGCAGAGATCGGTGCGGCTTCCGAGTGGTGGTTGAACTCTCGCGCGATGTCATTGGCTGAAATGTTTGATCCCTACGGCGCCGGAACCAAGATGGAGCGTTTCTTGGGGCAGGGTGCCCGGCATTTCTCCATTGCGACCGGCATGATCCCCTGGAATGTCGGCTGGAAATCAGTTGGCGGTGCAGCGGTAGCGTCGAAGATGTCGAAGGCCGCGGATGCTGTAAGGGCTGGAAAAGCCACGAAGAAACAGTTGCGTTCTTTGGCAGAGAACGGAATCGAACCGCACATGGCGGAAAGGATCGCCAAGCAGCTCGACCAGTTCGCAGACAAAGACGGAGTGTTGTGGTTACCGCGTGGGCAGGATTGGACGGATACCGAGGCGTTTGACGCTTTCCGTCGCGCAATGAACCGTGAGTTTGATCTTATGGTTGTCACACCTGGCCAAGATAAGCCCCTCGCGTTTTCGACTGAGCTGGGCAAGTTCTTCTTTCAATTCAAGACATTTGCGATGTCGGCTCATCACAGGATTTTGCTTTCAGGCATTCAACGCGCCGATGCGGATGTGCTTGCCCAGGTGACTATGGCAATGATCCTCGGGGCGCTTACCTCCAACATCAAAGCGGACCTCGCGGGATACGACCGCAAAGAAGGCGATGCGCTTTGGGAAGACGCCATTGACAGATCAGGTCTCGGCGGATGGTTTATGGAGCCCTATAACGCAGCCTCGGCGTTGACCGGTGGGCGCTTGTCGTGGACTGGCGAGCCTGTTTCACGCTTTCAGGCCAGAAACCAGTTTCAGGGTATTCTCGGCCCGAGTGTAGATATGGTCCTTGGCGGTCTTGAAGCCGCCAGCGCATTCGGCGGTGGAAAGGCCAGTCACAGTGACGTGCGCAAACTTATGCGACCGATCCCGGGCAACAACATCTGGTATCTACTTCCTCTGTTCAGAAAAGTTGAAGAAGCCGCGACTGCGGCGACAGGTGCAACTCCACGTCAGAACTAGCTCATACTTGTGTGCATTGCGAGAACTGCAGGTGACAGGGGATTTTATCGCAAACCAGCGGTGAGGTCCGATGACACTAGCGCAGTCGACAAGGTATAAACTTTATCAGCCGGTCGTTCTGACCGATGAGTTCATCATCACGTTCCCGATATTCTCGGTGGCTGATTTATCGGTACTCATTGATGGTGTCGAAACGGAGTTGTTCTCGGTAACCGCAACGTTTGTCGATGGCCGCGCAACCAATGCAATCCTGACGCTGAACACCGCCGTCACCGATGTGGACGTGGAGATTTACGGAACCCGCACACCCCGCCGGGAAAGCCAGTATCTCGGTAACTCACCTAATCTCGCCGACAACTTACAAAACGATGTAGACGCGGTTACCGCAGTCCAACAAGAGCAAAGCCGCGATTTTCAATCTACGATGCGGGTGTCCTCGCGTTCAGACAGTTTTAGTCCGATCACCATCAATGCAGAGGCGCGGGCTGGCCGCATGGTGGCGTTTAACGCAGAAGGGGACGGCATTGAAGTTGGCCCGACGGTAGAGAAGATTAATCAGGCTGATGAGTTCGCCCGCCAAGCGGAGCTATCGAGCCAGGGTGCTTCAGCGGCGCGCAGCGGAGCGGAGTCTGCCCGCACACAGGCCGAATTGTCAGCTTTGGCGGCTGGCGCTCAGCTGTATGACAGCGTTGCAAATGGCCTAGCAGACACATCCGACACCGACGTGTTCCTGGTGCAGATAGAGCCCGGCACACAGGTTTATCGCAACGACGCCGGGTCAGAAACACAGCTGGGTTGGCTGGGCGAAATCATCTTCGATGATGTAACGGTCTTGTTGGCTTCGTCACTCATCGGCTTCGCTGAAAGCACCATAATTCGGACCCGGAAGGAGGGCTTCTCTTATCGGGTAGCGAATTCCAGTGCTACTGACCACCACGTTCAGATGGCCGGGGGTGTAAAGCTCTATGTCCAGCCGAGTGTAGGTGGCTGGGACGTGAAGGCATTCGGTGCGCTTGGCGATGATGTCCAAGATGATGCGACCGCAATAAACGGGGCAATCCAGTCCGGTGCGCAAAAAATACTGCTGACTGAGGGCACGTTTAAGATCGGTTCAACCGCAGACGATTTCCTGTTGTTTGATGCTGCTGCGGCCGGCATGGAGTTTGTAGGTGCTGGCGGTACCATCAAACTGGCGAGTTCCACGCCCATTCTGAGTTCAATTGCGGCGATTCAAGTTGAAGACTGTGATAATTTGGTGATCCGAAACATACGTTTCGATGGAAATGCGGCGAACAACACTTCCAACACAATGTCAGCCACGGGCCTTGTTGGATTTGCAAACGTTCTTCGTTCGCACGGCGTGGTTGTTTCCAATTGTACGGTTGAGAACAGCAACAATAACGGGGTCTATTTTACGAGCGGGTCTCGTGGCTGCATCTGTTCCAACAACGTGTTTCGTAACTGCTTTGGCACCGAAATGCGCGTTGGTCTTGCTGATAGCAGCGTCCTTTCCGAAGGTCTGTTTATCGGTAACACAGTCGTTCACGACGCGGATATTCATGCAGGCGTTCCCAAGCAAGACGGCGTGATGAATAATCGCTGGGGTGGCGACGCGATGTTCATCGGAAACAAGGTTATGATTGAGTCCACGGTGACTCAGGTTCCCGCTTCGCTGATTTGGATTGCTCAAGGTCGCAGGACAATCATTGAAGGCAATGAGGTGATTTCCGAGGCGACCGGATCTTATGCAATTCAAGGCAATATTACCGCTGACGCGGAAGAGATAATTGTACGCAATAACAATTTCAAATCAGCGCAGGGCATACTTCTGACCGATGATGGGGGCGCTAGGTCCTGCCGAACTATCATAATCGCCGGGAACGATATTGTTGCCACCACTCAAAGCGCCATTCAAATCTTGCCAACTACCTCTTTCACCGTTGATCACGTTGTTATTGCCAATAACGCTCTCGAATACAGCAACGGCTACGGAATTATGTCGCGAGTTGGCAACAGTGTCGTGGCCGGGAACCGTATCAAGCGGATTGGTGGCGCACACGGTATCTATATCGAGCTTGCCGATAATGTCGTCAATGGCAACAGTATTGACGTTGGTGGCTCCGATAACCGCGGCATCGAAATTTACGCGACCGACAGCGTGATCTCCAACAATCGTGTCAGAAATTACATCGGCTTACCGATCAGGGAACAAGGGTCAGCCGACTGGAACCTGATTCACGGCAACCACTCACGGGGCGGCATGATCACAACGCTCGGTGCGAACACTGTCGTTGCAGACAATATCTGACGGACTTGCGGAGCATAACAAGATGACCAGCAAACCCACTTTTACCAGTCAAATCAGCCTCGGTAATTGGCTCACTTTGTTTGTGATGGCGTGTTCCATGGCCGTCGGCTGGGGCGCGATGCGCACTCAGCAGGAAGCAATTGAGCAAACGCTTTCAAAAATCGAAGCGGACAGTAAGACCCACAGAACCGCTGTGCTGTTTCGACTTCGAGAGTTGGAAAAAGAAGACACGCGGGTGCAGGAGCGATACAGCGCCATGCTCCATCTTCTTTCCCGCATCGATAACCGATTGGAACGTATCGAGAGGAAAAGCCAATGAAGCTTATTTCAAACTGGCGGGAAATCCTGCTGAGCGCGTGGTCGATGTACGGCATTTACCTGACGATCGCGCTGACGATCGTTGAGGCAATTCTGTACTCGATGGATCGAGGCATGGACCCGATGCTGTACGCTGCGCTTGTAGCGGTGGTCCAGGCATTGGCGGGATTGGGTCGGCTGCTCGACCAGCGCGTCGCGGAAGATGATGATGACGGGGGTATCCAAGATGCCACGTAGGATCAGCAAGCGCCGCACAGCCACAGGAGCTGTCGCGGGGCTTGCTCTGACCGTCTCTTTCATCGGCGGATGGGAAGGGCTCGAAACCAAGGCTTACAAAGATGTCGTGGGCGTTTGGACGGTCTGCTACGGCGAAACCAAGGGCGTGCAGCCAGGGGACGAATACACCAAGGCAGAATGCGATGAGATGCTGGGGAAGGAACTTGTTCGCTATGAGGCAGGGCTTGACCGCTGCCTGGATGCGGATGTTCCGGCTGGTGCTAAGATCGCCTTTGTCTCTTGGACCTACAATGTTGGCGTCGGTGCGGCCTGCCGGTCGACACTGGTCCGAAAGGCCAACGCTGGTGATCTGTTAGGAGCTTGCCGGGAACTGCCACGCTGGAACCGGGCAGGGGGGCGTGTATGGCGCGGCCTGACCAATCGTCGGCTTTCTGAGCAAAAGATGTGCTTGCGTGCCGTGCGTGACGCATGATGCGCGCCGCTCCGTATCTGGCTGCGGTTGTCGTGTTCCTGGGCGCGCTGTGGTGGGCCTACGGGCAGGGCATCGCCAAGTGCCAGGCTGATCACGACGCCGAACGGCTTGCCATGATCGAGGCCGGCCAAAAGCTTGAAGCTGCCCGCGCCGAAGCTGCAAGGCAGCGCGACAAACTCGCTGATCAATTGGAGGTAGCAGCCAATGCGGACCCTGTTGTTGTTGAGCGGTGCCTTGGTCCTGACCGGGTGCGCAGGCTCAACGCCCTTCGTTAAGCAAGCTGATCCTTGCGCCAATCCAGTACAGATCCCGAACGGCTGGCTAAGTGACAAGCAGGTAGAATTGCTTTGGGCCGAGGACCGCAAGGAATTGCTGAACTGTGGGGATAAGGTTGAAAGCCTGTCAGGTCGACCGGCGGAGCCCCACTAGGTCAACGCTCGATATTTTTCCTGAAGTTTTTTTAGTTCTTTTTCGAGCCTAACATTTTCCACTACTTGTTCGCCTAATGCTTTTATGCTTCCTTTAAGATATTGATGCCTTCCGTATAGGTAACCCAAGTAGAACACAATCAAACCCAATAACGACGCGATCAGCGCTTCGTTCATTGTGATAACCTGTGTAATTTGTGTCATTACATGTTCTTCCACGTTCAATCCCTGCCTCTTATTAAAAGTGTCCGAAGTTAGAATCACTAAAATATCCAAAATGACTAAAAAATCTAGTGTGGCATAGGGGATTGACCTATTGAAGGCCCAGACAAGCTAGACGAGCAATGCAGCTCTTGGCTGCCAATACATAGCCCGCAGTGGGTTCGAATCCCTACCGCCAGTCGTTCGATCAGTGAGGTGTGCTCAGGAATGCCCAACAGAAATGGACTCAGTGCCGAGGATTTTGACTTCGAGATCAACTTTCAGAAAAGCGGCGACGTCTACACCAGATATGGTGAGTTTCTGGGAACATGGGACACTGATGAAAGTGATGTTTGGTACGAGTTCACGCCTGATGGTGTCTCTGAGGTGCTGTTTTCTGATCAATATATGAAGTCACTCAGCGATCAGATCCAAATCTGGCTTTTCAAAAAAAGTCAGGGCTTATGAGCCATAGACACCCCCCTATACCTCAAGGCACTCCCAACCGGTAGAACTTCCTGATCCCCACAGGATGCCGTCCGCACCACGGGCAGATTAGATCCCTCAGCGCGTCGTGATATGTGGCTTTGGGTCCAAGTATCTCCAACAACTGGCTCGGCAAGAAGTCCTGACCCTTGTGACACCTTCGATCATCACAACAGACGTGAAGCCCGAAGTCATCGGAAATCTCGGCTATCGGCTCAGGTAGGATTTTGGTCATCCCAAGAAACTGATGAACAGCGGCAGATTCGCCAAGTACAACATGAGTGTTCAAAAGCCCCAGCCTGACTAGCCGGGGCTTTTTCTTGAGTACCTTCTTATTGATAACGCGCAGGAATTGAAGAATTCAAAATCCCCCGCCTTCACGGGCGTGAGAGTTCGAGTCTCTCCTTGGGCACCACATCAATCATTTCAGAGCAATATACGCTTAAAAAATAGGGTTCTGGGCTGCTCTTCAGAAAACCTGTCAGGCGAAACACCTGGTTTTCTGATGCGAAACTGAGCCGCACATATCGACGTTCAACCAGAAGATCTGAACCTGGCAAGCAATCTTTCTGCCGATATCGTTGGCGGGTCGGTGACAAATCCCTAATACCCGGTCATTTCAAGATAACCGCGCCCGCTGTGGCTGCCTGAAATGGTTATCGGGCCTTCCCAATACTCGAAGCTTGTACCCATCCAGGATCGGGGGGTCAGGGCGGCTACTTCAACATCAAGCTCACGATCCGGCACCTGAACGCGCCATCTGGTCGGAATGTCGCGCTGCGCGACCGGACTGGTCCCGAGGGCTGTGAATTTGACCGACCCATCTGGCAGCGCCTGCGTCTGGCCATCCGCGTTGATCCATGTCGCGGCGGTGAAATCGCCGCGCGCACCGCGCAGGCGGAAAGCCATCAGTTTGTCTCCGCCGTTGAAGCTGAGCGAGAACCAATCCCAGCCGCTCTGATCTTCGGCCAGCGGTTGCGAGGACCACTCGCGGTCCAGCCAGCCCTGACCGGTCACAGAGATATCACGGTCCGGCAGATGTAGGGTGCCCTCGACGCTGTAGAAAGGTTGCGAGTAATAGAAGCTGGCTTGCCCGTCGGCGGATTTAATAGAGTATCCGTCTTCTCCGTGGAACACCAGCGGACCCTGCGCTTGAAGACTTAGATCATAGCCGAAATCATTGCCGTTGGCGGTCAGGTCCATCGAACCCTCGATGTCTCCGCGCATGTGCCATTCGTCGATCCAGGCTTCGAACGGATTTGCGATGACACCTGCCTGACCAACGCCCCCGCGCGACAGGCGTTCGGTGAAATAGTGCGCATCAGGCGTCGTGACCGCGGCGTGGCCCATCCAGATTTGAGGGCTTTGCCATCCGTCGGCTTCCGACGGTTTCAGCGCCGAGCGAAACAAGGTCCATTGGATGCCATAGTCGCGCCCGTCCTCTCCGGTTAGATTTGCGGTCAGATACCACCACTCGATCCGGTAGGTTGAGTGCGGGCCATGATCGCGGGGGAACTGGAAACTGTATCCAGCGGCTGGGCGATCGAATCCATCGGCGCTGCCACCTAGCCCGGCATAGCCTTGCGCCCAGGCCGTAACCGGGAGCAGGAGGAAGAGAACGAGGGCTTTAACGTTCATTTGCGAAAACTCTCAGCAGGGCGGCAGGGGGCAGGCGGAGCAGCCGCCAAGCGGGCAATGCCGCCGCGAGGGTCGCGGCGATCAAGGTTAGCAGAAACAGTCCAATCCAGTCGCCGGGGAAGAGGTGCATCGGGAGCTTCCAGCCAAAGGCCTGGACGTTGATCACTGTCAACAGAACCCAGGCAAGCACCACCCCAAGCGGTAGCGCCAGACAGGCGGTCAGGGCGGTCAGTAGCACGCTGCGCAGAAGCTCCAGCCGTGCCAGCTGTGCGCGTGTGAGCCCTAAAGACCAAACCGGAGCGACCTGCGGCAGGCGTTGTGTCCACAGCGTCAGCAGGCTCGTCAGGATCGCAAAGCCCGCGACCCCGAGCGTCAAGATGTTCAGGGCCGAGGTCACGACGAAGGTTTTTTCGAATATCGCCAGTGATTGGGCTTTCATTGCTGCCTGGTGGACAACTGCGCGAGCTGGCAGATCGAACCGCTGCCGCAGGGTTTGGGCCAGATCGGTTGCGCGGTCTGGCGCGATACGGATACCAAAGCGTCGGTCGTCCGTGCCGGGGGCGATCTGATCGAGAATGGGCATCGCAACGATCGCCTGTCCGGTGGGGTTACCATAGTCGGAATACACGCCAGCGATGCTCAGTTCATGTTCCGGCGAGAGCGACAGCGTATCGCCGGGCCATAGATCGGCGCGGCGGGCGAGTTGTTCATTGATCAACACATCACCGCGTAGCAGGACGTTATCCCATACATCGGTTGCTTGGGCGATCAGCGGCCAATTCTGGCGATAGGTATCATCATCGACGATGCCATACAGAAACAATGGACCTGTCTCATGCGGCAGTTCGGTGCTGCGAATGGGTAAGATTGCCGCGACTTGCTGGTCCAGCCATTCCGCTATCTGCGCGGCCTGAGCTTCGTCTTGTGCAGTCACGTAGAGCTCGGACGTCAGGCGCTGGTCGAGCCAGCCGATAAAGGTGAGCCGAAAACTCGAGACCATCGTGCCCACGCCGATGTTCGCGGCGAGCGCCAGAAGCAATGCCATCAGCGCGAGTGAGAGGCCCGGCAACTGCGCGCGCATGTCGGCCCAAACCCATTGCGCTAGCGGGCCTTTTGCCCGACGTGCAAAGTAAGAGAGGATTGCGGACAGCAGTGCGGGCAGGGTCAGGGCGGCACCCGTCAACACTCCGGCCAGCAGTGCGAAACCTGATAGCAAACCACCGGCTGCGAAAAAGATGATGATCCCAGCGGCGATCAATCCAAGCCCCAAGGCTCCGCTGAGGCGCGCGGATCCCTGACTGCGCCAAGCTTGCAAACCGGGGCCTGCTAGAATTGGCATGCGCGACAGCCGCCACAGGGCATGGCCGCTGGCGACAAGGGTGCCGCCGATTGCCATGGCAAGCCCCGCCGCGATCCATTGCGGGCGCAGGGATATCTGTCCGTCGACCGGTGCGCCGTAGAGCCCGCGCAAGGTGGCGGCAACGTCGGGCAGCAGTGCGCCTGCCAGGAAGAAGCCCAGGATGAGGCCCAGGATGCCTCCGATCAGGGCAATGAACAGCAATTCGCCCAGCACGATGATCACGAGCTGTATCAGCGGCAGCCCCAGCGCGCGCAGGGTACGGATCATGCCGCGTCTTTGCGCAAAGGCCAGTCCGACTGTGCCGTGGACAATGAATAGGCCGACCGCGAATGAAAGCAGACCAAAGGCCGTCAGATTCAGGTGGAAACTGTCGGTTAGTTGCGCGGTGTCCATTTGCGCCGACGCGCTGATGCGTTGCAATTCAGGTGCGACCTCAGACAAGGGCGGCACTGCGCGGGGCTGCTGGGGGAGGATCACCAGCCGCGAGATCTGCCCCGAACGCCCCAGCAGACGTTCGGCCACGCCGATATCGGTAAGGATGAGGTCCGGGGGCAGGGCGGTGGTCTCAATCACAGGCGGAAAAGTCTCCGTCACCTCGAACAGGGGGACAAGGTCGGGAGCCATAATCAAACGCCCCGGCGCGGTCAGAACATCGGAGGGATCAGGGGGGGTGGTGCTTTCATTGACTTCTGTAACAGCGGGCAAGGCAGGGTAGGCCACCATGTCGACACCCATCAGGCGCAGGCGACGCTCTGCCACGCGCAGGGTGCCTTCGAGAACCGCCGCAACCTGCCAGCCAACGCGCCTGAGTTCTGCATATTGCTGCAAGGTAATGGTGCCACCGGGATTCTGAAGCTCATCGAACTGCCCAATGGCAAGCTGGGCATTGGCGCGTGCATAGCTGGCACGCGCTTCGGCGTTGATGGCCTGAACGGCGGACCAGAGACAGGTGGCCAGAGCAATCCCTGTCAGCAACGTCACCAGTTGCAGCGGATGCGCGCGCCAGTGAGATAGCAGAGACTGAACGGCAGGACCAATCATGTAATGCGACCACCCGACAGATGCGCGCGTCGGTCGAGCCGCGCGGCAATCTCGTTCGAATGCGTGACAAGCAGCAACGCTGCACCCGTATCGGCCACCAGAGACAGCATCAGGTCCAGCACGACGGCACTGGCCGTTTCGTCCAGATTGCCGGTGGGCTCATCCGCAAGCAGCAGTTTGGGCCGCGTTGCCATGGCGCGTCCGATAGCAACGCGCTGTTGCTGGCCGCCCGAGAGGCTTTCGGGGTATCGATCCTGCAGCTCGGACAACCCGAGCCGTTCGCTCAGATGCCCGATCCACTTGGTGTCGCCTCGCCCCGCCAGGCGTGCATGAATCGAGAGATTTTGCGTGACTGTCAGCGATGGGATCAGGTTAAACTGCTGAAACACCAGCGACAGGCTGTTGCGACGCAATGCAGCGCGGTCAGTGTCATTCAGCGGCGACAGCGGTTGACCGTCCAGAGTGATCTCTCCGCCGTCAAACCCATCCAGCGCCGCGACCAGATGCAGAAGGGTGCTCTTGCCACTGCCACTTTCGCCGGTTAGCGCCAGTGTTTGACCTTGTTCCAGACTCAGCGAGACATCGTTCAGAACGGGTCGTCCTCCGGCATAAGATTTCCGGACGTGATCAATCGACAGCAGCATGCGTGGCCTCATCTGGTTTGGTCACAATGTGCAACGCAACCCGGCAGTGTCCAGAGCGGAATTCGGTTCTATTCGCCGCAGGCCTCAGGGTTGTTCACCGACACAGAAAGCCCCATGCTGCAAACAACGTCAGCGCAGAGGTCCGAGGCCGTTTCATGACTTTGTCACAGCAAATCCTTTGGGGCAGCCTCTATCTGGGTATTTGCTTTCTGATCGAGATTATCCTTCTGACTGTCTGTGTCATCGTCATCCGCAGGCTGGTGGACTGGTGGGAGACACGAAATACGATCATAGCGACTGCGGGACCGATCACGGTGGCGCTTTTGTTTATCGTTTTGACCCATACCGTGCAGGTCTGGATCTGGGCGATTGTCTGGGTGCTGGGGGATGTGTTGCCGGACTGGAACTCGGCGCTGTATTTTTCGCTGGTGACGTTCACGACGCTGGGTTACGGCGACATCGTGTTGGGTGAAGGGTTGCGGATATTCGGGGCGTTCGCTTCGGTTACGGGGCTGCTGGCATTTGGCCTGTCCACCGCTTTCCTTGTCGCCCTGATGACTCGCGTGTTCGAAGAACGGTTCCTGAGCTAGAGGATCGGCGCAAAGAGCCGCGCGAGCGGTGCGCCGAAGCGTATATGCACTGGTTGTTGCAGTAGATTTTGGGTCAGCTCGTAGCTCGATTCGAAATCGGTCTCGAGCATCTGTGCCACCGCATTCGCTGCGCGCGGGTCAAAGAACAGGGCCATCGCCTCGAAATTCAGCCGGAAAGAGCGGTTGTCCAGATTGGTGGTGCCAACCGCCGCCAAGGTATCGTCGACGACAAAAGCCTTCTGATGCATGAACCCGTCGGTATAGCGGAACACCCGCGCGCCGCAGTCACGGATTTCGTCGAAATAGGCAAAGGCGGCCAGCCAAGGCAGGCGGTGATCGATTACGTCGGGTACCAGAATGCGCACATCAACACCGCGCAGCGCGGCATGTTGCAGGGCGGTCATGATGTCGATGTCCGGCACGAAATAAGGTGAGGCGATCCAAAGGCGCTCTTTTGCTTCGGTGATGGCGGCAAAGAACATCATCGAACCGGTTTCCGTCTCGTCGCCCGGGCCGGTCGCCACAAGCAGAGCGTTCATATCCTGATCGGATTCGCTGCCAGCCCAGTCGAGCTCGTCGATCAAGTCTTCATCCCGAGCCCAGTGCCAGTCTTCAGTGAAGATCAATTGCAGCTGCCGGACGACATGGCCGGTCATTCGGATATGCGTATCGCGCCAACGCCCGAACCGAGGGCTTTGTCCAAGATACTCCACCCCGATGTTATGGCCCCCGATGAATCCGGTTTCACCATCGATGATCACCGTCTTGCGATGGTTGCGATAGTTCAGCTGGAACCGGAAATTCGGGCCGCGTTGTTCGCGGGGATCCGCAACATCAACCCCACCTTCACGCAGGGTTTCGAGGTAGCTGGTAGGCAAACCATAGCTGCCGACCGCATCGGTCATGAAACGCACATGCACGCCACGTTTGACGGCAGCGATCAGACGCTCTTGAACCTGCCGACCAAGGTCATCGTCACGCACGATGTAGAACTGGATCAGCACATAGTTTCTGGCCTTGTCTATCTCGTCCAGGATGGCATCAAAGGTGACTTGTCCATCGATCAATAGCTCGGCACCATTGCCGCGCGAAACGGGTAGGTGGGCAAGGGCCTCGAACGGTCGCGGATTGATCCGCAAGGTTTCCGGGTCGGGTTTCGAGAAATCGGCGAAGGTCTTGATTCCCTCGACTACGCGCTCGCTTTCCTGACGGGCGATGCGATAGCCGCGAAATCGGTGGTGGCCGAGAAACAGATAGAGCGGAACACCAAAGACTGGTGCTGACAACAGGAACACCACCCAGCCGACTGCACCTTGTGGGGTACGCGCGGTTTGGGCAGCCCGCACCGAAAAAACCACTGCCGCACAGTAAAGCGCAAATACAGAGATCGAAACGAGCAAGGTCCACATCGGCGTCTAACAGTCCGGGATTGTTCAGTTTGTCCCAGTGTAGACACGTGACCAGTCCTTGGCCATATCAACTATGACCCAGCCCATATCCGGCCCCTTATCCAGCCCGTCGACCAGCCGCCCGATCGTGCTTTCGCGGTCATAGGCCCATTCCCGATCAGGGTCGGTATGATGGATCAAAACACCCAGACGCGGCCCATCGCCAGCCGTTGTCCATTCCAGCATGGCGAAATCTCCGTCCGAGTTGCCCCCGGCCAGAACGGGACGTTTGCCGATGGTCCGTTCGATGTTGATTGGCTTGCCTTCCTTGTCGTCGACAAAGGCAATCCCAGGGGCCTTGATGATCATCGGAGCATCCCCCGACGTGTCATAGACAGTCTCTCCGTAGGTGCCCAGGACCTGATCCGGGGGGATACCATAGGCCTCTTCTGCAAAGACGCGCATGAAATGCAGCCCACCGCCCGAGACGATATAGGTTGTGAACCCTTCATCGCGCAGATAGCGCAGCAGTTCGACCATCGGTTGATAGGTCATTTGGTTGTAAGGTAGATCGGTGTCGCGATGACGCGCAGTGTTCAGCCACGTGGCGACGGAGGTCTGAAATTCTTCGACGCTATCGCCGGAATGGGTGGCGTTGATCACCTCGATCAAAGCGTCATGCCCGCCTTCAAGAACGGTCTCGAGATCACCTTCGGCAGCTGCTTTCAGGGTATGGGTCGAGAGAATGCCGGGATCTTGTTTAGCCAGTTCAGCCAGCCGATCCATCGCGAAGATGAACTGAAAATATACCGGCTGTTCTGCCCAAAGCGTGCCGTCATTGTCGAAGACGGCAATCCGATCTGCCGGGGTCACATAGTCCGGCCCTTCCGGATCAGTGACCGCGCTAACAAATTCGACGATTGCCTCTTTCGCACCCGTCGAATTCCAACTGGGTAATGGGTCCGCAAGCAGAGGCAGCGGCGTGAAGGCCAATAAGGCGCCTAGAACAACGTGTCGCATGAGAATCTCACCGGTTTTACAATTCTAAAAGGCCGCCCTTTACAGGGCGACCAATGATGCAGAACTGCCGAACCTAGTTGTTGGTCGGCGTTGTCAGCTTCTCCATGACCTGATCCAGGTTGAAGCTGGCAGCTTTCTGACGGGGTGGGAACTCCTCGAACGTGCCCAGGAAAGCGCCTACATATTGCTGGGCTGGCACGAGGAAATAGGCCCGGTCCAACAGCCAGTCATAGTAGGTGTTAGAGGTCCGATAGGCCCGTTCATACGGGTCGCGTCGCAGATTGACGATCAGAGGGATGCGCAGCTCGGTCCATGGTTCGATCCAGGCGCGCAGGGTTGCCCATGCTTTCTGCTCAAGGAAGATCAGTTTCCAATCTTCGAAGCGCAGCGCCGTGAGGTCGCCATCATCCGAGAAATAGAAGATCTCTTTGCGCGGGCTCTCTGTGCTTTCACCGGTCAGCAGAGGCAGCATGTTATAGCCATCCAGATGCACTTTGTACTCGCGCCCCATGCCAGAGGAACTGTA
This sequence comes from Ruegeria sp. C2, assembly GCF_056537765.1. Classification (NCBI taxonomy): domain Bacteria; kingdom Pseudomonadati; phylum Pseudomonadota; class Alphaproteobacteria; order Rhodobacterales; family Roseobacteraceae; genus Ruegeria; species Ruegeria sp. C2. The sequence continues at coordinate 923,936 of NZ_JBQFRZ010000001.1, read as the reverse complement.
ACCGGCCTTTAGCTTTTCCTTGATGTCGGGATCACCGGCAACCGCAAGGTAAGTGGGCAGCCAGTCCATGTGATGGACGATTTCATTGGTCACAGACCCGGCTTCAATCTGACCCGGCCAGCGCACCATGGATGGAACGCGCCATCCACCTTCCCAATTGGTGTTCTTTTCACCCCAGAATGGCGTCGCTGCCGCATCGGGCCAGGTGTTCATGTGTGGTCCGTTATCTGTGGAATAATGGACGATCGTGTTGTCGGCGATGCCAAGCTCGTCCAGCAGATCCAGCAATTGCCCCACATGCATGTCGTGTTCGATCATGCCCGCAGTATATTCATCCGCAACGCGGCCCGAAATTTCATTGGCCTTTGCGCGCATCTCGTCTTTGACATGGGTGCGGAAATGCATTCGCGTGCCGTTCCACCAGACATAGAAGGGTTGGCCTTGCTCATGTGCCCGCTGGATGAAATCGATCGCCGCGGCCACGGTTTCGTCATCCACAGTTTCCATGCGCTTGCGGGTCAAAGGGCCCGTGTCTTCGATGGTGCCATCGGACTTGGATTTGATGACGCCGCGCGGACCATACGCCTCGCGGAAGGTACGACCATCGGACAGTATCCGGTCACCCGGATAGTCCTCGTTTTCTGGCTCTTCTTCAGCGTTCAGGTGGTAGAGGTTGCCAAAAAATTCATCAAATCCGTGGTTTGTCGGAAGGTGCTCATCCTTGTCGCCAAGGTGGTTTTTGCCAAACTGACCAGTGACATATCCGTGGTCTTTCAACAAACCCGCGATGGTCGGGTCTTCGACCTGCATACCAAGATCAGCACCGGGAAGACCAACCTTGGATAGACCGGTCCGGAATACGGACTGTCCCATGATATAAGACGACCGACCGGCGGTGCAGGATTGTTCACCATAGTAATCGGTAAAGATCATACCTTCATTGGCCACGCGGTCGATATTGGGTGTCTGATACCCCATCAGACCCATGGTATAGGCCGAAATGTTCGACTGACCGATATCATCGCCCCATATCACCAAAATATTGGGCTTCTGATCCTGCGCCCAGGCGGGCAGGGCGAGCGCGACGGAAAAGGTCGCAACTGCGAACTTGCGCATCGTGTTGCGCCAGCTATCTGTAATCATTTGTGGAGGTGACATGGGGTGCTCCTGATTAAACGAGCCTTAATGGCCCGACCAATTGAGTTTTAGAGGCAGCGACTAGTCTGAACTTTGAAGCCGTGCGCAAGCTGTTGATTACCGACAGAAAAAATATGTAATGGTCCGGGAATCGAACGGAACTAGCTTAAGCGATGAAACGTGTCGAAAACCTATCATATGATCATTTTGAAAGATGCTAATGTTTGATAATGATGACGATATGAGAACTCTGACCCAAACCGACTGGTTTGGCACGCGTGATGCAAAGTTCCAAAACGACCTTTTGACCTGTGCAGTTGCCAGAACCTTCGACCCTGGCGAAACCCTCTATCACCATGGCGACCCGGCAAATGGTATCCACGCGGTACTTGATGGATCTGTACAGATCACGGCACCAGCCGATGATGGGCAGGAATTCGTGCTTCATCGGGATGGCATAGGCTTCTGGATTGGGGACCTTGCACTTTTTGCCGAGGCGCAGCGACTGGTCAGCGTCGTGAGCACTCAGAAGACTCGTACGTTGTTCTTTCCAAGCTCACGTATAGAGCGGCTGGTTCAAGAAAATCCTGAATATGTCCGCGATTTCTATGCGTTGACGCGGGAAAACATGAAAACAGCCCTGCGTATCATGGCGAACTTGGCGGTCACAGGTTCGGAAAAACGTCTGGTTCTGCGTCTGCTGCATCTGGACGAGGGCACGTCTAAATCCAATGGCTGGATCATTGTGTCTCAGGACGAGCTTGCGGCGATGGTTGCAGTGTCGCAACCAACGTTGCGTCGCAGCCTTCATCGCCTGGCGGACTTAGGCTTGGTTGAGTTGGGATATGGCCGTCTACGCTTGATCGACAGGCGCAAATTGATCGCAAACTGTCAAAGTTGACTCCTAGGGATTGAGCGGCGGCAACGCTCCGCGTTCGGGTCGTGCGCTACGGTCTAAGTCTTTCAGGCATTGCATTGCCGAAGCCCAATCTTCAGAGGGTTTCTGGTTCCCGCCGGAATACCGCGCGGCTCCAATCGTAGTCAGGCTGCGTTCGAGCGGTAATGCGTGATCGGGTCGATTGCTGCGCTTTTTCCAAAGCTCCAAAGCCCCATAAGCAGCGGCTAAATCCTGCGCCTGCAACGCAGATTTCAAGGCGTCAGTGGCGTATTTTCTCGAGGCAAGATATCTACGCTGCCGCGCATCGTTCCAGACCCGATAGCGTGGGCGAATAAATCGTACCGCAAGCCATGAAGCCGAAACAATAAACGCGATCCAAAGTGCTGCCCTAACAAGGGTTTCCGTGTCGGGAGGCTGCCACTTTGGCGGCGCCAGAATCAGCTCGGTTGCAGGGATCGAGGTCGTTTCGACTTTGTTGGTCTGCAAATTGAACCAGTCGATTGACACAGCGGGTAATTGCGTCTCGCCACCCTCCTGCGCGATATACACCGTCTCTTCGACACGTGTTCCGGACAGCACTCCACGATCTTCTGTTTCTGTAAAGCGAGGCTCCTTGGGATATGCGCGCAGTAAGGAAGCGGGATCAGGCGGCGTCAATTTGGGGATCAACAGTGGTATGGTGCCTGTTATCCGCGCGATCAGTTCGCGTGTGATGGCATCACCGGCCTGCATATCGGTCGGGCCGTCCACCTGCTGTTCAAGCAAAAAACCGGTTGCGATGATCAACGGATCAAGTCCTCGGGCACCTTCAGGCACCTCGGCGCTGAGCTGCACAGGCGGGAGCGCCAACGAAACCTGAACGGGATCGTTGGTCTGAGGATCGGCATAAGTCACGACAATCTCTTGCGAGTTAAACGAAACCGGTCCTGCCGCCAAAGGATATAAGCGATAGCTGCGCTGAACGCCGGACCAGGTCGCTCCATTCACCGTCTCGCTGATCGGTCCCGAAGCGCGCTCAGGCAGACGAACCAAAAGGTTTTGTTGTTCCAATGAAGGAAACACCGGAGGTTGCGGCATGTAGGTCGGCACCAAAACCCTGATCCGTACGATGGCTGGTTGACCTACAATGACAGGCTTATCAGGGACTTCGATTGTGACCTGAGGCGCAGTCGCTTCGCTGCCCTGAGCGAACACGGAACGAGCGAAAAGAAGAATGAAGAGAATAACGTATCTCATTACTTTTGCTCCTGATTTTCCAAAAGAAACCGGTTGCGCAAGAAATCTTGCATATCGGTATCAATCGTACTGATCCACTGATCTGCTGAAAGCGTCTGTGGCCCCTCCTTGGGCGCTTGAAGCGTAGTTTCGCTACCGCGCGCCGCGTCATTGTCGAACACTGTGTCGTCCGCACCGATGCCAGCTTCCTCGCCTGTATCGGACTGTTCACGGGTCGTTTCGACAAAATCCAGGATGGCTTTGGACAGCTCGAGATTGTGCTGCGCTTCGGGCCAACCCGGACGCCGATCCAGAGCGGTCTCGAAGGCTGCTATGGCGGGGCGATATTCTCGGTTTCGTATTCGGGCCATGCCTTCGGCAAACGCCGCTTCCGGAGTGTCCAGCCCGGCGAAAATGTTGGACGCTTGCGGATACTGCCCGTCCCTTAGATAGGCATAACCTTTGTGATAGGGGTCCTCAAACAACTCCGCCGCATCGCCAAAGCGCTTTTGGTTCATCGCAATCTGACCTTGTTGGTCAGGAGTAAGGAACCAATCTCTCCATCCATCGGCGCGCGCTCCGGAGGGAGGCAGAACGAATATTCCCAGTAACGCCCAACGGATCACCCAGCCTTTTCTGAACCATAGTAGCGACAACATGGCAGCGGGCCACGCCAGGATCCAGCCGTTATCCTGCCAGTCCAGGCGGTCGTCTTCATCCAGCGCGGCTGTGTAGGCTGATTGAATCTGGCGTTGCAGTCGATCAATGTCTCGATTGTCGTCGGAGAACGGAACGACCGATGCGCCCTGGATGTTATCCAGCTGCGAAATACGTCCACTATCTGGCAACATAGTTAGATAGAAAATATCGGTAGTTGAGGTATTTATCTCGGACACTTGAGACGGATCGAGGTCGTCCAATACGAACAGTACAGCCCCCGGGGTCTCGCTGTCATCCAGTATGGATTGAGCCAACACGAGGGCGTCAGTTGCGGCGTCACCTTCGACTGGCATGACCGCTGGCGTTAGACCCTCAAGCAGAGGGCGAAGGATGTTGGCATCTTCGGTCAAGGGGGCCACACGGTGCGGCGTTCCTGCATATGCTATCAAGGCGGTGCGTGCGCCAGAACGTTCGTTGATCAGATCGGCGATTTTGAACTTTGCGCGGTCCAACCGCGAGGGCGCAAGGTCAGCGCTCTCCATACTGTCCGTGACTTTGAGGGCGATTACCAATGGGGCGGTGTCCGCGATCAGCGGGTTGGATGCACGCGACCAAGTAGGACCTGAGGCCGCGAGGGCGACAAGTGTCGCGATGATCATCGCGACATCAATTGGCTGAACGTGGCGGGTCTCGTCCTTACCTACCTGCAAAGCAGCGGCCAGATGTGGGGAGATCCCCACAGGCGGCTTGGCTTCAGTCGCGGGTTTTGGCCTGATCAACCACCACAACGCGGCGATCGGGATGAGAAGCAGAAGGTAATAGCCTCTTATAAAATGGAAATCAGACAGCTCCATTATTGAATGACTCCCTTACGCTGCTGGGAGAAATGGAACCCGATTGCGCTGATAAGAATGACAATCAATGCAAATGCCAACGGAATATGGGTGAGGCTTTGTCTGGGACGATAGCTTTGAGTTTCCACTATTCTGGGGTTGAGCTGATCAATGTGTTCGTAGGTCTTTGCGAGAGCTGAGGTATCATCGGCAAAGAAGTATTCACCTCCGGTGCGATCGGCGATGTCCTTCAGCGCTTGCAGATCCACGCGGTCTTCTCCCGAGGCGTTGGGATCTCCGACGCCAATCGTATAGACGACCACATTTTTTTCAGCGGCGATTGTCGAAGCATTTATCGGCGTCATTCGGCTTGACGTATCGGCCCCGTCGCTGAGGACGATCATAAGACGTTGGTCGACCTCACTGGATTCAAACGTTCTGATCCCGAGCCCGATCGCATCGCCCAAGGCTGTATTCGGACCTGCCATTCCAACTTGAGCTTGATCCAGGAACCCATTCAAACTACTCAGGTCTTCCGTGAAAGGTGCTTGAATGAAGGCGCGTGTGCCAAAGATAATCAGGGCCATTCTATCGCCATCTCGTTCGGAAATAAATTTTCTCAAGACGTCTTTGACAGCTTCCAGCCTTTGCATCGGAGCGCCAGATTCGGTTTCGAAATCGCGCTGATCCATTGAGCCCGAAATGTCCAACGCAAGAACGACGTCACGCGCTGACTTTTCTATCACTATGGGATCGCCCAATCGTTCCGGACCGGCCAGCGGCAGCACTAATAGAATCCAGATCAACACTACACTCGCCATTTGAAGCTGGGACCGCCCTGGGATCACTGAACCCGATTTCGGCTCAACACCTGCCGCCTTCGCAACACGGCGAAAGAATGGAATGCGTATGGAAGCGGCTTTTTCGCGCTGGGGTGGAGCAAGAAAGTAGACTAGCAACGGCAACGGAAGTAACAGAAATACCCACGGAGCAGCGAACGAAAACATCACGCTCTCCGATACGGTTTGTGGGATTTGACCCAGTGCCGTGCAAGCTGCGTGATGGCAGGGTTTGGTGGGATGTCTTGATATGGAGCTTTTGCAAGCAGCTGCCCCGTTTCGTCGTTAAACGATTTACTATCAATTGTTTGAGATAGAAACTTCAGCCAATCTTCACCATAAATTCCCGCGACTTGTTCGCGCGGATACGCGGCCAGTGCAGTGCGGCGAAGGATCTCGGCAACCTTTGCGGCAGAGAGATCGGACGACGCAAGCTCTGCCAGCGCGTACCGCCTGTAGGCATTCATGCGCCTGTGCCTAAGGATCATGACTGTGCCGAAAGCAGCAATACTCAGCAGTACGGCGACGATTGCAACCCACCCCCATGTCTGGGGCATCATCGAAATAACCGTAGGCTCCGGCGCTGGTGCGAGCATGTCCAACAGATCAACCAAAGATTTTCCCGTTGTATCGACACTCATTTCAGACCCCCACGATGTCCAAACAAGCGCAGCAACTGATCCAACGCGGGTTCCGCCGTTGTCAAAGAAATGACCGGAAAACCATATCGTCGGGACCAGATGTGCAGTTGCGCCAACCGATCCTCCATGGATTTTCGGATTTTTGCTGATAATTCAGGATCGGAACTGTCGATTTCGATCTGCTCGTCACCGTCGGAAACCGTCATTTTCAAGTTCGGTGCGAGGACCTGAGCCGTTGGATCCGCAATATTGAACACGATCAGATCGTTTGAGAGCGCCATGCGGCGCAACAAAGGTTCAGACCCCGCATCCAGCCCATCACAGTCCGAAAACAGGCAGATCAATCCACTGGTCTGGGTGATGCGCGCAGCTTCTGAAAGAATATCGTTCAGAGACACGGTTGGCTGTAGATTAAAGCCTGCTTGCAAGCGTGAATTGGCAGCTCCGATGGAGGATAAAAACCGGGTAAGGGCTGCTGCGCGGCGCTGTGGTCTGTGTTCGGCAACGTCTGTGTCGCCAAATACGAGGCCTCCGACACGATCGCCTTGGCCAAGAATCCGATGCGCCGCAATCGCAGCAGCTTCGGCAGCGATGACGGATTTCATGTAGACTTTTGTTCCGAAGAACATCGAAATGCGCTGATCGACCAGCAGAAGAGCAGGGCGATCACGCTCTTCGGTATAGACCCTAACGTGAGGTTTTCCCGTGCGCGCAGTGACCTTCCAATCGATGGTTCGGATGTCGTCACCCGGCAGGTAGCCGCGCAGTTCTTCAAAATTCAGGCCGCGGCCGCGTAAGCGCGAGGCGTGACGACCATTCAGGATCGATCGCGCGGGTTGGCGAGGTAGCAGGCTGAGTGCCCGCGATTTGAGCCCCAGCTGCAAAAGATGGTCAGCATCGACATGGATGCGTGGGTCGTTCGGATATGGCGCAGTCTGGGTCATGCTCCGATTTCCGTGGTGGCTAGGGCAATGCAACCAAGCGCAACAGTTCTGCGATCACATCATCCGCGGATTTTCCCGATCCTTGGGCTTCGAAACTGAGGGTCACGCGATGGCGAAATACATCATGCGCAATGGCGCGGATGTCCGCAGGATCGACATAATCGCGACCGTTCATCCAGGCATGCGTGCGCCCGCATTTGTCCAGAGCCAGCGATGCGCGCGGACTCGCTCCAATCTCAATCCAACTCGCAAGTTCCGGGCTTAAAGCTTCGGGTGTGCGCGTCGCCTGTACGAGGTCAGCCATATAGCGATCCATTGCGTCTGAGACGTGGATTTGCCCAATCTCGGAGCGGGCGGCAAATACAACATCCTGCGGAATGGCTGCGGGGGTTTCAGCGGACCCACCTTTGGCAGCAGCGATTTCTTCGCCCCGGACAAGGCGGATCACTTCCACTTCGTCCTCAACCGGGGGATATGTGATCTGCACATGCATCAGAAACCGGTCCATCTGAGCCTCAGGTAAAGGGTAGGTGCCTTCCTGCTCGATGGGGTTCTGCGTCGCCATCACAATAAACAGGGGTTCCATCTTGTGGGTGGTGCCGGAAACGGTGACCTGCCGCTCCTCCATCGCTTCCAGCAGGGCGGCCTGCACTTTGGCGGGTGCTCGGTTGATCTCATCCGCAAGAACGATGTTGGCGAAGATGGGTCCAGGTTCGAATTTGAACTCACCCCCCGTATCGGTCTGCTGGAAAATCTCGGTTCCGGTCACATCCAAGGGCAACAGGTCCGGTGTGAATTGAATGCGGCTAAAACTTGCATCCATGTTCTTCGCCATTGCCTTGACCGCGCGCGTCTTGGCCAGGCCAGGCAGGCCTTCGATCAAAAGGTTGCCATTTGCCAGAAGACCGATCAGCAGGCGATCAATGACCTCGGTCTGGCCAATGATCGATTGGCCCATACGGGATCTGAGATCCATGATCTGGTTGAGTGCGCTCATAAAGAATATCCCGTAACCGCCCGAAATGCAGGCTTTGCAACCAGATGTCTGCGAAAGCCGAGACTCGGGATTTTCAAGTGATGTTAAATTGTTATCAGGACGACGACGTTCGGGCCACTAGGAATTCCGGTTTATGAGTTTTTGAATATCAATCGTAATCTGCTCGCGGATAGATCCCGGGTTGCAAGTGTCACGCAGCGTGGTTGACCAATGCTTTGGCCTTTTCTGCCTGAGTTTTCGGTTCCAATACAGGCATTCCAAGATCGTTCGCTGACCGTCCTCCAAGTTTGATGGAATGTCATACCCGTTCAGGGTGGCCCAAACCCCGCTCCACAAACGTGCCACGGACCATGGGTTATACCCGCCGCCGCCAAGGACCAGAAATCGGGACGTCAGGGCCTGAAGGCCGGCGACGGCACGCCAATGTGCATTGTTTGACAAAGCCAGCCGGGACAAGGGGTCTTCGGCAATCGCATCTGCGCCGCATTGCAAGACAATGGCCTGCGGGTGGAATGCCTGAGTTACCGGAAGGATCATCTCGTCCAATATGGCCTGAAACTCATCGTCGTTCAGTCCGTGATCAACGGGCAGGTTCCAGGCGGCACCGCCCGCGTCATCTTCCAGCTGTCCCGTGAAGGGCCATCTGCGGGCCTCATGCACCGAGATCATCCGCACCTTGGTCGAACCGTGAAAGGCAGCTTCGACTCCATCGCAGTGATGCGCATCTATGTCTACATAAACGATCCGCTCCAGCCCCAGATCAAGTAGCCTGAGGATTGCGAGAACGGGATCGTTCAAATAGCAAAATCCGTTGGCCCGATCGGCCATCCCATGATGAGTACCCCCGGCCGGGTTGAAGACGACCCCTCCGTCGCGGATCAGTTCTGCGCCCAGCATGGACCCACCGGCGGCGGTTGCCGGGCGTCGATACATCTCAGCAAAGACCGGGTTGGACAATGTTCCCAGCCCATATTTGCGTTTAACATCGTCAGTGACCGACTGGGTCTTTTCCGCCCGTTGCAGCGCCGAAATATAGTCCGGCGCATGAAACCTGTGCAGCGCCTTTGGTTTGGCGCATGGGCTTACCCTGTAGTTTTCCGAATCGAGCCACCCTAATGACTGGCACAGATCGATCACAGTGGACACGCGCGGGATCGCCAGAGGATGCTTCGCGCCATAAGTCGAGTTCCGATAGATCTCGGACCCTATGAATATAGGGCGGCGCATTGGTTATTTTGTGGCTCGTGCATCGCCGTCTTCACCTAGCCTGCCGTCCAGCGACATCAAGATCGCGACGGGACGTAAGGCCGGGATGTGGCTAAAGATGATCAGGATGCAGACCGTCAGCGGCACGCTCAGAAACGCGCCAATCAGGCCCCAGACCGTTGTCCAGAAGGTCAGCGCCAGGATCACAAGGAAGGTCGACATGTTCAGCGAACGGCCCAGCATGGCAGGGTCCAGAAAGTTGCCAATCACGAACTGGATGGTCCCGCAGCCCAGTACGATCACGAGGAAGGGCCCGATAGTCTCGAATTGCACCAACGCAATCATGGCCGGGAAGATCACAGCGATGATCGAACCGATTGATGGAATGAAGTTCAGGGCGAAGGTCAGGACGGCCCAGGTCTCTGCGTATTCCAGCCCCAAAAGCTTGAAAATGGAATAGCTGATGGTGGCTGTGATCAGGCTGATCAGGGTTTTCACTCCAACATAGCGCTGCAGGCTGAACGAGATCGCATCCAGCACCGCAGCCAGATCCGCCCCAAGCTGCGGGCTACCTGCTGCAAGCCGGATTTTCTTGCGAAAGGCCAGACGCTCGGCCATCAGAAAGGCCACATAGAGGCTGATCAGAAAGAACTGGTTGAGCAGGGATGTTGCGCTGCCCAATAACACGCGCGCCACGTAGGACATGTCGATACTGACCAGATTGTCCCGGATAAAGCTGGTCACATCATTGCCCACAAGCCCGGTGATCCTGTTCACGGCGCCGTCGAACTGGCTTTCATAGGTATTGATTGAGCGGGCGAACTGCGTGGCCTGACTGCCGAGGATGTACATGATCATGAACAAACCCGCCAAAACCACCGTCACACCAGCGATATTTGCCAGCCAGATCGGCGCGCGGGTCAGGGCGATGACCCGATCGCTCAGCGCAATGATCAGGACATTCACTAGCAGAGCCATGGTCAGCGGCACCAGAAAGTTGGCCCCCGCATAAAGGCCCAGCACGACCAGAGTGGCGACAATCGCAATGTCGCGCAGTACGCCCAGTTGAAGACGGGGCCGAGCCTGGTTGTCATCGGGGTTCATTGGATAACCTTGCTGTGCGTTGAGGCCGATCCTGCACGGGCTGACCGGTTTATGCAATCCGTGCAGGTGCTTACGTGCGAAAATTCACAAAACTACACAGATTGGCAGTTCAGAGTGGTAGGAAGGCAGGTTAGGGTCAGAAAATGTCACGTATTGCGATTCCATCCTCCGGCCAGTTTGTGCGAGGCCTCTGGCTTGCGGTGCGGCGGTTCAATGACAAGAACGGCTTTGTCATGAGCAGCCATGTCGCCATGTCATTGATGATGGCGCTGTTTCCGTTCGTTCTGTTTACTGTGGCGTTGGCCGGGGCGTTATCGCAGGGCTATGTGACGGATGAACTGATCGAACTGATCTTTGGCGCGTGGCCCAAGGATGTCGCCGACCCGATCATTTCAGAACTGCGCGCGGTGTTGGCCGGGGCCGGCTCGGGCGTAATCACTCTGGGCGGTCTGTTGGCGATCTATTTTGCCTCGAACGGCGTCGCAGCTGTGCGCAAGGCGATGACGCAGGCCTATCACGATAAGGACAGCTGGCCGTTCTGGAAAACGCGGCTGTTGTGTTTTGCTTTGGTCATCATCGGCGGCGCAGCAATCCTCGCCATCGCGGCGGTCGAGGTGGTTTTACCGGTCTACACGCGTCTGGTGTCCGAGACGACGGCGGTGGATGTCGATAACTGGCTTTCGGTTGACCGCTTGCGCTGGACCTTCACTGTCGCCGTGCCGGTGGGGACGGTCCTTTTGGCGCATTTGGTTTTGCCGACACGACGCCACAGTCTGGCACAGATTCTGCCGGGGGTGGTGCTGACGCTGGCGCTTTGGGCTGCGGGCGGTTGGGGATTTTCTGTCTATATCGCTCAGTTCGCATCTTACAGCGCGACCTATGCCGGGCTGGCGGGTGCGATGGCGGCGCTGATTTTTCTTTATCTCTGCTCGGCCATGCTCATCCTTGGCGCGGAGTATAATGGCGCGCTGATCGATCTGAAAAAGGCAGAGGACGGATGAGAGTTGTCCTGACGGCGGTCGTGCTGTTGGCGATGGCTCAGACCGGTTGGTCGCAGGACTATGTCGGGTCCGAAGCTTGCACCGATTGCCATCAGGAGGAGGCCGCCGCGTGGCGAGGCTCGCACCACGCCCTTGCGTGGACCGATGTGTCGGATGGCAAGGTTTCGGCGGATTTTGCGGGCTCCGGTTTTGAACATGACGGGATGACGGTCACGTTTGGCGATCAGGACGGTACATTCAGCGCGCAGGTGACCGAAAAGGATGGCACCACCACGGATTATCCTGTCCATTCTGTGGTCGGCGTCGAACCATTGCAGCAATATCTGTTCGAAACAGAACCCGGCAGGCTGCAGAGTTTCGATGTTGTCTGGGATACGGAAAAGGGCCGTTGGTTCCATCTCTACCCCGATCAGAACTTGCCGCCGGATGACGGTTTGCACTGGACGGGGCCATATAAGAACTGGAATGCGCGCTGTGCTGAATGTCACGCGACCGGGTATGTGAAGAACTATGATGCTGTCACCAGAACCTACGCCTCGACACAGGCTGAGATTGGTGTCGGGTGTGAGGCGTGCCATGGGCCAGGGTCTGCGCATCTGGAATGGGTCACAGGCAAAGAACTGAACGATGGGCTGACCGAGTTTGGGTTCTCCATGAGCTGGGGCAGGGGCCAGACCGAGGCTGAGATTCAACAATGCGCGGGTTGCCATTCCCGGCGCGAGGCCTTGGAAGACGGCAATCCCTTGCCTGGAACCGCCTATCATGACGCTTACAATCTCGCCGTTTTGCGCCCGGGCCAATATTATCCGGACGGGCAGATACTGGATGAGGTCTATGTTTATGGCTCATTCCTGCAATCCCGCATGTATGCGCGCGGCGTGGGCTGCATGAATTGCCATGATGCCCACCGGGCCGACCTGAAAGCCGAGGGCAATGGTGTCTGCACGCAGTGTCATTCGCCCGCGGGCAATCCCGAATTTCCAACGCTGCGACAGGCCGAGTACGACACTCCGGACCACCACCATCATGCCGAGGAGTCGGAGGGGGCCCAGTGCAAAAGCTGCCACATGATCGAGCGGGTCTATATGGGCGTCGATGGCCGCCGTGACCACAGTTTTCGTATCCCGAGACCTGATCTGGGGCTTGGGGTCGATGCCTGTACCGATTGTCACACGGATCAGGATCAACCCTGGGCCGCGCGAGAGATCGAAGGCTGGTTTCCCGAGGCCACACACAGGACAGCACACTACGGAACAACGTTTGCGGATGCCGCCGGTGGCCAACTGGATAACCCTGATGCATTGACGGTGATTGCTCTGGATACGCAGCAGGCAGGCATCGTGCGAGCTACGGCTCTTTACTTGCTGCAACCCTTTGCGTCACCTGATTTGGCCGAGGCGTTGATGCCGACCCTGACCGACCCTGACCCTTTGGTACGCGCCAACTCGGTAGCTCTGCAGCGACAAGCTCCATTGGCTGAGCGTATCTCGCGGCTGGAGCCCCTTTTGTCGGACCCCTTGCGCAACGTGCGCATCGCCACCGCGAAAGAGTTCCTGCCGATCCCGCCTCAAGCCCTCACTCCTCAGCAGAACGCCAATGCACAGCAGGGTATGGCAGACTGGCAGCGCAGCATGTCCAATCGTTTGGACTTTCCCGAAACCCATCTGGTTCTGGGCGGCCTCGCACTGACGTTACGCAACGCACCGGCGGCAGAGCGGGCTTTCCGCGAAGTTGTTTTATTGGATCCCCAGCGCGCCGAGGCTTGGCCGATGCTGGTCCAACTCGCGCATATCAACCGCGGCCGACAGGCTGCTTTGGATGTTCTGGCTGAGGGCCTTGAGGTGCTTCCCGACGATCCAATCCTGCGCCAATTGGCGAGCGAACTGGCGCAATGACCGGCATCGAACAGACCGATTTCCGCCACGATGCGGGCTCATTGTCTCACTAAACTCACCCTTGAAACTAAAGGTGAGCTATGACGGATCGTTCAGCAACACGTCCGCCGCAATTGTCTGGTACGCGGAACACAACTCTGGATCAGAGGATCGAGGAACTGCGCGCGCGCAAGCCCGTGGATATCAACCATGGTGAGGCGTTGCTGCTGCAAGGCATCGCCGCGGCTTCTCTGCGCGAACAGCGTCTGGCACAGGGCAAGATCGATCTCGACTGACGTTCAGCCCCGAAAGCCTGTAGCAACCACAAATTTCTCGGAGCTGTCCGATCGGGATGCAGGCGGTTTGACGTTGGCGACCTTGGTGAATTTCTGCTTCAGTAGCTTCTGCAGATCCCCTTCGGCCCCACCGGCCAGAACCTTGGCAACAAAAGTGCCACCTTCTTCCAGCACGTCAAATGCGAAATAGGCAGCGGTTTCACACAGCGCCATGATCCGCAAATGGTCGGTCTGCTTATGACCCGACGAGGCTGCGGCCATGTCCGACATCACCACATCCGCTTTGCCGCCCAGCCAGTCTTTGACCTTCTGATCGGCGTCATCTTCCATGAAATCCAGCACATGGGCGGTTGCGCCTGCGACTGGTTCGACCTTTTGCAGATCGACTCCAAGAACGGTGCCAATACGCTTTCCACTTTTCTCACCCAGCGCGTTGACCCGCTTGACCGCGACCTGCAGCCAGCCGCCGGGGGCGCAGCCCAGATCGACCACGCGAGCGCCCGGCACCAGAAACCGAAATTTGTCGTCCAGCTCCAATATCTTGAAGGCCGCGCGTCCGCGATACCCTTCGACCTGTGCGCGTTTTACATATGGGTCGTTCAACTGCCGTTCGAGCCAACGGGTCGAACTCAGCTTGCGCCCGCGCGCGGTTTTGACCTTAACCTTCAGGTCACGTTGCCCGCGACCCGAGATGTTCTTTCCACTCGGTGTCTTCGCCATGTGATTGATCTCCTGAAAGCTGACCGTCCATACCGCCTTGCTGGATGAGTGGCAAGGCGACGCTAATCCCTCACTAGCAGGTCTGGCCATGGTGAAGAAATGCCAAACGCCAACCAACCCGCCCCATTCATTATCTGCGCAGTACAAGATGGCCTATCCCGTGTTGATGGCTCGAAGCTGCGTATCAGATCCCGGGCCTCCGAAGCCTGAGGGTTTGGTACGGCAATATGAATGCCGCCAATCGCCCAAGACCAGTGCGGAGCCATGCTAACCAAGTTGAAACCCGGGCTAAAAACGTCAAAACCCGCAGCTTCGAGTGAGCAGATTGCAGTTGCAGCGGTGCTGGTACGGTAGGCGATGGCAACTACTGTAAAGGCGTCTGTGAGCAATCAGAACGGCCCGTCTTCCAATACACCGTCCGCGCTCATCTGTGCGTAAAGAAGGCCTTCGCGCAAGCCGCGGTCTGCCACCGAAAGGCGATCGGTGGGCCAGCATCTGAGCAGTGCCTGCAAGATGGCTGAGCCGGACATGATCAGGGCCTGCCGATCATCGCCGATCCGGGGATCCCTGCGCCGTCCCTGAGGTCCGAGTTCCAGATAGCCGCGGATCACTTTGTCGATCTGATCGCTGGTCATGCGCAGCCCATCGACCTTGGTTCGGTCATAACGCTTCAGACCCAGGTGAGAGGCCGCGACGGTCGTGACCGTGCCGCTGGTGCCGACGATCTGGAAGCCTTCGCGGGCTTGCTCGTCCTTGTAAGGCGCAAAGTCGGCCAGATTCTCTTCGAAGAACCAACTCATCAGAGCGAAGCGCGCTGCATCGTCTTCGACGTCATTGAACTGATCCCGCAAGGTGGCAACACCCAGCGGGACGCTGATCCAGTCGACGACCTTGGCAGCAGGGAATGGGCTGTCGGCGGTGTGGAAGCCATTGTGCAACCGCATGATCGCCGCCGGACGGTCGCGTCGCGGAACGGATGAGATGTCGATCCACACCAGCTCGGTCGAGCCGCCGCCGATATCCACCACCAGCAACTGTTCGGTCTTGGTCGAAACAAGTGGAGCGCAGGAAATCACGGCCAGACGCGCTTCTTCCTCGGGCTGGATGATTTCGAGAGTCAGGCCGGTTTCACGCCGCACTTGCCGGATGAAATCGCGCGAGTTCTTGGCTCGGCGGCAAGCCTCGGTTGCGATCAGGCGCATGCGCTTGACCTTGTTGCGTTTCAGCTTTTGCTGGCAGATCCGAAGGGCCTGAACGGTACGCGACATAGACGCCCGCGACAGTCGTCCGGTACGTTCCAGACCGGCGCCCAACTGCACCGATTTGGAGAAACTGTCTACCACATGGAACCCGCTGCCCTTGGGCTGCGCTATCAACATGCGGCAGCTATTTGTTCCCAGATCCAGTGCCGCGTACAGTGCATCCGGATCGGGTCTTGCCGGCGCGGGGCTTTCGACCGCCTTCGGGAACGCGCCCGCACCTTTGGGACGCTTGGGCGCCATTCGTCACGCCCTCCGATTTTTGA
Source organism: Ruegeria sp. C2 (assembly GCF_056537765.1). Lineage (NCBI taxonomy): Bacteria > Pseudomonadati > Pseudomonadota > Alphaproteobacteria > Rhodobacterales > Roseobacteraceae > Ruegeria > Ruegeria sp. C2. Next base: position 908,046 of record NZ_JBQFRZ010000001.1, on the reverse strand, counting down.
GTTAGTTTGACCCTAGGCGGCGTATCGCCGACGTGCAAGTGATTTCAGTTTTGAAATTACCTGGACTGTCACACTGCGTTCATACTGAAATGCGAATTCCGTGCTGATCCCCTGATCGGGATTCCTTACAAGCTCTCAGCCAGATACGGAGACTGCCATGAAAGATGAGCGCATCCTGACATTCGATGAATTTGACGAAGTTGTGAATCCACGTCCGGAAGAATGCGAATTTGACCGCGTGGTTGAACGTGCGTTGTCGCGTCGCGGCTTTCTGGGCGGTGTTCTGGCCGTGGGCAGCTTCACGGCTGTTGGCGGCTCGCTTATTTCATCGGGTGCGCGCGCTGCGACGGACCGGTTCTCGTTCGAAGCGATCCCTGTTTCCACCGCGGACGACGTGATTGTACCTGCGGGCTACAAGGCCGAAGTCATGGTGCGCTGGGGTGATCCGCTGTGGTCCGACGCGCCCGAATTCGATCATGCGACGCGTGGCACCGCCGCCAGTCAGGAACGCGCCTTTGGTGACAACACCGATGGGCAGGACGTTTTCTTCCATGACGGTCATGTTCTGCTGGTTGTGAACAACGAATACACCAACCGCGATATCCTGTGGGGCAACAATCCGGATGCCAAGGCGGCCTCGGATGACGATGTTGCGAAGGGCATGATGGCGCACGGTGTCACCGTGGTTGAGATTGCAAATGCCGACGGCACCTGGAGTATCGTTAAGGACAGCCCATATAACCGCCGCATCACACCGCAGACCGATATGGCCATTACCGGTCCGGCGGCAGGTCACGATCTGATGAAAACTGCTGCTGATCCGTCGGGTACCACTTCCAAAGGTACCTGGAACAACTGCGGCAACGGCATGACACCGTGGGGCACCTATCTGGCCTGTGAAGAGAACTTCAACGGCTACTTCTCGGCAGAAGATGAAAACCATGAGGTCAGCGCCGAACTGAAGCGTTATGGCGTTTCATCGAAGGACTGGGGCTATGGCTGGGCCAAGATCGACGACCGGTTCGACGTCTCGAAAAACCCCAATGAACCGAACCGTGCCGGTTACGTGGTTGAGATCGACCCGACCGATCCGAACTCGACCCCGCGCAAACTGACCGCCTTGGGTCGCTTCAAGCACGAGAATGCCGAAACCATCGTCAACAATGATGGCCGCGTTGTTGTCTATATGGGTGATGATGAGCGGGGTGAGTTCCTGTATCGTTTCGTTTCGGATGGCGTTTATGCCGCTGGGGTTGATACAAATGCTCTGCTGGAAAACGGAACTCTGTCAGTTGCCAGGTTCAATGACGATGGTACGGGTGAGTGGCTGGAGCTGACACCTGAGACGACCGGTCTTGCCTCACCTGCCGAAATCAGCATCCACACGCGTCAGGCGGCCTCGACCGTTGGGGCCACCACCATGGACCGGCCCGAGTGGGTTGCGGCCAACCCGAACGCGCCCGAGGTCTATTGCTGTCTGACCAACAACAAGAACCGTGGCGTGAAGCCGAATGCGGGTGGTGACGACACCTCGGCCAATGGCCCGAACCCGCGTGACGCCAATCACTATGGCCAGATCGTGCGTTGGCGCCCGGACGGCGGTGACCATACAGCGTCGGGTTTTGGCTGGGACCTGTACGTGCTGGCGGGCAACCCAACCGTGCATCAGGACGCTTATGCGGGTTCGGATAACGTCAATGCCGATAACATGTTCAACTCGCCCGATGGCCTGAAATTCGACAGCAATGGCCTGCTGTGGATCCAGACCGATGGTAACTATGGCAACGAAGGGGACTTCGTAGGGCAGGGTAACAACCAGATGTTGGCCGGTGATCCGGTCACCGGGGAAATCCGTCGCTTCATGGTTGGCCCGAACGAGTGTGAGGTTACTGGCCTGAGCTGGTCGCCGGATCGCCGTACCATGTTTGTGGGCATTCAGCACCCGGGCGAGGATGGCAACAGCCATTGGCCCGAAGGTGGTGACGCGGTGCCGCGTTCGGCCATTATCGCGATTACCCGCGAAGATGGCGGTTTGGTCGGTTAAGCCGATTTCCACCCTTGAAACGCCCCGGATGGCTTATGCCGTCCGGGGTTTTTTCTTTTTATGAAGGGCATTCACAGAGATATTGAGAAATTTGCTATGCGTGTTTGCCCAGGAATTGGCTAAAAGCCCGGAAGACTGGCGTAACGAAAAGGTCGTTTGAAAAGCGTCGGGTGTCGAAAATCGACCGACCCGAGCTCACATTGAAGTTTAGAACCGCTCCATCGGGTTAGAAGGAATCACAGCAATGCCTGACGTCACCATCGTATACTGGCGCGACATTCCCGCTCAGGTCATCGTCGGCAAAGGCCGCCGTGGTGCCAAGCGGCAACTGGAAGAACGGTTCGAGCAAGCCATCGACCGGGCAGCCATGAAGGTGAACGCAAAGGACAGTGATGCCTACCTGGCAGATTGGCGCAAGGCCAAGCCTTTTGCGGTTGAGGGCGACCCGTCCGAGATTGCCGAGGCCGAAGCTGTGCGCCTTGAAGCTGAATACGATCAGGACCGTATCAAGGCGCTGATCGCGAACGACGGTTGGGCATGAGCCCCAAATCTTTATGGGAGGCCGCGATGGCTTTGCTGAACTTCAAGAAACGTGATGCGGCCGCGAAGGCCCCGGTGAACCCGACTGTCGAAGCCTTCCTGCAAGGCTATTCGATCGAGGTGATGCCGCGTACCGCAGAAAAGGTCGAGGATTTCCGCGCGTTGTTGCCGGAAGGTACCCGTGTCTACATTGCCCATATCGAGGGTACACCGATCGAAGACATGGTGAAAACTGCCAAGCGCATCGCCGACGAAGGGTACCCCGTGATGCCGCACTTCCCGGCGCGGATCATCAAGGACGCCGCGACGCTGGAGAACTGGATTTCCATGTATCAGGGCGAAGCAGGAGTTGAGCAGGCGCTGCTACTGGCGGGTGGGGTTGCAAACCCGCACGGTGATTTCGACAGCTCGATGCAATTGCTGGAAACCGGTCTTTTTGACAAGGCGGGCTTCAAGCATCTGCATGTGGCTGGTCATCCGGAAGGCAACAAAGACATCGACCCCGACGGTTCGACAAAGAACGTCGACGATGCGCTGCGCTGGAAGCAGAAGTTCTCGGAAACCACCGACGCCGAAATGGCGCTGGCGACACAGTTTGCCTTTGATGCCAAACCGATCATCGCCTGGGCGGATAGTCTGAAAGAAGCAGGCATCGACCTGCCGATTCACATCGGCATCGCTGGCCCTGCCAAGCTTCAGACCCTGATCAAGTTCGCCATCGCCTGCGGCGTCGGCCCGTCGCTCAAGGTTCTGCAAAAGCGCGCCATGGATGTCTCGAAGCTGCTGCTGCCTTATGAGCCGACAGACGTGCTGACCGAACTGGCGAACCACAAAGCTGCGAACCCCGACTTCAACATCACCAAAGTGCACTTCTTCCCGCTGGGTGGTATCAAGACCAACGCCAACTGGGCGATCGAAAACGGCGGCGCTTCGGCAAAGCCTGTAAACTCCTAAGGACCGGACATGACCCGTACAGTCGTTGAATCAAAAACAAAAACTGCCGTTCTGGGCTTTGACGAACCGTTCTGCGTGATCGGTGAACGGATCAACCCGACTGGCCGCAAGAAACTGGCGGCCGAGCTGGAAGCAGGCGACTTCTCGACAGTCGAGAAAGACGCCATCGCTCAGGTTGCTGCAGGCGCTACCGTTCTGGATATCAATGCGGGTGTTGTTTACAACTCGAACCCCAACCCAAACGAGACCGAGCCGCCCCTGATGACCAAAATCGTCGAGCTGGTGCAGGGGCTGGTTGAAGTGCCTCTGTGCATCGACTCATCGGTTCCCGGTGCGCTCGAGGCAGGTCTGGAAGCTGCCGAGGGTCGCCCGCTGTTGAACTCGGTCACGGGTGAGGAAGAGCGTCTGGAACTGGTTCTGCCGCTGGTCAAGAAATACAATGTGCCGGTTGTGGCGATCTCGAACGACGACACCGGTATTTCGGAAGACCCCGATGTGCGGTTCGACGTGGCCAAGAAGATCGTTGAGCGTGCCGCCGATTTCGGCATCCCTGCGCACGACATCGTGGTTGACCCGCTGGTCATGCCAATTGGCGCGATGGCAACCGCTGGCAATCAGGTATTTGCTCTGGTCCGCCGTCTGCGCGAAGAGTTGGGCGTAAACACCACTTGCGGCGCATCGAACATCTCGTTCGGTCTGCCAAACCGGCACGGCATCAACAACGCGTTCCTGCCGATGGCGATGGGTGCAGGCATGACCTCGGCGATCATGAACCCGGTCGCTCTGCCGGTTGGTCCCAAGAAACTGGCCGAGAAAAAGGCCGAGGTCGAAGCCAAGGGCATCGTTCTACCTGCGGATATGGATGATGAAACGTTCTGCCAGCTGTTCGGCCTTGGCTCGACCAAGCCGCGCGCGGGCAAAGAAATGGAAGCCATCCGCGCCGCGAACCTGCTGACCAACAATGACCCGCATGGCGGTGAGTGGATCAGGTTCAACAAAGCGCCTGACGAAGCAGGTGCCGCCGCTGGTGGTGGCCGCCGCGGAGGTGGTCGTCGTCGTCGCGCGTGATCCTGAATAACTAAAATCGAAAGGCCGGGCCCAGCGCCCGGCCTTTTTCGTTTTGACACTGATTAAGATTTTACTCTGTCGAAGCCACGAAAACACTAGTCGTTAGGTGAGGGTCACATAAGTGCAACGCCAGTTCTCTTGGAGTTCATTGATCCTTGATCGAATTTCGATTCAATCATTTAAATTCAAAGAGATTGGCTGGAACTCGTTGACAATCAACGACCCCGGGCAGTTATTGGTGGCACTAGGGTTTCAAATGGTGTTGCCGATATGGTTTCATGAGATTTCACGTGACCAAGATAGTCTGATGGATAGCCCCTCAAAACGCGCATCTGGTGTTGTACCAAGCGGAGCAAGTTTGCATGAAGAGATCAAGGAACATCAAACTGATTAATTTGTTCCTGATAAACGAATTACGCGGAGTAATAATTTATTTAGAGTAATTATAATTAACGGTTTGCTAATTGGACTTGTTTTGATTGCGGCAGAACTTCTGTTTGGAACTTGGTTCTCTGAGAAGCATGCTATGATGAAGTTCACCCAGGTTAGAAACTTCAAAAATGTACAAGATAATCCAGTTCACGTCGGTAAATCCACGATCACGTGTACCCGTGACTCATTTGGATTTCGTGGATTGGAGGGGGACGTATCAGAAATTGATATTTTGACGGTTGTCGGTTCCACGACCGATCAGAGATGGATTGACGATTCAGAGACCTATCAAGCCACTCTGCGCGAGTTGTTTGCTGATGATGGCAAGGATGTTTCGATCGCCAATGCAGGTATTGATGGTCAGTCAACCTTCGGGCATATGGCCAACTTCACTTCCTGGTTTAATAAAATACCAGGTCTCAGTGCACGCTACGTGCTATTTTATGTTGGAATAAACGATCTTCTCAAGTCTGAGCCTGAATCTTCGTATGATGTGGTTGCATTGGAAGATAGCACCTATAACGATCTGAAGGCATTTATCAAAGACAAGTCGATATTCTATCAATTGTATAGAATATCGAGAACTGCTCTTTCAGAAGAACATGCACTTAATGAACTAAACAGGACGAATATCGCTGACCACGAACCTCTTGTAACAGAGCCGCTGATTTCTGCCCCTTTGTCTGACATTTTCAGCACTTCACTGGATAGCTACGCCGAGCGCATCGCAGAATTAGACCGAATGACCCGTGAATTCGGTGCAGAGCCGATTTTTGTCACGCAGAGAAGTGCCCGATGGGACCGTCGCGATGGGAAAATTTTCGGCATCGCCAAATACGAGCCAGATTCCTTCGAATTGGTTCGTCATCAACTACCGGAAGAATTTCAAACATTGAACGGTGTCGACTTCTATCGGATTGAACGTGCTTTGGCGGAAGCACAAATGGAAGAGTGTGAGAAACTGGGTGCCATTTGCCTCGATCTTTTGACAGAAATTGAGTTTAACCTAGCGATTGATTTCTATGATCCAATCCACACTACCGCGCTCGGTTCACGGGCAATAGGTGAGTACCTTTATTCTAAACTTCACGATCTTGATTTGGATTGATTGCAGGTCATTTGTTGGTTTGAACGGAAGCTGGTGGGCGTAGGTTCAGAACAAGTGATTTGAGAAGGATCCTTGTTGTATGGTTTACAAACCAAGCGGCGAACATGTTTGTTCATTTCTATTTGAATTCGACTTGTTTGTGCTGAGAGCTACTTATCAACAGATCGCTTATGTGCGTGTAAATATGCAAGCCATTTGACCGATATATGCTGGTGTTGGACGGCGAAGTATCCGGATAAGATCTAAGGCCAATGTCCTGCCGTTCGTCGTCGAGTTGATTGCGATAGGACCACGGTGCACCAGCCCGCGCTTCAATTAGATACTGTCATCTTCCACCTGGATGATAAGTTCGGAACTTACTTATGATTTCTCTTGTGTGGAAAGGTGGTTGATGCTTCGCGCAATATTTTTTTTGCCCTACGCATATGAGACTTGAACTTAAGTTGTGATCGTTTGCGAAAATCTGCTGCCAACTGATACAGGCGACGTTTGCCAAAATTGCAGCATTCACTGCGACTTGCAAAAACTTTCTATTACAACACGGTATACGCTACGCGGCCCATTTTCCGTCCATCACTGGGCCACACGCGCCTGTAGCAGGTTTATTACAGCAGGGATCTTCACGCCTTCGGACGTTTGGTATGCTTTGAATTCTTCGGCAACGGCATCGACGATAGCGTCGACATCCGTTTGCATGCCCTCGAAATGAGCGACAACCCGCGCCGCCGGGCCAACGCGGGTGCACAACAAGGCTGCGTCCGCCACGGTCTTTGGGCCAGAGAGCATCAAGGGGATCGCCTTGACCCTTATATCCGTCAATCCGGCAGAGGACATAAGACCTGCGACTCTGTCGCGGTCGTGAAAGGCCAACGGCCCCGGCGCGTTTCGGTCTACCTTAGGAGGTTGGCCCAATCGTTTGACAGCAGCGACATGCGGTATTTTGAACCACGGGTTTTCAGACAGACCGCCCCAGGCCGCGAATGTCATTTGTCCGCCGGGCTTCAGCGCGCGTGCCATATTTGCAAAGGCCGCAACCGGGTCTGAGAAGAACATGACTCCAAAGCGCGAGATCATGGCGTCGCAGTTGTTTGTCCCCAGATCAGCGACCTGTGCATCGGCATATTGAAACGCCAGATTGGAAAGTTGGGCACGGGCCGCGCGGTTGCGCGCCCGTTCCAGAAACTGTTCCGAAATATCGACACCCAGCACATGGCCGTCGGAACCAACCTGCTGTGAGGCCCGCAGTGCGCTAGCTCCGGTGCCGCAGCCGATGTCGATGACGCGCATTCCATCGGACAACGCGGCACGGTCGAGGACCAGATCCAGAACGGGAGTGAAGAGGTGATCCAGCTGATCTTCGAAAGTCAGCCAGCGCGTGCCCATTTCGGACTTGCCCCAGAACTCTTCCTGATCTCCGTTGATCGTCAGCATGTTGCCCTCCGCCGTTTGGGGCGACTATGACCTCCTGCGACGTCGACGACCAGACTTTTCCTCATCCCCGCCGCCGGTGTTGAAGGATGGCGCGGGCAGGGTGACGACCTGCGCCAGTTCCGGGAACGGATCGGTTTTATGAGGGATCGCGTTGGCGGCGACGAAATGGTCCTGGAACTTGGGCTCGATGGCGGTTTCGACCTTGGTAATTCCTCGCACGACGCGCTCGATTTCGGCGCGTGATCCGATGTTGCACAGCGCGATCCGCGCACCGGTTCCGGCGGCGTTGCCCGCGCTTGAGACCTTGTCCAGCGGCGCGTCAGGGATCATGCCCAGCACCATCGCGTGTTTGGTCGAGATATGAGCACCAAATGCACCGGCCAGAACGACACGATCGACCCGGTCGACTTCCATTTCATCCATGAGCAGGCGCGCACCGGCGTAGAGTGCGGATTTGGCCAGCTGGATTGCGCGGATGTCGCCTTGGGTAACGGTGATGCGCGGTCCGCCTTCGGCGCTCGCATCGTGGATCAAATAGGCATGGGTGCGCCCTTCGGGAACGCAGCGCGCGGTGCCTGTCTGCTCAGCGGATCCGATCAGACCGCTCTCGTCGAGCAGGCCAGCGATACGCATTTCGGCCACGGCTTCGATAATGCCCGATCCGCAGATGCCGGTGATACCGGTGGTGGCGATGTCCTGATCGAACCCGTCCTCGTCCGACCATTTCTCAGACCCGATCACGCAGAAGCGAGGTTCTTTGGTGACAGGATCGATCTCAATCCGTTCAATCGCACCAGGCGCAGCACGCTGGCCCGAGCTGATCTGCGCACCCTCGAATGCAGGGCCGGTGGGCGAAGAACAGGCCAGAACGCGGTGGGTGTTGCCTAGCAAGATTTCCGCATTGGTACCGACGTCGACAATCAGAACGAGGTCGTCGGATTTGCCGGGTTCTTCCGACAAGGCCACGGCGGCACAGTCCGCGCCGACGTGGCCCGCGATACAGGGCAGAATATAGACCTGCGCGCGCGGGTTCATGGCGGTCAGGTCCATCTCGCGCGCAGGCAGGGACATGCTTTCGGACGTGGCCAGCGCAAACGGGGCTTGGCCCAGCTCGACAGGGTCCAGACCCAGCAGCAGGTGGTGCATCACCGGGTTACACACAAACACCGTCTCTACGATCAGTGCCGCGTCAATTCCGGCTTCTTCGGCGATCGAAGTGGTCAGGTCATTGATCGCCTCACGCACGGCTTTCGTCATTTCCTGGTCGCCGCCGGGGTTCATCATGGCGTAAGACACGCGGCTCATCAGGTCTTCGCCGAAGCGGATCTGAGGGTTCATCAGGCCTGATGAAGCCTTGACCTCACCGGTTTCCAGATCCGTCAGGTGCGCAGCGATGGTTGTTGAGCCAAGGTCGATGGCCAGACCATACAGGCCTTGCTCGTGCAGACCGGGCCAGATTTCGACAATACGGGCCACGTCATCCTTGTGGCCTTTGTGGACGGCCACGGTGACCTCCCACTTGCCCTTGCGCAGCACGGGCTGCAGCTTGGACATCAGGGACAGATCGGCGGTGACGGCTTCTATGTTCCATTGTTGGCGCAGGGCGCGTTCCAGCCGTTCCAGATCACCGGTTGGGGAATGCATGTCAGGCTCTTCTACCACCACGAAATAGAGCCGCGTGGCCGGGTCCATGATGATCGCACGCGCAGCAGCGGCCTTGCGGACGACCTGACGGTGGACCTGGCTTTCGGGTGGGACGTCGATCACCACATCACCCTGTACCGACGCCTGGCAGCCCAATCGGCGACCCGGCTTCAGACCGCGTTTGTCGTCATAGCGCTGCTCGACCGCGTTCCACTCGCTCAGGGCGTCATCGGAAACGGTGACGCCGTGTTTGGGGAATTCGCCATAGCTGGGGGTGATCTGGCATTTCGAACAGATGCCGCGCCCACCGCAGACCGAATCCAGATCAACGCCCAGCTGACGTGCTGCGGTCAGAATCGGCGTGCCGATGGGAAAGTGCCCGCGTTTGCCGGAAGGGGTGAAGACGACAAGAGGATCGGTGGTCATGAAAGGCCTGCCTTTGTATTCGCGCGTATGCCGCGGAAGATATGGGTTTGAGCGAAAAGGGAAAGGGCATTCAGCGGCACGTTTTGCACCGCTTGCGTCGTTTTCGGGCGCGGCAAAGCCCCGCATGGAAAAACAACTTGGGTTCAGGGCTTTCCCTCGGGTGAAATCCATGTAATAGGGTCACCGCCAAACGGGCTTTTGCATGGGGTTTTCAGATGCAGATTCGTGAGGCACTCACCTTCGACGACGTTCTCCTGGTTCCGGGCGCATCTTCGGTGCTTCCGGCTACGGCAGATACCACCACGCGCGTGACGCGTGAGATCACCATGAACATTCCGCTGCTCAGCTCGGCGATGGACACGGTGACCGAGGCGCGCATGGCCATTGCAATGGCGCAGGCCGGGGGTATCGGTGTTGTCCACAAGAACCTTTCGGTCGAAGAACAGGCGCGCGAGATTCGCCGGGTTAAACGGTTCGAATCCGGCATCGTTTACAACCCGGTGACGCTGCGGGCGGATCAGACACTGGCGGATGCGCAGGCTTTGGTCGAGCGGTATAACTTCACCGGTTTCCCTGTCGTTGACGGCGACGGGCGGGTCGTCGGCATCGTGACGAACCGGGACATGCGCTTTGCAACCTCGGACGATACGCCGATCAAGGCGATGATGACCTCGGACAACCTCGCGATGCTGCAAGAACCCGCCGATCTGGAAGAAGCCAAAAGCCTGATGCGGGCCCGCCGGATCGAAAAGCTGTTGGTTGTCGACGGTAGTGGCAAACTGACCGGCCTGCTGACCCTGAAAGACACTGAACAGGCCGTGCTGAACCCCACTGCTTGCAAAGACCACCTGGGTCGTCTGCGGGTGGCCGCGGCGACCTCTGTGGGTGATGCCGGCTTTGAACGGTCCGAGCAACTGGTGGATTCCGGCGTCGATATTATCGTTGTGGATACTGCACATGGCCATTCTCAAGGGGTTCTGGATGCGGTGAAACGCGCCAAGATGCTGTCGAATGAGGTGCAGATTATTGCAGGCAATGTTGCCACCGCCGAAGCGACCAAGGCGCTGATTGATGCTGGCGCGGATGCGATCAAGGTGGGCATCGGACCGGGCTCCATCTGTACGACAAGGATGGTTGCGGGTGTCGGGGTGCCTCAGCTGACGGCAATCATGGATTGTGCTGCCGCGGCAGGTGACGTTCCTGTAATTGCGGATGGCGGTATCAAATTCTCGGGCGATTTTGCCAAAGCAATCGCGGCGGGAGCCTCTTGCGCCATGGTCGGCTCGATGATTGCGGGCACCGATGAAAGCCCGGGTGAGGTGATCCTGTATCAGGGTCGCTCGTTCAAATCCTATCGCGGCATGGGAAGTTTGGGCGCAATGGCGCGTGGCTCGGCGGACCGATACTTCCAGAAGGACGCGGCCAACGACAAGCTGGTGCCTGAGGGGATAGAGGGGCAGGTGCCCTATAAGGGATCGGCCAGCGCAGTTGTCCATCAACTGGTCGGCGGCTTGCGTGCGGCGATGGGCTATACCGGATGTGCGACGGTGGACGAGATGCGAAAGAACTGCAACTTCGTCAAAATCACAGGCGCGGGTCTGAAGGAAAGCCATGTGCACGATGTTCAGATCACGCGGGAAAGCCCGAACTATCGCGTGATGTGATCGGGCCTGATCAGGATCGGAGCCAACGATGACCCCGGCAGCGCGCGTGCAGGCCGCGATTGAGATACTGGATCAGATACTGTCTGGTGCGCCTGTCGAAAAGGCGCTGACGGGCTGGGCCAGGCAGAGCCGTTTTGCGGGCTCAAAGGATCGCGCGGCGGTCCGTGATCACGTGTTTGGCGCGCTTCGTTGCAAACGGTCTTTCGCGGCGTGTGGCGGCGCAGAGACAGGGCGCGGGTTGATGATCGGCGCGTTCCGCTCGTCGGGTGGTGATCCCGCTCAACTATTCACAGGTGAACGGTTTGCGCCTGCACCGATCTCCGACGGTGATCAAGCGCGGGTGTTCCAGTCAGAGGCCGAGCGCTTGGATATCCCCGAATGGCTCTGGCCTGAATTTCAGCAGGCATTGGGCGATGAGGCCGAGGCCGCCGCCATCGCGCTGCAATCTCGCGCACCCGTGCATCTGCGCGTCAACAGAGCAAAGGTAGAGCGTGAAGATGTGATCCGTCTACTCTCAGAGGGCGGCATTCAGACAAGCGCACATCCCGCTTGTGATACCGCGCTTGAGGTCGCAGAGGGGGAGCGCAAGATCGCGCAGAGCGATGTTTATAAGAGGGGGCTCGTTGAGTTGCAGGATGCTGCAAGTCAGGCGGTCGTCGCGGCGCTCGACCTTCAGCCCGGTATGCGGGTTCTGGATTATTGTGCAGGCGGGGGCGGTAAAACGCTGGCGCTGGCGGCTTCGAAGGGCGTGCAGGTCTTTGCCCACGATGCCAATCCCGGTCGTATGCGCGATCTGCCTGCCCGAGCGTCAAGAGCGGGTGCAGAGGTGACTATTTTGCAATCGGACCAGCTGGCTCAACAAGCGCCGTTCGATATCGTTTTGACGGACGTGCCGTGTTCGGGCAGCGGTTCCTGGCGGCGGGCGCCCGCCGGGAAGTGGGCGCTGACGCCCGAGCGTTTGAGAGATCTTTCCAGCATTCAGGCAGACATTCTGCGAGATGTGTCACCCCTGGTTGCCGCACGCGGCGTGCTGGCCTACGCCACCTGTTCTATGCTGACTGTTGAGAATGATGCAGTGGTCGACAGGTTTCTTAAGGACTACCCTGAGTGGCAATCGGGTCTGCGCAGATCGTGGCTAGTTTCCCACGGAACGGATGGATTCTACACCGCGCACTTGACGCGATCTTGATTACATAAAATCAACCATAGGCAGTTCACGCCGTGATTTTGTTAAGCGGCAGTTAACCATTGCGGGCCGATATTGGTCAAAAATTGACTTAACATGAGCTGTTTATGTCCAGTATTTCTGCTGTTTTTTCCAGTGGCTCAGAGCGATGGAGTGGTGCGCGTGCGCGATATGCCTCACTCGGGGTGATCGCCATCGTTTTGTGCGTGCTCTCGCTGTTCGGGCAGTTGCCGCGGCCTTGGAACGTCATGGCCGCAACGATCGGGGTTTCCTTTCTGTCGGTCGGAACTCTTGAGATCGCGCGCGCTTGGTTTTCACGCCGATCGGAACTGCAGGCGCTTACATATCTTTCAACATACCTGAATCATCAGGGCGCGACCTGCTTGGTGGCAGATGCAACCGGACGCGTCCTGATCGCTAATGAATGTGCTGCGGCGCGTTATAAGGCAGCCGCAGGCAATCGTTTGGAAGACTGCCTACGATCTGCTGTGGCCAACCCAGCAGCTGTTTTGCTCAGCCTTCAAACTCTCGCCAAGGCAAAGGGGTTCGCGCGGAGAGAAATCGTTACACGTGGGCAATCGGTATCGATTGAGGTGTCGATGTTGAACGAAGATCGGTTTTGCTGGCGCATCTCACTGGGTGCTGGCAGCTTCTGGAATGATCTTGAGGTTCCGATCATGACCGTAGGACGCGACAATGTCGTGCTGGACCTGAACAAAAGCGCAGTTGATTTGCTAGGCAAATCTCCCGCTACGGCTGATCAGGTGCTTTCCAACGACGGTCGCGATGGCATCCAACAGATGGAGACGGAGAGTGGAAAAAGACGCGTGATTGTCGCAACTCTGCGGAAGAGAGAGTCATCCCGTGAACTTCTGATGATACCACTTGAAAATGCAGAGCCTGCATCCGATCTGGCTTCGTTCGCTGATCTGCCTGTTCCAATCATGCGGCTGGCTCCCGAAGGGCAGATCCTTGAGGCCAACCCTCTTGCACGCCAATTGATCGGCGAGATTAGGCCGGGATGCGCCAATCTTGAGGCAATGATGCAGGGGCTGGGATATCCAATCCGGGATTGGCTGACCCGCACGATGGAGCAGGATGCTGGGCCGCGCTCCGAATTCCTGCGTCTGACGCGGCGAGACAGAGAGGTTTTCGTGCAAGTCACGCTCTCGCGAATACAGCGTGAAGGGCAGGCTGGTCTGATTGCTGTCCTGAATGATGCGACCGAGCTCAAGACGCTTGAAGCGCAGTTTGTGCAAGGACAGAAGATGCAGGCGGTGGGGCAGCTTGCTGGCGGCGTTGCGCATGACTTTAACAACCTTCTGACTGCGATTTCAGGTCATTGCGACCTGTTGCTGTTACGTCATGATCAGAATGATCCGAACTATGGTGACCTGGTGCAGATCAACCAGAATGCCAACCGCGCGGCGGCTCTGGTCAGCCAGTTACTGGCGTTTTCGCGTAAACAAACCTTGCGTCCCGAGACGCTGGATTTGCGTGACACAATCTCGGATCTGATCCACTTGCTGAACCGGCTGGTGGGTGAGAAAGTGAGGCTGACACTCAGCCATGACCCTGTTCTGAAACCCGTATGTGCAGACAAGCGTCAGCTTGAGCAGGTACTGATGAATCTCGTGGTGAATGCGCGGGATGCGATGCCGGAAGGTGGAGAGATTCGGATCGAGACCGAAGTCTTATCTCTGGACCGGCCCTTTACGCGTGACCGGGCAACCGTCCAGCCCGGAGAATATGTCACGGTCAAGGTGATCGACAGTGGTGTGGGAATACCCGCGGACAAGCTGCAAAAAGTGTTCGAACCTTTCTACACGACCAAACGCACAGGCGAAGGTACGGGGCTTGGCCTATCCACTGTATATGGGATTGTGAAGCAAACCGGAGGATTCATTTTCGTCGACAGCGTGCGGGGAAAAGGCACCGAATTTACTGTCCTATTGCCGGTGGCGGCTGCGATTGAAGCCACTGAGCCTGAGGTGCCCATCGTTCAGGAAGAACAAGTCGCACGGCAGGGCGAAGGTGTGGTTCTGCTGGTCGAAGACGAAGCGCCGGTTCGGGCCTTTGCAACGCGGGCTTTGCGGCTGAAAGGCTATACGGTGCTCGAAGCGGAATCAGCCGAGGACGCGCTGCATCTTCTCGAAGACCCCGATTTGTCTGTGGATGTTTTTGTCACCGATGTGGTCATGCCGGGCATGGACGGTCCGACCTGGGTACGCGAAGCCCGACAGTCGCGCCCGGATGTCAAAGTTGTCTTTATGTCTGGCTACACCGAAGGGGCCTTTGGCGAATCCGGGCCTGAAATCGAGAACTCGACCTTCCTACCCAAACCTTTCTCACTCACGCAGTTGACCGAGGCTGTGTTCCAACAGCTGAGTTAACGCGCAGATTGATGCAGGGTGAATTCAGCCGCGTTTAACGATCGAAAGCGCTGTTCAGTTTGCGCTGACATATCTAACGGTCGGTCTGGTGAGACATTCTCGGATGTCAGATGGATTTCGCAGTCCAGACGATCCTGGAGAAACGCCAGTATCTGGTCCTGATTCTCGTATTTGAATAGATGAGTGACCCCGGCACCGTTACTGCGCGGTCTGAAAAAATCGGATTGGCATCCGACATCCGCAAATGCCGGGCGTGGCGTGTTCATATAGGCGTTGAGGAATTCGTCGAAACTCAGACTTTGCGTTGAATAAGGGTGTCCCGCGCGCTCGGACCGGGTGCGGTACCGATACCAACTGCCCAGCCAATCGATGGGCTCGCGGACCACAGCCATCACCTCCATCTCGGTGTCGAACATCTTGCGGAACATTGTTTGAAAGAACCGGTCAAAGCGGCGCATGTTCGCGTGTTTCAGATCCGTCGGACCAGAGACGACGATATCGGCCCGGTCGCGTAATGCGGTCTGATAGGCGGTGCTGCCGGTTTTGGGAACGGATAAAAGCGCCAGACGCTCTTTGTAAAACACAAGCATTTATCTTTTCTCTTCAACGCTTTTCGTGTCGCAGATTGTCGTAAACGACTCTTTAACACAATTGCTCAACAGTGGGTTTCATAAGTTTTAGTTGAAATGTTCTCTTTTTGGTCCCATAAGGAACAAGAGGCGAACAAAGCAGCGATTGCCGCCCGTCAAAGGGTGTGACAAAAGGGATAGTGACAGGACAATGGCGGATCTTCTGACAATGAGCGACAAGAAAAACGCAGACAAGCAAAAGGCGCTCGACAGCGCGCTGGCGCAGATCGAACGGCAGTTCGGCAAGGGCTCGATCATGAAGCTTGGCGAGGATGCCAAGCAGGATATCGATGCAAGCTCGACCGGCTCGCTGGGGTTGGATATTGCGCTGGGAATCGGTGGTTTGCCGATGGGGCGAATTGTTGAGATTTACGGACCCGAAAGCTCGGGTAAGACAACGCTGACATTGCATTGCATTGCAGAACAGCAGAAACGCGGTGGTGTTTGTGCCTTCGTCGATGCGGAACACGCGCTGGACCCGCAATATGCACGCAAGCTGGGCGTTGATTTGGATGAGTTGCTGATCTCGCAACCCGATACCGGCGAACAGGCGTTGGAGATCACCGATACGCTGGTGCGGTCGGGCGCGGTAAACATGGTCGTGGTCGACTCGGTGGCGGCGCTGACGCCGAAATCTGAGCTTGAAGGCGATATGGGTGACAGCAATGTGGGTGTTCAAGCTCGTCTGATGAGCCAGGCGATGCGGAAACTCACCGGCTCGATCAGCCGCTCGAACTGCATGGTGATCTTCATCAACCAGATTCGGATGAAGATCGGTGTAATGTTCGGCAGCCCGGAGACCACCACCGGCGGTAATGCTCTGAAATTCTACAGCTCGGTCCGTCTGGATATCCGCCGCATCGGTGCGATCAAGGATCGTGACGAAGTGGTCGGCAACCAGACCCGCGTGAAAGTCGTCAAGAACAAGGTCGCGCCGCCGTTCAAGCAGGTTGAATTCGACATCATGTATGGCGAAGGCATCAGCAAGATGGGCGAACTGCTGGATCTGGGCGTCAAGGCCGGTGTGGTCGAGAAATCGGGTTCGTGGTTCAGCTATGGGGATGAGCGGATCGGGCAGGGGCGTGAGAATGCCAAGCAGTATCTGCGCGACAACACCCGAGCTGCGCTGGAGATTGAGGACAAGATTCGTGCAGCCCACGGTCTGGATTTCGAGATGCCGCCCGAAGCGGAAGAGGATGATATCCTCGAGGCATAAGAAACGCTGACGGGAACAGTAGAAATCCCCCGGCACCCCGATGGTGCCGAGAATACCTTGAACAGGGCGGTCCATCGGGGCCGCCTTGTTTCGTTTCGGGGTAGCCAATGCTGTGGACACTCCCGAGGTGGGGGGCTAAACCTTCGCAGACCCTAGTGAATGCGCGTCGAGAGAGCCCAAATGCCCACGCTGAACGATATCCGATCAACCTTTCTGAACTACTTCGCCAAGCAAGGCCATGAAGTTGTGGCGTCCAGCCCGCTTGTCCCGCGCAATGACCCGACGCTGATGTTCGTGAACTCGGGCATGGTGCAGTTCAAGAACCTGTTTACTGGCCTCGAGACTCGGGACTATAGCCGCGCAACCACGGCGCAGAAATGCGTGCGCGCCGGTGGTAAGCACAACGATTTGGACAATGTGGGTTATACTGCGCGTCACCATACGTTCTTTGAAATGCTGGGGAATTTCTCGTTCGGGGATTACTTCAAGCACGATGCCATCCCGTTTGCCTGGGAGTTGATCACCAAGGAATTCGGCATCGATAAGAACCGTCTGCTGACAACAGTCTATCACACCGATGATGAGGCGTTTGAAATCTGGAAGAAAGTCGGCGTGCCCGAAGACCGGATCATCCGCATCGCCACCAACGACAATTTCTGGCAGATGGGCCCGACCGGCCCCTGCGGCCCGTGCACCGAGATTTTCTATGATCACGGCGATCACATCTGGGGTGGTCCTCCGGGCTCGGCTGAAGAAGATGGCGACCGGTTCATCGAAATCTGGAACATCGTTTTCATGCAGAACGAGCAGTTCGAGGACGGCTCGATGGTGGAACTCGACATGCAGTCCATCGACACCGGCATGGGGTTGGAGCGGATCGGTGCGTTGCTGCAAGGCAGCCACGACAACTATGACACAGATCTGTTCAAAACGCTGATTGAGGCGTCAGCAGATGCCACCGGCGTTGACCCTTATGGAGATCAGAACGTGCATCATCGGGTGATCGCGGATCACCTGCGCTCGACCTCGTTCCTGATTGCGGATGGGGTGATGCCCAGCAACGACGGGCGGGGTTACGTGTTGCGTCGGATCATGCGACGGGCCATGCGTCATGCGCATCTACTGGGCGCAAAGGACCCTATCATGCACCTGCTGGTGCCGACGCTGGTGCAGCTGATGGGTGCCCAGTATTCCGAACTCGGTCAGGCTCAAGCTTTGATCGAAGAAACGCTTCTGCTTGAAGAGACGCGGTTCAAGCAAACCCTCGACCGTGGCCTCAAGCTGTTGGACGACGAGGTTGCAGGCCTGTCTGCAGGCGCAGCTTTGCCTGGTGACGCAGCCTTTAAACTCTATGACACATATGGTTTCCCGCTCGATCTGACACAGGATGCGCTGCGCGAGAAAGGCCTGACTGTTGATACCGATGGCTTTGATGCGGCGATGGCCGAGCAAAAAGCCAAGGCGCGCGCCGCTTGGGCCGGATCCGGCGAAGCAGCTGATCAGGCTGTTTGGTTCGACGTATTGGATACGGCAGGGGCCACCGATTTTCTGGGGTATGACACCGAGAAGGCCGAGGGGCAGATTGCCGCGCTGGTCGTAGATGGCGCATTGGTCGACAAGATCGAGCAGGGCGGCACTGGATGGGCCATCGTTAACCAGACGCCTTTCTATGGCGAGGCTGGTGGCCAGGTCGGGGATTCAGGTGAGATCAGACGTCTGGAAGAGCGTGAGGATATCTCTCGCGTCGAAGACACAAAGAAATTCGCCGACGGCAAAGTCTATGCGCATAAAGTCACCGTGGAACGCGGTGCGCTGTCCAAAGGCGATGCGGTCGAACTTGAGGTCGATCACGCCCGTCGCACGGCTATTCGTGCCAACCATTCGGCCACGCATCTGCTGCATGAAGCCTTGCGAGAAACGCTTGGTGATCACGTTGCGCAGCGCGGGTCGCTGAACGCGGCTGAACGTCTGCGGTTCGATTTCAGCCACTCCAAAGCTCTGACTTTAGAAGAAATTCACAAGGTCGAACGCGAGGTGAATGATTTCATCCGCCAGAATTCGGCTGTTGAAACCCGTATCATGACACCCGATGACGCGCGCGCCTTGGGTGCGCAAGCGTTGTTTGGCGAGAAATACGGCGATGAAGTACGCGTTGTTTCTATGGGCAAGGCACCCACGGGCAAAGGGCAGGATGGTGAAACCTGGTCGATTGAGCTTTGCGGGGGCACTCATGTACGTCAGACCGGTGATATCGGCACGTTCGTGGTGCTGGGTGACAGTGCCAGCAGCGCGGGTGTCCGACGGATCGAGGCTCTGACCGGTGACGAAGCGTTCAAATATCTGTCGGCGCAGGATCATCGTTTGGGGACAATTGCGTTGGAGCTGAAGGCTCAACCGGATGATGTCGTCGCGCGCGTGAAATCCCTGCTGGATGAACGTAAAGCGCTGCAGAACGAGGTAGCTCAGCTACGCCGCGATTTGGCAATGGCCGGCGGTGCAGGGCAGGGTGGTGGCGCCGATGCCCGAGAGGTGAATGGCGTTGCGTTTTTTGCCCAGTCGCTGACTGGCGTATCAGGCAAGGATTTGCCCGCGCTGATTGATGAACACAAAAGCCGTCTGGGATCGGGGGCAGTTCTGCTGATCGCGGATACGGGCGGCAAAGCGGCCGTGGCTGCGGGCGTGACCTCTGACCTGACCGACAAAGTGTCGGCGGTGGATCTGGTCAAGGCAGCAGTAACAGAACTGGGTGGCAAAGGCGGTGGCGGTCGACCTGACATGGCGCAGGGCGGGGGCAAAGATGCCTCGAACGCAGACGCAGCCATCAAAGCTGCCGAACAGGTATTGGGAGGATAAGATGCCAGCAGCACTTTGGATTGCACATGTCACGGTTACTGACGCCGACGCTTACGGGAAATACGCCGAACTCGCCGGTCCGGCCATTGCGGCGCATGGCGGGGAGTTCATTGCCCGTGCTGCCCGCTATGTGCAGTTGGAAGGGAAAGAGCGGCCTCGTAATGTGGTTGCCCGGTTTCCTTCTCTTGTGGCCGCTGTAGACTGCTATCATTCTGCCGAATACCAAAAGGCGCTCGATCATGCGCGCGGTGCCAGCGAACGAGAGTTAGTCGTGGTCGAAATCACCGATTGAGAATCACTTACCTCCGAAACCGCATGACTTTTATGTGATTGCGAAGCTCTAAGGCACGACAGCCTGATAGTGCTGTCGTGTAGTGGTGATTTATCGGATAAAAGTAATATAATACAATTGCTTGTGCGGGTGCGATTGGAGCATTCTGCCGACTGAATGTGGCGCTTGCGCCATGATCTGGTGCGGAAATGGTCACAAAAAACGACGAATTTCCGCCGCTTTTCCTCGACAAATTCTTCAATGATTGCGTGCTGCCCGCAGTTTACGGATATTTTCCCGTGAGCAGATAGGGTTCTGAGCCACGCTGATCGCTTGGATTGAACGGAACTTGAGGGACAGGCATGAAACTGGTTGGCACTATTGTAAAAGCCTTTGGCAAGCGCGCCATCAGGTTTGGTGGCCATTGCGGCTTGGCTGCTCTGGTTGGAAGCGCTCTGCTGTATGGTTCGAATGCATGGGCCCGGGACGCTGCCTTTATCCCAAGCGTTGTGACAACACCGCCGCCGTCGGGCGCGCAGCAATTGTGCAGACAATATGCCTGGGCATGTTCGTATAAGGCTGGGGCTGCGATGCCCAGCGAACAGGAAATGAAACTGGTCAAGCAGATCAATCGCCGTGTGAATGCCTCGACACGCGAAGTGACGGACCAATCCCAATACAAGACCCGCGAGCTTTGGGCGCTTCCGACCTCACTGGGCGGCGATTGCGAAGATTTTGCGCTGCTTAAGAAACGGGACCTGATCAAAGCCGGAATCGATCCACGAAAGCTGTTGATTGCGACTGTTTTGGATACGCGCAGAAATTCTCATGCAGTTCTGGTGTTTCGCTCGAGCCAGGGTGATCTGGTTTTGGATAATCTGACAAACCGGATCAAGCCATGGTCGGAAACGCGGTATCTGTTCTTGCGTATGCAAGATCCAAAGCAGCCACGTCGCTGGGTTGGAGTCTATGGACGGAGCTAGGAGCACTTTGCCCCTAGCTCAATCACCGAATACATAGCCTCTAAGCGTAGTCCAGTTTCAAGACGTTGCTTCACTAAGCCGTAGGATTATGCGTCGTTGTTTTTAGGCGGGTCCGACTTAGGCGGGTCCGACTTAGGTGGGTCCGACTTAGGCGGGTCCGACTTAGGCGGGTCCGACTTAGGCGGGTCCGACTTAGGTGGGTCCGACTTAGGTGGGTCCGACTTAGGCGGGTCTGACTCAGGATCAGGATCCGTTTCGACGTCCGGGTCACCATTGTCGTCAGGCCCGTCATCGTCGCCGAAGGTCTCATCGTCGCGACCGTCGCCGGTTCTCTTTTCAGCAAAGCCAACAGATGCGGTTGGAAGGTCGGTCAATATGGCAGCAAAAGCTGGGCAATCCAGCAAGGTTTGCTCGAGTATTGATTCAAAGTCGGCCCGTCGCTGTATGTATCTGACCATCCGAGAGCTCACGACATCGCAAGCGCAAAGGGTGGTCGAAGATACAGATTGCTTAGCCGTTTTGACGGTGCACATGTCTGAGGCCTGGGCTGCTCCGGCCGACATGAAAGGAAGTGTTGCGGAAACGAAAACAAAAGATAGCAGTTTGGATCTGATGCGCATGGCGCCTCTCCTTGGAACTCGTAAATTACATCAACTACATCGCGGTATACTGAAGCGATGACATACTTTGAACATAAAGTGATCGTTTTTTTGACGTTTTGACAAGGGGAAGGCAGGGTGGTCTCGCTCCTTGACAGAAATGCGGTTCTGAAAATTGATTAAAAATCAAATAGAAAGCCCGCCAATGAGGCGGGTCTTCGTTTTTCGTAGACGTCTCGATATGACGCAAAATTGCCACGATTGTATCATTGTTTCCAATCTGTGAACAAGATTACTGCGCTGTCACGCGGATTTGGACATCCTCTTGCGTTCGTGCGGATCAAGGTAACGTTTGCGCAGACGAATGGCGTTCGGTGTCACCTCGACCAGTTCGTCATCATCAATATAGGCGATGGCCTCCTCCAGCGAAAACTGAACATGCGGAGTGAGGCGAACCGCATCGTCCGAGCCACTGGCGCGCACATTGGTCAGCTTTTTGCCCTTCAGCGGGTTTACCTCAAGATCGTTGTCGCGCGAATGCTCACCGATCACCATGCCCTGATAGACATCAGTCTGCGGTCCGACAAACATGCGGCCCCGCTCTTCAAGGTTCCAAAGGGCGTAGGCGACCGCCTGACCGTTCTCCATTGAGATCAAAACACCCGCGCGACGGCCTGGGATCGGGCCTTTGTGCGCCGCCCAACCGTGAAACACGCGGTTCAGAACACCCGTACCGCGGGTATCGGTCAGGAACTCTCCGTGATAACCGATCAGGCCGCGCGACGGGACGTGGGCGATAATGCGGGTCTTGCCTGCGCCTGCGGGGCGCATCTCGGCCAGTTCACCTTTGCGCGCACCTGTGATCTTTTCAATGACCGAACCGGAATATTCGTCATCCACGTCGATCGTGACTTCCTCGATGGGCTCCAATCGCTGGCCATCTTCTTCGCGAAACAGAACTTGCGGGCGTGATATGCTGAGTTCGAACCCCTCGCGGCGCATGTTTTCGATCAGAACACCCATTTGGAGTTCGCCGCGGCCGGCAACCTCGAAGGCTTCGCCGCCGGGGGTGTCTGTGATGCGAATGGCAACGTTCGATTCAGCTTCTTTCTTCAGGCGGTCGCGGATTACTCGAGACTGAACTTTCTTGCCGTCGCGACCGGCCAGCGGAGAATCGTTGATGCCGAATGTCACCGTGATGGTCGGCGGATCGATGGGTTGCGCGGGCAGGGCCTCTTCAACCTGTGGAGAGACGAGCGAGTCTGCCACGGTGGCTTTGCTCATACCTGCGATGGTGACGATGTCACCGGCTTCTGCGACGTCGATCGGCTGCTGTGCCAGACCACGGAACGCCAGGATTTTCGAAGCACGGAAATTCTCGATCAGAGTTCCGTCACGGCTGAGCGCTTTGAGGCTGTCGCCCGCTTTCAATGTACCGCTCTCGACGCGACCGGTGAGGATGCGGCCGATGAACGGGTCGCTGCCCAATGTAGTGGCCAGCATCCGGAACGGTTCGCTTTTTTGCTCGATCTGTTTCGGGGCAGGGACGTGGTCGACGATCAGATCGAACAGTGCAGTCAGATCCTCGCGTGGACCGTCCAGTTCCATATCTGCCCAGCCCGAGCGACCTGAGGCGTACATCGCAGGAAAATCCAGCTGATCATCGTCAGCACCGAGATTGGCGAAGAGGTCAAAGCACTCATCCAATGCGCGGTCGGGCTCGGCATCTGGTTTGTCGACCTTGTTCAGCACTACAATCGGGCGCAGGCCCAGAGCCAGTGCCTTGGAGGTTACGAACTTGGTCTGGGGCATCGGGCCTTCGGCGGCATCAACCAGCAGGACAACACCATCAACCATGCTGAGGATACGCTCGACCTCTCCACCGAAATCGG
This sequence comes from Ruegeria sp. C2, assembly GCF_056537765.1. NCBI lineage: Bacteria > Pseudomonadati > Pseudomonadota > Alphaproteobacteria > Rhodobacterales > Roseobacteraceae > Ruegeria > Ruegeria sp. C2. The sequence continues at coordinate 884,713 of NZ_JBQFRZ010000001.1, read as the reverse complement.
CGTGACCGGGCGTGTCAACGATGTTGATGCGCGTGTCTTTCCACTCGACTGACGTCGCCTTGGCCAGAATAGTGATGCCGCGTTCGCGTTCCAGGTCATTGCTGTCCATGGCGCGCTCGGCCACGGCCTGATTTTCCCGGAACGCGCCGGATTGTTTGAGTAGCTCATCCACCAGAGTCGTCTTGCCGTGGTCCACGTGAGCGATGATTGCGATGTTGCGCAGGTCCATGAGAGGTCAGCCTTTGAACGGGAAGTTGCCCGGCGCATAACGTGGTGCGGAGAAATATGCCAGCCCTAACCGGCGGTCAGTGACTGGCTGCGGCAGAAAACAGGCAGATGATCAGGATACCGCCCAGTATCATAGCCAGCCCAATGATTATGGGCCAGTTCAGCCGTCGGCTGTGAAGACAAGAAACGCGATCGGTGTGGTCAGGATGGTTCCGAGTCCGGCACGGATCGTACAGAAAATGTTAACCGGGATGACCGTCCGCACGAGGACAAGTCGATCCAAGGTGGGGTTTACCAAAGGTAAGGGAAACCCGACTATTCCGAAAGATACCTATCGTGTTAAGTACAACATGGTTTTTAGTGAATTTTTAACGAGTTTGGTAATATGACGACTTTTGCAAAATCTGTCATTATCGTTTCGGTATTGATTGTGGCGCTGGGGTGGCTTGCAGACGGGGGGTCCGTCGACATTGATGCAGCCCAGAATGTTGAGCGGTTAACGGGTATTCCAGTTTAAGCGCCCATCGAACGATAGTAGAGAAAAGGAGCCCTCGGGCTCCTTTTTTCGTTTCAAAGCATGGGCCAGGAAATCTGGTCACTGCTTTTCAATTGCTTTGAGCTTCGAGCGATGTTGCGACAGTCTTTTCACAACAAACTGCCGCGCTTTGCGCTCGGCCAATCGAACGCGGATTTCGGTCAGAAACGCCTCTTCCAGTGATTGTGAGGCGGCCCCGAGAACCTCGCCGACCTCAACAAAGAAGCGCTCATCTCCTGTTTCATCCATGACCTTCATCGTGTCCTCGGCCAGCTTGGCGGCCAGGGTATTGATGGTGTCAGACATCAGCGCGTGTTCTCGGTCAGGCGACGTTTCACGTAGTCGGTCACGTCGGTCATCAACGTATCCATGTGACGGTCCTGGAAGAAGTGATCCGCACCTTCGACCTCATGATGGGTGATGGTGATCCCTTTCTGCTCGTGCAGCTTGCCCACCAGCGAAGTGGTGTCTGCTGGCGGCGCCACACGGTCAGCCGAGCCATTGATGATCAGGCCCGAAGACGGGCAGGGTGCCAGGAACGAGAAGTCATACATATTTGCAGGCGGCGATACGCTGATGAAGCCGGTGATTTCGGGACGGCGCATCAGCAGCTGCATCCCGATCCAGGCCCCGAATGAGAAACCGGCAACCCAGCAGTGCTTCGAGTTGTTGTTCATCGACTGCAGGTAATCCAGCGCCGAGGCTGCATCGCTCAGTTCACCAACGCCCTGATCGTATTCGCCCTGGCTGCGGCCCACGCCGCGGAAGTTAAAGCGAAGCACGGTGAAGCCCATGTTGTAGAAGGCATAATGCAGGTTATAGACAACCTTATTGTTCATCGTCCCGCCGAACTGAGGATGCGGGTGCAACACGATGGCGATCGGTGCGTCTTTTTCCTTTTGCGGGTGGTAGCGGCCTTCCAGGCGTCCTTCGGGTCCGGGAAAAATCACCTCGGGCATATGTGCTTTTGTCCTGTTTTTTACCGTAGCGGCCCCGAGACTATCTTGACGGTAATTCTCGGGTACTTTAGAACGGTTCTAATTACATCATTGTCGCGTCATAACGCTGCCAGTGGGAGATACGCATTGGCTGCACCGACGTCAATGTTTTCGCGCGGTTCTTGCCGAGAGGGAATGAAATGAAGCTGTCGACCAAAGGCCGCTACGCGATGGTTGCGCTGGCCGATATCGCTTTGCAGTCGCCCGATAAGCTTGTGACGCTTGGCGAGATTTCCGAACGTCAGGATATCTCGCTTCCCTATCTTGAGCAGTTGTTCGTCAAGCTGCGACGGGCCGAACTGGTCAGTTCCGTACGCGGTCCGGGTGGTGGATACCGTCTGGCGCGCCCGGCATCTGATATTCGGGTGGTCGAAGTTTTGGCAGCCGTGGATGAGACCGTGGATGCGATGCACAAAGGAGCAGGGGCATCGGGCGGGTCTTCGGGCAGCCGTGCGCAGTCGCTGACCAACCGGTTGTGGGAAAGCCTCAGCGCGAATGTCTATGTTTTTCTGCACCAGACACGCCTGTCCGACGTGATCCGGAATGACCTTGCGCCCTGTCCAGCAGTGCCGAGCCTGTTCGCGGTCGTGGACGACTGATCCGATGCGACTTATGCCTATGTGCCCCACGCTGACACCAGAAAAGATGTATCCATGAAACGTGTTTATCTGGATCACAATGCCACAACGCCCCTGCGCCCAGAGGCACGCGCAGCCATGGCGGCGGCGATGGATGTGATGGGGAATCCGTCGTCTGTGCACGCAGAAGGGCGTGCAGCAAAGGCAGTAGTGGAACGTGCGCGGGCACAGGTCGCAGAGGCGGTGGGCTGCCGTCCAGAAGAAGTCATCTTTACCTCTGGCGCTACTGAGGCCGCACGGGTTCTGGAAAATCGCCCCGAGGATTGCGATGTGTTCGTCGAGACCACCGCGCATGATGCGCTCTGGTCGCATATCGATCTGTCCAACTGTGAGCAACGACCCTTTGGCCCCGGCCATACATTGGCAATGGGCCTTGCGAACTCTGAGACCGGGATTATTTCGCAAACCCCAGAAAGGGTAGAAAATCAGTGGCCTTATGGCGCACGGCGCGCGGATTGGTTGTTGCTGGACGTGACACAGGCCATTGGGCGCATTCCCTTTTCTTTCGCCTGGAGCGGGGCGGATATGGCTGTCCTCTCAGCGCACAAGATCGGCGGGCCAAAGGGTGTTGGTGCTCTGATTCTGAGGCAAGGGCTGGATATCGCGCCCTTGGCCAGCGGCGGCGGTCAGGAGATGGGACGTAGGTCCGGCACGGAAAATGTGATTGGTATAGCAGGTTTAGGCGCGGCTATTGAGGCATCAATGCGCGATCTGGCTGATGGTGTTTGGTCAAAAGTCGGAGAACTTAGAAATATTCTAGAAAACGCTCTTGAGGCTAACTCTAAAGCTACTATTTTTGTCGGGAAAGATCAGGAGCGACTCCCGAATACCATGTGTTTTGCGACGCCCGGCTGGAAGGGCGAAACACAGGTCATGCAGATGGATTTGTCAGGCTTCGCTATCAGTGCGGGTTCGGCCTGTTCAAGTGGCAAGGTCAAGACAAGTCGGGTCCTGACTGCAATGGGTTTTGATGAGACGGTTGCATCGAGCGCGATCCGCGTTTCGCTGGGGCCTGAGACGACGAAAGAAGAAGTGCTGCGTTTCGCGGAAGCGTGGCTCGAAAAAGAGAAAAAGCATCGCGCGCGTGCCGCGTGATCAGACGGAGGGTGTCACATGGCCGCTTTGGACCAGACCCAGGTAAAAGAGGGTGTCGATCAGGAAACCGTGGATGCGGTTCGCGAGGTCAGCACTTATAAATACGGCTGGGAAACCGATATCGAGATGGAATACGCGCCAAAAGGCGTGAACCCCGATATTGTCCGTTTGATCTCGGAGAAGAATGAAGAGCCGGAATGGATGACCGAATGGCGTCTGGCCGCGTTCGAGCGTTGGACCCAGATGGAAGAGCCCAAATGGGCGATGGTCAGCTATCCTGAAATCGATTTTCAGAACCAGTATTATTATGCCCGTCCAAAATCGATGGAAGAAAAGCCCAAATCGCTGGATGAGGTCGATCCCAAGCTGTTGGCCACTTACGAAAAGCTGGGTATCCCACTGAAAGAACAGATGATTCTGGCGGGCGTCGAAGGCGCTGAAGATGCTCCGGCAGAAGGCCGCAAGGTTGCAGTTGATGCTGTGTTCGACTCGGTCTCAGTCGGAACCACCTTTCAGGCCGAGCTGAAAAAGGCTGGCGTGATCTTCTGTTCGATCTCTGAAGCGATCAAAGAACATCCTGAACTGGTCAAAAAGTATCTGGGATCAGTCGTACCAGTTTCAGACAATTTCTACGCGACGCTGAACTCGGCCGTGTTCTCGGACGGCTCGTTCGTCTACGTGCCACCGGGCGTGCGCTGTCCGATGGAGTTGAGCACCTATTTCCGCATCAACGCCGAGAACACGGGTCAGTTTGAGCGCACGTTGATCATCGCTGACAAGGGCTCTTACGTGTCGTATCTGGAAGGCTGTACGGCGCCGCAGCGCGACACGGCACAGCTGCACGCGGCGGTGGTTGAGATCATCATCGAAGAAGATGCCGAGGTGAAATACTCGACCGTTCAGAACTGGTTCCCGGGGGATGAGAACGGCAAGGGCGGCATTTATAATTTCGTGACCAAGCGCGCTGATTGCCGTGGGGATCGTTCCAAGGTGATGTGGACACAAGTGGAAACTGGTTCTGCCGTAACCTGGAAATACCCGTCATGCATCTTGCGTGGTGACGACAGCCAGGGTGAGTTTTACTCGATCGCGATTGCCAACAACTATCAGCAGGCTGATACCGGCACGAAGATGGTGCATTTGGGCAAGAACACCAAATCGCGCATCGTGTCGAAGGGGATTAGCGCTGGTAAGGCGCAGAACACCTATCGCGGTCTGGTCTCGATGCACCCCAAGGCCAAGGACAGCCGCAACTACACCCAGTGTGACTCGCTGCTGATCGGAGATAAGTGCGGCGCGCACACGGTTCCGTATATCGAGGTCAGGAACAACTCCAGCCGCGTTGAGCACGAGGCGACAACCTCCAAGGTGGACGACGATCAGCTGTTCTACTGCCGTCAGCGCGGTATGGACGAGGAAGAAGCCGTGGCTTTGGTTGTGAACGGGTTCTGTAAGGACGTACTGCAAGCGCTGCCGATGGAGTTCGCGATGGAAGCGCAGCAGCTGGTGGCGATCAGCCTTGAAGGCTCGGTCGGCTAACCGAAAATGCAGGTCACGTCGTTCATAACTGGTGATGCTGAACGTATCGCGGGTGGCTACGGTGGGGCGTCTATGGGACGCTCTGCTATCACTTCTCCGTTTCGCGCGGAGATTGTGAATTGCCCCTCTCGACTCTGCTTGGTAAGCAAATGCAAAGTTATTGATTTTGTGATTGCCAAGAACGCCAATGAGCGAAAAACAAGCAACAAGTTTTCAGGATCGTGTAGAGCGTATCAATACGCGGGCGCAGGAAGCAAAGAAACATGCTCCGAAGCGGAAAGGCGACACGATCTGGACACGCCTTGCCTATCCGGCAGCGTTCATCGGAGCGTTTGCTCTGGGCGTCGGCGCGTTCTTTTTCTCGCGATTTCTGCAACTAAAGCTGGCAGGGTTGCCCGGCGAAGCCAAGGGAAGCGGGCAGGATTTCATCGGTTTGGCCCTCGCAGGTGGCGTCGTGTTCCTGATCTCATTCTTGCTAAAGAACAATCAGAAGGAATTCGCCACAATGAGCGCGTTTGCGATGATTGTGACCACCTTCACGTTTCACAACGCGGTTTGGGCGTACCCCGACGCATTCGAAGTGGTTTACGGCCCGGAATGGGTCGAATTCGTACAGCAACAGACCGAGCCGCGCAGTCTCCAGGTGTTCCACATCGCAATCGAGTTCGACTGAGTGGTTTCTCGCGCCCTGTTATTGCGCGCGACTTTCAATCGAACCCTAACATCAACACGAAACACTCGATCGACGTATGCGCAACGGATTGCGCCTTTCTTTTCGTGCCCGCAACGTATGCGGCTGAGGCCACGTCGATCTCCAAGAACAAACCCATCGATCCGATGGGCACGCTATTTACGAGGTAAATCATGCTTGAAATCAAGAACCTGCACGTGAAACTTGAAGAAGAGGATAAAACGATCCTCAAGGGCGTTGATCTGACGGTTGAGGCCGGCAAGGTGCATGCGATCATGGGGCCAAACGGTTCGGGTAAGTCGACACTCAGCTACGTCTTGTCGGGTCGTGATGGCTATGAGGTGACCGATGGTACGGCCACTCTCGAAGGCGAAGACCTGCTTGAGATGGAACCGGAAGAGCGCGCAGCTGCGGGGATCTTCTTGGCGTTCCAATACCCGGTCGAAATTCCGGGTGTAGGTAATATGACGTTCCTGCGCACCGCGGTAAACGCTCAACGCAAAGCGCGCGGGCAGGAGGAACTGTCGGCAACCGATTTCCTGAAAGAGGTGCGGGCTAAGGCGAAGGCTCTGAAGATCGACGCGGATATGTTGAAGCGCCCAGTGAATGTGGGCTTCTCGGGCGGCGAGAAAAAGCGCAACGAAATTCTGCAGATGGCAATGCTCGAACCCAAGATGTGCATCCTGGATGAGACGGACTCGGGTCTGGATGTGGATGCCATGAAGCTGGTGTCCGAGGGCGTAAACGCGCTGCGTGACGAAGGGCGCGGGTTCCTTGTGATTACACACTATCAGCGGCTGCTGGATCACATCAAACCCGACGTGGTGCACATCATGGCCGATGGCCGCATCGTGAAATCCGGCGGTCCCGAACTGGCGCTGGAAGTTGAGAACAACGGCTATGCCGACATTCTGGCCGAGGTGAACTGATGGCTTTGCCCCAAGCAAAACAGACGGCAACCGAGGAACGGCTGGCTGCGATGGCCATGCCGGACGCCGGGTGTACCCGCAAAGCGCGCGAAGCCGCATTGGCGCGTGTTCGCGAAATGGGTCTGCCTGGGCGCCGGGATGAGTATTGGAAATACACCCGACCGGACACTCTGACCTCTGCCGAGGCCGTCCCGGCGGCACTGTTCCACACCGACGAACCCATGATGTTCCATGAGTTCGACCGCCTGAAGATCGTTTTTGTCGATGGCGTGTTCAGCCCCGAAGAATCGGACGACCTGTCGCTGGAAGGCGTCTCAATCGACCGGTTGGAGGATATCTGCTGCAAAGACATCCATTGGGCAAAAGAGCTGTATGGCGTTCTTGAAACCCGTGGTCAGAACCCGGTTCAGCGACCTCTGGCGGCCTTGAATACGGCCTTCGCCTCAGATGGTGTGGCTATTCATGTCACGGGCAAGCCGTCTAAGCCGATCAGCCTGATTTATCGTCATGCGTCCGAGACTTCGGATGCCATTCTGCACCATATCGTGCGGGTTGAGAGTGACGCCGAGGTGACGATCCTGGAAAATGGCCCGGCAGCCTCGCGTTTCAACAAGTGCATAGAAATCGACATTGCGGATCGCGGAACCTTGCATCATGTGCGTGCGCAGGGCCGTGATCATCAGCGCCGCGCGGCCACCCATATGTTCACGCGAATGGGGCACGAGTCTGTCTATAAGTCGTTCACATTGACCGTGAATGGCGTGCTCACCCGTAATGAGCAGGTTGTCGAACTGACCGGAGATGACGCCGTGGCGCATGTCGCTGGCGCATGTGTAGGTGACGGGGATTTCCATCACGATGACACGGTGTTCATCACCCATGATGCGGTGAACTGCGAAAGCCGTCAGGTGTTCAAGAAAGTGCTGCGTAACGGCGCAACGGGCGTATTTCAGGGTAAAATTCTGGTCAAGGAGGGCGCGCAGAAGACGGATGGCTATCAGATCAGTCAATCCTTACTGCTGGACGATGACAGCCAGTTTCTGGCCAAGCCCGAGCTTGAGATCTATGCCGATGACGTGGCCTGCTCGCACGGCTCGACCTCAGGTGCCATTGACGAAACGGCGCTGTTCTATTTGCGGTCGCGCGGCGTACCGGTCAATGATGCAACCGATATGCTGACACTGGCCTTCCTTGCAGAAGCCGTGGAAGAGATCGAGGACGAAGCGCTGGCCGATGTGATCGTCGAACGCCTTGAAAGCTGGTTGGCGCGCCGAAACTGATGCCGGTCACAACCGATATCGTGGCCACGTATCGCGGACCGGGGCGCGTTGTGCGTCGCCTGTTGGATATGGGGCCACGGGAAGATCGAGCGCTGGCGTTTGTCATGGCCTTTTGTGTGGTTGGCTTTATCGCTCAATTACCCAGCCTTGCGCGTAAGGCGCATCTGGAAGGGTCCGAGTTGAATATGCTGATGGGCGGAGCTTTGCTGGGCTCTGTCTTTATTCTACCGCTGATCTTCTACGGTCTGGCCTGGCTGTCTCATTTGGTTGCACGGGCTATCGGAGGCAAGGGTACTAGCTATGGCGCGCGTCTTGCGCTGTTCTGGGCGCTGCTGGCCTCGGCACCGCTGGTGCTGCTCAATGGCCTGGTGGCCGGGTTTATCGGCCCGGGGCCTGCGCAGTCTTTGATTGGTCTGTTGTGGGTTGCAGTTTTCGTCTGGTTCTGGTTCTCGGGGCTGAGGCAAACGCAAAGGGCACCTGAATGAGCTCTACCACGTTGATGAATATGGTCGTTCTGACCCTGTCGAACCCTGCCGAGGCCGCACGTCGTCTGATGGCGATGCGGTTTGGTCGTGACGTGTTGTGGCTGGCGTTCTTTTTGGCGGTGATTCTGAACGGGATTGTACAATCTGCCTCTGGTGTCATCTTGCCCCTGATCTCGCCTGATGTGCAGCAACTGGCAGTTCCGATGGTGCAAACCCTGCTGGTATCCGCCGGGGCCATCCTGATCAGCGTAGTGACGTTTCAGCTTGTCGGGCGGATGCTGGGTGGAACCGGCGCGATAACCGAGGTCGCAACACTGGTGATATGGCTGCAGATTCTGCAGATCGCTGGCCAGGCGATTGTCCTTATTTCGGCGTCGCTCGCACCGTTTCTGTTTCTTCCTGCCAGCCTCATAATGTTGGGTCTGAGTCTGTACATCACTCTGCATTTTCTGAATGAAGCGCACCGGTTTGGCTCGCTTGGCAAATCGTTCCTGGTGATGCTCATCTCAGGTGTTCTGGCGATCCCCTTCGTTCTTTGGTTGTCCCCCGGCGGGCCTGTATAGGGAATTCCTTTCTATGTACGACGTAGAGAAAATCCGCGCTGACTTTCCGATCCTGTCACGAGAGGTGAATGGTAAGCCGTTGACCTATCTGGATAACGGTGCCTCTGCGCAGAAACCTCAGGTGGTGATCGACGCGGTTGCGCAAGCCTATGCGCATGAATATTCGAATGTGCATCGTGGACTTCACTACCTGTCGAATCTCGCGACCGAGAAATACGAAGCCGTGCGCGGCACAGTCGCGCGCTTTCTGGGTGTTTCTGATGAGAATGAGATCGTACTGAACTCCGGCACGACCGAAGGAATCAATCTGGTCGCCTATGGCTGGGCAATGCCGCGCCTTGAGGCGGGGGATGAGATCGTCCTGAGCGTCATGGAGCACCACGCAAATATCGTACCTTGGCATTTCCTACGCGAACGTCAGGGCGTCGTCCTGAAATGGGTTGATGTCGACGCTGCGGGCAATCTGGATCCGCAAGCAGTCATCGATGCGATCGGCCCCAAGACCAAGCTGGTTGCGGTCACCCATTGCTCGAACGTGTTGGGCACAGTGGTGGATGTTAAAACCATCACGCAAGCCGCTCACGCCAAGGGTGTGCCGGTTCTAGTCGATGGCAGTCAGGGGGCCGTGCACATGCCGGTCAATGTCGAAGATATCGGCTGCGATTTCTACGCGATCACTGGCCACAAGCTCTATGGCCCTTCGGGGTCGGGCGCGATCTTCATCAAGTCCGAACGTATGGCCGAAATTCGCCCCTTCATCGGTGGCGGGGACATGATCAAAGAGGTTTCGAAAGATCAGGTGACCTATAACGATCCGCCTATGAAGTTTGAGGCAGGAACCCCCGGGATCGTTCAAACCATCGGGTTGGGTGTGGCGCTGGACTACATGATGGATCTGGGCATGGAGAGTATTGCCGCCCATGAGGCAAGTCTGCGCGACTATGCCATGCAGCGCCTGACCGGATTAAACTGGTTGCAGGTGCAGGGTAAGACCGCCGACAAGGCCGCAATCTTCAGCTTCACGCTGGATGGGGCAGGGCACGCGCATGATGTTTCGACCATTCTGGACAAGAAAGGCGTTGCTGTGCGTGCAGGCCATCATTGTGCCGGACCTCTGATGGATCATTTGGGCGTCACCGCCACCTGCCGCGCCAGCTTTGGTCTCTATAACACTACGGATGAGGTTGATACGCTGATCGATGCGCTGGAACTGGCGCATGATCTGTTTGCCTGATCCGGTCGTATTTGCAGTTGCACCCGGATCGGAACGAGGGTAGCTAACGGCCAAGGCACCTGTAGCTCAGCTGGATAGAGCGCTGCCCTCCGAAGGCAGAGGCCAGAGGTTCGAATCCTCTCAGGTGCGCCACCGGGCTAAACCGGAAGCTATATTTTGAAATAAAAACAATTCATTACCGTTCTGCTGTGCAATATATCCTGCGATACACGCAGAGGTGCGACCAATGGCGATTGTCGTGAAACTGCTGCGCCAACAGCCTGAAATCGCACTACGCTCAGTGATAAACTTCATTCTTATAGACAAATAGAGCGGAACCAATGAAAATTGGACAAAGGGAGTAGTGTTCATATCGAGTTGCATTTTTGGGAGGTGAGCTTGGTTTGTATTCCAAAGTTTTGAAAAGATTTATTTATTTTGTAATCTGCGCTGTTTTGGTGGCGTTCAGTATCGGTGTTCTATGGATCAGATCAGCAGATTTTCATTCCGAGGGTCTTTTGTTTGGATATTGGCGGTTCCGTGATGTCGCGCTTGCGATATTGATCCTAGGATTGGCATTGGCGTTTGCCGTCGCAGGTCTCGGGCGGCAAGCATCCTTAGTTTTTTGGGCGACTATAACACCGTTGGTTTTGTTCCTAATACTGCTGGAAGGCGTTGGTCGACTTGGATTTGTCGACTGGGACGCTCTGTTTGGAAAGAGGATCGCGAATACAGAAAGCCCTGGCTGGGCATTGTTGCCGAACACAAGCGTATCTGGGCAAACTTATCAGGACATTGCATCCATGATGCAGGTACCCAGCGATCCAATCGAGTTTGATTTCAGAACGGATCGGTACGGTTTTCGGAACTCATCAGACAGTGAGGCAGATATCGTCATTCTTGGCGACTCGGTTGTGTTGGGTGCGCTGGTACCCAAGGCAATGACTGTCGACAGTATCGTATCCGAAGCGCTGGATCTGCCGGTGATGCAAGCGGCTTTGCTGGGCATATCGGTGCAGGAACAGCAGAAAATGCTGTTGGAGTCCGGTGTGCCGTTGAAAGACAAGCTTGTTGTCCAGTTTCTATTTGAAGGTAACGATCTGCTGGATTCAGCGGAATTTCGGCAGCCCGCTCAACCACAGTCGGATGAACCCCCAGTTCGTCGACAGTCTTCGATCACCAGAAATATCTGGTTGCGCCTTGTTCAAATGAGCAATCCACGAAAAGCGCTAAACAGCTGCAAAATTGAAGGCTCAGACTATCTGTTTTTATGGACCCGTAAGTCTTTTGCGGGCTTCGAAGATGAATTCTCCGCTATCACGGCCGCGATCGTGACGTTTAAGGAAAGGCTGGCTGATGTCGGCGCAGACTATGCATTGATTTTTGTACCAACTAAGTACCGCGTATTACACGAACTCTGTGATTTTCCTGAAATCAGTGTCATAAGTTCTCCCTCGGAGAATCTGTCTGATCTACCTGAAATCGCGGCGTCCTGGGCTATGGATGTCGGGATTCCCTTTTGGGACGTGACGCAGCATTTGAAAGATGCGGCTCATTCGGGAAATTATCCTTGGTTTTGGGGGGATACCCATTGGAACGCAGAAGGTCACAAGGCAGCGGGTATTTCGGTGGCGGACTGGTTAGGCAACCGATAAATACGTGTTCTCAGGCACGTGTTTTTGACGCGACCTTGTGCACAAAGGCCTCCGGTTTTGTGCAGAGAGCGAAGGGTGGGGCAGTCAGAAGCCTTTAAGCCTGAGGTGCCCATATAAGAGAACCTGCTCTCCGAGGATGGATATACCCTGTTTGTACCGCGATGACGGTACCACTCTGTGCTGGTGGACAAAACACCCCCACCACCAGAACCATCTGAGGGGCCAACTCACCAGAACGAAGGTATGCGGTATCAGCCGCGCCAAGTGCGGATGTCGCCACAATCCATGTGTACGAAGTTCGAGCGGTAGTACTGCCCAACGCCACCTGCGCGGCAGGACATTGCGGCTTTGGCCATCTGAGAGACGGAGCGGGACGACAAGCGCAGATCGGCGGCTTGGCCCTTCATGTGAAGCGAGTTTTTGGCCACTCCGCGCGATCGGGAGCGTAGCATTGCATTGGTCTTGGGAGAGCGATAGCCCGAAAGCAGCATATAGGGCTCGCTGACATCCAGCATATTGTGCGCGGCGGCCATGATATCGATGGTGCGCAGGTCCATGGGTTTGACCTGATCATTGCGCCAATCACGCATGAAGTAGTTCACTTCTTTGACGGCGTCCTTGATGTATTTGCCATCGACCCAATATACCATATCCAGACGCTCACCCGTGCGGCCTGAATACATGCGAATGCGGCGAATATCGCCCCCTCCGCGGAGGAATCCTGCTGCCTTGGAATAGGTCGGAGCTGCTACGACTGCCGTTGCGGCGAATGCGCCCAATAAGGCACGCCGGGTCACGCCCGATGCACTGCTCTTGGTCATTTGTGTTTCGTCCCGTACTGTTCCTGCCTGCACACGATGTTACGCGCGCTGTATTAATTTTTTCCCATCCCAGATGCGGGAGTTATGGCACAGACGGATTCAACAGCCAAGAAATCTTTGGCCGCAGCTGAATCAAGGGGGAATTTTCGGCAGTTTTTTGCGCAACTGATGCAAGTATGCTTTGATCTACAGCAGTTGGCTGCGCCGCCGATGCAAACACGCACCAGAGGCGAAAAGATGCACTTTGGTGATGCATTTGTGAATAGACAACAATCGCACAGCTTAACATTATCATTGGACGCGTCCAAGCAGTGCGCGTCAAGCTATTGAATAACCAAGGTCATCTCATGTCGTTTGTTTCCCGTTCCCGCGTTTTGCTTTTCACCCTACTGGCATCTACGGCATCCTTTGCTCAGGCGAGCACGGATGGAACAGCCTTTCAGATGGCCGTTGCCGAGAACACGGCATCAGCACCCGTTTTGGCCGAATTTTACCGTGATAACGGTTTTGATCCGGTATGGGTCGGCGACACTTCCGAACATGAAGCGCGGCGTGCGGCTTTGATCAAGGCACTGTCAACAACCGATCTGCACGGGTTACCTGCCGCGCGTTATGACGTGCAATCGTTGATGGACCAAATGCGGCAGGCGCGGACCACTCGCGATCTCGGTCGGGTCGAGGCGGAAATGAGCCGTGTCTTCGTAAAATACGCACGTGATCTGCAATCCGGGACTGTGACGCCGTCGCAGATCGACAATGGGCTCGTCCGCAAGATTGAACGACGCTCGGCCAGTGAACACCTTCGACGGCTCACCACGTCGGAGGGCGGGAGCTATCTTAAGGATCTGATGCCGCAATCCCCACAGTATCTGGCGCTGATGAAGCAGAAGAGGGTGTTGGAAGATTTAATCTCACAAGGCGGATGGGGCGCGACCGTACCAATCACCAAGCTGGAGCGCGGGGATACCGGCCCAAGCGTCCTCAAACTGCGGAACCGGCTGGTGTCGATGGGTTACCTCAAGCCGACCGCCAGCCCGACCTATGATGGCGCGCTGATCGAGGCCGTCAGGGCGTTTCAGACCGCGCATGGTTTGGAACCAGATGGCGTTGCAGGCAAAGGTACGATCACCGAAGTCAATCGCCCTGCGTCGGATCGGCTCAAGGCTGTGCTCGTTGCGCTTGAACGGGAACGTTGGCTTCCGGAAGAGCGTGGCGCGCGCCACGTATTGGTAAATCAGGCGGACTTTTCAGCCAAGATTGTTGATGACGGTCGGGTCACTTTCGAAACCCGCGCCGTGATTGGGAAGAACACGAGTGATCGCCGCAGCCCCGAATTCTCGGACGAGATGGAGCATATGGTGATCAATCCCAGCTGGTATGTACCACGCTCGATCATCACCAAGGAATACCTGCCAAAGCTGCAATCCAATCCGAATGCGGTCGGCCATATCCAGATCACTGACCGTAGTGGTCGGCAGGTAAATCGCGGCGCCGTGGATTTCACCCAATTCACCGCTCGGAACTTCCCGTTTTCGATGCGGCAACCCCCGAGCCAAAGCAATGCATTGGGCTTGGTGAAGTTCATGTTCCCCAACAAGTACAACATCTATCTGCATGATACGCCTCAGAAATCTCTGTTTACACGAGAGGTGCGCGCCTTCTCGCATGGCTGTATCCGGTTGGCGCAACCGTTCGAGTTCGCATACGCGCTGTTGGCCAAGCAGGAGGAAGATCCGAAGGCGTTTTTCCACCGCGTGCTGAACACAGGGAAAGAAACCACCGTGAAGCTGGATAAAAAAGTTCCGGTACATCTGATCTACCGCACCGCCTATATCGGCCCGAAGGGCGACGTTCAGTACCGCCGCGACGTCTATGACCGTGACGCCAAGATTTGGAAGGCGTTGCAAAAGGCAGGGGTGGTCCTGCCGGACGTTCAGGGGTAATCACGAGGGCAAGTCCTGCCATAAGGAAGCCCGACATGCAGTTCACCGTTGAGCAAATCGCCGAAGCCATCGGGGCCGAGGCCGCTGGTCAGACAGGCCTGACCATCCTACGCGCCGCCGAACCGGGGGATGCCGGGCCAACCGATCTGGCGATGGCGATGTCTCCGAAATATGCCGAGGCACTGGCGAAGGGATCTGCGCGGGCGGCTGTGCTTTGGGATGGTGCCGACTGGCAGTCCTTGGGCCTTGAGGCGGCGATATTCGTACAGCGGCCGCGGATGGCGATGGCGGGAATTACGTCAATGCTGGATCGCGGGCAGGGGATCGAGCCTGGAATCCATCCATCTGCCGTGATTGATCCAACTGCCGAGATTGGTGCGGACGTATCCATCGGGCCGCTGGCCGTCATCGGCGCGCGCGCTCAGATCGGGGCCGGCTCGGTCATCGGTGCGCATTGCGTGGTCGGCATGGATGCGCTGCTGGGTAAGAACGCCTTACTGCGCGAAATGGTAAGCATCGGGGCACGGGCACAGATCGGAGATCGTTTTACCGCCCAGCCGGGGGCGCGCATCGGGGGCGATGGGTTCAGCTATGTCACTCCCGAGGTATCGGGTGCAGAAAACGCCCGAAAAACGCTGGGTGATCAAGGAGATGCCAAGGCGCAGAGCTGGTTGCGAATTCATTCCTTAGGTGCGGTCGAGATTGGCGATGATGTCGAAGTAGGATCAAACTGCACGGTCGATTACGGGACCATTCGCAATACGGTGATCGGGAGCGGGTCCAAGCTGGATAACCTCGTGCATGTGGGCCACAACACGCGCGTCGGGCAAGATTGCCTGTTGTGCGGCCAAACCGGGGTTTCGGGATCGGTCGAGATCGGGAACAACGTCGTCCTTGGCGGTCAGACCGGCGTGGTCGATAATATTTTCATCGGTGATGGCGTGATTTCTGGTGGCGGTACAAAGATTCTGTCGAACGTGCCCGCGGGGCGCGTCATCATGGGCTATCCTGGCATCAAAATGGAAAGCCATACCGATATTTATAAGGCACAACGCCGTCTGCCGCGTATGGCCCGTGACGTCGAGGCGTTGAAAAAGGCTGTTTTCAAACAGCCGCCGAGCGATTAAATCATCCCCAACGCGAAAATCAGGGGACCGATATGAGCATCAGCGACCGCGTCATTGCAATCATTGCCGAGCAGGCCGTTCTGGAGCCTTCGGACGTGACGCCCGATAGCACGCTCGAAGATCTGGGTATCGACAGCCTGGGTTTGGTCGAGAGCATCTTTGCCATCGAAGAAGAGTTCGACATCTCGGTACCCTTCAACGCCAACGAGCCTTCGGCCAGTGATTTCGATATCACCAACGTGGCTGCGATCATTGCGGGTATTGAAAAGCTCGTGGCGGAAAAGGTCTGACGCCGGGCTATGAAACGCGTTGTCATTACGGGTGCGGGCACCATCAACTCGCTGGGTCATTCGGTGCCCGATACTTTCGAAGCAATGCGCGAAGGTCGTTGCGGCATTTCCGAGCTGGAGTTCAGAGATGTCGAGCGTCTGTCGATCAAGATCGGCGGTCAGGTACGTGGCTTTGAGGCAGAGGCTCGGTTCAACCGCCAGCAGATGAGCCTTTATGACCGCTTCACCCAGTTCACTCTGATTGCGGCGAAAGAAGCGATCGATCAGTCTGGGATCGTGTTTTCGGGCGAAACTGCTGCGCTGTCCGGTGTGGTTCTTGGGACTGCCGGTGGCGGGGTTTCGACCTGGGACGACAATTACCGCTCGGTCTATGAAGATGGTAAGAACCGGGTCCATCCGTTCGTTGTACCGAAGCTGATGAACAACGCAGCAGCCAGCCATGTCTCGATGGAGCATAACCTCAAAGGGCCCAGCTTTACGGTATCGACGGCCTGCGCCTCGTCCAACCATGCGATGGCGCAGGCGTTTCAACTGGTTCGCAGTGGTGCCGCACCTGCCATGGTCACAGGCGGATCGGAATCGATGCTGTGCTTTGGAGGGGTCAAGGCATGGGAAGGGCTGCGCGTGATGTCCAAAGATGCTTGCCGCCCGTTCAGTGCCAACCGGAATGGCATGGTTCAGGGCGAAGGTGCAGGCATCTTTGTGTTCGAAGAATACGAACACGCACGGGCCCGGGGGGCAGATATCCTGTGCGAGGTTGTAGGATTTGCGATGTCGTCAGATGCCGCTGATATCGTGATGCCAAGCAAGCAAGGGGCCTCCCGCGCCATGGCCGGTGCGCTGAAGGACGCGCGCCTGAATGCCAGCGATGTATGTTATATCAACGCGCACGGGACGGGCACGGCGGCCAATGACAAAACGGAATGCGCTGCGGTTGCCGGTGTGTTTGGCCCGCATGCGGATGAACTGATGATCTCATCCACCAAGTCGATGCATGGCCATCTCATCGGTGGGACCGGCGCGGTCGAATTGTTGGCATGTATCATGGCGCTGCGCAATGGCGTGATCGCTCCGACCATTGGTTATGAAGAGCCCGACCCGGAATGCGCACTGGACGTAGTGCCCAATGAAGCACGTGAAGCAAAGGTCAATGTCGCCCTCAGCAACGCATTTGCCTTTGGCGGTCTGAACGCCGTTCTTGCGCTGAAACGGATATAAGAAAGCCGCCGTGTAAGAACGGCGGCTTTGTAAAGTAACCCTTGAGGCTTATCTCACCGAAACATTCAGTCCATCAAATGCTGAGGTGAAGCCCGAAAGCGACATATCCATGTTCAACACCTGATCCGGAAGGCGGGCAGGAACCAGCGACAGAACCGCCTTGGAGCCTGCTTTCATCGCGTCGATATCGCCCTGGGTAAATCCGAGCTGCGCAATACAGCCGACCGAAACGCAGTGATGATAATTGTACAGCTTACGCGGCGCGCCATCGATCGACACCGCCAGCTGCGCCTGCAGCAGCGTCTCTAGCGGAACAACCACATTTGCCCATGCAACGGCTGCGCCGCCTTCCGGCAGTTTGCCGAGCGACACTTCGGCAATGGGATCGCCTTGTTGATTGTTGAGAATCTGAACCATCGCGCAGGGATCTTCTTCTTCCTGCGTCTTGATGCAGGAGATGTTCCAATCACCAACCTGCTCACGCACATATTGCTCGCCGATCCGAGGGCCTGATTGACCCAGGTCCAGATCGCTCCCTACTTCGGCTTCGGCCTCAGGGGCATCTGTGGTTTCCTGTGCATAGGCCGCACTGCTTAGCAATGCAGCAGCAACCAGATTTAAAGGGAGAAGTTTCCTGATCATGAATGCCTCATCTTTATGATCCCGCTTTTTGATCCGTCTATCACTCTGTGCTTGTGGTGTCAGGCTCAAACCGAATACCTGCGCTGGAATTGAACGGATTTTTGCCGAAACGGGATAAAGAGACCGCGTTACAGCCAAAGAAAAAGGGAGCCGGTGGAGCGGCTCCCTTCATGAAATTTTTCTCCCCGTCGGACTGGCCGACTTAGTTATGCGCAGACGTTACGAAAGGGGAACCCAAGGGTCAACTGCTAAGCCAAAGAATTTAACTATTCGAGACCTGAATCTTGCCATATTTCGTAAAAAAGCCGCGCCCGAAGGCACGGCCAGTCGACAGGGAGGAATTTGCCCCACCGCGACAATGCCGCGATGAGGTGAGATTTACTCTCGCAGCCAAAGGTTAACTTTGTATGCTTGGCGCAGATCGGTAGAACTGGGACAGATATTGAATGGACAACAAGATCTTTATCGGCGGCGCGGGCGAAGGATACAGCCACGCGCAAGGGCTTTCGTTGAAATACGCCAACCGACACGGCTTGATCGCAGGGGCGACGGGTACCGGGAAAACGGTCACGCTGCAAATTCTGGCCGAAGGGTTCTCGCAGGCGGGGGTCCCCGTTTTTCTAGCCGATGTCAAAGGTGATCTGTCGGGGCTGGCGTTGCCAGGGAGCGCTGATCACAAGCTGCATCAGGCGTTCATGGATCGGGCAAACCGTATCGGGTTTGATGCATTCTCCTACAACGCATGCCCAGTGACTTTCTGGGACCTGTTCGGAGAACAAGGGCATCCGGTGCGCACCACCGTGACTGAGATGGGGCCGCTGTTGTTGTCGCGGTTGCTGGAGCTCAGCGAGGCACAGGAAGGTATTCTCAACATCGCCTTCCGCGTGGCGGACGAAGAAGGGATGCCTCTGCTGGATCTGAAGGATCTGCAGGCGCTGCTGGTTTGGATCGGCGAAAACAGGGCGCAGCTGTCTTTGCGCTATGGCAATGTCTCGACCGCATCGATCGGAGCGATTCAGCGCCGTCTGCTGGTGTTGGAAAACCAGGGCGGGACTAATTTGTTTGGTGAGCCTGCGCTTGAACTCTCGGATCTGATGCGGACCGATGAGAACGGGCAGGGGATGGTCAATATTCTCGCCTCGGACAAATTGATGGGTGCGCCGCGTCTTTACGCAACCTTTCTGCTGTGGCTTCTAAGCGAGCTGTTTGAGGAATTGCCCGAAGTCGGAGACCCGGAAAAACCCAAACTGGTCTTCTTCTTTGATGAAGCGCATCTGCTGTTCGAGGACGCGCCCAAGGTTCTGGTCGATAAGGTCGAACAGGTCGCGCGCCTGATCCGCTCGAAAGGCGTTGGGGTGTACTTCATCACGCAAAACCCGGCAGATATTCCCGAGGATATCCTCGGGCAATTGGGCAACCGGGTGCAGCACGCTCTGCGTGCATTTACTGCAAGGGATCGTAAGAATCTGCGCCTGGCGGCTGAGACCTATCGCGAGAATCCGGCCTTTGACACCGAAACTGCCATCCGTGAAGTCGGCGTGGGTGAAGCGGTGACCTCGATGCTGCAGAAGAAGGGCGTACCGGGCGTTGTTGAACGGACGCTGATCCGGCCTCCGGGCTCGCAACTCGGGCCGATCACGAAGGCTCAGCGCAGGACGGTGATGGATGCCTCAGCAATGCAGGCGAAATATGGCGAGAGGGTCGATCGGAAATCGGCTTTCGAGATCCTTCAGGCCCGGGCTAATGCAGCCGCACAGGCGGCGGCAGAGGCCGAATCTGAGGAGGTTTTGGAGCAACAAAACCCAATGCAGCGCGAATACGCGTCGGCTCGTAGATATTCGGGCAGCCGCGTCGGACGGTCCTCGTCACGCGTTGCGCGCAAGAAAGATTCATTTGCAACAGCGATGAGCGAGGCGGTGATAAAGGAACTGAAAGGAACGACCGGGCGCCGCATTGTGCGCGGGATACTGGGTGGCCTGTTCCGAAATCGATAGAGAATGAGTGAGGCGCCCCGCAATATATCAGGGGCGCCAGATCTGTTAGCGATTCAGACGACGCAGCCCTTCCTGGCGGCAATATCCATCTGCCTCCGGCACCGACATTTTGGTGGCCGGAAAGTCAATCGCACGGTCCCATGTCACACGATCCTGCCGGTACAACTGGCAGGTTACGACACCTTTGGGCGTCTGAACCTTCACCGGAGTGGTTTCAAGTTGCTCGGGCGACGGGATGCATGCGCTCAGCACCGCCAGAAGCGGGGTGGCTATAGCAAAGAATCTGAGTGGTCGTTTCATAGCAAATAAGGTGCTCTTATCCTGGTTAACTTCGTAATCGTTAAAGGGCCTGCCCAAACACAAGTCGTATGAAGACAGAGTGGCGATGTGGTGGATCGCGGGTGGGGCTGTTTAGACCGTTTTGATCACCCATACAATAAACCGCGCCGTCAAACGGCGCGGTAGGGGAAATTCTCACGAAATTTTGCTTATTTCTCGGGGATCAAACCCCTTGGACTGAATCTGAGAACAATCAGCAAGATCAAGCCCATCGTGAACAGGCGCATATGCGCTGCACTATCGATCAGATGCGTCTTGAGAGCGCTGCCATCGGGCATTCCTGAGGTGATCAGGTTCATCAGCCACAAGCCGATGGGTTCAACCTGCACCCAAAGGAACCAGATCAGGAACGCGCCCAGAACGGCGCCGAAGTTGTTGCCTGACCCGCCGACAATGACCATGACCCAGACAAGGAAGGTAAAGCGCAGCGGGTTGTAGGTGCCCGGCGTCAACTGCCCGTCCAGAGTGGTCATCATGGCACCTGCGATACCGCAAATGGCCGAGCCGAGGACGAAGATTTGCAGATGCCGACGAGTGACGTCCTTGCCCATCGCTTCGGCCGCAACTTCGTTGTCACGAATGGCACGCATCATCCGGCCCCACGGGCTCTTCAGTGCCATCTGCGCCATCCACAGCAGCAGCAGCAAGACGATCAGGAACAGCAGCGAATAGCCCAGTTTGACCGAAAGCGTCGAGGCGATCACCGGGTCAATTCCCAACCAATCCGCGCGTGCGATGAACGAGGGGTCTTGCTGCAGCTCAACCTCATAGCCAACCACAGGCGAGGGGCGGGGGATGCCGTAGACATTCTTTACGCCGCGCGCCAGCCAGTCTTCGTTTTTCATGATGGCGATGATGATCTCGGCAATGCCCAGTGTCGCAATCGCCAAATAGTCCGAGCGCAGACCCAACGCGGTTTTGCCAATCAGCCAGGCGGCACCCGCAGCCAGCAATCCCCCGGCAGGCCATGCCAACAGGACCGGCAGGTTCAGGCCACCGATATTGCCTGCAACGGCGGGATCAATCGCCTCAATCGCCGCGATGCTGGGGTCAAAGATTGCACGGTAGACAAAGAAACCAACAACGAGAATACCGATGATGGCCAGCGTTTGCACACGCCCTTTTGGCATCTTCTGCGCAACCATCACTGCCGCAACAACTGTCGCTGCACCCAGCAATAGGGCAAGCACGACGCCATAGCCGCCCGCCGACCAAGCTCCGGGCGTTGGCGGGGTCGAGACCAGCACAACCGCCAGCCCGCCCAGCGCGACAAAGCCCATGACACCAACGTTGAAAAGGCCCGCAAAGCCCCATTGCAGGTTCACCCCAATCGACATGATGGCCGAGATCAAGCCCATGTTCAGGATCAGAATTGCCGCGTTCCAGCTTTGCGTGAAGCCGGTCAGCAGGATCAGAGCGCCGACGACAACAAAAAACAGCGTGTTTTTGACGGGCTCGCTCATATCACTTTCCCCTTGAACAGGCCCGTGGGCTTAAACAGCAGCACGATCAGCAGGATCGCAAAACTGACGGCGAATTTGTAATCAGTGGACAGGAACTGGACCAATCCTGACGGCTCCAGGTTTTCCGGGGCCAGATAGGTCAGAACTTTCTTCCACGCATAGGTGATGGTCACCTCGGAGAATGCGATAATGAACCCACCTGCGATGGCTCCAATCGGATTGCCAAGGCCTCCCACAATGGCCGAGGCAAAGATTGGCAGCAGAAGCTGGAAATAGACAAAGGGCTTGAAGCTCTTGTCCAGCCCGTAGAGCACACCCGCCGTAGTCGCCAGCGCGGCCACGATGATCCAGGTGATCATCACAACGCGTTCGGGGTTGATGCCGGACAGCAGCGCCAGATCCTCGTTATCCGAATAGGCACGCATCGACTTGCCGGTGCGGGTCTTGTTGAGGAACCAGAACAGCAGCGCCACAGCAACAACGGCAACAATCACAGTGATCCCCTGAGAGGTCTTGATCGCCAGCCCTTCCCTCAGCCCGGTCATTGCCTTGAAATCCCGTGCCGAGACGATGAAGCGCGCGCCGTCCGAGAACCTCTGATCATCCGGTCCGATGATGAACCGCACCAGCCCGTTCATGATGAACATCACACCCATCGACACGATCACGAGAATGACAGGTTTGGCCTTTTGTTCCCGGTAGAAGCGATAGACCAGCCGGTCGGTGACCAGCACCAGCACGATACAACCCAGAATGGCAAAGGGCAGCGCGAGCAAAGCGGTCGGCAGCGGCCCGAAACTGACGCCTGCCGCTTGCAAGCCCCACGTGACCAGCACCGCGATCATCGCGCCAAAGGCCATCGTGTCACCATGGGCAAAGTTCGAGAAGCGCAGGATGCCATAGATCAGCGTCACCCCCAAAGCACCCAGCGCCAACTGGCTGCCATAGGCGATTGCGGGAACAAGGACGAAGTTGGAGAGCGCCACAAGGGCGTTGAGGAAGTCCATTATTTACGTTGCTCCGATTGGCAAAAGCCTTCGACGGTCCTTATGAACAGCTTATCGCGGCCAACCAGAGTGTCGCTCAAGACTGCTGTTCCGAGTTCATAGTTGGGCTTGTCGGCGTGAGTAACGCCCTGATAAATATCGAGCCTTGGACTCCCAATGCCGATGCCATAGGCAAACACCGACAAGATTGGATCATCCGTTATACGAATATGAGCCCAAGTACTTGTAGGGTAATCTTCGCCATTTTCGTGCCAAACAACTCTATCATCGAGGGACGATAACATCACCTTCCGGTCATCTTCGAACTCACAATGAAGAACCACTCCGCTTGCATGTTGTTCCGTTTGGAGTGTTGTGCCCTCGGCAGACACGATGCCACCCAGGAAGCACACACAACAAAGGCTGAGAAGACTGGTTTTCATCCTCACCCCCCCAAGAAACTCTTGCGTACTTCGGGATCGGCTAGCAGTTCTTTGCCTGTGCCGGTATAGGCGTTCCGCCCCTGAACCAGCACATATCCCTTGTCCGCGATCTCCAGCGCCTGACGGGCGTTCTGTTCGACCATCAGGATCGGCAACCCGGTACGTGAGACCTCAATGATCCGGTCGAACAGTTCATCCATTACGATGGGCGAAACGCCGGCGGTGGGTTCGTCCAGCATCAACACTTTGGGCTGGGTCATCAGCGCGCGGCCCACGGCGACCTGCTGGCGTTGACCGCCCGACAGCTCTCCCGCAGCCTGATTGCGTTTGTCGCGGAGGATAGGGAACAGGTCATAGACCTGCTCCATCGTCTGGCTGATGTCGTCGCGGCGGATGAAGGCGCCCATTTCCAGGTTCTCTTCCACCGTCATCGAAGTGAAGATGTTCGAGGTCTGGGGCACAAATCCCATGCCACGTACCACGCGATCCTGCGGTGTGAGCGAGGTGATGTCTTCACCGTCGAGCCGAACCGCGCCCGAGCGCACATCCAGCATACCGAAAACGGCCTTCATCGCGGTGGACTTGCCCGCACCGTTGGGGCCAACGATCACAGCAATCTCACCTTTATCGACGGCGATGGTGCATTCGTGCAGGATGTCCGGACCCTTGCCGTAACCACCGGTCATGGTGTCGCCGATCAGAAAAGGGCCGCCCTCAACCCGATGCGTCTCACCGCTTTTGCGATGGGCGGGGGTCATAGTGCCGACGCCATGCGCATTGGTGATCGAGGCGTCCTTGTTGCCTTTATCGTCCTGGTAGGGGTTGTCGCTCATGCACCCGCCTCCAGTTTATCTTTGTTTTTCAGGCCGGTACCCAGATAGGCTTCGATCACATGCTCGTTGGCCTTGATCTCGTCCAGAGTACCCTCGGCGAGCACCTTACCCTCGGCCATGCAAATGACCGGGTCGCAGATCTTGCCGATGAAATCCATATCGTGCTCGATGACGACGAAGGTATAACCGCGCTCCTTGTTCAGGCGCAGGATCGTGTCGGCGATGGTCATCAGCAGGGTGCGATTCACACCCGCACCGACCTCATCCAGGAACACGATCTTGGCGTCGACCATCATGGTGCGGCCAAGTTCCAATAGCTTCTTCTGCCCGCCCGAGACCTGACCGGCCTTGTGATCGGCCAGATGTTCTATGGTCAGGAACTCCAGCACCTCATCGGCCTTAGCCTTCAGCGCGCGTTCCTCATCGGCGATGCGTTTGCGACCGAACCATGTGTTCCAGAGCGATTCACCTGATTGCGCGCCGGGCACCATCATCAGGTTCTCGCGGCAGGTCATCGAGGAGAACTCATGCGCGATCTGGAAGGTACGCAGCAGGCCCTTGTGAAACAGCTCATGCGGGGGCAGGCCGGTGATGTCCTCACCATCCATGAAAACCTTGCCGCTGGTCGGCGGTAGGACCCCTGCGATTACGTTGAACAGAGTGGTTTTTCCGGCCCCGTTCGGCCCAATCAGACCGGTGATCGAGCCCTGTTGGATTTCCAGCGATGCCCCGTCCACCGCATGAAACCCGCCGAAATGCTTGTGCACGTCTTCGACGACGATCATCTTTTCCCCTAGCCGCCGTTTTCGGCGTCGTTGCCCCATCCCCGTGTGAAAGGTGCGGCCTTTTGTCATTGAAACAGCCCGGACACAAGGCCCGGGCTGCTTGTTTTTATGACTGTTAACGCAGGATCAACGGAAGTTGACGGTCTTGTTCTCGCCGTCGGTGACTTCGATCTCACGATACGAGCCAGCGCTTTCGCCGGGGCCGATCAGCTCAACACCCGATGCGCCGACATAGTCGATCTCCTGACCGGCAGCCAACAGTTCCAGACCTTTGGCCAGTTCACCCGGATAGATCTTCTCACCCGGAGCGTTGGCAACGTCCATGATCTTGGCGCCGTAGTCAGCCGCGTTGGTCGAACCTGCGGCCTGCATGGCCAGCATGAACAGCGCTGCTGCATCATAGCTTTCCGGCGAGTAGGGCGACGAGCCGTCGAAACCGGCGGCTTCGGCCATGGCAAAGTACTTCTCAGCACCTTCACCACCCGAACCGGCGATCTGACCGAACGAACCGTTCAGGTCGGGACCAACGTTTGCAGGTAGCGAGTCACCGATCATGCCGCCGGGCAGACCGAAGGTGTCAAACGCACCGCTGTCCAGCGCCGATTGGATGATGCCCAGACCGCCTTGGTCCAGATAGCCCGCAACGACCAGAATGTCGCCACCGGCCGAGGCCAGCGCGCCAACTTCTGCCGAATAGTCGGCTTTGCCGTCTTCGTGCGCAGCAACGATGGTGACTTCACCACCCGAAGCCTCGAACGAGGACTGGATCGCATCTGCCAGACCCTTGCCGTAGTCGTTGTTGGTATAGGTCAGCGCGATCGAGCTGATGCCACGATCGTTCAGAATGTCAGCCATCACCTGACCCTCACGCGCATCCGACGGCGCGGTGCGGAAGAACAGGCCGTTGTCTTCCATGGTCGACAGGCCCGGCGAAGTGGCGGAGGGTGAAATCATCACCATGCCGTTCGGGATCGCGACGTTTTGCAGGATCGCACCCGTGACGCCGGAGCAGTCGCCGCCGATGATACCGGCAACGCCGTCTGCGATCATACGTTCGCCGTTCGAGGTGGCCAGACCGTTGTCGATGCAGCCCGTGTCGGCGCGGGTCCCGGTGACGGTCGCACCGTCCAGCAGTTTCCCGGATTCGGTGACCTCGGCCATCGCCATTTCGGCGCCCGAACCCATGGCAGGTGCGAGCGATTCGATTGGGCCGGTGAAGCCGAACAGCACGCCCAGTTTGACGTCTTCGGCCATTGCGGTACCCGCCAGCAGAGCGGTGGCTGCAGTTGCAGTCAGCAGCTTTTTCATATGGTTACTCCCTATTGTGAACGTATTCGTTCTGCGCACGACCCTAGGCAAGCCATGCGAAAAAGAAAAGTCCTAACGCAAACGTGTTTTTGTGGGGCATAAACCTATTTGTTCTCATGATGATAAAACCGCCTGCCTGAGGAAGAGATCATGAAGTTCAAAGCGTTTGCGATTCTAATCCTGCTGTCTAGCGCGGGGATTGTCCGCGCCGATATCCTCGAAACGTCAGAAGGCGCGGTTCTTGTCCAACCTATGATCGAAGAGCTCGATACCCCTTGGGCGGTCGGAATATTGCCAGATGGTTCTTTTCTGGTGACTGAGCGTGACGGGCAGTTGCTGTATGTGTCTGATGGCAAATCCCAGAGAGTGCAGGGCGCCCCGAAAGTTTCTACAAACGGGCAGGGCGGTTTGCTGGATGTGACAATTGCACGAGACTTCGGCCAGACGCGTGAGATTTTTTTGACCTTTTCCAAGCCGCAAAGCGGTGGGGCGGCAGGCACCGCGCTCGCGGTGGCGCGTTTATCGGAAAACGGCAAGCGTCTGGCCAACACGCGGATCATCTTTGAGGCCCTTCCCGGCGGCTCCGGTGGACGTCATTTTGGCTCACGCGTTGTCGAGGCCAATGATGGAACGCTCTTTGTCACGATTGGAGACCGGGGGGATCGGCCGCAGGCACAGAACCGGACAAATCACATCGGATCCGTGATCCGGATTAATCGTGATGGATCGGTGCCTTCGGACAATCCGTTTGTAGGGCAAGGCGATATTCGCCCTGAAATCTGGACCTATGGCCACCGCAATCCGCAAGGGGCCGGTTTGGATGCTCAGGGGCGTCTTTGGACTGCCGAGCACGGTGCGCAGGGTGGTGACGAGGTAAATCTGATTCAGCCGGGGCGAAACTATGGTTGGCCCGTTATTTCGTATGGCAAGCACTACTCAGGCAAGAAAATCGGAGAAGGCACCGCAAAAGAAGGCATGGAGCAACCGCAGCACTATTGGGACCCGTCCATCGCGCCCTCTGGGCTGATGGTATATTCTGGTAAGCTTTGGCCGAGCTGGGCTGGAAACCTTTTCGTGGGGTCACTCAAGTTCGATTACATTTCCCGGCTGGCTGGGACACCGTTGCGCGAGGTCGAGCAGATAAAAGGCCCTGAAACGGAACGCGTACGCGATATCGTCGAAGCGCCCGATGGGTCGATCTGGTTTATTTCTGTAGGTGAGGGAGCAGTTTACAGGATGACACCTGCCAAGTAACACAGAAGCATCACAACCTATTGGAATGCTTTATGACGCGAGTTCTGATTATTGTCGTTGCGCTTTTTTCCGCTATGCCCGCTCTGGCCGAAGAGTTTTCATCCTACGAAGGGTATCAGAGCTTTTTGGACAAGAAGATGAAGAACCGGGAATTCTCTACTGTAATCAGAGATTTCGGAGGTGCGGATGAATATACTGAGCAAGAGCTGGCCCGCATCCAGACCCAGCTTCGAGATGTGGTTCCTTATTATTTGACAAACGCGGCAGTCATTAAGCGTGTTGAGTTGGAAAATGGCTTTTCGCAGGAGTTGCGAGCCTATTGGAATGACATGAAAAGCTATGTTTACTTCTACGCGCTGTTACATGAACGCGATGACGATTTGATAGTTATTCAGTTCTATCTCAACACCAATCCCGAGGAACTTTTGACAAGGTTCTAGTATTAAACCGACAGCCTCCCGCTCTGCGCACCACGCTCGCGATAGGGCGTGGTGTTATAGTGCGCCCGGTAGCATTTTGAGAAATGGCTGGGCGAGGCAAAACCACAGGCCAGAGCTACGTTGATGACGCTCATATCGGTCTGCATCAGCAGATTGCGCGCTTTGTGCAGGCGTAGCTCCATGTAATACCGCTTGGGCGAGCGGCTGAGATAGCGGCGGAACAGGCGCTCTAATTGGCGGGTGGACATGCCCACATCCTTGGCCAGGATCGAGGGTGAGATCGGCTCTTCGATATTCTTTTCCATCATCAGGATCACCTGACTGAGCTTCGGATGCCGCACCCCGATACGCGTCGGCGTCGACAAACGCTGAGTGTCCTGATCGGTACGGATCGAGGAATAGATCATCTGATCGGCAACCGCGTTCGCAAGATCCTCGCCATAGTCATCGGCGATAATCTTGAGCATCAGGTCAATTGATGAGGTGCCGCCCGCCGTCGTCATCCGGTTCCCATCGACCTGAAACACTGATTTGGTCAGTTCAACAGTGTCGAATTCTTCCGAGAAACTGTCCGAGTTTTCCCAGTGGATCGTGGCCCGTTTGCCTTCCAGTAATCCGGCTTTGGCCAGCGTATAGGCGGCCGTACAAAGCCCTCCGATCTTCAACCCCTTGCGCGCCTCGCGGCGCATCCAGTTCAGAACCCGTTTGGTGGTTGCTGCCTGAACATCAACTCCGCCGCAGATCAGGATCACGTCGTCGCGTTGCAATTCTTCAAGATCGGCATCCAGTTTGAAGGTGGTTCCCGCCGAACACTGTACAAGTTCACCGCCTTCACCGGTCAGTTTCCAGGTGTAGAGCTCCCGGTTCGCCATCCGGTTGGCAATCCGCAGACTGTCGAGCGCAGACGCAAAGGAAAGCAGCGAGAACTTATCCAGCAGAACGAAAACAAAATTGAGCGGCTTGCCCGCTTCTCGATCCACGGTGACAACTTGGCGTTGCTCTTGCATGGCGATGTGTCCTTGATTCGGTGCACGCCGGGTTCGAAACGTCGGCGGATATAGCTGTCACCATGCTCAAAGCTTGTTTGCGGCGTCAAGAGGCGCAAATGTGATATGGTCTCTGACGAATGCATTTTGTATAGAGACCACCTGAATTACCTCAGCGGAGATCCAAGCTATGACCGAATGGCAAAAAACGAACTGGCGCAGCAAGCCCCGGGTTCAGATGCCAGACTATACCGACGCGGCCGCGCTGGCCAAAGTCGAGGCGCAGCTTTCGCAGTATCCCCCGCTGGTTTTTGCAGGCGAGGCGCGGCGTCTCAAGCAACATCTGGGTGCCGCCGGTCGCGGCGAGGCCTTCTTGCTGCAGGGCGGCGATTGTGCTGAAAGCTTTGAACAATTCAGTGCTGATGCGATCCGTGACACGTTCAAGGTGATGCTGCAGATGGCCATGGTTCTGACCTATGGCGCCAAGGTGCCCGTGGTTAAAGTGGGTCGGATGGCGGGTCAGTTCGCCAAGCCCCGCAGCGCCCCGACCGAAGTGTTGGATGGTGTGGAACTGCCCAGCTACCGCGGTGACATCATCAACGAGCTGGCCTTTACGCCCGAGGCTCGCATCCCGAATCCCGGCAAGATGCTGCAGGCCTATACGCAGGCGGCCGCGACGCTGAACCTTTTGCGCGCGTTCTCGACTGGTGGTTTCGCCGATATGAGCATGGTGCATTCGTGGACTCTGGGTTTCACCGATGAACAGGACGTTCAGAAATACTCGGAAATTGCCGACCGCATTCAGGACACCATTGATTTCATGGGCGCTGCAGGCATCACGGCCGATACCACGCATGAGTTCTCGACGGTCGAATTCTACACCAGCCACGAAGGCTTGCTGCTGGAATACGAAGAAGCGCTGACCCGTCTGGATTCGACCTCGGGCAACTGGTTGGCCGGTTCCGGTCACATGATCTGGATTGGTGATCGGACACGTCAGCCCGATGGCGCGCATGTCGAGTTCTGCCGCGGCGTTCTGAACCCGATCGGCCTGAAATGTGGTCCGACAACGACAGCGGAAGACCTGAAGGTCCTGATGTCCAAGCTAAACCCCGAGAACGAAGAGGGTCGCCTGACCCTGATTGCGCGTTTTGGTGCGGGTAAGGCTGGTGAGCATCTGCCACGTCTGATCAAGGCTGTGAAGGAAGAAGGTGCCAAGGTGACCTGGGTCTGCGATCCGATGCATGGCAACACCATCAAGTCGGCGACGGGCTACAAGACGCGCCCGTTCGACTCGGTCCTGCGCGAGGTGCGCGACTTCTTCGGAGTGCATCAGGCCGAGGGCACCGTGCCCGGCGGTGTACATTTTGAGATGACCGGTCTTGATGTCACCGAATGCACCGGCGGCGTACGCGCCGTGACGGAAGAGGACTTGTCGGATCGCTACCATACGGCCTGCGACCCGCGCCTGAACGCGACACAGTCGCTGGAACTGGCATTCCTGGTGGCGGAAGAATTGACCAATCTGCGCCGCGATCGCGTCAAACGTGCCGCGAGTTGAGAGACCGCGACAGTTTAGAAATCAGAACGGCGGGCCACTGACCCGCCGTTTTTCTTAGTCATCGCGGGAAGATACCAGCCGAAGATATGGTTCGGACCGCACAAACTCGCTTTGCTGTTCGGCAAAACCCATAGCCTCATGCGGAGCGGGTTTGGGCGGTTGCCGTAGCTCTGACAGTTCGCGCACCCGATGATCAGTTATCGAGAAACGACGCGGTGTGGTGCCAATCACGCCGTCACTGAGCATGACACCCAGCACGCGGCTGACATCCCCAAGATCGCTTTTAAGCGGCAACAGGATCATACGAGCTTGCAGGCATGCACGGCCCAGTTTGCCTTTTGAGGTCAATCCAAGTTCGACCACAGCCGGTGCCGTGAACACCCGGTCGAGATAGGTTTTGACATCATCACGCGCGCTGGGTTCGAAAAAGGCAGTCAGAGGCATGCCGCGCACCTCCATCCCAGCCAGCTTGTTCAGGTGGCTTCCGGCGAGACGAAACCGTGCCAGACCCGGTGCAATACGTTCGAGTATGAACGTGTATTCCAGAACATTCTCTAACCCGCGAGGATCGATCTGTGACCGCATCGGCACGCCGTCGCCGCCAAGAAGGGCGGTCCAATAAGCTTCGGCCTGACGAATTGGGGACAGGCTGCGCCCGCTGTCAAATCGGTCCATCGCGACGATCTTTCCAAATCCTGAGCCAGAGCCAGTCCCGAAAAAGGTTTTCATTTCATCACCCTATCGTCAATCAGTCGCGATTTTCCTAAAATGCCATCTTTCGGGCATAGCTGGGGTTCATCAGCGCTTCCGACTGTCAGATTGACACGGGTTAATACAATTTTGGATCAATTCTTTAACGAATGGTTAACCGATCGCGTCTCTGCCACAAATGAGCAAGGTCTTGCCCCTAGCCCGTTGTTGGCATTAGGTGCGGCGAGCGGTTTTGACGGAAAGGGCAGGCATGATCAAATCCATGACCGGTTTCGCCTCGGGCAAAGGAGCGTTTGGCCCCCATAGCTGGAGCTGGGAGCTGCGCAGCGTAAACGGCAAGGGACTGGATATGCGCCTGCGCGTGCCGGACTGGTTGACCGGGCTTGAGGCTGCGCTGCGGGGGGAGCTGTCGAAACAGGTCAGCCGGGGCAACGTGACGTTATCGTTACGGCTGAACCGGGAAGAGAGCGCCTCTGACATCAAGCTGAACGTTTCAGCCATGGAGGCCGCTCTGGCGGCGCTATCGCAGACCGAGGCGATGGCCGCTGCGCGTGGTATCGAACTGGCGGGATCCAAGGCCAGTGATCTGCTGACGCTGAAGGGCATGCTTGAAGCGGGTAGCGAAGATGATGATCCCGCTCCGTTGGTTGAGAAGCTCAAGACCGAATTCAGCGGCTTGCTGGCTGCTTTCCTAGACATGCGTAAGGCCGAGGGGCAAGCGCTGGCCGGCATTCTCGGCGGTCAGTTAGATCAGATTTCTAGGCTGACAGAGACGGCTGCCGATCTGGCCGAGCAGCGGCGAGAGGAGATGGCACAGGCGCTAAAGGACAATCTGGCGCGTGTTGTCGATAATGCGCAAGGTGTCGACGCTGAACGAGTCGCGCAGGAACTGGCGCTGATCGCCGTCAAGGCGGACATCACTGAAGAGATCGACCGTCTGGCCGCTCATGTCGCCGCCGCGCGTGCGCTGCTGGATCAGGACGGTCCGGTCGGGCGCAAGCTGGATTTCCTGATGCAGGAATTCAATCGCGAGGCCAATACGCTCTGTTCAAAATCGCAAAATGCCGAGCTGACATCCGTCGGGCTTGAGTTGAAGGCGGTGATCGATCAGATGCGCGAACAAGTTCAGAACGTGGAATAGGAACGAGGGCACACACATGGCAGATCGCCGGGGTCTATTAATCATTCTGTCCTCGCCCTCGGGCGCAGGCAAGTCCACTTTGGCCCGACGTTTGATGCAATGGGACAGCGATCTGGAGTTTTCGATCTCGGCCACCACGCGTGCACCACGACCGGGCGAAGAACATGGGCGCGAATACTACTTCCTGTCAGAAGACGCGTTCAAACAGCAGGTTGCCGATGGGCAAATGCTGGAACATGCCCACGTGTTCGGGAACTTTTATGGCTCACCCGCCGATCCGGTGCGCGAGTCGATCAACAAGGGCCGTGACGTGTTGTTCGATGTCGATTGGCAGGGGGAAGTGCAGATCAGGAATTCGGATTTGGGCAAACATGCGTTGTCGATCTTCATCCTGCCACCGTCGATTCCCGAACTGAGGCGCCGCCTGGAAGGCCGGGGGCAGGACAGCGAAGACGTGATTGCCAAGCGCATGCTGAAAAGCTGGGATGAGATCAGCCACTGGGGTTACTACGATTATGTCCTGATCAACGACGATCTGGACGCGACCGAGGAGAAGCTGAAAACCATCGTCAGTGCCGAGCGGATGCGCCGCATTCAGCAGCCGCGCCTGCAGAACCACATCCGTACCTTGCAGACCGAGTTCGAGGAACAGTCATGACGATCTATGCTTTGGGAGAGCATCAGCCTCAGATTCACGAGGATACCTGGGTCGCGCCTGATGCCAACCTGATCGGTAAGGTGGTGCTGGAACAGGGGGCCTCGATCTGGTTTGGCTGCACAATCCGCGCAGATCACGAAGAGATTCGCGTTGGTGCGGGCAGTAACGTGCAGGAAGATTGCGTGATGCATATCGATGCCGGATACCCGCTGACCATCGGCGCGAATTGCACCATCGGGCATAAGGTCATGCTGCATGGATGCACGATCGGGGACAACTCTCTGATCGGCATGGGGGCTATCGTTCTGAACGGGGCAAAAATCGGTAAGAATTGCCTGATCGGGGCAGGGGCCCTGATCACTGAAGGCAAAGAGATCCCTGATAATTCGCTGGTCATGGGAACGCCGGGCAAGGTTGTGCGTCAGCTTGATGATGAGGCCGCGCAACGCCTGACGCTGAGCGCGCTGCACTATCAGGACAACATGCGCAAGTTCCGCGAAACGCTGAAACCGGTCTGATATCGCATGTCGGATCCCTTTCATGCCGAGCTTGTATCTGCCATCCCGATGCCGACCCTGCTGGTTGACCAATCTGAGCGGATCGTTGCGGCGAACACCGAAGCGCGTACTCTGTTGGGTGCGGCGATTGAGGGACGGCACTTCGCCACGATCCTTCGGCAACCTCAGGTGATCGAAGCGATTGAGCAATGTATTCGGGCAAAGCAGCCTAGCAACGCGCGGCATCTGTCCAATGATGGTGCACAAGATACGACCTTTGAGGTGCAGTGCCGGTACATGAACGACTCACGGGTTGTGCTTGTGGTGTTTCAGGATGTCACCCATCTGGAGCAGGCCGGTCAGATGCGACGCGATTTTGTGGCCAATGTCAGTCATGAGCTGCGGACGCCGCTGACCGCTCTGATGGGGTTCATCGAAACGCTGCGCGGGCCTGCGCGCGATGATACGGCGGCCCGAGAGCGATTTTTGCAGATCATGGCGGACGAGGCCAATCGAATGAATCGGTTGGTGGGGGATCTGCTGTCACTCAACAGGGTGGAAAGCGAAGAGCGGGTCAGGCCAAAGGAACCTCTGGAACTGACCGGCCTGATCCAATCCACATTGAACACCCTTCGACCTCTTGCAGATGATGCCAATGTAAAGCTGTCACTGGACGCCCCGGATGATCCGGTGACGATGGTGGGTGACAGCGATCAGTTACGACAGGTTATCACCAACCTTGTGGAAAACGGCATAAAATACGGCGGCAGCGGGGGGCTGGTTCAGGTCGTAGTGACGTTGTCGGAGCGCGATACTGCCATGCGCGGGCCAGCCGTGAGAATCGGAATCATTGATCAGGGTCCCGGCATCAACCCAATACATCTTCCCCGCTTGACCGAGCGTTTCTATCGCGCAGACAGCCATCGCTCGCGCGAGTTGGGTGGAACAGGGCTGGGGCTTGCGATCGTCAAACACATTGTCAACCGACATCGGGGCAGGTTGCGGGTGGAAAGTGAGCTGGGGCAGGGTGCCGTGTTCACCGTCATACTGCCCCGTTGAGGTCAGATGGCGGACAGGCGATCCGCCGCTGACGTATCGTCAAGTTAAGAAATTTTCAAAATATCCTAACTTGTCATAAAACCGTTACATACCTGTCACAAAAGGCTTACGCGCGGCTCTTAGGGCTTTGCGCAGATCATCATGGGGATGATCAGTACCCATCCTTCTCAAGGAGACTGAAATGTCCTTTGTAAAACTGTCGGCTTCTGCGCTGGCAATCGCTGCCGTCTCGGCAACTGCTGCTGCTGCACGTGACAACGTTCAGGTTGCCGGTTCGTCGACCGTACTGCCTTATGCTTCGATCGTTGCCGAACTGTTTGGTGAAAATACAGACTTCCCGACCCCGGTTGTTGAATCGGGTGGTTCGTCGGCTGGTCTCAAGCGGTTCTGCGAAGGCGTTGGCGAAAACACAATCGACGTTGCAAACGCATCGCGCGCCATCCGCGAAAAAGAAATCAAAGCTTGCGCCGAAAACGGTGTGACCGACATCATGGAAGTACGCATTGGCTATGACGGCATCGTGTTCGCAAGCCAGCAGTCGGGCCCGGCCTTTACCGCATTTCAGCCGGCAGACATCTACAACGCCATCGGTTCGAAAGTCATGAAAGACGGCGCGCTGGTCGACAACAGCTTCAACAGCTGGGCCGAGTTCAATGGCGACCTGCCGGACGTTGAGATCGCGATGTTCATCCCGGGCACCAAGCACGGCACCCGTGAAGTGTTCGAAGACAAGGTTCTGCTTGCAGGTTGTGAAGCGACCGGCGCCATGGAAGCCATGATCGCAGGCGGCATGAGCGAAGATGATGCCGAAGATGCATGCCTTGACGTTCGTACTGACGGTAAGTCGGTCGACATCGACGGTGACTACACCGAGACCCTGGCCCGCATCGACACCAACACCAACGGCATCGGTGTTTTCGGTCTGGCGTTCTACGAGAACAACACCGACAAGCTGAAAGTGGCCACCATGGGTGGTATCGCGCCTTCGACCGAGACCATCGCGTCGGGTGAATACCCTGTTTCCCGCCCGCTGTTCTTCTACGTTAAGAAAGCGCATATCGGCGTGATCCCTGGCCTGAAAGAA
This sequence comes from Ruegeria sp. C2, assembly GCF_056537765.1. NCBI lineage: Bacteria > Pseudomonadati > Pseudomonadota > Alphaproteobacteria > Rhodobacterales > Roseobacteraceae > Ruegeria > Ruegeria sp. C2. The sequence continues at coordinate 849,281 of NZ_JBQFRZ010000001.1, read as the reverse complement.
TACGCTCAGTTCTTCACTCATGATGAGATTGCAGGTGCGTCGGGTCCGCTGGCCAACTACGGTCTGGTTGCCGACCCTGAGCTGGCAAAAACGCAGGATGCGATTGCCAACGAAGTAACTTTGGGTTCGGGCAGCTAATTCCAAACCCCGTGTTAATTGAGCGGGGGCGGCATTTATAGTCGCCCCCGTTTCTTTCCCTAATCCCGATCAAGACCTGTGGGGGCAATATGCCAATTCTTTGGCTCATTCTGATCGTACTTGCGATCGCGGCAGTCGGATATGTGTTGGGGCGAATGCGCGCCTTGCAAAGTGCCAGAGGGGACAGCCGTAACCTGCATTCTCTTCCCTCGTTTTATGGGGCGAATGTTGCGCTGAAAGTTATCGTTCCCGCCTTTGGTCTGTTGATCGTCTGGCTGCTGGTTCAGCCGCTCTACGTGAATTCTCAGGTCTCGGAGATGGTTCCCGAAACGGCGATCAAGGAAGGATCGTCGCGTAGCCTTGTTATGGCCGAAGTGCGCCGGACGGCTAATGGTCTGGACAGTGCGGTCGCTCAGGGGCATCTCACCGAAGAGACCGCACAGGATGCGCAGGCGGATGTTTCCGAGATGACCCAGCGGCTGAAAGACGCGGGCCAGGTTGTGACCTCGGAAATCACACAGCCCGTGTTGCATGCCGCCCAGGCATACCGGTCGATTAACTCGACCGGCTATACGATTATGTCCATTGCCGTGATACTGATCGCCTTGGCAGGTGCCGCGTTCAGCTGGTTCCAGACACATTCGGAATACCGCGCCCGCAATGTGGTTGAGCAGGGAATTCGTGTGATGCTGCTGGCGGCTGCATCGATTGCGATCCTGACGACGGTCGGCATCGTACTGTCGCTGGTCTTCAACACGTGGGAATTCTTTAAGCTTTATCCAGCATCAGAGTTCTTCTTCGGAACAACATGGGCCCCCAGTTTCTCGGGCCGTGGTGGCGCGTCTGATCTGGGTATCATCCCGTTGCTGTGGGGCACATTCTACATCTCGTTGGTTGCATTGCTGGTGGCTGTGCCGATTGGTTTGTTTGCTGCTATTTACCTCAGCGAGTACGCTTCTTCCCGCGTGCGCTCGATCGCCAAACCGATGCTGGAGGTCCTGGCCGGTATCCCGACCATCGTTTACGGTCTATTTGCCTTGCTAACCGTTGGCCCACTGTTGCTGAGCGTGTTCGGAGATGACGGCTTAGGCTGGATGAAAGCCGGCACCGCGGTGATGACCGCCGGTCTGGTCATGGGCATTATGCTGATCCCGTTCGTCTCATCGCTGTCTGATGATATCATCAATGCGGTGCCGCAGGCGATGCGTGACGGGTCTTATGGGCTGGGGGCCACCCAGTCCGAGACCATCCGGCAAGTCGTTTTGCCCGCAGCATTGCCCGGCATCGTAGGTGCGATCTTGCTGGCCGCCTCGCGCGCAATTGGTGAGACCATGATTGTGGTTCTGGGGGCAGGGGCCGCAGCACGGCTCGACCTCAACCCGTTCGAGGCCATGACAACCGTCACCGCAAAGATCGTCAGCCAGTTGACCGGCGACGCGGATTTCGCCTCGCCCGAAGCGCTTGTGGCCTTCGCGCTCGGCATGACCTTGTTCATCCTCACGCTGGGGCTGAACGTTTTCGCCCTTTATATCGTGCGTAAGTATCGGGAGCAGTACGAATGACCGACGCCAGCATGCAAAGCCCCGAAACCGGCCGTCACGCGGTCTCGCTTACGGCGTCCGATGCACGGACCAAGAAACGCGCTGCTGCTGAAAAACGCTTTCGCGCGTACGGAATCGTTGCCATCGCGACTGGCTTGTTCTTTCTGGTCGTGCTGTTCACCTCGATCCTGTCGCAAGGCATCCCGGCCTTCAAACGCACTGTGATTAGCGTCGAGTTCACTCTGACGCCAGCACAGCGCGACGAAGCCGAAGGTACGCTATTCAAGACCAAAGCTTATTCCGATCTGTTTATTGCAGAGCTGAATGAACAACTGGCCGAAAGCGGTATCACGGTGGATTTCGATCAGGATGCCATCGAGCGTCTGTTGGGCAAAATCGGGGGTACGATCCGAACCTTCTATGCCGATAATCCAAGCAAGCTGGATGAGCCGATCATGTTCGATCTGGCGGCTTCAAGCCGGGTGGATGGGTATTTTAAGGGCAGGGTGTCGCGTGACACCCTGCAGGACAGCCGCTTCCTGCAACTCAGCGATCTGGATCTGGTGGACGCTTTGAAAGAAGCGGGCATCATCAAGCAGGCCTTCAACTGGCCGTTCATCACCGGAGCCGACTCGGGCGTGGATAACCCCGGTGGCGCAGGCATCGGTGCCTCGGTCGTTGGCTCATTCTTCATGATGCTGGTGGTACTGTGCCTGTCGCTGCCCATCGGTGTGGCCGCGTCGATTTATCTGGAAGAGTTCGCACCACAGAACAGGTTCACCGATCTGATCGAGGTGAATATCTCGAACCTGGCCGCCGTTCCGTCCATCGTGTTCGGTATTCTGGGCCTGGCCGTGTTCATCCAATTCATGCATCTGCCGCAATCGGCGCCGTTGGTTGGCGGTCTGGTGTTGACGCTGATGACTCTGCCTACCATCATCATCTCGACCCGTGCCTCGCTGAAGGCGGTTCCCCCGTCTATCCGTGACGCGGCATTGGGGGTAGGGGCCTCGAAAATGCAGGCCGTGTTTCATCACGTGTTGCCACTGGCCGCGCCAGGTATCCTGACTGGTACAATTATCGGGCTGGCGCAGGCCCTGGGTGAAACCGCACCGCTGCTGCTGATCGGCATGGTGGGCTTTGTTGCCCGCGGCTACCCCGATGGTTTCCTCGCAGGCTTTACCGAGCCGAACTCGGCAATGCCTGCACAGATTTACACATGGGCCGCGCGTGCTGATGTCGGGTTTTATGAGAAAGCCTGGGGTGGCATCATCATCCTTTTGATGTTCCTGCTGACCATGAATATCATCGCAATCATCCTGCGCCGCCGCTTTGAACGCCGCTGGTAATTGGGGGCTAAAATGAACGACATGACACGAGTGGAGAGAACCGTGGACTCCAAAAACATCAAGATCAACGCCAAGCAGGTTCAGGTCTATTACGGCGAGACCCACGCCATCAAGGACGTGAGCGTTGATATCGAAGATAAGACCGTGACGGCCTTCATCGGTCCCTCGGGCTGCGGCAAGTCCACCTTTCTGCGCTGTCTGAACCGGATGAACGATACGATTGATATCTGTCGCGTTGAAGGTGATATCCTGCTGGATGGTGAGGACATCTATGACAAACGCGTCGATCCGGTACAGTTGCGTGCCAAGGTCGGCATGGTGTTTCAGAAGCCGAACCCGTTCCCCAAATCGATCTATGACAACGTGGCCTACGGTCCACGCATCCACGGCCTCGCAAAGAACAAGGCGGAACTGGATGAGATCGTTGAGAAATCCCTACGCCGTGGTGCGATCTGGGATGAAGTCAAGGATCGTCTGGATGCCCCCGGCACCGGCCTCTCGGGTGGTCAACAACAACGCCTTTGCATTGCGCGTGCGGTCGCAACCGAACCTGAGGTTCTGTTGATGGACGAGCCTTGCTCGGCGCTTGACCCAATCGCAACGGCTCAGGTTGAAGAGCTGATCGATGAACTGCGCTCGCGCTATTCGGTGGTGATCGTGACTCATTCGATGCAGCAGGCGGCAAGGGTCAGCCAGAAGACAGCATTCTTCCATCTGGGCAATCTGGTTGAATTTGGCGAGACGGGGCAAATCTTCACCAACCCCGAAGACCCTCGCACAGAAAGCTACATCACCGGCCGGATCGGCTGAGCACAGGATTATTGCAATGAGCGAACAACATATTGCATCCGCGTTCGACCGCGACCTCGAAACCATTCAGGCGCATATCATGAAGATGGGCGGTTTGGTCGAGGCCGCGATCATGGGTGCGGCCCGGTCGCTGGAAACCCGCGACGAAGAACTGGCGAAAGAAGTACGTCAGGGCGACAAGGCCATCGACGCGCTGGAAGAGCTTATCGACGAAGAAACCGCACGACTGATCGCGCTGCGCGCGCCAACGGCGGGTGATCTGCGTCTGGTGCTGTCAGTTTTGAAGGTGTCGACCAACCTTGAGCGGATCGGCGACTATTCCAAGAATATCGCCAAGCGCACGACCGTGCTGGTCAACGCTGGTGAAATCAACGGCAGCGCCGCCGCCCTACGTCGGATGGCGCGCGAGGTTGAGCTGATGCTGCGCGATGCATTGGATGCCTATATTCAACGTGACGCCGAACTCGCGACGGATGTGATTGAACGCGATCTGGAGGTTGACCAGATGTATAACGGGCTGTTCCGCGAATTCCTGACTTTCATGGCAGAAGATCCGCGCAACATCTCGTCCTGCATGCATCTGCACTTCATCGCGAAGAACATCGAACGCATGGGTGATCACGTTACGGCAATCGCGGAACAGGTGGTCTATTTGGTCACTGGTGAACGGCCGACCGAAGCACGGCCCAAGGCCGATAACACCTCGCAAACGATCTAGGAGGCTGACCTTATGTCCGCTGATCAACCGACGGTGCTGGTGGTTGAAGATGAATTGGCCCAGCGTGAGGTTCTTTCCTATAACCTCGAAGCCGAGGGGTTCCGGGTCACAAAAGCCGCGAATGGTGACGAGGGTTTGTTGCTCGTCGAAGAAGACCGCCCGGACATTATCGTTCTCGACTGGATGATGCCCAATCTCAGCGGTATTGAGGTCTGTCGCCGCCTGAAGACACGGCCCGATACCCGATCGATCCCGATCATCATGCTGTCGGCGCGTTCGGAAGAGGTCGATAAGGTGCGCGGTCTGGAAACCGGGGCGGATGACTACGTGATCAAGCCTTACTCGGTGGTGGAGTTGATGGCGCGGGTCCGCACTCAGCTGCGTCGGGTGCGTCCAGCGACGGTGGGTATTCGGCTAGAATTCGATGATATCATCCTGGACTCAGAAACCCATAAGGTCAGCCGGGACAATAAGCCTTTGAAGCTCGGCCCAACCGAGTTCCGCCTGCTCAGCACCTTCATGGAAAAACCGGGTCGGGTCTGGAGCCGTGAACAGCTGCTCGACCGGGTCTGGGGCCGCGATATCTATGTCGATACGCGCACTGTGGACGTTCATATCGGTCGTTTGCGCAAGGCATTGACGCAGCACGGTGGTGAAGATCCGGTACGGACGGTCCGTGGGGCAGGGTACGCGTTAGGCTAACGCGGCAACGTCTCTTCGGTCTGGGCCTGGGAGGCAAGCCAGTGTCGGAACTGTCGCAACGAATCGTCCTGCGACTTGTCGTGGGGCCAGACCAGATAATAGGCACCCAGCGTCTCAAATGCATCGGGGAAGGCGGCGACCAGGTTACCTGTCGCAAGGTCCTGCTCAATTAGGTAGTTGGGCAGCAACGCCACACCTAGACCGTGCAAGGCAGCCTGATTGATTGTGTTGAATTGATCATGCACGGTGCCGGGCAGGGGATGCGGAGCCTCGACCCCCATTTGTCGGAACCACTCTTGCCAAGCCCGTGGACGCGTCTGGATGTGTAGCAACGGCAATTTGAGCAATTCGTCTGGTGTAGACGGTGTTCCCTGCGGTAGCAGCTCAGGCGCGCAAACCGGCAGAACGCGTTCCATTTTTAGCAACAAACGGTCGGTTCCTGGCCAGTCAGGCTCACCAAAGTGCAACGCAGCGTCAAAGGGTTCCGACGCGAAATTGAACGGCCTCAGCCGAGTTGTCATGTTGATGGTTATGTCCGGATTCAAACGCGCGAAATCCGGCAGACGCGGTACCAGCCAACGCATCCCAAAGGTCGGCAGGATTGCCAGATTCAACGTACCTCCAACAGGCGACACGTGCAATTTCAGCGCAGCCTGCGCGATCTGGGACAAGGCTGGCCGAATCTCTTGCACATAATCCTGCCCGGCCTTGGTCAGCGACAATCTCTTTCGGTCACGGCTGACGAGTTCTGCGCCCAGATGCGCCTCAAGCGTTTGCAGCGACCGACTGACAGCGCTCTGCGTCAATGCCATTTCGTCGGCAACCGCCGAGGCAGAGCCTAGTCGATCCAGCGCTTCCAATGCACGCAGGGCGGAGATCGGGGGCAGGATGGGGCGGCGCATACTCATCTATGCGTTTTAGTCATGAAAATGTGCAAATGTCTCGCTGTTTTTTGAGGAAACCTCAGATTATGATGCGCGAGACATTGTATCGGAGACTCATCATGAACGCGCCAGAGACCAAACCAGTTCTAAGGGCCAAAGACGCGCCCGATTTGGGAAACTTTGCTTGGGACGATCCTTTCCGTCTGGCAGATCAGTTGGAAGAAGATGAACGATTGGTTGCTGACAGTGCCCGCGCATATGCGCAGGAAAAGCTGCAGCCGCGCGTCACTCAGGCGTTTCAGAACGAGGAGACCGATCCTGAAATCTTTCGGGAAATGGGCGAAATGGGCCTGCTGGGCACGACAATCCCCGAGGAATATGGCGGCATCGGTGCGGGATATGTGAGCTATGGGCTGGTCGCGCGCGAGGTTGAGCGGGTGGATTCCGGCTATCGCTCGATGATGTCGGTGCAAAGCTCGCTGGTGATGTATCCGATCTATGCCTATGGCAGCGAAGAGCAGCGCCGGAAATACCTGCCAAAGCTGGCCAGCGGTGAATGGATTGGCTGTTTCGGGCTGACCGAACCGGATGCAGGCTCTGATCCTGCTGCCATGAAAACCCGGGCTGAAAAGACTGACGGTGGCTATCGTCTGACTGGCAGCAAGATGTGGATTTCGAATGCTCCGATTGCAGATGTGTTTGTCGTGTGGGCCAAGTCGGATGCGCATGATGGCAAGATCCGGGGCTTTGTGCTGGACAAGAACACCAAGGGGTTGAGCGCGCCGAAGATCGAAAACAAGCTGAGCCTGCGCGCCTCGATCACCGGCGAAATTGTGATGGAAGGCGTTGAGGTCGGCGAAGATGCGTTACTGCCGCATGTGCAGGGCCTGAAAGGACCGTTCGGATGTCTGAACCGCGCGCGTTATGGGATCAGTTGGGGCGTTATGGGGGCGGCTGAGAGCTGCTGGCATGCTGCGCGTCAATACGGTCTGGATCGAAAGCAATTCAATCGGCCATTGGCGCAGACCCAACTGTTCCAACGCAAACTGGCTGAGATGCAAACTGAAATCGCTCTGGGCCTTCAGGCAAGCCTGCGTGTCGGGCGTTTGATGGATCAGGCCGAAGCTGCGCCCGAGATGATCTCGATCATCAAGCGCAACAACTGCGGCAAGGCGCTGGACATCGCGCGGATGTCACGGGACATGCATGGGGGCAATGGTATCTCGCTTGAGTTCCAGGTGGTGCGCCACATGATCAATCTGGAAACCGTGAATACCTATGAGGGGACGCATGACGTGCATGCGCTGATTCTTGGTCGGGCGCAGACCGGGTTGCAGGCATTCTACTGATATAACACTTTCCGCATAATCGGTATTATGAAAAAAAACTATCGTCAGAAAATCCACTCTGGCGATGGTTTTCCAACGTGTTAGGCTGATCTGCGAAACTCAGAGCACAGACAGACATGCACCTGAACGATAAGACAGTTGTTGTGACCGGCGCCGCTGGTGGCATTGGCCAAGGACTTGCTGAACGATTTGCCAATGAAGGTGCGCGCATTGTTTGCGCAGATATCGACGCTGCCGGTGCGCAGCACGTTGCGGACAAGATCGGTGGTCATGCCATTCATTGCGATGTTTCTCAGGAAGCTGACATCTGCAACTTGATCGAAACCGTTGAGGATAGCATCGCACCAATAGATCTGTTTTGTGCGAATGCCGGTATTCTAACACTTGGCGGGCTTGATGTTCCGGACACCGAATGGGAACGGATTTGGCAAATTAACGTCATGTCTCATGTCTGGACCGCTCGGCATTTATTACCGCGTATGGTGGCGCGTGGCGGCGGATACCTGATGACGACCGCCTCGGCCGCAGGGCTGCTCAATCAACCTGGCGCGGCACCATATGGCGTCACAAAACACGCCGCCATTGGGTTTGCAGAATGGGTCGCGTTGACCTATGGGCATCAAGGAATCCGAGTGTCGGTTCTGTGCCCTCAGGCGGTACGTTCGGACATGACCCGTGGACATGAGGATTCAGTTGCGGCGATCGACGGTATGCTTGAGCCCGAAGCAGTCGCTCAGGCCTGTGTCGAAGCGCTGGCCGAGGAGCGGTTTCTAATCCTGCCGCATCCTCAGGTATTGGACTATATGCGGTTGAAAACAGCAGATTATGACCGCTGGATCGACGGAATGTCCAAGTTGAATCAAAAATATACCAGCGAAACTTAACGCGAGCGACGTCGCCGAAGCAAACCTTCCTGCGCGACTGAGGCAACCAATGTGCCGTCTTGCGAATAAATCGATCCCCGGTTGAAACTACGCCCCTGCCCCGTCCATGGCGATTCCATCGCGTAAAGGTGCCAGTTCTGGAACTGTACCGGCGCGTGAAACCAGAGCGCATGATCCAGGCTGGCACCATCGATCTCACCAGTGAACCAACTGAGGCCATGCGGGCGCATGCCCGAACTCAGCAAACTCATGTCAGACGCATAGGCCAGCAGCAGGTGCTGCGTAATCCGGTCGGCCTGTGCTGCAGCCCCCATACGGAACCACACATGGTTCCGGTCATCTGCTTTGTCCGGCGTAAAAAGGTCCAGCGGAGCGACCTCACGTACTTCGATTGGACGTTCGCGCAGAAGTTCTGTTTTGAGCACTTCAGGCACGCGACTCAGATACTTCTGACGCATTTCATCGCGTGATGGGTGATGCTCTGGTGGCTCCACTTTCGGCATAGGATGCTGATGATCCCAACCATCATCCTGTTTGTGGAACGATGCCGAAAGGTTCAGGATTTGCTTTCCATGTTGGATTGCAACCACACGACGGGTGGTGAAAGAACCTCCATCTCGGGCGCGATCCACTTGATATATAACAGGAATCGAAGGATCGCCGGGCCGAATAAAGTAAGCGTGCAGCGAATGACACAACCGGTCATCGACGGTCCTGTAAGCTGCTGCAAGGGCCTGCGCGATCACTTGCCCACCAAAGATGCGCGTTGGGGTCTCTCCACCAGAGCCAGTACCCCGGAACAGATCAACTTCAAGCGCTTCGATGTTGAGCAGGTCAAGCAGAACGCGTTCGGCTTCGGTCATAAGTGGGTCTCCGGCTTAGCGATGTCCCCGGCTATCATCCACACCGAGGTCATTCAACGAGCGCACCATGTACAAGTGCCTTCAATTCCGCACGCGAGGGGTAAGAGCTGGAAGGTGAAAGCTGAGTAAAGAACACCGCTGAGAAATCATTGACTTGATCCACCCAGAAATAGGTGGACGCCATGCCACCCCAACCGAAATCACCGACCGAGCCCGGACACCGCAGGCGCGCCGGGTCCAAAACCACGGCACCTCCAATGCCAAACCCGGTTCCTTCCATGGGTTGCTCGGCAAAGCTTTGGGGGCCCATCGATGCAATATCGCCGGGTAAGTGATTGCGTAGCATGAATTCTATCGTCTTTGGCCCCAGAATGCGCTCCCCGTTTCCTGAGCCTTTGTTGCGCAACATTTCAGCGAAGCGACTGTAATCATCGATCGTACTGATCAGCCCGCCTCCACCAGAGAAAGTCGTTGTGGCTTCAAACGGAGAGTCTCCGGCGCAATCAACTAGGCGCAGCGTATCGCCCCCGGTCTTGGCCGCATTCAATGCCATCGCGTCGCCTTCAAGCGGCGTATAGAGCGAGGCGAACCGATCCCCTGCCCCGTTCGGCACTGAAAACCCCGTCTCGTGCATGCCGAGTGGCTCAAAAATGTGATCGGCCAGAAAGCGCTCGAAGGACTGCCCCGAGGTGACCTCGATGACGCGACCGATGACGTCGATACCCACCGAGTATTCCCAGCGGTGGCCCGGTTGAAAAGCCAGAGGCAAAGTGGCCAGGACCTCGACCCGATCCGCGAGCGGACCCTGTGCCGGTGAAAATATCAGTCCAAGCTCATCCATCGCCTCGGGCAGCAACCCGGGATTAAACGGATAACTGAGACCACTGGTATGCGTCAGCAACTGATGCAGGGTTGGCGTTGGTGCGGCCTCGGTCTGATCCAAGCGCGTGGCGCCGGGAATCAGGGCTTGCATCGACTGAAACTCGGGCAGGAACTCGGAAACGGGTGCGTCGAGATGAAACTGCCCGCGCTCAACCAGCATCATGAGCGCAACCGAGGTCACGGGTTTGGTCATAGAATAAATACGCACGAGGCTATCGCGCTGAAACGGCAAGTCATTTTCAAGACACCGGCGACCACAGCTGTGAAAGAACGCCTCCTGCCCGTTGTGCAGAATCAGTAGGCTGCTGCCGACGTATTTTTTCTCGTCTACATATCGCTGCATCCAGGATTGAATGCGGGTTAGTGCGGTTGGGTCAAATTTCATGATCTACGCCTCCAGCGCGGATAGGCCATGTTGAGCAAATACCGGAACATATGCACCAAAGGCGCGCGCCCTTGCAGGGTCTGAGGCGTTGCCATCCAGCGACCGTTTGTAGACACCTTGAAGTATGGCCGCCATGCGGAAGAAGTTGAAGGCGAGATAGAAGCCGAAATTCTCGATCCCCGGCAGGCCGCGCCGCGCGCAATAATCTGCAATAAATGACTGATCCGATGGGAGGCCTAGTGCATCGCGATCCACCCCGGCCAATCCACGCCCTTCCTTACCCGGTGGCAACTGCCACTGCATGATTACCGCCGCAAGATCCGCGTAAGGATGGCCGATGGTCGACAGTTCCCAATCCAGCACGCCAATGCAGTTCGTTCCAGTGTGCTCGAACAACATGTTATCAATCCTATAGTCGCCATGAACCAATGTTCTCTGGCCGTCATCCGCAGGGATTTGTTGTTTAAGTTTGCCGATCAAGCTATTCATATAGTTTATATCTTCGGTTTCCGAAGCTCGGTACTGCTTGGTCCATCGCCCGATCTGTCGTTCGAAGTAATTCCCCGGAGGGCCGAAATCCGACAGGCCTGCGGCATCGATGTCTACCATGTGCAACTCGGCCAGAACGCGGTTCATCTCATCCAATATGCCAGCACGAGTGGCGTTGTTTTCACCCTTCATAACAGGATCAACGAATGAGCGTCCGTCCAGATGCTCCATCACATAGAACGCTGAGCCGATGATGCTGTCGTCTTCGCACAGAAGGTACACCTGCGGCACCGGGACCCTGGAGCTGATCAGAGCGCTTTGAACCCGAAACTCACGATCCACTGCATGCGCAGACTTGAGCAATACGCCCGGTGGCTTGCGCCGCAGAACGTAGTTCTTACTAGGCGTTTGCAGCAGATAGGTCGGATTGGATTGCCCGACCGTGAATTTCGTTGCTTCAAGCGGGCCCTGATAATCACCTAGATGTGTTTCAAGGTACGCATTTACCGCATTTATATCTAACGTATTTTCCTGATCAGTCATCCGAAACCCAGATGTTGAAAGCAGCTATAGAGCGTCGGCAAAGATGTTCCCGCCGCTCTGCACATTTATCCCGCCCGAGACTGGCAGGACCGCCCCGGTGACATAGCTGCCCCCGCGTCCACAGAGGAAGAGCACGCAGCCTCCGATATCCTCGGCACGACCTACGCGGCCAAGCGGGACGGATTTGCCAACACGCTCACGTTTGTCCTCATCTTCGGTGGCAAAGGCTGTCATGCGCGACACGAACGGTCCCGGCGCAAGCGCATTCACTGTCACGCGGTAAGGTGCCAACTCCTTGGCCATGATCTTGGACAGATGGATCACTGCCGCTTTCGACGCGGAATAGCTATAGGCGCCGTCACCCATCGGCGTTTCGCCCATCACCGACCCAACATTGACCACGCGCGCCGGGTCGTCATCCGAGGCGGATTTCATCAACAGCGGCAACAGCTTTTGGGTCAGATCAAAAATACCTGCTACATTGACCGACATCACCTTATCCCATGCTGCATAGGGGAACTGCCCCATAGGCGCACCCCAAGTGACGCCGGCATTATTCATCAGGATTTCTAGTGTTTCTGTCCGTTTCCTCACTTCAGCGATCAGAGCATCTATTCCCTCTTCACTGCCGATATCCCCTGCAAACCCCTCAGCCGATCCGGGCGCATCCATCGCGTTCAGCTCCGCAGCCACGGCCTCACATGCATCGCCCTTACGTGAAGCGATCAATACATGGGCCCCTGCGCGTACCAGAGCCTCGGCCGCCATCCGACCGATGCCTGTTGCACCTCCGGTGACCAGAGCGGTTTTGCCGTTCAGCGAAAACAAAGTCTCAGGCGTCATGTGCTCTCCTCTACCCAGATACCGTTACGGAAGCTGACAGGTCATCTTCTTGACAACCCGTGCCTGTAATCCAACGATTTCAGCACCACCGAAGCAAGGGGCAAGAGAAGGCATGCAAACATTACTCAGCGTCACACCGGGCGGTCCCGAGTCTTTGGAGCTAACCACACTGCCCGACCCGACACCTGGCAAGGGCGAACTGCTGATCCGTGTCCGGGCTGCTGGTGTGAACTTCCCCGATACTCTGATCATTCGCGATCTGTATCAGATGAAGCCACCACGTCCCTTTGCTCCGGGCGGAGAGATTGCGGGCGAAGTCCTCGCGCTTGGTGACGGAGTGTCAGGATTTGAGATCGGCGATCGTGTTTTGGCCCTGTCCGGGCATGGAGGGTTCTCGACACATCTTACCCCCAAAGCTGCGACTGCGGTGAAGATTCCCGACACGATGCCTTTTGATGACGCTGCCTGTTTCATTTTTACCTACGGCACATCTTATCACGCTCTGAAAGACCGGGCACAGCTGCAGGCCGGAGAAACCGTTCTGGTATTGGGCGCGGCTGGTGGCGTGGGGTCTGCAGCAATAGAGCTGGCCAAGGCTATGGGCGCGCGCGTCATTGCGGCGGTTTCTTCCGAAGACAAGGCAGAGTTCTGCAAACAGATTGGTGCGGATGAGACGCTCGTTTACTCGCGCGAATTGGATCGAGGCTCCCAGAAAGCGCTTTCCGCCAAGATCAAATCGCTTGCTGGGGGCGATGGGGTCGACGTCGTCTATGACGCCGTGGGCGGAGACTATGCCGAACCCGCCTTGCGCAGCATGGCATGGGGCGGGCGCTATTTGGTGGTCGGTTTTCCGGCAGGCATCCCGAGCCTTCCGTTGAATCTGACCCTGCTCAAAGGCTGCCAGATTGTTGGGGTCTTTTGGGGCGCATCGGTGTTTCGCGACCCCAAAGGCCATGCTCGAAATATTGAAGAGCTATTTACACTCTACAACGACGGAAAAATCTCGCCACGTATCAGCTTGCGATTGCCCCTGACACGCGCGGCAGAGGCAATTGAGCTGCTGGAACAGCGTTCGGTTCTCGGAAAGGTCGTTGTGACAATGCAGGATGTGTGATCCTTATTACATCTGCAAATATTCCCATCAGCCACGATGCGTCGATGCGACCTTACCTTCTCTGAACGAGGCCGCTGGACGCCCAGATTATTCGAGTTTATGAAAAAGAGAGATGGGGACAGTTTGAAGATGCATAATATCCTGGTTCTGAATGGTCCGAACCTGAATTTGCTGGGCACAAGACAGCCCGAGGTTTACGGCCATACGACATTGAAGATGATCGAAGACCTGTGCGTGTCTCACGGCCAGACGATTGGCCTGTCGGTTTCTCATCTTCAGTCCAATCACGAAGGCGCCCTGATCGATGCGATCCATTCGGCACGCGGGGTGCAGGATGGCATCGTTCTGAATGCCGGTGGCTATACCCATACTTCGGTGGCCCTGATGGATGCGATCTCCTCGGCGCAAGTGCCGACGGTCGAGGTGCATCTGTCTAACATCCACGCTCGTGAGGTGTTTCGTCATACCTCTTACATCGCCCGAGTCGCGATCGGCCAAATCTGCGGATTTGGCGCACAAAGCTATGTCATGGCGCTTGACGCCCTTGCAGCCCATCTCAGCGAGAGGAGCGTGGTATGAACCTCAGGGAATACCTCAGCTTTCTAAGTTATACCAAGACTCTAGAAGAGCTTTGGGACGCGCATTGCCGCCAGATGGCAGGGTATGGTTTCGATCGGCTGCTCTATGGTTATACGCAATATCGCACTGCGACTTCGCTAGGTGATCCCGAAGATTTTGTTATCCTCAGCAACCATTGTACCAACTATCTGGACGGCTTTTTGCGTTCCGGGCTTTATTTCCACGCCCCGATGCTGAAGTGGGCGCTGGATAATGAAGGCGCGGCAAGCTGGAGCATGATAAATGACATGATGTCCAGCGGTGTAATGTCAGCCGAGGAACGCAGAGTATATGACTTCAACAAATCTTTTGGTGTGACGTCTGGCTATACAGTCAGCTTCAATTCGGTCTCGATGCGTTCAAAAGGCGCTATTTCGTTGGCAGCGCGTGACCACGACCAGAAAGAGATGGACGAGGTCTGGCGCAAGCATGGTGATGATATTCTGCTGATGAACAATGTTGCTCATCTGAAAATACTCACCTTGCCGTACAACGCTCCGAACCGCGCCTTGACGAAACGCCAGCGTGAAGCCCTGCAATGGGTGGGTGACGGAAAGACCACGCAAGATATTGCCCTGCTGATGGGGCTAACGGCGGCGACCGTAGAAAAACACCTCCGGCTCGCGCGCGAAGCGCTCTCGGTTGAGACGACGGCCCAGGCCGTATTGAAGGCCGCGCTTCAGAATCAGATGTTCGTGATGGAAGTCTGACCCGGTTCTGACGCCGTATTGCGTCAGATTGACCTTGGGTAAGGAATACATGACTTTCCGAATCTATCTATAAAATTGCAAATTGATACTGTTCCGTGAGTGGTGGCTTTAGCCAGGGAACATTCTGATCAGATCTTTGCCATAACAAAGCTCTCTGATTGATCTGACCAAGAGGCGCCTATTCGTCCGCGTCACTTAGTTGGAAATTGTTGAGGGGCCCTGTCCATCCCCATCATGCGGGGCCCCTCAATCTCACCAGAAAATCGTGCCATCAGCTTGTACCTACAAGAAACTGATAGTTACTTGTTTCATATGAAAAAACCCGACTGCGTGAGCAGCCGGGTTCTTGAATTTCAATGCCAGAAAATAGCTTGCGTTAGCCCTGAGCGGCCTTTGCAACTTCTGCGGCAAAGTCTTCTTTTTCGACTACGATGCCTTCGCCGACTTCCATGCGAACAAATCCGGTGATGGTTGCGCCCGCTTCCTTGGCCGCTGCTTCGACGGTCAGGTCAGGGTTCACAACGAAGGACTGGTTCAACAGGGTCGATTCGGCGACGAATTTCTTCATACGGCCTTCGATCATCTTTTCGATCACCTGCTCCGGCTTGCCGGATTCACGGGCGATGTCCATCTGAACCTGCTTTTCTTTCTCGACAACAGCCGGGTCCATGTCCGCTTCGGACAGAGCTGCGGGGTTCACAGCCGCGATGTGCATCGCAACCTGCTTGCCGATCGCTTCGTCGCCACCGGTCAAAGCAACCAGAACGCCGATTTTGCCCATGCCGTTGGTGGCTGCGTTGTGGACGTAGGAAACCACAGTGTCGCCCGACAGTTTGGCCATGCGGCGTACCGACATGTTTTCACCAATGGTGGCGATCTTGTCGGTCAGGGTGTCTGCAACCGACTTGCCGCCCAGATCAGCAGCCAGCAGAGCGTCGATGTCGTCAACGCCTTCGGCAGCGTAGGTGATCTTGCCAACCATTTCCTGGAAGTCGGCGTTTTTCGCAACGAAGTCGGTTTCCGAGTTCACTTCGACAGCAACACCGTTGCCACCGTTGACGTGAACAGCAACCAGACCTTCTGCTGCGGTACGGCCCGATTTCTTGGCCGCTTTGGCCAGACCTTTGGTGCGCAGCCAGTCGACGGCTTCGTCCATGTTACCGCCGGTTTCGGTCAGCGCCTTCTTTGCGTCCATCATGCCTGCGCCGGTCGAGTCGCGCAGTTCTTTAACCATTGCTGCTGTGATTGCCATCTTTAGGCTCTCCTCAATTCAAACGGAATTGGGGCAGGTCTACCCTGCCCCATATGTCAATAACGTGACGGGCAGCTTACGCTTCGGCTTTGGCTTCCGGTGCGGCTTCTTCTGCGGGTGCTTCTTCAGCAACCACTTCCTCAACCGGAGCTTCTTCGAACGCGCCCAGGTCAACACCTGCAGCACCCATCTGAGCGGTCATACCGTCCAGAGCGGCACGTGCAGCTAGGTCACAGTACAGAGCGATTGCGCGGGCCGCGTCGTCGTTGCCGGGGATGATGTAGTCAACGCCGTCGGGCGAGCAGTTAGTATCGACAACAGCCACAACCGGGATACCCAGCTTGTTGGCTTCGGCGATGGCCAGTGCTTCTTTTTTGACGTCGATGACGAACAGCAGATCAGGAACGCCGCCCATTTCGCGGATACCGCCCAGCGATGCCTGCAGCTTGGCCTGATCACGCTCCATGCCCAGACGCTCTTTCTTGGTCAGGCCTTCAGCGCCCGATTCCATCGCTTCGTCGATTTGGTTCAGACGGTTGATCGACTGGGAAACGGTTTTCCAGTTGGTCAGCGTGCCGCCCAGCCAGCGGTGGTTCATGTAGTACTGAGCCGACTTTTCAGCCGCTTCAGCGATCGGGCCAGCGGCCTGACGCTTGGTGCCTACGAACAGAACGCGGCCACCTTTAGCGACGGTGTCACGAACAGCCTGCAGAGCCTGATCCAGCATTGGAACGGTCTGGGTCAGGTCCATGATGTGGATTCCATTGCGCGAGCCGTAGATGAACGGGCCCATGCGGGGATTCCAACGCTGTGTCTGGTGACCAAAGTGAACGCCAGCTTCCAGCAGCTGACGCATGGAGAACTCGGGAAGAGCCATGCTATTCTTTCCTTTTCCGGTTTACGCCTCGGCGGGGGTGAAAGAAGCGGATGCTCCAACCGGCGGGCCAGATAAGGATGTCTCCCCTATAAAGCCCAAACCCCGCCTGCGGGTTTGAATGGCGCGCGTATACGGCAGGTTTGGTGGCAGCGCAAGGGCCTTTTGCCCTTATTTTTCAAGCAAAGCGAGCGCATGGGCGTGACGCACAGCCTCTTCGCAATGCGTGGCCAATTCCTTGCGATTACCGAAGTCGTTTACTTTTGCTGGCGCGTGATAGATCAGCTCAACCGATCCTTGCCTGCGTGCGCCGAGCGTTTTCAACAAGTGAGGCCCGAAATCCATATCGCCCCACCAGCCATAGAACCGGCCCGGCTGCTCTTTGGGTGCGTGATAGACAACAGACACCGGTTGTACATACATGAAATCACGCAATTCATCAGCAAAGAATGCAGCGAAAAGCGTTGATTTGAATGGCAAAACGCGAAGACCGTCAGTCGAGGTGCCTTCCGGAAAGAACAAGAGTTTATGGCCTGCAGATAGGCGTTCTCGAAATACAAGTGTTTGTTCGCGCGCTTTCTTTCGGTCGCGTTCGATAAATACCGTTCCGGTCGCGCGGGCCAGCCAACCGATACCGGGCCATTTCGCGACCTCGGCCTTTGAAACAAAATAGACACGCTTGCGCGCGTTGAGCGCAAAGATATCAAGCCATGAAGTATGGTTCGCGACGACAGCACCGCGTTCTTGCATCAACGTGCCGGAGGATCGAAAACCGATGCCCAAGATGCGAAATGCATTTCGGCAGACCATCTGAGTGATGAACGGCGTGATCGGGCGACGGAGCCCGAACAGGGGACGCTCGATCATGCGCACGATTAGCAGAATGATCAGCCCACCAAAAACAAGCACCGCCAATGGCAAACCGCGCAAGATTGCCAAGAGCCAGCCCGCGATTCCCAGTTCTAAAGGATCGGGATCGTCGTCACTTTGCCACGAGGTGTCGCTCACCGGTTCAGGCTCCGCTGTAAATTCGGCGCTGCCGTTCGTTCATACGGGCGGTATCAAGGATCAGGCACACATCAGTCGTGTTAAAGGCATGATCGATAAAGACCCCCTCGCCCACAAAACCTCCCAGGCGCAGGTAAGCTTTGATCAGCGCGGGCACCTGCACCATTGCTGCTCGGCGGTCCAGTGCGTCCTTCGCGACCAGATCCATCGATTGATATACGTCCGGCTGCGCGCGAACCCTGAGATCAAGTGGGGCCAGATGATTGTGATGTAGCATCGACAGCGGCTGCGCCAGAGCATGGATATCGATGCCGTGAAAGCTGGCAACTCCGAACAGAACCTCGATCTCTCGTTCAGCTACGTATGCGGCCAATCCGTTCCAAAGATGGTACATCGCGGTGCCGCCGCGATAGTCCCGATGCAAGCAAGATCGGCCGAGTTCCAGCAGCTTTCGTCCGCTTTCCTTAAGCACGGTCAGATCATACTCATCTTCGGAATAGAACTGCCCAAGTTCTGCGGCGCGTTCACCCGGTAAAAGCCTGTAAACACCGACGGTTTTCCCAGTCTGATTGTCGACAGCCAGCATATGGTCAAAATACGGATCGAATTGATCTCGTTCCAATCTGGCCTCGTGATCGACCATTTCGCCGCCGCCGCCAAGTTCTTGAACGAATACATCATAGCGCAGACGCTGAGCGGCGCGCAGTTCATCATCGGTTTCGGCCAGCTTAATTGTGAACGAAGGGCCTGTGTCTGGCATCGAGAATTCCGTCTAAGAGTTTTGCGCTGATAGCGCAGGTTTCCGGGCGATGGCAATATTTCCGCGACGGTTCGCACTTATGGTCGACGGCGTTAACCTTTCCTAAACCAGTTTCACGGATCAAAGACCGGCATCAGGGCTATGCGTGTCCCGTCGATTACCACTTTTCCCTGCTCGCGAAAGTTCACGGTGATCTTGCCTCCGATATTGGACTGCACCTGTCCAACGCCCCAATCGGGGAAATCGGGGTGGCGGACATACATGCCTGGTGCAAGAATAGCATTCAGGTCTGTCATATCGGGGCTCCGGCTTCTTGCGGCAGATACAGCAGGAGGTACGCATGGGTGCAACTGACGTCAACCTGGCCGAGTTGATCGGATCGCGGATTTGCCATGACCTGATCAGCCCGATCGGGGCTATTACCAACGGGTTGGAACTGTTGGAGATGGTCGGTGCAGTGCAAGGCCCTGAGATGGAGCTGATCTCGGGCAGTGTCGGCAGCGCGGGCGCACGGATCCGGTTCTTTCGGGTGGCCTTTGGCTCTGCCAGCGATCAGCCTCTGGGGCGGACCGAAGTGAGCGAGCTGTTGCGTGACGTGGAACGCGCGGGTCGGGTCCGCATCAACTGGAACCTGACAGATGCGTTGCCCCGCAATCAGGTCAAACTGGCCTTTTTGGCCCTGATGTGTTGCGAAAGCGCGATGCCCTTTGGTGGTGAGGTTGATATCACGACACAAGACGGCGCATGGGCTGTGACAGGTGTTGCCGACAAGCTGAATATCGACGGCAGCCTGTGGAAGGGCGTCGTGAACGGTTGCTTTGGCGATAAAGTCAGCCCGGCACAGGTTCAATTCGCGCTTCTGCCGCAGACCGCGTCCGCGATGGGGCGCAGGGTCGCGGCGGAAACCACCGCAACCCGCGTCACGCTGAAGTTCTAGCTACGGACGGTTCCGTTACCACGCACCAAATACTTGAAACTGGTAAGTTGAGCGGCGCCAACTGGGCCGCGCGCATGCATCTTGCCTGTGGCAATGCCGATCTCGGCGCCCATACCAAACTCTCCACCATCCGCGAACTGGGTCGAGGCGTTGTGCATCAGGATCGCGCTGTCTAGCCGTTCGAAGAATCGATCGGCGGCGACGGCATCCTCAGTCATGATGCAATCGGTGTGGTTTGAGCCGTATCTCCGAATATGCGCGATGGCCGCATCAATATCAGCGACGGGTCGCGCGGCAATGATGCTGTCGAGATATTCTTTGCCCCAGTCTGCATCTGTAGCGGGCACAGTATTATCAGTCGCCAACACACCTTCTGCGTGCACCACGACACCAGCAGTCTGAAGCGCCGCAACAAGATCGCGACCAAGCGTTTCGGCCACGTCTTGATGAATCAGCAAGCACTCTGCAGCGCCGCAAATGCCGGTGCGACGGGTTTTGGCGTTCAGCACAACATCCAGCGTTTTCTGCGGATCTGCGGCTTTGTCGACATAGATATGAACGATGCCTTCAAGATGCGCAAAGACCGGCACGCGGGCCTCGCGTTGGACAAGGCCCACAAGACCTTTGCCGCCTCGGGGCACAATGACGTCGACGTAATCGGTCATGGTCAAAAGCTCTTGCACAGCGGCGCGGTCGCGGGTGGGCACAAGCTGTATGGCATCTTCGGGCAAATTTGCGGCTTTCAGCCCCTCGACCAGACAGGCGTGGATCGCAGTTGATGAATGAAAACTTTCCGACCCGCCACGCAAGATCACCGCATTGCCGGATTTCAGGCACAGAGCGCCCGCATCGGCCGTCACATTCGGGCGGCTTTCATAGATCACGCCAATCACGCCCAGAGGCGTACGCACGCGCTGAATGTTCAGGCCCGAGGCCATGTCCCATTCGGCCATCACCTCACCCACCGGATCGGCCTGATCAGCCACTGTGCGCAGACCGTCAACCATGCCCTGAACGCGCGCCTCATCCAGCATCAACCGGTCCATCATTGCGGGGCTAAGGCCCTTCTCGCGACCGAACTCAAGATCTTTCTTATTGGCTTCGATGATGTCGGCGCGATTGTTCCAAACAGCTTCGGCTGCCGCAATCAGTGCTGCGTGCTTGCGTTCGGCATTTGCAAAGGCAAGCTCTTGCGAGGCGGCTTTGGCGCGCGCACCAAGGTCGGTCATCATTGCGGGAATGTTGTCGAAATCCTTCATCTCAAGCGCCTTTCGGTTTCAGTATATCAGGTCGCGCCGTCACAGCGCCAGATCGTCCCGGTGGATCAACGCCGCTCGGCCGGGATAACCCAGTGTCGCTTCGATCTCGGACGATTTCCGCCCTTTGATCGCATCCGCCTCTTGCGCGGTATAGCGGCTGAGCCCTTGTGCCAACCTCCGTGCCTGCGCATCCAGAATGGCCACGGGATCGCCGCGACCAAAATCTCCGTTCACCGCAACGATGCCAGCGGGTAGCAGGCTCTTGCCATTGGAGAGCGCCTTTGCCGCGCCGTCGTCGATCACGATCTCACCACGCGGTTTCATAGCCGAGATCCAGCGTTTCCGTGCCGCATGCGGATCGAGCGTGGCGGTGAACCAAGTGCAGTTTGCGCCATTTTCAAGCGTTTTCAGCGGGTTCAGGGGCGATCCTTCGGTAATTGCCATGTCACACCCAGCCGCCGTCGCCATCTTAGCGGCCAGGAGTTTGGTCTTCATGCCACCTTTGGATAACCCCGACCCGGCATCGCCCGCCATTGCTTCGATCTCGGGCGTGATTTGTTCAATCACATCGTAACGGGTGGCTGATGCGTCCTCGTTGGGATTGCCCGAATAGAACCCATCGACATCCGAGAGCAGGATCAACTGATCCGCCCCGATAGTCACGGCAATTTGCGCCGCAAGCCGGTCATTGTCGCCATATCGGATCTCATCCGTTGCGACTGTGTCGTTTTCGTTGACAATAGGAACTACCCCCAGACCCAGAAGAGTTTCCAGAGTAGCGCGCGAGTTCAGGTACCGTCGCCGATCTGCGCTGTCTTCCAACGTAACCAGCACTTGGGCGGTCTTGATCTCATGCGGTGCCAACGCTTCTTCATACGCACGGGCGAGCCGGATTTGCCCAACGGCCGCAGCGGCCTGCGATTGTTCCAGCGGCAGGTTCTGCATCGGCAGGCCAAGTACGCCTCGACCCAACGCGATTGACCCGGACGAGACCAGAACGACGTCCGTCCCCTGCCCCTTCAGCCAGGCCACGTCCTGTGCCAGAGATTTCAGCCAATCCGACCTGAGCAATCCTGTGTCCCGGTCGACCAACAAGGCCGATCCGATCTTGACCACCAGCCGGCGGGCATGAGTCAGGGTTGCCAAGGCGCAGCCTCCTCAGCAGGCTTCTGACGCAGGCGGTTTTCGTCGATTTGTGCCCGCAAAGCACGCAACACTTCGGTCACGCCCAGATGTGCGACGCCGGACATGGTCATGACCGGGCCGCCGACGGCCTCTTGCAGTTCGGTCTTGATCAGGTCGCGTTCCTCATCATCCAGCGCGTCAATCTTGTTCAAGACGGTGATACGCGGCTTATCCGCCAGCTCTCCGCCGTAAGCTTCGAGTTCGGTGATGATGGTGTGGTAGTCCTCAACCACAGTGTCCGAGGTGCCGTCGACCAGATGCAGCAGCACCGCACAGCGTTCCACGTGGCCAAGAAACCGGTCTCCAATTCCGCGACCTTCGTGCGCGCCTTCGATCAGACCGGGAATGTCCGCCACGACGAATTCCACGTTATCAACGCCGACAACGCCCAGATTGGGGTGTAGCGTAGTGAACGGATAGTCAGCGATCTTGGGACGGGCATTCGATGTTGCTGCCAGAAAGGTCGACTTGCCAGCGTTGGGCATGCCCAACAGGCCCACATCCGCAATCAGCTTCAACCGCAGCCAGATCGTGCGGTCGATCCCCGCCTGCCCCGGATTGGCGCGACGCGGGGCCTGATTGGTGGCTGATTTGAAATGCAAGTTGCCAAAGCCGCCATTGCCGCCCTTGGCCAGAAGGAACCGTTGGCCGACCTCGGTCAGGTCGCAGATCACGGTTTCTTCGTCTTCGTCCAGAATCTCGGTCCCAACCGGAACGCGCAGGACGATATCATCACCATCCTTGCCGGTACGCTGCTGCCCGCGACCGGGCTGGCCGTTCTTGGCGAAAAAATGCTGCTGGTAGCGGAAATCGATCAGGGTATTCAGCCCGTCCACAACCTCGGCCCAGACCGAGCCGCCCTTACCGCCGTCCCCACCATCGGGCCCGCCGTATTCGATGTACTTTTCGCGTCTAAAGCTGACGCAGCCGCCACCTCCGGCCCCGGACCGGATGTAGACCTTTGCAAGATCGAGAAATTTCATGTGTGTCCCCTACTGCAAAGGCCCCATCGGCCACAAGTCAGAGTTTCTTTGTATAGGTCCAGGTGGGCACATTCGCATCGCGCGCCACCGAATAACTTTCCGCATCGCCAAGATACTGGAACCCGCAATGAGTCAGCACCCGAGCCGAGGCCGGGTTATCCTGAAACACGCTGGCGAACATGTTGGCGTTCTCCAGCGGGTTGGCGTTCACCAATGCTTCGACGGCCAGCGATGCCACACCCGTATTCCAATAGACTGGGGCGACCCAATAACCGACCTCGGACTGGTTGCGGTCCAGCCGGGTCAGGGAAATCACGCCGATCAGTTCTGGTCCGCCATCTTTGGTGGCATCCATCGCCCAGACATCCTCGTCCCGGTCCTCGGCCATCGCGCGCGTGACATACGCTTCGATTGAACCCGGCGGGAGTGGATGCGGTATGCTGGAAGTCATGCGCGCCACGCGCTCATCGCCTGCATAATGTTCGATGAGACCCATATCCGACCGACGCAAGGGGCGCAGATCGAACCGCTCGGTTTCAATGACCGGCTGGTTTATTATCGTCTCAAGTTTCATGAGTGCGTTCCTCCTCCGAACAACACAAAAAGTACGGACGCAACAGTGACACTCGCTAACGTCCACATCAGATATTTTTCCGCAGGGCGTCCTTCAACCGCATGGGCGATCCGATCCCCTGCAAAAGTCCAGATCGGGTGTAAAATCACCTGGCAAAGCAACAAACAGACAGCAATCGTAAACGTTGCGTTAAAGCTGGATGTTCCCGCTGCGACAAACCCCGTGAAACCGGCGATAATCATCGCCCAGGCTTTGGGATTAAGCGGATGCACGACCAACCCGGCCAAGAAGCCGGGGACCTGCTCATCCGCCTGCCCTCTGGAAAGCCGCAGATTAGCGATTTTCCATGCCAGCCAGCAAATATAGGCAGCAGAGGCGTATTTGAGCGCTTCGAACATCAGCGGCGCCTGATCGGCCACCTGCATCAGTCCAAACCCGACAGGCCAGATGATCAACTGTTTACCCAGAATGACCCCGCCTACAAAGGGCAGCGCCGCCCGAAAGCCATAACGCGCACCTGTTCCCAGGAGGACCATGTTGGCTGGCCCCGGCGTGCCGACCTGAGAGGCGGCAAAAATCAGGAAACTGGTGGTTGCGACGGCCATCGGGTTCTTGTTCACAACTGCGTTAAAACGAAAAAGGGACCGGCACTTTGTGCCGGTCCCCCATGAATTTTTCTTAAACCTTCTGGGTTTCGGCTTACTCTGCGGCCTCCGCCACTGGCAGGACCGAAATAAAGGTGCGGTTTTTAAGTCCCTTATGGAACTTCACGGCGCCATCGGTGGTTGCAAAGATGGTATGGTCTTTGCCCATGCCTACGCCTTCGCCCGGCCAGAACTTGGTGCCGCGCTGACGCACGATGATGTTGCCTGCGATGGCGGCCTGGCCACCATACAGTTTCACGCCAAGGCGGCGACCAGCTGAGTCGCGACCGTTACGGGAGGAACCGCCAGCTTTCTTATGTGCCATTCTCTCTCTCCTTAGCCCTGAGCCAGCTCTTTGGCTTGCTCAACCCATTCGGGTTTTACTTTGATGGTGTCGATAGCAGCAATCTGCTCATCCGACAAGGCGGCCAGAGCGGCAAAGCTCTCGATACCGGCCTCAACCAGCTTTTTGGCAGCGGCAGGGCCGACACCGTTCAGCTTGGTCAGATCGTCAGCGGCAGCAGCGGCGGGTGCCTCTGCCTTGGCTTCAGCTTTCTTGGCAGGCTTTGCAGCAGGTGCCGCTTCGCCAGCCGGAGCGGAACCGGTTGCAGCTTTGATGCCCGACTTGTCAGCGCCCGACAACAGGATGTCGGTGATCTTGACCAGAGTCAGTTTCTGACGGTGGCCAACGGTACGCTTCGAGCTGTGCTTACGACGGCGCTTGACGAATTTGATGACCTTGTCACCTTTGATCTGTTCGATCACTTCGGCCTGTACGCCTGCGCCTTCAACGAAAGGTGCACCAACAACCGGAGCGTCGCCGCCCAGCATCAGAACATCGTTGAATTGAACTTTTTCACCTGCGTCGGCAGCCAGTTTTTCAACGCGGAGCACATCGCCCGCCTGAACCTTGTACTGCTTGCCGCCAGTCTTGAGGACCGCAAACATGCGTCTTTCCTTTTCTAACCCGCGTTCTGTGGTCCCCGGTTGGGTGTTACTGGCCTCGGCCACCTCGAACAGCGCGCCCTTTTCGGGCTGTGTGACGACCCGCGGGACCAGCCCGATAGGTCAATAATAACGAGACCCGGCGCGGAGATTCCGGCCGGGATGCGCGCTTATCTAAACATTCAGGGGCAAAGTCAACCCAATTCGGCAGTCACAGATCAGAGGCTTGCATTGCCTGTGCAACAATCTGTCCCAACTGGAATGAGATGCCGTCGATCATCTGATCGAACCCTTCAAACAGTGCCTTGTTCAAGGCCCGTCCGGTTTCGGTACGTGAAAAGGCGATATTTTCCCGCATCTCGGATTCGGACAGCGGCTGATAAGCCATTAACAGGAAGGAGTACATCCATTCCGTCGTCTCTTCCTTTGTTTCGTCCTGCTGCGCGAGCAACTGCTCAAGCCACGCCCCTTCGTCCGCAAGCGGCCCCTGCCCGCTCGCCAGTCCCCGGTAGAAGCTGAGATCGGCACTCAGTGTTCCCCGGACATTCTGTTCAATCAGGTCATTGACCTGAACATACTCATCAACCAGGCGGAACAAGGCATCGTCATGATCAGCCTGTTCATAAGCTGCGCGGGCCATCTCCTCAATCGCATCGTCGGACAAGGCTCGGCGGGCCGAATTCTCGAGCGATACTATGGTCTGGCCCAGATCACTTTCGAAGAAGATTGCGGCCTGTTCCAGTTGAGCGTCGGTCATATTCCGTTCTACAGCGTTCGACATTTGCTGATGCATCCAGACCGGATCATAGAGCTCTTCGATCTGAGCCTCGAAATAGGATCCGCCCGCGCTGCCGAGTATCGTTTCATTTATCGACTGGCCTTGGGTCTGCCCCTCTTCGCTCAGGATTTCAAGGAACTCTGACAGCTGCATAGCCTGCGTCAGACGCTCAACCTGCTCCCCAGCGGCGAGCGGGACGGCTGATAGGAACAGCGCCAGTACAGCGTCCAGTAAGCGCATCAGATGTCTTGCGCAGGGCGCAGCTCGGCCATACGCGTGGCCAGAACCTCAAAGCGCATGGCCATGATCTCGTACTGAATGGCATTCAGCAGCTCATACACCTCCTGCATCAGCGGCTGCTCCAGCGCTTCGACATAGGCATCTACATCCGCATCCGAGAAGTCCTGATACGTATAGGCCGCGCCTGCCAGTGCAGATATCTGCAAGGACCGACGCGTTTCGCCCTCGTTCTGTCGCATCATCTCACGCAATTCGTCGCCATTGAGTTGCAGTTCAATGATGCCGGACGCGCTGGCCGCCAGCAAAAACCGCACCTGAATTTCCTGCAGAGCCCGCAAAGATGTATCGCTTGCATCCACAGCCCGGTTCATCCGCTTCAAGCTTTCGACGCGGTTCGAGCCGCTTTTGATCAACTCGGACACAATCTCCTGCCCTTGCTGCTGTTTCGCCGCGTCATCGTCGTCCATATGCGCGGCGTTCTCAGCAACAACCAGTCTTTGCCCCAGATCCGACGCGTAGAATTCAACCGCATGTTTCAGGGCATCGTCGTTGAGGGTCTGTTCGAGTATCGAAACGGCTGTATCGTGCATCTCTTCGGTATCGAACACCTCTTCGGTCAGCCTGCTCCAATCCGAGCCGAAGCCGTCAGCATCAATCCCCAGCATTTGCGGGGCCGAGGCCGAAGCCAGTGCAATGCTCTCAAGCGCCACATCGAAACCGGTTGTGGTCAGAAACGCCTCGATCCGGTCGCGGTTCGCTGCTTGGGCGGTTGAAGTGAAGGCGAGCAGCGGCAGGACAAGCCAAAGGGTGAAACGGCGTAGATGATAGGTCATGACTATCAGCCTAGGTGTTTTCTGCGTACTGGCAATGGAAAATCCCGTCTTAGTGAATTTCGGGAATTTTCTGCTTGCACCCCTGCGCGTTCCTCACTAAATCCCCCCCTCACAGACCCCCGCGGAGAGGTGCCGGAGTGGTCGAACGGGGCGGTCTCGAAAACCGTTGTGGGTGCAAGCCCACCCAGGGTTCGAATCCCTGTCTCTCCGCCACAATTCTTCAAGCCCCAACATCAAAAAAATTGGCCACAGCGATCGCTGGCGGCGTGAACCCGCCGTTGACTGTGGGGTTAATCAGCGTGCCATGGCTCAAACCCGGAATATGCTGCAATTTCACGGGTTTTCCCCTTTGAGCCGGGGTAGATTTAACCCATCTCGGCGACACATCTTTTGAAGGAGACACTTATGTCACGCCTACTACTTATCGTTGTCATCGCCGCCATTGGCGCTGGCGCCTTTTATTTTGCAACCAAACCCGAGCCCACACCGGCTGAAAAGCTGCAAGCCGCTGCTGAGGATGCGACCGAAGCGGTAGGTGAAGCCGCTTCCGCCGCGCAAGAAGCTGCAACTGAAGCATTGAATGAAGCAACCGAGCAGGCGTCCGAGGCGGCTTCATCGCTCGCGGATCAGGCCAGCGAAGCGGCCTCATCAGTTACCGAACAGGCCAGCGACGCCGCAAACGCGGTGGCCGAACAGGCGGATACGGCCGCCGCTGCGGCAGGCGATCAGGTGGCAGCCCTTGCTGCGCAGGGCCAGGAGCTTCTGAACACCTGGGTGCAGGACGGGATGCTGACCGCGCAAAATTTTGACTATGATGCGATGGTTGCTTCTGTGCAGGACAGCGCATTGGCGCAGAATGTCAAAACACAGGTGATCCAGATCCTCGATGACATCAAAGCTTCGCCAGAAACCGTGGTAGCCAAGATTCAGGACCTGCGCACGCTGATGTCCCAACCCTAAAACACGCGCCGGGTTGGCCACATCAGGCCAACCCGCACTGCCAATCAATGGATTCCGCGGCGTCACTGACTTTGCGGATTGACCCTGACGGCTGACTTTGCTTGCCTCTAAGCAGATATTCCGCGGAATTAGATCGCTTTGTCAGAGGCTTCCGCTGCACAGATAACGTAACGATGGAATCCCATATGACCGCCCTGCCCGATACGATGTTCGCTATTGTTCAAACTCATGAAGGGTATTCGGGCAGCGCCACGGGGCCAACATTGACTGAGGCGTCTGATTGGCTGGCCGAAGCAGAGCTTCCCGTCCCCACGCCAGGCCCCGGGCAGGTTCTGATCAAACTTCGCACTGCCTCGGTCAATCCCTCCGATATCCACTTCATCAAGGGTGAATATGGCCAGCCACGCGTCAAAGGCGCCGCCGCTGGATTCGAAGGTTGTGGCGATGTCGTCGCAACAGGTAGTGGGGCCGAAGCGCTGCAGGGGCAGCGTGTGGCCTTTGTCGCGGCGGGTTCAGGCGCTTGGGCCGAATATGTGATGACGCAAGCGATGATGTGTATCCCCCTGCGACCGGACATTTCGGATGAGGACGGTGCTGCTCAGATCGTGAACCCTCTGACTGCGATGGCGATGGTGGATATTGCCCGCGACGCCGGAGAGGCTTTTGTAGTCTCTGCCGCGACCAGTCAGCTAGGCAAACTTATGTGCAGCTTGGGGCGTGATCTGGGTTTGAAGCCAATCGCGCTGGTGCGCCGGGCGGAAACGTCGGACACAATGAAAGAGCTTGGAGCTGCCGAAGTTCTGGTGACCGGTGATGCCGATGTTGCAGATCAGTTCGCAAAGATCAGCGCAGCCCTGAAACCCCGTGTCTTTCTGGATGCTGTCGCCGATCAGCTCTCCGAGCAGGTTTTCTGCGCCATGCCAAATGGCGCGCGCTGGGTGTGCTACGGCAAACTCAGTCCCGAATTGCCGACGCTGACACAGATGGGTCAGCTGATATTCATGAGCAAACAGATTGAAGGGTTCTGGCTGACCCGCTGGATGATGGACACACCCCCTGCTGATCAGATGCGCGTTGTTGGTGAAGTTCAAGCGCGGTTTGCGGATGGCCGGTGGCGCACGGACGTGTCGGCCCGGCTTTCTTTACGGGAGGTTTTGCCAAATCTCGCGAACGCGCTGAAAAAGAGTGACGGCAAGGTGATTATCACGCCATAGTAGAACAAAGCGCCGGGCAAATCCGGCTGAGGGAGGGTGAGATTGGATAACGCACAGCTGCTGATCAGCGGGCTGGCGAACGGCTGTGTCTATGGCCTGATCGCTCTTGGCTTTGTGTTGATTTACAAGGCCACCGAGGCGGTGAATTTCGCGCAGGGCGATTTCATGATGCTGGGTGCTTTCGTTACCATCGGCCTGACCAACACAGAGTATATGGGCCTGCCCTTTTGGTTGGCGCTGCCGATCTCATTGGGGATCATGGGGGCGTTGGGGTATCTGGTCGACCGGCTGATCATCCGCCGCCTGTTTGGCGAAAGCCAGACAGCTGTGGTGATCCTGACCATCGCATTAGGCTTTGTAATCCGATTTGTCGCCGGGCTGATCTGGGGGCATGAGCCGCAAACTCTCCAGAACCCTCTCGCGGGTAAGGAATTCCGTTTTGGTAGTCTGGTCCTGGGAATGGAGGATGTGGCCGTGATCGTTGTCACCGTCCTGCTGACATGGGGCCTATACGTGTTTTTCAGCAAAACCAAGTTGGGGCTTGCGATGCAAGGCGCGTCTCAGAACCAATTGGCGGCGTATTATATGGGCATCCCGGTCAAGCAGGTGCAGGGGTTTATCTGGGCTCTGGCCGGAGTTGTTGCGGGGATTGCCGGGATTTTGTTCGCGGCAAAGGGCTCGGTTGATCCCACAACCGGATTGCTGGGGATCAAGGCTTTCGCGGCTGCGGTGATCGGCGGGTTCGGCAGCCTGCCCGGCGCCCTGGTCGGAGGACTTATCGTAGGTGTCATTGAGCCTTTCGCCAGCCGCTATATCGCTGCTGGGTATAGTCAGATTGCCCCCTATGCCTTGTTGCTGGCGGTGCTGATCTTCCGACCGCACGGGCTGTTTAGCCAAGTGCGGGTCAAGAAGGTCTGATCGCCATGCGGGTTGTTTTCAAAACCAACTATATGCAGGACATTCGTCCGTGGAAGGACGGTTATCAGCTAAGCCTTTACCTGATCCTGTTGGCCATCGTTGCCGCCGCACCTTGGTGGCTGGACGATTTCTATCTTGGGGAACTGACCAATGTTCTGATCTGGGCCATTGCAGGGCTCGGCCTGATGATCCTGACCGGTCATACCGGGCAGGCCAGCCTTGGCCATGCCGCCTTTCTGGCCGTCGGGTGTTATGCAAATGTCATCCTGATCGAAGCAGGCGTGCCCTTTTTGCTGGCTTTCCCGCTGGCAGGCCTGTTGACCGGCATCGTCGGCGCAACGGTCGCCATCCCTGCCCTACGCCTGCACGGCATCTATCTGGCGATTTTCACGCTGGCCCTGTCCGTGCTGATGGACGACATCATTGTTCTGGCCGAGCCCATCACCGGAGGCGTTGCCGGCAAATATCTTGGTGGCGTCGAAATCTTCGGGCATCTGGTCGACCGCTGGGCCACGCCGGGACAGTTCTTCTGGCTGGTGCTGACCGTCGCCGTCATCGTCACTTTTGTGTATATCAACCTGCTGCGCTCGCCTTTGGGTCGCAGCTTTATCGCTGCACGGGATTCTGAGGTCTCGGCGCAAGCCATGGGCGTTGATATCGCACGCACCAAAACGATTTCGTTTGCGCTGTCCTGCGCGGTCACCGGTCTGGCGGGTGCGCTAATGGGGCTGTTTGCTGGGGCGTTCAACAATGAGACGTTCAGTGTTGTGATCTCGATCCAATTGCTGATGATGATCGTTATCGGCGGACTAGGTTCGATCCATGGCGCGTTTCTGGGGGCAATCGTGATCGGGTTTCTTCCGCAGTTCCTGTCGATTTCAAAGGAATACGCGGCCGTCCTGTTTGGCGGCAACACGGTCGCCATTCCGGGGTTGGAGTTTGGCATCTTCGGCATGATCCTGATTGCTTTCATCCTGTTTGAGCCAATGGGTCTGTATGGTCGCTGGCTGAAAATCCGAACATGGTTCGAGCTGTTTCCCTTCTACCGCAAGGACATGTTCAAACGGCAGAAATCCTACCTCAAGACGGAGCGTCTGAGATGAGCCTGCTGGAGTTCGAAAACGTAACACTCAAGTTCGGCGGGCTGACTGCGGTGGATGACCTGTCATTCGAAGTCCAGGAGGGCGAGGTATTCGCCATTGTCGGCCCGAACGGCGCGGGAAAATCGACGGTCTTCAACCTGATCTCGCGCTTTTACGACCCCTTTGCCGGGGCGATCCGGTTTGATGGGCATGACCTGCTGCGTGTCAAACCCTCGGCCGTCGCGGCTTATGGTGTTGCGCGGACGTTCCAGAATATCGAGCTGTTCGAGCACGCAACCGTTTTGCAGAACCTTCTGGTCGGGCGTCACCGCCATCGCAAGACCAACCTGATCTCGGAAATCCTGTTCACGCCTTCCGCGCGCAGGCAAGAGATCGAAAACCGCGAAAAGGTTGAGGAAATCATCGACTTCCTCGATCTTCAGGCCTTTCGCGACAAGATGATCTCGGGCCTGCCTTACGGCGTGCGCAAGGTGGTCGAGGTCGCCCGCGCGCTTGCCACTGATCCGAAGTTGCTGCTGCTGGACGAACCCGCCTCGGGCCTGTCGGTGGAAGAGACCACCGATATGCGCTGGTGGATTGATGATATCCGGCGGCAGATGGGGATCACCGTTCTGATGGTGGAACATGACATGGGACTGGTCTCGGGCGTTTCCGACCGGGTGCTGGCGATGGCAGACGGAGCAAAACTTGCGCTAGGAACCCCGGCAGAAGTTCAATCGCATCCGGCCGTGGTCGAGGCCTATCTGGGAAAGGCCTCATGAGCCAACCGATCCTCAGCATCCGCAATATCGAAAGCTTCTATGGTCCGATCATGGCCATTCGCGGTGTATCGCTGGATGTGCACCCGGGTCAGATCGTCTCGATCCTGGGCGCAAATGGCGCGGGCAAGACGACTCTGATGAAAACCGTATCAGGCGTGATGGATCCTGAAAAAGGCACGATCACATTTGATGGTCAGCAGATACAGGGATCGGAACCACATAAGGTGGTGCAGCAGGGCATCGTTCATGTGCCGGAGGGACGCGAGGTTTTCCCGCTGTTGACGGTTGATGAAAACCTGAGCCTTGGGGCCTATACCCTTTCGGATAAAGGCCAGATCGATCATGATCGCGATCTGGTTTTTTCATATTTTCCCGTCTTGAAAGAGCGCCGCACACAAGAGGCTGGTACGCTATCTGGCGGGCAGCAGCAGATGCTGGCAATCGGGCGAGGCCTTATGGCCAACCCACGCATCATGCTGCTGGACGAGCCTTCGCTGGGCCTGTCCCCACTGCTGGTGCAAGAGATTTTCGGCATCCTGAAACGCCTGAATGACGAGCAGAACATGACAATGATGCTGGTTGAGCAGAATGCGAATGCGGCGCTGGAGCTTGCCCACCATGGCTATGTGATGGAGATCGGGCGGATCGTCATGGATGGCGCGGCTGAAACCTTGCTGCAGTCCGAGGATATCCAGAATTTCTATCTGGGCGTTCAGGAGGAAGGTGCGCGGGAAAACCGCCGCTGGAAACGCAAGAAGACCTGGAGGTGAGCCAGATGGATGCAAGCCCCCTTCCCCCTCAGACCACGATCAACGGCGTGCGGTTCAACGCAACACCCGGACAGCGGCCCCTGCGCGTCGATGGCTGCACCACGATTTGCGAGCTGTTCCAGAAACGATGCGCCGAGTTGGGGTCGCGCACCGCGCATCGTGAGAAGGATTTCGGTATCTGGAAGTCCTATTCCTGGGCCGAATACTGGCAGCACGCCAAATGGATCGGGCTGGCCTTGCGCAAGCTGGGCCTGCAGCGTGGCGAGGTCGTCTCGATCCTGTCCGAGGACCGCAAGGAATGGGCGTGGTTCGATATGGGCATCCAATGCGTCGGAGGGATTGCTTCGGGCGTCTACACCACGGATTCGGCCAACCAGCTGAAGTACCTGATCAATGACAGCGACAGCCGATTTCTGATCGTTGAAGATGAAGAGCAGTTGGACAAGTTCCTTGAAGTCGAAGAGAATCTGCCCGATCTGCTCAAGGTCATTATCCTTGAGGACGAAGGCCTGCACGACCTCAGTCATCCCCGCTGCATGATGATCGGAGATCTGTATGCTCTGGGTCAGCAGACCGAGGCCGACGAACCCGGCGCGTTTGAGGCCGAAATCGCGCGGGCCACGCCGCAGGATACTGCTCTGCTGATCTATACCTCGGGTACGACCGGCAACCCCAAGGGCGCCATGCTGAGCCATGAGAACATCATGGCCGCGATTGAGGGCGGAGCGCATTCCCTGCCCTCACTCGCGACGGACGAACAGCTGTGTTTCCTGCCGCTCTGCCATGTTCTGGAGCGCGATGTTTCGATCTATTACCCACTGGCGACAAAAAGCACGGTGAATTTCGCGGAGAGCCCCGAAACGGTGTTCGCGAACCTGCAAGAGGTCTCTCCGGCCACCTTCACCGCCGTCCCCCGTGTGTGGGAGAAGATTTATTCTCACGTCATGTTCATGGCGAAAGAAGCAACACCGACTGGGCGTTTCGCCTTTAGGCAGGCGCTGAAGGCGGGCATGGCGCGGGCAGACTATATCCTTGCCGGCAATCCCGTCCCCCTGATGATTGGGCTGCGGTTCTGGTTATGGGACCGGCTGGTCTTACACAATCTGCGCCGGATGCTGGGAATGGACCGGATGCGGCGCGGAGGTTCGGGCGCTGCTCCGATCTCACCGGATTTGCTCAGGTGGTACTGGGCCATCGGTGTACCCATCGTCGAAGGCTTCGGGATGACCGAAACCGCAGGCATCTCGGCTCTGAACACGCTTGAGGCCAACAAGATCGGCACCATTGGAAAACCGGTTCCCGGCAACGATCTGCGGATCTCGGAAGAGGGAGAGATTCAGGTCAAAGGTCTGAATGTCTTTCAGGGCTACTGGCGCAATAATGCCAAGACAGCTGAGAGCTTCACCTGCGACGGTTGGCTGCGCACCGGTGACATGGGGCATATCGACGAGGAAGGTTTTGTTACAATCACAGGCCGCCTGAAAGACATCATCATCACCGCAGGCGGCAAGAACATCACACCTGCTGAGATCGAGAGTGGTCTGAAATTCAGCCAATATATCTCAGACGCCGTGATCATCGGGGATCGGCGCAAATATCTGACAGCGCTGGTGATGATCGATCAGGAAAACGTCGAGAAATTCGCGCAGGAGCGGAAGATTCCATTCTCGAACTTCGCCTCCCTCTGTGCGGCCTCTGAAGTGACGGCGCTGATCGGCGATGAAATCGCAGCAGTCAATAAGGACTTTGCACGGGTCGAACAGATCAAGGATTTCCGGCTGATCGATGTGTTGCTCACCGCTGAGGATGAAGAGCTGACCGCCACGATGAAACTCAAGCGTGGTCTGGTGGAAAAGAAACACGCACATCTCATTGAAGATATGTACAATTAGTTAAGGGGCGACCCAACAGGGAGGAGAAGAATGAAACATTTGTTTAAGGGCATTGCCGCAGCCACGGCATTGACTGCATCTGCCACGATGGGCTGGGCACAAACCCAAGGCGTGACGGATGATGAGATCGTCATCGGATCGGTGAATGACCTCAGCGGTATATTCGCGGCCGTGGGCGTGCCAGCGACCAAGGGCGCAAATGTGGTCTTTGACCGGGTCAACGCCGAGGGCGGTGTTCACGGGCGCAAGATTCGCTTTGTGGTCGAGGACAACGGCTATCAGATGCCGCGCGCGATGCAGGGCTATAACAAGCTGCTGAACCGCGACAAGGTGTTTGCCATGTTGCAGTCACTGGGCACGCCGATGAATGTCGCTGGGTTCAAGCTGCTGGACCCGAAAGGTATTCCTAACGTCGCCCCCCTGACCGCGGCGCGGCAAATGCTGAAAGAGCCTGTGAAGAACAAGTTTACCTCGTTCTCGACCTACTATGATCAGGCGCGGATCGGTGTGAAATATCTGAACGGTGAGTTTGGCTCGCAAACCGTTTGCACCATGTATCTGCCCACCGATTTCGGCGAGGAAATTCTGGAAGGCAGCAAAGCCGGGGCCGAAGAGGCTGGCATTGCTTTTGGTGCAGAGACCACCCACAAGCCAGACGAGACGGATTTCGTCGGGTCCTTGAGCAAGCTTAAGGAAGAAGGTTGCGATATCGTCACGATGGCGCTCGGTGTGCGTCAGGCGATCACCGTTGTTGGAACGGCCAAGAAGATGGGTCTGACCGATATGAAGTTTCTCGGCACCTCGGCCAGCTTTCTGACCGTTGTGGCACAGGTGCCCGGCGGTGTGACGGATGGTTTTTACGCTGCAGCGTCCTGGCTGGACCTGTGGGCCCGCGCCGAAGAGCCCGCCCCGGCTGCTTTCATCGCGGAATACAAAGCGGCCACGGGCGAAGACCCGGTCGGTTTCTCGATGCTGGGCTATTCAGCGGCCGAGATGATGGTCAAGGCGCTGGAAGCCGCAGGACCTGACCTCACTCATGACAGCTTTATCGCTGCGATGGAGTCGCTGGATTACATGGACGAGTTGGTCGGCAACCAGATCACCTATGGCCCGGACGACCATCAGGGCGCAGATACCGTCTTTGTCAGCGTCGTGGAAAATGGTGCCTGGAAACTGGTTTACGAAGAATAAACCCACCAAAGAAAAAGGGCTCGCAATTGCGAGCCCTTTCCAATTTTGTGTCCGTAGCGATTAACGCTTCGAGAACTGGAACGAACGACGTGCTTTGCGCTTACCGTATTTCTTACGTTCCACAACGCGGCTGTCGCGGGTCAGGAAGCCAGCGGCTTTCAGAGCGCCACGCAGCGAGGGATCGTACAGTTGCAGGGCTTTTGAGATGCCGTGCTTGACCGCACCGGCCTGACCGGTCAGGCCACCGCCTTTGACGGTTGCAACAACGTCGAATTCGCCTTCAACACCAGCAACCTGGAACGGCTGGCGCAGGATCAGCTGCAGAACGGGACGAGCGAAGTACTTGTCCTGATCTTTGCCGTTCACGGTGACCTTGCCGGAGCCCGGCTTGATCCAAACGCGGGCAACAGCGTCTTTACGCTTGCCGGTGGCATACGAACGACCCAGTTCGTCACGTACGGGTTCACGTACGATGACTTCTTCGGCCACGGTTTCAACGCCTGCGACGGCGCTCAGCTCTTCGAGAGTATTGATCTGATCAGCCATCGGTCATTAGCTCCGGGTGTTTTTCTTGTTCATGGACTTTACGTCCAGAACTTCGGGCGCTTGCGCCTCGTGGGGATGCTCGGCACCGGCGTAAACGCGCAGGTTGGTCATCTGCTGACGCGCCAGACGGTTACCCGGCAGCATGCGCTTGACCGCCTGGGTCACAACGCGCTCGGGGTGTGCACCCTCAAGGATCTGCTGCTTGGTGCGCGACTTGATGCCGCCCGGGTGGCCAGTGTGCCAGTAGAAGTTTTCTTCGCGCTTCTTGCCGGTCATCTGGATTTTGTCAGCGTTGATGACGATGACGTTGTCGCCCATGTCCATGTTCGGGGTGAACGACGCTTTGTGCTTGCCACGCAGGCGCATGGCGACGATCGAAGCAAGGCGGCCCAGAACAACGCCCTCGGCGTCGATCAGGATCCATTTCTTGTCGATGTCTGCAGGTGTTGCAGAAAAGGTTTTCATGGCAGGATAGTCCTGTTTGATGTGAAAGACCGCCCCCTTACGGAGCGGTCCGAATTCGATGGAGGGGGTTTAGACCTACTCGCAATGCAGGTCAACACACGCAATTCAGATTATTAACAACAATAACAATAACTTATAAAATAGGTATTATTTTACCCCAAGAATGTCACTACTATGTCGAACCCTGTGAAGCTCAGGTGTAGCCCGCTGATCGAGTTTTAGATTGGAGATTGTCATGCAGGAATTGAAACAGGTCATCGCTGACTATGGAGCGGCGTGGCAGGAAACCGATCCGGAACGCCGGCGCGACCTGCTCGAACGTTGTTTTGCAGAGACCGGCCGCTATGTCGATCCAACGGCGGATGTTTCGGGGCGAGATCAACTGAGCGCACATATTGGCGCGGTCTTGGACGACACAAATGGACGGGTTGATATCACCAGCGAACCAACCACACATCATGATGTGGTTCATTTCACTTGGCACATGGTCGCGCCAGACGGTGCGGTCATGGTCGCTGGTCATGATTTCATTCGCTTGGACGCACAAGGCAAGATCGCCCATCTGGCCGGTTTCTTTGGAGACCCGGTGCCTTTGTCCTAAACGCTGATCTGTTCGGGCGGAGTATCCAGCAATGCCCGCAAACGCAGCATTGCATCTTCGAACTGAGACAACGAAACATGCCCGTTCACGGCAATGCGCACTGCATTCGGCGCACGCCCGTCGCGCAGGGCGAACTCGTCGGCTGATCGCAGTTGGATCCCTTCCCGCTCGGCAGCCCGGCTGAAGGCGGCCGACCGCCAACCCGAGGGCAGGTTTAGCCAAAGGAACGGAATATGCGGGTCCCAGTTCAAATCGAAACCTCCAAGGGCATTCACAGCGACGCGGACATACTCACCCGTCTTGGAGCGGACCTCAGAGGCGAGTTGCCGCGCAGAAGGATGGCTTAGCAATAACCGGGTCAATTCTGCCAATGGCTGAGCGAGCCCAAAATACCCATATTCCGCCGACCTGCGTAGATCGACGCTACGCTCTTTTGGAGCGATGGCAAAACCGACACGCAACGCGGGTGTCAGAGTTTTTGAGATCGAAGAGACATGCCAGCCTCGTTCTGGCGCCAGCGCGCGATAGCTGGGCGCGCGAGCGTCGCCCATGCGATAGCAGTCGTCTTCGATGATCTGCAGATCGTGCTTGCGCGCGACCTCAACCACTTCCTTGCGGCGCTCCAGCGGTGAATGCCCGCCAGTCGGGTTCTGCACTTCGGGTGAGACGCAAATTGCCTGCGCCTGTGTTTGCCTCAGAATGTGATCCAGGGCATCGGGGCTGATGCCCCATTTATCCATTTTCACACCAACAACATCTGCCCGCATCAATTCTCCGGCCCGGCGGAAGCCTGCATAGGACAGGTCTTCGACCAGAACCACGGGTTTGGCTCCGCTGAGGACGGTCTGGAACACAACGCAAAGCCCGCTCTGACCGCCATGCGTCAGAACGATATCATCCGCCGTTACCGCACCCAATGGTAGGTCTGAGAGCCAATCCACCACCACTTGCCGCACAGGCTGATAGGCGTCGCGCGTTGGATAGTTCATGAACATACGCGGATCACCCTGTGCGACCTTGGTCAGGCACTCTCGGATCAACGTAACCTGCCCCACATCAGGCAGGCGTGGGCTGAACAGGCTGACATTGGCGTCGTGCTTGCCATCCCGCAAATGCAACTGCCGCGACCAGACATCATCAAGGATCGGTGATCGCGGAGGGGCGACAAATGTACCACGTCCGACTTCGGCTTGTAACAATCCCTCGTCCGTCAGAATGGTATAAGCCCGTGCAACCGTGCCCGGTGTGATCTGCAATCGATACGCAAGATCGCGCACCGGGGGCAGCTTCACGCCAACCTCCAGTGTTTTGTTTTCAATTGCTTTTCGAATCGTATCGGCGACCAAAGTGTATTTTGGACCCTTCGCTTTGGGTAGCGATTCCGGCCAAATTGTATCCATTACAATTCTTCCTTTGATTTCGACACAATCTTGAATGTATCAACTCAATATATCGAACATCTCAACTTTGTGTCAATACAATTTGAAAGGATACCCACTATGACACGCGCAATGCACAACCCCGCCCTCATACTGCTGAACGACAGCCCCCGGCTGCCGCTGATCGCGGTTCTGGCCGTGCGGTTTGCGGCGTCGGTCACTCAGTGGGAGCAACGCCGCCGCAGTCGCATCAATCTGGGTAAGCTGGATGACAGGCTGTTGCGGGACGTCGGTCTGACCCGCCCTCAGGCTGACGTCGAAACCAGTCGCTATTTCTGGATGAGGTAAGTTATCCCCAGTCCCTTTTTTCATGGGACCTCTTCCTGGCCGGGGCTTGCCCCCGGCCTTTTTTATCCGAACGCGGCCGCTGCGGAGCCTTCGGGCGGTATGGAATAAGTCATGCTGGCCCGCGCAACCGGCTTATCCGATCCCTCGGAATACATAAGCACGTCACCTACAGCCAGTGTCCGCCCGAGTTTCAGCAGGCGACACTCAGCGATCATGTCCCTGCCACCTTCGGGCTTCCGAAGAAAGTCCATCGAGCTGCTGGTGGTGACCGCCAGTGATTGCCGTCCTTTGCGCGCCAGAACCATCGCATAGACACACACGTCAGCCAAGCCGAACATAGACGGCCCTGAGACCGTACCGCCCGGGCGCAGATGCCTGTCTTTGACCCGCAGCCGCATTGTGATGGTCGTCTCGGTCAGGTCCTCAACGACGAAATCTCCGTGAACCTGCGGAAATACCTGTGTCAGATACTCAGCCAGTTCTTTTTTGTTTAGCGCTAACGACATGCTTCCCCTCTTCGCCCTGCCCCCCTAGAGTTGGCCCAACAGCCAGCAGGAGGGCAAGATGGCAATTCTGGAACGTAACGACACAGGCGCCATTGCGCGGCTTGAGATGAACGCGCCTGAGCGCCTGAATGCACTGAGCGACGAGATGTTGGCCGCCCTTCAGGCCGAACTGGACGCCCTGCGCGAGGACAAATCGATTCGGGTTGTCATTCTCTCAGGTGCGGGCAAGGCGTTCTGCGCGGGGCATGATCTGAAGCAGATGACTCAGGGGCGGCAAGCTCCGGATGGTGGACTTTGCTATTTCCAGGACCTTTTCGATCGCTGCGCCAAGATGATGATGTCGATTCAGTCCCTGCCCCAACCTGTCATCGCGCAGACCCATGGCATCGCGACAGCCGCTGGCTGTCAGTTGGTCGCCACCTGTGATCTGGCTTTGGCCGCTGAAGGGACGCGATTTGGCGTCAACGGCGTCAATATCGGCCTGTTCTGCTCTACGCCAATGGTGGCGCTCAGCCGGAACATTCCGCGGAAACAGGCGTTTGAAATGTTGACGACCGGAGATTTTATCAGCGCTGACCGCGCCGCTGAGTTGGGTCTGATCAATCGCGTCGTGCCCGCCGATCAGTTGGAACAGGAAACCAATGCCTTGGCCGAGAAACTGGCGGCCAAGCTGGGCGCAGCTGTAAAGATCGGAAAAGAGGCGTTCTATCAACAGCTTCCGATGTCCACGGAACAGGCCTATGACTATACCGCCGAGGTAATGGCACAGAATATGATGCATCGTGACACCGAAGAAGGCATAACCGCATTTATCGAGAAACGACCGCCTAATTGGCAGCAATAACGCGATTATTTTATGCATTTTTACCTACTGTTCGCATTTTTGCACTTTTCAAAAGGGCGACACTGTGGCAATGGTGGGTCAAGGCTGAGGCCTCTTATGACTTTTGGGTCGCCGTGGGCGGAAGGTCCCTCCAAGCTGGTTTCTCTCACCGGCGTTGACATTCCCGCAGCGGCGACCCCAAGACCCTCCTAAGAAAATACACCCAATACTGCGCATTGCGCAGGACGTTGCAGTGCCCTATGTGGCAGCCCATGACAGAGAAATTGCATATCGTGGGCGGCGGCATGGCCGGGTCCGAGGCCGCTTGGCAGGCCGCAGAGATGGGTGTGGACGTCGTGATCCACGAAATGCGGCCTCAAGTGGGCACGTTTGCGCATCAAACCGGCAATCTGGCCGAGATGGTGTGTTCGAATTCGTTCCGCTCGGACGACGATGAGCAGAACGCCGTGGGCCTGTTGCATTGGGAGATGCGCGCGGCCAATGGTCTGATCATGACTACTGCAGACGCCCACCGCTTACCCGCGGGCGGAGCGCTAGCGGTAGACCGCGATCCATTTGCTGAGACGGTAACAGCCAAGCTCAAAGCTCATCCGCGCGTGTCTGTTACCGGCGAAGAATTTACTTCGCTACCTGCCGAAGGCCATTGGATCTTTGCTACCGGTCCGCTGACTTCTGCCGCTTTGGGAGATGCCATTCGCGCGGAAACCGGGGCTGAGGCACTTGCCTTCTTCGACGCCATCGCGCCTATCGTCTATGCCGACAGCATCGATATGAGCCAGGCCTGGATGCAGTCCCGTTATGACAAGGGCGAGACTGAGGAAGAGCGGACCGCCTACCTGAACTGCCCAATGGACCGCGACCAGTATGAAGCGTTCATCGATGCTCTGCTGGCCGCCGACAAGACAGAGTTCCACGAAGGCGAAACCGCCGGATATTTCGACGGCTGCCTGCCGATTGAAGTTATGGCTGAACGTGGCCACGAAACTCTGCGGCATGGTCCGATGAAGCCCGTGGGCCTGACCAACCCGCATCAGCCGGATGTAAAACCACATGCCGTAGTTCAGCTGCGCCGAGACAACGCTCTGGGCACTCTGTTCAACATCGTGGGTTTTCAGACCAAGATGAAATACGGCGCGCAAACAGATGTATTTCGCATGATTCCGGGGCTTGAGAATGCCAGCTTTGCGCGGCTTGGAGGCATTCATCGCAATACCTTCATCAACTCTCCAACCTTGCTGGATGCGCAAATGCGGCTGAAATCTCGGCCCAATGTCCGATTTGCCGGTCAGATCACCGGGGTCGAAGGTTATGTGGAAAGCGCCGCGATGGGCCTGCTGGCCGGTCGCCTCGCCGCCGCTGAAATTCTGGGTCGGACTCTGCCCGATGTTCCGCAGGACAGTGCCATGGGCGCTCTGATCCACCACATCACTGGCGGTGCAGACGCCAAAACATTCCAGCCGATGAACGTGAATTTCGGCCTGTTCCGCCCCGTGGACGGCCTGAAGGGCGGCCGCCGGGGCCGTAAGGATCGCTATAAGGCCTATACCGACCGCGCCAAGTCGGCTTGGTCGGACTGGTTGGCGCATTGCTGACTGGACGATCTGCCCCGCCTGCGCCTAACATAAGGTATGAGCGATAAGTTTCTGAAAAATACGTATGGATTGAACTCGGCCCAGGAAACCCGCGACCACTACCAGAAATGGGCGGCCTCATACGATGATGAGGTGGGAGAGCATGGCTACGTTACCCCGGATCGCGTTTCGGCTGCGCTGAAGTCGTATATGCCAGATGATCAGGTCCCTATCTTGGACTATGGCTGCGGAACTGGGCTGTCAGGCGTGGCGCTTTACAAAGCGGGCTTTCGAGTTATCGACGGGATGGACCCGACGCCGAAGATGCTAGAACAAGCCGCAGCCAAAGGCGTATACCGCAATCTCATAGGTTTTGAACTCACTGATCCCGAGCCGATCGAGGCAGGCTCCTACACCGCGATCACCGCCATCGGCGTGATCGGTTCGGGCGCGGCGCCGCCAGAGACCTTCGATCTGCTGATGAACGCTTTGCCACGCAACGGATATCTGGCGTTTTCGTTTAACGACTATACTCTGGCTGATCACACGTATACCTCTCGGCTGAATGACTGGCTGGACATGGGCCACGCGCGGCTGCTGTTTCGCGAATACGGTCCGCATCTGCCCGGCATGGACATGAAATCTGACGTCTACGTTGTTGAAAAAGCTTGACCTTCACCACCCGTTTTGCCCCATCTCCTACAGGACCTCTGCATCTTGGTCACGCCTATTCTGCGCTTTTGGCGCAGGATATGGCCAAAGCCGAAAACGGACAGTTCCTGCTGCGGATTGAGGATATAGATCAGTCCCGATCTCGCCTGCACTGGGAAGAGCAAATCTATGAAGACCTGTCTTGGCTTGGGTTGCGCTGGCCGCAACCTGTTATGCGGCAATCGAATAGGTTGCCGCGATATCAGCAAGCGCTAGAAGAGCTGATCAAGCAGAACCTGGTCTATCCTTGTTCCTGCAACCGCGCTGATATTGAAGCCGCCGCTGGGGCACCTCAGGAAGGTGTACCCCAATTCGGCCCGGATGGGCGCATCTATCCCGGCACCTGCCGGAAGCGCCCGCTTTCCGATGCTGGCGCAAACGATGTGTTGAGGCTCAACATGCGCAAAGCGCTTGAAGCGGCTGATCTAACATCATTTTGTGAAACCGGCCCCAAGTTCTTTGGAATGCATCATCTTCAACCCGAGCACTTGATCCATTCGGTCGGTGACATAATCCTCGTGCGCCGGAATATGGGAAGTTCCTACCATCTGTCCGTAGTCGTCGACGATGCCGATCAGTTCATCACCCATGTCGTACGCGGCGAGGATCTGTTCGACGCGACCCAAATCCATGTCCTGCTGCAGAGCCTGCTTGGCCTGCCTACGCCGGTCTATCACCACCATAGCCTGATCCGAGACGAGAACAGCAAGCGCCTTGCCAAACGGGACGACGCGCGCGCCATCACGAT
The DNA here is from genome assembly GCF_056537765.1 of Ruegeria sp. C2. NCBI lineage: Bacteria > Pseudomonadati > Pseudomonadota > Alphaproteobacteria > Rhodobacterales > Roseobacteraceae > Ruegeria > Ruegeria sp. C2. Next base: position 805,659 of record NZ_JBQFRZ010000001.1, on the reverse strand, counting down.
CTATCGAGAGCAAGGTACCTCCCCCGACGATATCCGAACGATGGTCGGCCTTTGACCCGGCGTCGCCTTTTCCTGGATACCAGTGCCGCGAGCGGTGTTCATTCCATCGGCGACATCAGCTCAACTTCGGTTCCGTCGCGCACAGCGGTGTAAAAACAGCTACGCCGATTGGTGTGGCATGCAGGCCCTGTCTGCCGCACAAGCACCAACAGGCAGTCCCGGTCACAATCGACGCGGAAATCCACCAGTTTCTGTACATGGCCCGAGCTTTCGCCTTTGATCCAGAACGCCTGCCGCGACCGAGACCAATAAGTCACGCGACCGGTCTTTAATGTGCGTTCAATTGCTTCGGCACTCATCCATGCCATCATCAACACTTCACCGGTACCCTCGTCTTGTGCAATCGCAGGTACCAGTCCTGCTTCGTTATACTTGAGTGTCGACGGATCGAACGAAACAGTTTGTGTCATGGCAAAAACCTTTTGCATCCCGGAACATGGTCACTATGTATGGGGAACAGCCAACGAGGGAAAGCCATGAGCGGCGAAACCGATCTGATCAAGCTATATTCAGGACGCATTCTTGCGCTTGCCGCTGATATCCCCCATCTCGAGCGGCTTGAAAATCCGGACGCAACCGTAAAGAAGCGCGCGCCGCTTTGTGGCTCGACAGTGACTGTGGACGTTAAGGTCGAAGACGGGCGGATTTCTGATTTTGCACAGGATGTGAAAGCCTGCGCTTTGGGTCAGGCTTCGGCTTCGGTGGTCGGAAGCGCGGTGATTGGCGCAACCCGAGCTCAGGTGGAAACCGCGCGCGAGCAATTGTCTGCAATGTTAAAGAAAGACGGCCCTGCCCCCGATGCACCGTTTGACGGGCTTGAGGTGCTGATGCCGGCGCGCGACTACAAAAACCGTCACGCCTCAATTCTTCTGGCGTTGGAAGCCACTGCCGAGGCTATGGAACAAGCTGAACAGGCCAACTGCGCCTGAGCGTGGTCTTTTTCGACAAACCCGTCTAATCTCCGCCAAAATCCGGGGGAGTAAGGCGTGGAAAAACTTCTTGAGCATTTCGTGACCCTCTGGGTTGTTATTGATCCAATTGGCACGATCCCCGTCTTCATAGCGGTCACCGCAAGCGTCGGGGTCGCTGCCCGGCGTAAAACCGCTCTGCTGGCTGCGCTCGTCAGTGCGGGTATACTTCTGTTCTTCCTCGTCTGTGGGCAGCTGGTGATTGAGGCGCTGGATATCGGTCTCAATTCCTTTCAGGTCGCGGGCGGGATTATTCTGTTCCTGTTCGCGCTGACCATGATCTTTGGCGAAAGCAAACAGGATATCGAACAGCGCGAGGCTCAGGAAGATCTGCAAGACAGGATGCATAAGACCAATCCTGCGATCTTTCCGCTGGCGGTTCCGTCCCTCGCCTCACCTGGCGCGATGCTGGCGATTGTCGTGCTGACCGACAACAATCGTTACAGCATTGCCGATCAGGGCATAACCGCTCTGGTGATGTTGGTGGTGATTGCCATTGCCTTTGTGCTGATGTTGCTGGCCGAGCCCATCATACGTTGGATCGGACATTCGGGCGCCGCGATCATCAGTCGGATCATGGGGATGATCCTGGCCTCGGTCGCGGTGAACTCTGTGTTGTCGGCGATGCTCGAAATCATCAAAACCGGGCAGCTATAAAAAAGCCGCCGCTCCTTCCGGGCGGAAAGGGCGGCGGTAGGTTGTGCGTGTCTCACGTAGGGTCCGGATTTCCGCGCGGGGCCGAGGCTGGCCCCTTCAAGGGGTTTGGGACAGGCAGGTCACCCTTGACTGAGATGGGGAAACAAGCGCGGTGCTATCGGCATGAGATCGCAGGCAGAAAAGCTTAAAACCCCGTCGGCAGGTGAAGGGCAACCACCAGCATGACCACCAGAGAGACTGCGCCTACAGCATCCTGCAAAATCGTTGCTTGCGAACGGCTGAAAGCGGTCTTGATCTGGGCCAGCATGGTCTCACCTCCGGTCGGGTTTAATCTTTTGTTGACCTTTTGTTCTCATATTTTGGAGAGTCGGTAAAGAACTTTTTGAGAACATTTGCGAACTTTTGAGGATTTATGACTTAACCCACTGAAATCAAACGGATTGCCTGATCCTGCTTCATCAGCCACAGAAGAACACGCGCGGCCTTTCCCCGATCTGAGGTCAAGTCCGGGTCGGTAGTCAGCAATGCGCGCGCGTCGGATTGGGCAACGGCCATCAACCCGGCCTGTCGCTCAAGATCTGCGATGCGGAACTTTGGTAACCCCGATTGTGCGGTGCCAATCAGATCCCCAGCTCCGCGCATCTGCAGATCGGTCTCGGCGATCCGAAACCCGTCTTCGGTCTCACGCAAGACCTCCAACCGCTTGCGCCCACCTTCGCTGAGCGGTGGCTGATACATCAACAAACAGGTCGAGGCATCCTCACCCCGCCCTACGCGACCGCGCAGCTGGTGCAATTGCGCCAGCCCGAAAATCTCGGCCCGCTCAATTACCATAATGGTCGCGTTGGGCACGTTCACACCCACCTCGATCACGGTTGTGGCCACCAGAACCTTGGTCTGCCCAGATTGGAACGCCGCCATGGCAGCGTCTTTCTCAGCTGGTGGCATTTGCCCGTGTACAAGCCCTACGACGCCATCGCCCAACAGCGCGCGCAATCGTTTAAACCGCTCCTCAGCCGCTGTCAGATCGGAAACTTCAGACTCGTCCACCAGAGGGCAAACCCAATAGCATTGCTTGCCCGCTTCAATCGCGCCCCGGAGATGGGCCACGACCTCATCCATGCGTTGCGTGCTGACGATGGCGGTTTTGATCGGTTTCCGGCCCGGAGGTTTTTCGTCCAGAACCGAAACATCCATATCCCCGTATTGTGCCAAAGCCAGGCTGCGCGGGATCGGAGTCGCCGTCATCACCAGAACATCTGCGCGCTGCCCTTTCTCGGACAGTTCCATCCGCTGACGGACGCCAAAGCGGTGCTGTTCGTCGACAATCGCCAACCGCAAAGCGTTGAATTCGACATCGCTTTGGAAAACGGCATGGGTGCCGACGAGGATTTGGATATTTCCCTGTTTCAATGCCGCCAGCTTGGCGCGCCGTTCTGCACCTTTGTCTCGTCCCGTCAGGATTTCGAGCACAACGCCAGCTTCCTCGGCCAACGGGCGCAACCCTTCCAAATGCTGACGGGCCAGAATCTCGGTTGGGGCCATCATTACGCCCTGCCCGCCTGCCTCGACGGCGACGAGCAAGGCCATGAACGCCACTAGTGTCTTGCCAGCCCCCACATCACCCTGAAGCAACCGATTCATTCGGCTGTCCGAGGCCATGTCTGCCGAGATTTCCTCAATCGCGCGCGTCTGCGCCCCGGTTGGACGGTACGGCAGGCTTGCCAATACCCTGGACTGCAGCGCACCTGTTCCGACACTGACGACCCCACGGGTCTTGCGTTCCTTTTGACGCGCGATCGCTAAAGTGAGCTGGTGCGCCAGCAACTCATCATAGGCCAACCGTTCACGCGCCGGAGCAAATGAGGCCACATCATCAGCACCTTTCGGGTGATGCGCCGCTTGCATCGCTGCTTGCCAATTCGGCCAGCTTTGCTGAGCGACCTGGGCTGGATCAGCCCACTCAGTCAAAGCAGGCGTGCGTGCCAACGCGCTTTGTGCAGCTTTGTAGGCCGTCTTCTGAGTGACGCCTTGTGTAAGATGGTAAACAGGCTCGAACTCAGGCAACTCGCCTGCACTTTCAGGGGCCACGACATGGTCGGGATGCACCATCTGCGCCATGCCATCGAACAGCTCAAGTTTGCCCGACACCACTCGGCGCGCGCCCTGCGGCAGTATTTTCTTCAGGTAGTCCCCGCGCGCATGAAAAAAGACCAGCTGGAAATCGGCCTGAGCATCTTCGACGTGAATACGATAGGCACCGCCCTTGTTGCGAGGAGGTCTGTGCGGGCCGACGGTCACCTCCACGGTCAGGGTCGTTGGTAAATCCGCGCCTTGGATCGTGTCTCGCCGCCTGCGGTCGATCACTGCATAGGGCAACGCGAACAGCACATCACGCGGCGACTCGATCCCGAGCTGCCCCATCAGCTGCGCCGTCTTGGGACCAACACCGTCGAGCGTTTCAAGCCCTGCGAACAGCGGAAAGAGTTGTTCGGGTCTGCCGCTCATGCATCCCCGATCAGCTGCAGCCAGCCATCTTCGTCGAGTGTTTCTATACCCAGATCTGCTGCCTTCTTCGCCTTCGATCCGGCCCCGGGACCAGCTACAAGAAGATCAGTCTTCTGACTGACCGAGCCGGATACTTTTGCGCCCAACGCTTCAGCCCGTGCCTTGGCCTCGGCGCGGGTCATCTTTTCCAGCGTTCCGGTAAATACGACGGTTTTGCCCGCAACCGGGCTGTCCGACGACGGCGCCTCGGGTGGAACAATCGTCAGGTGCGCGCGTAGATCGTCAAAAGCCTTGCGCTCTTCGGCGTTAGCGAAAGCGTCGGATAGTGACAGGCCCAGAGTGGCCCCTATTCCATCGATCCCAATCAGATCGGACCATGCATTTGCAGCTGAGGCAGGTACGTCCAACCGCGCCACGGCCGCATCGCGCGCTTCCTTCAGCCGTGCGCGCCGACCCTCGGCACTGGCGGCGATCCGTTCAGCCTCTTCCGCTTCGTCTGCCGCCCGCTGCGCCAAGGACGCAGGGCGTGCAGTGTCAATCGCTGCGGCCATAACGTCCCAATCACGGTAAAACAGCGCTAAATCGCGCGCGCCGACCTCACCGACATGGCGAATACCAAGGGCAAACAAAAGTCTTGCAAAGGGAATTGTCCGCTTTTCATCGATGGCCGCAAACAGGTTACCAGCCGAGGTGTCGCCCCAGCCATCCCGATTCTTCAGGCGCGCCAGATTGCCCGCATCACGATCCTGCAGCGTGAAGATGTCAGCAGGAGTGTTGATCGGCAGGATCGAGTCGCTATGGAACATCTCGATCTGTTTTGCGCCCAAACCTTCGATATCGAAAGCCTTGCGCGACACAAAGTGTTTAAGCTTCTCAACCGCTTGTGCCGGACAAATTAAACCACCGGTGCAGCGCCGAACCGCATCGCCCTCTTCCCGGATCGCATCGCTGCTGCATTCGGGACATTTCGACGGGAAATCATAGGGCTCGGCATCGTCAGGCCGCTTGGACAGGTCCACATCCGAGATCTTGGGGATCACGTCGCCCGCGCGATAGACCTGCACCCAATCGCCGACACGAATGTCCTTGCCATCGCGGATCACCCCGCCTTTGGCGTCTCGCCCGGCGATATAGTCCTCGTTGTGCAAGGTCGCGTTCGAGACAACCACACCACCAACCGTGACCGGGTGCAACCGAGCAACCGGGCTGAGCGCTCCGGTTCGGCCGACCTGAATGTCGATCGCCTCCAGCCGCGTCCAGGCAAGTTCTGCCGGGAATTTATGTGCTATAGCCCAACGAGGCGTCGTCGAGCGAAACCCCAGACGAGCCTGCAGGCCAAGGTCATCGACCTTATAGACCACGCCATCGATATCGTAGCCCAAGGTTGCGCGCTGCGCTTCGATCTCACGGTAGTGTTCGAGCATCTGATTTGTCGTGGCACACAGGCGGGTCAAATCGTTGACCTGAAATCCAAACTCTCGGAGTCGCCCGATCGCTGCCATCTGCGTTTCCGCTAATGGTTCGGACAGCGTCCCCCAGGCATAAGCAAAGAATCGCAGCGGTCGAGACCGGGTGATTTCTGAATCAAGCTGCCGTAGGGACCCCGCCGCCGCATTGCGCGGGTTTGCGAAAGCTTTTCCACCGGTTTCGGATTGCCGAACGTTCAGCGCGTCGAAGTCCTGATGAGACATATAGACTTCGCCCCGAACCTCCAGAATCTCCGGGGCGCCCTCAATCCGGTGTGGGATATCCTCGACCGTACGGGCGTTTGCGGTGACGTTTTCGCCGACTTCGCCATCCCCGCGCGTCGCAGCCTGCACCAGCTCGCCGCCTTCGTACCGCAAAGACAGGGACAAGCCATCGATCTTGGGCTCTGCTGTATAAGCCAGCGATGCATATGTGCTCAGGCCCAGATATTTGCGAATCGAGCGGTCGAAATCGGCGACGTCGTCGTCATCAAAGGCGTTGCCCAACGACATCATACGCATCGAATGGGTCACCTTGGCAAACCCGTCTGCAGGGCGTGCACCGACCTGATCCGAGGGGCTGTCGACGCGCTTTAGATTCGGAAACCGGTCCTCGATTTCGGCATTTCGGCGCTTGAGCGCATCGTAATCTGCATCCGAAATCTCAGGGGCATCTTTGGCATGATACAGATCATTGGCGCGCAGCAAAGCCACGGCGAGCCGAGCAAGTTCTTCCCGCGCTTCGTCTTCGCTCAAATCAGCTACCGCGATGGTCTTGCTCATGTCCCCGCCCTGTCACGTTGTCTTGGACCCCAGTGATAGGGCGAGGCCATGGTCAGGTCCAGTGTTGTGCTGAGCCGCGAGTGGGATTGCCGCCCTGGACCGGCGGTGGCAAACTTCTTGTGCGTTCAGGCCCCAACCGCGATGCGGGTTTCGTCGACGCTGCCCGACTGTGGATCGCGCAGGACATAGCCACGGCCCCAGACCGTCTCGATATAGTTCTCTCCACCCGTGGCATTGCTGAGCTTCTTGCGCAGTTTGCAAATAAACACGTCGATGATTTTCAGCTCGGGCTCATCCATGCCGCCATAGAGGTGGTTGAGAAACATCTCTTTGGTCAGCGTCGTACCCTTGCGCAGGCTCAAAAGCTCGAGCATCTGGTATTCTTTGCCGGTCAGATGCACGGTTTTGCCGCCAACCTCGACCGTTTTGGCATCCAGGTTTACTGCCACCTGACCGGTATGGATCACCGATTGCGAATGACCTTTGGAGCGACGGATGATCGCGTGAATACGCGCCACAAGCTCTTCGCGATGGAACGGCTTGGTTAGATAATCGTCCGCGCCAAAACCGAAGCCCTTGATCTTGCTTTCAGTATCGTCAGCACCCGAGAGGATCAGGATTGGCGTTTCAACCCGGGCAATACGCAACTGCCGCAGCACTTCGTGTCCGTTCATGTCCGGCAGATTCAGGTCCAGGAGGATCAGGTCATAATCATACAATTTGGCCAGATCGATCCCCTCTTCACCCAAGTCTGTCGCATACACATTCAGATTCGCATGCGTCAGCATCAACTCGATGCTTTTGGACGTGGTGGGATCATCCTCGACAAGAAGTATTCGCATTCAACTGCTCCAATTCGGTTAAAATCTTCGGTTCGAAATGAGACTGGTCAAAAATGGTTAACCTGCCGTTACCGTTGATTCATTTATTCATGTTCTCCTTTAGGTTGTCGATATTTTTTTAGCGCCGTGACCTTGAGTGCATCAGCTCCATGTTCGGCTACGGCAGAAACCCAGGCATTGAACTCTTCATCACTAAGCCCGTATCGCTTTTTGGCATCAGACAAAGAAATCAGACCGTACAACACGCCACGCACGACAACGATCTTACGTGATGCAACCCAGCGTCGTGTGTCCGCAGGTGGCAGATCTGCCCGCGTCAGAACGGTTCCATCTGGTAAGGTGACTGACCTTGGCCCTTCCACTTTGTGCAAATACATCTGTTACACCTTCTTTTGCTGCGACAAAGCTGCACCCAGCCTACTTAAAACAGCGTGAAACCGCCCCTTGAGAGTGTGTAGAATTTTCCTATATTCTGCCGGTCTTCTTTAATCCTGACTGGAATCGATATGGCCCTCGATACCGAGACCCCGCTGAACTCGCTTGGCTTCGCCAAACCGCCCTCGGAAACGCGGGTGGTGGTCGCCATGTCCGGAGGTGTGGACAGTTCGGTCGTCGCCGCGCATCTGGCAGAACAAGGCTATGACGTGGTCGGGGTGACCTTGCAGCTTTACGACCACGGCGCAGCGCTTGCCAAGAAAGGCGCCTGTTGTGCTGGGATCGACATCCACGACGCACGGCGCGTGGCCGAGGAGCGCGGGTTTCCGCATTATGTCCTGGATTATGAAAACATCTTCAAGGACGCGGTAATTGATGAGTTCGCCGATAGCTATCTGGCTGGCGCGACCCCAGTGCCCTGCATCCGCTGCAATGAACGGGTAAAGTTCAAGGACCTTCTGGAAACGGCGAAGGACCTTGAGGCCGATTGCATGGCCACCGGTCATTACATCCAGCGCAAGATGGGCCGCAATGGCCCGGAACTGCACAGCGCCGAGGATGCCAACCGCGATCAGTCTTATTTCTTGTTCTCCACCACGCCCGAGCAACTGGATTATCTGCGCTTTCCTTTGGGCCATCTTCCCTCCAAGGACGCCACCCGCGAGATGGCGGCGCAGTATGGGTTGGCCGTAGCAGACAAGCCGGACAGTCAGGACATCTGTTTCGTGCCCAACGGCAACTATGCCAGCGTGATCGAAAAGCTGCGCCCCGGTGCGGCAGAGCCCGGCGAGATCGTTCATGCCGATGGCCGCGTACTGGCGCAGCATGATGGTGTGATCCACTACACGATCGGTCAGCGCCGCGGTCTTGGCATTGGCGGCCTCAGCGAACCGCTCTACGTGGTTAAACTGGACGTGGACAAGAAGCAGGTCGTCGTCGGCCCAAAAGAGATGCTGGCCACCCGCGTCGTACCCGTGCGCGAGATCAACTGGTTGGGCGATGAACCCTTCACCTCGCGCGACGAATGGCATCTGTCGGTAAAGGTCCGCTCGACCCGGCCGCCGCGTGAGGCGATCATTCGCCCCCTTTCCGACACAACGGCAGAGGTCGAATTGCTGACGCCGGAAGAAGGGATATCGCCCGGTCAAGCCTGCGTGTTCTATGCAAGCGAAGGCAGCCGGATTTTTGGCGGCGGCTGGATCTGGCGTGGCTATTAAGCCGAAATCGGATCGACCTCGGCCTCGATCTGTATCTGAAGCGCATCGTTGAAGCGATTGAATGCGCCGGTAAGAGCGATGCGCCAAGTCAGCTCAACGATCTGCGCATTGCTGAACCATTCACGCAGGTCCGAAACCTCAGAATCGCGCATCCTGCCTGATCGTGTCGTCACCGCTTCGGCAAACCGGACCACCGCTTTGTCACAGTCGTCCAGTTCGGGATGATCATCGACATCGGGCAAACGCGCCGCGCCTTCCGGGCTTAACCCCGTCACAGTCAGCAGCGGTGTATGATGCGACACGCAATAGTCGCAGGCGTTCAGCTTGGAAACAGTTACCATCGCCAATTCGAGCGCACGTCTCGGCAGATTTTCCTGAGCGCGCAATGTGGTCAGCAGACCCGTCACATGCTCAAGCACCGGCGGGCAATAGGCCGCGACGCGTGCCCAGTTATCGAATGGTCCATAGCCCTGCAGCGCCGCAAGAGACGCGCAGGCCGCGTCGGTCATTTCATCATCGCTCAGCGGTGGGATTCGGGTCATGGGCTATCTCCTTCGCAGCCAGCATATCCAAGCCTTCAGGTGCTGCAACAGATGCCGACCGATCACAATACGTTGGTTACGTCAGATCAGAGCACATCAGTTGGTGAGTTGAACAGGATGTAGAGCCCGACACAGACCATTATGTAAGGTGCGACCCGATCCATCCGGGCCACCTGCGGGCCAAGGCTTTTGGCCCGTGGCGCACCCCATGTTGCAACGGCAACCAATATACAGGCAGCGATGGCGGCTCCCACCAAGGCGGCAATACGGAACGATGGCGTCGAATCTGCTAACAGCGGGGTCATGACCGCAAAGCTGTCGACCGACAGGCTCAGAAATAAGGTAATAACTGAGCTAACGGCACCTTTGGAACTTACGTCATCCGCTTCGGTCCCCCGAAACTGCAGCCAGATTCCGCGCAGGCCGAAGATCAACGGAACGATACCAAGGTATCCGATCCACTCGGGAATACCGCTCTGATCCAATCCGACCGCAACGGTCATCGCGAGAGATAGGACAATGGCCTGTGCGATGGCAAAGCCGACGATGGCGCGGCGTTGTTCCATGATCAGGATCAGGCCCAGCAATACCGCCAGATTGTCGAGGTTCGTCGACACCATCGCCACCCCAGCCGATATGGCGAAAAGGACATGCTCGAACATGGTGCTACGACATCCGTTCCAGGATTGCGCGCGCTGCTCGTAGGCCGGGGGCCTCGCCGCCTCGCCCCAGACGCTGCATCGTCTCAGCCATCGCCTGTTGCTGGTTTCCGGGGGTCGCCGCGACGGCTCTTAATGCATCAGCAATCTTGCCGGGTTGGCAGTCGTCCAGCAGACATTCGGGGACCGTTCGTGTTTCTGACACCAGATTGACCAGAGTGACTGTGTCCAGTTTCACCATGCGCTTTGCGATCAGCGTGGTTAGCCAGTTCAGGTTATAAGCAATCACCATCGGTGTCGCCTGCGCCGCGAGCTCCAGAGAAACGGTACCAGACGCCGCAAGCGCAAGATCAGCTGCAGCAAAGGCTGCCCGTTTCTGCGCCTGAGCCTGAACCGAGGGCAATTCTCGTGGATCGATAACAACCGGCTGACCCGGCCAATCCTTCACCTGCTCAGCAACCGCATCCACCATATGTGCAACGGCGGGAACAACAACGCGCATGTCAGGCCGATCTTGCAGAAATTGCCCGAGAGCGGCGCCAAATATCGGCGCCAACCTTTCAACCTCACCCCGTCGAGAACCGGGCAGCGCAAGGATAATCGGCGCATCACCCAGATCGTGATCGGCGCGAAACTGCGCTACGTCCTGATCTGTGGCGACGGGTTCGTTCACAACCGGATGGCCAACGAAATCGCACTCCATTCCGGCGCGTTCCATATATGGCGGTTCGAACGGCAACAGGACGAGGACGTGATCAATCACTTTCGCCATTTTATCGGCACGCCCCGGCCGCCAAGCCCAAACGCTGGGCGCAACATAGTGCACGGTGCGGATGTTGCTTTCGGCCTTTACCAGCTTCGCGACACGTAGGGAAAAATCCGGGCTGTCGATGGTAATCAGAACATCCGGTTGCGTCTTAAGCACGGCCTGAGCGGTTTCGGCTATACGACGTTTGAGGTGAAAGAACTTGGGCAGAACTTCAACCAGCCCCATGACGCTGAGTTCCGACATGGGAAATCGGCTGCTCACCCCCTGCGCCTGCATCAAGGGACCACCCACGCCGTCAAACGTGACGTCAGGAATCAGCGCGCGCAGACCTTCCATCAACGCGGCCCCTAAACGGTCGCCCGAAGGTTCCCCGGCGACCAGAAAGACGCGCATCAGACCGCGCGCTCACGGACCTGCAGGAACAGGCCAAGACGATTGCATTCTTCGATGACACGGTCGCGCTGCAGCACGATGACACCGCCCTTTTCGATCACAATACCGCCCAGACCAGCGGCCACAGCGCCAGATACCGTATCGGGCCCGATGGCGGGCATATCTGCACGTCGGTCCTGATCGGGCTTGGGGCCTTTGAACAGAACACCACCGCCCGCATCCGGGCGTTGCGTCAATGACTGCAGCATCCAAGCAGTGCCATAGATGCTCTCAAAGGCCAGTGCCTGACCTTTCAGGACCACGCAGGCCTGACCGATATCAGCGGCCCCCATCGCGCGTAGAACTCCCGCCGCCCGATCTGCATCGGCCAGATCGGACTCGGACGGGTGGACCTCGGTCAGGCAACCGAGCGGGGGTAGCAGGTCCGGTGCAATCTCATGGGCAGCCCGAACGGCCAGCCCGGCATCTTCAAATATGCCGATGACAGCTCGCAATGCGCCATCATCGCCCGACATGATCGCCTTCTGCAAAATCGGCACTAAGGGCATGGTCGCGGCATCAATCCGTGCGGGATCAACAACGGGGCGACGAACTGCGCCGGCCATGCAGATCTCGGTGATCCCACGCGCTTTGAGGTCAGCAATGAAACTGCCCAACTGTTCCAGCGGAAAGATCACGTCTGCTGTCAACGTATCGGGCTCGAATCCCTCCATCGCGCAGATCAGCGGACGCTCGGACAGGCATCCAACCACCGCGTCCGGCAACACACCCGTTCCCGCGATCAAGGCCAGCATCGGACTACTTCCTTGGTGTCAGGAATGAGCGATCGGTCTCGCCTGTTACGAAATCGACGATCTGACGTACATATTCGCTTTCGGCATCGTCGCCCAACCTCTTGGCGCGATCCATAAAGGTACCCTCACCTTCAGACAGTTCGCGGAAGGCGGCGCGCAGGGCCGAAATATCCGCCCGGGTCACACCCCGGCGCTTCAGCCCAACAAGGTTCAGGCCATCCAATTCACCCCGAGGAGCCTGCACAAGGCCATAAGGAATGACGTCATTGGCCACCATCGTCAGAGCGCCGATGATCGCGCCGCGACCCACACGAACCCATTGATGCAGACCAGAGATCCCGCCGACGATGACGTCATCCTCGATAATGCAATGCCCGGCCGCGCCTGCGTGGTTCACCATGATCACGCGGTTTCCGATCTGCACATCATGCGCTACATGAACGCCGGCCATCAGCAGACAATCGTCCCCGATGCGCGTGACACCTCCACCGCCTTCGGTGCCGGTATTGACCGTGACGTGTTCGCGGATACGGTTTCGCTTGCCAATCTCCAGGCGCGTATTTTCACCACCAAATTTCAAGTCTTGCGGAATTTCTCCGACAACCGAGAAATTGAAGATTACCGTATCTTCACCAACGCTGGTATCGCCGGTCACCACAACATGAGATTTCAGCTCAACCCGATCACCCAAACGGACCTGCGATCCGATGTAACAGAAGGGACCGATGATGCAGCCCTGCCCGATCTGAGCCCCGTCTTCGATAATGGCGCTGGGATGGATACCGCTCATGTCGTCTTTTCCATATCCCAATCGACATAGGCCGAGAATTCGGCCTCGGCGGCAACTTCGCCTTCAACGGTTGCGCGACCGCTGAATTTGAAGATTTTACCGCCTTTCTTGCCACGCACCGTTTCGACATGCATCTCAAGTACGTCGCCAGGCACAACCTTGCGGCGGAACTTACACTTATCGATGTTCATGAAGTAGATCAGCAGCTCACTGTCGATCACGTCCATGCCGACGCCCAACATGACACCGGCGGTCTGCGCCATCGCCTCGACAATCGTGACGCCGGGCATGATTGGAGTGCCCGGAAAATGCCCCTGAAAATGGGGTTCATTCATGGTGACGTTCTTGATACCAACTGCGGATTGATAGCCCTGGATGTCCACGACCTTATCGACCAGCAAAAACGGATAGCGATGCGGCAATATCCGCTGAATCAGCTGAATGTCGGCGCTCTTGGATTCCGTGGTCATGGTTTGGATGTCCTGTTTTGGATGTCTCGTTCAAGCGTGGTTAGCAATACCGATACGTAAGGGCAAGTCAGCCTATTCGCCGCTGGTGCCGCCAAGTGCGCTACCGTCGCCAATCGCAGCATTGATGCGTTCAATCGCGGCGTCCGTGATGTCTGAGGCGTCCGTGCTAAGCACAACCGTCGCCCTTTCAATCACTACCGAAGCCTGGGATTCGCGCAGCAACTCGATCAGAACAGGCTGCGCCAGTTCGAAAAACCGGCCGCGCGCCTCTTCACCGCGCCGCGCCAGAAGGTCCAGCTTGGCGCGCTGACCCTCGCGATGGGACTGGACCTTTTCGTCAAACGCCTCTGCCAGGGGTCGAAACTCTTCAGCCGACAAAGACTTACGCTTTTCGGTCAGGTCTTTTTCTTCCTCGCTCAACTCAGAAACGATCCGCTCGTTCTCCTGAGCCAACAAGGCGCTCTCGGTCTCGATTTCACGAAATACCCGCTGACCAAAAGCGGATTCGGCGAAAAACCTTTCGCTGGAAATTGTCAGTACGCCGGTTTGAGGCACACCAAGCTGCTGTGCCCTTACGGGCAATGCAGACAAAAAGACCAAAATACACAGGGCCCAAAAAGGGCCCTGCAATAACATTATGTTCCTGTTACGCATTCGGGATCAGAACTGAGCCTGAATGGTCAGGTCGAAGTTCCGCTCGTTATCGAACTCTTCCTTCTTGAGAGCCTTCGAGAAGTTGAAGCGCAGTGGACCAAAGGGCGTGGTCCACAGAACCGAAACGCCGATGACATGACGGATCGAACCGTTGGCACCCACAATATCAGATCCTGCAGTGTTCACGTTGTCAATGTTGTAGAGATTGCCAACGTCATAGAACACACCGCCCCGCAATCCCAATTCCTCGGGCAGGCCCAGCGGGAAGTCGGATTCGAAACGAGCTACCCAATAGTAGTTACCCCCGATCGCGTCATCCTGGCCATTCGAGAGATCACGCGGGCCGAGACCAGCGGGCTCAAAGCCGCGGAACGTATTCGGACCCAGCACGAAACGGTCGATTGTTCTGCTGAAGTCGTCACCAGTCCAATTCAACGCCCCAAGTTCCAGACTGGCGCGAAGCACAACTTCTTCATTCCATACCCGCTTTTGCGCGATGGCGCGCGCGGTCGTCTGAATGAATTCGTTGTCACCACCAAGTCCGGCCGCATCCACACCAACCTCGAAAAGAACACCAGCTGTTGGATTCAGCCCGCCCAAACGGCTGTCATAGACATAAGACAGGCCAATCGAACTCGTGGTGCGTTTGCCTTGGGCAATTTCCGAGGCAATCACAGCACCGTTGGTTTCGTTGCTTTGCTGTGTCATCTCGCTGCGGTCCCACCCATAGCGCAGGCGCAAAGCCGAAAGCTCACCGATGGCATAGCTGATCTGAGGGTTGAAGAAGACCGTTTTCGTATCAAAGCTGGCAAAGCTCGAGTTCGTGGTAGAAAGCCCCAAACCCAAATCAAAGCGCAGCTTTCGGCCCAACAGATAAGGCTCGGTAAAGTTGATCGAGTATTCTTCCGAATCCTGCGCAGTCGACAGGGTCACACCCAGATTCTGCCCACGTCCCAGAAAGTTGGATTCATTCAGACCAATTGCGATCCCGAAGCCATCTGTGGCCGAAAAACTACCACCAAGGCTCAGCGACCCGGTTGGTTGTTCTTCAACATCGACGTCAACAATAACCTGGCTGGGTGTCGACCCTTCACGTGTCTCCACATCCGCGACCGAGAAGAAGCCAAGCGCACGAATACGCTCAGCGCTCTGGCGAATTTCACGAGGATTGAACGGGTCACCTTCGACCGTATCAAACTGGCGTCGGATGACACGGTCCAGAGTGGTCGTATTGCCTTCGATATCGATCCGCTCCACGAAGATGCGCGGCCCGCGGGTCAGTACGAACTGCACGTCCAACGTCAGATCTCGCGCGTTTCGGGTGATACGAGGCTCAACGCGCAGGAAGTCGACGCCGTTCTTGATCCCCAGCCGCTCCATCCGAGCGATCGAATTTTCCACCAGCGACGGCGAGTAGATAACGCCGGGTTTGATTTTCAACGCGTCTTGATAGACCGCAGGGTCCACACCCGGAATTTCGCTCACTGTGGAAATCTGGCCAAACGCGAAACGCTGGCCTTCCGTAATATTCATGACCAGGAAAAAGGCGTCACGTTCACGCGTAAATTCAACATTCGCGCTGTTGACCCGAAAATCGACATAGCCCCGCGACAGATAGAAATCGCGGATCACTTGTTTGTCGAACTCGATACGGTCCGCGATGAAAGTGTCTCCACGCAGGAACGTACGAAGGAAGTTCGCCTGCTTGGTTTCGAGCACACGGCGCAGACGACGGTCCGAATAGGCCCGGTTGCCCACGAAGCTTACGCGCTCCACCTCGATGGTCGTGCCTTCGGCAACCTCAAAAACCAGATCGACCCGATTGTCGCTCCGGCGAATGATGCGCGGGATAACAGTGGCCGACACCCGGCCTTGCGAGGAATAGATCTGAGCGATCAGCTCGGCATCCGCTTCGGCCACCTGCGGTGTGAAAACGCGCCGTGTCTCGGATGAAATCGCGTCCAGTAGAACATCGTCTTTAACACGGCGGTTACCTTCGATGCTGATCTGGTTGATTGTCGGGTATTCTTCGACCTCGATAACCAGGGTATTGCCACGCGGTGTCAGCTCGACTGTCTCAAAAACACCACTGTCAAGCAAACGCTGGAAGGCGTCGTTCAGCTCTCCAGCACTTACCGTCTGCCCTGGCTCGATTCCCGTCCGGGCGATGATGGTCGAGGTTTCGATACGGCGATTGCCTTCAACATCGAAGCTGTTGATCGTATAAGACTGCGCCTGTGCCGGCTGCGGCAATACCAGTAAACCCGGTATAGCAAAGAAGAAAAAGAACGTTAGTGCCTGCCACAAAATATTGTTTTGCCGCCCGCGAGAGCCGCAGTATGTGCCCGTGCCTCTGCTGTCAGTCATTTTTGTCACTACCCAGAATTTTCAGACTTTAGCTGCTGAGTAGCCCGATTGTGGCATCATGTCAAAAGCGCAAAACGTAAAAAACGGCCTGCAGGCCGTTCCAAGATGTCACAGTGGTGCAGAAAGAATCACAGACCGACGAGATACCCGCCAACCGCCAGCGCCAATGCTGTGACTCCAAAGCTGAGCAGCACATCCCAGTTCAACAGAAACAGATAGCTGAAGCTCTGATACGATTTCTGCAGTGTCTTGGTCATAGCCCTTGAGCCCATTCTTTAAAATGCACCCAAGAGCATAGGACCGAAATGAGGCAATTTTGCGTCCGAACCGTGCCGTGCCTGCCTTAATCAGCAGAACAGGTCATTGCTGACCGAAAAGATCATCAAAGACAGGATCAACGTTACTCCGATGCCCATCAGAACACGCAGCGCCTTGTCGCTGGGCGGTTTACCGGACACCGCCTCATAGGCGTAAAACAACAGATGTCCGCCATCCAGCGCCGGGATTGGGAAAAGGTTCAAAAGGCCTACCGCAGTGGACAACACAGCGATGAAAAAGATGAAGCTTTGCGTACCCTGGCTGGCCATCGCCCCCGATACTTCGGCAATCCCAATTGGCCCGGAAATGTTGCAGGTGCTGATGGCCCCCGTAATCATATGCCATATGCCCGAAAGTGAGCCTTCGATGATGCGCCCGGTCTGAGTGACACCACCTTTTAACGAGTCCCAAACTCCGGCCGGAACCTTCTCGGGTTCAATCATCATGCCGCCGACGATGCCAATACGCCAATGGGTGACAAATCCGCCTTCCGGCTTTGGTTCGTCCGTCCGGCGCGGGGCCAGAGCGAACTCCAGATCTGCGCCGTCGCGCCAGACCGTCAGCAACAAAGCCCGACCATCCGAGCCTTCGACATGCTCCTTCAGTTGATCGAAGGCAAAGATCGGATCACCATCAACAGCCGTGATGACATCGCCTGACTGCAACTGGATATCCATGGCTGCGCTGCGTGGCGCAACTTGTTGAATCAAAGGTGGAAACAGCCAAGGACCCTGGACGTCAATCGTCTCACCATCGCGGATGACCGTATAGTCCAACTCCGGCAGTACCGGCAAGGCGTCGATAAAGTCCGACCAGTTGTTCTCGTCGTCGAAATCCGGGGTTTGCAGCCCGGCGATGGCGATGATTTCATCGCCCTCCTGTAAACCTTGCACCGTCCCCGGTAGCGGTTGCAGTGCACCAACCGTAAGTGGTTCACGCGACACACCGTCTGACCAGAGAACCAGGCCAAACACCAAAATCGACATCGCGAAATTAAAGATCGGTCCAGCCGCCACGGTCGCTGCGCGCGCCCAGAGCGGGGCACCATGCATCGTGCGACGCAGTTCTTCCGGGCTTTGATGGGCGATGTCGGCCATCGCTTCTTCATCTTTGCCCGAAGCGGCATTCGCATCGCCCAGGAACTTTACATAGCCTCCGAACGGAAGCAGCGCGATTTGCCAGCGGGTGCCGCGCTTGTCGATGCGGCTCCAAAGCACAGGACCAAACCCGATCGAAAAAACTTCGGCATGAATGCCTGACCAGCGGCCAACAATATAGTGCCCGTATTCATGCACTGCTACGATCGCCGAAAGCGCCACAACAAAGGCCAGGATCGTATAGAGAAGATTGCCGAATTGCGGGATCAGAGAGAGTATGTCCAAAGGTGTTTATCCTGCTCGTTGCAATACGGTTTCATCGACCCATTGCCGTGTCAGATGGTCCGTTTGCTGCACATTATCAAGTGTCAAAGGGGCATCAATAAGGCCGTCCGAGGCCTCAAATCGATCAAGCACTGCAGCCACTGCATCTGCCATATCCAAGAACCCGATCCGGCGCGCAATGAAATGGTCCAGAGCACGTTCCTTGGCCGCGTTGAAGATTGCGCCGGACAGACCACCGCGTGCCATAACCTCTCGCGCAAGCCGCAGGGCGGGATAGCGCGTCTCGTCCGGCGCAACAAAGCGCAGTTGCCCAAGTTTGGCGAGGTCCAGTCGCTCGACCGGCAAATCGCGCCGTTCAGGCCAATGAAGCGCATATCCGATTGCATGGCGCATATCCGGCGCTCCGAGATGTGCCATCAACGCACCGTCCTGAAACCCAACCAGCGCGTGGACGATTGATTCAGGATGAACCAGTACTTCAATTCGGGAAGGGCTTACTCCAAAATATTCTTTGGTTTCTATGACTTCCAACGCTTTGTTGAACATCGACGCGCTGTCGATCGTGATCCTTTGACCCATATCCCAATTTGGGTGACTCGAGGCTTGCTCGACCGTGGCATTGGCCAAATCAGCCAATGGCCAATCGCGGAATGCCCCGCCACTGGCAGTTATGATAAC
This sequence comes from Ruegeria sp. C2, assembly GCF_056537765.1. Lineage (NCBI taxonomy): Bacteria > Pseudomonadati > Pseudomonadota > Alphaproteobacteria > Rhodobacterales > Roseobacteraceae > Ruegeria > Ruegeria sp. C2. The sequence goes on along the minus strand of NZ_JBQFRZ010000001.1, from coordinate 786,907 downwards.
CCGCTCGACGCAGTTGATGTCCTCGCCCACAAGCGCCTGAAACACCGCCGAATGTTCGCTGTCGACGGGCAACAGCTTTGCGCCGTGTGCTCGAGCAGTGTCCAGCACCAGTGAACCCGCGCAGACCAGCGTCTCTTTGTTGGCCAGCGCGAGTGTCGCGCCCTGTTTTAGTGCTTCGATCCCCGGAGCCAGCCCGGCTGCGCCAACGATGGCCGACATGACCCAATCCGCCGGGCGCGTGCCTGCCTCAATCAAAGCCGCCTGCCCCGCAGCAGCCTGAACGCCGCTTCCAGCCAGAGCGTCACGCAGATCATCCAACCGATCTTCGAAGGCGGTCACCGCGATATCGGCGCGCAGACGTTTGGCGTCCTGCGCCAACTGGGCGATGTTACCAGCACCGGTCAACGCCACCACCTTGTAGGCGTCGGGATGTCGTGCGATCAGATCAATGGTGTTCTGCCCTATCGATCCGGTCGCCCCGAATATCGATACTCTGCGCATCACATGCCTCCGGGTGCGTATATCAGCCCTGCAATCAACACAAAGACCGCTGCGCCCATCATGCCATCAAAACGATCCAGGAACCCTCCGTGCCCCGGGATCAGGTTCGAGCTGTCTTTGACCCCAAGCTTACGCTTCACGGCGCTTTCGACGATGTCGCCGGCCTGGCTGGCCATTGAAGCAAGCACCGATACCAGAACGAAAGCTGCCCCAAAGCCCACATAAGCGGCGAAGATAACCCCGACCAACGCGGCAGCCAGCCAGCCTCCGACCGTACCCGACCAGGTCTTCTTGGGGCTTACCTTTGGCCAGAACTTAGGTCCACCCAGCGTTTTGCCTACAAAATATCCCGCGACGTCGGTGGCGACCACGATCAGGATCAGCCAAACCATCCAGCCGAACCCCATATTTTCTCGGATCGAGATGAAGCCCAACCCCGAGGCCGCAATCCAGAACGCAAACATAACATAAAGTCCGCGCGCGCGGCTGACCTGCCCCGCCCCAACCAGAGCCGGAGCCAGCAGGAAAGGAAGTTTGTAAAGCGGAGGCAAATGATAACTCAGGATAACGGCAACGCCAGTCAAGATCGCAAGCTGAATGGCGACGCCCTTACGGTCGGGGTCCACCATACGCACCAGTTCCCAGGTCATCAGACCGCAGGCTGCGGCAATGAATACCTCGAACCACAGTCCGCCCAGCCAGACTTCGATCGCGCCGATGATGACGAGTACCGCAGCCGACAGGACCCGGGTGGTCAGATCAGACCATCGGCCATCAGTCATGCTGGAACCGCTCCAAACCTCCGCTCGCGCGCGCCATAACTGCGGCACAGGCGCTCGAGCTCGGCGGCGGTGAAATCGGGCCACAGCGTATCGATGAATTCATATTCGGAATAGGCGGATTGCCAGAGCAGGAAGTTTGAAATTCGCGCCTCGCCACTGGTCCTAATCACAAGATCCGGATCCGGAAGTACGCGCGTATCCAAGTACTTAGGTAGAGTTTCCTCATCCACGTCTTCGGGCCGCAGGCGCCCCTCAGACACATCACGAGCCAGACGTTTGGTTGCGCGAGCCACCTCATCACGCCCGCCGTAGTTAAGGGCTACGGTCAGATGAACCAGATCATTATCCTGCGTCTCTCGCTCCAGCGTGTCCATTAACTCGATCAGCTTTGTGTCCAGACGCACGCGATCGCCGATGAACCGCACCCGGATACCATTGTCCTTCAACGTCTTGGTTTCTTTGACGATATACCGACGAAACAGGCTCATCAGACCAGCTACTTCGGCCTGCGTGCGTTTCCAGTTTTCCGTCGAAAAGGCGAAAATCGTGAGGTATTTGATCCCCAACTCGGGGCAGGCCTCAACCACTTCACGCACACGGCGCGCGCCCGCGTGATGGCCAAACAACCTGGGCCGCCCGCGCGCCTGCGCCCAGCGGCCATTCCCGTCCATGATGATGGCCACATGGCGCGGCCCTGTATCGAGGGCGGTATGGGGATCTTTCGGCATGTTTCGCGCTCAGACCTGCATGATCTCGGCTTGCTTGGTCTCAAGCGCATCATCAACGGCTTTGATCATCATGTCGGTCAGGTCCTGCACCTCGGCTTCCCAGAGCTTCTGGTCATCCTCGGACAGACCATCGGCTTTGCCCTTCTTGATCTGATCCATGCCATCGCGCCGAACATTACGGATCGAAACCCGCGCGCTTTCTGCATATTGTCCGGCAACCTTGCCCAGCTCTCGGCGGCGCTCTTCGTTCAATTCCGGGATCGGCAGCATGATGATCGTGCCATTCAGTTGAGGGTTGATCCCCAACCCGCTCTCACGGATTGCCTTTTCAACCTTTCCCACCAGCGACTTGTCCCAAACATTGACCGTCACCATACGCGGCTCGGGCACGTTCACTGTCCCTACCTGATTGATCGGCGTCATCGAGCCATAGGCGTCAACCATCACCGGTTCGAGCATTGAGGCCGAGGCCCGCCCTGTCCGAAGCGATGCGAATTCGGTTTTGAGGTTTGCCATAGCGCCGTCCATGCGGCGTTTCAGATCATCGGTGTCCAGGTCAAAATCATCAGACATGCTGCTCACTCCCCGTCTTCAGGTGCTGTTCGGATGGGTCTTAAGCCATCACAAATGGGATGTATAGCAATCATGGGCAGGAATTGTGGCAATGACCAGAACTGTTTCTGGTATCTTCTGCACAATCACAACGACAAAGCCGGTCGGATGGCGTACCCGACCGGCTTCAGGCACTGGTGCTGATCAGCTGTTAACGTCGACCACGACGCGCCCTTTGACCTGCCCGTTCAAAATATCTGCCCCCAATGCGGGCAGATTTGACAATGTTGCCGGATGCACCATGGCTTCAAGCTTATCCATCGGCAAATCGGTTGCGATGCGCTGCCAGGCCCGCACGCGGTTGTCATATGGCTGCATGACGCTGTCGATCCCAAGCAGGTTGACCCCGCGCAGAAGAAACGGAATCACTGTCGCTGGCAAAGCAGCCCCTCCGGCAAGGCCAACAGCCGCAACCGAGGCGCCATATTTCATCTGCCCCAGAACCCGCGCCAACATGGCACCGCCGACGGCATCCACACAGCCAGACCAGGTTTCACTCTCCAATGGGCGCTTGGTGGTTTCGTTTAACTCATCCCGAGGCACAATTGTCGTCGCTCCCAGCGAGGTGAGATACTCTGCCGTCTCCGGGCGCCCCGTGACAGCGGCAACTTCATAGCCAAGATGTGCCAAAATCGCAGTCGCGACCGAGCCTACGCCGCCGGCGGCCCCCGTCACCAGCACCGGGCCATGCCCCGGCTCCAAGCCATGATCTTCAAGCGCCATAACGGCCAGCATCGCGGTGAATCCAGCGGTCCCAACCGCCATCGCCTGACGTGCAGACAAACCTTCTGGCAGAGGTACAAGCCAATCTGCACGCGCGTTGGCCTTTTGGGAATATCCACCCCAATGCGCCTCTCCTACGCGCCACCCGGTCAGCACAACCTTGTCACCGGGTTTGTATCGCTCGTCCGAAGACGCCTCGACCGTCCCCGCATAGTCGATCCCTGGAATATGAGGGTAACTGCGCACCAGTCCGCCCCCTTTGGGCGACATGCACAGACCATCCTTGTAGTTCACGGTCGAATAATCGACAGCAACCGTCACCTCGCCCGCAGGCAAGTCATCCACGCTGAGCTGCTTGACCGACGCGCTCGCCAGCCCGCTCTCTTCATCCTTGTCCATGACCAATGCGTTAAACATCTGATATCCTTTCTGTTTCAAACGACCAGATCTGCTTCTTCATCTGGCCCAAAATACCCCGGGGTAGTCGCGCAGCGACGGGGGCAGAGCCCCCTTCCCCGATCAAATCCAGAACCTGTCCTTCACGACCGCGCTTCGCGGTCCGTCGGGCGTCTCTATCTCCAGCACGGTGCCCGGATCCCAATGGCTCAACCGCAGCATTCCAATCGAGACATTGACCTGAAAATCCGGCGACCACGCGGCCGAGGTCACCTGCCCAACAGGCTTGCCGCCGCCGTAGACAGGCCAGGGCCGATCACATGGCGGGACAGCATCACCGGAAATCTCAATCGGTCTGATCTGCTGCACGGGCCCCTCTTTGGCGACCCGCAGCAAAGCATCGCGCCCGACGCAACCGATAGCCGTGTGAGTGTTGCAGAACTTGCCGAGACCGCATTCGTGTGGCGTGTTGTCGTCGGTCATGTCGTTGCCGTAAGACAGCAAACCGCCCTCGATCCGTTCGATCAGGTTCGGACAGCCGGCGCGCACGTTCAGGTCTTCACCTGCAGCAAACAGAGCATTCCACAGTGGCATGCCGATATCTCCGCCCTCAACGTAAATCTCGAACCCGCCCTGCTTTGAATAACCCGACCGCGCAACGGCCAGATCGCGTCCTTCAAACTGAAACATATCGAATTTGAAGAACCGAATGTCGCGCACGCGGTCGCCGAACACCCGTGCCATCAGATCATCGGCTTTCGGTCCTTGTACCGCCAACGGAGAGACATCCGGCTCATCTACCAGAACATCCAGACGATAGCCGTTGGCCAATCCTTTCACCCAAAGCAGCAAATCGCTGTCGGCGATTGAGATCCACCACCGGTCGTCCGACAGTTTCACTGCAACCGGATCGTTCAGCATCCCGCCCGTTTCATCCACGATCGGTACATAGAAACACTGACCGGGCAGCATCCCGCGCAGGTCGCGTGGTGTCAGCATCTGCATCAGACGGGCGGCGTCCGGCCCCCGCAGCTCGACCTGGCGTTCGCATGAGACGTCCCAGACCTGCACATGGGATTTGAGATGCCCGTAGTCTGCCTCGACGCTTTCGAAAACCGTGGGCAGTAACATACGGTTATAGACGGTGTATCCCTTGACCCCCGCCGCCTCGACACCCTCAGAGAAGGGCGTGCGACGCAGTCGGCGAGAAAGTGAGATTTGAGCCATTCATGCCTCCTCAGGCAACACCAGCGTTGATGACAACCACTTTGGGCTGAAACGCCCGCATGTCTTACTTGGGTCCATGCCAGTCAATCGGACAAATTTCGGCGGATTTACCGCCGAAATCCCAGACACGACCATAGTCGCGCACCTTAGATTTGGTGCCCTTCGCCACGATAATGTCTGGCCCCATCCAGTATTTTGAGTTCGAGACCATCACGGGATGCTCTGGGTCCTTGCCTGCCAGCATCTCGATTTCACCCTGGATCTTGCGCCCGATCACGATGCGCCGCTTGGCGCCGTCACGCTCGATCACGACCGGAGCACGCTCAGCCCCGATGATCTCGCTGACCAGCATGGTAAACAGACCCGTTGTGCCACCTGCCTGACCGCTGAAGATCTGCAGCAGACCGTTATAGGCTTTGCCGCTGGCGCGTTCGTCGACATAGGCCGCGACCTTCCACTGACCTTCGCCCATACGGCCCGGGATATCGACCAGCAGGCCCACATTCAGGCCTGACAGGTCTTCGCCCTCATAATGACCTTCATCGATGATGATGCCCATCCAGGCATGGCAGTGCCCTTCTGTCGGAGGGTGCGCCCCAAGCGATACAACGCAGGGGCAGAACACATCGCATGAACAGTTCAGGATTAGTTCACCCTTGATGGCCCAATCGGTCGGGCTCATCTCGCGGCGTTTGGGGTTTGGCAACCGGCTGTCGATCCGTTGACTGATCGGCAGTTTGTCCGATTCCGGTTTTCTGTTTTTTGCCATCGGCTTATCCTCCGTATGCAATGTGATACGCCAGCAGTCCAAAACCGCCCGCAATCAGCGCGAACCCCATGGGTCGCGTTACCGCGTGCCCGATCTGAGGAAGTTTCTCCAACACCATGAACAGGGTCGCGAGACCCATCCACAACAAGCTCATAACCCCACCAACAAAGCCGAGCGCCATGAACCCCCAGCAGCATCCGACGCAGAACGAGCCCAGCCCCAAGCCCATTCGCAGACCGCCGGTGAAACCCGTCTTCCAGTGCCCAAGAAAATAGGTCATCGGGGCGTGGCAAACCCCATGGCAGACCTCTTTCACGCGGGTGAACTGGAATACGCCAACCGCGATCAGCAGCCCAGCTGCCAGATAGGGTGATTTGGCGATACCCAACATGTCAACCGCGCCACCAAACAGCAAAGCCAGTTGCAGGCTGGTGATCAGGGCCGCGAAACCGACCCAAACAATGAAGTAACCACTCAGAACGCCCAGCCACCCTGCCCGCGTTCCGTTTGCACTGCGGATCAGGTCGTCATAGCTGCGCAAGGTGGGCACAAGCGTTGGCAGCATCATCGCCGCCATCATGATGGCCCACATCCAGAATAGCGGGCCAAACTCGGCCATGGGCATATACATGTCCATCCGCGGATCCATCTCGGCCATGGCTTGTCCCATCGGGCCGGGCCTGCCGATCCAGTCCAGATCCATATCGCGGCTCATGCTGAACATCATCCACCACGCCCAAAGTATCGTGATGTAGAAGCCCAACCAAAGCGCGCTGCGGAAAACTGAGCGACTCACTTGCCCCTCCCGACTCAACTCTCTTGCTTTTCAAATGTCAGACTTTTAAATGTCAGACAAATGAAAATTCACGAATCTGTATAAACACCATGAAAATCGACCCGCGAAACCCTGCTGATCTGTCGGCCCAAATTGCCCAGGCAATCCGGGACGCGATCGTATCTGGCCGGTTGATTGTCGATGAGCGGTTGCCCTCCGAATCCGAGCTCGCTGATCAGTTTCAGGTCTCGCGCCCGACGGTTCGTGAGGCATTGAAGCGGCTTGCCGCACAGTCTTTGATCCGTACGCAACGCGGTGCATCGGGTGGTGCATTCGTGAACAGGCTGAACTTTGAGGATGCCTATTCTCAGCAGATTACGACCTCGACCCTGCTACTGTCGATGAACGCAGTCAGTTTCGATACGGCTTGCGAAGCCCGCTATGCGCTGGAACGTGCCTGTGCATCGCTTTCGGCGCGGCGACGCACAGCCGATCAACTGGCCACGATGCGAGCTGAAATCTTTCGGCAATCGCAACCGGGTTTGACGGATGAAGCCTTTTGCGCCTCTGACGTGGCCTTTCACCGCGCGCTGGTCGATGGCGCGTGCAATCCGGTTTTGTCCTACCAACTCGCGGGGGCTGTCGAAGCAATGCAGCCCCTGATGAACATGATTACCTTTACAGCTCGGTCGCGCGAACAGATCATCGCCCTGCACACCGACATCGCCGATGGGCTGGAGGCAGGCGATGCGGCGGCCGTGGATGCCGCGCTGATCAAACTGGAAAGCTATACGAGACAACTGGCGCAAGATGTCGCCGAACAGCGGCGCAAACCCGCATAAGAACGAAACCAACGAGGACCCCGAGCAGGCAGCATGACATCCGGCGACAAGACCGGAACTCTCACTATGAATTGAATATCAATGACTTACGGGAGGAAGTTATGAACCAAAGACCGGACCCAACCTTTTACCCATCGGCCAAACTGGCAATGGAGGGCCCAACCGAGACGTTGGCCTTCACGTTGATGCTCAGCCCCGATTTTTCGCAACCTGACGGGCTGGCCGTGGTGAATGTCGATCCGACATCGGATGACTATGGCAAGATCGTTCATCAAGTGATCATGCCGGAAAAAGGGGATGAATTTCATCACTTTGGCTGGAACGCCTGTTCATCAGCACTGTCACCGCTCAGCGGCCACGCATTTCTGGAGCGCCGCTATCTGATCATTCCCGGCATCCGGTCTAGCCGCATCTACATCATCGATGTGAAAAACCCGTTGGAAGCCAAGATCCACAAGATCATCGAACCCGAGGAAGTCTTTGCCAAGACAGGTTATTCTCGTCCTCATACGATCCATTGCGGCCCCGAGGGTATCTATGTCAGCACGCTTGGCGGTGGTGGAGAAGACGGAACCGATGGCCCTCCGGGTATTTTCATCATGGATTGTGAGAGTTTCGAGATCATCGGACGCTACGAGATCGAACGCGGCGTGCAGGACAAACATTATGATTTCTGGTGGAACCTGCCGCGCGACTACATGGTCAGCTCGGAATGGGGCCTGCCGCCGCAATTCGAGAACGGGTTGGTGGCTGAGGATCTATTGTCGAACAAATACGGCCACAGTATCCACTTCTGGAATCTGAGAAACCGCACCAACATCCAGACCATTGATCTGGGCGAAAACCATCAGATGGCGCTGGAAATCCGGCCTGCGCATGACCCGGTCAAGCAACACGGGTTCTGTGGCGTTGTTGTGGACACAACGAACTTGCAGGGGGCAATTTTCACTTGGTGGCGCTACGATGATGGTACGTTTGAAGCCAAGAAAACCATCACCATCGACCCGCAACCCGCTGATCCGGATGACTTGCCGGAACTGCTGAAAGGTTTTGCGGCCGTGCCGCCTCTGGTCACGGATATCGACCTCAGCCTCGACGACAAATACCTCTACGTCGCCTGTTGGGGCACCGGAGAAATGCATCAATATGATGTGTCAGACCCGATGAACCCTACGCTTGCGGGTAAGGTTGAAATCGGCGGGATCGTGAAGAAAACGAAACATCCCAACGGTCAGACATTCGGCTACGGCCCTCAGATGGTGGAGATCAGTCGCGACGGCAAGCGCGTCTACTGGACCAATTCTCTCTATTCCACTTGGGACGATCAGTTCTATCCCGAAGAAGGTGGGGCAGCGATGGTCAAGGCGGATGTAGGTGAAAACGGTGGCCTGACGCTTGATCCCAAGTTCTGGGTCGAGTTCCCCAAAGGCTATCGCAGCCACCAGATTCGTCTTGAGGGTGGAGACTGCTCGACTGACAGCTTCTGCTACCCTTCAGTCTGACTTGGAGGTTCTGATGACATCAACGGCTGGCCTTTGGTTGGCAGTTGTTCTCAGTGGTGCCTATCACGGATTGAACCCCGGGATGGGTTGGCCTCTGGCCGTGTCGTCCGCCCTGATGGAGCGACGGCAATCCGCCCTCTGGCGCGCCCTTGCAGCGCTCGCCGGAGGGCATTTTCTGGCCATGCTGGGCGTCCTATTACCCTTCGCATTGATGGCCGTATTGGTTGATTACCAATGCGAAATCCGGATCGCCGCCGCCCTGATCGTGATCGCGATGGGGGCTTATATCGCCATCACCCGACGCCATCCTCGCATGCTGTCCCGCATCCCGCCTGGCAGGCTGGCGCTCTGGTCCTTTCTGGTGGCGCTGGCCCACGGGGCTGCGCTGATGCTGGTGCCGATATATCTGGGCCTTTGCGGGCTGGATGAGCTGGATGCGGGCCACCGGGCAGTGTCTAAAATCATGACCACAAACGGGATATTGGTGCTCGCCGTCGCCGCGCTGCATACCGCTGCGATGGTACTTGGCGGGGGCATTCTGGCCTTTGCTGTCTATCGCTGGCTTGGTCTGCAATTCTTGTCGCGCAGTTGGTTCAATCTGGAACTGGTCTGGGCGCTTAGCCTGATTCTGGTCGGTGGTCTGGGACTGTGGTCGGCGATCTGATCAAATCTCATTTCTGTAAGGCCTTGTATCTTGGTCAAAAACCGGTTTTGTCTGCCACCAAGACAGTCAGGAGGCATCGAGATACAAATCAGCGCACGCCCAACCGAAATCCTTCGTCAAGGTCGATGGAGCAATGGCAGGTGGCCACAACTCATGCCTTCACCCGCGAACTCGCAGCGGGCACCCTGCCCGCTGACAAGATGCGCTGGTAACTGCAACAGGACTATCAGTTCGTCGATGGCTTCGTACGCCTTCTGGCCAGCGCGATTGCGCATGCACCTAGCCTTGCAGACAGTGTGCCCGCGGCGCAATTCCTTGCGGTGATCACCGGGCCGGAAAACACCTATTTCCTGCGCGCGATGGCGGCTCTGGATACGGCACCCATCAATCAGCCTGCGCCTGCGACATTGGCCTTCCAACAACTGATGGCCGAAGCTGCCGCATCGGGCCGGTATGAGAACATGCTGGCGGTTCTAGTGGTCGCCGAATGGGTCTACCTCAGTTGGGCCACCCCGGTGAATCCCCCGGCCCCGGCCCTTCCGTTCTGGTTTGCCGAATGGATTACGCTACATGCAGGCGAAGGGTTCGAAGGTGTGGTCGCCTATTTGCGCGACCAGTTGGACAGGGTCTGGCCCACGCTGGATGCCGATGCGCAGGCTGAGGTGACACGCCTGTTCCACCGTGCCGTCGAACTTGAACTGGAGTTCTTTGAAGCCGCGTACGCGGCCTGACAGAGGGGAATAAGATGGTCTCGGCGTTGAACATTCTTGCCGCAGTTCTGACGATCGGATTCGGCGCATTTGGCTTTCTGGCCCCTACTTTCACCGTAAATGCGCTGGATCTGGCCCCTACCAACAGTACGATGGGCCTTAGCGAGATGCGTGCCTCGGTTGGAGGCTTATTTGTGGTCACAGGCATCGCGGTTCTGTGGCTGAACCATCCGATGGCTTATGTGATGCTGGGCGTGGTTTATGCAGGTGCTGCGCTGGGACGGTTCGTCTCGGTGGCACTGGACAACCCTCCGCTGGTCAAAGCGCTGACATTCGGGGGAATCGAGTTGGTTCTGGCCCTTTGGTTGATCCTCGCGAACATGAACAAGACGGCGTAAGTTATTGGCATTATTGCGCGCTGCAATCTTCAATCTGAGTTTGCATCGGGCCTGATCCTCACCTATATAAGACATGTCCTTCGGGACTATGGACATAAACGCGCTCGTAATAAGCGGATCGGACCCGGGGGCGGTACCCGGCGGCTCCACCAATCATCCTTCGTTTGGGGATCATGGGGCCGAAACAGGATCGACGAACGTCTAAAGGGGTTAGCTTTGTCTCGGCTGTCTGCCACCGTTATCGGCGAAACTAGTACAATTGCAAACGACAATCGTGCTCCGGTTGCAGTTGCTGCGTAAGCAGTAGCAAGACCGAAACTTAAGCCCTTGCGCCTAGCCGCGTAAGGCGGGGTTCGCAGGTACCTGGCAACAGAAACCTGCATTTTTTCCTCTTATGTCTGTTTCTTGCTCAGAACTCACCCGAGATTCAGTGTTTATTCACTTCTCTGTTTCATCCTTTCGTCGGATGACAGGAGGTCGAGATGTCGAAAGCAGACAAGTTGCGCGCGTGGTATTCTGAGGTCTGGGAAAAGGGAAACATTGACGCCATCGACCAATTCTTTGCCCCGGATACACTGGCCGAGGGGCTGATCCCCGAGATGCAGGTTGGCGCGGATGATTTCAGGGATCTCGTAATGGCCTTTCGACATGTTCTTGGCGACATCTCGGTAGAGTTGCCAAAGATCATCGAAAACGGCGATTGGGTATCTGGTATTCTTCACGTTCGCACGTTCCGAGCTGATAATGGCGCTCCGCTTGAAGTGACCGGGCAAGTGATGGCGCGGTTCAAGGGTGATAAGATGGTCGAAGCCTACAATCAGTTTGACTTCATTTCGCTCTTTGAGCAGTTGGGGCAATTTCCTCAGGACACATTGCCCGTTTGCATGACAGGCCAAAGACTAGACTGGGCCTGAAGCACGCAACCGCACGCTTGACCGCAGCTGAGTTTCCGCGCTAGCAGAAAACGCGGGGTTGGCTTGCGAACACCCTATCAGATGGCAGATCAAGTTCGCATGTATCCGAACCACGAAGGAGACATGCGATGGCCGCCACCGGGTCACAGACACTGGCTCCGTCCATGTTGGAACTGGTCCGAGTGTTCGGCCGTATCGGCCTTTTGTCCTTTGGCGGCCCTGCAGCGCAGATTTCCCTGATGCATCAAGAGCTTGTCGAGCGGCGCGCGTGGCTCGACGAACAGACCTATCTGCGCGCTCTATCGTTGTGCATGCTGCTGCCGGGCCCCGAAGCGATGCAACTCGCCACCTATGCAGGTTGGCGGCTACGCGGCGTTGCCGGAGGTTTGGTCGCCGGCACCCTTTTCGTCCTGCCCGGTGCCTTTGTAATCGCGGTTCTGGTCGCGCTTTATGCCGCGTATGGCACGCTCCCGCTGGTGCAAGCCGGATTTCTGGGCGTGAAAGCAACGGTCATTATCATCGTTCTGAAAGCGCTGCGAAATCTCTCGCGCAAAGCGCTGACAGATCGTGAACACCAAGTGATCGCCGTGCTCGGGTTTCTGGGTATATTCGTCTTCAACCTGCCCTTCCCCTTGATTATCCTGTGCGCAGCGCTCTGGGGATATGTCACATCGAAGGACACCGCGCCGGTTCCGACCGGGCCGCTCCCCGCAGCTTCCCATCCAATCCGAACCTGCATGATCTGGCTGCCCTTGTGGCTAGGTCCGCTGGTGCTTTTGGAACTGAGTGATCAGAATTTGCTCAGCGATCTTGGCTGGTTCTTCGCCAAGCTTGCCGTGGTCACGTTCGGCGGCGCCTATGCGGTTCTGGCGTATATGACTCAAACTGTAGTTGAGACATATCAATGGATCAGCACGGACCAAATGATCGATGCGCTGGGACTGGCTGAAACCACACCCGGGCCCTTGATACTGGTGACACAGTTCGCCGCCATGCTCAGCGGTCAACTTGCCGGGGGCGCGGCATTAGCGCTGGCGGCAGGTGCGGTCGCTCTCTGGGCGACTTTTGTACCGTGTTTCTTATGGATATTCCTTGCGGCTCCACATCTGGAGCGAATCTCCGCTCGCCCACACCTGGCAGCTGCGATGCACGGGATCACGGCTGCGGTTGTCGGAGTGATTCTCAACCTGTCCGTGTGGTTTGGTCTGAACGTGTTATTCGGCAATATCGTCGGATGGGCTTGGGGGCCGGTTTCTCTTCCCTTGCCTGACCCAAACACGCTGAATTTCGATGCTCTGATCCTTACCTTGGCCGCTGGCGCGTTGATTTTCCGTTTGAAATCCGGTTTAGCCACCACATTGTTCTTAATGGTTCTGGCCGGAATCGGATTGCACTTTTTGTAATCAATGCAGCCCAGCACGGCCTTTCGTTTCCGTCCAAATCCCTTATGCTGAGATCAACCACTTTCGAAGGATCAACCATGTCGCAAGACATCGACTACGGGAATTTGATGCACACGGCCATGCGCGGCCTGATCAAGACCGTCCTGACGGGCGTGTCTGAACATGGCCTGCCCGGTGCTCATCATTTCTTTATCACGTTCGACACGCGGCAAGAGGGTGTCGAACTGGCTGACTGGCTGCGTGAACGGTATCCGGACGAGATGACAATTGTCATGCAGCACTGGTTCGAGAATCTTGAGGTCGGAGAGAACGGGTTTTCAATCACTCTGAATTTCGGTGACGCGCCGGAACCGCTGTATATTCCATATCTTGCCATCAAGACCTTCGTGGACCCTTCGGTCGAGTTCGGCCTGCGCTTTGAAAGCCCTGAAGATGAGGACGAGGCGGATTACCAGCCTTCCGAAGCTCCGATGGAGGTGGATGTGGAAGAGCCCGAGCCACATCATGATGCCGATGTGGTCTCGTTGGACAGCTTCCGCAAATAAGCCGCTTCAAACCCCGCCTGGTGCGGGGTTCATTCCTTTTTCAGGAAAGTCTCGACCGAGCGTGATTTCACGCCATTCCGAAATCTGGAAAACGACAGATCCAAACCGCCTTCCGCGAGGGTGCGATCGAACTGTTGCAATTCGTAATCGCCTGTCTCTCCGATGAACAACGAGAATACGGTCAGCGTATCACCCTCGATCCGGCCCCAGACAAAGGGCTCTCCCTTCATCGGGTCCAGCGGCACTTCGTGACCGAACACATTGCGCTTCATAGCAGCGGAATACACATCAGGACGTTCAGTTGTCTGGAAATCGACTGAGTATTTCCCCTCTTTGATCCGCCCATCTTCCTTATAGGTTGTCGTCGTCCAGCTGATATTGAAACCGCCCCGTATTTCGTGAATCGAAACGCTCATATCCCGGGGCATAGATGTACCATCAGAATCAACCACATCGGCTGAACCGACGTAGTCCCCAACAAATGATTTGATGGTGTTAGCCAAAGCATGCGGCGCCAGAAACGCCAGGAAAGTCGTCATGACGAGGGCGAATATGATCCCGTATCGGGCCGATCCAAAAACTGTCACGCGCATAGCTGCCTCCGTCGCGAGTCTTCTTTCCATTCTAACTTTAGCCCGCCCGTGTACAATGGCACTGTTTTCGCTAACAGAAATTATTTGAGCGGGTGCCTCATCTATACCTTTGAACAGCCGATGTTTAAGGTGCGCGCAACTGGCCGATTGCGTCACGACACCGCTCGGGCTAAACGGCATACAACCGCATACCAGACGGAGTGACAGATGTCCCAGACCCGCACCGAATCCGACAGCTTTGGCCCGCTTGAGGTTCCTGCTGACAAGTATTGGGGCGCTCAAACGCAGCGTTCGATCATGAACTTTCCCATTGGTTGGGAAAAGCAACCCGTCGCTATCGTGCGCGCGCTGGGCGTGATCAAGAAAGCTTGCGCGATGGAAAACAAGGCCATCGGCAAGCTGGACGCCAAGATCGCCGATGCAATCATTCAGGCCGCTGGTGAGGTGATCGAGGGCAAGTTCGACGACAACTTCCCACTGGTCGTTTGGCAAACCGGATCCGGTACCCAGTCGAACATGAACTCGAATGAGGTAATTGCGAACCGCGCTATCGAAATTATGGGCGGCGTGATCGGCTCGAAAGACCCGGTGCATCCGAACGATCACTGCAACATGGGCCAGTCGTCGAACGACACCTTCCCCACCGCCATGCATATTGCGACTGCTGTCAGCGTGCGCGACGTGTTGCTGCCCGGCCTGACCAAATTTGCGGAGGCGCTTGAGAAAAAGGCGGCTGAGTTCGCCGGTATCATCAAGATTGGCCGCACACACACCCAAGATGCAACTCCGCTGACGCTGGAGCAGGAATTCGGAGCCTATGCCCACCAGATCCGTCAGGGTATCGCCCGGGTCGAGACCGCGATGCCTGGCATCTATGAGCTTGCTCAGGGAGGCACCGCCGTTGGCACCGGTTTGAACACCCATGGTGGCTGGGACGAAGCCGTCGCTGCCAATATGGCTGAAATCACCGGCCTGCCCTTCGTAACCGCTCCGAACAAATTCGAAGCATTGGCAGCACATGACGCTATGGTCTTCCTGTCGGGTGCTTTGGCGACCATCGCTGGTTCTTGCTACAAGATCGCCAATGACATTCGCCTGTTGGGTTCTGGACCGCGTTCGGGACTGGGTGAGCTAATCCTGCCCGAGAACGAGCCGGGTTCGTCGATCATGCCGGGCAAGGTCAATCCAACGCAGGCCGAGGCACTGACGCAGGTGGCTGCCCACGTCATGGGTAATGATGCTGCAATCAAATTCGCGGGCTCACAGGGTCACTTCCAGTTGAATGTCTACAACCCGATGATGTCCTATAACCTGTTGCAGTCGATCCAGTTGCTGGGTGATGCCACCGACAGCTTTACCGAGCGGATGTTGCTGGGCATTCAGGCCAACGAACCGCGCATCGACAAGCTGATGAAGGAATCGCTGATGCTGGTCACTGCACTGGCTCCGACGATCGGCTATGACAACGCCACCACGGTTGCCAAGACCGCGCATAAGAACGGCACCACCCTCAAGGAAGAGGCGATTGCGCTGGGCTTTGTGGACGAAGCGACGTTTGACGCAGTCGTGCGTCCTGAACAGATGATCGGCCCGAAAGACTGATGGGTAAGCCGGTCAATCTGAACCGGTATCGAAAAGAAAAGGCGCGGGCCGACAAGAAGGCCCGTGCAGACCAAAACGCTGTGGCTTTTGGTCGGACCAAGGCCGAGAAAGAGGTGGTGAAGCTGCAGCAGGACAAACTGAAGCGGGACCTCGACAATCACGAGCTGGATGAATGAGCGGCCGCCCGATCAAACGATCACTGACCCTCAAGGGCCATCGAACATCGGTATCCCTTGAGGATGAATTCTGGCGGGCATTCCGTGACATAGCCGAAGAAAAAAAACAGGCAATCAACGCATTGGCCGCCGAGATTGATGTAGAGCGTGATCCGGAAACCGGTCTCGCTTCGGCCATTCGGGTTTTTGTTCTGAATTGGTATCGAACCCGCGATTGACGCTTGTCACACACTTTCCAGAGCGTATAGCTTAAGATGGAACAAAAAGGGTACATTGTCATGAGCAAAACTGTTACCGGACCCGATGGCCAACCGCGCTGCGCCTGGTGTCAGGCCGCGCCCGAGTTCTTTAACTATCACGATGAAGAATGGGGCTATCCGGTTGCGGATGACCAGCGATTGTTCGAGAAACTGTGCCTCGAGAGTTTTCAGTCAGGCCTAAGCTGGCGGACGATCCTGAATAAGCGAGAGAACTTTCGCAAAGCCTTTAGTAACTTTAATTTCAACAAGATGGCTACGTTTTCTGAAGCAGATGTTGAACGTCTTCTGCAAGACAGTGGCATCATACGGCACCGTGGCAAGATCGAAGCGGTGATCAACAACGCCCGCCGCGCGCAAGAGTTGATCAAGGCCGAGGGCTCTCTGGCCGCTTATGTCTGGCGGTACGAGGCCGAAACGCCTCCGCCGCCGCAAACGGCATCAACCTCACCGGAATCCATCGCAATGTCGAAGGCTCTGAAGAAACGGGGGTGGAAGTTCGTCGGCCCCACCACGGTCTTTGCCTTCATGCAAGCCATGGGTTTGGTCAATGACCACGCCGAGGGGTGCATCGGACGTAAAAAAGCGGCGCAGTTGCGCCGCTCTTTCACCAAACCTGTCTGAAGATCAGATCGAGGCGCGATAAATCTTTTCGATATTGCTGCCCAACGCGGCATTGAACTCTGCATCCGACTGCTGCTTGGACAGGCCTTCGGTCAACGCACGCGAGAATGAGGCGATCATCTTGCCGTTCTGATCCAGCAAATCACACGCTTGTTCGGTCGAGTAGCCGCCCGACAATGCGACCACGCGCAGAACACGCGGATGATCCGCCAGCGCATCATAGAGGTTTACCTGGCTCGGGATGGTCAGTTTCAGCATGACCTCCTGCCCCTCGGCCAGTTGATCGAGGTTTTTCAGAATCTCGGCTTTCAGAATATCCTCGGCCTCAGCTTTGGTTTCCGAGTGGATGTTCACCTCGGGCTCGACAATCGGCACCATGCCCGCGTCTGTCACAACGCGCGCCACTTCGAACTGTTGCGCCACAACCGCGGCGATGCCTTCGTTGTTGGCCTCATGAATGACCGAACGCTCTTTGGTGCCGAATACGCCTTCCGCCTTGGCAAGCGTTTCGGCCAGACCCGGGATCGGTTTCATCATTTGAACGCCATTGGCCTGATCCTCGAGACCCTTGTCGATCTTCAGGAACGGCACTATCTGCTTGGCCGACCAAAGGTAATCCGCGACCTTCTTCCCATCAATTTCTTCACCAAGAGTCCGTTCGAACAGGATCGCACCGATCACCTTCTGACTGGTGAAGTCATCGGCCAGAATGATGCGCGCACGCATTTTCTGGATTTCACCGAACATTTCTTCGTCTGAGCTGTAGTCCGACGCCTCAACGCCATAAAGCGCCAGCGCCTTAGGTGTCGAACCCCCGCTTTGGTCCAGTGCTGCAATAAATCCTGCGCCTTCGGACATCTGTGCGCGCTGTTCTGCCTTGGACATAACTCATTCCCGTTCAATATGATTCCGTATTTGTCCTCCGCATACAGCAAGCCGTCGGACGATGGTAGTTTGTTAGCGCTCAACCAGACGTAACCAAATACCGTCTTTCGAGCGGACCGTCAGATGCGCGACCGGTATGGGCGTTTTGCCCTCTATTGTTTCGAAGCGAAAACGCCGCAACAGAATCGACAGGATCAGTGGGCCTTCAATCATGGCAAAACCCGCACCGGTGCAGACCCGTGGGCCGGCGGAAAACGGGATATAAGCCTCGCGCAGGCATGTTCGACCATTTTTAGTGGCCCAACGCGCAGGATTGAAATCGTCGGGGTTGTCCCACAGGCGCTCCTGCCGGTGCAGGTGCCATGGGCTGATCACGATCTGCGCGCCCTTCGCAATATCCCGGTCGCGGAAGCGTTCCGGGCCTGTCGTCTCACGCACCATCATGGGTACAGGCGGGTAGAGTCGCAGCGCTTCACGAAACGCGTCTCGGCTGAGCCTCAGCTTCGACATCACGGCAAAATCGTCGATATTGACCGCCTGCGCCTCGTTTGCGACCTTCTCTTGCCAATCAGGATAAAGCGCCATGAGATAGAGCGCCCACGCCAAGGCCGAAGCACTGGTTTCGTGCCCTGCAAGAAAGAAGATTGCCACCTGATCGATCATTTCTTCGGTGCCAAAACAAGCGCCTGTCTCCGGGTCGGGCGTCGTCATGATCTTCGTCGCGAGGTCATCCGGAGCGTTACCCGCAGAGATCGCGTTCGCACGTTCCGCTGTCAGACGACCAATCAGTGTCCGGATTTCCCGCGCCGTCTCCCGGGTTCGGCGCATATGAAACCGAGGCATCCAACGTGGCAGCGGAATAAACGCGGCCAGATTCAGCAGCGGTTGCGCACGTTGATAGGTGCGGAACTTGTCAAAAACCTGCGTTGCGACCTCATGCTCAATCGGGACCGAGAACAGGGTGCGAAAGATCACATCGGCAGCAACGTGGCTGGTGATCTCTTCGCATTCCACCACCTGACCGGCCTGCGCGGTCAATCTATCGACACAAGCCTGCGCCGCATCGACCATGGCCGGAAAACTGTCTTTCAGCCGCCCGCCCTCGAACGCCGGGTCGATGATCCGCCGCTGACGCTTCCATGTTTCTCCATTGGTCAGGAAAACCGATTGCCCCAACAACGGACGCAGCCCTTCGCTGATACGCTCGGATTTGGGGAAATCGTCTGGCCGGTCTTTCAACACGGTTCTGATCAGATCGGGCTGGTTGATCATGTAAGACCGAAAGAACGGCGTTTTGAATTCGGCCATCCAAGCGCGGTAGAGCCTTTGTGGCTGAGCTGACAACAGATCCTTTCGGAACAGGCGCATGTACTGCCAGAGAGATACCTTGTCGGGGCGCGCCTGTGGCTTCGGTGGTCTCATGCGCGCACCGAAGTGTATTTTGAGGTCGGTTTCTCGATACGTGATTGTGAGGGTGTGCGGTCCCTAAACCGGTTCGCCAAGGTCCTGGGGCCTGCGGTAATACGGAAATAGTCATAATCTCCGGGCCGATCGAATGCGCCGAGATATTGAAAATGCAGACGGAAGAATCGCCATCGTAACTGCTTCCAGCGTTCAGCGGACAGGGTCTGGGTGAAGGCGGCTGACAACACCAGAGGCCCGCGCTTCTGAGATGTCGCGACACCACTGACGGCAACCGGATCGCATAACGCGAATGCGCAGCCATCCCCCGGAGCTGAGACATCGACCCATGTCAGATCAGGGTGCTCTGATAGATAACGCAGGTCCGAACGTAACCCGCTGGCATCTGGCAGAAAGGACACCATCGGTACAACCTGCCCCAATGTCAGGAAAGATAATGCAGGACCGTCGCTTGGAATCTTCTGGCCCCGCAACAGCTCTGCCAGTACCGAGATACCCAGATGGGCTCCTGAACTGTGGCCTACAACCAGAACCTCATCCACATCGGCCTCAAGGGAGTCTGAGATCAGGTTGGAAAATTGCCTCAGCCGTTGTTTCATTTCTGGCGCATACGAGCCCCGCAGGCGCGCTGAATGCGCGTAGTCATGCATCAGGTAATAGGCAAACAACCGATTATCGAGCTTCCGAAACCAGAGCAGTAGCGCATAGGCGACCCCAATCGCAGGCAACAGTCCCCACCCCCCGATCAGTGGATGCAGCGCAGCGGACAGACCCCAGGCAAACCCCAGAGCGGCGATCAGTTGCAACAACAGCATACCGACGGGATAAAGCGCTGCGATCACCGGGCCTTTGCGCAACTGCATCAAGCGCCAAAGTGTTCCCGTCGAGATATAAATCCAAGCAGTGCGAGCAAGCTGCAGATAGGTCGCAGGGATTGAGCGCGCCATGCTCTGGCGCACGATATCGGACCATACCAGCACATCGACCACCGCCGCGACCGTGGCCCCTTCCTGTTCCGAATGTATCTGCCAACCATAAAGGTCATTCCCGGTTCGCCCGCGGATCGAGATTTCATATCCCGAAATCGCAGCCTGGGCCTGGCCTTCGGTGCGGTAAAGCTCACGATAGCGGCGCGGATGAATCGGGTCGTAGCCGGGAATATAGAACACCCGGCGTTTGCGCACTTCTGGATGGGGTTGTTGACTGCTCATTGACCCGGCCCTCTGCCGCGCAGATTAGCGCAGAGCGGCAAGCGGTGTAAGACCCGCCGTCGCGACATCCACGTTTAGCGCCAGAGGGTTAACCGAACGTGGCCAGAACCGGGAAAGTTTCCAGCAGCCACCAGCTGAATTCGGTGAACAGACCTGTAATCAGCATAATACCCACGAACAGCAGTAGCCCGCCCATCACCTTCTCAATGGTCGCCATATGCGGTTTGATCCGGTTCATCACGGACATCGAGCGGTTCAGGAACATTGCCGCCAGCAGGAAAGGAATCCCCAAGCCCGCCGCATAGACGCCCAGCAGCAGGGTGCCCCGCGCGACCGAGGCTTCGGATGCAGCCAGCGAAAGAATTGCACCCAGCTGAGGCCCAATGCAGGGCGTCCAGCCGAACGCAAAGGCAAGGCCAAGAATATAGGCTCCGAAGACCGAACCACCGGAATCCCCAGTCTCAACCCGCGCTTCGCGATCCAGTAGCGGGATACGGAAGACGTTCAGAAAGTGCAGTCCGAAAACGATGACCACCGCACCTGAGAGTTTGGCGAAAAGCACTTGATTCTGCAGAACAAACGCCCCGAAGGCAGAGGCCGTGAAGCCAAGCAGCAGGAACACCGTCGACAGACCCAAAACGAAGAACAGCGCCGACAGGGTCGCCTTGCGGCGCGCGCGCGCCTCGTCCTTCATCTCGTTGATCGAAACGCCGCTCATATACGCCAGATATGGTGGCACAATCGGCAACACACAGGGCGATAAAAAGCTGATCAAACCGCCGAGCATGGCGATGAACATGGCGGGCAGAAGCCCCGCGTCGATGATATCTATTCCGAACATGGAATAGCACATATGGTATCAAATCGATTTCGTCACGGGGCCATTCAGTCACATCCTCGTGGTTGCACGCTGGACAGCATCGCGCGTTGGAAATATCTCAATCCCATGACTGATGAGACCGAAACACTCGACGCGCTGGGGCTGTTGTGCCCGCTGCCCGTGCTGAAAGCGCGAAAACGGCTGAAATCCCTACCCGCCGGAGGGTTGCTGCGCGTGCTTGCTGATGATCCGGCGGCCATCATCGACGTGCCGCATTTCTGCAGTGAGGCCGGGCATACGCTGGTTTCGCAGGACACAACAAATGGATATCAGGTTTATCTGATCCAAAAATCCGGTTGATCAAAAAAGAAAAAGGCGGACCTGATGGCCCGCCCTTTCGATCATTGTCCCAGTGACCACCAACCGCGCCGTTTCGGCTTGGCCGGGGTTGGCTCGGGTTCTTCCGCAACGGTTTCAAGAACAGGTTCCGGTGTTTCTTCCGCCTGAGCTTCCTCGGTCGCGACTTCCGGTTCTGGCTCAGCAGCCTCGGCTGTTTCTGTCTCAGCGGCTGCTTCGGGTTCTGACATATCCTCTGCGACGGCTTCTGGTTCCGGCTCCACCGCGGCGCTCTCGGTTGCCGCATCCTGCTCCTCATCCGCCACTTCAGCAACCTCTGCCTGGACCGGCTCAGGCTCCGAAGTGCTCACTTCGGCGGCAGGCTGAACCTCCTCAGAAGCGTCCGCTTCGACCTCTTTCTTGCGACGACGCGGAGCACGGCGCTTCTTAGGCTTCTCAGCCTTCTCCGCCGCTTCGACAGCAGGCTCTTCTTCGACTGCTTTTTCCTCAGCGGCTGCATCGTCATTCGCAGCATCCGACGCGACAGCATCATCCGCATTGTCGTCCGAAGTCTCGGCACCACCTTCTGCGGCCTCAGCATTGCCAGAGCTCTTCTTCCGACGCCGCCGACGCCGCTTGCGCTTGGGTTTTGCTTCTTCTTCGGCCTGTACATCGGTCTCTTCGACGACTTCTTCCTCTTCCGAGGCATCCACCATGTCCATCAGCGAGGCATCAACCGAAACTACAGGTGCCGTCGCCTCAGGCACCACACGGCTGGCGGTCTTGAATTTCTCCATCGAGAAATCAGGGCTGACCAGATGCACGTCGCCCTCGATCCGAACCGACAGGCCATAGCGCGCCTCGATCTGCGCGATATGCTCGCGCTTCTGGTTCATCAGGAAGTTCGCAATGCTGACCGGGCAGCGCACCAGAACCTCGCGCGAACGGCGGCGGGTGCCTTCCTCTTCGATCTGGCGCAGGATCGACAACGCCATGTTGTCGTCCGAACGGATCAGGCCGGTGCCATGACAGGCCGGGCACGGCTGCGTAGTGGCCTCAATCATGCCGGGGCGCAGACGCTGGCGACTCATCTCAAGCAGTCCAAAGCCCGAAATCCGGCCCACCTGAATGCGTGCACGATCAGTCTTCAGTTTGTCTTTCAAACGCTTCTCGACGGCCGCGTTGTTCTTGCGCTCGTCCATATCGATGAAATCGATGACGATAAGACCGGCCAAATCGCGCAGACGCAGCTGACGCGCCACCTCTTCGGCGGCTTCAAGATTGGTCTTGAGCGCGGTTTCCTCGATCGAGCCTTCCTTGGTCGCCCGACCCGAGTTCACGTCAATCGCCACCAGCGCTTCGGTTACGCCGATCACGATGTAACCACCGGATTTCAGCTGTACCGTCGGGTTGAACATTCCCGCCAGATAGCTTTCGACCTGATAGCGCGCAAAAAGCGGCAGCGCGTCCTCATACCGTTTCACGTTCTTGGCGTGGGACGGCATGATCATCTTCATGAAGTCCTTAGCGATGCGGTAACCGCCCTCGCCTTCAACCAGAACCTCATCAATATCACGGTTGTAGAGGTCGCGGATCGACCGTTTGATCAGATCGCCTTCCTCATAAATCTTCGCAGGCGCGATGGATTGCAACGTCAGTTCACGGATCTGCTCCCACATGCGCTGCAGGTATTCATAGTCGCGCTTGATTTCGGATTTCGTCCGCTTGGCCCCAGCCGTGCGTACGATCAGACCCGCACCCGTCGGTACGTCAATTTCAGCGGCAATATCTTTGAGTTTCTTCCGATCCGCAGCGTTGGTGATCTTACGGCTGATCCCGCCGCCACGTGCCGTGTTTGGCATCAGCACACAATAGCGGCCAGCCAGCGACAAATAGGTGGTCAGCGCAGCACCTTTATTGCCACGCTCTTCCTTGACGACCTGCACCAGCAGAACCTGGCGCACTTTGATCACTTCCTGGATCTTGTAACGACGCGGGCGCGGCTTGCGCGGAGGACGAATGTCCTCGCTATCATCTTCATCCGCTACGGATTCGATCGAGTCGTCTTTCGACGCTGCATCGGTGCTTTTGCCTTCTGCCTCGTCATCTGCATCCGGATCGTCGTCAGAAACCTTTGCCTCTTCAACATCAGAATCGGCCTCGACCTCTTCCGAGGCGACATCCCCGGCTACTTCCTCTGCTTCGGCAGGAGCTTCTTCTTCCGCGTCAGCGGTCTCATCAACGGCCTCAGCAGACTGTTCTGCCTCTTCTGATGTGGCATCCTCTACCGGCGCTTCCTCAGCCGCAGGCTCGACACTATCGCTGGGCTCTTCTACCGGAGTTTCGGCAACAATCTCCATCGGCGATGTCCCCTCAGGCACATCGGCTTCTTCACTGTCATCCAGATCAATAGTTTCCATGCCAGTCGGCTCAGAGGAAACCTCCAGCGTCTCGACCGGATCGTCCGATTTCACATCGGCAGCTTTGGACCGCGAGCGCGACCGGCGCTTTTTCGGTTTTGCTTCTTCGGCCTCGTCGCGCACCTTCATGGCCTCAGCATAGGCGCGCTCTTCCTCCATCAGCGCCTCGCGGTCAGCGACGGGGATCTGATAATAGTCCGGGTGAATTTCCGAGAAGGCCAGGAAACCATGACGATTTCCGCCATAATCCACAAAGGCCGCCTGCAGAGACGGCTCGACCCGAGTTACTTTTGCAAGATAGATGTTGCCAGCAAGCTGGCGTTTGTTTTCGGATTCAAAGTCAAATTCCTCAACCTTGTTTCCGTCGACCACCACAACGCGGGTTTCCTCCGCATGGGTGGCATCGATAAGCATTTTCTTAGCCATGTGTCCTTGGTGCACCGCGCCAAACGCGTTGTCCTGACCCGTCCAGGCGGACAGGCGCTTTTGGGGAGGTGTCTTGTACGGGCGATATCGGACGGCGCGCGGCAGGGTCTGGCGCATTGGCCCCCTGCCCGTATACTCAATCGTTGCGCGCGCGTCATCGCGGTTCTTCTCCGACAGGCGCGTCTCGACGCGGCCCGCCCATTTATTCCTTTCGCCCGCATTTACGGGCTCAGGCGTTCATCTGCCCCAACCAGGGCACAATCGGTCTGCCGTGCCGCGCGGGATCGATCCTCACCATCAGCTCAGCAGCGAAACTCAAAATAACGGGGCTTGCAGGCACAAATGCCCGGCCCGTCTGCTCACAATAAAAGCAGTCCTGTGGAAAAGACAATGGGCAAACTGCACGACACTGCCCTCAAGCGCCACTGGATCCCTTCATCTGGCCATAAATATCTCGGGGGTGAATTGAACCGAAGGCTCAAGAGGGGGCTGGCCCCCTCACGACCCTTACAAATAGTCCGAACGCTGCAGCCCGTATTTGGCCATCTTCTCGTTCAACGTCCGGCGCGGCAGGCAAAGCTCATCCATCACCGACGCGATTGAGCCCTTGTGACGCCGCATGGTATTATCGATCAGCATCCGTTCGAAGGCTTCGACATATTCCTTCAGCGGCTTGCCCTCAGTCGTCATTACCGGCTGCATTTCCTCATGATCGGACATCAGCAGCGAAGCAATCGTCCCCGAGCCGCGTCGTGACTGCAGCACAGCGCGTTCCGCGATGTTGATCAACTGACGCACGTTCCCCGGCCACGGTGCCTGCAACAGCTGTGCCGCCTCCTGAGCGCTGACCTGAGGTGAATCACAGCCGTATTCCTCGGCGAACTGCTCGCTCAAACGCGTGAACAACGTCAGAATGTCTTCACCGCGCTGACGCAAGGGCGGCATCGTGATGCGCAACGCCGCAAGGCGATAGAACAGGTCCGGTCGCAGAACATCCTCGGAGGTTTTGCCCGCTTCCTGCAGGTTCGAAATCGCCACGATCCGCGTTTCTGCAGGCGTCCCCTGCTCATTCATAACACTTAGCAAACGCGCCTGCAGCGTGTCACTCAGCGCTTCGACATCTTCGAGGACCAGCGTACCGCCACGCGCCTCTTCGATGGCAGGCAATTGGGTGTCCTCGGGCAACATCGGACCGAACAGGCGTTTCGACAACGCTTCCTCTTCCAGCGCAGCACAAGAGACCAACACAAATTTCTTTCCAGCGCGGCTGCCAACCGCGTGCAGCGCGTGGGCCACCAACGTTTTGCCGGTCCCGGTTTCCCCATCAATCAGGACATGGCCGTCCGCCTGCCCCAAATCCAGAATATCCTCGCGCAGCCGTTCCATGACTGGGCTAGCCCCGATCAGCTTGTTCATGATCTGCGTACCACCCGACAGCTCGCGCCGCAGGGCACGGTTGTCCAAAGTCAGACGCCGCGCATTACTGGCGCGTTTGGCCAGTTCAGACATCCGGTCAGGGTTGAAGGGCTTTTCGAGGAAATCGAACGCCCCGACGCGCATCGCCTCAACAGCCATAGGAACGTCGCCATGACCTGTGATCATGATCACCGGCAGCGTGCTGTCCGCCCCCATCAGCTTTTTCAGCAATTGAATGCCATCCATCCCAGGCATCTTGATGTCCGAGATCACGATTCCCGGATATTCGGGCCCGAGCACCTTGAGCGCATCCTCAGCGCTGGCGAAAGTTTCGGTGTCATATCCCGACAGAGCCAGCCATTGGCTGATCGACTGGCGCATGTCCTGTTCATCATCCACGATGGCGATTTTCATGGCCTGTGCCATAGTCATTTCCTTTATTCCGCGGCCTCAAGGCCGTCGCTTCCCAGAATGGGCAATTGCATCTCAAACACCGCGCCGCCCTGTTGGCCGTTGCGCGCGGTCAGCCGTCCGCCATGGTCGTTCACGATCCCGGACGAGATGGCAAGCCCCAGACCCACGCCGTCTCCCGGGCGTTTGGTCGTATAGAACGGTTCAAACAGGTTCTCGATATCCTCGATCCCGTGACCATTGTCGCGCACGGTCAGAATAGCGGTGTCACCCGCGGCGAGGATGATCTCGACATCCGGTTCCTGCACAGATTTGGTGGCGTCCAGCGCATTGCGCAAGAGATTGACCATAACCTGTTCGATCCGCATCCGATCTCCCATCACTATAACAGGTTCTTCGGGCAAAATCTGCGTGATCTTAACATGCCGCTGGCGCAGTTGCGGCTCCATCATCGACAGACTTGAGGCCAGCGCTTCCCCAAGGTTTACTGGCGAAAACGCATCCGCGCCCTTACGCGCATAGGATTTGAGCTGGCGCGTGATCGCCCCCATCCGTTCAATCAGCCCGTCGATGCGGCCAAAGCTGGCCAGCGCCTCTTCGGGCCGGTTCCGACGCAGCAACAGACGCGCGCCCGCAAGATAGGTTTTCATCGCAGCCAGCGGCTGATTCAACTCGTGACTGACCGCCGCAGACATCTCACCAAGCGCCGCCAGTTTCGAACTTTGCGCAAGGGTTTGCTCGGCAACTTCCAGCGTCTTTTCAACGCGTTCTCGCTCAGCAATTTCCCGCTGCAGCCTTACGTTCAATGCGCGAAGCTCCGCCGACTCGCGTTGGAACAAGGTCATGCGTGACGTGGCCCTACGGCTGAGTGCATAGAAAGCCAGCGCCAGAAGAATCGCAAACGCCATGATTTCCAGCGCCAGAACGCTGTTCACCTTCTCCCGTATCGAGGAATAGGTGGTAAACGACATCATCTGCCATCCTCGGAAGGGAATACGGGTCTCCATCCGCATCACAGCCTCGCCCTGCAGATACGCGTCGGGCGGTAATGCATTCCAGTCTGTTGTAGCTCGGATCGCGCGCTGTATCGCACTTTGCGGAGGTTGCCGCAGGATAGCGGTGCTTTCGTCCAGACCACGCCATTGAGGTTCCGTCGAAAGAATAATTGTTCCGGTACTGTCCGTAACCATCACCGCATCCGAAATCCCGGCCCAGGCGCGCTCGAACTTTTGAAGGTCTACCTCAACCACGATCACGCCAAGGATTTCGGAATTGGCCTCGATCCGGCGCGAATAAGTAAAACTGTAGCCGCCTGCTTCGCGCGGAATCACCGAAAATATGGTGGCGTTGGAGCGCATCGCGTCAATAAAATAGGGCGATCCGCGATGTCCCTCGCCCAGTCGGTTCCGCTCGGTCGCCGCCCGTGTCAGCCCGTCCCGGTCCAACAGAAAGATTGAGGCCGCCCCGATCTCTTCAACAAAAGAGATCAGGCGTTGGCTGGACAACGTATAATCACTGGATTGAAGCGCCGAGATCAGCGTCGGGTCCCGCGCAAGCAATTGCGGCACAATCGAGTTGCGCCGCAGTTCACTCAGCAGGTTGCCGGAATACAGCGTCAGGCGCAGTTCGGCGCGGTTGCGTGTGGATTCCGTAAAGCGGTCGGTCAGAAGGCTGTTGGTGATCCATACCGTGGCGACGGTCGCAATCAGCAACAGGAAGACGGCAAGGCGCAGTCGCCAGCCCATAGGCGACCCGCGCAGCCGATTCAAAAATCCAGCGCTGTGTGATTGATCTTCCGCACTCATCCTTTGACGCTACGCGTCCCGACCGATCACCTCAAGTCACGCTGGTGCCAGCACCCCTGCCAATGCGCGGAAGAGCGCCGTCCCATCAGTGCCTCCATGGCCTGAATCCGCCGCCCTTTCGGGATGCGGCATCATCCCCAACACGCGACGGTTGTTTGACAAAATGCCTGCAATATCGTCACGCGAACCGTTGGGATTGTCGGCATATGTAAAGGCGATGCGGTCCTGATCTTTCAGCGCCGCCAGAGTCTCATCATCGGCGAAATAATTGCCGTCATGATGCGCAATCGGAATGTCGATCACATCCCCGGCATTGTAACCTTCGGTGAAAGCGCTGTTGCTGGTTGCGACTTTCAGACCGATGGTCTTGCAGATGTATTTGAGACCCGCGTTCCGCAGCAGCGCGCCCGGCAGAATGCCGGTTTCAGTCAGGACCTGAAAACCGTTGCAAATACCTACTGCATAGCCACCCCGTTCGGTATGAGCGGCCAATGCCTTGCAGATCGGCGATTGCGCGGCAATCGCGCCACAGCGCAGGTAATCGCCATACGAGAAGCCCCCCGGCACGCCGACTATATCGACGCCCTCGGGCAGCGTGGCGTCTTTGTGCCAGACCATATCAACCGAGAACCCGGCCTGTTCGAAAGCAACGGCAAGATCGCGGTCACAGTTGGACCCAGGGAAAACGATGACGGCTGCGCGCATGGCGGACCCTCCTAAGAGACAAAGTCAGTGATAACGGCAACACCCGGAGGCGTTGGATGGTCAAAGGCGGCAAGCTCAGCGCTTGCTTGATTCAGTGAGATTTGGCGTGTGACCAGCGGGCTTAGGTCGACCCCTCCGCCTGCGATCAACGACAGAAGCGACGGATAGCGCCAGCTGGGCATGCCGCGCGTTCCGTAGACGGACAATTGACCGGAATAGAGAACATCCATCGGCAAAGCCATTGTGGTGTGATCGCCAGCAGGCATACCGATTTGCACCATCCGGCCCAGTTTGCGCAGCGAGCGCATGGCAGACACGGTTGTGACCTCGATGCCCAGAGCCTCGATAGCAACATGTGCGCCACCGCCCGTCAGGTCTTTGACCGCTTGCGGCGCGTCGCAAGTGGTCGCATTGACCACTGCGTCTGCGCCAAGGCTTTTTGCATAGGCCAGCTTGTCGTCTGCAATGTCGACTACGATCACGCGGGTGCCCAAAGCCTTGCCCAGCAGCAGGGTCGAGATACCGACTCCTCCGCCACCGAAGACGGCCAGCCATTCCCCGCCCTGTATCCGCGCCCGACCGACCAGGGCCTGCCACGCGGTCGTCACCCGGCATCCCAGCGCCGCCGCAATCTCAGGAGCCAATGTGTCAGGCAGAGCGGTCAGATTCGCATCTGCATGGGCAACCGAAATGAATTCGGCAAAGGCACCATCACAGGTGAACCCCGGAACAACTTGATCGGAGCAGATCGTCTGATGGCCCTGCGCACAATCGGAACAATGCCCGCAGGCCAGAATGAAAGGTGCAATCACCCGATCCCCGACGCGCCAGCGGATGACCCGGTTACCGACAGCGACGACTTCGCCGCAATACTCATGGCCTGGGATCATCGGCAGGACAACATCCGGGTCAGAACCGGACCACGCGTGCCAGTCAGAGCGGCATACGCCACAGGCCAGAACCCGCACGACAACGCCATCCTCCGCCGGTTCCGGGTCAGGAACCGTCGTCACCTCAAGCGGCTGTCGATAAGAGATCAGACGCGCGGCCCGCATGCCCTCAGACCAGTTCGATCTCGTAGCGTTCGATGACCGTGTTGGCCAACAGCTTTTCGCACATCTCGGTCACGTCAGCCTCGGTCGCACCTTCGGCGAGTTCCAGATCGATGACCTTGCCCTGACGCACGCCTTCGACCTGATCAAAACCCATTGCACCCAATGCGTGACGCACAGCCTCGCCCTGCGGATCCAGAACCCCGTTCTTGAGCATCACATGCACACGTGCCTTCATGTTCGAAAACTCCAGTCGTGGACCGCTCTCGGGTCCGTTTCGTTGCGTGCGGGATATCCCGCTTGGGTCTGTCGGACAACCCTGCCTCAAGGGGCAAGATCAGTTGATCAGGGTTGGCTTGGTTACATTGCTTTTCGGCAGAACGCCAAGGCGGCGTGCAACCTCGGAATAGGCGTCAGTCAAGCTACCCAGATCGCGCCGGAACACGTCCTTGTCCAGCTTCTGGCCGGTTTCAATGTCCCACAAACGGCAGCTATCGGGGCTGATCTCATCCGCGACGATGAGGCGCTGATAGTCGCCTTCGAAAACCCGGCCGATCTCGATCTTGAAATCAACCAGTCGGATGCCGACGGCCAGCATCACTCCGCTCATGAAGTCATTCACGCGCAGCGCGAGGCTGAGGATATCGTCCATGTCCTGCTGGCTGGCCCAACCGAAGGCCGCAATGTGTTCTTCGGTGACCAGCGGATCACCCAAAGCATCATCCTTATAGCAATATTCAACGATCGGGCGCGGCAGCTGCGTACCTTCTGCAATGCCCAGACGTTTGGACATAGAGCCAGCGGCATAATTGCGCACGATCACTTCCAGCGGAACGATCTCGCAATTCCGGACCAGTTGCTCGCGCATGTTGAGGCGGCGGATGAAGTGGTTCGGAATGCCGATCTGTGTCAGGCCGGTCATGAAGAACTCGCTCAGGCGGTTGTTCAGGACCCCCTTACCGTCGATGACATCTTTCTTTTCGGCGTTGAACGCGGTGGCGTCGTCCTTGAAGTACTGCACGATGGTGCCCGGCTCGGGGCCTTCATACAGAATCTTTGCCTTACCTTCGTAAATCTTCTTGCGACGCGCCATGAGCGACCTTTCCAGGCTGGAGAAAGGGAATGAGTCCCTTCACGTTGGCGCCCTCATAGTGCAAGCCCCGCGTTCTCGCAAGTTCGCTACCCCGAGGGCCTTTGACGCAGCGCAAATACCTTGCGCCCCGGGTGTCGTATTGTCATATCATCAGAAAGAAATCGTAATCCAAGGGGTCCCCAACCAATGACCACATTCGACGAACGTGAAGCCGCGTTTGAAAGCAAATTCGCCCATGACGAAAAGATGCAGTTCATCGCACGTATGCGCCGCAATCGATTTATGGCGGTTTGGGCATCGACGCTGAAGGGCGAAACCGTTGAACAGGCACGGAAATACGGCGAGGTATTGGTCCATGCCGATCTGCAGAATGTCAGCGAAGACGATGTTGTCGAGGCGGTCAAGGGCTATCTTGGCGATCTCGCGGACGAGGCAAAGATCCGTTCGAAAATGGCAGAACTTCTGGTTGAAGCCAAAGAACAGGTGATGGCGGAAGCCGAACACTGATGGCCTGAAAATGCAAAACTCATGATCTTCATGAGTTTTATGAGTTTGATTTGACGCCCCGGTCGTGAGACACGGGGCGTCTCATATTTTTGGGCTCAAGCCCCTATTTTTTGGAATACCCAAATGACAAACGCGCTCAGCAAGCTTCTGGAAACTGTCGATGTCATCCTTGCGGATGGTGCGACTGGCACCAACCTGTTCAACATGGGCCTGCAATCCGGCGACGCGCCCGAGCTGTGGAATGTCGATGCGCCCGACAAGATCCGCGCGCTGTATCAGGGTTCGATCGATGCAGGCAGTGATCTATTCCTGACCAACACATTCGGCGGCACTGCGGCGCGGCTGAAATTGCATGACGCTCAGGGTCGCGTGGCTGAGTTGAACCGTATCGGTGCGGAACTTGGCCGTGAGGTCGCAGACAAGGCAGGCCGCCCCGTGATCGTGGCGGGTTCGGTCGGCCCGACCGGAGAGATCATGGAACCCGTAGGCAGCCTGACCCATGCCGAGGCGGTCGAGATGTTCCACGAACAGGCCGAGGCGCTGAAAGCCGGTGGTGCCGATGTGCTGTGGCTTGAGACCATTAGCGCCCCGGAAGAGTTCCGCGCCGCAGCCGAGGCCTTCGCGCTGGCCGATATGCCCTGGTGCGGCACCATGAGCTTTGACACTGCCGGTCGCACGATGATGGGCGTCACCTCATCCGACCTGGCGACAATGGTTGAGACTCTGCCTAATCCGCCTTTGGCCTTCGGTGCCAATTGCGGAACGGGTGCTTCGGATATTCTGCGCACCATCCTGGGATTTGCAGCGCAGGGTACCGAGCGTCCCCTGATTTCCAAGGGAAATGCGGGTATCCCGAAATATGTGGACGGGCACATCCACTATGACGGTACACCCGAGCTGATGGGGCAATACGCTGCGATGGCCCGTGATTCAGGCGCGACCATTATCGGCGGCTGCTGCGGTACGATGCCTGCGCATCTGCGCGAGATGCGCAAAGCACTGGACACGCGACCGCGTGGCAATCGCCCAACTCTGGATGAGATCGCGCTGGCGCTCGGCCCGTTCACCTCTGCCTCGGACGGCACCGGGGACGACGCCGCGCCAGAACGGCGTACTCGTCGTCGTCGCCGGGCATAATGTGACGATCAGCGTCCCTCGAACTTCGCGGGGCGCTTTTCAAGGAAAGCAACGACTCCTTCGGCAAAGTCGCGCGTGCGTCCGCATTCACCTTGCAGATGCGCCTCAGCCGCCAGTTGCTGCGGCAGAGTGTTGTCGTAGGTGCCTCGAATTGCCTGTTTGATCGCACGGAAACCTGCGGTCGGGCCATTGGCCAGATAAGCAGCCCGTTTACGCCAATGCGCATCAAACTGATCATCCGCCACGGCTTCCCAGATCAGCCCCCACTCATCTGCTTGTCGCGCGCTGATCTTGTCAGCAAACAGCGCCGCACCCATCGCTTTGGCGAATCCCATTTGACGTGGCATGAACCACGTGCCACCGGCATCGGGCAACAGACCGATCCGGGCAAAGGCCTGTAGGAAATAGGCGCTTTCAGCCGCAATCACCACATCCGCGCACAGTGCCAGGTTGGCTCCTGCCCCCGCCGCCGGCCCGTTGACGGCGGCGATGGTTGGGACCGGACAGTCATAGACTGCTTCAAGCATCGGCTCATACTCATCCCGCAAAGCCCGTTCCAGATCGATCGAACCTGTGCTTGAGGCGTCTCCCAGATCCTGACCGGAGCAGAAGGCAGGCCCAGCACCAGTCAGAACGATAGCGCGCGCCTGCCGTGCGGCCTCTTTCATGGCGTAAGTAACTTCTGCCCGCATCTGAGTGGTCAGTGCGTTCATTTTGTCCGGCCGGTTCAGTGTCAGAACCGCCAGATCATCTGCAATCTCCAATTGGACTGCTTTGTATTCCATCGAAAAACCTCACCAGCGCAGCGTTTTGCAAAACCTTACGCAAATGTGAGGGAAGGAAAAGAAGAACCGCGCGTCAGTCTTTCAGAATTTGGCGCAGACGCTCTTGTTCTTCTTCGCTGAGTTTATCACCGGGACCGGAAGCCTGTGCATGCGCCCGTTTGCGCAAGAAGCTCCACCCCATGCCTGCCGCGATAAGCAACATGACGGGACCGGCCAGCCACAACATCAGGTTCGACCCTGTTATAGTGGGCTTTAGCAGTACGTACTCACCATAGCGGTCGACAATGAAATCCACCGCCTCCTGATCCGTATCCCCGGCCACCAACCGCTCGCGCAGAAGAATACGCAGGTCGCGCGCAAGATCGGCGTTGCTTTCGTCGATGCTTTCATTCCGGCACACCAGACAGCGCAGCCCGGTGCTGAGCTCCCGCGCGCGCTCTTCAAGCACAGGATCGTCCAGAATTTCATCCGGTTGCACGGCCATAAGCGGGCCAGCCATCAACATCAGGATCAGAACGAGGCGTTTCATTCGGCGGGTACTCCGCTCGCTGGCGTCTTGCGGGCACCCGCTGCCACACGGAAGCGGCGGTCCGACAGGCTGAGCAAACCGCCCAGAGACATCAGAATGCACCCAGCCCAGATCCAGTTGGCCAGAGGTTTGATATAGGTGCGCATGACCCAACCTCCGTCCGCCTGCTGATCACCGATCACCACGTAGAGATCGCGCAGGAAGCGATAGTCAATCGCCGCCTCTGTCGTGGGCATACGCGCCACCGGATAGTCGCGTTTCTCGGGGTGCAGCATTGTGATCGGACGGCCATTCAACTCAACCGCAACGTCGGCGGTGGTCGAGAAATAGTTCGGCCCCTCAACACGTCGTACATCCTGCAGCGTCAATGTGAACTGACCAACCTCGAACGGCTCACCAGGTTGCGCAACGCGGATATCTTCCACCTCCCAAGCGGTCAGACCTGCGATGGCAAACATGGTGACACCCAGACCCGTATGAGCGACGGCCTTGCCCCAATCGGCACCCGGCAAGCGGAACAAGCGGGCAAAGCTGCCCTTGCGCCCTGTGCGGCTCCACAGATCAACAATGGCTCCGAAGGTAATCCACGCCCCAAGGAACAGCCCCGCTGGCCCCAACGCGCTACGCCCGGTCTGAAGAACCCAAACCAGTATCGCCAGTGCAACTGCCAAGACGAAAGCATAACGCAGTGACCACGCCGCCTTGCCCAAGCGACCCCGCTTCCACGGGATCATCGCACCCAATGGAAGGACTATCCCAAGCACTACCATAAAGGGCGTGAATGCAGCGTTGAAGAACGGCGCACCGACCGAAAGCTTTCGATCAAACGCCATCTCAGCCACCATCGGCCAGAGCGTACCAAAGAACACCACGAAACAGCTGACTGCCAGCAGGATGTTGTTCAAAACCAGCGCACTTTCGCGGCTGACCATACCAAAGACACCCTTCGCCTCCATCGCTTGCGCGCGTGCGGCAAACAGGGTCAGAGCACCGCCTGTGAAGACCACGAGGATGAACAGGATGAACACGCCACGCTCAGGGTCGTTGGCGAATGCGTGGACCGAAGTCAGCAGGCCCGAGCGCACGATGAAGGTGCCAATCAGCGAGAAGCCAAAAGCGATGATTGCCAGCAAGATGGTCCAGCTTTTCAGCGCCTCGCGCTTTTCGACCACAATGGCCGAATGCAGCAGCGCGGCAGCAAGAAGCCAGGGCATGAAGCTGGCATTTTCAACCGGATCCCAGAACCAGAACCCGCCCCAGCCAAGCTCGTAATAGGCCCACCAGGACCCAAGCGCGATGCCGATGGTCAGGAAGATCCAAGCAGCCAGAGTCCAGGGACGCACCCAACGCCCCCATGCCGCGTCAACCCGGCCTTCGATCAATGCAGCAACAGCAAAGCTAAACGCCATGCTGAGACCAACGTAGCCCAGATACAGGAACGGCGGATGGAAGGCCAATCCCGGATCTTGCAAGAGTGGGTTAAGGTCACGCCCGTCAAACGGCGGAACAGGCAACCGGTCAAAGGGGTTCGAGGTGAACAGAATGAAGGCGTAAAACGCTACGCCGATCGCCGCCTGAACAGCCAGCACCCGTGCTTTCAACGTTGGTGGCAGCCCCCCGCCGAACACCGCAGCCATGGCGCCAAATAGCGCGACAATCAGCACCCACAGCAGCATTGAACCTTCGTGGTTACCCCAGGTTCCACTGACCTTGTAGAGCATTGGTTTCGCCGAATGGCTGTTCTCAACCACGATCCGCAACGAGAAGTCAGACGTCGTAAAAGCCCAGACCAGAGCGCCAAACGAAAACGCAGTCAGAATGAACTGCGTGATCGCTGCCGGCTCAGCAAATACCATCCATCCGGTCCAGCGTTTTGCGGCGCCTACAAGCGGTACCAAGGTCTGAACGATGGCAACCAGAAAGGCGAGGATCAGTGCGAAATGTCCGAGCTCTGTAATCATGGCGGACTTATAGTACGAAGGCCCGCCAAGCGCCATTCACATTCGCCCGCAACCGCCGTACACAATGTCGCGCCTTAGCTTCTGCGCAAGCGTCTCCATTCATTAAGCGCGGGGTTCGAGTCAGCCTCAACCCCTTCCGTCTCAATCGCTGTATCTGCGGTGTCGGAGCTATCGCTTTTCAAGGCACCAAGCGTTTCGAGGTTGGCGACAACATCGGGCAGAAGACGCATCGAGCTGCTGATTTCCCGTTGGAAATCCTGTGCTTTCACCTGATGGCGTGCCCCGAAATAGAAGGTGACGATAACGCCCAACAACCACCAAAGAGGCTCGGGTACAAGTGCGATGCCCTGCATTCGCTGGGCAAACCAAACCGGATCGATCATTGCGGAGACAAATAGTCCCAAAGTGCCCAATGCCATTGCCGGGCGCGGCAGGCGATTCAAACCGTCGATGAACCGATCAAAACAACCTTTCCCCTGAGCCTGAAACTCGGCTCCGAACTGGGTCATCGCCGAAGCTTGCAACATCGTCGCGCGCGCGGCCCCGCTTTCGCTGTTTTCGCGAAAAACTTCTGCCGTTTCGCTAACCACATTTCGACCACTGCCGAACAACAGGCCCAAAAGCCCCGAAATCAATCCCATTCCGAAACCCTCCGCTGAAACTCTGCATCATTCAGGTGATAGATGGGCGACAAAAACTCCTCAGCCCGTCTGATCCATCCGCCTTTCCCACCGGCCCTGGTTCTGGCGTATTTGCGCAATGCCGGTTTTCGATCCGCCAGCCGGAAGTAGTAGTTTCGACGTTCGATCCCATAGGCATCCCGCAGCACGGTTGGTTTTGGCTCTGCCGCATTCTCGCAGGCCTGCGCAGTCTGGGGTCCGACCAGCCCATCAATAGCAAGATCATATCCCATCCGGCGCAACAGATTCTGCAGAATCGTCACCGCCTGCACCCCCGCATTTACATGCATGTCGAATACCGTGGGCCATAACACCTCGGGCAATCGATCAATCTTGGGCTTCGAAAAATAGTGTTTCAGATAGATCTCAACGGCCTGCGCTCGGGTCAACGCCCGTACATCCGCGCGGTTCACCGCCCCGTCACCGGTCAAGTCCAGGCCCAACCGCCGCATAGTATGAATTGTGACACCATACTTCGTCGCACCGCCGGGATCATCCGGATCATCAACAAAGCCGCCTTCGCGCGTAACGATACCTTCAGCGATCTGCTGAACCGTCTGCATTGAACCACCCCTTTGCTCAGATGGCTCAAACGGTCAAGCAAAGGCATTAATACCTCGACAAATCAAAGGGCGTTGCCAGCTTTCTGCGCGCAACGCCCTGTTTCTTCTGTTCTGAAAAACCTCTGTCGGAGGAAGGCCGCTATGACCTGTTCAGCTGTCGCCGCTCTCTTTGTAAACACCCTGCTCTTTCAGCGCGTCCACGACCTCTTTCGGCATGTAGGTTTCATCATGTTTCGCAAGAATTTCAGTCGCTTCGAAGACGCCATCGACGTAACTTCCAGTGCCCACCATCCCTTGGTTTTCAGAGAACAAGTCAGGCAGCACACCGGTGAAAGCCACGGGCACGCTCTCGCCCCCATCGGTCACAACGAAACGCACCGTCTCACCCTGCCCGCGAATGATCGAGCCTTCTTCGACCAGACCGCCGATGCGAAACACTTCGTTCGGTTGTGGAGGCTCGGCGATCACCTGACTAGGAGAGCGGAAGAAGTTAATGCCATCTTTCATGGCAACGCCAATCAACGCCGTCGATAGGGCCAAGGCCACCGCGGC
Source organism: Ruegeria sp. C2 (assembly GCF_056537765.1). Taxonomy (NCBI): domain Bacteria; kingdom Pseudomonadati; phylum Pseudomonadota; class Alphaproteobacteria; order Rhodobacterales; family Roseobacteraceae; genus Ruegeria; species Ruegeria sp. C2. Next base: position 749,448 of record NZ_JBQFRZ010000001.1, on the reverse strand, counting down.
TAGCACAATGATCTGAATTCGACGACGTTTCTTGAGCGTTTTCATACCGTCCTCACGGGAACAGAGGGGCCATCATCAGCCCCAGGGTTTCATCCTCACCTAACATCAGGTTAGCGTTCTGCAAGGCTTGCCCGCTGCTACCTTTTGTCAGGTTATCCAGTGCCGCAATCACGATGGCGCGGCGTTCGATCCGATCACCGACCACCCCGATGTGACAGAAGTTCGAACCGCGAACATGATGGGTCGAAGGTGTTTCTCCGAAGGGCAACATCTCAATGAAGGGTTCGCCTTCATAGGCCGATTGAAGCGTCTCATAAACGCTCTGCGGATCGCCCTTCACATATGTGGTGGCCAGAATGCCCCGGTTGGCCGGGATCAGATGCGGTGTGAACTGCACATGTACGGTACGACCCGTCAGTTCCGAGAACTCCTGATCGAACTCACCCAGATGCCGGTGCGTCCCACCTACCGCATAGGCGTTCGCGCCTTCGCTTAGCTCTGCGTGCAGCAGGTTCTCTTTCAAAGCGCGACCCGCACCCGAGACAGCGCATTTCAGGTCCAGAATGATGTCATCCAGATCAATCACGCCCGCCGAGATCAGCGGCCGCAGCACATATTGCCCGGTCGCGGCGTTGCATCCGGTCCCGGCGACCAGCCGCGCGGCGCGAATGTCATCCCGGTAAAACTCGGTGAGGCCATAGACGGCTTCTTCCTGATGCCCCAGCGCGGCGTGCGGGTTGCCGTACCATTTCTGGTATTCATCACCATCCCGCAGCCGGAAATCCGCCGAAAGGTCGACGATTTTCAGAGTATTGGGAAAGTCCCGAATGACTTCCTGACTGGTTTTATGCGGCAAGGCACAGAAACACAGATCGATCTGCGAAAAGTCGATCTCGGAGATTTTGCAGAGCACCGGCAAATCCATATGACGCAAATGTGGAAACACCTGTGCCATGGTCTGCCCTGCCTTGCGCTCGGCGGCCAGAGCTTTGATTTCCATATTCGGATGCCCGGCAATCAGCCGCACGAGTTCTGCGCCGGTATAGCCGGAAGCACCTAGGATTGCGATTTTGTGGGTCATGTCAGACCTCTTTCATTCATGTGTCACATGGGTGACCGCCGCTGTGACGGTCAACGAAATACGAGATGGAAAAGGTGCCGTCCTTGACCTTGGTCAGGCGGCCGCAAAGGTGATTTGTCGTCGGAGGAACTGGGTCGCACGATCCGTCACCACCCCCGGCTTGCCCGTTGTGAGGAAGCCAGACTTACCTTCACCCAGCATATTTGGATGGCGTTTCAGGTAATCTGCCAAGCTCTCAGCAACCAAGTCACCCTGACTGTAAACCTTCACATCCGGACCAAGCGCCTTCTGGAACGTCTCTGCCATCAGAGGATAATGCGTACAGCCCAGAATCGCTGCTTGCGGTTCCGGCATCTTGCGCTTCAGGGCATCAACATGGCTGCGCACCAAAGCCTCGGCCAAGATCATGTCACCGTCTTCAATGGCGTCGACGACACCGCCGCAAGCTTGTGCCTCAACGTCCACGCCAATCGCCCGAAACGCCAGTTCCCGCTGAAATGCGCGGCTGGACACGGTCGCGGGTGTCGCAAACAGCGCGACATGCTGCACCTGCACCTCGCGTGGTGGAGAGTTATCGCCCCATTGCCGTTCCGTCAGCGCCTCGATCAGAGGCACAAAGACACCCAGCACGCGCTTTCCCTCGGGGACGCCCGCCTCTTGCATCCGGCGCAGAGCGGCAGCACTGGCGGTGTTGCAGGCCAGAATCACCAGATTGCAGCCGCTATCCCACAGGTTCTGCACAGCGTCTCGCGTCAGGTTATAGATATCCTCGGCATCGCGCACACCGTAGGGCGCGTGCGCGCTGTCCGCATAATACAGAAAATCTACGTCGGGCAGACGTTTCTGCGCGGCGTTCAGGACGGTCAGACCGCCCAACCCGGAATCAAAGATACCTACTGCCATTTGCCCCTTCAGGCGCGATGCCGTTCCTCGAATTCATAGCCATAGTCATAAGACTTCAGCGGCTCTGGAGACAGCTCATACGTGGCTTTGCGCAGGAAATCCATCATCTTGCGCGTATCCTTGCCCAGTGGGTCCAGAATGTCGCGCCCGATAGGCTCACCAACAACAACACGAACCGGGGTATCGACGCGCTTCTTAAACTCTTTGATCAGCAAACCCATCCGCAACGTGTTGTGCAAATGACTGGCGATCTGGAACAGGCGCGAGGTGTGGCCGTCAAAAAACAGAGGCACCACAGTCGCGTTGGATTTGGCAACCATCCGCGCGGTAAATCCGCGCCAGCCAGGATCCATCGGATGGGCAAATGGCTTGACCGCAGTGCTGACTGTACCACCCGGGAAAATCCCAATGGCACCACCTTCGCTCAGATAGTTCAAAGCGGTCTTTCTGGTCTCAAGGTTCAGCTTCATCGCCTCTTTCGTCTCATCGAACGAGATCGGAAGGATGATGCGATTGATATCCTCGGCCTTACGGAAAACACGATTTGCCAGAATGCGAAAATCTCCGCGCGTCTGGGACAGGATATGCCCCATCATCAGCCCATCCAAAATGCCATAGGGATGGTTAGCAATTAGAATCAGCGGCCCATCCTGAGGGATATTCGACAGCGCGCCGCCCACCACATCCAATGTCAGACCATAGCGATCCACCATTACGGACCAGAAATCACGCCCCTGTGCGACCTCTTGCTCGTACCCATCGGCACGCCGGATCAGGCGCATGCGGCCGGTTGTGTTCTCCATCAGCTTGATCATCATCCGCCCGCCCCGCGTTTCTGCGGAGTGGGCGTAGGATATGTCACGGGCGACGTGATGGCGCGAGGGCATTGGCTACTCCGGATTGCTGCCGCCTAGATAAGGCCGGATCGCCATTTTGCATAGCTTACGTGACAGGCTTGTGAAGCTTCACTCTGCCGCAGCCTGCAGTTCTGGCCCACCATCGCGGATGACAGCCAGCAACTCCTCGCGCCGTTTTGCGGCCTTGGCTTCGTTTGCCACTAGCACTGGGCCAAAGCCACGAATGTCCAGCGGCAGAGCAGCAAGCGCAGCGATCGCATCACTGGTCTCAGGCGTCAATTTGGGCAGAACCTCTTTCATGTCTTTTTCATACTGGCGGATCAAAGCACGCTCCATTTTGCGCTCTGCCGTGTACCCAAAGATATCCAGAGGCGTGCCACGCAGGCCTTTCAGCTTTGCGAGTATCTTCAACGGCCCCAGAAACCACTCACCGAACGCCTTCTTGGCCGGACGCCCGTTCTCACCCTTCGTTCCCAAAGTCGGAGGCGCAAGGTGGAAAGTCATCTTGAAGTCACCATCAAACTCGGCCTCCGCCTTCTGGCGACTGTCGAGCAGCAACCGTGCGACCTCGTATTCATCCTTGTACGACAAGAGTTTATGGTAACCCTTGGCTATCGCCTCACGGACTTTTTGATCCTCGACACTTTCAACCAGTTTGCGATAGCGCTTCGCCAATCGCTTGCTCTGATAATCGGTCAGATGCGCGGCGCGGAAGTCGATCACCTGATCGAGTATCTTTGGCATCTCCGCCACATTCGGACGCAAAATACCGGCTGCCTCTTCGGGATGGGTCACCGCCCAGCGACCGACCTCAAACGCCCGTTTGTTGCGTTCAACCGCTGCGCCATTCAGCTCAATCGCCTCGACGATCGCCTGATGGCTGATCGGCAGCAAACCACGCTGCCAAGCCGCGCCGAAGATCATCATGTTGGAATAAATCGAATCCCCCATCACGGCCCGCGCCAGATCTGTGGCATCAAACAGGGCCACTCCGTCCTTCAGTCGCGCCTGAAGGGCAAGCTGCAGCTGATCGCTGGGGATCGTGAATTCGGTATCGCGGGTAAAGTCGCCGGTAATGATCTCATGACTGTTCACCACCGCCCCGGTTCGACCGGTCTGCGTGAGACCCAGCGTTTTAGCCCCTGCAGAAACCACCAGATCACCGCCAATTAGCGCATGCGCTTCACCGGTGGCGACACGAATGGCGCTGATGTCCTCGGGTCGGTTGGCCAGGCGGCAGTGGATATGAACGGCACCGCCCTTCTGCGCGAGGCCCGCCATCTCCATCATACCGGCGCCTTTACCGTCAATCTGCGCCGCCTGCGCAAGAACCGCGCCAATCGTGACGACGCCGGTTCCGCCAACACCTGTGATCACCACATTATGGGTGCCATCGATCTGCGGCAGTACGGGGTCCGGCAGGTCCGGCAGGTCTAGCTCTGTTGTCGCTTCCTTCCGGATTTTCGCACCTTCAACGGTCACGAACGACGGGCAGAATCCTTTCAGGCATGAGAAATCCTTGTTGCAGCTTGACTGATCAATCGCCCGCTTGCGGCCAAGTTCAGTCTCTTTGGGAACAATGGATACGCAGTTCGACTGAACACCGCAGTCTCCGCAACCTTCACATATGTCAGTGTTGATAAACACCCGCTTATCGGGATCCGGGAACGTGCCGCGTTTACGCCGCCTGCGCTTTTCGGCAGCGCAGGTCTGGACATAAACAATAACCGATACCCCCTCGATTTCACGGAACTTTTCCTGAACCTGCATCAACTTGGCACGCTCGAAGGTCTCAACGCCCGAGGGTAAGGCGGCAAAATTCACATCTTCCTTTTCGTCATAGACAACGGCCACATTGCTGACGCCCATCGCCTTGACTTCGGCCACGATACGTTCAGCGCTCAGTCCGCCTTCGTTCTCTTGCCCACCGGTCATTGCAACCGCGTCGTTATAGAGGATCTTGAAGGTGATGTTCGTACCAGCTGCCAGCGCCGCCCGGATCGCCTGCACGCCCGAGTGGTTATAGGTCCCGTCTCCAAGGTTCTGGAACACGTGTTCGGTTGTCGAAAACGGAGCTTCGCCGATCCAATTCGCCCCTTCTCCGCCCATCTGGGTAAACCCGGTGGTTTCGCGATCCATCCACTGCACCATGTAGTGACAGCCGATCCCTGCGTAAGCCCGGCTACCCTCTGGCAGTTTGGTCGAACTGTTATGCGGACATCCTGAACAGAAATATGGCAAACGCGCAGCAATCTCCTGAGCGTTATCAGCCCGTCTTGCCTCGGATAGTGCTTCCAAGCCGGCGCGCACGCCATCCGTGTCGCGCCCTTCTTCGATCAGGATCTCGCCAAGCTTCTCGGCAATCATGATCGGGTCAAGCGCCCCACGTGTCGGGAAAAGCTCTTCACGATGCAGCGTGCCGGCCCCGCCTTTGTACCAGCCGTAAACACGGCGTCCGCGCCGGTCATCGAAGATCGCCTCTTTGACCTGAACCTCGATCAGCTTGCGTTTCTCCTCGACGATCACGATCAGGTCCAGCCCTTCAGCCCAATCGTGGAAGCCCTTCATATCCAAGGGGAATGTCTGGCCGATCTTATAGGTGGTAATGCCCAGACGCTCGGCTTCTTCCGCGTTGATGTTCAGCAGCGACATGGCATGAGCCAGGTCCAGCCAGTTCTTGCCTGCCGCCACAAACCCGATCTTGGCGCCGGGCTTACCCCAGACGCGCTTGTCCAGCTTGTTGGCGTGCGAGAACACCTCAGCCGCAAAGCGCTTGTGGTCGATCACACGCGTTTCCTGAAGATGCGGCGTGTCGCCTAGCCGAATGTTCAAACCACCTTCGGGCATATCGAACTGAGGAGTAACCAGTTGCATCCGATCCGGGCGGCCATCGACGACCGAGGTCACCTCAATCGTGTCCTTCATGGTCTTCAGCCCGACCCAAACCCCTGCGAACCGGCTGAGCGCGAAGCCGTAGATGCCGTAATCCAGTATCTCTTGCACACCTGCGGGACTGACCACGGGCATATACATATCCACCAGCGACCATTCCGATTGATGCAACACGGTCGAACTTTCGCCCGTGTGGTCATCGCCCATCGCCATCAAAACACCGCCATGCTTGGCCGTACCCGCCATATTGGCATGACGCATCACGTCACCGGATCGGTCGACGCCGGGGCCCTTCCCGTACCAGAGGCCAAAAACACCATCGAATTTTCCGTCGCCGCGCAATCCCGCCTGCTGACTACCCCACAACGCAGTTGCTGCTAGATCCTCGTTCAAACCGAACTGAAATGTGACATCGCTTTCGGCCAGCTGCTTCTCTGCGCGGGACATCTGTAGATCAACCGCGCCAAGAGGTGACCCCCGATAGCCGGTGACCAGACCTGCCGTGTTCAATCCCGCCTGCGTATCACGCGCCTTTTGCATCAGCATAAGCCGCACAAGCGCCTGTGTACCGTTCAGTAGGACCGGGCTTTTGGACAGATCAAAGCGGTCGTTGAGCGAAATCTTTGGCTGACTCATCAGACGTCTCCCCTCGTCGGATTAGTGTGCTTCATTCTCGTGTATTTTAGGTCACAATTACTGACCTGTATAGTAATTTTACCCTATTCCATAACGATTTCCGGGTTTGAATGTGGAATTTGTTACGTGTTTCATATAGGGCTTCCCAAAGATAACGAAAGTTGCGGCGATGGATTGGGACAAGCTCAGAATATTTCATGCGGTTGCGGATGCAGGCAGCCTCACGCATGCAGGAGACAAGCTTAATTTGTCTCAATCTGCTGTGAGCCGTCAGATTCGTGCGCTCGAAGAATCGCTGGATGCGACCCTTTTTCATCGCCACGCACGCGGACTGATTCTAACCGAACAGGGTGAGCTGCTTTTTGATGCAACCTCGGCCATGTCCAAGCGCCTTGATGCGGCAGCGGCACGCATTCGCGACAGCGAGGATGAGGTTTTTGGTGTCCTGCGTGTGACCACCACCTTTGGCTTCGGGACTCTTTGGCTGGCGCCGCGCCTGCCGAAGCTCTACGAACAATACCCTGATCTGAACATTGACCTGATGCTGGAAGAACGCGTGCTGGACCTGCCCATGCGCGAGGCGGACGTCGCCATCCGCATGAAAGAGCCCAGCCAGGCCGATCTGGTCAGAAAGCGGCTGATGACCGTTCAGATGCTGCTTTACGCGACCCCAACCTATCTTGAGACCCACGGTGGCGCACCCGGAACGCTTGAGGAGATCTCAAAGCACAGGCTGATCTGCCAAACACCCTCGGCCCCTCAAGTCGGAGCAAGTGCGGCGATGGTACGTCATCTGATGACCTACAACCCTGCCTCGTTGATGACGGTAAACAACTACTTCGGAGTTCTTCAGGGGGTGATACACGACCTCGGGATCGGCGTACTTCCCGATTATGTGACCGATGACTTTCCTGATCTGGTACCGGTCCTGTCCGATATCGAAAGCGCGGACGTACCCGTTTACCTCGCCTACCCCGAAGAATTGCGTCATTCCAAGCGGATAGCAGCATTCCGTGACTTCGTTCAGGATGAGATTATCGCCCATCGCAAGCAGCTTCGGCAGTTGGGCAAACTTTAGCTATGCACCAAAAGCATAGCGGGCATGACGTCTAAAGACCCCAATAATCCTTGATCGTTCATAAAGTGATCCCTAAATGAGCAATCGAAGGCGGTGATGCTGTAACGCTCATCATCTTCATACCTCCCTGTTGGACTACGGCCGAGCTTAGTGCTCGGCCTTTTTTTTGGTCATACCCGGCATCAAGTCTGCGAAACTTCTGGGAAAAATGCACGCATAAGCATATGATCCCGAAAACGATAGAAATTTCGTGTTCGAGGGCAAATCTATGTTCCATCCATTCCGCCTGGTGCTGGCGATTGTATCCGCATTGTTTCTTGCGGTTCCGCTTTATGCACAAGATACCGGCGCCACGGCAACGGTCACCATCCCTGAAGATCTTACCCCCGAACAGGTAGACGACCTGGTCGCACGCATGTCCGACGATCAGGTGCGCGCGATTCTATTGGAACGCCTTGATGCGGTTGCTGAAAAACAGGCCGCAGAGAAAGCGAGTGTCGACGACCCGCTGACGGAAATTAGCGAAATCTGGGCTGAAATGGTTTCATCCTGGACACATGTTCTGACCACGCTACCCAATATCGTGACCGCACAGATTACCGCGTTCAGCAATTTCTCGGATACGTTCGGGACAACTGGGGTCTTTGTGCTTATGGGGCTGGTCCTATCGGTGCTGATTGCAGGGTTCATAGCCGAGAAACTGTTCATCTTCCTGACCCGGCGCTGGCACGAGGCGACCGAGGTCGCCGATGAAGCCGACCTATGGGGCGCTGTGCGATACCTGTTCCGCCGCTTCTGCCGCGAGATCGCCGGGCTGATCGTGTTCTACGTGGTCATTCGTGCCATCGGGCGTGGTCTGTTGACCACTGAACAGATCACCTATGCCGCGCCGTTTGTGTTCTATCTGATCTGGGTGCCACGCCTTGGGGCTGCCGCGTCGCGCTTTGTGCTGGCCCCTGAGAAACCGCAATTCCGGCTGGTCAATATTGACGATCATTGGGCCAAATACCTGCATCGCAACCTAATCGGCCTGCTGATCCTGATCGGCTTCACTCTGTTCGTCATCCGGTTCAACGCGCTTAATGGCGTCACCGGTGACGATACCCGCATCGGCTTCTGGCTGAACGCTGCGATCCATATCTATATCGGCGTCATCGCCTGGACTGCACGCGAGGGGTTGTCCCAAATGATGTTGGGCACCGACCCGGACCACACCAGGTTCGACGAGGAGGTCGCGCGTTATTACCCCTATTTCGCCATTGGCGTCTCGGTGGTGATCTGGCTGCTGGTTGAGTTTCTGATTGCCCAACGCGATCCTGCGGTGATGCGCGTGCTGGTCAACGGGGCGCATTTCAACACCATGTTCTGGCTGCTGATCGCACCGGCGCTTGATACCCTGATACGCGGATTGGTCCGTCACCTGCAGCCGCCAATGTCCGGTGAAGGGCCGCTGGCCGAGCGTGCGTATCGGTCGGCCAAGCGCAGCTATATCCGCATCGGTCGCGTGGTTGCAGGGCTATTTGTGGTCTTCATGATTGCAAACGCATGGCAATTGGACCTGCGCCATGTCGCCTCGGCCGGGGTCAGCGCTGAGGTGGGCGGAACTATCATCGAGTTCCTGCTGATCATCGCCATAGGCTACATCATGAACGAGGTCGTCTCGTTGTGGATCAATCGCCGTCTGGCCAAGGAACAGACCGCAGCCGAAGCCCTAGACGAAGAAGCCGGCGGTGAAGGCGGCGGTGCGGGCGGGTCACGCTTGGCCACAGTTCTGCCGCTGCTGCGGATCACTGCGCAGGTTACGATTGCTGTTATCTTCGGGCTTTTGGCCCTTGGTGCGCTGGGTATCAACATTACTCCGCTTCTGGCCGGCGCAGGTGTTCTGGGTCTGGCCATCGGCTTTGGTGCGCAGAAACTGGTTGCCGATATCGTCGGCGGCATCTTCTTCCTGATCGACGATGCCTTCCGGGTCGGCGAATATGTCGATGTGGGTGGCACTATGGGTACGGTCGAGAAAATCTCAATCCGTTCGATGCAACTGCGTCACCATCGCGGCCCGGTTCATACGATCCCCTATGGCGAGATTCAGAAGCTGACCAATTTCAGCCGTGACTGGGTGATCATGAAGCTGAAATTCACCGTGCCCTTCGACACTGATCCCAACAAGGTAAAGAAAATCTTCAAGAAGATCGGTGCCGAGATGATGCAAGACGAAGTTCACAAGGATGGCTTCCTGCAGCCGTTCAAATCTCAGGGTGTGTTCGATTTCGATGATGTCGGCATGATCATCCGCGGCAAGTTCATGGCCAAGCCGGGCAAGCAGTTCACGCTACGCAAGGAAATCTTCAACCGCGTGAAGGCCGAGTTCAACGCCAATGGCATCGACTTTGCCCGCCGCGAGGTGCGCGTCGCCATTCCCGGACTGGAAGAGGCCGAGAACCTGAGCGAAGAACAAAAGGCAGCGGTAGGTGCTGCGGCGGCCGATGCGGTCAACAAAGGGCAAAACCCGGCCTGATGTCTTTGCTTCAACTAATCTCAGGCATTGGCTGAAGCAAATGACTTGGACACTCACCGCGGAACCGGTCTTATGGTCGGTTCCGTTTTTCATTCTCTGATGCCCCTGCGCGGGTTTGGCCCTTTCCTCAAGCGGCCCATTGCCCTAAAAGGCGCGCAATCTCGGCCCACTTGGACACAGGACAGAAGATGCAAGAGCCCGCAATCACACCCGATCTGATCGCCGCACACGGGCTCAAGCCCGAGGAATATGACATGATCCTCGAGATCATCGGGCGCGAGCCGACCTTCACCGAGCTTGGCATTTTCTCGGCCATGTGGAACGAGCACTGCTCCTACAAATCGTCCAAGAAGTGGCTGCGCACCCTGCCGACCTCTGGCCCTCAGGTGATCTGCGGCCCGGGTGAGAATGCGGGCGTGGTCGATATCGGCGATGGCCAAGCCGTGGTGTTCAAGATGGAAAGCCACAACCACCCCTCCTACATCGAACCGTATCAAGGCGCGGCGACTGGCGTGGGTGGTATCCTGCGTGATGTCTTCACCATGGGCGCGCGCCCGATTGCATCGATGAATGCGCTGTCCTTTGGCGAACCCGCCCACCACAAGACCCGTCAATTGGTGAATGGCGTGGTTGAAGGTATCGGCGGTTATGGCAACTGCTTTGGCGTACCTTGTGTCGGTGGCGAGGTTCGCTTCCACCCCGCATACAATGGCAACTGCCTGGTGAACGCGTTTGCCGCTGGTTTGGCCGACAGCGATAAGATCTTCTACTCGGCCGCATCCGGCGTCGGCATGCCCGTGGTGTATCTGGGCGCTAAAACCGGCCGTGACGGCGTGGGCGGTGCGACCATGGCCTCGGCCGAGTTTGACGATACCATCGAGGAAAAACGCCCCACGGTTCAGGTCGGCGACCCCTTCACCGAAAAACGTCTGATGGAGGCCACGCTGGAACTGATGCAGACCGGCGCCGTGATCTCGATCCAGGACATGGGTGCTGCGGGCCTGACCTGTTCGGCCGTTGAGATGGGTGACAAAGGTGGCCTTGGCGTGCGTCTCGATCTGGAAAACGTACCCCAGCGCGAAGAGAACATGACAGCATATGAGATGATGCTGTCGGAATCTCAGGAACGCATGCTGATGGTGCTGAAGCCCGAGCTCGAGGCCGAGGCCCGCGCTGTATTCGAGAAATGGGACCTTGATTTTGCAATCGTCGGCGAAACGATCGCCGAGGACCGTTTCTTGATCATGCACAATGGCGAAGTCAAAGCCGATCTCGTGCTGTCCAAACTGTCCTCGACCGCACCAGAATATGACCGTCCATGGGAGCCCACACCCGCAGCTGAGGAGCTGGCCGAGGTTCCTCAGATTGACCCGATTGATGGCCTGCGCGCCCTGCTCGCTTCGCCCAACTACGCGGGCAAGCAATGGGTCTATGAGCAATATGACACCATGGTCATGGCCGACAGCACCCGCACTCCGGGTCTGGGCGCGGGAATGGTCCGCGTGCATGGCACAGACAAGGTGCTGGCTTTCACCAGCGACGTGACTCCGCGCTATGTCCGCGCCAACCCGGTTGAGGGCGGCAAGCAGGCGGTGGCTGAGGCCTATCGCAACCTGACCGCTGTTGGTGCCAAACCGCTGGCTACCACAGACAACCTGAACTTCGGCAATCCCGAAAAGCCCGAGATCATGGGGCAGTTCGTCGGCGCGATTCAAGGTATCGGTGCTGCCGTTGGTGCGCTGGACATGCCCATCGTGTCTGGCAATGTCTCGCTTTATAACGAAACCGACGGTCAGGCGATCCTGCCTACACCGACCATCGGCGCAGTTGGCTTGCTGGCACATTCAGACGACATCATCGGCAATGAAGTCCGCGAGGGTCATGTGGCGCTGGTGATCGGCGAAACCAAAGGTCATCTGGGTCAATCCGCACTGCTGGCCGAAGTGTTCAATCGCGAAGACGGTGACGCACCGCAGGTTGATCTGGACGCGGAAAAGCGTAACGGAGACTTCATCCGAGCCAATCGTCAGATGATCAAGGCTTGCACCGACTTGGGCGATGGCGGCCTTGCCTTGGCGGCCTTTGAACTGGCCGAAGCTGCAGGTGTTGGCGTCTGCCTCGACGATGCCGCGACCGAATTCCTGTTTGGCGAAGACCAGGCGCGCTATCTGGTGGCTTGCAACTTCGATCAGGCCGAGGCCCTGATGATTGCGGCCGGTCAGGCCGGTGTTCCACTGGTTTCGGTCGGTCGTTTCACCGGTGACTGCGTGAAGATCGGCAATTCCGAAGCTTCGCTGGCCGAGCTGACCGATACCTTCCGCAGCAGCTTTGCCGAGGCCGTCGCCTGATCGGCGCACCCTTCGACAGGTTCATATCAGCAAATCCTGTACGTAGCCCTACGTGCAGGATTTGCTGTTTTACCGCACCGCTCCCATCTTGCACGCTCCGGTGCATCGCTCTACATCTTGGGAAAGACCTTCAGGAGTGAACCTACATGCCGATGAGCGCCCACGAGATTGAAACTCTGCTACGCGAAAGCTTTCCCAATGCGGAAATCCAGGTTGGTGGCAGCGATGGCGTACACATGTCCGCCATGGTCGTGGACGAAAGCTTTCGAGGTAAGAACCGCGTCCAGCAGCAGCGCGCGGTCTATGCGGCCTTGAAAGGCAAGATGGACGGCCCAGATGGAGAGCTGCACGCATTGGCGCTGACCACTAAAGTACCGGAATGAAAACCACGTTTTGGGATCTTCTGTCGGCCATAGTTCGTTGGAGAGTACCGAAGACCGAAGGTAAGCCCCCGTTAGGCATGGAAGCAACGAATGTTGACCTTGTGAACAAGGTACAGGCCGAGAACGAACGATTAGAACGTATGAATGGGCGCGACTAGACGCCATTGACAAGGAAACGCGAAATGACCGACGTGAAATCCCAAATCGACGAAACCGTCAAAGCCAACGACGTGGTGCTATATATGAAAGGCACCAAAGAAATGCCCCAGTGCGGGTTTTCCTCGCGCGTGGCGGGAGTGCTGAACTATATGGGCGTCGAATATGCCGATGTGAACGTTCTAGCCGATGAAGCGTTACGCCAGGGCATCAAGGACTATTCTGACTGGCCGACCGTGCCTCAGCTCTACGTCAAAGGCGAATTTGTCGGCGGTTGCGACATCATCACCGAGATGACGCTATCGGGCGAGCTGGACACTTTGTTCGATGAAAACGGCGTCGGCTACAACAAAGACGCCGCCGACAAGATCCGCGAAGCAAACGCCTGATTTATCGGCTGCTACAGTTCCTGAACAAGACCAGTTCGGGGGCTGTGCTGCCTTCGGCCTGATGGCTGATCGTGGCTTCCCACCCTTTGGATCGCAACGTGTAAGTTCCGTCCGCACCGACAGATTCATAGCGTATGCCTGACCCGCTTTCGGTTTGCTGCATCGCTATCAACTGGCCATCGATGACCATCGCGGCGGCACCAGTTCCATCCGCAGCGTTGAAGTAGGCCACTGGTACCTGCGTGGCGTTCTCACATGAGAACGTCACCGTGAGTATGTCGATCTCTGCCAACGCCGCTGGAGCCCAAAGCGATAGCGCACAGGCGCAAAGCGATACGCACTTCAGGCGTATCATACTGTTTTCTCTTCAATAACAGCCGCCAAAGCTTCTGCCCGCGCGGCCATTTCCGCCAGAGTATCCGTCACCGAAGGCGGTACCACCGCAACTTCGATCCGCTCTGGCTGAGGCTGAGGCATATTGCGCAGGCGGTTGAGCTCTGCCTCAACCTCGGCCAGTTTTGCTTCGGCCAGTTTCACGCGATCGTCCTGAGCTGCGGCCTTGTCAGCCAACATCAGGCCAGCCATCAGCAACATACGCGATTCAGGCATGCGCCCGATCTGATCCGACAGCACCTGCGCCTCATCGTCCAACAACTTAGCTGCGGCCTGCAGAAATGCTTCTTCCCCGTCTTGGCAAGAAACGTCAAAGCCGCGGCCACCGATATGAATGGTTACTTCGGGCATTATTCCACCTCTCCTTCAGCCAGTTTGGCGTGGGACAACAACGGCTCAAGCCGGGCGAGCACCGCATGCGCCTCAGCAGCGTCAGATGCCCGGGCAGCGCGGGTTGCTTCAAGCTCTGCCGCCGTCGCGCGGTTCAGCATTTCCGCATCGGCCACACCTTCTTCGGCGGCGGCCCGGAGTTCATCGACAACTGTACGCAATTGCTCGTTCGCGCCGCGCAGTCGTTGAAGGTCATCATCCAACCGGGACATTGCCGCACCATGACTGGCGCGTTCCGCGCGTAGCATCTCAAGCTCAGCATTGAGTTCGGTCAGGCGTTCGCTGTCAACAAGCTCAGCACGCAACTGGCTGAGTTCCGCTTCCATCTCTTCAGCACGATCCGCAAGCGGCGTCAGTTGCTCCACTTCTGCGCGCAGAGACTCGGCTTCTTCAGCCGCCCCTTGATAGCCACTCAGCGTTTCAATTTCCGCCTTCAGAGCTGCAACCTCGTCGCTGTTCTCAAGCGCAGCCTTTGCATCTGCCAACTCGGCCCGTGCGGCCTCAACCGTGGCCAGCTTGGCTGTGGCTTCGGCCAATTGTACGCGCAGCGTTTCCGTTTCGTCGCTCTGAGCTGGTTGAGCGCGCATGGCGTCGATTTCCTGCGCATGGCGTTCCTTGAGCGTTTTGATCCGCTCCTCCAATTGCACATTCGCCAAACGCTCTTCTTCCAGTGCGGCGTGTATTGCGGCATCATCGCCCCCCGCCGGAGTAATATTTTGCAACGACTCGACTCCGCTGCCGATCCGCTCCATCGCAGTTATGATACGGCGTTGTAGTTCTTCGATCTGGCTCATGCCCCTGTCACCTCTTTACCAAGGTTCTCTCTGTCGCGCGCCTGCCCGAATCAAGGGCGGCGGCTCTAACCCCTAGTCTAACGGAATGTGACAGAAAATACCCACTGTTTGGTTTCAAGCACTTGCGCAGCACACTTGAAGCGCCACACAAAGGTAATATCGGGTTCTGCTTGCACTTTGACTGGCGGATGATATTCAGCGCCCCATCTGCCCGTAACCCAAAGGAATAACGCCCGTGGACCTGACTGCGCTGCGCACTGCAAACCCCGAACACTGGGACAAAGCTGCGGCCATCCGCACCCTGACCCTTGACGCCGTCGCCGCCGCCAATTCCGGCCATTCCGGCATGCCGATGGGCATGGCCGACGTCGCAACGGTGCTGTTTGAAAAGCACCTGAAATTCGACGCATCCGCCCCGAACTGGCCTGACCGCGACCGCTTTATCCTGTCGGCAGGTCACGGCTCGATGCTGGTTTATTCGCTGCTCTATCTCACCGGCCATGCCGATGTGACGCTGGACGAGATCAAGAACTTCCGCCAGCTGGGTGCAAAAACCGCCGGCCACCCCGAAAACTTCCTGATCGACGGGATCGAGACCACAACAGGACCGCTGGGTCAGGGTATTTCGAATGCTGTTGGCTTCGCGATGGCAGAAGAGATTCAGCGCGCGCATTATGGCAAGAAGGTCGTCGATCACTATACCTATGTCATCGCTGGCGATGGCTGCCTGATGGAGGGCGTCAGCCAAGAGGCCATCACTCTGGCCGGTCGTCACGAACTCAGCAAACTGATCGTCTTCTGGGACAACAACAACATCACCATCGACGGCACTGTCGACATCGCCGACCGTACCGATCAGGTGCGCCGCTTCGCGGCTTCGGGCTGGCACGTGATCGAGATCGACGGCCATGATCCGAAAGCGATTGATGCCGCCATCGTACAGGCGAAAAAGTCGAACAAGCCGACCATGATCGCCTGCGAAAGCCATATCGCTCTGGGTCACGCAGCGCAGGACACCTCGAAAGGCCACGGTGCGCTGACGGATCAGGATCAGTTGCAAGCCGCGAAAGACGGATACGGCTGGCCGCACGACGCGTTTGAGGTTCCCGCAAATGTCAAATCTGCATGGGAAGCTATCGGCGCACGCGGTGCTGCTGAGCGAGCAGCCTGGGAAGAGCGTTTTGCTCAGATCTCCGAGCGCAAGCAAGCCGAGTTCAACCGCGCCTACGCTTTCGAAGCCCCCAAGAAGCTGGCGGGCGCAATTCGCGCGTTCAAGAAACAGATGTCGGAAGACCAGCCTAAACTGGCGACCCGTGCCTCGTCGGAAAAGGTTCTGAACGTCGTTAACCCGATCATGACCGAAACCATTGGCGGCTCGGCTGACCTGACCGGCTCGAACAACACCAAGTCTGCGGATATGGGTGTGTTCCTGCCGGAAAACCGCAAGGGTCGCTACATCCACTATGGTATCCGTGAACACGGCATGGCCGCGGCGATGAACGGCATGGCACTACATGGCGGCATTCGTCCCTATGGCGGTACCTTCATGGCCTTCACCGACTATGCCCGCCCATCCATGCGTCTGGCCGCACTGATGAAGGTGCCCAGCGTATTCGTGATGACCCATGACTCGATCGGTCTGGGCGAAGATGGCCCGACCCACCAGCCGGTCGAGCATCTAGCCATTTCACGCGCAACGCCGAACACCTATGTGTTCCGCCCCGCCGACACGATTGAAACCGCAGAGGCCTGGGAACTGGCGCTGACCTTCAAGGACAGTCCCTCGGTTCTGTCGCTGACCCGCCAGGGCGTGCCGACAGTGCGCAAGGATCACAAGGGGAAAAACCTGACTTCGCAGGGCGCCTATGTCCTCGCAGATGCCGAGGCCAAACGTCAGGCCATCCTGATCGCCACCGGTTCGGAAGTGTCTCTAGCGATGGAAGCCAAAGCAATGCTCGAAGCCGAAGGCATCGGCACCCGCGTCGTATCCATGCCCTGCATGGAGCTGTTTGCCGAGCAGGACGAAGCCTATCGCAAGCGCGTTCTGCCCGCAGGTGCTGTCCGCGTCGGCATCGAGGCCGCCGTGCGCGCCGGTGGCTGGGATCGTTGGCTGCTGGGCGAACGCGGCCGCGAAGCCAAGGCCGGTTTCATCGGCATGTCCAGCTTTGGCGCATCGGCCCCTGCCGGTGAGCTGTACAAGCATTTCGGCATCACTGCCGAGGCCACAATTGCAAAGGTTAAAGAACTGCTGGGCTAGTTCCGCAGAACGTAAGCACAAGGCCCCGGTCAACACCGGGGCCTTTTTTTGTTAGACGAAGATGATCACCGACTGCATGCCATCAACGACCAGATCGCCCTCGGTGTTCCACATCCGCATGACCTGAGAGCTGTAGCCGTCATGTCCGGCTGTCAGCTTATGTTCCATCAGCCACCAGCCATCACGGGTTTGAATGTCTTCGGACAACACATTGAATATCCAGTTCATTGACGAGTTGTTACCCGGTTTTTTCAACGTCGGAAATATTGCGGGTGGCAGCAGATCAGCGATGGCGATCAAGCCCTCGATCCGGCCCCGCATCTCGGCATCATTATGGCGCGCCCAGACTTTTACATAGCCATGTTCAGCCCCAGCAAATGGCCGCGCACCTTCGATCAATCGAACATCAAAATTTTCCAGAAACGCGATGGGAAGCCTTGGCAGATTCGGTGGAAAATAGTGATCGGTCGCCTCTGGTAGCGTCTCTGCTTTCGCCGGAAGCGCAAACGCCACATGGCTGTCCTGCGCCTGCCCGAAAGTGAATGTCCCCAACGCGGCTGTTTTACCCTCAATCCTCGCCCGTGCACTGATCGTCGTGACATTCCGCCCTTTGCGAAGCACCTCGGTTTCGATCAGCGGAGGTGATCCTATGGGCGCGGTGAAATTGATCAGGGCCGAGCGCAAAGGTGGCAGATCGTCGACCGCATGTCTCGCTGCAGCCAGCAACAAGGCAGAAGAGAACCCGCCATATGTCGTGCGACCCTGCATCCAATTTGGCGGAACAGGAAACTGCAAATCCCCGTCAATGCGTTCTGAACTGCCAAGAACCTGGGAGAGGCTGAGTTTTGTCATGGATTTCACATTTGATGAGTTACGGCTGGACCATACTCTGCCCTTGCGGGCACGCCAGACGAAACCTCACGTCACATGATCTTGGTTTCAATGTCTTTTCGCCGAGCCCGAAAACGCGCTGATCGCCGGGGACAGAAACTTGGTTGCCAGGGGTATCAGAGCCAGCCCATAGGCCAGACCGAACACACCATCCATTGTCGCCTTGGCGATCCACTTTACCGCGCCGGCCCATTGCTCAGACACAGTGTGACTCGCAGCATAGGCCCAGTCGTATATGAGATGGCCCAGCCAGCCAAAGCCCAGAACCTCCATGCCGTGGATCATGATTGACCCACCGACCCACAGCATTGCAGCGGTCCCAACGATAGACAGCACCTTCATGACAACGGGCATCGCCTTGACCAGACCCCTGCCCGTTCCGCGCCCAATCGGCGTTGGTGCGTTTTGCGCCAGATACAAACCGACATCATCCATCTTCACGATCAATGCGACCGAGCCATAGACCGCGACGGTCACGCCGATACCCACAACGGCCAGCGTCGCGGCTTGCATCCAGACGTTCGGAGCCTCAATGGCCGCCAAAGCGATGGTCATGATTTCAGCAGACAGGATGAAGTCGGTCTTGATCGCACCCTTCACCTTTTGCTCTTCCAGATGGCCGGGATCGGGGTTTTTCATGTCCTCTTCGATCACCTTGCTCCCGTGCGGGAACAGGACATGAAAAATCTTCTCAGCCCCCTCAAAGCACAGATAAGACCCCCCTATCATAAGCAGCGGCGTTATCAGCCATGGGGCAAAGTTTGCCAGCAGCAACGCAACAGGCAGCAACAGAATGATCTTGTTGAAGATCGAGCCCCGCGCAATGCGCCAGATGATCGGCAGTTCCCGCGCCGGAGCAAAGCCCTGAACGTATTTGGGCGTCACTGCGGCGTCGTCGATGATTACACCAGCGGTCTTGGCCCCCGCCTTGCCGGCGGCAGCAACCACATCGTCAACCGAAGTTGCCGCGACCTTTGCAATGCCTGCCACGTCATCCAACAGGGCCAAAAGACCACTCATCGCGCTTCCTTTCCAATCGTCCGCTCGGATTGGACCCTACCTGATCCAACGGCTAGCGCAAGCGTTAGCGCAACCGGGTCAGGTTTGCGCTAACACCTTAAAAATATGCCAATTTTGCCCTTTTGAGATTCTACATTCGCGGCTATATGCGCAGCAACACAAGCGCATTTTGGAGACGTCGAATGACCATCAAGGTCGGTATCAATGGTTTTGGCCGCATTGGCCGCTGTACCCTGTCGCACATCGCCGCATCGGCGCGCAACGACATCGAAGTAATCAAAGTCAACGCCACCGGCCCGCTGGAAACCTCGGCGCATCTGCTGAAATACGACAGCGTCCACGGACGTTTTCCGCGTGAGGTCTCGATCGAAGGCAACACCATGGATCTGGGCCGCGGCCCGATGGAGATGTTTTCCACCTACGACATGAATGAGCTGGATTGGGAAGGCTGTGATGTCGTCTTGGAATGCACCGGCAAATTCAACGACGGCGTAAAGGCCAAGACCCACCTCGATCGTGGCGCGGGCAAAGTTCTGCTGTCGGCCCCTGGCAAGAATGTCGACAAAACCATCGTGTTCGGTGTGAACCACAACACGCTGACCGCGAATGACAACATGGTCTCGAACGGCTCCTGCACCACGAACTGCCTTGCTCCGCTTGCCAAGGTTCTGGACGAAGGCGTTGGCATCGAGCATGGCATCATGACCACCATCCACGCCTATACCGGCGACCAGCCGACACTCGACCGTCGCCACAGTGACCTCTACCGCGCCCGTGCTGCGGCGATGTCGATGATCCCGACCTCGACCGGTGCTGCGGCAGCACTGGGTGAGGTTCTGCCCAATCTGAAAGGTCGTCTGGATGGCTCCGCCATCCGCGTGCCCACCCCGAATGTTTCGGCCGTTGACCTGTCGTTCCGCGCGTCGCGCGATGTCACCGTTGAAGAGGTGAACGCGATCGTCGAAGAAGCCGCCAAAGGCCCGATGCAGCGCGTTCTGGGCTATGAGCCCGCGCCGCTGGTCTCGACCGATTTCAACCATACCGAAGAAAGCTCGATCTTCGCGCCGGATCAGACCCGCGTGGTCGACAACCGCATGGTGCGTGTGTTGGCATGGTATGACAACGAATGGGGCTTCTCGGTTCGTATGGCAGACGTTGCCGTTGCGATGGGCCGTCTTAACTGACCCTTCGCACATCGCTTGTACCCTTATGCCCGCTCAGGTTATCTGGGCGGGCATTTTCGTTCGGGGCACACCCATGACCAATCAAATCGCCATCTGGCTCGGAGTTCTCATTCTTGGCGGCCTGATGTTGGATGTGGCTTTGTTCGGAACCGAGCACATGCTCTTTCTCGGCAAGAAGCTTTATGATTTCCTCGACTGGCTCGCCTTTTGGCGCTGACAGAGGTTTTGCTTGACTTTCGGCGCAATCTGTCATTGTTAGCGCTAACCATTCTTGGACGACATTCGGACGGAGCGCATCATGACACTCAAGCTGGCAATCAACGGATTTGGACGTATCGGACGCGGAGTTCTGCGCGCGGTGATGGAATCGGACCGTACCGATGTCGAAATCGTCGCAATCAACGATCTGGCTAAACCGGAAATGAACGCGCATCTGTTTGAATTCGACAGCGTTCATGGCCGCTATCCCAACCCGGTCACGCTCAGCGACGCTGGTCTGGACGTGGGCGCCGGCCCCATCCGGCTGACCAGCGAGCGCGACCCCGAAGCACTGGACTGGTCGGATGTGGATGTCGTTTTGGAATGCACAGGCGTCTTCCGCACCCGCGAGGCGGCTGAGCGGCACCTTAAAAACGGATCGAAGAAAGTTCTGATCTCGGCCCCTGCCCGTGGCGATGGCGGGGTGAAGACCGTAGTGTTCGGCGTCAACGATCACGAGCTGACTGCCGACGACATTGTTGTCTCCAACGCTTCTTGCACCACCAACTGCCTGTCACCTGTCGCAGCGGCTTTGGATGCGGGACTGGGCATCAAGCATGGCAACATGACCACCGTCCATGCCTATACGGCCAGCCAGCCGGTGCATGATACTGCAGGCAAGGATCCCTACCTGTCTCGCGCAGCAGCTCTGTCGATGATCCCAACCACGACCGGTGCAGCATCGGCCGTCGGGTTGGTCCTGCCTCAATTGGCCGGAAAGCTGACCGGGCAAGCAATCCGTGTGCCGACGCCAAATGTTTCGGTCGTCGATCTCGTGGCCGAAGTTTCTCGCCCAACCACCGAAGATGAGGTCAATGCCCTGTTCGTCGAAGCCGCGGCGAAGATTCCTAGTGTATTGGCCGCCGAGACACGCCCACTGATCTCAATCGACTTCAATCACGACTCTCACAGCTCAACTGTATCCCTGGCGGAAACAAAAGTAACCGACGGAACCTTGGTTCGCGTACTTGCCTGGTATGACAATGAATGGGGTTTCTCGAACCGGATGCTGGACACCGCCACAGCGATGGGCGCTTTATCCTAAGCGCTCTCGCAGAGCAGCATTTACACGGGGCGTGACGAATTTCGACACGTCTCCGTCCAGCCGGGCGATTTCCTTCACCAGTTTCGAGGCAATCGCCTGATGCCGCGCTTCGGCCATCAAAAAGACCGTCTCAATCGAGTTGTCCAGCGCACGGTTCATTCCAACCATCTGGAATTCATACTCAAAATCCGCAACCGCCCGCAGACCACGCACAATGATCTGTGCCCCTACATCGCGGGCACAGTCAATCAGCAGGTTTTCGAAAGGATGCGCCACGATCTCGGTGCCGGTCTGTTTGGTGAGATGCGCGCATTCAGCCTCAATCATCGCCACGCGTTCTTCCAGTGAAAACAACGGCCCTTTGTCGCGATTGATTGCAACCCCGATTACAAGCTTGTCCACCAGAGCTGCGGCCCGACGGATGATATCGATATGACCCAAGGTGATCGGATCAAAGGTTCCAGGATATAATCCAACCCGCATCAGGCCCTCCTGCGCAATAATATTTCTGCGCTAGCAAACACATCTTTGCCGCAGGTGCAAGGGTCAGCTGTGCACCACGCGACCTCAGTGCCCCATAATCATGCCTTCAAGCGCGTCTTTTTCCATCGCAAGCTCAGCCAGTTGTGCCTTCACCGCATCGCCCAGCGTGACGATCCCGATCAGTTTGCCCTCTTCCACGACGGGCATGTGGCGAAACCGGCCTTCGGTCATGCGAGACAGAATGGCCTCAACCGTGTCCTGTCGCGTGGCCGTCACAAGGTCCTTGGTCATATAGGCGCTTACAGGCTTGCCGAGGCATCCGCTGCCGCTGGCTGCAAGTTCGCGCACAATATCACGTTCAGATAAAATGCCCGCCGCCGTCTGACCGCCGTCTTCGGAAATGACCACAGTACCAATCCGCTTGCTTGCCAGAATTTCGGCCGCCTGAGAGACCGTTGCTGATGGTTCGACCGTCACCACCTCGTCAGTGGCCTTGGATTTAAGAATGGCCTGAACAAGCATTAGCAAAACCTCCGGTATAACGTACTGTTTTCCAAAGCGTTGCCGGAATGTCTGAATGTGTCAAGGCGAAGCTTCCCGCTCAAGCCGCGCCACTTCGTCTCGCAGGCCACGAGTCAGGGCCTCGGCGAAGCGGTTCAACCGCTCATTGCGTTGGTCGCCCTGATGACGAACCAGATAGAACCCTCGGGTCAAACTTACCTGATCCGTCAGGATTTTCTGCAATCCCTTGTGAAACGGTAATGTGAAGTCATGTGCGACGCCGACACCCGAACCCAACGAGACCTGCCGCAGCTGCACCGACACTGAATTTGATGCAAGTGCGACACGCTCAATCCCAATATCGTTGAGATAGTCCAACTCACGATCAAAGATCATATCCGGGATATAGCCGATCATGCGATGATCACAGAGATCATTCACCGATCGGATTGGCGGATTGCGGTCGAGATAGGATTGAGCGGCAACGAGATGTAACTTGTAGTCCGTGATCTTCTGGACAAGCAATTTCCCGGCGGTCGGCGCACTAACTGTGATCGCCATATCGGCCTCGCGCCGGGACAGATTGATGATACGTGGAAGGGCCAGTATCTGGATATCCAGATCTGGATTGGCATCGCCGATCTTTGCGCAGACCTGCGGCAAAAGATAGTTGGCGCTGCCATCTGGCGCTCCGATGCGGATCTGACCACTTAACGATTTGGCCGAGCCGGACATGGCCCCCGCCGCTGCGCGCATCGCCTCTTCAGCCTGCTGCCCGTGATCCATCAACCGTTGGCCGGCAGTCGTCAGCACATATCCCTGCTGGGATTTCGTAAACAAAACCGCGTCCAATGCGGCTTCAAGCCGCGCAACCCTACGCCCCACCGTGGCCGGATCAATTTTGAGCATCCTGCCCGCCGCTGACAGGCTTTCCTCGCGTGCCACGGCTAGAAATACGCGCAGATCATCCCAGTTCGGTGTCATCTCGTGCCCTTTGCATTTTTGCAAAACTGATTTGAAACATTGCCTCTGTTCAATGGATTTTCGCAAGCCTATTCTGCGCGCAACTTTGTTTGGAGGAGTTTGCGATGAACGACCTGACCCATTTCATCAATGGTGAAAATGTCGCCGGCACATCGGGCCGTTTCGACGATGTGTTTAACCCCGCCACGGGCGAGGTGCAGTATAAATGTCCGATGGCCAGTGCGGCTGAAACCACTGCAGCCATAGAACACGCCGCTGCAGCCCAGGTTGCTTGGGGGGCCACCAACCCGCAAAAGCGCGCCCGCGTGATGATGGCGATGGTTGGCCTGATGAACCGCGATATGGACAAGCTGGCCGAAGCGCTCAGTCGCGAACACGGCAAGACCCTGCCCGACGCCAAGGGCGATCTGCAGCGCGGTCTTGAGGTGATCGAATACTGCATCGGTGCGCCTCAGATGTTGAAAGGTGAATTCACCGACAGCGCAGGCCCGGGCATCGATATGTACTCGATGCGCCAGCCGCTTGGTGTTGTTGCATCGATCATGCCGTTCAACTTCCCTGCAATGATGCCGTTGTGGCATGTTGGTCCGGCGCTGGCCTGTGGCAATGCAGTTGTGCTGAAGCCGTCCGAGCGTGACCCCTCAGTCCCCTTGATGCTGGCAGAACTGTTCATCGAGGCCGGTCTGCCCAAAGGCGTGTTCCAGGTCGTGAATGGCGACAAAGAGGCCGTCGACACCCTGCTCGACAGCGAGATCATTCAGGGTGTTTCGTTCGTGGGCTCGACCCCGATCGCGCAGTATATCTATTCCCGTGCCACCGCCAACGGCAAGCGTGCGCAGTGCTTTGGTGGTGCCAAGAACCACATGATCGTCATGCCGGACGCCGATCTGGATCAAGCAGCTGACGCTCTGGTCGGAGCTGGATTTGGCGCTGCGGGCGAACGCTGCATGGCAATCTCGGTTGCCGTTCCGGTGGGTGAAGAAACCGCCGACGCGCTGATCGAGAAGTTGATCCCCCGCGTCGAAAAGCTGAAGGTTGGTCCCTATACGGCTGGCGATGATGTGGACATGGGTCCGGTTGTGACCGGAGCCGCGAAAGAACGCATTCTTGGCCTGATCAACTCCGGCGTCGAACAGGGCGCGAAGCTGGTTGTCGATAACCGCGACTTCAGCCTGCAGGGCTATGAAGACGGCTTCTTTGTCGGCCCGCACCTGTTCGACCACGTGACGCCTGACATGGATATCTACAAGCAGGAAATCTTTGGTCCGGTTCTGTCGACTGTCCGCGCCGGTTCTTATGAAGAGGCGCTGAAGCTGGCGATGGACCATGAATACGGCAACGGCACCGCGATCTTCACCCGTGACGGTGATACGGCGCGCGACTTTGCCAGCCGAGTGAACATTGGCATGGTCGGCATCAACGTTCCGATCCCGGTGCCGCTGGCCTATCACACCTTTGGCGGCTGGAAGAAATCCATGTTCGGCGACCTGAACCAGCATGGCCCGGACAGCTTCAAGTTCTATACCCGCACGAAAACCGTCACCTCGCGCTGGCCCTCGGGCATCAAGGAAGGCGGCGAGTTCAATTTCAAAGCGATGGACTGATCGCTTTTGTCGCTGCAACGCAAACCCGGCCATATTTGGCCGGGTTTTTCATTTCTTGGTCCAATTTCGCACCAAACCGCACCTCACAAGAAATTCAGCAGTGCCCCTCTGGAAAAATGAGGCAATCACCAATATTTTACCGCCAATTCGAATGCTCGAGCAGTTGATATTTCCGGAGGCAACCTTGTCCCAAAATCGCATGAACCGCCGCTCAGCCCTGTTGGGGGTTGCATCACTGATTGCAACGCCCGCTTTGGTGCGCGCGCAAAGTCTGGACGCTTTCCCGCAGGATGAGGATGCGATCAGCACGCAGTTGCCGGTGCGCCGCAACGTCTCGTCGTTTTCGCAGCAGGACTGGCAGGATCACTTCGATGAGCTGGGCGTAGGCTGTTTGCTGGCCGACATCACCAGCCGCGCGGTGCACTATTGGGGACCGGACGGAACATACAGGCTCTACCCAAGCTCGGTGCCGATGAGCGAGGAACTGACCAAGCGCGGCTATACCGAGGTGGTGCGCAAGCGCGAAAACCCAAGCTGGACCCCGACCGCATCGATGCGTGAACGTGACCCATCGCTTCCCGTCCGTATGGAAGGTGGCGATCCGGGTAACCCGCTGGGTACCCGCGCGATGTACCTGTCTTGGCCCGCCTATCTGGTGCATGGCACCCATGATACGCGTAAAATCGGCCGGCAGAGCTCATCGGGTTGCATCGGCCTTTATAACCAGCATGTAGAAGAACTGTATCCGCTGGTGCAGGTCGGCACTCAGGTGCGGCTGCTGTAATCAGCTCACGCTTTACAATAAGAAGCCCCGGCCATTTGGACCGGGGCTTTGTGTTTAAAGGGGGTCTTGAAGGTTCACTCAGGCAAGATCACTTCGTCCACGACGTGTATAACGCCATTGCTCGCCTCGATATCAGCCTGAATAACTTCAGCCCCGTTCACCTTGACACCGTTCTTTGCGTTCACACTCAGACGATCACCCTGGACCGTGAGCACCTTCGCGCGCTTGCCTGCGATGTCGCCAGACATCACTTTCGCGGGCACCACGTGATAGGTCAGGATCGACACCAGTTGATCTTTGTTTTCGGGCAGAAGCAGCGTTTCCACCGTGCCTTCAGGCAATGCGGCAAAAGCCTCATCCGTGGGTGCAAAAACCGTAAACGGGCCATCGCCTTTCAGCGTGTCGACCAGACCTGCGGCCTGAACAGCAGCGACCAGAGTGTTGAATGACCCGGCAGAAACGGCGGTATCGACGATATCAGCGGCCTGCGCTTTGACCGGAAGTGCCAATGCGAGTGCGGCGGCGGCGCCCATGAATGTGCGGCGGAACATGGCTGTTAACTCCTCTCCAGCTTGTTATGGAGAGGGTTACGCGACACTGCGGCGTCCGGATCACATCCGAGTCAATTTTCTTTGATCTGAACCCATATGCTTTGCGCCCGGCCATCCTTCAGGAACGGCAACGCCTCAACGGCTTCGGGGTGGTCCTGTTGCAGGTAGTACCCCGGCCAAAGCATTGAATATGCACCAGATTGCAGCAAGGCGTGCAGCATGTACTGCTCTCCCCACCCCGGGCAATCATAGAAAAACCGCTTGGGATATTCGTAGGGCAGAAAAACATCGTGGACATGGATCACAACACCCGGTTTCAGCGTGGGAATGATCCGGCAGAATAAGTGAGCCACGTCATTGCTCATCCGAACAACGTGGCTAGAGTCGATGAACAAAACGTCCCCGGCTTCGAGCTGTTCGAACATCGCCGGGTCGACCTCTTCCAACCGTTTCTGCTCAAAATGATCAACCACATGGGCAATATCGGCGCGGGGATAGGGATCGATCGCGGTGATATCGGTCTGCAATCCACCGTCGACAATCGCCTGTCGCGTGACGCGGGTCGAGTTGCCGCAACCTACCTCTATCACGCGCTTCGGCTGGAACCTGCGGATCATCAGATACAGCGCATCCGCATCCGGGCTATCGTAATAGCCGTTCCCCAACCGATATCCGGTTTGATTACGTTCGGGGTCCTTCAACGCCTCAAGCGCCGCCTTGTGCTGCGCGTACTCCGCAACCAGCTGCGAGATGTCGAACTCCGCCATCCCCGGTGACAACGCATAGGCCGGGCGGGTCAGTCCCCCTGCCCGCTCAAACGCCTCAAGTCGCGCGCGTTCATCATTCTCGACAGATTTGTCGACCAGCTTTACCCCCAACTCATCAAGGGCTGCGTTGATCTGGGGAAATTTCCTGGGTTTCACGCGAAGCTCCACATTCGGTTCTGCCTGTTCCTTACCCGCGCCACCGGGGCATCCGCAAGAACCCTGCACGTCAAACCCTTGGCAAAACGGAAATTTCCGTATTCACTGATCTGAATTGACGAACGAGGGCCGCCATGCAGCAGGAATTTACGATCGGTATCGAAGAGGAATATCTGCTGGTCGACTGCGACAGTCTGCAGCTGGCCGAAGCCCCCGAAGCGTTGATGGAGGCTTGTCAGGCAGATTTCGAGGGTCAGGTCAGCCCCGAATTCCTGCAATGCCAGATCGAGGTCGGAACCCGCCCGCACGCGACAGTCAAAACAGCCCGAGAAGACCTGAAGCGCCTGCGATCCTGCGTTTCAAAACGTGCGGCAGAGTACAACCTGGCCCCCATCGCCGTTTCGTGCCACCCGTTCGCGAATTGGAAAGATCAGCATCACACGCGCAAAGAACGCTATGATGCCTTGCAGCACGCGCTTGGCGGCGTGGCGCGTCGTATGCTGATCTGTGGAATGCATGTGCATGTGGGGGTGCAGGATCAGGCGCTACGTGCTGATCTGATGCCGCAACTGTCTTACTTTCTACCCCACCTGTTGGCGTTGTCGACCTCATCACCCTATTGGAATGGCGAGGATACGGGCCTGTCCTCGTACCGGCTGACCGTATTCGACAATCTGCCCCGCACAGGTCTGCCTCCTATTTTTGGCAGTTGGGGTGAATATGAACGGACAACAGGTGTTCTCGTCGAGCTGGGCGTGATCGAGGACACAACGAAAATCTGGTGGGATTTGCGCCCGTCACATCGTTTTCCGACGTTGGAAACCCGTATCATGGACGTGCAGCCCCGGTTGGAGCATACGCTATCTCTGGCCGCACTAGTACAGGCGCTGACCCGGATGTTATGCCGCCTGAAAGCCCGCAACCTACGGTGGCGACAGTACGATAAGTTCCTAATCGGCGAAAACCGCTGGCGCGCGCAACGCTATGGCGTGGGCGAAGGGTTGATCGATTTCGGCGACCGCGCGATCACGCCCATGGCTGATCTGATGGGTGAGTTGATGGGCATGCTGGCCGAAGATGCCGAGGCTTTGGGAACCATGACAGAACTCGCCCGCCTGCGTCAGATCGCCGAAAACGGCACTTCGGCCACGCGCCAGCGTCGTGCCTATGCCGAAGCCGTTGCGCGCGGAGAAGATCCGGGTATGGCCGTCGTGAAACACCTGATCGAGGAATTTCACGCGGACCTTTAGGCCTTAGGTCAGAGCCAATATTTCTTTGATCCGATCCGCCACCGGCGCATAGAGATCGCGATCGGTCCAGTAGCCGTTGTGGGAAAACGGGTTCCACGAGGTAAAGATCTTGCCCGCGTTGATCGGCTTGTCCTTAAGGGCTCCACTATCAGACAATTGCTTGTAACGCGGCGCGCTTTTGCCCAGCGGAAAGCCCAGAACGTCATGTTTGTCGTAGTAGTTGTACCACCACGTCGGGAATTGCAGCGCCGCAGGCAGCGCGCTGTTGGGGGCCATGATGGGGAAAATATCGCTCTCGGGATAGGCAAACAGGAAAATCGGAATGTTGCATCCGAAGGTCACGAACCCGGCCACGGTTTTCATGTTCTCGACATCGGTCTGATGCACCGGCAAGCCACCACCCCGCCTCATATGGCCTTGCATGTCGTAGATATAGTTCGACATGATGTGCCCTCCCAATGAATGGGCGAGGATCAGAACCGGACCATCGGGCCCAACCTGATGTTTGACGACCCCCATCACATTCTCGATCTTTTCGTGGATGGCTTCATAGATTTTGTCCCCATCGTCCGGCGTCGGACGATAAGACGCTGCATCCGAGAGGTTGCACACCACAAACTCACGTAGCTTGTCATAACCCAGACTGCGATTGATCTTTTTCAGATAGTCTTTCTGCCGCCCCTGTAGGATCTGCGCCCAGACCACCTCATGCCAGATAACGTGGCTCATATCCGCGCCTACCCGGTTCGAGACGCGGCGTTTAAGCCCTTTAGAAAAGGTCGGGGTCGTGGATGCGGGCTGCCCCTGCGGTTTGTGCTGGCTGCCCATTCCGTGAATCACAATCACGGCCAGTTTGTGTGAGGCCATCAGAATACTCCAAGAAATTGATCCGTAGAATAACCGCAGTATAGCGCAGCCCCCCATTTCCCCCAAACGTGGCCACAGCGTTTGCCGACGTTGAAAAATTTCTGTAAGGATTGAAGAATAAAACGCTCGTTCAATTCTGCAGAATACAGGGACCACAGCTATGGATTTCGCACTGACCGAAGAACAGACAGCCATCTTCGACATGGCTTATGCCTTTGGCCAAGACCATATCGCCCCATACGCGCGCCAGTGGGAAGCTGACGGCACCATCCCGAAAGAGCTTTGGCCCAAAATCGGAGAGCTTGGGTTCGGTGCCCTATATGTTTCTGAAGAAAGTGGCGGATCAGGGCTGAGCCGTCTTGATGCGACCTTGGTGTTCGAGGCGTTGTCCATGGCCTGCCCCTCGGTCGCGGCATTCCTGTCGATCCACAATATGTGTGCCAAGATGCTGGACAGCTTTGCCAGCGATGAACTGAAATCCAGGATCATGCCGGGCATTCTCAGCCTTGAAACGGTTCTCAGCTATTGCCTGACCGAACCCGGTTCGGGGTCGGACGCAGCCGCCCTGAAAACCCGCGCCGAGCGAACGAATGAGGGCTATACCCTGAACGGCTCCAAAGCCTTCATCTCGGGTGGCGGTTATTCGGACGCCTATGTCTGTATGGTCCGCACTGGCGAAGATGGCCCCAAGGGGATTTCGACGGTCTATGTCGAAGACGGCACCGCCGGCCTCAGCTTTGGGGCGCTTGAACAGAAGATGGGCTGGAAGAGCCAACCCACGGCGCAGGTTCAGTTTGATGACTGCAAAATCCCCTCCGGCAATTTGGTTGGCGCAGAAGGCGACGGTTTCAAATACGCCATGATGGGACTTGACGGCGGGCGATTGAACATCGCGTCGTGTTCGTTGGGGGCCGCTCAGAACGGGCTGGATATGACCCTGCAATACATGTCCGAACGCAAGGCCTTCGGTCAGTCCATTGATCAGTTCCAGGCCCTGCAATTCCGCCTTGCGGATATGGAGATCGAATTGCAGGCCGCCCGCACCTTTCTGCGGCAGGCTGCGTGGAAACTGGATCAGGGCGCGCCCGACGCCACCAAGTTCTGCGCCATGGCGAAGAAATTCGTGACCGAGACGGGATCGAAGGTAGTGGACCAGTGCCTGCAGCTGCATGGCGGCTACGGCTATCTTGCGGATTATGGCATCGAAAAGCTTGTGCGTGATCTGCGCGTGCATCAGATACTTGAGGGTACGAACGAGATCATGCGCGTCATCGTCGCGCGCCAGATGCTTGCCAACCGCTGAGGACCTTATGGCTGACATTGACATCCGCACCGTGGGGCGCGCCGGGCGCATTACTCTGACACGTCCAAAAGCCTTGAATGCGATGAGCTATGAGATGTGCATGGCCATCGACACCGCCCTGCGTAACTGGCGTGAGGATGATGCAGTCGACCTGATCATCTTTGATGCCGAAGGCGATAAAGCATTCTGCGCCGGCGGCGACATTGCCGACCTTTATGCCACCGGAACCAAGGAAGATTACGACTACGGCCGCACATTCTGGCGCGACGAATACCGACTGAACGCGATGATTTTTGAGTATCCCAAACCGGTGATCAGCTTCCTGCAGGGTTTCACCATGGGGGGCGGTGTGGGCATCGGTTGCCATGGTAGTCATCGCATCGTTGGCGAAAGCTCAAAGATATCAATGCCGGAATGCTCGATCGGCCTTATCCCGGATGTGGGCGGCTCGCTGATGCTGGCTCTGGCCCCTGGGCGTCTGGGTGAATATCTGGGCACAACCGGCCATCGCATGGGCCCCGCAGATGCCATATATGCGGGCTTTGCCGATCACTTCATTCCGCAAGACCGTTGGCCGGACCTTATCGAACTCCTGGAGGCTTCAGGCCGCGCGAACGTCATCGAAGAGCACGTTGATACACCACCCGAGGGAACACTGGCCGATATACAACCGCAGATCGATGCCTTCTTCGACGGTGAAAGCCTGACCGATATTCTGAATGGTCTACGCAGCGACGGCAAAGAATTTTCGACGAAAATTCTCGACGGCCTCAAACGGAATTCTCCGATTTCGATGGCCTGTACTGTCGAAATGCTGCATCGGCTGCGCGGAGCAAACCTGACGATGCGTAGGGCTTTGGATATGGAGTATCGCTTTACTTATCGCGCGATGGAGCACGGTGATTTTCTGGAAGGCATCCGCGCGCAGATCATTGACAAGGATCGCAACCCGCGCTGGCAATTTGCCGATATGAACGTACCTGCAGTAGCGGTCGCAAACATGCTGCAGCCTTTGGGCGAAAGCGCGCTGAGTTTTTCGGAGGAATAAGAGATGAAAATTGCATTCATTGGACTGGGCAACATGGGCGCTCCGATGGCGGCGAATCTGGCGGCTGCCGGGCATGATGTGGTCGGCTTCGATCAGGCCGATGTGACCGTTGAGGGCGTGACCATGGCCTCATCTGGGGCCGAAGCCGCTGCAACCGCAGAAGCTGTCATCACAATGCTGCCCAACGGGCAGATCCTGCGGGCGGTTGCGGATGAGGTCATCCCGGCGATGACCCAAGGTGCGGTACTCATCGATTGCTCAACCGTAGATGTCGACAGCGCGCGCGCCGTGGCACAGCAGGCTTCCGATGCAGGTCTTCGGGCCGTTGATGCGCCTGTATCCGGCGGGATCGGTGGGGCGGCTGCAGGAACCTTGACCTTCATGGCCGGCGGTTCTGACGACGCCTTTGCCAAGGCTGCCCCCCTGTTCGACATCATGGGTCAGAAAGCGGTCCACTGTGGTGAGGCCGGTGCCGGTCAAGCCGCCAAGATCTGCAACAACATGATCCTTGGCGTTACCATGATAGCCACCTGCGAGGCCTTCGCGCTGGCCGATAAGCTCGGGCTGGACCGGCAAAAGATGTTTGACGTGGTCAGCACCTCATCTGGCTATAGCTGGACGATGAATGCCTATTGCCCCGCACCCGGTGTCGGGCCGCAAAGCCCGGCAGACAACGACTATCAACCCGGCTTCGCGGCTGAGCTGATGCTCAAGGACTTGCGGCTAAGCCAGCAGGCGGCGGACAGCGCCGATGCTGACACGCCAATGGGACAGGTCGCCACCGCTCTGTATGAGCAGTTTGTCGAACAGGAAAACGGTCTGGGCCGCGACTTCAGCGCGATGCTACCTCGGTTCGAAACGCGCGGCCGAAAGTAAGATCTCGGCGGCGTTTTGCCCAACGGATTGAAAGCCATTGGGCATGCCACCATCTGGATGATACAGGCACAGCCAAAAGGCCAAAGGACCGTATCATGACGAAATTTCTGGTAACGACTGCGACACTTGCTGCGCTGGCCTTGGCCCCTGGCGTGGCTATCGCCAAAAACAAAGGCGGGCATTGCCCGCCGGGCCTGGCCAAGAAATCCGTGCCCTGCGTTCCTCCGGGGCAGGCCAAAAAGATCTATCGCAATGGAGAGTTCATCGCGCGGGATTACCGTTGGATTGACAATCCCTATCGGTATGGTCTGAACCGCAATGATTACTACCTGCGCGCAGGGGATTATGTATATCGTGTTGATCCCGAAACACGCAAAGTCCTGAACCTGATTGGCGCTGTCGTCGACATCCTGAACTGAACCCCGGCACCAAGGGGGGGTCGTGTAACTCTGTTTTGAAGTTTTTCGAAACAGCCATAAATTACACAACTATAGGGATAATTCCCAAATTTTGACGCAATCTTACGTCAGCAAGTTCCTCATTGTTGTGAGGATTATGCATGAGTAACGACGGCGCGATTTTTCAGTTTCGAGGCCCGTGGAATGTCCCGATAGAATTTCATCAAAGCCTGATCTTTTTGGTCTTGATCATCGTTGGATTCAGCTTTGATCCCGAGACTTTGCCTTACGCATTGGGGTTTGTGGCCATTCTTCTGGGCTCCATCCTGCTGCATGAGCTAGGGCACGCCTGGGGGTGTCTGGTGCAGGATGTGCCGGTCAAACGCATCGTGTTGTATGGAGGTGGCGGGTATTGTGAGCACCGCCGCTCAACCACTTCTTACGAAGACGAATTGATCGTAGCCATGGGCCCGATCGTGAATCTTACGCTATGGGCTTCGTGCTCGTTGCTGGAACCATTCGTCACTTCACCAAATCTTTCGTGGATCCTGACGGTAACGGCAGACCTAAATCTGTGGCTGGCACTCTTCAACCTGCTGCCCCTTATGCCATTGGATGGCGGGCGTTTGTTTCATGCCGTGCTGCACCGGTTCTTACCGCCCCGTGCAGCAACGCGCATTGCCGGGTTTGTCGGGTTGATCGGAGTGTTTTTGTGGGTACCGCTGATGGTCTTTGCATATGTCAGCTTCGGTTTCGTCTTTTTGTTCTTCCCGCCGATTCTTCGCCATTGGTATATGGCGCGATACGCACAATATTAATCCCCGATTGGCCACAGACTATTCGGCGGCCACACGCTCGGCATTCAGCATCGGTTTGAGGTATCGGCCAGTATGGCTACGTTCGCATTCTGCGACGTCTTCCGGCGTACCTTCTGCCACGATCTGCCCTCCTCCGTCGCCGCCTTCGGGACCGATATCGATGATCCAGTCTGCGGTTTTTACAACGTCCAGATTGTGTTCAATCACAACAACCGTGTTGCCCTGATCTACCAGCTCATGGAGCACTTCCAATAACTTACGTACGTCTTCAAAATGCAGACCGGTCGTGGGCTCATCAAGAATATAGAGCGTTCGTCCCGTCGAACGCTTTGACAGTTCTTTCGACAGCTTCACCCGTTGAGCTTCACCACCCGACAAGGTCGTAGCCTGTTGTCCAACCTTGATATAGCCCAGCCCGACTCGCGCCAACGCATCCATCTTGTCCCGGATCGACGGCACGGCCTTGAAGAATTCCTGAGCATCTTCCACAGTCATATCAAGCACATCCGCGATGGACTTGCCCTTGAACTTGATTTCGAGGGTCTCGCGATTGTAGCGCGCGCCTTTGCAAGTTTCGCAGGTGACATAGACGTCGGGCAGAAAGTGCATCTCGATCTTGATAACGCCGTCGCCCTGGCAGGCCTCACAACGCCCACCTTTGACGTTGAAGCTGAAGCGACCCGGTTTATACCCGCGAGCCTTCGCTTCGGGTAAACCGGCGAACCAGTCACGGATCGGGGTGAAGGCCCCGGTGTAAGTTGCTGGATTCGAACGCGGAGTCCGCCCAATCGGGCGCTGATCAATATCGATCACTTTGTCCAGATGTTCCAGCCCCTTGATCGTTTCGCAGGGTGCAGGTGTTTGCCGCGCTCCGTTCAATCGCATCGATGCGGTCTTGAACAGGGTCTCGATGGTCAGCGTCGACTTGCCGCCACCGGACACACCGGTCACACAAACAAACTTGCCCAATGGAAACTCGGCGGTCACGTTCTTGAGGTTGTTTCCGGTCGCTTTGACCACCGTCACCTTTTGTTTCTTGCCCTTCCGCCGCTCGGATGGCACCGCAATCTCGCGCGTGCCCGACAAATACTGGCCCGTAATCGAGGCTGCATCTCCGGCAATGTGATCCGGCGTACCGTGACTGACCACCTGCCCGCCATGCACCCCGGCCCCGGGGCCAATATCGAAGACGTAGTCAGCCTCGCGAATGGCCTCCTCGTCATGCTCCACGACGATGACGGTGTTGCCCTGGTCGCGTAGATTCTTGAGCGTACCCAGCAGCCGGTCATTGTCACGTTGGTGCAGGCCGATTGATGGCTCGTCCAGCACATACAAAACTCCGGTCAGGCCCGAGCCGATCTGACTGGCCAAGCGGATACGCTGGCTCTCACCACCAGACAAGGTGCCACTCGAACGTGATAGCGTAAGATATTCCAAACCCACGTTATTCAAGAACCCAAGGCGCTCGCGGATTTCTTTCAAGATAGCACGAGCAATCTCGTTTTTCTGCGTGCTCAGATGGTTGGGCGCATTCTCAATCCACGCAAGCGCTTCACGGATCGACATCTCAACCACCTGCCCCACATGCAGGCCGGCAATCTTCACGGCCAGAGCCTCAGCCCGCAGACGATACCCCTCACACGTGCCGCAAGGACGGTTATTCTGGTACCGCTCGAACTCCTCCCGAATCCACGCGCTATCTGTTTCCCGGTAACGACGCTCCATATTGGGAATGACGCCCTCAAAGGTGCGGGTGACCTGATAAACGCGGCCACCTTCATCATAACGGAACTGGATTTCTTCATCGCCCGACCCGCGCAAGAATACCTGCTGCACATTCTTTGGCAGGTCTTTCCACGGCGTGTTCTTATCGAACTCGTAGTGCCGCGCGATGGCTTCGATGGTTTGCAGGAAATATGGTGACTTTCCCTTGCGCCAAGGTGCCAAGGCACCGTCATACAGCTTTAGCGTCTGATCCGGCACCACGAGGCGTTCGTCAAAGAACAGCTCAACGCCAAGCCCATCACAATCCGGGCACGCGCCAAACGGAGCATTGAATGAAAACAAGCGTGGCTCGATCTCGGGGATTGTGAAACCACTGACAGGACAGGCAAAATTCTCGCTGAACGTGATACGCTCCGGGTCACCCTCTTTCGGGGCCGTTTCGAGAATCGCAATCCCGTCGGCCAGATCCAAGGCAGTGCGCAAGCTATCGGCCAAGCGCGTTTCCATGCCTTCGCGCACCACCAGACGATCGACCACGACGTCGATGTCATGGCGAAACTTCTTGTCTAACGTTGGAGGTTCATCCAGTTCATAGAACTCACCATCCACTTTGACGCGCTGGAATCCCTGCTTGCGCAGCTCAAGGAACTCCTTTTTGTACTCACCCTTCCGGTCCCGCACGATGGGCGCCAGCAGATAACCGCGCGTGCCCTCCTCCATCGTCATGATCCGGTCGACCATGTCCTGCACCTGCTGCGCCTCAATCGGTAGCCCTGTGGCCGGGCTGTAGGGCGTTCCGGCGCGGGCGAAGAGCAGTCGCAGATAATCGTAGATCTCGGTTACGGTACCCACTGTCGAACGGGGGTTTTTCGAGGTTGTCTTTTGCTCAATCGAAATCGCGGGGCTCAGACCGCTGATGTGATCCACATCGGGCTTTTCCATCATGTCGAGGAACTGGCGCGCGTAGGCCGACAGGCTTTCGACATAGCGGCGCTGGCCCTCGGCATAAATCGTGTCAAACGCCAGCGAAGACTTGCCAGAGCCCGAAAGGCCGGTGATCACCACCAGCTGATCCCGCGGAATGTCGACATCGATGCTTTTGAGGTTATGTTCGCGCGCGCCGCGCACCTCGATATTCTTCAGCTCAGCCATTTCGGCCCCCAACAACCAGTGCCTCTCAGAAATAGGCGAGCGACGGTGAGTCTCCAACCAAAAAGTTAGAACAAAATATGAACAAGTGGATTTTCAGTCAATCCTGTTTTAACCTTCGGATTTGCGCGCCAAGGCCCAGGCACAAATCGGAAAGGCCGGGTCATTATCCAGGCTATCTGTCTCGGGCTCATAGACCGGAGGCCAGTCGGGTTCTAGGTTTCGAAGTGCCGCCTGACGGTTTCCCCATTGTTCGGCCCGGATATCTGCGGGATCAAATCCACACTCGGTCAGCAGATTGCGCAGCCCGCGTTCGGACCAGCGCGAACAATCGTGTGGGGCTGCGTGGAACGGGACGAAGAACGGAACCGCCAGCCAGAAATAACCACCAGGCCGCAACATCTCTTGAACGTTCAGTGTAGCCTCAAAGGGGCGGTCCAGATGCTCCCAGACCTGATTGGCAAGAACCAGATCAAACGTCCGGACCTCTCCTTTCTCGTCCAGCAAGGGCTCTCGGCAGATATCATGGTCATTGCGCCAGACTTGTTCATAACTGCGAAACCCGAACTGATTACCCCACGACCCGGATATCTCAACCGCATCCAGCTTTGACGGCGTCAACTTACGTATCCACTCACGGCTGCGCCGCGCCATGATCACTCTGTTCAGACTAGTCACTGCAGCCCTCGGTTGATTTCGCGGCAATACAGCACGACGCTGCGTGATTGTCAGCGTTCATTTTCAAATTTCAGAGAAAAGTGGCGCGGTTGACGGGGCTCGAACCCGCGACCCCCGGCGTGACAGGCCGGTACTCTAACCAACTGAGCTACAACCGCGCATCTATTTTCGTGGCCTTTGACCTGGACCAAGGAGTGCAGCGATGGCGCGGTTGACGGGGCTCGAACCCGCGACCCCCGGCGTGACAGGCCGGTACTCTAACCAACTGAGCTACAACCGCCCGCTGCACGTTCATTGCTGAACGTTGGGGTGTATTATGGCCCCGGTCGGGCAGCGTCAAGCGGCGTTTTGAAGTTTTTTGCCCGATACTGATTTTTTCCAGAACGACCATCTCGAACGGGGCGAATAACCTTGCGCAAGACCTGATCTGACTATAAGAGCCTGCGTCACGGGTGATTAGCTCAGTGGTAGAGCGCTTCGTTCACATCGAAGATGTCAGGAGTTCAAATCTCTTATCACCCACCATCTTTCCCAATCCCGTTCTGAAAAGCTGGCGTCGCTCCCTTCTAACCGCCGACATATACACCCTTTCGCGGACGATAGAATATCTTCTGATCATGCAACCGCCCCAGTAGGTCGTGCATACGCCGCACAAAATCCTCACGCGCTGCACGGTCTTCGCTTGTCTCGTCCGCAGGTTCCAGCGACTTTGAGGTGATCGTCTGGCGCATGGCCTCTTCAATGAGATCAATATCGCTGACAGATAGCTCAAACAGGTCGTTATATTGGGGCATGAGGCATCCTCCTGACGTGGGCAGATCATCAGCGTGCAACAGGCGAACAGTGTTTTCCACCCTTTTCGACAAAGCCCAATGTCGGCACGGCAGAGATTTCCCCCTGTTTCCCGAAGCTTGTCAGAAATCCCGCGATCTGCCTAAGGTTGCCAGATACGCAGTCGGGAAAATGGCATGGCGAAACTCAAGCGTGAAATCGGTCTTGTCGGCCTGACCTTCATATCGGTCGGTGGCATCATCGGCTCTGGCTGGCTGTTCGGGCCCCTTCTCGCGGTTCAACACGCAGGGCCCGCTGCGATCCTTTCCTGGATCATTGGCGCTGTCGCAATGTTCATATTGGCAATCACCTTTGCCGAGATCTCGGCCATGCTGCCCATACCAGGCGGGATCGCGCGGGTTCCCCAGTTTTCGCATGGCAATATCGTATCCATGGCGATGGGGTGGACTGCCTGGATCGGCTATAACACCACCGCCCCGATCGAGGTCGAGGCAATGCTGAAATACCTCGCGCCATATGCCCCCTGGCTGCATTCGGCCGATACCGGAGACCTGACCGGAGCGGGTATTCTCGTGGCGCTGCTTTTCATGTTGCTGTTTGTGGCGGTGAACGCATTGGGTGTTCGATTTTTTGCCCAAGTGAACGCCGTGCTGACCTGGGCCAAGATCGCGATACCGATCTTTCTTTCTATCCTTCTGGTCCTCACCCGGTTTGATGCGCAGAACCTGACCACGCCGGACGGGTTTGCCCCCTACGGCCTCAAGGGGATCATGGCGGCCGTATCGACCGGAGGTGTGATCTTCTCCTTCATCGGTTTCCGGCACGTGGTCGACATGGCTGGCGAAGTACGCAATCCGAAATTCGCGATACCGGCTGCTCTGGTGCTTTCAATCATACTCTGCGCGCTGATCTATATCGGCTTGCAGATCGCATTTATCGGCGCTTTGGATCCGTCGATGATCAGCAATGGTTGGGCAAGCCTCGACTTTGGGGGGCAAGGTCCGCTTGACGCCATCATCATGTCCGTGGGCATCGTGTGGTTTCTGAGCTTATTGAATGTCGGCTCAGTAGTTGGTCCTTTTGGCAACGGACTTGTCGCGACTGGTTCGAACGCCCGGATCGCGCTTGCGTTGTCAAAGAACGGCTTCTTGCCAAAACGCCTTCAGATCCTGTCCAAATTCGGGGTGCCCCTATGGGCACTGGCGCTGAACTTCCTGATCGGCATGGTGTTTCTGCTCACTGTCCCATTCACGACCGTTATCGCCCTGAACGGAGCCGCAATCGTTCTTTCCTTTGCGGTCGGTCCGATCGCCGTTGTCTGCCTCAGAGAACTGTTGCCCGATCGCCCTCGCTCCATCCGGGTGCCTGCGGTCAAGCTTGTTGGTGCCACGGCCTTCGCGATCTCGACTCTCGTTGTCTACTGGAGCGGCTGGGACACTGTCTGGAGGCTGGGCATAGCTCTGGTCATCGGGATGGTGCTGTTGCTCGCCCGCTTTCACAACAAGCTGGATGAAATGGATGCCACCGAGGCACTCTGGCTGGTGCCTTATTTTGGCGGACTGGGATTGATTTCATACCTTGGGCAATTCGGCGATGGCGCTCTGAAGCAAATCCCGTTTGGCTGGGATATCCTGCTATGTGCGGTGTTTTCCGTGGTGGTCTTTGCCCTCGCAGTTCGATCTTCGCTGTCTGATGAGAAATTCCAGGCCTACATCGCGGAAGAAGAACTGCTGGGTCCGGCTGAACCGGTGATCGGGCTGTAAAAAAGGCGGGTTAAGACCCGCCTTTTAAGTTTGTTCAATGGGCTGTTGCAGAGGGGCCGGCACCCTCGGCCACCTTGGCCGCAGCTGCAGCGGCCTCCTCGGCAGCTTCGTCCCATTCAATCGGCTCGGGTTCGCGAACCAATGAATGCTCCAGAACTTCCGAGACGTGCTCGACCGGAATGATCTCCAGCCCCTCTTTCACGTTGTCGGGGATATCCGCCAAGTCCTTCTCATTCTCTTCGGGAATGAGCACGGTCTTGATCCCGCCACGCAGGGCCGCGAGCAGTTTCTCTTTCAACCCACCAATCGGCATCGCATTGCCGCGCAGCGAAACCTCGCCTGTCATGGCGATGTCCTTGCGCACCGGAATACCGGTCAGCACCGAAACGATCGACGTGACCATCGCCAGACCAGCGCTTGGACCATCCTTGGGCGTCGCCCCGTCAGGAACGTGGACGTGGATGTCCAGCTTGTCGAACTGAGGCGGCTTCACCCCGATCTTGGGAGAAATCGACCGAACATAGGACGAGGCCGCATCGATGGATTCCTTCATCACATCGCCCAGCTTACCCGTGGTTTTCATCCGCCCCTTACCGGGCAGTTTCAGCGCCTCGATATGCAGCAGATCACCACCGACCGATGTCCAGGCCAGACCGGTGACGACACCAACCTGATCGTCCTGTTCAGCAAGGCCATAACGGAACTTTGGCACACCAAGGAAATCATCCAGATTATCAGGCGTCACCTTCACGGTTTCCGCCTCTTTCTTGATGATCTTGGTCAACGATTTCCGTGCAACTTTGGCGATCTCACGTTCAAGGTTCCGCACGCCCGCCTCACGGGTGTAGGTACGGATCATCTTTTGCAACGCCTCATCAGTCAGCTCAAATTCCTTGGCCTTGAGGCCATGGTTCTTGACCTGCTTGCCGATCAGGTGCTGCTTGGCGATCTCGCTCTTTTCCTCTTCGGTGTAACCGGCCAGCGGGATGATCTCCATCCGGTCCAGCAGAGGCCCGGGCATGTTATAGCTGTTCGACGTGGTCAGGAACATCACGTTGGACAGGTCATATTCGACCTCAAGATAGTGGTCCATGAACGTGCTGTTCTGTTCCGGATCCAACACCTCAAGCATTGCCGAAGCCGGATCGCCACGGAAGTCCTGCCCCATCTTGTCGATCTCGTCGAGCAGGATGAGAGGGTTCGTAGTCTTCGCCTTTTTCAGCGCCTGAATGATCTTACCAGGCATCGAACCGATATAGGTCCGGCGGTGACCGCGGATCTCGGATTCATCGCGCACACCACCCAGCGAGATGCGAATGAACTCGCGCCCCGTCGCTTTCGCAACGGACTTACCCAGCGAGGTTTTACCCACGCCCGGAGGTCCAACAAGGCACAGGATCGGGCCTTTCAGCTTTTTCGAGCGTTGCTGAACCGCCAGATACTCGACGATCCGCTCTTTGACCTTCTCAAGCCCATAATGATCGGCGTCCAGAATGTCCTGCGCGCGGCCCAGATCCTTTTTGACGCGGGACTTGGTGCCCCATGGCAGCGACAGAATCCAGTCCAGATAGTTGCGCACAACGGTGGCCTCGGCCGACATGGGCGACATGTTCTTGAGCTTCTTCAGCTCACCATCCGCCTTCTCGCGCGCCTCTTTCGACAGCTTGGTCTCGGCGATTTTGGCTTCCAGCTCGGCAACCTCGTTGCTGCCGTCCTCACCATCACCCAGTTCCTTCTGAATGGCCTTCATCTGCTCATTCAGATAATACTCGCGCTGCGTCTTCTCCATCTGGGTTTTGACGCGGGTCTTGATCTTTTTCTCGACCTGCAGAACGGACATTTCGCCCTGCATCAGGCCATAGACCTTCTCAAGCCGCTCGCTGACCGAGAGCGTCTCCAGCAGTTCCTGCTTTTGCTCAACTTCAATGCCGAGGTGACCCGATACGAGGTCGGCCAGTTTCGCAGGCTCGGTGGTTTCACCCACTGCGGCCAGTGCTTCTTCGGGAATATTCTTGCGCACTTTTGCATAGCGCTCGAACTCATCGGCGACGGTACGCAGCAGCGCCTCGGTCGTTGTGACATCACCGGGAATCTCGGTCAGATACTCGGCACGGGCTTCGAAGAAGTCTTCGTTTTCAAGGAATTCGGTGATCTGCACCCGCGCCTGCCCCTCGACCAGCACCTTAACGGTGCCATCAGGCAGCTTCAGCAGTTGCAGCACATTGGCCAGCACACCCGAACGGTAGATTCCGTCCATATCCGGATCATCATCGCTGGGGTCCATTTGGCTGGACAACAGAATTTGCTTGTCATCCTGCATCACCTCTTCCAGCGCGCGCACCGATTTGTCTCGGCCCACGAACAGCGGCACGATCATATGTGGGAACACCACTATGTCGCGCAGCGGCAGAACGGGGTATGAGGAATTCAGAGGCTCTTGCATGCTCTATCCTTATCGTTGGCAAGACGGCACCAGTCCCTAATTCAGGCAACCTTTGGCCGTCTCCTGTCTTGGACGATTAAGGTGGGGCACCTGTTCCCCCATTTCAACCTCATCGCCACCTGTCGTGAAGCAGCATGACCTGATGATTTGGCGACTGCAAGGCGTCGTGCGCACATATCCACCGTTTTTGCCATCCCAGCCCATCATCGTGGACGTATTGAGCCCAATTCAGCGTCAAAATATCCTTTGTTTGGCACGTGACAGGAAGAAACCGTGACCGACCTCGTTCCTGCACTCCAGACCCTTCATGGACGAGTGACAGACAAATCCGCCAAACTGACCGGTAGCCCCGTAATCTGCGCGGTCGAACCCATCTCGAAACTGGCTGACTGGTTGGCACAGCATTCTCACCGCACCTTGGTTGGTCATAAAGAAATCATGTCCCCAATCCGAGTTACAGTCGGCAGGCTTAGGCAGCGCCGGTGCGCCTGACCGTTCGATGATCGTGCAGGACAGGTCCGACGTTCCGGGCTCCTGCCCCACTACACATTGGATGTTCTCAGATGGTGTTTCAAACGTCCAAACATCGGCGTGTGCGGCAGAGAGCAGGAAAAACGATGCAAAAATAGCAATAATACGAGGCATTGAGTCCTCCTGAACATAACAAGAAAATTTTCTGAAATAGAATGTAATCAGAATAGCAGAAAATGCTCTGTTTGTCACTGTGCTCAAAGCGGCTCGATATCACCTTGCTCACGTTGCGCGTGGAACTGAGCCTGCCAGTCGGCAAATGTGCCGGATGCAATCGCACCGCGCATGCCCTGCATGATTTCCTGAAAATAATGCAGGTTATGCCATGTCAGCAGCATTCCCGAGATCATCTCATTCGAGCGAAACACGTGGTGCAGGTATGCGCGAGAGTAGTTAGAGCACGCTGGACAGCTGCACTGCTCATCCAGCGGACGCGGGTCGTCGGCATGACGGGCATTCTTTATGTTGACCACACCATAGCGCGTGAACACCTGCCCCGTACGGCCAGAGCGGGACGGCAGGACGCAATCCATCATATCCACGCCACGGGCGACAGCACCGACGATATCATCCGGTTTACCCACTCCCATCAGATAGCGCGGCCTGTCTTGCGGCAGAAACTCGGGTGCGTAATCGAGGCAGTCAAACATCGCTTCCTGCCCCTCACCCACGGCAAGACCGCCGATGGCGTAACCTTCGAACC
The DNA here is from genome assembly GCF_056537765.1 of Ruegeria sp. C2. Lineage (NCBI taxonomy): Bacteria > Pseudomonadati > Pseudomonadota > Alphaproteobacteria > Rhodobacterales > Roseobacteraceae > Ruegeria > Ruegeria sp. C2. The sequence continues at coordinate 705,804 of NZ_JBQFRZ010000001.1, read as the reverse complement.
CGATCGTCTTGAGCGCCTCGGCGCTTTCTTCACGCAGATCCTGCTCCAGCCCGCCCTGCATAATCCCGAACAGAGCGTGACCGGGGCGGTCCCCGAACGCCTCGCGCGACCGCTCGGCCCACCGCATCGACAGGCGCATGGATTCGGCGATCCGGTCGCGATCTGCCGGCAGCGCCGGGCATTCATCGAAACACATGACAATGTCCGAACCCAGCAGGCGTTGGATTTCCATCGAGCGTTCAGGGGTCAATTCATGCTTGGAGCCATCGACGTGAGACTTAAAGGTGACACCCTTTTCAGTCAGCTTGCGCAGACCCGCCAGCGACATCACCTGAAACCCGCCCGAGTCCGTGAGGATGGGACGGTCCCAGTTCATGAACTTGTGCAAACCGCCCAATCGATCGATCCGCTCAGCCGTGGGGCGCAACATCAGATGGTAGGTGTTGCCCAGCAGAATATCAGCACCCGTCGCGCGCACGCTTTCGGGCATCATCGCTTTGACCGTCGCAGCCGTACCTACAGGCATAAACGCTGGCGTTCGCACCTCTCCACGTGGCGTGTTGATCACGCCTGTCCGGGCCTTACCGTCGGTGGCTTTCAGATCGAAAGAAAATCGCTGAGTCATGTCATCGCCTTGGGTCGCTGAACCGGGCAGGCTTTGCCCGATCTACAGGTGCAATGCAACCCGTCAGGGCAGCGAGGCCACACGCTCGGTAAACAGGCGCACGACCCTTGCCCCATCCACATCGCGGCAAACCCTTACAGGTGGCCGTGAGGAGTTCGGTCGCGTCGCGCCAATTTCAGGCCCATCAAGCGCCACATGCAAACCCGTTTCAACAACCTCGAACATCGGTTCATGCGTGCAGGCGATGACAGCCGTCGAGTCATGCAGACCGCAGCCTTCAAGGCCCCCGACCTCTTTGTAAAACCTCAGATAGAACCGCGAGATATCACGCAGAAAACCGCCCATATCCGGGGAACGTTCGGCCAGAGCTTCAAAATCGGCGGTTTCGTAGAGTGTTTTCAGAGTCACGTCCAAGCCCACAAGCACCGTAGGCGGTGGTGCCGCAAACACTTCATCGGCGGCTTTGGCGTCATGATATATGTTCGCCTCGGCATGTTCGGTGATATTTCCCGGACAGAAAACAGCACCACCCATGATGACCAATTTGCCAAGGTTGCCCGCGAATTCAGGATCCAGGCGCATCGCATCCGCAATATTGGTCAACGGACCAACCGCGCAAACCACCAACTCTTCACGATGCGAGCGTGCCATTTCGACAAGAAATTCAGCCGCAGGCAACGGATGGTTCTGACCGGTATCTTCAATTTCCGTCAGATCACCAAAGCCTTCGGGACCGTGCACATGCTCTGATGGCGAATGTGCAGTTTCACCAATCGCATAAGGCGCCCCTTCTGCCACGGGAATGCTCAGCCTCAGTTTGTCCACAAGAAACCGCGCATTGCGACTGGACTGATGTACATGCGTATTGCCGAACACGGTTGTCAGGCCGATCAGGTCAATTTCGGAAGCGGCGGCGGCATAAGCGATCGCCATTGCGTCGTCGATACCAGGGTCTGTGTCGATAATCAGTTTCATCCCTGCCGGATATCGCAAACACACGCGGGATGCAAAGCGGCCACAGCACGGAAATTCCGCCCGGTATTAACGCTTTCAAAGACTTGCATTCCTGCCCTCACAATCCATACCAGAGTTGAAATCGGGCGACTCAATCCCCAAATGTATACTATAGTACACAAATAATGAGGACAGTATGACAGAAGACCAGATTATCGGACTGCTTACATCGAACATTATCTACCTGCTGGCAGCGGCGCTAATTGCCATTGTTATCTTCAAAGGCATCAAGATCGTGCCACAATCAGAGAAATACGTGGTCGAACGGTTCGGCCGCCTACATTCTGTGCTTGGGCCTGGGATCAATTTTATCGTTCCATTTCTTGATGTTGCCCGCCACAAGATATCCATCCTTGAGCGCCAGTTGCCGAATGCAACGCAGGACGCGATCACCAAGGACAACGTTCTGGTGCAGATCGATACCTCGGTGTTTTACCGTATTCTGGAACCTGAAAAGACGGTCTATCGCATCCGCGATGTAGACGGCGCAATTGCCACAACTGTGGCCGGTATCGTGCGTGCGGAAATCGGTAAGATGGATCTGGATGAGGTGCAGTCGAACCGCGCACAACTGATTGAACGCATTCAGGAAAGCGTCGAAACCGCTGTCGATGACTGGGGCATCGAAGTGACCCGCGCCGAGATTCTGGATGTGAACCTCGATCAGGCCACCCGCGACGCGATGCTGCAACAGCTGAATGCCGAACGTGCCCGCCGTGCGCAGGTGACCGAGGCCGAAGGTCAAAAACGCGCCGTTGAGCTGCAGGCTGATGCCGAGCTTTATGCAGCGGAACAGACGGCAAAAGCTCGCCGTATCTCGGCTGAGGCCGAAGCTTATGCGACACAGGTCGTGGCCAAAGCCATTCAGGACAACGGGTTGGAAGCAGCGCAGTATCAGGTCGCCCTTAAGCAGGTGGAAGCGCTCAATGCCCTGGGCAATGGCACCGGTTCTCAGACCATCGTTGTGCCCGCAAACGCCCTTGAAGCCTTCGGCAATGCGTTTAACATGCTGAAAGGAGGCAAATGATGGCCGATCCCTTTTGGCTGACATGGTGGATCTGGCTGGCCGGAGCGCTTGCTCTGGCCATCCTCGAAGTCGCCCTGCCTGGCTTCATCTTCCTGGGCTTTGCCATCGGCGCAGCCATTACCGGAGTGATTTTGGTGATCCCGGGCCTTGCGCCCTCCCTGCCGGTTCTTCTGCTGATCTTCGCGGCTCTGTCGCTGATCGCATGGTTGGTGCTGCGCCGCATGTTTGCCCTGCCTCACGGTCAGGTCAAAACCTTCAAGCACGATATCAATGACTGAACCGTCGTGGCGCCTGAACAGGCGCTGCGGCACCTCTGGACGCTGCCCGACACTTTCCCTATATAATTTCTCAGGTAACAAACCCGAGGCTTAAATGACCCATCCCAGCGAACAGTTCGAAGGCACCCCGCTGATTGCGCCTTCGACCATCGACCACCCTCTTTATGAACCCGTGGTCGAAGCATGCCGGACAGTGTTTGACCCCGAGATTCCGGTCAATATCTATGACCTCGGATTGATTTACACGATCGACATCACCACCGAGAACGCCGTTAAGGTCATCATGACCCTGACCGCCCCCGGATGCCCGGTCGCAGGCGAAATGCCCGGCTGGATCGTGGAAGCCATCGAACCCGTTGCAGGCGTCAAGGAAGTGGACGTTGAACTGACATGGGAGCCGCCCTGGGGCATGGAGATGATGTCGGACGAAGCCCGACTTGAGCTTGGGTTCATGTAACCCGCGCATCTATCCACAGATTTTTTCCGTTTGTCATAAAACGGTTATGAGCCTGTTACCAATCCGTGTAGTTTTCGACATGAAAGCCCGGCACTTTTGCCGCGTTGGCACAGACGATCCCTGCTGTGTCAGTGCTCCGGGTAAAAGACTGATTGCCGCCCCCATATGACCTGTTCCGGATCACGGACCGCCCTTGCCCGAGGGCGGTCTTTTTTTGCAGGCTATTTAATACCGCAGGTCGATCTAATCTCTGCCGCCCGTTCGTCCAGCTGCTTTATGTAATCCCCCGACAACATCTTGAGATGCTTGTTCTCGGTCCCTGTGACCAGCCCCAACAAAGCGCCGGCGGGCAAGATCGAAACGACGCTTTCGACTTGTTGATCCTCGGCGTGCTTTTTCTCGGCCGCAATTGCGCGCAAATCACCCGGAGCGGTGGCGCAATTCACCGGGTGCCGTTTGCTGTCATCTGCAGCCATCGCCGGACAAGCCAAAGCCAGCCCAATCACGGTCGCAAATGCCCTTGTACCAACCAAGCGTTGAACTGCCATCGGTCCTTACCTTTCTGAAAACTTGCCCGCATAGAGCAGGCTAAAGCCTTGCGACCCCTCATGACAACCCGCTGCGGTCAGAGGAATTGAACACGCGGTCTCTTGAGCCCAGCGCGCGTCGGCCTTAGATTAGGTGTAACGCGCGAAAACGGAGCCCACCATGTTTGGCATTCCCGGCAAACAAGCCGTGACCATGACAGAAAAAGCAGCTGCCCAAATTGTTCAGCTGATGCAATCCGGCGGTCATGCCGGTCTGCGCATCGGTGTGAAGAAAGGCGGCTGTGCCGGTATGGAATATACCATGGATTATGTCGATGAAGCCGACCCCAATGACGAGGTGGTCGAGCAAGACGGCGCACGCGTGATGATTGCCCCCATGGCCCAGATGTTCCTGTTCGGAACCGAGATCGATTATGAGGTCTCGCTGCTTGAATCCGGCTTCAAATTTCGCAACCCGAATGTGGTCGATGCCTGTGGCTGTGGAGAATCGATCAAATTCGACGAAACACTGGCAGCGCAGCGTTAAGACGCAGCTTGAAGGTGCACGTAGGTCTCATTGAAACGGCGTGTCAGATGCTCACCCGCCCGGATTAGCTGCCCTGAGCCCGGCGGGGCGACGTTGGTATCGTAAGACGGATTAAAGAACAGCGGGACCGAGATCCGCTCGTCCGCACCGCCTATCACCCTATGAAGGGTCGCTTTAACCTCGCCACCGGTCCAGAATTCCAGCATCTCGCCAAAATTGATGATGAATGCGCCCGGAGCGGCCTCGACGGCCTGCCACGTACCATCCGGCATGCGCACCTCAAGACCCGGCGCACCGTCGGTAGCCAGTAGTGTCAGGCAGCCATAGTCGGTGTGTGCGGCAATCCCGAAATCCTTTTTCCCAGCCCAATCAGGCCGTTGCGGATAGAAGTTACCGCGCAGCAAAGCCATGGGTGTATCGAATGAGGCATCGAAACTCTGCGCGTCACGGCCAAGTGCCACAGCAATCGCACGCAAAACACGCATCGCAACAGCACTGGCTTCGGTGTAGTAAGCTTGGATTACCGTTCGAAACTCAGCCACATCGGGCCAGAGATTGGGTGCGTAAACGCTCAACCCGCGATCGGCATAGGGATCGCCGGACGACAATTCATATCCGCAGTCGAACACTTCCTTGTAGTCCGGGTTTGCGTCCGGATCGACCTGCTCGGACTGAGAGGCACCCCAGCCACGATTAGAGCCGGTCACGGCCATATCGACGGCCTGTTTAATCTCATTGGGTTGATGGAAGAACGAGCGATAGGCCGCAATAACCTGACGGACGCGATCAGCCTCAAGCCCCGTGTTGGACACGGTCAAAAAGCCGACGCACCCAACGGCGTCTTTCAGCTTTGCCAGCTCTGTTGGATCGCGCAGATCCAGCTTGGCAAGGTCAAGGTTTTCGATCATGTCACCCTCAGCATTTTCACGCGCAATCTGTCGTTACTGCGCCCGGACTGCAACCGGAATTGTAAGCACTGCGCGAGGGTGATATCCGAAACACATAACGGATAATGCGGAGGGATCGCGATGCGGCGCAAACTGGCGGCAGGCAACTGGAAAATGAACGGCACAAGCACCGCGTTGGGCGAGCTTGAGAAGCTGGCGATTGCGCACCCCTCTTCGCCGATCGACATCCTGATCTGCCCGCCCGCGACGTTGCTGCACCGCGCTTCGGGTATGGTCAGCGGGACTGAGATCGCCGTTGGCGGTCAGGATTGCCATGCCGCAGCCTCGGGTGCGCATACAGGTGATCTAAGCGCCGACATGTTGCTTGATGCAGGCGCCTCGGCAGTGATCCTTGGGCATTCAGAGCGGCGTGAGGACCACGGGGAACAGAACGAAGATGTTCGCGCCAAGGCGCGCGCGGCGATGGATGCCGGTTTGAAGGCGATCATATGCGTTGGTGAAAGCCTCGAACAACGCGACGCTGCGAACACGTTGGACATTATTGGCGGGCAGATGTCAGGCTCAATCCCGGATCAGTCGACGGGTGAGAATCTGATCGTGGCTTATGAGCCGATCTGGGCCATCGGTACCGGCAAAGTTCCCACACTGGAAGAGATCGGTGAGGTTCATGACTTCATCCGCGCCCGCCTGGAACGCCGCTTTGGCGAGGGCGTGGGCCGCTCAGTGCGCCTGCTTTACGGTGGGTCGGTCAAACCTAGCAACGCTGCCGAGATATTTGGTGTGTCCAATGTCGACGGAGCATTGGTTGGCGGTGCCAGCCTGAAGGCCGACGATTTCTCGGGTATTATTCGCGCGCTCGAAGCCGCGTGAGCATGATCAGTCTATTCGGCTATATCTTCGGCCCATAGCTCGGGCTTTTCTTCGATAAAGCGTTTCATGAGCGCGATACAGTCGGGGTCATCCGCGATGATGACCTCGACCCCGCGTGAGCGCAGGAAATCTTCGTTGCCGCCGAAATTCTGATTCTCACCAACAACGACGCGTGGGATTCCGAACTGAATGATCGTGCCCGAACACATCATGCACGGCGACAAAGAGGTGTAGAGCACGGTATCACGGTAGGTCCTCTGCCGCCCCGCCTTACGCAGCGCATCCATTTCGCCATGGGCGATCGGGTCGCCACCTTGGACGCGCTGATTGCGTCCCTGCGAGACGACCTCGCCGCCCCGTGCCAGCACCGAACCGATAGGACAACCACCCTCGTCAAACCCCGCTTTCGCTTCGTCATAGGCAAGGCGAAGCAGGCGTGCATCGGTATCGGTCAACATGGGCAGTATCCTATTGAATCGCCACACCAAGCTGCCCGACCCCGTTTCAGGCGTCAACGCTTAGGCCAGCTTCATCACCACTAGGCCGGTGACAATCAGGACGGCCGCAAGGATACGCATCGGGGTCAGAGCTTCACCGAGAAACAGAATGCCAACGGTGAACGCGCCGACAGCGCCAATCCCGGTCCAGATGGTATAGGCGGTGCCCAAGGGCAGGTCCCGCATCGCCAGCGCAAGCAGGCCAAAGGACCCGACCATCGAGACACTCATGATCGCCGTCGGCCACAGCCGTGTAAAACCGGCGGCTTGCTTCATTGCGACGGCCCAGACAATCTCAAGCAGGCCAGCGAACAACAGTAGTATCCAGGGCATAAGAACACCTCACTTCGAATTCGGGTCGTCCCGAATGGTCATCCATGGTGGTGAGGTCGTCCTCGAACGCCTAGATATGCGCTCGGGCACTGGTTTCAAGGCATAAAAAAACCGGGCAGCTGAGCCACCCGGCTTAGACTGGTTGCCCAATCCTAGTTGGTTATGATCTCCGGCCCCATGAAGGTGTTGGGCAGGAAGGTTGATATCCACGGGATATAGGTGACCATGATCAGGAAGACGAAGAGCACGGCCAGGAACGGCAGCGCCGCTTTCACCACGCTCATCATCGGCATTCCCGCCACGCCCGAGGTCACGAACAGGTTCAGACCGACCGGAGGCGTGATCATCCCAATCTCCATGTTCACCACCATGATGATACCCAGATGGATCGGGTCGATACCTAGCTCGATTGCAATCGGAAACACCAGCGGTGCAACGATGACTAACAGGCCCGAGGGCTCCATGAACTGACCACCGATCAGCAGGATCACGTTGACCACGATCAGGAAGGTTACCGGCCCCAGACCCGCCGACAACATGGCGCTGGCAATGTGCTGCGGCACCTGCTCGTCCGTCAGCACGTGCTTGAGGATCAGCGCGTTGGCGATCACGAACAGCAGCGTAACAGTCAGTTTACCCGCCTCGAACAGCGTATGTTTGGTATCGGGATGGAAGAAGGCTGTCACCAGTGCGTAAGGTTTTTTGAGCAGCGGTACATTGGGTTGGCCCTCTTCGGTGCTGAGCGGCCCCATGTCCTTGTAGACAAAGCTTGCGATCAGGAAGGCATAGACAGCAGCAACCGCGGCAGCCTCCGTCGGCGTAAAGATACCGCCGTAGATACCGCCCAGAATGATCACGATCAGGAATAGCCCCCAACCGGCTTCGCGCGCCGAGACAAAAATCTCACCCCAGCCCTTCCAGTCTCCCTTGGGAAGGTTCTTGACCTTCGCCATCACATAAATCGTGATCATCAGCATCAGACCGGCCATCAGGCCCGGTATCACGCCCGCCAAGAACATCCGACCGACCGAGACCTCAACGGCGGCCGCATAAACAACCATCACGATAGAGGGCGGGATCAGGATGCCCAGCGTACCCGCGTTACAGATCACACCGGCTGCGAATTCCTTGGAATAGCCCACCTGCCGCATACCGGCGATGACGATCGAACCGATGGCCACAACCGTCGCTGGGGACGATCCTGACAGTGCGGCGAACAGCATACAGGCGAAGACGCCTGCAATCGCCAGACCGCCCGGCAGATGCCCGACACAAGCAATCGAAAACCGGATGATCCGGCGCGCCACGCCACCGGTCGTCATGAAGGACGACGCGAGGATGAAGAACGGAATCGCCAGAAGGGTAAAGTGCCCCTCAAACGCTTCGAACAGAGTGCCCGCGACCGAGGCCAGAGAGCTGTCGGAATAGATCAACAGGAACAGGGTCGAACTGAGGCCCAGAGCCACTGCAATCGGAACACCGATCAGCAGAAGGCCAACGACCATCGAGAAAAGAAGAACGACGTCCATCAGTTATGCTCCCCTTGCTGAGCGCGGACTTCTTCGATCTCGTCCTCTACTTCGTGGCTGGCAACAAGGCGGTCGGTCTCGCCGCGCCAGATTTGAACTGCAACCTGAGAAAAGCGGATGACCAGCAGCAGCATGGAAACCGGCAACACCAGATAAGGGATCACCTTAGGGATCTTCTCGTACCCCTCGCCATAGTTGATCAGATCTTCCAGAAACCGCAGCGGGGCAACCATGGGAATGTCATCCACTTCGTAAAAACTCTGGCTGCGCGCTCCGGTGTCGAACCCGGTCGGGAACCAACGGCCCGAGGTCGGCGGAAGGTCTGCAAAGACCGCCCAATAGTCGTACGAACCCTTCAGCAGCAGCAACGAGAACACCAGACAACAGGCCACCGCGATCAACGCAAGTATGCGACGCGGCGCCGGCGCCAGCATGTTCAGGATCGCGTCCACACCCAGATGCGCGTGTTTCTTCACGGCATAAGATGCGCCTAAAAGCACCAGCCAGCCGAAGGTGAATACCGTCAGCTCAAGCGCCCATAGAATGTTGGAATTGAACACAAACCGCGCAATTACGTTGGCGAAGGTGACGACCGTCATCACGCCCAACAAAAGCGCGATCATCGTCTCTTCGATATGGTCGACCAGCCCGCCTTGGCCGGGTTTCGCACCAGACATCTCTCTGTCCCCGCATTTTTTGTGATGAGAGTAAAAGGTTGGCGGGCCTCACAGCGGCCCGCCCGGCCTGCGCGTCGATAACTCCCCAGTCCCCCGACGCGCGGCCTCAACCGGGATCAGAACCCGGCGTTGATCGCTTGGGCTGCGTCGATCTTGTCCTGACCGACGTCATCCGCGAATTTGTCCCAGACGGGCTTCATCGCATCGACCCATGCCTGACGCTGATCGGGATTCAGGTCGCGGATGATACCGCCCGCATCGGTGATCGAGGCTTTGGCCGCTTCGTTCACGGCGAAGGCTTCCTTGTTCCGGGTCTCGGTCACCTCAGACAGAATGGTCAGGAACTGATCGCGAACCTCCGGCTCCAGGCTGTCGAGCCAGTCAACCGAGGTCACCACTAGGTAATCGATAATGCCATGGTTGGTTTCGGTGATGCCGTCCTGCACCTCGAAGAACTTCTTGCCGTAGATGTTCGACCAGGTGTTCTCCTGCCCGTCCACAACGCCCTGCTGCAGCGCGCCATAGACTTCCGAGAATGCCATCTTCTGCGGGCTGCCGCCGATGGCCTCCATCTGCGCGACCAGCACATCCGAGCTTTGAACGCGGAACTTCAGGCCATCCGCGTCCGAAGGATCGACCAGAGGTTTGTTAGCAGACATCTGCTTCATACCATTATGCCAAAACGCCAAACCCTGCAGGCCACGGCGCTGCATGCTGTCCTTCATCGCCTGCCCCGCATCCGAGGCCTGGAACGCGTCGACAGCGTCGATGTTCTTGAACATGAACGGCAGGTCGAACAGGCGGAACTGTTTGGTGAATTTTTCGAACTTCGACAGTGAGGGCGCAGCCAGTTGCACATCACCCTGCAGCATCGCCTCCAGCACTTTGTCATCGTTGTAGAGGGTCGAGTTGGGGAACACCTCCATACACATTACCCCATTCATCTCATCATTCACGCGCTGTTCCAGCAGTGATGCGGCGATGCCCTTGGGGTGTTTGTCAGAGTTGGTCACATGCGCAAACTTGACCACGATCTCACCATCGTCGCAGGCGGCCATGCCTGCAGTGGCAGTCACAGTAAGCGCAAGTGCAGTAGCGGCTGTTGCCAGGAATTTCATCAGTTTTGTCCTCCCAGACTTCCTTGAGATTTCCGTCAGGCGCCTGACCAGCGCCATATGCGACGCAGTGAAGCGAATCGCCGCAACGCTCTCAAGAATTTGTTTTTGCGAATATGGATTCGGTGTTTCTATATTTATATCATATGTTTAACTAGATCCTTTGCTGATATCTCAACAAAGCGACCCCAACACTGTGCGGAATCTCGCACAGCGAAATTCAGCGCTGTGCGGATTTCCGCACAATCGCGAATCATTCCTGCCGAATCGAGTTGTCTCGCCTGACGCGCAACCGCAGACCGCACCAGCGGACTGCCCGGCCCAACGGCTTTGACGGCATGATAATGCTGTCAAAACGGGCGGGAGCTCTTGTTACCTGCGATAATCCTCGGGGCGAATCTGGTAACGCGCAAGTTTGTCGTAGAAGGTTTTGCGCGGCAGCTTCAACGCCTTCGCCGCATCAGCAGCCTTGCCATTGTGGCGACCCAGCGCTGCGATCAGCAGCGACCGCTCAACCCGGGCAAGCTGCTCGCTCAAGCCCAGATCACCGGCCTCGGCAACTTCTTCGGGCATCCCCAGCACAAACCGCATTGCAGCCGACATCAACGACCGGGCATTCCCCGGCCAATCCTGCCCCATGAGCGAGGCAAGATGTTCGGGCATCACCTCAGGCTCTGCAATGCCGGCTTGCTCGGCTGCCTGTGCAACGTAATGGCGGAAAATGACCGGGATATCCTCGGGGCGCTCAGACAAAGAAGGTATGCGCACACGCATTACGTCGAGACGATAGAACAGATCTGCATTGAACCGTCCCAAAGTAACGAGTTCAGACAAGTCCATAGTCGTTCCCGCGATGATACGTGCCTCTGATCCCTGCTCGATCAACTCCAGAGTCGCGTATTGCGTGGCATCGGACATGGCCGAAACCTCATCCAGAAACAGCGACCCTCCCGAGGCGTCGTCGCATCCCTTCCTCAGTTCCTCGACGGTCAGCCCCGACGCAGACCGTTTGACAAACGGACCCTGCCCGCCCGGAGACATCAGATGCACAACCTCTGCCACCTTGGAAATACCGCTGCCCACCGGACCAGTGACAAGCACCTCGGCCCGCGTCGGCGCCACTGCGCGCACACGTTCACGTAAGGCTTCGGCTTGCTCGGACAGTCCAAACAGTATCCGCGCAGCGGGATCACCGCGTTCCAGCTCGCTCTTTTGTTCGCGCAACTGAAGGACCTCGGCCCGCGCACTGAAAGCGCGTTCCAGAACAGACAGCAGATCGGCAGCAGCACAGGGTTTTTCCAGAAAATCAAACGCACCCTGCCCCATCGCTTGTACAGCCATGGGAATATCCCCTTCGCCTGTCAACAGAACAACCGGCAATTCCGGGTCAACCTCACGCGCATAACTCAACAGGTGAAACCCATCCCGCCCCGGCATTCGGATGTCCGAGACGATCACTCCTTCAAAGTCGCGCCGGATATGATCCTTGGCGGCCACGAAAGAACCGGCAGCAACAGGTTCGTACTCGGCCAGTTCCAGCGTCTGGGCCAACGCCTCACGCACAGCCGAGTCATCATCCACCAAAAGAACCTTACGGATCATGCGATCTTGTCCTCATCATAGGGTTCTAGTTCGACAGTGAACTCGGCCCCGTCTTCGGTGTTCGCGCCTCGGATGTCCCCTCCGAAACTCTGCACCAAGCCGTATGAGATGGACAGCCCCAGCCCCATCCCTTCCGAGCTGCCTACCGTCTTCGTGGTATAGAACGGCTCAAACACCCGGTCCGGATCCTTGATGCCGGGACCGGTATCACGCACCGATACGCGAATACGCTCCTCTTCGGTCAGGCGGATCGAAATCCGACGCGAGGCCTGATCTGCCATGGCATCCACCGCGTTGTTGATCAGGTTAACGAAAACCTGACCCAACCGTACTTCTCCACCCCAAGCATAAACCTCGACCTCGGGCGGCGACCAATCCAGCGTCACATCTTCATCGCGCAACCGGGCCTCAGTCAGTTCGACGGCGGTGTTTAGAACCTGAACCAGATCGACTTTCCCCATCGGCTCGCTTTCGTTGCGGGCAAATGCGCGCAAGTTCTTGATGATCCGCGCCATGCGCGCCGCCATGTCGGAAATACGACCCAGATTTTCGCCCGCTCTTTCACCCTTGCCTCGTTCCAGAAAGGCCGAACCGTTATCCGCGAACTGACGGATCGCCATCAGCGGCTGGTTCAGCTCATGACTGATCCCGGCTGACATCTTGCCAAGCGCGCTCAGTTTACCGGCCTGCACCAGATCTGCCTGCGCCTGTTTCAGCGCCGCCTCAGCCTCTTGCCGCTCCGCTACCTCGCGCCGCAACGCCGAGTTCGCCGCCGTCAGGGCGCGAGTACGCTGCGCAACACGGCTCTCCAATACCGTGTTGGCCAAAGCCAGCGTACGACGACGTTCCGAGGCCAGAAACAACAGCGCGCCAAAGGCAAAACAGATCGCGGCAACGGCTGCGGCCTGCAATCCTGCCAGACGCCGCGCCGGGGCGACATCGACTAAAACCTCGGCTGTCATATCGATCACGGGTAACGCAAGTGTCAGATGCAGAGCGCGGCGCGGGAAGTAGCGTCCCCATCCCAACCGCCAGAGTTCATGCCCGCCCACCAGTGTTGAGGCGAAATCAACCGATTGACCATCCGGTGGCGTCAGGCCCGGCTGCCCATCCGCACGCTGCCAGAACAGCAGATCCGACCTGTTGGAGATGAATACAACCCCATTGGCGTCGACGAAAAACACAGCCTCGGTGCTGCCACGCCACGTCTGCTCAACATCCTGCACATCGGCCACGACCATCAACGCACCCACAACCCGGCCCGCAGGACCAAAGGCCGGAGCAACGTAAGAATAGATCCGATCCCCACTGCCCGGCATGACCCCATGCGCGCTGCCGAGCGCACCCTGCATGGCGCGTTCAAACGCCGGATGTTCAGCCATATCTGTTTGCGCAACAGGCTGTGCCGAAGCCAGAACCCGGCCATCCGGTGCCAGATAGATCACGTTAACCGCCGCTGTCTTATCCGCCACATCCAACAGGACCGATTGCGCGGTTCGAACCTGCGTCGGAGTCCCAAGCGCCCGCAATGCCGGATGATCCGCCATCAACGCAGCAACCTCCTGATACACCTGCATCTGAGTGCTCAATCGGTCTGCTGCCAGCTCAAGATCAGCCTCGGCCTGCTGACTCAGTTGAGTCAGCGCCTGACGGTAACCATAAGTCCAGACTGTTGCCGACAACAAAGCAACCGCACACAGAAACCCGGCAATGATCCAAACCCGTTGCATGTCATAGGGTCTTGCATTCGCAGCGACCGGTGGCAAGTGTGCAGCGCATGAAGACACTGTCCCAATCCCCCACCGACCCTGGTTTTGTACAAAACCCTTACCCATTCTATGACACCGCACGCGCGTTCGGCGATCTGTTCTATTGGGAAGAATATGGGATGGTTGCTGCTGTTTCTCATAAATCCGTACAGACTCTGCTGAAAGATCGTCGCTTCGGACGCGAAATCCCGTCAGAACTAGCCGAGCCAGGCCCGGATCACCTCGCGCCCTGGCTCGCAATCGAAGCGCATTCGATGCTGGAGCTCGAACCACCCCGTCACACACGGCTGCGCGCGCTCGTGTTAAGGGCTTTCACGACGCGTGCCATCGCAGATCTTGCACCCGCGCTCGAAACGCTCTGCCATGCGCTAGTTGATCAGTTTCCGGACGAGCCTTTCGATCTTCTGCAAGCCTATTGCACACAGGTGCCGGTGATCACCATCTGTCGTCTATTGGGGGTGCCCGAGAACATGGCACCGCAGCTTCTGGACTGGTCACACGCGATGGTCGCGATGTATCAGGCCAGCCGCACACGCCAGACCGAAGACGCCGCCGCACGCGCCTCGACCGAGTTTACACGTTTCCTCGAAGGCTACATCGAAACACGCCGCAAGGATCCGCGCGATGACCTGATCACGCGCCTGATCGCTGCCGAAGAAGATGGTGCCAAGCTTTCGCGTGAGGAGCTGATCACAACCTGTATCCTGTTGCTCAATGCCGGTCACGAGGCGACTGTTCACGCCCTTGGAAATGGCGTAAAAACAATCCTCGAAACCGGCACTCAGGAGCAGATTGCTTCCCCAGACATCATAGACAACATGGTCGAAGAGATACTGCGCTTCGATCCGCCCCTGCATCAGTTCACCCGCTATGCTTACGAAGATGTCGAAGTCTTCGGGCACAAATTTGCACGCGGAGAGCAGGTCGCCCTGCTTCTGGGTGCCGCCAACCGAGATCCATTAGTCTGGAACGCCCCCAACAGCTTCGATCCAACCCGCCGGATCAGCGCCAATACCAGCTTCGGCGGAGGCTTGCATTTCTGCGTCGGAGCCCCGCTCGCCCGCCTTGAAATGAGGATCGCTTTACCGATTTTGTTCAGCAGATGCCCCAATTTGACACTACTGAACAAACCGGAATACTCGAACAGCTACCATTTCCATGGCCTGACCGAGCTGAAAGTTAGCATCTGAAGCCATCGGGTCGCGCGTGCCGCGCGATACCTCCGGCGGAGGTGTTTTGCGCCAGATGAAGAACGGATCCCTGCTTCATCTGGCTATAAATATCTCGGGGGAGTCGCCACACGGCGACGGGGGCAGCGCCCCCCCCCTTTTGTCGATCAGTATCAAGCAGAGCTCGTCACATTCAGCGGCAACATCGTGGTGGACTTGATTTCTTCCATCGACAACAGAGCGGTCACGTTGTGCACCCGCACCTCTGATATCAGGGCTTGGTAGAAGGCATCATAAGCACGCGCGTTTTTGACACGCACTTTCAGGATGTAATCGATATCCCCCGCCAATCGGTGGGCCTCTTGCACCTCCGGGCGGTCACGCAGAGCCTGCAGAAACTTCTTTTGCCAATCGGCTTCATGCTCGGACGTGCGGATCAACACAAAGAAAGTTGCCTCAAAACCAAGTGCTTCGGCGTCGAGCAGCACAGTCTGCTGACCGATCACTCCGGCCCCTTTCAGCTTGCGAATGCGATTCCAGACCGGGGTCTTGGAACTGCCGACCCGTGCCGCGATTTCGTCAAGTGATTGGCTGGCGTCTCGTTGTAGTTCAGCCAGAATTTTCCGATCCGTGTCGTCTATGCGCACCGACATTCCATTATTTCCCTAGATTCAGAACAGAAGCCCCACGATCCCCATCAAAAAGAACGAACGTTCTTATTTACCAAGAGATATGGCGCTTAAGTGGGAATATTTCCTATATTGTCACTCAAGTCAAACAACCTGAACAGCAATGCGCTGACGCCTGTAAACAACGAGGACCTTGCCTGATGCCCCGCGCTTTTACTCCCAAAGTGGTTACAGCCAACGATCTGTTGGAAGGCGATGTGATTTATCTGACCGAAGATGATCGCTGGTCCCGCGAACTCTCCGAGGCCGAATTGATCACGGATGAAGCTCACGCCCAGCTGCGTTTGCTGGATGCAGAGCGTCAGGTCAACAAGATTGTTGGTGCCTATCTGGCGGATGCCGTGGCCGGAGACAACGGCCCCGAACCCACACATTTCCGGGAAGATTTCCGTCGGACTGGTCCGTCCAACTATGCCCACGGCAAACAGGAAACTTCCCCGCAGCCCCGAGCCTGATCACAGGCTCTCTCTCCCCTCTTCAAGGCCCCGGGTTCGGGGCTGCAACTAAGGACAGCTAATCATGTATCGCTACTCCGAGTTCGACACAGCATTTTTGGCAGAACGTAATGCGCAATTCCGCGCACAGGTCGAGCGCCGCATTGACGGCTCATTGACCGAAGACGAATTCAAGCCACTGCGCTTGATGAATGGCCTGTATCTGCAACTGCACGCTTACATGCTGCGCGTTGCAATTCCTTATGGCACACTGAGCAGCGCACAGATGCGCCAACTAGCCCTGCTGGCTGAGAAGTGGGACAAGGGCTACGGCCATTTCACCACCCGCCAAAACATCCAATACAACTGGCCGAAATTGAACGACGTGCCAGACATGCTGGACGCGCTGGCCGAGGTTGGTATGCACGCCATTCAAACCTCGGGCAACACCATCCGCAACGTGACCGCCGACCATTTCGCCGGTGCCGCCGCGGATGAGGTCGCCGACCCGCGCCCTTATGCCGAACTGCTGCGCCAGTGGTCCACCGACCACCCGGAATTCCAGTTCATGCCACGCAAGTTCAAGATCGCCATCACCGGTTCGGAAAATGACCGCGCAGTGATCAAGGCACATGACATCGGCCTGCAACTGGTTGAGCGTGACGGCGTTCTGGGCGCTCGTGTCATCGTGGGTGGTGGCCTGGGTCGCACGCCGATGATCGGCAAAGAACTGTCCGAGTTCGTCGCCTTTGACGACCTGCTGGCCTATCTCGAAGCCACCGTGTCGGTCTGGAACCAGATCGGCCGCCGCGACAACAAGTACAAGGCACGCATCAAGATCACCGTGCATGAACATGGCATTGACGCCATCCGCGCCAAGGTCAACGAGCGCTTCCTGCAGGTGCGCCCGCAGTTCAAAGGCGCCGATATGAACCTGCTGGAAGAGATCAAGGGCCACTTCGCGCCCCCGACCTTCCGCGAAGGTTCGGTTACGTCGTTTGAATCCGCCTATACCAACGATCCGGTCTTCCGCTCGTGGGTCGACACCAATATCGCGCCGCACAAGAACGCAGACCACGCGATTGTCACGATCTCGATCAAGAAACACGGCCAGACGCCGGGTGATGCAACCGCCGAGCAGATGCGTGTGATGGCCGATCTGGCTGAAGAGTTCGCCTATGATGAACTGCGCATCAGCCACGAGCAGAACGTGATCCTGCCGCATGTCCACAAGTCGGACTTGCCCGCAATCCATGCGAAGCTGAAAGAATATGAACTGGCCACAGCCAATATTGGCCTGATCAGCGACATCATCGCCTGCCCCGGTATGGATTATTGTGCACTGGCGACAGCACGCTCGATCCCGGTTGCACAGGAAATCGCAACTCGGTTCGATGACCTGAAGCTTGAGCATGATATCGGTCACCTGAAGATCAAGATTTCGGGCTGCATCAACGCCTGTGGCCACCACCACGTGGGCCATATCGGTATCCTTGGCCTGGATCGCGCAGGCGTTGAGAACTACCAGATCACGCTGGGTGGCGACGGTACCGAAACGGCTGCCATCGGCGACCGCACCGGTCCGGGCTTTGCCTATGATGAGATCGTTCCGGCAGTCGAGCGGATCGTGAACACCTATCTGGAACAGCGCGACAGCGCCGAAGAGGAATTCCTGCAAACCTACCGTCGCGTCGGCATGGCTCCGTTCAAGGCTGCCCTTTACCCCGAGGCTCAGGCGAATGCCGCTTGACCTGATCCAGACGGAACTGGGCAAAGACCGCAGCGTACTGACAGAAAAAGTCGAAGCGCTGAACGCCCGGTTCCGGCACCACTCTGCTCACGACGTGATGCACGGTGCCATCGAAGAGATCGACGAGCTCGCCCTCGTGTCCAGTTTCGGGGCGGAGTCGGTGGTGTTGCTGCACATGGCGGCGGTGGTCGACAAGATGACCCCGGTGCTGTTCATCGACACTCAGATGCTGTTCACCGAAACGCTGGAATACCAGCAAGAGGTTAGCGAGCGCCTGGGGTTGCGCAATGTCAGGATCATCCACGCGGATGAGGAAGACGTTCAACGTGACGATCCTTACGGTGCTCTGCACCTGCGTGACACCGATGCGTGCTGCAATCTGCGCAAGACCTTCCCGCTGCAACAGGCGCTGACGGGGTATTGCGGCTGGATCAGCGGGCGCAAGCGGTTTCAGGCAGGCACCCGAGCTGCGCTTGAGTTCTTTGAGGTCGAGGACGGAACGGGTCGGATCAAGGTCAATCCGCTGGCCCATTGGACTCCCGAAGACGTGCGCACCTATATGGACGAAAACAACCTGCCCCGGCATCCGCTGGTGGCCAAAGGTTACCCCTCGATCGGCTGTGCGCCCTGCACCTCGCCGGTCAAAGAAGGCGAAGACCCGCGCGCCGGACGTTGGCGCAACCAGAACAAAGAAGAATGCGGCATCCATTTTGTCGATGGCAAGATAGTCCGCACCGGAGAGAAAACATGAATGTAATCGTAACGGATGAGGGCTTCGCCCCCGATGACTGGACTGACGGCTATGTCACGCTGGACGATGCAGCAAATGACGTGGTCGCGCTGGATGTTGCCTCGGACACTGACCCGGATGAACTGGTCGAACGTCTGGGCAGCGCAAAAATGGTGCGCGTAGATTTTCCGTCTTCGGCGGATGGACGAGGTTTCACAATCGCTCGCGTTCTGCGCCTGAAAGGCTATACCGGCCGCCTGCGCGCCAAGGGGCACGTACTGGCCGATCAATACGCCATGGCACGGCGCAGCGGCTTTGATGAGGTCGAGATCGATCACAATCTGGCCAACCGCCAGCCCGAGGATCAATGGCTTGCGCGCGCCAATTGGCAGGACAACAACTATCAGGCTCGACTGCGCGGCTGAATCAACCATCGCCTGCTTTTGAGGGACGGGGGCAATCTGCCCCCTTTTCCTGACTTGGATCAAAGATTAAACGGAGATGTCGGTTTACCCAGCCGACAGTGACAACGATGACAGAGATGAAGCCCGTGACCGAAGCAACCGCCGTCAAGGCCCCCGTTCTGCCCGACGCTCAGACCGTGACCGAGGTCAAGCATTGGACTGACCGCCTGTTTTCCTTCAAGGTGTCGCGCCCCGCGTCCTTGAGGTTCCGTTCGGGCGAGTTCGTGATGATCGGCCTGCTGGGCGACAACGGCAAACCGCTGCTGCGCGCCTATTCCATCGCTTCGCCTTCGTGGGACGAAGAGCTTGAGTTCTATTCCATCAAGGTGCAGGACGGTCCGCTGACCTCGAAACTGCAGCACATCCAGCCGGGTGATCAGATCATTCTGCGTCCCAAACCTGTTGGAACCCTGGTTCATGATGCCCTGCTGCCGGGCAAGCGCATCTGGTTCTTCGCCACCGGCACCGGTTTTGCCCCCTTCGCCTCGCTGCTGCGTGAACCGCAGACCTATGAGGATTACGATGAGGTCATCATTACCCATACCTGCCGCGACGTGGCCGAGCTGGATTATGGGCGCGAGTTGATCGAGAGCATCAAACAGGACGAACTGTTGGCAGAATTGATCGGTGAAGGTTTCGCCGACAAGATCCGTTACTACCCGACCACCACGCGGGAAGAGAGCCCCAAGATGGGCCGCATCACCACCCTGCTACAAGACGGAACTGTCTTTGCGGATCTGGGCATCGAAGACGGCATCAAGCCGGAAACAGACCGCGCCATGGTCTGCGGTAGCCTCGCGTTCAACCACGACATCAAGGCCATTCTGGAGGAGTTCGGCCTGCGTGAAGGCGCAAATTCCGAACCCAAAGAGTTCGTGATCGAAAAAGCATTTGTAGGGTGATCGGCTTTGCCGGTCGGGTCGCAAAGCGCTCTGACCGGCAAAAACTCCCGGAATTCATGGAAATTTCATGCGGCCTGCGATTTATGCCGCTTGAAACACCTCTCAGCCCGGTCTAAATTCCGGGCTCGAAATTCTGCAATTATCAAAGGAATGAACCCATAGCCCGCAGACCTCACAACGCGCCGCCACAGCGAGATACCGGCCCGCGCGTCAATGACAAGATCCGTGCTCCCGAAATTCGCCTGATTGGCGCCGAAGGTGAAAATGTCGGGGTGGTTCATCCCGCGAAAGCCATGCAGATGGCCGCCGATGTTGGCCTCGATCTGGTTGAGATTTCTCCCAACGCCAACCCGCCGGTCTGCAAAATCATGGATTTTGGCAAGTTCAAGTATGAACAGCAGAAGCGTGAAAGCGAAGCCCGCAAGAAGCAAAAGATCATCGAGGTGAAAGAGGTCAAGTTCCGGCCCAACACCGATACGCATGACTATGACGTCAAGATGCGCAACGTGTTCAAGTTTCTTGAGAACGGCGACAAGGTCAAAGTCACCCTGCGTTTCCGTGGCCGCGAAATGGCGCACCAGAACTTGGGACGTGAGCTGCTTGAGCGTGTGGCAGAAGACGTCAAGGACCTGGGCAAGATCGAGAACATGCCCAAGATGGAAGGCCGTCAGATGATCATGATGATCGGCCCGCTTCCGCAGAAGTAAAAGCTCTCGACAGCGTTTACCGAGGCTCCGCCAGACTGGTCGGGGCCTTTTTTATGCCCGGCCACCCACAAGGCGCATTTCGCAGAACGCCGAACGCTTCGGAGCAGATTTGATCATCCGCTCCTTCCGCGCTTTTGTGTTCCTGAGGCAAAGCCTGTTACAGCTTTGTCAGATCACGCTCGAAATCGCACAGCCCAGCTTGGCGATTAATTCGTCGATCTGCGCATCCTCGATGATGAACGGAGGCGCGAGAAGGATGTGATCGCCGTGCCGTCCGTCTCGAGTCCCGGACATCGGATAACAGATCAAACCTTCGGCAAAGGCCGCCTTTTTGATTTTACCCGCCACACCCAGCGACGGATCAAACGGCGTTTTGCTGTCGCGATCTGCGACCAGTTCCAGCCCCCGGAACAAGCCCCGTCCCCGGATATCGCCGATATGAGGGTGCTGACCAAAGGCAGCGATCAGGGCAGACTGCAGTTTTTCGCCCATCAGTGCCGCGCGAAGTGGCAGCTCTTTTTGGGTCAACTCTGTCACCACAGCCAATGCGGCCGCAGTCGCAACCGGATGGCCGATATAGGTATGGCCGTGCTGGAAGAAGCCCGACCCATCCCGAATCGCATCATAGATCCGAGCCGTGCACAACATCGCACCGATCGGCTGATACCCGGCCCCCAAACCTTTGGCGATGCATAGAATATCCGGAGCAACGGCGTCGTGATCGCAGGCAAACAAATGACCGGTACGCCCCATGCCACACATCACCTCATCAAGGATCAACAGCACACCATACTGGTCGCAAATCTCACGGATCCGCTTGAAGTATCCTTCAACTGCCGGAACGGCCCCCAGCGTCGCACCAACCACCGGCTCGGCCATAAAGGCCATGACCGTCTCAGGCCCAAGGCGCAGGATCTCGGTCTCCAACTCATTGGCAACGCGCTGGCCGTAGTCAAAGCTGCTCTCTCCCTCGGGCTTCTCGGCATATTCATAACATGGTGCTATGTGCGTCATCTCAATCAACATGGGTGCGAATTGAGCGCGTCGCCACGCGTTACCGCCCGCGGACAGGGCACCCAGAGTGTTGCCGTGATAGCTCTGCCGTCGCGCAATCACGCGGCGGCGCTCGGGTTCACCCGTCTCCAGATAATACTGCCGCGCCAGCTTGATGGCAGCCTCAGTCGCCTCAGACCCGCCCGAGACAAAATAGACACGATCCAAATCCCCCGGGGCATGCTCGACCAGCAAATCCGCCAGCGCCTCGGCCGGCTCTGAGGTCATGAAACCTGTATGCGCAAAGGCAATCTGACCGACTTGATCCTGAACCGCCTTGACCACTGAAGCATTCGAGTGCCCCAGACAGGACACCGCCGCGTCCCCGCAATCCAGATAGCGCTTGCCGTCAGAATCGATCAGATAGCACCCGTCGCCCCCTACAGCGAGCGGCAGGTCAGACTTCGTATGACGTGGAAAAACGTGACTCATTTTGCAGTCCCTTTAAGAAGTGCGATTAGCGCTGTAACCGAGGCGGCATTGTCTTCCCAAGCCGTACCATCGGAACGGGTCAGGCTGTTCTCAAACCCCACTCGAACGTCACCTCCACGCTGCGCTGCACGCTGAAGGCACAGATGTTCTTGCGCCCCAAAAGCGCAGACCATCCACCGGTCCGGGCACTCAGGGAAAGCATCTAGGTCGTCTGGTGTTGATTCCTGAGTGGTCGAATAACGGCCAAGTACCAACAAACGATCCACCTGATCGCCACCGACGACGCCACTGGCTTGCCAGTGCGTCAACAGCTCGGCATCTTTGGCGTCATAAAGGATGTGCTGCACCCGCGTTCCCTGTTCCTCGCAAAGTGCATAGACCTTCGGCGCCAACTCGGGCGTTCGCGCAATCTCACGCACAGAAATCGAAGCCCATTCCGGATGAACCCGGTGCAGACAATCTAACTGCGCCTGTACGTCAAAAACCCCGGCAGATTCGGTTGTGATCTGAACATCCATCTGCGGCGCGGCCCTGCGCAACTCGGCAATTGCCTCGCGATAGAGACCGGCATCCAGCGAATGATCCCCCACCTTGTCACGGACATGAAGGTGAATTCCATCCGCTCCAGCGGTATGGCAAGCCCTGGCGGTTTCTACGATTTCATCAATGCTAACAGGGATTTCGCGATGGTCTTTGTGTCCACGTCGCGTTCCGTTCGGTGCAACCAATACATAAGGAAGCTCCGTGCGGTCGGAAAAACTATCTGGCATCTTCAAATCCCATCAATTTCGCACCCGATCTATCGCCTGATCAAACGTTTTCAATTTCATTTCTGCATAACATATGTTTTTCTCGAGCCATGCAATCGAGCCCTACCCATCTGACTCAACGCCTGCGCCGTGACATCGATGCCCTGCCTCAACAAATGCAGGCTGCCGCGAAATACATAATTGATCATCCCGGAGATTTCGGGCTCGACCCGATCCGCGTCACAGCAAACAAAATCGGTGTCAGCTCAAATGTTCTGGTCCGACTGGCCCAGCGTCTGGGGTTCGACAGTTACGATGCTTTTCGCAAACCCTTCCGCCAAACACTGGTCACCGATCGAGAGGACCGGCTGGGTCAAGATTGGCTACAACGTATGCAGGCCGCGGATGCATTCAGTGCTGCGCAGGCCGGATACGCGCAGAATGAACTAAACGTGGTTTCGCGCTCACTGCGCTTGATGGAGCCTGCGAAGGTCGAGCGCGCGATTGATCTTATGCTTGGCGCCAATCGCTGCTTTATCACTGCAACCCGGGCCAGCTATGCATTGGCCTATTATTTTCATTATGCCGGACGAATGGCGCACCCGGGCTTCCAGTTGATCCCCCGCCATATCGGCACGGCTATCGACGATTTGCTGGATGCTGACCAGACAGATTGCCTGTTCGCGCTGACGGTCTACCCCTACTCATCCGACACGATTCAATCCATTCGCTTTGCTCGTGACCGAGGCACTAGAATCATCCTGCTTTCAGACAGCGAGGTCATTGCGCCTGGCGTCACCCCCCATGTCGTCCTGCCCATCAGCATCCGTACGCAGCATCACCTTTCAAGCTTCTCCGGCGCAATGGCGGTGCTTGAATGCCTGCTGGGTCATCTCTTCGCTGCTGGCGGTCATGCTGCGCGCGACAGGGTAGATCGCTATCAGAAGGCCCGCGAAGATACCGGCGCTTATTGGCAACCTTCCAAACCACCCAGGATTAAGAGCAAATAAAAAGCCCCGGACGTACCGGGGCCTTGTAGCGTTTCAATGAAAGCGCGCTTTACATACAGGCTTCAACCGCCCGTCTAGTCATGACGCCGACAAGATGCGCGCGGTATTCCTTGCTGCCATGCAGGTCGCCAATCATGTTCATCGGATTGATGCGCAGGTCCATCAGAGCGTCCGGGCGGAACTCCTTGCTCAGCGCCGCCTCAGCTTCGGACCAGCGGAACACGCCATCCTCGCTGGCTCCGGTCACGGCCACCCGCGCACCATCGACAAAGCGCGCCACATAAACACCGACCAGTGCAAAGCGCGACGCGGGCTGCAGGAACTTTTGATAGCTCGCCGCTTGCGGCACCGGGAAACGGATCGAAGTGATGATCTCACCTTCGTCCAGCGCGGTGGAGAACATGCCCTCAAAGAAATCATCCGCTGCGATCTGCCGTGCGTTGGTCACAATCGTGGCCCCCGATCCCAGCACACCCGCCGGATAGCAGGCCGCCGGATCATTGTTGGCCACTGACCCGCCAATGGTTCCGCGATTGCGCACCGCCGGATCGCCAATCTGCCCGGCCAGTGCCGCCAACGCCGGATAGCTGCTGGCCGCCTCTCGCGCCACCGTGGCATGGGTCGTCGCCCCGCCAATAGCGACCGAGCCATCCTCCTCGACACAGACACCCTGCATCTCGGCAACCCCGCTCACGCTGACCAACACTGAAGGTGACGCCAACCGCTGCTTCAGCGTCGGGATCAGCGTCTGACCACCTCCCAACGCCTGCGCATCCTCGGCCCCCAACGCAGCAACGGCGTCGGCAATGGTCGAGGGTTTCTCAAACTCGAAACTGTACATTTCGCTTTTCCTTTCCGAAAGGCGCGGATCCGCCCTTCATCTGGCTATAAATATCCCGGGGGTCCGGGGGCTGGCCCCCGGTCCTCCCTCTCAACTCAGCTGTTCATCGCAGCCCATACGCGCGACGGGCTCATCGGCATGTCAATGTGATCAACCGCCTTGCCAGCCGAATTCAGCGCATCCAGCACCGCATTGACCACTGCGGGCGGCGAGCCAATGGCCCCGGCCTCTCCACAGCCCTTCACACCCAGCGGGTTGTGCGTACAGGGCGTCTGGCTGGAATGATCGACGCCATAGAAAGGCACATCATCCGCGCGCGGCATCGCGTAATCCATGTAGGATGCGCTCAGCAGCTGGCCATTTTCGTCATAGGCACAGTTTTCCAACAATGCCTGACCGATGCCCTGACCAATGCCGCCATGCACCTGGCCGTCCACGATCATCGGATTGACGATGTTGCCAAAGTCATCAGCTGCGGTGAACGCCTCGATACTCACCTTGCCGGTCTCGGGATCTACCTCGACCTCACAGGCATAGGCCCCAGAGGGGAAGGTGAAGTTGGCCGGATCATAGAACGCGGTTTCCTCCAGCCCCGGCTCAACTTCCAGCGGGAAGTTATGAGGCACATAAGCCGTCAAGGTTACATCGCCCCAAGCCACCGACTTGTCGGTACCTGCCACGCTGAACTGACCGTCCTTCAACTCGATATCGGCCTCGGATGCCTCCAGCAGATGGGCTGCGATCTTCTTGGCCTTGTCGATCACCTTCTCGGTCGCCTTCACCATGGCCGAACCACAGACCGCCAGAGACCGGGACCCATAGGTACCCATCCCAAACGGGATCTTCGAGGTATCGCCATGCACGATCTCGACCATCGACTCATCGATGCCGATCATGTCGGCCACAACTTGTGGGAAGGCGGTCTCATGCCCCTGCCCGTGGCTATGCGCGCCAACCATGACGCTGATCGAACCGGTCGCGTTCACCCGCACGGTTGCTGCATCATAGAGACCCGCTCGGGCCCCCAGCATTCCAACGATGTTCGACGGAGCAATCCCACAGGCCTCGATATAGCAGTTAATGCCCAAGCCCCGCAGCTTGCCATCGGCCTCACTCTGTGCACGACGCGCAGCAAAGCCCGCCAGATCAGCAGCGGCCTCCAGCTTGTCCATGGTCCCGTTGTAGTCCCCGGTGTCATAGGTCAACGCCACCGGCGTGTCATAGGGAAACTGCGTGATGAAGTTCTGACGGCGCAGCGCAATCGGATCAACACCCAACTCGCGCGCCGCCTTATCGATGACACGCTCCAGCTGATAGGTCGCCTCAGGTCGACCCGCGCCGCGATAAGCATCTACCGGCACCGTGTTGGTGAACATCGCCTTCACGTTCACCTGAATGACCGGCGTCTTGTAGTTGCCCGCCATCAGCGTCCCATGCAGCCAGGTCGGAACCGAGCTGGAGAAGGTCGACAGGTAGGCACCTAGATTTGCATAAGTGTTGGTGCGCAGACCGATAAAGTTATTATCCGAATCCAACGCCAGTTCGATGGTGCTGACATGATCCCGGCCATGCGCGTCCGACATAAACGCCTCGGACCTGCTGGACGTCCACTTCACCGGACGACCACAGGCCTTGGCGGCAAAGGTGCAGAACGCCTCTTCCGCATAGTGGAAGATCTTGGTGCCAAAGCCACCGCCAACATCCGGGGCCACCACACGCACCTTGTGCTCGGGCAGGCCCAGAACAAAGGCGCACATCAGCAGGCGGATCACATGCGGGTTCTGCGAGGTGGTGTAGAGCGTGTATTCATCCGTCCCACGCTTGTACTCACCCACAGCCACGCGCGGCTCCATCGGGTTGGCGACCAGACGGTTGTTGACCAGATCCAGCGTCGTCACATGGGCAGCATTGGCAAAGACCTCATTGACCTTGTCATTGTCCGCTTCACCCAGATGCCAATCATAGCAAATGTTGTTCTTCAGATCGTCATGGATGAGCGTCGCGCCGTCCTGCGCGGCAGCCTTCATATCCATGACGGCAGGCAGCTCTTCGATATCCACGTCAATCGCTTCGGCAGCGTCGCGGGCCTGTTCGAGGCTGTCAGCCACAACCGCCGCGATCGGGTCGCCCACATGACGGACCTTGCCCTGCGCCAGAATCGGATGCGGAGGTTCCTGCATCGGCGCGCCGTGCCGGTCGGTCACTTCCCAACCGCAGGGCATGCCGCCCACGCCTTCAAAATCCTTGCCGGTGAATACCTTGACCACGCCGGGCATGGCCTCAGCCGCCGAGGTATCAACGCTGTTCAAACGGCCATGTGCGATGTCGGATCTCAGAAAATATACATAAGCCTGACCGTGTACGTTGATGTCGTCGGTGTAATTGCCTGCTCCGGTCAGAAAGCGTACGTCCTCGCGCCGCTTGGAACTGGCTCCGATGCCACTGTCTTTGGGCATTGCTTGTTCTCCTCCCTGGGAAAAGAATTTTCGTCGAAAATTCTTGCCCGCCTTATTCGGCGGCGATGCTTGAAACGTCCTGGCCCGATGCGGCCATGATCGCTTTGACGATGTTATGGTAGCCAGTGCACCGACACAGGTTGCCTTCCAGATACTTCCGGATTTCACCTTCCGTCGGGCGCGGGTTCTCTTTCAGCAGCGCAGCCGCACTCATCACCATACCCGGCGTACAGAAGCCGCACTGAAGCCCATGGTGATCCTGAAACGCCTGCTGGATCACATTCAGTGAACCATCCGCATTCGCCTGCCCCTCGATCGTGCCAACATCGGCACCGTCTGCCTCAAGCGCCAGCATATTGCAGGACTTCACTGCTTCGCCGTTCACATGCACAACGCAGGCTCCGCACTGCGCCGTGTCACATCCAACATGCGTCCCCGTCAAAGACAGATGATCCCGTAGGAAGCTGGACAGCAATGTCCGCCCCTCCACGTCACCGCTAACGGCTTTCCCGTTCACGGTCATTGAGACCTGTGTCATGAAATCCTCCCTATTTGGAATTTTCCTTTGCGCCCAAGTTAAACACGGGAATTTTTGTTTGAGAACAAAAATATTTGCCCGTTTTTTAGGCCGATCAGCCACATAACCCTGTAATGATGAAGCAAGCCCGAAAAACGGCAAAGATGCCGTTACGTCACTTTACTTTCGCTGCACGCGGTTGCGGCCTGCTTGGGATCTCTTTCAGCAACCCACCAACGCCCATCGCTGCGATATCTGTTCCTGTTGTTTCGATCCCGCATGCCACGCGCGACAGAACCCAATCGGCTCCGTTCAGCGCAGGCGAGCGGGCGCAGCCGGGCAAGCCGATGACGGGACGGCCCTGCAATCCGCCGAGGAACAACAGGTTTCCGGGGTCAACGGGCATGCCGAATCTGTCCACATCGCCACCGGCAAGACGCACTGCTGTGGGCGCGACGTCATCCACGTCGGACGTGGCCGAGCCCGTGAGGATCATTGCAACGTCGCCTTGCAGCGACCTGAGCCCCTCCGCAAGTTCTTCCGTCTTGTGCTGAACGATCCGAATATCTGTCAGATTCATCCCCAGCGCCTCGACCCGACCGCGAATCGCGGCGATCCCTTTTTCGTTGGACGGGCCGCCGGGGATATCTGTCACGATCAGGCCCGCTGTCTGGAATCGCGGCATGGTCAGTCGCACGCCCCCCTGCGCCAGATCTGCAGCGCGCTGCACATCCAACCGAGGCACGGCGTAAGAGATCACCTTGACCGTCGCAACCATCCCGCCTGCGCCCATCTGCCGATATTGCGGCACCGTCGCCACGGTGATCATTGGGTGAACCTGATTGAACTTCTGTATGGCTTCAACGTCCAGCTCCACCACGCCCGGCCCATCCGCCAAAAGGTTAACCCTGCCTGTAAACGCCTTTGTGACACGCAGATTGGCGCTCGCAGGATCCGGAGCAAGAGCTGTCGCCAACATCGTTGCTGCTTCATCTTCGTGGCAATCACCGGGTTCCAAACGGGCAACAATAACCTCATTCAAACCGGCACGCGCCAGCAGGTCGATGTGTTCAGCCGTCAGTACGATTCCCTTGCGCAGTTTTTGATCTTCTGCCTTGACCGAGTGCGCCAGTATCGCACCGCTGGCTTCAGATAGGGGTACCGGTCCGAACTTCACGCCTTGCCTCGCAATACGGCGGTCATCTGAGCGAGAATGGCGACCGCTATTTCCGAAGGGCTGGCCGCGCCAATGTCGAGTCCAACTGGGCCGTGTATGCGCCCAATCTGAGCGTCGGAGAACCCGGCTTGCTTCATCCGATCTACGCGCTTGGCATGTGTGCGCGTCGACCCAAGCGCGCCGATGTAAAACACACCGGCCTCCAGCGCCGCCTGTAATGCCGGGTCATCAAGCTTGGGGTCATGTGTCAGCAACACGAGGGCCGTACGCGAATCGAGCCCCAGTTTGATCACGGCCTCATCGGGCCAATCCGTCAGGATGGTTTCTCCGGGAAAGCGGGCATCCGATGCAAAAGCCTCTCGCGGGTCGACGATCGCAGGGTCATACCCCGCGATCCGCGCCATCGGCACCAGCGCCTGAGCGATGTGGACTGCCCCAACCACAATCAACCGCAGCGGCGGGTTGTGGACGGCAACAAATGTCTGCCCGTCCTCTTCAAACCCGGACCGGTCCATCCGCAACCGTTCAGCATATGCGTTGCGACGCAAGGCACGGTGGCCGGTTTCAACATTCACTTCGTAAGCCAAAGGTTCGCGCCGCGCGCGCGCCGCAACCAGCTCGGCCAACATCGGTTCTGGCAGGACTTGCCCGACAGGTTCGACTAAAACCCGAATAGTGCCGCCACAAGCCAATCCGACCGCAAAGGCATCCTCGTCGCTGACGCCAAACTCCAGCAACCGCGCCTCACCTTCGTCAATGGCTTCCAGTGCCTCAACGATCACCGCCCCTTCGACGCACCCGCCAGAGACCGAACCCTCGATCTGCCCATCACCTGCGATGACCAACTGCGCGCCGACACGGCGTGGCGCGCTGCCCCAGGTTTCGACCACCGTGGCAAGGGCTGCCTTCTTGCCCGCGCGATACCACTTCAGAGCAGTTTCCGGGCTGTTGTCGAATCGTTCCATTGAGACCTCCGGCCTAGTTCCGGTTCAACATAGTTAGCTTTGCAGCAATGAAAAGCGGTCAGCAGGTAGAGTTTCCGGCGCTAAAGAGCCGATTTTACGATCACATTCACAAAGTATTGATCGATGCAGGACCACCCTCTAGCTTGCTTGTATCACCGGACCCGAACCGGTGCATTCCCCTTCATATTCCAAAGCGGAGACAATGAGTTGAAACGCATTCTTACACTCGCGGCGGCAATCGGTCTGGCGACGGCCAGTACCGGTTGGGCAGACACATTTCTGAGATATGGCGAAGTCGAAGGCTGGAAGGTCTTTATCGATCAGGAAAAGAAGTCCTGCCTGATCGAAGCCGTTGATGATTCCGAAAACGTGGTTCAGATGGGCCTGACCGAAGATCGCGGTGTGGGCTACGTCGGCGTTTTTACGAAGGCCAAAACCAACATCAAAGCCGGTGAGAAAGAAGCCGTGGCCATTCTGATCGGTGACAACATCTATGTCGGCGAAGCCACTGGCATGAAAGGCAATATCACCAAGGGCTATTCCGGCGGTTATGTCCTGTCGGACGATCCACAATTCGCCGATGATCTGGCCAAAAAGAAGGTCATGGTGGTGTTTCCCGAGAAAGAGTTTGCCTTCACCGTTGACCTCACCGGCACCTACAAGGCCATGGAAATGGCGCGGAAGTGCAACGAAGAACAGCTCTCGTAGTCAACCTTCGGAAAGCGCGGCCATCAGCCGTGCTTTCTGCCCCTGATCGTCGGGCTTAGAGATCACATTGGCGAGATCTTCCAACGAGGCGATCGAATGCCCGGCGCGGAAACTGTCGACATGGGGCAGCATGGTTCTGACCCCCTGCGCCTTGGGTGCAAACCCATCCCAGCGCAGCAACGGGTTCAGCCAGATCAAACGCTTTGAAGACAGGTAGAGACGTTCGATCTCTTTCTCCAGCTGTTCAGGCGCGCCACGTTCCAGCCCATCAGTGATCAGCAGTACGACGGCGCCCTGCCCCATCACCCGGCGAGACCAGTCGCGGTTAAACTGATGCAGACACTCCCCAATCCTTGTGCCACCTTCCCAGTCCTGCGCCTCGGCCCCGGCAGAGGCCAGTGCCGTATCGACGTCGCGCTGATGCAGGTGCCGGGTGATATTGGTGAGGCGCGTACCGAAGGTGAAGGCATGCACCTTTGCCCAGCCCGCCCCCTTGGCATTCGAAACCGTGTGCAGGAAATGCAGGATGATGCGGCTGTATTGGCTCATTGACCCAGAGATATCGCACAACGCCACAAGGTTCGGCCAACGTGGTTTGGGCTTGCGCAACGCGATCTCATGCAGCTCTCCACCCTGACGCATGGCCAAACGTAGCGTGCGCGCGCGGTCGAGCCGATGCCCCAGATGGCTGGCCTGCGCCCGGCGCGATGCGATGGGTTTGACCGGTAAGGTCAACCGCGCCAGCAAGCGCTTGGCTTGTGCCATTTCTTCGGTGCTCATCTGTTCGAAATCAAGGTTGCGCAGCCGTTCCTCGGACGAGGCTGTCTGGGTCGCATCAATCTCGATTTCTGTCTCGCCCTCCTGCTCGGGCAATTCGGGCTGATCCCGTTCGACCCCCTCAAGCAAGGCCTCAGCGGCGCGTTTTTCGCCAGCATCCGCCTTGCGTTCCTCCTGCACGCCACGAATGGCGGGCAGCATCATGGCCATCATATGCTCCATATAACGCGGGTCACGCCAATAGAGGCGGAAGACCTGCGCGAAAACCGTGCGATGTTCGGGCCGGTTCACGAAACAGGCGTGTAGGGTCCAATAGAAATCCTGTTTCTTGGTGAACCCAGCAGCCTCAACGGCACGGATCGCATCCACCATGCGGCCCGTACCAATCGGAAGACCCGCCTTGCGCAGGGCGCGGGCAAAATGGGTGATGTTCTGCGCCAGCTTGGGGTGGTCGGGGATGTCGAGTGGAAGCTGTTCGGCCATCAGTGTACATAGGGGCACTGCCCCCATGCCCCCACAGTATATTTAAACGGGCGCGACATCAGGCGGGTTCGAGTGTAGCTTTGGCTTCATCCAAAATACGTTTGGCCTCAGAGCCTTGCAGTTTCTGGATGTCGTCCTGGTATTTCAGGATCGCGCCCAGTGTGTCTCCGATCACTTCAGGGCTGAGGTTGATCACGTCGAGCGCAAGCAAGCATTTGGCCCAGTCGATGGTTTCCGCCACGCCCGGCTTCTTGAACAGGTCCTCGGTTCGCAAACGCTGGACGAAAGCAACAACCTCCCGGCTCAGCGCCTCGGCCGCTTCGGGGGCGCGGGCGTGCAGGATTTCGATCTCGCGGTCGAAATCAGGGTAGTCGACCCAGTGATAGAGGCATCGGCGTTTCAGGGCGTCATGGACCTCGCGTGTGCGATTTGATGTCAGGATGACGATGGGCGATTCCGGCGCTTTGACAGTGCCCAGCTCCGGGATAGTCACCTGAAAATCGCTAAGAGCTTCGAGAAGGAAGGCCTCGAACGGCTCATCGGTGCGGTCTAATTCATCAATCAGCAGGACCGGCGCGCCGTTCTCATCCGGGCGCATCGCTTGCAGCAAGGGGCGTTCGATCAGGTAGTCGTCCGAGAAGAGTTCGGTCTGCAATGCCGCTCTGTCGGCCCCACCCGAAGCCTCGGCGGTACGGATCGCCACCATCTGCGCCGGAAAGTTCCATTCGTAGACGGCCGAGGATGCATCGAGACCCTCATAACATTGCAACCGGATCAGGCGGCGGTTCAGACCAGCGGCGAGCGCCTTGGCAATCTCGGTCTTGCCAACGCCTGCCTCGCCCTCAAGAAACAGGGGACGTCCGAGTTTCAGCGACAGGAAGACGACCGTCGCCAGAGCGCGTCCACAGACATAGCCCTGGGCGCTGAGTGTTTCCTGCACGGCATCGATGGAATTTGGTTGCGGCATGTGATCCCCTCAATCGCTGCGCCCAACAGGTCATGGTAGCGTGCGCGCGTCAAGACCAAGGCTTTTCCGGGATTTACGACGATCTGGTCGGTTGACAAGGCTTTTCCCTCTGAACCGGCTGTGCTAGCCGGGGGCCATGACCGATACGCTCACGATCCGCCGCCCCGACGACTGGCATCTGCACCTGCGCGATGGCGCGATGTTGCAGGCCGTCCTGCCCGAAACCGCGCGTCATTTTGCCCGTGCAATCATCATGCCGAACCTTGTGCCGCCTGTTGTGCGCGGCGACCACGCCGCCGCCTATCGCGACCGTATCATGGCCGCCCTGCCCGACGGCTTGACGTTTGAGCCGCTGATGACGCTGTATCTGACCGAGGACACGGATGCCGACGATGTAGCAGCCGCCCATGCCAGCGGGCTGATCAAGGCGGTCAAGCTGTATCCGGCAGGCGCGACGACCAACTCTGCCTCGGGTGTGCGCGATTTCGACAAGGTGCGCCCGGTGTTGGAGAAGATGGCCGAAATCGGTTTGCCACTTTGCGTGCACGGCGAGGTCACCGATTCCGAGATCGACATCTTCGACCGTGAGGCCGTATTTATCGACCGAATTCTTGATCCGATCCGTAAGGCAACGCCGGGACTGCGTGTCGTGATGGAGCATATCACCACCGCGAACGGCGTGGATTATGTCAAAGCCAATGACACTGATCTGGGCGCAACGATCACCGCGCATCACCTGATCATCAACCGCAACCATATCCTGGTGGGCGGCATCAAACCCCATTACTACTGCCTGCCAGTTGCCAAACGTGAGGAGCACCGGCTGGCTCTGCTGGCTGCGGCTACCTCAGGCGATGCGCGGTATTTCCTTGGCACGGACAGTGCCCCCCATACGGATGACAACAAGGAAATGGCATGCGGTTGTGCCGGGTGCTTTACGGCCACCAACACCATGTCACTGGTGGCAGAGATGTTTGATCGCGAAGGCGCGCTGGACAAGCTGGAAGGCTTTGTTTCCCTGAATGGCCCTGCGTTCTATGGCCTGCCAGTGAACGAAGAGACCATCACTCTGAAAAAAGGCGAGCCGGTCGCGTATCCATCCAAGATCGAAACGGGCGACGGGCCTGTGACCGTATTCGATCCAGGCTTTCCGCTGCATTGGCGCGTTGCCTAATCGGATAGCCTGTCTGCCAAATCCGCTGCGCGCCCGCCGGTGCGCAGCATGGACCAGATAGCGTCTGCTTCATCTCCGCCAATCAGTTTAGCAGCCTTGCCCCGCACACGATCCTCCCGATCCGAAAGTGACATCGGGGCCAGCAGATCATGGCTTGCCTCCAGCCGCGCACCATCGCGGCGCAGCAGCGACAGGTGAGCTTGCGTTTCGGATAGACTCTCATCCGCCTCAACGGTGATCCGATCTCGCAGGGATTGCAGACGCGGGTCGGCGCATATTTTGTCAGAATAGCTGCCCGGTAGTGCCGTGTCATAGCCAAGCGATTGCATCGCCAAAACAGTGCGATACGAGAACTTGGCCCCAAGCCCCGTCGAAGGTTCCAACTGATTGCAGACGCTCATCCAGCGGGGGTGAGTTTTGACCTTGATTTCCGCAACCTCAGGCTCGGCGATATCAAGATCAAGCGCTGCCTCAAGGGCCGCGTGCAGACCATGGCAACAAGCGTGGAACTTATGGCTGACGGTCTCAAACAGCCATTCATCACCCAATCCCTGCAGCGCACTGTCGGCATCGTCTGTACCCAGATGCGTGGCACCGAAACCGTATGCCCCTCCGAGAGCATCGGCATTAGGTAGAAATCCGTTTCGAATCAACAGCGCCGCTTCCACCCCGTTCGATGCGGCGATACCTGCGTTGTAAGGTTTGCCCATGGTTCCAAATTGCGCTTTTAGACCAGACGCACGTGTCGCGGTCAGACCAATAAGCGCAGACATCTGTGCCGCATCGAACCCCATGATACGCCCGGCTGCGACAGCAGCCCCGAACGCACCGGCAGTTGCGGTCTGGTGATATCCGGCCTGATAATGCGCGCGCCCCAGCCATAACCCGATCCGGATCGAAGTTTCCATACCGATCAGGGCAGCCTCAAGGAAGTCGACCAGAGGGCGATCCTCCCACGCCGCAATAGCCAGCGCTGCGGGGACAACAGCCACCGAGGGGTGGCCGATATGGGCGAAATGGGTGTCGTCATAGTCCAGCGCGTGGGAAATGGTGCCGTTCACCAGCGCAGCCGCACGTAAAGGTGCGGCGCCTCCACCGAATAATCGGGCCTGTTCCATGCCGCCCTCAGACAGGACCATCTGCCGTACAATCCGCGACACCGGCTCCTCTGCCCCCGCGCGCCCGACAGCAAGCCAATCCAAAACGGACAAAGAGGTCACGATGCGTGCTTGCTTCGTGGTTGAAACGGGGCCTGCAGCAAATTCAGCAAGCGTAGAAGTCAGGATGCTCATGCAGCGCAGTCTAGCGCGCACTGCCCGGTCGTAAAGCCTCAGCCGTAGAGGTCCGCCGCGCGCTGTTCGAAGGCACGCACAATCCGGTGCATCGCCTCGTTGAATACGACACCAATAATGCCTTGCAGCACCGCGTTCTTGAATTCGAAATCAACGTGGAACGAGACGTTGCATCCCTCATCCGTATCTTCGAACTCCCAATCCGAACGCATGTATCTGAAGGGTCCATCCAGATATTCGGTATCAATCCGTTTATGCGCATCGAACAGCGTGACCCGGCTGCCAAAACGTTCGCGGAACACTTTGAACGAGATGACCAGATCAGCCTCCATCACCTTGCCGTCCCCTGCAGCATAGGTGCGGCGGATACGGGCTGCGGCGCACCAAGGAAGAAACTCCGGGTATTTCGCCACATCCGCGACCAGATCATACATCTGCTGGGCGGTGTAAGGCAGCGGTCGGGTTTCAGAGTGTGTTGGCATGATATCCGGGATTCACTGGTGACAATGGCGCGTGATTTCGTATGTTGCGCGCCAAAGATCAAGGGGGCAGCGATGAGTGACCGCGCATATGTGATAGATGAGATGATCTCGGCCAAGGCCATTGCCGCGCGGATCGAGGCATTGTGCCGCGAAATCACAGAGGAATTCGGCGGCACCGACAAGCTGATTGTCGTGGGACTGCTTCGCGGCAGCTTCGTTTTCATCGCGGACCTTGTGCGCGAGCTTGATCTGCCAATCGAGGTCGATTTTCTTGAGGCATCTTCTTACGGAGACTCGATGGAGAGCAGCCGGGAGGTCCGTATTCTCAAAGATTTGCGTGGCGCTATTGAAGGGCGCGATGTGCTGGTGGTCGAGGATATCGTCGATACCGGCCACACGCTGAACCACGTCACCAAGCTGCTGCAAAGCCGCAAGCCCGCGCGGCTGAAATCTATCGCATTGCTGGACAAACCAAGCCGGCGCGAAGTTGACTTCCGTTCAGACTGGATCGGGTTCGAAATTCCGGATGAATTTGTTGTGGGCTACGGTATCGATTACGCCCAACGCAACCGCAACCTGCCCTTTATCGGCAAGGTTCGGTTCGTCGAATAGCACCAGAAATGAACCTGCGCCATTTCCTTCGCATGACCTTATGGGCGCGCAATCCGCCATCTGAGCGCCGCGTGAAACTGGTTTTGGGCGTCATCTTGTTATGCTTGCTGATTGTAGGCATAGAATTTATGGGCTGGTGGCCGGACTGGGCGGGCAGCGAGCCGAGAAAACTCAGGCCGTAAGGGTACGCTCAATCGCAGCCAGAAAAATGCCGGTGCCTATCGGGATCAGCGCGTCGGGAAAATCATAGTCGGGATTGTGCAATTGCGGATGATCCCCTCCTGCACCCAACCAGAACATCGCTGATTTCGCACCTTTGCCGAACTGACCAAAATCTTCGGAAAACCGTTGGGGTTCTTTAACCAGCCTGTGCCACACGCCCTGCGCATCACAAGCATCCGACAGGATCTGAGCGGCCTCTTCGTCGTTCGTGCAAGCCTCGAAGATGTCGTCGTAAGTGATCTCAACCGTCAGCCTTTCAGCCTGTGCGGTGGATTCGACCAATGTCTCGGCCTCTTCGATCAAACGCTCCATTCGGGCATCCGAAACCGTGCGCAACGTCACCCACAGCTCGGCATATCCCGGTGCAACGCCAAAAGCGGGCTCTCCCAATTGTGCATGGGTAACGGTGGTCAGCGCATAGTCAGCATCCAGCGCACCACCCAGCCCAAGCCGCGCCAGCGCAGGCATTAACTCCGAGATCGCCAGCGCCGGAGACACCCCATCCTGCGGCGCCGCGGCATGAGAGGTTTTTCCAGTCAGTGCAATCCGCATCCCGCGCGATGCACAGTTGGTCGGACCGCTGCAGATCTCAACCGCTCCGTGATCAAGCCCCGGAAGATTGTGTAGTGAGAACACGTAATCTGGGGCGATGTCTTTAAATTTCGGATCGCTGCGAAAGGCTTTGGCACCCTTCCCGGTTTCCTCGGCGGGCTGAAAGATCAGCACTACCCGGCCTCGCGACGAGCGCTTTTCACCCAGCATGAAAGCGACGCCAAGGACCATCGCCATATGGCCGTCATGACCGCATAGATGCCCCTTACCAAGGTATTGCGATGCATATGGCACCTCCGAGATTTCCTGAATTGGAAGGCCATCCAGCTCGCAACGGATACCAACGGTCGGTCCGGGTTTGCCACTATCATAAACCGCTGCGACCCCGTAACCACCGATTTCAGTTAAGACAGTGTCGGGATCGCACGCCTGCAATAAGTTCGCGATGCTCGTAGCTGTCCCGCGCTCGTCACCTGAAATCTCTGGCACCTGATGTAACTCATGGCGCTTTTCAATAAGCCAGCTCTGAAGCTCAGGGTTCACACCTGCCCCAGTTTTTTCTGGCGCGCATCGCGCAGGCGGGCAAAATCATCCCCTGCATGATAAGAGGACCGTGTCAGAGGCGTGGCCGATACCATCAGGAATCCCTTGCCATAGGCCGCCTTTTCATACGATGCGAACTCTTCCGGTGTGACGAAACGATCAATACCGTGATGCTTCGGGGTTGGCTGGAGATACTGACCAATTGTCAGGAAATCGATATCGGCTGCGCGCATGTCATCCATGACCTGACGCACCTGCTGCTCGTCTTCACCCAATCCGACCATGATGCCCGACTTGGTGAAGATCGACGGATCCATTTCCTTCACACGCTGCAACAGACGCAGAGAGTGGAAATAACGCGCGCCCGGGCGCACCTGCGGATAAAGCCCCGGAACCGTTTCGAGATTGTGGTTGAACACATCCGGCTTGGCTTCAACCACGATTTCCAGAACGGAAGGATCACATTTGAGGAAATCCGGCGTCAGGATTTCAATCGTGGTCTTGGGCGAACGGTGGCGTACCGCGCGAATGGTCTGCGCGAAATGCTCAGCCCCGCCATCTTCCAGATCATCGCGATCGACCGAGGTGATCACCACATGGTTCAACCCCAGTTTCTGTACTGCATGGGCGACACGTCCGGGCTCAAACGCATCCAGCTCATCCGGTCGGCCGGTGGCAATGTTGCAGAAGGTACAACCGCGGGTACAGATCTCGCCCATGATCATCATGGTGGCGTGACCCTGGCTCCAGCACTCACCAACATTCGGGCAACCAGCTTCTTCGCAGACGGTCACCAGATTGTTGTCACGCATGATCTTGTGGGTTTCGGCATACCCTTCGCCACCCGGAGCCTTGACGCGAATCCATTTCGGTTTGCGCGGGGCCGCATTGTCAGGCCGATGCGCCTTTTCCGGGTGTCTTTGCTCGGGAATTTTCAGATCACGCACAACGGGCTTTCCTGACTTTGGGTCAATTCACTTCGCGCTTAACATAAACCGACTGCAGAAGTTAGGCCAGTGACGCATAGCCGCTATGCGCCTCAACTACGCAAGCGCAGAAACATAGACACAGCTTACAAATTTTCCTGTTTATTTTCAATGGTCATGACTAGATCTTAGATATTTGGCATCTGCAGCATATCTATTGTTGAAGCTGATTTAGAATCGTTTTAACTCTCGCATCAAACATATGTGAATCACAGGAGTTTGATGATGAAAACCGGTGCAAAACTGCCTGAAGTGACCTTCCACACGCGTGTTCGCGATGCCTCGATCGAAGGCCCGAACCCTTTCCGCTGGGAAGACAAAACCACCGCTGATTATTTCGCAGGTAAGCGCGTCATCCTGTTTTCGCTGCCGGGTGCGTTCACGCCGACCTGCTCGACCTATCAGCTGCCAGGTTTTGAAAACGGCTTCGCGGATTTCACTGCTAAAGGGATCGATGCAATCTATTGCATGTCCGTGAATGACAGCTTTGTCATGAACAAATGGGCAGCGGATCAGGGCCTGCAGAATGTTGATGTGATCCCGGATGGTTCGGGTGAGTTCACCCGGAAAATGGGCATGCTGGTCGACAAAGACAATCTGGGTTTCGGCATGCGCTCGTGGCGCTATGCGGCCATCGTCAACGATGGCGTGGTCGAAGCATGGTTCGAAGAGCCCGGCCTGATGGATAACTGCCCCGAGGATCCTTATGGCGTGTCATCGCCCGAAAACCTGATGAAGCATCTGGATGAAGCGCGCGAACCCGCGCTGGCTTGATCAGGTGTGATTGCATGACAAGGTCCGCCGTTTGGCGGGCCTTTTTTTGATCAGGTGCGGGTTTGCGCGACGACGTCTTCTCCGACCTGCCGGATCACCTCGGACAAGCGATCGAACCAGCCCTCGCCTCCAGTCGAAGAACGCCGCACCAGACCAATCGTTCGCGCTGGTTGAGGGGCCGCAAAGCGCAGCAAACGCAAGCCCGGCACCGCGTCGGCCTCTGCCCTGGCTGCCAGTTCCGGCATCAGGGTCAAGCCAAAGCCCTCAGCCACCAGTCGCGACAGAGTGGCCAAGGACGAGGCCCCCATATTGATCTGCCCGCTGGCCCGATCCTGACCGCAAACCTCAAGCGCTTGATCGGTCAGACAATGCCCATCCTCGAGCAACATCAACTGCGCCGCTTGTAGATCCAGAGGACGCAGGGCCTCGGGGCTGATAGTCAGTCGATTGAGGCGCGACTGACTGCCCGCCAGAAGGAAACGATCTTCGAACAAGGGTTCTTCGTGCAAAGCGGTCCCGCCTGTGGGCAGCGCCAACACCGCCGCATCGATTTCACCCCCCCGCAGCATCGCAAGCAAGCGTTCGGTCCGGGCCTCACGTATTCGGACACGCAACGAAACATCGCCAGAGCGCAACCCTGCCAATACCCCCGGCAACAGATAGGGCGCGACGGTTGGAATGATGCCAATCGACAAGGACCGGTGCCCACCGGAATGGTCACGCGCGAACCGATCTAACCGATCAGCGGCTATGAGCACCTGATCAGCATGATCCAGAACATCTCTGCCCAAAGGCGTGAGTAGAATGTCACGGGCCTGCCGTTCAAACAGAGGGCCGCCCATCGCTTCCTCTAGCGCTTTGATCTGAACTGACAGCGCAGGCTGAGAGACATGACAAACCTGCGCTGCGCGGCCAAAGTTTCGCTGCTCGGCAACAGCGCGGAAATATTGCAACTGGCGGAATGTGAAATTCATAATCTTGGATTATCACTTTTCGCCAGAACCACAAT
This sequence comes from Ruegeria sp. C2, assembly GCF_056537765.1. Lineage (NCBI taxonomy): Bacteria > Pseudomonadati > Pseudomonadota > Alphaproteobacteria > Rhodobacterales > Roseobacteraceae > Ruegeria > Ruegeria sp. C2. The sequence continues at coordinate 665,403 of NZ_JBQFRZ010000001.1, read as the reverse complement.
ATCTATATATCAACCGATCATACGGTCGCGTTCAGTCTGCTCTTCATAATGCCGCTTGAGCCGTTGCAAGGCGATACGCAGCACGATCTTGCCCGACCGCGCCGACCAGCCCATGCGCTTTTCTGCAAGCTCTAACCCCTCAAGATAACAACAGCAGCGCAGTGCAACATCGCTGAGCCCCGGCCCCAGGTCCGACAAAGCACGCGCCACACGATCGCGCGCACCGGACGACCCCCGTCCGATAGGCGCATCCGTTGTGAAATCTCCTCGGCCACCACCGGTCAGAAAACGATCCCAGTTCTGCGTGACCTGAGGTCCGATTTGCGCAAGTTCGAAATCCTCGCGCAAGCGTTCACCTGCACCGACAAGTGTTTCATCAAGAAACGGCTTTCCGTCCCGGTCCCGTCGACGCGCAAGGGCGATCAACGGGCTTTCGGCTGTGCTATAGCGGGCTCGTGCCGACGTCTTGGGCTGGAGTTTCGATCCTACACCAGCGGCCTGAAACGGAGCTTGCGCTTCGGCCATGCCGAACTCACTCTGCGCGCGGGCACGATTTTCGGAATCGGCCAGCAGATGGCTCAGCGCCGAGCGGCCCGACGTTGTAATCCGGTACCGTGAAATTCGCCCCGGATTGTCGCATGAGATCCAATCTTTCAACGCCAGGGCTTGCGCGATCTTGCAGTCAACGACAGCTGTTCGGGTCGTTCCACAATCCCCACTGTCGCGCACTACAACCGCCTTATCCATATTCTCTGCCACGGCCAGCACCGCACCAGATTCACATAGTCGGCGGAGTACCCGCAGGGCTTCGCGTTCGAACGCATCATCTTTTGGCTCATCAGATGGATAATCGGGGGTAGGATACCGGGCCGAGGCCTCTTTCATAGGGGCGAAATGGGTCTGCGCCAATGATCGCAACGCAGCATCGACCAGCGGGTCGTCACGGCGCATCTCAACACGGCGAATTTGTCTTAAGATGGTCGACGCATGGCATCCCGCCGCCCGGGCGATATCTCGAATGGACCGGCCCGACTCGGTATGATCAAGATATCGTTGCGCCCCTTCAGGGACCCAGGTCGGTACGTTGAAAGCCACGCTGTTTTCCATAGTTCAATGCCCTCGTCGACAAAACAAACTGACAGTTTTCGCCGTCGGATTCTTAGTTAACCAAATCTAACTAGAGTTGCTTTCGTTACTCGTTCGTTAATCACAGACGGCACGGAGCAGAATTGATTCAAAAAGATAAACAGTCATGAAACCATCGTTCGGAGGGAGCATAAACAAGGCAACACCCGCTTAAGTTGTGCGACATCTTTGGCATCAGAACAAAAAACGAAGGAACGCTGCCGTGCAGGACCTGATGACCATGATCGCCACACTCCGCCGCCCACGCTTGCTAAGCCGAGCCGCGAAAATCGGAGCAAAGGACTATAATCGGGACCGGCACTTGCAACGCGTTTTGGGCTACGGGTCGATACCCGGCACAGGATCGGCGTTGATCCGCCTCATGGAATTGGAGCGGGAGCTTGATCTGCAAAGGCAGGAAGATGACGCAGCCTATTCTCTGGTGCGTCATCTGGATATTTTGATCGCTCTGATCGGCGAGGCACAGCTGTTTCAAGCCAGCCGTACCACGCGGTATCAGTGATCAGGTGAAAGCATCCGGCATGGACGCCTTTTTCTCAGCGACATAGGCATCAAGCGCGGCCTTCACATCGGGATCGAGCTGCGGCTGCTGGTAATTGGCCAACAGATGCTCGACCCGTGCCGAGGCAAGCGTCCGTGTATCGCGGGCACCTTCTTCTTCCCAGGTCTCGAACGGCTTGTAATCCAGCAGATCGGTCTTCCAGAACGCCTCTTTGAAGTTCGCCTGTGTATGCGCGCAGCCCAGATAGTGGCCACCGGGCCCGACCTCTTGGATCGCGTCCATAGCCTGCGCATTTCCGTCATAGGCCACACCTTTGGCCAGACCGTGCAAGACACCCAGTTGGTCGGCATCCATGACGAATTTCTCAAAATCCGCCACCAGACCACCTTCAAGCCAACCGCAAGAGTGCAGCATGAAGTTCACACCCGACATCAGGCCCATGTTCAGAGAGTTCGCGGTCTCATACGCGGCCTGCGCGTCCGGCAATTTCGAGCCGCAGAAAGAACCGGCCGAGCGATAGGGAAGTCCCAGTCGCCGCGCCAATTGGCCTGCACCATAGGTCACGTGCGACGCCTCGGGGGTCCCGAACGTGGGCGCGCCTGAGTTCATGTCGATCGACGATACAAACGCACCAAAGATGGCCGGAGCACCGGGGCGGATGATCTGGCTATAGGCCACGCCTGCCATAACCTCGGCCAGCACCTGCGTCAGCGTTCCTGCCACAGAAACCGGTGCCATTGCACCGCCGACGATGAACGGCGAAATAATGCAAGCCTGGTTGTTGGCTGCATAAACTTCCAGCGAACCCATCATCACATCGTCGAATGTCATCGGCGAGTTGATGTTGGTCAGTGAGGTCATGACGGTGTTGTTCTGCACGAACTCCTTACCGAACAAAATCTCACACATCTCGACCGAATCCTGCGCACGGCTGGGATCCGTAACCGAACCCATGAACGGCTTGTCCGACAGAGTCATATGCGCCATCAGCATGTCCAGATGGCGCTTGTTCACCGGGATATCGGTCGGCTCGCAGACGGTACCGCCCGAATGGTGCAACCACTTGGACATATAGGCGAGCTTCACGAACTTGCTGAAGTCATCCATGGTCGCATAGCGACGTCCACCTTGCACATCGCGCACGAACGGAGGGCCATAGACTGGTGCCAGGACCATGTTACGGCCACCGATGACAACCGATTTCTCAGGGTTGCGGGCGTGCTGAGTGAACTCGCTTGGGGCGGTTTTAATCAGCTCACGCGCCAGACCGCGCGGCAGGCGAACACGCTCTCCCTCGACATCGGCACCGGCATCTTTCCAACGCTCCAGTGCGGCCGGGTTATCTACGAAATTGACGCCAATCTCGGCCAATACGGTTTCCGCATTGGTTTCGATGATTTCCAGCGCCTCTTCATTGAGGACCTCGAAATTGGGGATGTTGCGTTCGATGTATTTCGCGGTTTCGATCTTGACCGCCGTGCGCTCGGCCCGTCGGGCGGCGCCACCGCCACCCCGTGCCCGACGCCGGGTGTTTGCCTCTGCCATTGAGAAAATCCCGTGGTTAGTTGGTTTGGTAAGTGTGTTACATGAACGGCCAACACCGTCACAGGTAGATTACGGCGCAATAGAGGTAAAAGCGACATGTGCCACGCCCTGCGATAAATCTCCTGTGTTCGGGCGCTACGTCACGTTTTTCTGCATGACGACCGAGTTGCCGGAGATTTCGGCCTCGTGCCAACCCAGATGCGCATACATTGCTCGGGTGGCGTGCATCAATCGATGGGTCCGTAGACGCAGAATTGGCAGCCCGGCCTGTGCGGCATCGGATTCTGCGGCAGCAAGTAATCTGCTCGCCACACCTCGGCCCTGCGCCTTTGGTGAGACGGCGAGATTGAAGATCATCATGGCATCGGCTTGTTGATCAAAAACAATGACACCCCAAAGCTGCCCGCTCTCTTCCGCGATCAGAACTTGATGATTTGCGATCTCTTCCGAGACCCCAGCCGCAACATCCGGCAGGTCATCGATCTCGCGCGCCGCTTCTGCATAAGCGCTGGTGATACATGCCTGTATCGCTTTAGCATCGCTTTGTGCTGCTGTTCTGAGCTTCAGGATCGTCAACTTTCAACCTCCTCACTCAATTGACGTCATTGCGCTTGCACAAGCAAGGCTTGCGACCTAATAGCCAGTCATGACCCAAGACACCCACGACCGCCTTCTGATCATCGACTTCGGCAGCCAGGTGACACAGCTGATCGCCCGCCGCCTGCGCGAGCTGAACGTCTATTGCGAAATCCACCCTTATCAAAGCGTCACGATGGACTTTGTCCGAGAAATGGCCCCTAAGGCCGTGATCTTCTCGGGCGGCCCGGACAGCGTCACCCGAGAGGGTTCTCCGCGCGCACCGCAAGAGATCTTTGATTATGGCGTGCCGATCCTGGGCATCTGCTATGGTCAGCAGGTGATGATGCATCAACTGGGCGGCAAGGTTGAAAGCGGGCACGGCACCGCCGAGTTTGGCCGCGCCTTCGTGACCCCAAACAGTACGCTGGACATCCTCGATGGCTGGTTCGCAGACGGTGATGAGCAGGTCTGGATGAGCCACGGCGATCATGTAAGCGAAATCGCTCCGGGTTTTGAGGTGTTCGGCACCTCACCGAACGCACCCTTTGCGATCACGGCTGATCCCGATCGTCATTTCTATGCCGTGCAGTTCCACCCTGAGGTGCATCACACACCCAAAGGTGCAAAGCTCTATGAGAACTTCGTCAAGCTCGCCGGATTCAACGGCGACTGGACCATGGGTGCCTATCGTGAAGAGATGATACGCAAGATCCGCGAACAGGTCGGGGACAAAAAGGTCATTTGTGGCCTTTCGGGTGGTGTCGATAGCTCCGTCGCGGCCATCCTGATTCACGAAGCGATCGGCGATCAGCTGACATGCGTGTTTGTTGACCACGGCCTGCTACGTAAAAACGAGGCTTCCGAAGTCGTTGGAATGTTCCGCGACAATTACAACATTCAGCTGATTCACGCGGATGAAAGTGAGCTGTTCCTCGGCGAACTGGACGGGCAAAGCGACCCCGAGACCAAACGCAAGATCATCGGCAAACTGTTCATCGACGTGTTCCAGAAACATGCCGACACCATCGAAGGCGCCGAGTTTCTGGCGCAAGGCACTCTTTACCCCGATGTGATCGAGTCAGTCTCGTTCTCGGGTGGCCCTTCGGTGACCATCAAGTCTCACCACAATGTGGGCGGACTGCCCGAGAAAATGGGCCTGAAGCTGGTCGAACCCCTGCGCGAGCTGTTCAAGGATGAGGTGCGCGCCCTGGGTCGCGAACTGGGCCTGCCGCAGAGCTTTATTGGCCGCCACCCGTTCCCCGGCCCCGGCCTGGCGATCCGCTGCCCCGGCGAAATCACTCGCGAAAAGCTGGAGATTCTGCGTGAGGCGGATGCGATTTACATCGATCAGATTCGCAAGCACGGCCTTTACGACGAAATCTGGCAGGCCTTCGTCGCCATCCTTCCGGTTCGCACCGTCGGCGTCATGGGAGATGGCCGCACCTATGATTATGCCTGCGCCCTGCGCGCGGTGACTTCGGTTGATGGCATGACGGCGGATTACTACCCGTTCAGCCACGAATTCCTCGGTGAGACTGCAACGCGCATCATCAACGAAGTCAAGGGCATCAATCGATGCACTTATGACATTACCTCTAAACCACCGGGAACCATCGAGTGGGAATGAACGAAAAGCCGGGTCACAGCCCGGCTTTTTATTTTGCAATCCCGGACAAAACGCCCTTTAGTCAGCGTGTTATACCCCGAAACGGCGCTTAAACGATGGATGAGAGCAAAACGCAGATCGGCAAAGCCGCGCTCTGGATGACCGGGGCGATTGCCTCGTTTTCCTCCATGGCTGTGGCAGGCCGAGAACTAAGCGTGGTGCACGATACGTTCGAGATCATGTTCTACCGCAGTCTCGTCGGTATCTGCGTAGTTGCGCTGGTACTGAGCGTGACACGCAAGTGGCATCAGGTCACAACCAAACGTCTGGGGCTACATGGCGCACGAAACCTGCTGCATTTTATTGGACAGAACCTTTGGTTCTACGCCGTCGCTGTCATCCCCTTGGCGCAGGTCTTCGCCCTTGAATTCACAAACCCGATCTGGGTCATCCTGCTGTCCCCGTTGTTTTTGGGAGAACGCCTGACTGCCACGCGTGTGACAGCAGCGTTCATAGGGTTTGCAGGCATCCTCATCGTGGCACGACCGGGCGTGACCTCGATCAGCCCGGGCGTTATTGCAGCCGCCCTGTCTGCAATCTTCTTTGCCCTAACCAACATCTCGACCAAATCCCTGACGCGCATTGCCAGCATCGGCTGCATCATGTTCTGGCTGACAGTCATGCAGGCGGCGCTTGGCCTCATCGCCTCGGGGTTTGACGGTGACATTGCGCTGCCCTCGTTCAACACCGCCCCTTATCTGCTGCTGATCGGGTTGGCGGGATTGCTGGCGCATTACTGCATCACCAATGCATTGGCGATCGCTCCGGCGACGGTCGTCGTGCCATTCGATTTTGCCCGCCTCCCGACCATTGCGATTATAGGTATGATCCTCTATCAGGAGCCGCTGGATCAGTGGACGCTGCTGGGTGCTGTGGTGATTTTCTCAGGCATCTTCCTGAATGTTTGGTCCGAGAATCGTGCCAATTTGGCAACACACGCTCACCGTGCCGACGCAGACTAACGCTCCGTCACCGGTTGACCTTGTTTTAAGTATTAAGACAGTAACACCCGGTAACGAAGCCGGGTGTGCATGTGAGGGTGCACATAACAGGCAAATGGACAGAGTTAGGGAGGAATAAATGAAAAAAGCGCTGTTCAAGGCGTGTGCGCTGTGTGTCGGGGCCACAGCTGTGCAAGCGGGCGGTCTTGACCGAAGCGGTCAGGGTGTCAACATTTTGTTCGAGGAAGGGTCCGTCGCCCAATTCCGACTTGGTTACACCAACCCAAGCGTAAGTGGCTCGATGGAGGACCGGATTACCGGCAGCCCGACATTCGGCGAAACCATCGATTCTGGTAATGTCGCAAACGACTTCTTTACACCGCATCTTGCCTATAAGACATCTCTGACTGAAAGACTCGACTTCGCTCTGGTCTACGACCAACCTTTTGGCGCCGATATCGACTACTCAGCAGATTATCCGCTGTCTCAGAACGTGCTGTCCGGCTTTCCTGGAGGAAGCACAGACGTGCTGCGAGCGAAGGCAGACACAGATGCTGTCACCGCGCTACTGCGGTACAAGTTGGATAGCGGATTCAGCGTAATCGGTGGCGTTCGGGCGCAGCGCTTGAAAGCAAGCGTTTCGGTACCGATCGCGGGCGCAGGCACCACGCCGCCGCAAGGCGGATACCGCGTCGAAACCGACGATGAAATCGACTTTGGATATGTTGTCGGCGTCGCTTGGGAACGACCTGACATAGCAGCCCGTGTAGCCTTGACCTATAACTCGAAGATCACACACGATCTGTCGCAAACCGAAGCGAACGATTTCATCAACGGATTCATTCCTCCCGGAATTCCGACGATAGGTCGTACAAGCGCCGACTCGACAACCGAAGTCGTAACCCCGCAATCCGTCAACCTCGACTTTCAGACGGGCGTCGCACCAAAGACACTGCTGTTCGGGTCGGTTCGCTGGGTTGACTGGCCGCAGACAGTTTATGCTCCGCCGGTTTACGAAGGTCTGACCGGGATTAATCTGGTCGATTATGAAGAAGCCACGTGGACCTACTCGCTCGGCCTTGGCTACCAGTTCTCTGAACAGTTCTCGGGCGCAGTGACCTTGGGCTACGAAAGCTCGCAAGGTAACTCGGTTTCGAATCTAGGCCCAACAGACGGGTTCTGGAGCATCGGCCTAGGCGGCACCTACTCCTTTGAGAAAGCTCAACTTTCGGGCGGTGTACGCTATACGGATATCGGTGATGCGACCGCAAATGGAACCGGCCCGGACAACCGCGCCACCTTTACCGGCAACAGCGCCTGGAGCGTCGGGTTCCAGATCACATATTCTCTGGACTGATATAGCCAGAAAACCAACTGCAAAGCCCCGCCCAATCGGCGGGGCTTTTTCGCATGTTTCGGGTCGATCACTTGTCAGAGAGATGCCAGAACAGGCCATGGCTGTTCAGAAATCACTCTCTCCTCGCGCATGGGCCGAACTGATCCTACTCGGAGTAATCTGGGGCGGATCCTTTCTGTCGATCCGCATCGCATTAGATACGATCCCATTCGTAACGTCCGTATTTCATCGTGTCTTCTGGGCTTCTCTTGCGCTTTGGATCGTCATCTGGCTGCAAAAGCAGACCATTCCCCGCGATCCACGCATCTGGGGCGCATTTCTGGTGATGGGAGTTCTGAACAATGTGTTGCCCTTCTCTCTTATGGCCTGGGGCCAGCTTCATGTCGAAGTCGGGCTGACCTCAATTCTGAACGCCACGACAGCCGTCTTTGGTGTTCTGCTTGCCGCCCTATTCTTTCGTGATGAACGCCTGAGCAAGACACGCTTGCTGGGGGTCGTGCTGGGTTTTCTGGGCGTTTCAATTACAATCGGCCTCAACCAGTTTCATACCTTCAATCTGGGCAATCTTGGGCAACTGGCCATTTTGTTCGGCACACTTTCCTACGCCCTGGCCGCAGTCTGGGCCCGCAAGCAACTGGGCGATCTCTCTCCGCAGATCGCTGCCGCGGGAATGCTGACGACCTCGACCCTCATCATGCTGCCGGTCACGCTAATGGTAGACGGTGCCCCTACCCTTGCGCTCCCCGCGGTGACATGGATCGCCATCGCATATTACGCATTGGTGGCTACGGCGGGTGCCTATCTGCTCTACTATCGCGTGCTCCAACAAGGGGGCAGCGGCAATGTATTGCTGGTAACCTTGATCATCCCCCCGGTCTCAATCTTGCTTGGCGCTCTGGTCAGGGACGAAGCTCTGCCCCCGCGCGCCTTCGTTGGTTTCGCTATCTTGGCACTAGGGCTGCTAATCCTCAGCCAATCCCGCAGACGCGATTGACGCCGCCAACCGCCCGATTTAGCTAATGCAAAACAAGGGACGGCGGATGATGATCTATAGCTCGGCAAAAGACTGGCGCGAGGCCGAACGGAAAAAAGTACTGTTCTTCGGCATGTCCGGACTGGGCAAATCCTATGTCTCGAACACTCTGCGTGAAGCCGGGGACTGGTTCCACTATTCCATCGATTACCGCATCGGCACCCGTTACATGGGCGAATACATCACCGACAATGCCAAAGCCGAGGCGATGAAGGTTCCATTTCTTCGTGAACTGCTGTTGTCGGACTCGATCTATATCGGATCGAATATCAGCTTTGAAAACCTGACGCCGGTATCGACCTATCTGGGCAAACCCGGCAACTCGGAACTGGGTGGCCTCGAAATCTCTGAATATCAGCAGCGACAGGAGCAATTCCGGCTGGCCGAGATTCACGCCCTGCTGGACACCAAGTATTTCATCGAACGCGCCAAACGCCTTTACCATTATCCGCATTTCATCTGCGATACCGGAGGCTCGATCTGCGAATGGGTCGAACCCGACGATCCCAATGATCAGATCCTCAGCGAACTCTCCAACCAGACTCTGATGATCTGGATCAAGGGCGACGACGCGCATACCGAAGAGCTGATCCGCCGCTTTGACAAAGCCCCTAAACCTATGTCCTATCAGGCCGAGTTTCTGGCTCGCGTCTGGGCCGAGTATTTGGCCCTCAACGATTGTTCCGGGGATGAGGTCGATCCAGACGCCTTCATCCGCTGGACCTATGCCCAAGCTTTGGCCCATCGGCAGCCGCGATATGCGGCCATGGCGCGCAACTGGGGCGTCACAATCGAAGCCGACGACATCGCCAAGGTGCGCGACAGCGGTGATTTCGATGAGTTGATCGAGCGCACTCTTGAGACCCGCGCCAACCCCACCTAAGTTCCAGACTTCTTTCGCAGTTTCAGCAGCGTGACCATATGCCTATCAAAATACCCTCAGACCTGCCCGCCTTTGACGTCCTGACCAATGAGGGCGTCATGGTCATGGCCGAGGATCAGGCAGCACGTCAGGATATACGCCCATTGCGTATTGGTCTGTTGAACCTGATGCCCAAGAAGATTCAGACGGAAAATCAATTTGCGCGTCTGATCGGTGCGACCCCCTTGCAGATCGAACTGTCTTTGATCCGCATGACCGAGCATAAGACCAAGAATACCGCGGCCGCGCATATGGCCGAGTTCTATCACCCCTTTCAGGAGGTGAAGGATCAGAAGTTCGACGGCCTGATCATCACCGGCGCTCCGATCGAGCATCTGGAATTTCCCGATGTCACCTATTGGGAAGAGATGTGCGAAGTCTTCGATTGGTCTCAGACCAACGTGCATTCGACCTTTGGCGTCTGCTGGGGCGGAATGGCGATGATCAACCATTTCCACGGCGTTAAGAAACACATGCTGGATGCCAAGGCCTTTGGTTGCTTCCGTCACCGGAACCTTGCATCCGCATCACCATATCTGCGTGGATTTTCCGACGATTGCGTCATTCCTGTCAGCCGCTGGACCGAGATGCGACAGGATGAGATCGATGCAGCGCAGGGTCTGACCACCCTACTGGGAAGCGACGACGTAGGCCCTTGCCTGGTCGAAGACCCCGAACATCGCGCGCTCTATATCTTCAATCATTTTGAGTATGACAGCGACACACTCAAGCAGGAATATGATCGTGACGTGGCCAACGGCACGCCGATCAACGTACCGATCAACTATTATCCCGATGACGATCCAAGCCAGGATCCGCAGAACCGATGGCGCAGTCACGCGCATCTGCTGTATGGCAACTGGATCAACTCCATCTACCAGACAACCCCGTTCGATCTGACCAAAATTGGCCAGTAAACTTCTCATATCCCTTTGTGTCGTGGCCGCAGGTCTTGCAGCAGCGACTGCTTGGCGCGGCGCCCAACGGGAAGCGCGGGCCGAAGCCTCGTTTCCACCAGAAGGGCAAATCGTCGAAGTTGACGGGGTTGCGGTGCATGCCGTGGTCATGGGCGAAGGCCCGGACGTCGTGTTGATACACGGCTCCAGCGGCAATACACGAGATATGACCTTTGCACTGGCCCCGATTCTGGCAGAGAATTATCGCGTCATCGTCTTTGACAGACCTGGCCTTGGGTATTCCGATAGCTTTAATCCCAGCGGCGAAACAATTGTAGAGCAAGCAGAAATATTGCAACGCGCCGCAGCACAGCTTGGCGCAGAAAAACCCATTGTTGCCGGACAAAGTTATGGCGGATCGGTTTCTCTGGCATGGGCTGTGACTCGGCCAGAAAGCATCTCCGCACTCGTCCTGATCGCCCCGGCCGCCATCCCATGGGAGACCCCGCTTGACGCTTTCAACACCATTGGCGCGACTTCGGTCGGGAATGCGCTGGCTCTGCCCTTGATTTCCGCCTATGTGCCAGATTGGTATGTCACCAAGGCTTTGGATAAGGTTTTTGCACCCCAGAAGGCTCCGGAGGGCTATGCCGAGCATTTCGGTCCAGGCTTGACGATGCGCCGCGCGTCAATGCACGCAAACGCGAAACAGCGTGCAAACCTGTTGGATGAAGTGACCGAGCTTCAACCGCGTTATGGCGAAATATCGGTTCCGACGGAAATCGTCCACGGCACCGCGGATGATACCGTTGGTCTAAGCTGGCATTCCGAGCGTCTGATCGAACAAATCCCAGGCGCCGAACTTATCGAACTGGACGGAATCGGCCACATGCCACAAGTCGTTGCCGCCCCCGAAGTCGCAGCCGCCATTGACCGCGCTGCCGAACGCGCGGGTTTGCGTTAGGGCGATCCGTAATCCATAGTAAGATATGGATTTTATGGCGAGGCTGCACATGACCCGAACAGATCAAGGCGCTATCGAAAGTTACTTCCGAAATGAAGCGCCGAAAGAGGTTCGAGCCGCCATCGAATACTCCGGGAAAGGCGACATCCTGAACCCGTCCTACCCATATTCCGACAAGATGAAGGGGAAGGATTACGATGAACAGATGGATGCGCTTCAGATCGAACTGGTAAAGATGCAATCTTGGGTCAAAGCGACGAATCAGCGGGTTGCAATCCTGTTTGAAGGCCGGGATGCTGCAGGAAAAGGCGGGACAATCAAACGGTTCCGGAAAAACCTTAATCCACGCGGAGCGCGCAACGTGGCGCTCAGCAAGCCTTCGGATGCGGAGCGCAGTCAGTGGTATTTTCAACGTTATATCTCTCACCTACCCTCAGCGGGTGAAATCGTGTTCTTCGATCGAAGCTGGTACAACCGGGGTGTCGTTGAAAACGTTTTCGGCTTTTGCACCACAGACGAACGTGAGAGGTTTTTTCGCCAGGTTATTCCATTGGAGAACGGGTTCCGAAATGACGGCATTCACATGTTCAAGTTCTGGCTGAATGTCGGGCGCGCTGAGCAGTTGAACCGGTTCCTCGCCCGCGAGACTGACCCGCTGAAACAATGGAAGCTCAGTCCGATTGACGTGGCCGGGATAAGCAAATGGGATGAATACAGCCAGTCGATTTCAGAGACGCTCACGCGCAGTCATTCCGACGACTGTCCTTGGACGATCATCCGATCAGATGACAAGAAACGTGCGCGACTGGCGGCTATTCGCACTGTGCTAAGCGCTCTGGAGTATGATGGAAAAGACCCAGAAGTGGTTGGCATTCCAGATGACAAGATTAGTGGCGGCCCGGACATCTGGGATGCTTGAACGCGCTGGTTCCGGGCACAGCCCATACATATATAAGAAAAAACGCGCCTGAGGCCGGGATGACAAAACGCGGATATCACCACGGGAACCTGAAACAAGCACTGATCGAAGCGGCCTTGTCGCTGATCGAGCAGAAAGGCCCAACCGGTTTCACCCTCTCTGAGGCTGCCAAGACTGCCGGCGTCACACCAGCTGCCGTTTATCGGCACTATGAAGGGCGCGAGGACCTGATCGCCGAGGCCGCCCGACAAGGGTTCGAGATGTTCGCGGACCTGATGCAGTTCGCCTATGATAAAGGGCAACCCTCGGCACTGGCCGCATTTGAGGCAACGGGCCGCGCTTATCTGGCCTTTGCCCGCAAGCACCCGGGGCATTACATTGCTATGTTTGAAAGTGGAATTTCAGTCAATCGAACGCCAGAGCTCGCCCTTGCAGCCAACCGGGCGAAAAGCGTGCTCGAAAAGGCAGCAAGCGATCTTTCGCAGCATATACCACCCGAAAAGCGCCCGCCTGCGTCGATGTTCAGCGCGCATATCTGGGCGATGAGCCATGGAGTGGTTGAACTTTTCGCGCGCAATACTGGCGCAAGCTCTCCGTTTCCGCCCGAGGACCTTCTGGAGACCGGAATCGGCATCTATCTGCGCGGTTTGGGGCTGGTGGATCAGGACGACTAAAGCGTCAGAACACCCGGCTGGGCTTAGGCGTGTTCAGGCGTGATGTAACGTTGATCAGATCCATATGCCCCATACCCTTGATATCGACCGGCCCGATATCAGTGATCTGGAATTCATCGATCAGCGCGTATTTCATCTCTTCAGGCGCTACGATCCGCATCGGATTGGCAAAGACCTGCAGACGAGACGCAATATTCACCGCCGGGCCGAAAACATCATAGACGTATTTCTGAATCCCTACGACCGAGCCCACAGCAGGCCCCATCCCCAACCCGATCCGAGCCTGCCATTTATGCGGATGGCTTTCATTGCGACGCTCAAGATACCGTAGGAACCGAACCGCGCAATGAGCGACTGCGGTCGCATGGTCCGGGGTCTCATCCGGCATTCCGGAAACGGCCAGATAAGCATCACCGATGGTTTTGATCCGCTCACAGCCAAACTGTTCGACGATGCGATCGAAGGCTGTGAAAATATCGTTCAACTCGCTGAGCGTGACCGTTGGATCAGTCTTGGCCGCAAAATCAGTGAAACCCACGAAATCGAGCATCACCACCGATACTTGATCAAACAATTGAGGGGTAACAACGCCGAAGGTCTTGAATTCTTCATAGACCGCTTTCGGCATAAGGTTCAGCAGCAACCGTTCAACGCGCTCTTTCTCACGCTCCAGCTCACGCGTGTTCCGCTCGACCATTGTCGAATAGCTGTCGATCATGCTTTCCAGTTCGCGGATTCGGGTGATGTTCTGGCACTCAACCACCAGAACCTGTTCATCCAAACCATTGGCGAGAGAGACCGTCGTGGCAAAGATCAGCGTCCGGCGCTTGGGCTTAATCTGCAGTTCCACTGAATAGCGCAGGCCGGATTGCTTTACGTCCTCAAGCTCTTTCCGGTCCAGGCGGGGCAAAATATCCAATAAGGTCTGCCCTTCCTCCGGCGTTCCGAACCATTCGGCAAACGGCCCGTTATGGAACACAAAGGTCAAATCCGATGCGCGCAGCACCGCGACACCGACACCAATCGCACGCAACAAATGCTCGTTGATGGCGAGAATGCTCATGCAGCGTTCCGGGCTACGATAATTGACCGCTTGCTCTCAATCGCGTCCAGCGCGACGTTTATGTCTGGCTCTGACATACCGTGCATCGCCAACGCTTCGCTAAACAGCGCAGCCATTTCATCGAAATCCGAGTGCGTGATCTTCAGATGCCGATGAACCGCTTCTATCCGGTCATCGCTAAACGAAGCCGGACCTCCGACCAACGATGAAACAAATTTTGTCTGATGATCAATCAGACGCGGCATGTCGATATCATCGAAATAGTCCCCGATTTCATCGGATTCCAACGCCATCTCGTAGAATGACATCACAATGCGGCTGATGGTTTTGAAGCCACCATACTTTTCATAGATCGTCTGACTCACAACACAAAACCGAATGATTAGTGGCAATAACACTAGAAGGTTATATCAAACTGACAGTTTTGTTAACTTTTTTGAACCAAGGCTGACGATAGCGTGTTGAAAATATCGCCAACATATATTCTGCGGCAAATTCTGATCGTCGATTGTACGAAAGAAAACACGCAGGCGTCACGGCACCCCAGCACGATCATAGTCCTGAGCAACCTCAAGAGCGACCTTCTTGAAGTAGTTTGCCTGCTCATAAGGAATTACAAGTTTCTGATTGTCACCGTGGATGAAGGTGTTTGGTATCTCGCGCGGGTTTCTCTGATAAACGACTGCCCAGACCAGACAAGTTACTGCGTATCTGCCCAATTTGTTGACATGAATGTCGTCCTCAAAGATATCACCGATGCTGCTGAGGCCCGGAGCCTTTCCCGCCTCGATGTCATCGTAGATGCGCATCATCAACTTGTGGCCCGGTATCATGTAAATCAAAGGCATGCCCTCCGGCCGAACCGCATTGGCATGATCTTGCATCTGCTCCCAACGAGCTCCCTCGATATCCAGGCGTTCTCGAAACGGTATATGGCCTTCGCCGTCGGGTCGTACATCTCCGGGATTCTGCCACCACACCCAAGTGCTATAAAGCATGACTTCGGCACCCTTCCCATGATTACCGTTCTGCCAAGCGTGTTTGACCCATTTCTCGACGTAATCGAGTGTATCTACTTTGAATGCTTGAGGGTCGGGGTACAAAGGAACGCCTTCCGTCGTAACGAGAAGCTCAAACCTGCCAATATCTTGACGCGCGTCAGGCGCCCCATGCTCTACTGGATTATGCCAACGCCATTTCAGTCCAGCGCCGGGAGTAGTTGATTTTGCAATGTTGTCGTAAGGTTGAGTGCCGCGCAGCGCGCTTGTCGCGAGTATGAGCAGTCCGGGCCAAGGATAAACCATGTAAGTATCCGAAAGGCTATGCCCGCTATGTATTTGTTTTACATTTACCGGATTGGCCTGACGCGGAGGATAATCTGAGGACCATGCAGGTTGTGAAACACCCATACACAAAAACAAACCCACTAAACTCAAAGCAGTTCTATACATTACGCTCCAACCTCACTTTTACTGATATCAGTCTTCAACATCCGCCCGAAAACAAAACACCAGTTCGGCGATGATTTCGAGTCAATCTCGTTCGTCTATCGGATACTCGCTCTTTCTTTTTACCAAAATATGGCAGGTGTTCGTCTAAAATTCGCAACGTGGACGAGGCAAAATAGTCTCGCGATCACGAATGCACATTGCATTGTTTGACCTCGACAAATTATCGGCAGCGGCTGTGGAATATGGCGGAGAGACAGGGATTCGAACCCTGGAGACGGTTTCCCGCCTACACACTTTCCAGGCGTGCGCCTTCGACCACTCGGCCACCTCTCCGTGCCGGCGATATTTGGACCATCGAAACCAGATTTGCAAGGCCCGATTGCAGTCGAATTACAGCTCTTCTCCGTCCGGCGAATCCAGATCGGTTTCAGTCAGACCAGCAGGACCCTTGCGGTGATCTGCGGGCTTTTCCTGCGTCATTGCTTCCGCCTCTGACGATCGTGCGTTGTCATCACGCAAGACTTCGGCATTGCGCAGCCATACATCTCGTTGGGCGAATGGAATCTCGATTCCTTCTTCGACAAAGCGGCGGTTGATCTCGTGGTTCATATCGGATTTGACCGACAGAACCCAGTTCACGTCGCGCAGAATCGCACGGATCTCAAAATCCAGAGAATCCGCTCCGAATCCCTGGAAAACAACACTGGGCGCGGGGTTCGCCAGAACCATCGGGTGAGAATTCGCAATCTCACCCAGAATAGTTTCGACCTTGCGGGTATCTGTCCCATAGGCCACGCCCACAGGCACGATCACCCGACCAATCGTATTTCCGCGCGTGTAGTTGGTGACCACGCCGCTGATCAGATCCGAGTTCGGAACGATCACATCCGTCCGATCAAAGGTTTCAATCCGTGTTGAACGGACCGAGATATCGCGGACATACCCCATCATCCCGTTCACATCGATCCAGTCACCCTTCGAGATCGGGCGTTCAACCAGCAGGATGATGCCTGACACAAAGTTCGAAACAATGGTTTGAAGCCCGAAACCAATACCAACCGACAAGGCCCCTGCGACAATCGCAAGCGAGGAAAGATCAAAGCCCGCGACAATGATCGCAATCAGTGCGGCCAGGAAGATACCGACATAACCGGTGCCAGAAACGATTGCGTTCTGACCGCCGGGGTCAATCTTGGTCTTGGGCAGCAGCGAGTTTCTCAGACCGCCTTGCAGCAATCGGGTCAGCGTATAGCCAATGGCAAACACCGCGACAAAGACCAGAAAATTACTGGGCGATATCGTGACGCCGCCGATATTGAACCCCAGCAATAGTCGCGACCAGGCCTCCAATAGATCGGTCTCGCGCGCGCCCCAGTAGATGGCCAGAATGGGAAGCGCCAGTATCGCCAATGCAAACCCGACCAGAACCGAGAACAAAGAATCACGCGCGGCCTCACCCTGCCCCGTTAGCCAGCCATAAACCATGCTGAAGAACCGCTGAACAATGACCAGCGCCGCGATCAAGACCAGAGTCTTCACCGCCGGAAAGACGATCCCTTCGGCTGCGTTTATGTAGCCGAAAATCGCCAGAACTGGTGTGGCAACTCCCAACAGGAACAGAGCTCGTCGTAGAAACTCAATCAGTTGACTGAAGCCCGCCGCGCGACGAGGCGCGTCTTGCTCGGATCCATCATTTCTCACATCGGTCTGACGAATCTGGCGCACCCGCAACAACAGCAGAGCCGTCGCCAATACGACCGGGAATCCAACTACAGCCCGTGTCGCATCCGAGATGTTCTCGATCTGCTCGAACAACTGCACCAGTTCGTGCAGTATGAGCATGACAGCCAAAAGATCGACATAAACTCGAATTTCCCTGATTTTGCCTTGAGATAGACGCTGAAAATCCTGCGCGGCGCCCATCAGATAGATCTGTCTGCCGATCCAGTCGAAATAGAAGATGATCGCGGCCCAGTACGGTATGTTGTCGAACAACAGCATGCCACGCAGTCCCAGCACACCGGTCAACATTACCGCTTCGACCAGTGCCCAGACGCCAAGCCATGGCAACAAAATGCGAAAGAGTGAGACAACGAATGTCCAGACACCGCTGCCTTGCCCCCCAAGCGAGCGCAGATACGCACCGCCTTTCTCGGACCAGTACCGCCCATACAGAAGCAAAACCGCCGAGACTACGAGCAGCGCAAAAATGCCCAGACTGCGTTCGCGTATCTGTTCACGCACCACGTCAGTCTTCAAATTCTTGGTGGTCTCGTTGACCAGGCTGCGGGTGGCTTCTTTTACATCATTCCATGCAGGCCCCCAATAAACTGGGTTGACCGGAGATGGTCCCCTCTCAAGCATCTCTTTTGCCTGCCGGTCGCGGATGATACGGTCAATTTCACTGATCAGGCCGTTCGCCCGGCTGAACGCTTCTTCCGAGATGATGCGTGGGACTCGAAGACTATTGAGCTGCGTTTCAAGATGCTCGCGCAGCTTTGCTATGTCTTCAGGTTCCGTTTCACCATCGGCTGGGGGATCACCCAAAGCCTTGAGCTGGCTTTCCAGTGTCTGAATTCGATCGGTATTGGCACCACGAGCCTTGTTGAAGTCTTCGCGGTAACCATTTATTTCCGAACGCAGATTTTCGAGCGCAGCATTCGACGCCCGATTGGCGCTGATCACCGATTCTGCGCGGTCCGCCGTGCTGATCCATCCCTGATAATATTCGCTCTGCCGGTCGGTCAGCTGGGCCGAGGCCATGCCGCCCAGCCCAATTAGACATAAGGCGGCGAGGATCAGAAACAGGCGGACCTGTCGCAACATCACACGTCCTCGAATACACCGGGGATGCTGCGCGGCGCTTCGGTCATCCAGTCGGGAACCGGCAGTTCCTTTTCGCGCAGGAATTCAGGGTTGAACAGTTTCGATTGATAACGCGTGCCATAGTCGCACAAGATGGTGACAATGGTGTGACCCGGCCCCAACTCCTTCGCCAACCGAACCGCGCCCGCCATATTGATCGCGGTCGAACCGCCCATGACCAGCCCCTCTTCGCGCAGCAGATCGAAAATATAAGGCAGCGCTTCGTTATCGGTGATCTGGTAGGAATGATCAGGGGTGAACCCCTCAAGGTTCTTTGTCACCCGCACCTGCCCGATGCCCTCTGCGATCGAGCCGCCCTCCATCGCGATCTCACCGGTTGTGTAATAGGAATAGAGCCCTGCCCCCATCGGATCAGCCAGACCAATCTTGACACCCTTGGGCTGCAGCGCATCGGCGACGCCCGCAAGGGTCCCGCCCGAGCCAACGGCACAGATGAAACCATCAACCTTTCCACCTGTCTGTTCCCAGATTTCGGGACCAGTGGTTTCGACATGCGCCTGCCGGTTTGCCACATTGTCGAACTGGTTGGCCCAGATCGCGCCATTGGGCTCAGTCTGGGCAAGCTCTTCGGCAAGGCGGCGTGAATAGTGCACAAAGTTGTTGGGGTTGCGATAGGGTGCGGCAGGTACCTGCACCAACTGCGCCCCGGCCAGGCGCAGCATGTCCTTTTTCTCTTCCGACTGGGTCTCGGGGATCACGATCACCGTCTTAAAGCCCATCGAGGCCCCAACCAGCGCAAGGCCAATACCGGTGTTACCAGCGGTGCCTTCGACAATTGTGCCGCCCGGTTTCAAATCACCGCGCGCGATAGCGTCGCGGATGATATATAGCGCCGCGCGATCCTTGACCGACTGGCCAGGGTTCATGAATTCGGCCTTGCCCAAAATCTCGCAGCCAGTTTCGTCGCTGATGCGGCGCAGCCGGATCAAAGGTGTTTTACCGACCGCGTCGGCAAGGTCTCGTGCAATGCGCATGGCACCCTCTTGTCATTTGGTATTGCAGAAGATTTACAGGCGCCCCGCCGCAACCACAAGTCGCGATAGTTAAGCCCGCAGCCGATCACGGTGTCGCGCCAGCCAATGTGCCAATGTCAAAAGCTTCAGGTCTTTGAAAACATGGGCATCTACCTTGTCCATGAATGTACCAAAGGGCAGTATTTTACTGCGAATATCCTCACCCTCGGTGGCCACACCTACACCTTCGACCGTGCCAGTCAGATCGGCCAGCCCAACATACAGATAGACATATTCGGTCGAAGACCCGGTGGATGAATATGCACCCCCGACATATTCCAACCTATTCAGCGATACATGTGCCTCTTCTCGCACTTCGCGATACGCCGTCTGTTCCGGGGTTTCTCCGGGATCGACCATACCCGCAACCGGCTCCCACAACCATGGATCGGAATCGTCGCTCATGAAAACCGGCGCACGGAATTGCTCGACCAGCAGCACTGTATCACGCACCGGATCATAGGGCAGTACAATCGCCGCTGCCCCTTGCATCAACGCGCTACGCCGCAAAACGGGGCTCATTGAACCATCGTATTTACGATGCTGCAGGTCCATTTCGCCCATACCGAAATAACCGACATAGGAACGCTCATGATGCTTTACGATCACATCTTGTTCGGCATCGCCCTGATCTTCGTTGCCCCGTTGGCGGTTGAGCAATCGGGCCCAAGCGCGCATTAATATCGAAGGATAGCTCTGCGCGACCAGCGCAGTCTCGATTGTTCCATAGAGGGCCATGACCTCTTCCGCGGCCAACAGGCTGACCTCGGCCCAGCGATCAACCCAGTCCTGCAAAGACCACGCTTGGTCCCGCGTCCAAAGATCCGGCTGAGGATAAAACACACGAGCCGGAAGGATCGATCCATCTTCACACTCAACCTGCTGAGGGCTCAGATCGTAATCAAATCCGCCCTCATAGAAAGCCAGCCTTTCCAAATCCTCGACACTCAGATTCTGAACCAAAAGTCCGTCGGCGGTGCTACCTTTCTCCTTCAAGATCATCGGGAAAATCTGATCTTTGACGCCATAAACCGCGTGATCTTGCAGCACGACGGGCGTTACGACCATTTCTGAAATCGGGCGGCCAAGCACAAGCTCAAGCAAAGGGAGATGCCGCAAGGTGCCGTAAAAAAACAGATTTGACATCAATCAGTGCCCCAACCGGATCACGCGTGTTTATTTCCAGCGGCGGAAGGCGATTTCGGTCAGTATGCCACTGATCACCGCACCGATCGCAAAGGTCCAGAGAATCTCAGGTGCCAGCAGTTGCTGGCCAAACTCTACGCCGATCTTGAAGATCGCAAGCAACGCCTCAAACGGCCCCCCGTATCGATGGCGCATCGCCAGACTGAACATCTCGTAGGTGCCCTGCACGAACAGACCCCAGAACACCAAGGAAGCCACTCCGGTCAGACCATTGTTGATCCCGGCAGTCCAACCGCGCCCGGCGCGCTTACCCATAACGACCCAGCCGCAAACAACCCCGAGGGCCATGTTGACATAGGTAAAATACCCATAGTCCTTGCCCTCTTCCCCGTTGCTGATCACCATACCCGACACGAGAAACGCCACCACCAGCAGGCAAATAGCTGCGACAAGACGTGAGGCTGTAGGCATTCGGTTTTTCCGTCTTTAACTCGGTTTGGCTACAGTGATCTGTGTCACATCACAATTGCCGGTGTCAAAGGCTGCGCCACACGCGGTCAAATAATAATTCCACATGCGGCGAAAACGCTCATCAAAGCCCATGTCCGCGATCTCATCCCATTTGGCATTGAACGTCTCGTACCAGCGCCGAAGCGTCAGATCATAACTTTTGCCGAACTCCTTGGAGCGCACAACACTCAGCCCCGATTGTGCGATCTGTTCTTTCAGGATCGTCGGCGCAGGCAGCATACCCCCGGGAAAGATGTATTTCTGAATGAAATCAACGCCGTTCTTATAAACGTCCCAGCGATGATCCGCGACCGTGATGATCTGAAGGGTCGCTTGCGCTCCTGGCTTCAAACGATCACGCACAGTGTCAAAATAGACAGGCCAATACTTCTGACCTACGGCCTCGAACATCTCGATCGATGCGATCCCGTCATATTGTCCCTGTTCGTCGCGATAGTCCTGCAGCTTGAATTCCACAAGATCAGAAAGACCTGCCTTATCAATGCGTTCTTGCGCAAACTTCAATTGCTCCTGACTTATGGTCAGGCCGGTCACGCGCAGGCCGCGTTCCTTGGCAGCATACTCGGCAAACCCACCCCAGCCACATCCGATTTCAAGGATATGGTCACCAGGTTTGGCCTCCATCTCATCCACCAGGCTGGCGTATTTCGCAGTTTGCGCCTTTTCCAGGCTCTCCTGCCCGGTTTCGAAGATTGCGCTGGAATAGGTCATCGTGTCGTCCAGCCACAAACCGTAGAACTCGTTCCCCAGATCATAGTGGTATGAGATGTTCTTTTTTGCCTGCGACTTGTGATTGCGATGCAACCAGAACCTCAGGCGTTCATAAGCGCGAACCAGAAACTTTCCGGTGAAATCATCATAGACTGTTTCCGTTCCGAGATGCACAAGGTCCATGAAGCTGCGCAGATCGGGCGTACTCCAGTCGCCTTCCAGATAAGCGTCGGAAAAACCCAATTCGCCCTCTCGTACAAGGCGCGCAAAAACATCCGGGTCATGTATGTCGATATGGGCAACAGGGCCGGGCTTGGGCGCGTCCGAGCGGAAAACGCGGCCATCCGGCAGGGCAATATCAAGCCGCCCGGACTCCATCCGCTTCAGCATCTTGAAGACCTGCGCAAAATACCTCGGCAGGTTGTCCTGCCCATCTGTGGACGTCAGAAACATCCGCTCTCCCCTCTGCGGTTGCGGGTTCAGGCTAGGACGGGATTCGGTTTCTGGCAAGTTTTCAGTTCCTTACTGGTTTTTGCGACGTTCATAGAGGCTCAGCGCACGGGCACGTCCATCGGTCAAAGACACGACCGGTTTCGGATAGCTTTCTTGTGCCGACAAACCCCAGGGTCGGGGAACAGCTTCGAAATAGCTCAGTGCGGTTGCCGAGGGCTCAGCCCGCCCTTCCGCGATCCATCTATCCAGATATTTGGCATTTGGATCAAAGCGTTCTCGTTGCGTGTTCGGGTTGAATATCCGAAAATAAGGTGCAGCATCCGGGCCCGAACCTGCCACCCATTGCCACCCCATCGCATTCGCAGCGGGATCCCAGTCAATCAGGCAATCGGCAAACCAGTCCATTCCGATTTTCCAATGCGTTGTCAGATGCTTGGTCAGATAACTTGCAACGATCATCCGCGCACGATTGTGCATCCGGCCAGTCACATACATCTCGCGCAGCCCGGCATCCACAAGCGGAACGCCTGTCCGGGCTTGCATCCAGGCCTGTACCTCAAGCCTGTCCGGATCGGTGTTCCAGAGGAATGCGTCCCATTCCGGCTTCCAGTTGCGATGCAACAGATGCGGCCAGTGGTACATCAGGTGATAGGCGAACTCACGCCAGACCAGTTGCCGTAAGTAAGCCTCGGCCCCTGAGACACCCATCTGAGCAGCAGCCTGCACCCGATGCCAAACCGTGCGTGGACCGATTTCTCCGAGCGAGAGGTATTCGGAGAGATCAGAAGTGCCAGCCACATCCAGCCGATCCCTTTGATCAGAATAGAAGCTAAGGCGGTCCAGAAATGCAGCTAGCTGATCCAAGGCCGCGTCTTCACCTGCCCTTACATACCGACCGACGATGCGCGCTCCGCGCTGCATCCTTCGATCCAACTGCCACTCGGACAGCAGATCTGACGACGGCCAGTTCTGTGGTGCCGGTACCCGGACGGGCATCTGTTCGGGTGGCGGTACGTCCCGGTCTCGCACTGCGCGCCACATCGGAGTGAAGACTCGAAAAGGCTGACCTGCCTTGGTTTCAACAGCCCAAGGCTCGAACAACAGATTTCCGGGAAACGAGCGTACTTCGATCCCCTGCTCTGAGAGCGTGGATTTGATCTGCTTGTCTCGCGCGATTGCCCCGGGATCATAGGCCCGCGTCCAGTAAACTGCGCGGGCACCGGTTTCGGTCACCAGCTGTTGAAGAACGTCCAGAGCGTTACCCCGGCGCAGGATCAGACGGCTACCGACGCCTCTGAGAGTGCGCGAAAAAACCTCTAGGCCCTTCTCCAAACGCCATTTTGGTGCCGCGCCGAGGGCGTGAACCTGATCATCCAGAATATAAACGGGAATGATCGGGGCACCCGACTGTACCGCAGCGCAAAGTGCGGGATGATCGCAAAGCCGAAGATCGCGGCGAAACCATAGAATGACTGCAGGCTGCTCTGTTGCCATATCCGACCCATGTTTTCCTCAGTGTACGAAACGGGACAGATAGTGGATCACAAAACGCGATCAAGCGCCTCCAAAAGCTGACTAATTTCCTGTTCGGTGGTGTAATGCGTGAAACTGAGCCGCAAGACGCCCTGTTCAGGATCGACGCCCATCGCCTGCAAGGGACGGACAGCGTAGAAATCACCGCCCCCGGCCATGACGCCATATTTGGCAAGTTCGGCGGCAACAGGTTCAGCCGCTGTGTTCAGCGCCAAAGCAACCGTGGGCGCGCGGCGTGTCGCGTCCGAGGGTCCGATCAGACGCAGGGCGTTTCGGTCCTTCACCGCATCAAGCAGAGGCTGAAGCAGCGTCACCTCATGCGCACGCATCAGGTCGTGCACAAATGCGCCGCGCGCAGCGGCACCGGTATCAGGCCCGGCATGATGAGCGCAAAGCTGATCCAGATAGTCGGCCATCCCGGCGCTGGCCGCAATCTGGGCATGATCAGGGCCAGCCGGAGTAAACCGTTTATAAAGCGATGCCGCGTTAAAATAGTGCGCCTGATTGGGCAACATCTCACCCAGGCTGCGGCGGATGACCATAAGGCCCTGATGTGGTCCATATGTCTTATAGGCCGAGAACAGATAGATGTCGGGGCCCAGATCACCGACATTCGGCAATCCATGCGGCGCATAAGATACGCCATCGACGCAGACAAACGCGCCTGCGGCGTGTGCAATCGCAGTGATTTCGGTCACCGGGTTGATCTCACCCACCACGTTCGAGCAATGCGGAAAGCAAACCAACCGGACCTTGTCGTCCAGAAGGTTCTCAAGACCCCGTGGGTTCAGCGAGCCGGTGTCAGGGTCGATCTGCCATTCACGGATTTCGATGCCGTCATCCGCCAGCCGACGCCACGGGCCGGAATTTGCCTCGTGATCCTGATTGGTGACAACAATGGCGTCGCCCGGCCGCATCCATTGCCGGAAGGCCTGCGCCAGCACGTAAGTATTCTGTGTGGTCGATGGGCCAAAGCTCAGCTCATCCGCTTCGACCCCCATCAGCGCAGCCAAACGGGTGCGGGCCTCATCCATCTCGGCCCCTGCAAGCTGGCTGACTTCGTAAGGCGCATAGGGCTGAACTTTGCGTTGTGTATAAAACCGAAACAGGCGGTCGATCACCGGCTTGCAGGTATAAGAACCGCCAGCGTTCTCGAAAAACGCCTGCCCCTGCAGGCTGGGCTCGGCAAAGGCGGGAAACTGCGCCCGCACAAAATCGATATCAAGGGATGTCATCCCGCGTCTCTCCTTAGTCAGCGTCCACGTCTTGGCGGACGATCCGCGCATGATCCCGGACCGTTCCGAAAACATGGCAGGTCTTCCAGCCAAGCCGCGCCCCTATCGCTGCGCTGAGGGATCGTCGGCAGCCCTTCGGGTGAAACGCGTTCACCCGATTGACCGCGCCAACTAGCCAGAGGATTTTCATTCAGTCAAGCCGATGATCTGATGCCACAGCCTGTCATCAGATCATGCAACACTCGGACCACCCTGAATTCCATGAGGCACGACAATGAACTATATTCCAAAGGATTTTCTGGTCTGGGGCGAACTGCCCGTCCGCGATTTGGACAAAGCCATCGCGTTTTATTCCGACGTGACCGGAGCCGACCTACAGCTTGATCCGAACTGTCCCACACCAATGGCGGTTTTCAAACCCGTAGACCCTGATAAGGGTGTCGCCCTGCATCTGTATCCCGGCAAACCTGCAGAAAACGGTCAGGGACCAACCCTGCACCTGGCCGCCAGTGGTCGCCTGGAAGACGTCATGAAACGGGTTGAACGCGGCGGCGGACAAGTGGTCTCGGACCCCGTACAAATCCCCGCCGGACGCTTTTTCTATGCCACGGATCCCGACGGGAATTCTGTAGGCTTCTTTGAGGGCCAGACCTGACAAAAATGGCCGGGCGTAATCGCCCGGCCTGGTCCTTTAGCCTTGCACCTTGGTATAAGTGCCCTCGCCAGCCAAGATACCCCGGAATCCACCGGGCTCATCCAGGCCGAAAACGATAAGAGGCAGGTTGTTGTCACGCGCCAAAGCGATGGCTGAGGCATCCATGACGCGCAGGCGCTTGGCCAGAACATCGTCATAGCTGACGGTGTCATAGCGGACTGCATCTGCATTGGTCTTGGGATCTTTGTCGTAAACCCCATCCACGCCATTCTTACCCATGAAAATGGCCTCACACGCCATTTCATTGGCGCGTAGCGTGGCGGCGGTATCCGTGGTGAAATAAGGATTGCCGGTGCCCGCAGCAAAGATGCAGACCCTTTTCTTTTCGAGGTGACGCACTGCCCGGCGGCGAATGTAGGGCTCGCAGACCTCATCCATCCGAATGGCCGAGATAACGCGGGTAAAGACCCCTACCGCCTCCAACGCAGATTGCATAGCCAGCGCATTCATGACCGTGGCCAGCATGCCCATGTAATCTGCGGTCGTCCGCTCCATCCCCTGCGCTGATCCGCTGAGGCCACGGAAGATATTGCCTCCGCCGATCACCATGCAGATTTCGACACCCAGATCATGGACCGATTTGACCTCTTGCGCGATGCGCTGGACGGTGGGCGGATGCAGGCCGAATCCCTGATCCCCCATCAATGCCTCGCCCGATATCTTCAACATGACGCGATTGTACTTTGTTTTCGGGGTCTCGACGGATGAGGGAAGGGTCATGTTGCGCTCCGGGCTGGCACGGGGTTATTTTCCGGCGCAAAATGAAGCAAAACTTCCGCAGGTTCAATGCGGATAGTCAGGAATAGGGCAAGTAACGATGGCCGACACGACTGCCGACCGGCTATGGAGCCAGTTGCCCTCGATTCCGGACGACAAACCTGTACTGATTGCGGGCCCGACAGCCTCGGGCAAGTCCGCGTTGGCGTTGATGATTGCCGAGCGTTTCGGTGGCGTAATCGTGAACGCAGATGCCAGTCAAGTTTACGAATGTTGGCGCGTCATCTCTGCCCGGCCGTCGTCCGAGGAGGAGGCGCGCGCGCCGCACCTGCTCTATGGCCATGTCGCTTGGGACCAGACCTATTCGACAGGGCATTGGGTCCGCGAAGTCACGCCGCTGTTGAAGAGCAAAACGCGTCCGATCATCGTCGGCGGAACGGGCCTGTATTTCTCGGCGCTGACTGAGGGTATGGCCGACATCCCTGCAACTCCGCCTGAAATCCGGGAGCAAGCCGATGCATTGTCGTTGGAAGAGTTGATCGAAGGTGTGGACCCCGAAACGCTTGCTAGACTGGACCGTCGCAACCGCGCCCGCGTCCAGCGCGCGTGGGAGGTTCAGCACGCCACTGGTCGACCTTTGTCTGAATGGCAGGCCGATACCCCGCCGCCGGTCCTGAACCTGCAGGATACTGTCCCCATCGTTTTCGACGCCGAAAAGGATTGGCTGCTGGACCGGATCAATCGCCGGTTTGACCAGATGTTGGAACAGGGCGCGATAGAAGAAGTCGCTGCGATGCGCGACCTCTATGACCCCGCCCTGCCCGCCTTCAAGGCAATCGGCGTACCTGAACTGATGGCATATCTTGACGACCGGATGTCGCTGACTGACGCACGCGAACGGGCCACGATTGCGACACGTCAGTTCGCCAAACGGCAGCGCACCTGGTTTCGGGCTCGGATGAAGGCCTGGCATCAGTTGAATGCTGCAATTTAGATCATTTGGTCAAAAACATTGAAATAACAGAAGCTTGACCATCAACCGAATTTGCGAGCAATCACAGGTTCGACAATGTCGGCGCGACTGCACAAGCAAGTTTCAGATTGATGCCCTATCCATTGCACTTTCCTTTCGGATGTCGCTTTTGTACAAATGATGACGATTTCCGACATTGACGGCAGCAAAAAACTGGTGCCGAATGCCCGCATGGGGATGTTCAGAAATCCAGAAATAGAGTGCGCGGCCCAGATAACCGGCAAGAACCGGCGGCACCAGGGTCAGGATCAATAAATCCGCACTATAAAATCCAAAAAAATTCAGTGTCACAGGGAGACATCTATGGAAAATCAGACAATCAACGGAAAGCCGATGCATTGGGCGGCAGAGATGCACGCGCAGGAATATCGTAATGGCGACCTGAATCGCCGCGAATTTCTGGCTCGTGTCACTGCGCTGGGTGTGGCCGTTCCGACCGCTTACGGGATGATCGGCCTCCAATCACCGGCTGCCGCGCAAGAGGCGCAGCGCGGTGGCACAATCCGCTATCAGATGGAAGTACGCGCGCTCAAGGATCCGCGGACTTATGACTGGACTCAGATTGCGACCTTCACCGCAGGCTGGCTGGAGTATCTTGTCGAGTACAACAATGACGGCTCGTTCAAGCCAATGCTGCTGGAAAGCTGGGAAGCCAATGACGACGCGACCGAGTACACTCTGAACGTCCGCAAAGGCGTCAAGTGGAACAACGGCGACGACTTCACTGCCGAAGACGTGGCGCGCAACATCGAAGGCTGGTGCGACGCATCGCTTGAGGGCAACTCGATGGCGTCCCGCATGGCGTCGCTGATCGACGATAGCACTCAGAAAGCTGCAGACGGTGCGATCACCGTTGTCGACTCGCACACTGTGAAGCTGAAGTGTAGCGCACCGGATATCACCATCATCCCAGGTATGGCCGACTATCCGGGTGCCATCGTCCACAGCAGCTTTGACGCAAACGACATGCTCTCCAACCCTGTGGGCACCGGCTTCATGATCCCTGAAAGCCATGAAGTTGGCGTCAAGGGCGTTCTTGTCCGCAACGAGGACTTCGACTGGTGGGGCTATGAGGCCGGCAAAGGCGGCTATATCGACCGGATCGAATTCATCGACTACGGCACCGACCCGGCCGCGTTCCTGGCCGCCTACGAGGCCGAAGAGATCGACATGAACTGGGAGTCGGTTGGTGAATTCGTCGACATCTTTGACGGCATTGGCCTTGTTCGTTCGGAAATCCCGTCGGGTTTCACGATCGTAATCCGTCCGAACCAGCTGGCGGAAGATGCGGACGGCAACAAGATCTATGGCGACAAGCGTGTACGTCAGGCTCTGGCTATGGCGGTCGACAACGAAGTGTGCCTCGAGCTGGGTATGTCAGGTTACGGTATCCCGGCAGACAACTGCCATGTTGGCCCGATGCACCCCGAATACGATTCGGCGATAACCCGTATTCCTTACGATCCCGCAGGGGCCAAGGCGCTGATGGACGAAGCCGGCATGGGTGATTTCGAGCACGAAGTTCAGTCCATCGATGATGACTGGCGCCGGAATACCACCGCTGCTGTAGTCGCCCAGTTGAACGACGCGGGCATCAAGGCCAAGCACACGGTTCTGCCGGGCTCGACCTTCTGGAACGACTGGACGAAATACGCCTTCTCATCGACCAACTGGAACCACCGCCCGCTGGGCACTCAGGTTCTGGCGCTGGCCTATAAGTCGGGTGTGGCGTGGAACGAGTCCGGTTTCGCCAATGAAGAGTTCGATAAGCTGTTGGCCGAGGCGAACTCGATCGCGGATGTCGACATGCGCCGCGAGGTGATGGCCAAGTTGCAGGCGATCATGATTGACGAAGGTGTGACCATCCAGCCGTACTGGCGGACCGCGATGCGCCACCATCGTGACAACATGGTCGGCGTCGAAAAACACATCGCGGACCTACCGCAGTTGTATAAGTTCGGCCTGACATCCTAACCCAAGAAACAGGGGCCGCGCCGATTGGCGCGGCCTTTTCGTCCTGAACACGGCGACAAAAAATCAGCGATGCCTGAAGTAATCTGCAGTTCACGCAGGCCGACCAACAGGGGCTAATATGGGACTTTTCATTCTAAGGCGCGTAGGCATCATGCTTTTGACAGCATTATGTCTGACATTCCTGGTCTTCTTTCTGACCAATCTCTATCCGAACCTCGAAAAACTTGCCAAGACGCAAGGCAATTTCCGGATGTCGGATGAGCAGGTCGAGAGCTATCTCGAAAAAAACGGTTACCTCCAATCCACGCCGATCAAATATGGCGAGTGGCTGGGTGTCCTGCCTTCGTTCCGTTACACGAATGAGGACGGCACGGTTCAGGGCAGATGCATTCTGCCGGGCAAAACTGCCGAAGAGTCCCCCAATTTCTGCGGTATTCTGCAGGGGTACTGGGGATATTCGACCGTCTTCAAGGACGAGGTCTCAACCGTGGTTGGCAACAGGCTCGCTCTGACCGGTCGACTGATGCTCTGGGTGATGCTGCTGATGGTCCCTTCGGCGCTGATCCTCGGCATCTTGGCAGGCATGAAAGAAGGCTCGGCAACTGACCGGACACTTTCGACCTTTGCCATTACCACGACGGCGACACCAGAATATGTGTCAGGCGTAATCTTTATTGCGATCTTCACGTCCTCTGCTGTCGGTCTGAAATGGTTCAAAGGCACCGCAACTCAAGCGATGGAGAACCCGACGTTTGAGAACTTCTTCTTACCCGTCCTGACGATTGCACTTTATGGGATGGGCTATATCGCCCGGATGACCCGCGCCTCAATGACGGAGGTGATGACGGCGCAGTATATCCGAACCGCACGTCTGAAAGGTGTGTCCTTCCCGAACATCGTCATGAAGCACGCGCTGCGCAACGCGCTGATCGCACCCTTCACCGTCATCATGCTGCAGTTCCCGTGGCTGCTGAACGGCGTTGTGATCGTCGAGACCCTGTTCAACTACAAGGGCTTTGGCTGGGCGCTGGTGCAGGCGGCGGGCAACAACGACATCCAGCTCTTGCTGGCGATTTCGGTCGTGTCGGTCTTTGTGGTGCTGGTGACGCAGCTGATCTCGGATATCGGCTATGTCTACCTCAACCCGCGCATTCGCATTTCATAAGGAGGGTTAGATCATGGAACCACTTACCTGGACCGGCTCTATCGCCTTCCTGAATCCGCTGCTGGCCTTGGCACTTGGGCTTATGGTGCTGTCCATCGTCGTCTGGATGCTGGCCAGCATTGTGCTACCCGAGGACCAGATGACGGTAAACCCGGACGGCACGTTGACCTCAAGCTCAAGCGTTCGGAACCTGATACAGGCTGCACTACGCTACAGCTTTCTGGCCAGCGTGGGACTTGCGGTCGCCTACATCGTGCTGGGCATTCTGATGGGCACAGGCGCCGGTATCATCGGTGCCATATCCCAACAGTTCCTGCCGGTATGGCTGTCACTGATTATCCTCTATGCGATGTCAATCGCGTTCAAACGCAAGCTGGGCCTTTATGGCAAGCTGTTCGACAGCCCTATCGGCATGATCGGTTTCGGCCTTGTGATGTTCTGGGTCTTCACAGGGATTTTTGGGGCGCTCGATCTTATCGTCACTCATGATCCGCTGGCGCAGATTTCAGGCATGAAGAACAAGGTGCCGGGTACGCCTCTGCCCAATCTGGAGGACGGCCAATACGCCTGG
The DNA here is from genome assembly GCF_056537765.1 of Ruegeria sp. C2. NCBI lineage: Bacteria > Pseudomonadati > Pseudomonadota > Alphaproteobacteria > Rhodobacterales > Roseobacteraceae > Ruegeria > Ruegeria sp. C2. Next base: position 634,062 of record NZ_JBQFRZ010000001.1, on the reverse strand, counting down.
TACCTGCTGGGCGGGGACAACCTGGCCCGAGACGTCTTTAGCCGTATGGTCAAAGGTGCCTGGATCGTTGTTCAGATCGCGCCACTGGCGACGATGTTTGCCTTCATGGTCGGTATCACTCTGGGTCTGCCCGCAGGCTACTACGGTGGTCGGTTGGACACGCTGCTGTCATTCCTGGCCAACCTGATCCTCGCCTTCCCGGTGATCCTGCTGTTCTACCTGTTGGTCACACCCGAGATCGTGGCAACCGGTGTGCCGAACTATATGGCAGCGGTACTGTTCGTATTCCCGATAATCTTCCTCGGCGTTTTGCTGAACTCACGCTACTACACGCGCCCAAACTTCCGGACGCCGTTGCTGATTGGGGTTCTGGGTGTCGCGCTCTGGCTTTATCTCTCGTTGATCTCGACTGGGGGCTACATCATCAGCACCGACAGCTACCGCATCTGGGGCCTTCCTACCTATCTGGATCTGTTCGACATTCCGGGCGGTATTCTGGTGGTGTTTGTCTCGGTCGTCTTCGTCAACTCACCCACGGTGTTCCGTATCGTGCGAGGACTGGCGCTGGACATCAAAACCCGCGACTACGTCGCTGCAGCCCAGACCCGTGGCGAGGGTCCGTGGTACATCATGCTGTGGGAAATCCTGCCAAACGCTCGCGGTCCTCTGATCGTCGATTTCTGCCTGCGCATCGGCTACACTACCATCCTTCTGGGAACCTTGGGTTTCTTCGGGCTGGGTCTGCCACCGGAAAGCCCGGATTGGGGTTCGACGATTAACGAGGGGCGCAAGCTCTTGTCGATCTACCTGCACCCGGCCCTTCCACCCGCGTTGGCCTTGTTGTCGCTGGTTCTTGGATTGAACCTGCTGGCGGATGGTCTGCGCGAAGAAAGTCTGAAGGACTGATTGTGATCGAGGCCGGGGGCTCTGCCCCCGGACCCCCGGGATATTTTTAGCCAGATGAAGGGGATCCCCCGGACTCTCGCGAGGAGTAACAAGATGAACAAACTGGCGGATTATGACGGGCCAATTCTGGAGATCGACAAGCTATCGATTTCGTTTTTTACCCGTCTTCGCGAAATCCCCGCTGTGATGGATTTCTCGGTCAGCGTACAGCCCGGCGAGGCTGTGGGGCTGGTTGGCGAATCCGGTTGCGGCAAGTCCACTGTTGCGCTTGGGGTCATGCAGGACCTCGGTAAGAACGGGCGAATTGTTGGTGGTTCGATCAAGTTCAAGGGTCGTGACCTGAGTGAGATGACCACCGAGGAGTTGCGCGACATTCGCGGCAATGAGATCGCAATGATCTATCAGGAGCCGATGGCTTCGCTGAATCCGGCAATGAAAATCGGCAAGCAGCTGATGGAAGTTCCGATGATCCACGAGGGCGTCGGCGCCGAAGAGGCTTATGCGCGCGCCCTTGAGGTTGTGACCGATGTCCGCCTGCCCGATCCCGAGCGGATGCTGAATTCATTCCCGCATCAGCTTTCCGGCGGTCAGCAGCAGCGGATCGTGATTGCGATGGCGCTGATGTCGAAGCCGGCACTGCTGATCCTGGATGAGCCGACGACCGCGCTGGACGTGACCGTTGAGGCCGCGGTGGTCGAACTGGTCAAGGATCTGGGCAAGAAATACGGCACATCGATGCTGTTTATCTCGCACAACCTCGGGCTTGTGCTGGAAACCTGTGACCGGCTCTGTGTGATGTATTCGGGTGAGGCGGTCGAACGCGGCTCGATCAAGGATGTGTTCGACGAGATGCAGCATCCGTATACGCAGGCGCTGTTCCGCTCGATCCCATTGCCGGGGGCCGACAAGAACTCGCGTCCGTTGGTGGCCATTCCGGGAAACTTCCCCCTGCCCCATGAACGGCCACCGGGCTGTAACTTTGGGCCGCGCTGCGATTACTTTGAAGAAGGGCGTTGTGATGCCAAGGACATTTTGATGGAAGCCGTGCCCGGTAATGACCGGCATCACACGCGCTGTCTGAAGTTCCAGGAGATCGACTGGAACGCTCCGATCACTGTGGGAGAGCAGAAAGAAAAAGGAGAAATCGGCCGGACTGTTCTGAAGATGGACAACCTCAAAAAGTATTATGAGGTGGCGGCCAATGCCCTGTTCGGTGGCGGCGAAACCAAGGTGGTCAAGGCCAACGAGACGCTGAGTTTCGAGGCGCATGAATCCGAGACACTTGCCATTGTGGGTGAATCCGGCTGTGGCAAATCCACGTTTGCGAAAGTGTTGATGGGGCTTGAGACAGCCACTGACGGCCAAATCCTGCTGGACAATCGCAACATCGAAGCTGTGCCTATTGAAGAGCGCGACGCCAAAACCGTTGGCGAGGTTCAGATGGTGTTCCAGAACCCGTTCGACACGTTGAATCCATCGATGACAGTGGGTCGCCAGATCATCCGGGCGCTTGAGATCTTTGGTGTTGGCAATTCTGAGGCCGAGCGGAAGAAGCGGATGCTGGAATTGCTGGATCTTGTGAAGCTGCCGCGCGCTTTCGCCGACCGGATGCCGCGCCAGCTGTCTGGTGGTCAGAAGCAACGTGTAGGTATCGCGCGCGCCTTTGCCGGTGACGCGCGGATTGTTGTGGCGGACGAGCCTGTCTCGGCGCTGGATGTGTCGGTGCAGGCGGCGGTGACCGACCTGTTGATGGAAATCCAGCGGGAACACAAAACCACGCTGCTGTTCATCAGCCACGACCTGTCAATCGTGCGCTATCTGAGCGACAGGGTGATGGTGATGTATCTGGGTCATGTGGTCGAGCTGGGTACGACCGATCAGGTCTTCGCCCCGCCCTATCACCCCTATACCGAGGCTTTGCTGAGTGCTGTTCCCATCGCGGATACGTCGGTTGAGAAACAGCATATCGTGCTTGAAGGCGACATCCCCTCGGCCATGAATCCGCCGCCGGGCTGTCCGTTCCAGACACGGTGTCGCTGGAAATCCGAGGTGCCGGACGGGCGCTGCGAATCCCATGTGCCGCCGGTTCAGACGCTGGCGGACGGCCATCAGGTCAAATGCCATCTGGCTGAAGACATACTGGCGCGCATGGAGCCCGTCATCAAAGTTGCGGCGGAATAAGCCGTCACAACATCAGAAGAGAGGGCCGGTTCAATACCGGCCTTTTTTCGTAGGGTTATCCGCCCCAGATCACTTTCACGTAGTTCTGGGTTTCTTTATATGGCGGGATACCGCCATGCTTCTCGACAGCTTTCGGCCCAGCATTGTAGGCCGCGAGCGCCAATGGCCAGGATTTGAACTTACGGTACTGCCACGACAAATACCGAGCGCCGCCCTCCAGATTTTGAATCGGATCATGCGGGTTTACGCCAAGCAGCCGCGCCGTCTGCGGCATCAGCTGGGCAAGGCCCAATGCCCCCTTATGTGACTTGGCAGCCGGATTCCAACCGCTTTCCTGCTGTACAAGACGCAGGAACAAATCCTCGGGGATATTGTGTTGACGGGCAGCTTTCCGGGCATGTTCCAGAAATTGCCCCCGATAGTTGCCGGTATAGCGTTTGGAGAACTTTCCGCGCTCGGTCTTGGGTTTGAGCCGTTCCGACCCGCGATATTGCGTGGCTGCGCGATTATCCAGAACTTTGGACTGTTTCAGGAAAATGTCTTTGCGGTTCTTCGAGGATAGTGTCTGTGCCTGTGCAACCGAGGCCACCAGACAAATACTCAAGATCGAAAGACCACCAACCAGAAAACGCATTAATGCTAATCCTGCACGCTCAACAACCAGACGGATTATAGTAAAATCAGCTGGAAATGAAAGCTTGGTAAAGATCATGCTAATATTTTCCCGCTTAACGTTGCACTGTGTTTCAACCAAGACCCGGCCCGTATAGGGTCACCAACAGAACAATGCGCCAGATTCGGGCGCAATCCATGACGAAAAGAACGAGGGAATATATGGCAGGTTCAGTCAACAAAGTCATTCTGATCGGCAATCTCGGTGCCGACCCTGAGGTGCGGTCGTTCCAGAATGGTGGAAAAGTGTGCAACCTGCGCGTCGCGACGTCCGAAACCTGGAAAGACCGCAATACCGGAGAACGTCGGGACCGGACCCAGTGGCACTCGGTTGCTATCTTCTCGGAACCTCTGGTCCGGGTTGCCGAGCAATATCTGCGTAAGGGCAGTAAAGTCTATATCGAAGGACAGCTGGAAACCCGGAAGTGGCAGGATCAATCGGGCCAAGACAGATACACGACCGAGGTGGTCCTGCGGCCCTATCGCAGCGAGCTGACAATGCTGGACGGTCGCGGTGAAGGCGGCGGCGGTGGCGGCGGAGGTTATGGCGGCGGCCAAGCTGGCGGTGGCTATGGCGACCCATATGGAAGTCAATCCAGCGCCCCTACCCCCGCATCGGGCGGGATCGATGACGACGAAATCCCGTTCTAAACCAAGACGGAGATAAAAAATGGCATGGTCCTTCTCGCTCGGCCGATTACTCGGTTCGGAACTGAGGGTCCATGTCACCTTCTTCCTTCTGTTGGCATGGGTCGGATTCGCCGCTTATTCCAGCGGAGGTTTACACGCTGCCATCCACAATCTTCTGTTCGTTCTGGCGCTGTTTGCCTGTGTTGTAGCTCATGAGTTCGGCCACGCCTTAATGGCCCGACGCTACGGCATTCGAACCCCCGACATCACGCTTTTGCCGATCGGCGGACTGGCCCGGTTGGAAAGAATGCCGGAAAAACCGATGCAAGAGGTATGGGTCGCGCTCGCCGGGCCCGCCGTGAACGTGGTGATCTGGCTTGTTCTGGTGTTGCTCGGCGCTGGAACCCAGCTTGAAACCTTCGCTCAGATTGAATCAACGCATGCCGATCTACTGACCCGATTGGCCTATGTGAACCTGCTGCTGGCCGCATTCAACCTGATCCCGGCCTTTCCGATGGATGGAGGACGCGTGTTTCGCGCCCTGCTGTGCCTGAAAATGGATCGGGTCAAGGCAACCCGTTTCGCAGCGGTCGGCGGGCAGATTGTTGCGGTTGGATTGGGGTTCCTCGGGCTAACGTCGGGCAATCCGATCTTGGTTCTGATTGCAATCTTTGTCTTCGTCGCCGCTAATGCCGAGAGTCAGGATGTCGCCATGCGCTCAGTCGCGCGGCGGGTTCAGGCGCGCGACGCGATGATCACCGAATTCCACGCGCTTTCGCCCGAGGATACGCTGGCAACCGCAGCGCAGGCCGTCATCCACACCACGCAGCATGAGTTTCCGGTGCTGGATCACGAAGGCGAGTTGTTGGGGTTTGTTACCCGAGACCGCCTGTTTACCGCGCTTGCTGGCGATCACCCACGCTCGGAACTGGCCCTTTCGATTGTTGAGCCCAACATACCCAAGGTTTCCCTGACAAGTGGGCTGAACAAGGTTCTGGACGCGTTACACGAGGGTGCACCTGCCATTGCGGTATGCACAAAGGCTGGCAAGATGGTCGGATATATCACCCGCGAGAATATCGGCGAGCTGATGATCATACAGGGGCGCTGAGCCGCGTAGTCAGCACATCTCGAGCGCGTCTTCGAGCACTGAGATCACCGCGTCCTTCGGAACGTCCGATGTGACAAACGCCTTCCCGATGCCGCGCGTCAGAATGAAACGCAGCTGTCCATCGATCACCTTTTTATCCTGGGCCATCAGATCGACCAGAGCCTCAGCGTTCGGTAATTTTCCGGGAATATCGGCCAGATCGGTCTTCATGCCCATGGCGCGCAGATGCGCCCGCACGCGGCTCGGGTCTTCCTGCGAACACAGCCCCAATCGCGAGGAAAGCTCAAACGCCAGCGCGCAGCCGATGGCGACACCCTCACCATGCAAAAGACGGTCGGAATAGCCAGTCGCCGCCTCCAGCGCGTGGCAGAAGGTATGGCCCAGATTCAACAACGCGCGATCACCTTGTTCAGTTTCATCGCGGGCAACAATATCCGCCTTCATCTGAACCGATCTGGTTACTGCCTGAACGCGAGCCGCCATATCGCCAGAGGACAGGCTTGGCCCGTTTCGTTCGAGCCATTCGAAGAATTCCGCGTCCCCCAGCAGGCCATACTTCACCACTTCGCCATAACCGGCCAGAAAATCGCGCGCCGTCAGTGTTCCCAACACGGCAGTATCCGCCAGCACCAGCGAGGGTTGGTGAAACGCTCCGATCAGGTTCTTACCCTGAGGTGCATTGATCCCGGTCTTGCCCCCAACCGAGCTGTCGACTTGCGCCAACAGAGAGGTTGGGATTTGCACGAAGCGCACACCGCGCCGCATCACGGCTGCGGCAAAACCTGCCAGATCACCGATAACACCGCCTCCGAGCGCGACGACGACATCGTTGCGCTCGACTTTCTCAGCCAGCAGCCATTCAACCGCACGTTCGAAATGCGGCCAGCTTTTGGTGGCCTCTCCGGCGGGAAGCGACAATGCTGTCATCTCGATGCCGGAGGTGGCCAAGCCGCTTTGCAGAGCAGTCAAATGTAAATCAGCGACCCTCTCATCCGTTAGAACCGCAACACGAGGGCGCGACAGCAACGGTGCGATACGCGCGCCTGCCTGCGCCAATAGGTCCGGGCCGATCTCGACATCATAAGAACGCTCGGCCAAGTCTACATGTACGGTCTGATGCATTAATTCCGTTCCAAAACATCCGGGCGCGTCTCAAGCGCGGCTACAACCCGGTTCACCATATCTTCGATCGCAGTCTCGCCATCCGAATCTGCGACGAGATCGGCCTGTTCATAAACGGGCACGCGTGCCTGATACAAATCACGCAATGTCGCATAGGGATCCGCGGTGCGCAGCAAGGGTCGCGTATCCTTATGCTTAACGCGGTTCCACAGCACATTCAGGTCAGCCCGCAACCAGACCGAAACACCCCGGTCCGAGATCATCTGCCGATTGCCCTCAGCAAGAAATGCCCCGCCCCCCGTTGACAGGATGCCCTTCTGCTCTTCATCCAGCAGCCGCCCGATCACCTGAGTTTCCTTGCCGCGAAAGAAGCGTTCGCCATCGCGGGCGAATATCTCGGGGATGGTCATATTGGCCGCCGATTCGATCTCGGCATCGCTATCGAGAAACGGCACACCCAGACGCGCCGCCAATGCACGCCCCACAGCCGTCTTTCCTGCGCCCATCATGCCAACCAAAACAACGGTTTTGTGCAATCGAAACCGATCAGAGGTGCCGGGGCGCGACGGGTTATGCTTAATTTCGCTCATTTCATCGTGAATGACGTGATCTTGGAAAAAATGCCAGTTATAACTTGGGCAAAACCAAAATTTGAGGCAGCGTTCACCCATGGGCCGTTTGATCAAGTTCCTGATATACCTCATCTGCCTGGGATTCATTGGGCTGATCGGGTATGCATATGTCGGGCCATTCTTTGGTGTAGACTTCTCTGCGCCCCAAAGCGAAATCCGCGAACCGGTCACTCTGAATGCCGACTAGAGCCACCTTGCTGGCGCTTATTCTTGCCGGAACCGCCCAGGCACAAACGTCAGAGCCCTTGTCGGTTATCGACTGGCTGACCGATCCGCCCCAGAATCTGCCTGGCACCGTTCTGTTGGAGCCGCCAGTGACCCAGACCGGGTTGCAACCCGAAGTGCAGGTGACCCCGCTTGAAGCGCTGTCACCGCCGTTGGGTTTGGTGCCATCTTCCGTAACCGGCCTGCCAGTGGATTTATGGCAAGGTAGCGAACCTGAACGCCTAGCAGAACTGATTGCCCGTGTACCGGTCAAGGCCAACCCCGCGATGCAGCGCCTGCTGTTCACCCTGCTTTTGACCGAGGCGCGCCCGCCTTCGGGCACGCAGTCGCAGGATACCTTATTGAAGGCACGACTGGACCGCCTGATGCAACTGGGCGCATCGGACCCGGTTCAATCCTTGGTGCAACTTGCAGGGCCGACCGACACGCAGGACCGCTTCAAGCGCTGGTTCGATGCGACTTTGCTGACCGGGGACGAGGATCGCAGCTGCACCGCGCTCATCGCGCAGCCGCATCTGTCACGAGATTACGCCGCACAGATCTTCTGCAAAGCCCGGCGTGGAGATTGGGCGTCGGCCGCGTTGACGCTTGAAGCCGCGCATGCGCTTCAGGTTCTGCCCGATGACGAGCTTGCCTTGCTCGACCGTTTCCTCAGCCCCGAGCTGTTTGAAGACGCCGAATATCTACCTCAGCCTGAAAACCCTGACCCGCTGACATTTCGCCTGTTCGAAGCCATCGGTGAACGCCTGCCCACCGCCTCACTGCCCCGCGCATTCGCCAATGCAGACCTGCGGGACGTGGCCGGATGGAAAGCGCAGGTTGAGGCGGCCGAACGTCTGACCCGCATCGGTGCGCTCACGCCGAACCAGTTACTGGGTCTTTACACAGAGCGCTCTCCTGCTGCGTCAGGCGCGGTCTGGGATCGTGTCGCCGCAATCCAACGCTTTGAGACCGCGCTGAATACCGGAAACCCCAAAGCGATTGCCAAGACCCTGACCGCTGCATGGTCACAGATGCAGACCGTAGGCCTTGAGGTTGCCTTTGCCGAGCTTTTTGCCCCGCAGCTCGCCCCGCTGACGCTGCCAAATCCCTCCGCCGAGGATCTGCGCTGGCGGATTCTGTTGCTGTCTGAACTTTATGAAGACGCCGCGCAGGCTGCGCCAGACGGTTCCGATGCGAATGCGTTCCTGGCTGCTCTGGCGGTTGGCGATCCCGGACGCGCCGAAGCGCCCACTCCGTTGGCGGATGCAATTTCGGAAGGGTTCGCATGGTCTGCGCCGATCCCCTCGGATATCAATGCGCTGCTGAACAACGATCAGCTGGGGGAGGCCATTCTGGAAACGATGCAGCTGTTCGCCCATGGTGCGCGTGGCAATCTGGTCGATCTGACCGCCGCGATCGCCGCGTTCCGCCGCGTGGGCCTCGAAGACACTGCTCGCCGGGCAGCGCTGCAGTTGATGATCCTCAACGGGACCTGAGTATGGCCGCGCCTGCCTCACAGGAGTTGTGGATCTCCACTTTTCTCGAAGCACAAGCAGCCGAACTTGGCGCTGCCACCAACACGCTTCTGGCCTATGGGCGCGACCTCAAGGATTTCTCGGGCTGGCTTGAACGTCGCAAAACCAATTTCGCAGACGCGGACCGGGACAGGATCGAGACCTATCTGATCGACTGCGATGCACAGGGGCTTTCCCGTTCCACGCGCGCAAGACGACTGTCGGCGATCAAGCAGATCTACCGCTTTGCATTCGAAGAGGGCTGGCGCGAAACCAACCCGGCGATCCAGATCAAAGGCCCGGGCCGCGCCAAACGCCTGCCCAAAACGCTGGACGTGATCGAAGTTGACCGGCTGCTCGCTGCCGCACGCCGTACCGGAAGGACGCAGGCAGACAAGGTGCGCAACACCTGCCTGATGGAACTGCTCTATGCCACCGGCATGCGCGTAACCGAACTGGTCTCACTGCCGGTTTCTTCCGCCCGTGGCGATCCGCGCATGCTGTTGGTGCTTGGTAAGGGCGGGAAAGAGCGGATGGTGCCACTGTCCCCAGACGCGCGCGATGCGCTAGCTGTCTGGCTGGTGGTACGGGACGAGGCCGAAGAACAAACAGTAGCCAAAGGCGGCCAAACCTCGCGCTTCCTGTTTCCCTCGCGCGGGAAATCCGGTCATCTGACCCGGCATATGTTCTTTCTGCTGATCAAGGATCTGGCGGTTGAGGGTGGCGTTTCGCCCGAAAAAGTCACACCGCATACGCTGCGCCACGCCTTTGCGACCCATCTGTTGGCTAACGGGGCTGACCTGCGCTCGATCCAGACGCTGCTGGGGCACGCGGATGTGGCCACGACCGAGATTTACACTCACGTGCTAGATGAACGCCTGTCAGAACTGGTGCTTGAACACCACCCTCTGGCAAAAGACGACACCCCCGATCAGGGCTAACCCCTTGATCCAAGGGGGCCGCACCCCCATAACCGATGCAGAAACAAACATATTCAAGGACCGATGGAACCCACCTCTTCTCTGCTTGATGGCGCATTCTGGATCACCTCAGGCTCTATTCTCCTCCTGCTCGTACTCTCGGGCTTCTTCTCTGGCTCGGAAACGGCGCTTACGGCATCTTCGCGCGGGAAACTGAGGACGCAGGCAGATAAAGGATCGAAGGGCGCGCAGAAGGCGCTTGATATCACCGACGACAATGAGCGTCTGATCGGTTCCGTCCTGCTAGGCAACAACCTCGTGAACATTCTGGCGGCCTCGCTGGCGACCGCGCTTTTCACCCGGCTGTTCGGTGAAAGCGGTGTCGCGCTGGCCACGCTGGTGATGACCCTTCTGGTTCTGATCTTTGCCGAGGTGCTGCCCAAGACCTATGCGATCACCAATGCCGAAAAGGCTGCAGCGCTGGTCGCGCCCGTCATCAGCATCGTAGTCACAGTGTTCTCACCCGTGGTGGCTGCCGTGCGCCTGTTTGTGCGTGGCGTGCTGCGCCTGTTCGGTGTGCAGATTGATCCTGACAGCAACATCCTGGCCGTGCGCGAGGAGATCGCGGGGGCGCTGCAACTGGGCCACTCTGAAGGTGTGGTCGAAAAAGAAGACCGTGACCGCATTCTCGGCGCGCTGGATCTGGGCGACCGTACGGTTGAAGAGATCATGCTGCATCGCTCGAATATCGAGATGATCGACGCCGATGATGAACCCGAGGCAATCCTGCAGCAATGTCTGGAAAGCCCGCATACCCGCCTGCCCGTCTATCGGGATGAGCAGGAAAACATTGTGGGTGTCGTCCATGCCAAAGACCTGTTCCGCGCTATGTATGCGCAGGTTGGCGGCGCGGATGGAGATACCGAGCGGCTCAAGAACTTCGACATCGCGAAGGTGGCCAACGATCCCTATTTCGTACCCGAAACCACCACTCTGGACGACCAGATGCGCGAGTTTCTTAGGATGCACAGTCACTTTGCGCTGGTGGTGGATGAATACGGCTCGCTGCGCGGACTGATCACGCTGGAAGATATTCTGGAAGAAATCGTGGGCGAGATTGCCGATGAGTTCGACATCGACGAAGAGGTGCCCGTCACCCGGACCGATGATGGCCAATATCTGGTCGAAGGCGCGATGACCATCCGGGACGCCAACCGCGCACTCGACTGGTCCCTACCGGACGAAGAGGCCAACACGCTGGCCGGTCTGGTAATCCACGAGGCGCAGATGATCCCTATCGTTGGCCAGGTATTTTCGTTCCACGGCTTCCGGTTCGAGGTCACAGCACGCGAAGGGAACCGGATTACCGGGCTGAAAGTCCGGCCTCTCTGATCTATGGTTTCATAATACTGACTTGAGGAGATGTGCCGGATGCCCAGCTTGAAACGGAAACTCTGGCACAGTGATGACCGACTCAGTTGTGTGGTCTGTACCATCCCCTCGGCAGTCGTGACGCAGGCAATCGCAGCCTGTGGCGTCGACTCGATTGTCGTCGATCTGGAACATGGCGCGGTCGATTATGCCTCGGCCCACGCCATGATCGCCGCGACCGCAGGCACAAATTGTGCGCCTTTGGTGCGGGTGGCCGAGAATGACCCCGCGCAGGTGAAACGCGCGCTGGATCTTGGAGCGGAAGGGATCATGTTCCCCCTGATCCGCACGGCAGACGAGGCGCGCCAAGCCGTGGCCAGCCTGCGGTATCCACCCGACGGGACGCGCGGGTTCGGCCCGTTCATCTCTCAATCGCGCTGGGGCAAGGATTTTGGGACCTACGCCCCCGAAATTCAGCCCGAACTGATCTGTTGCCTTCTCGTTGAAACCGCCGAAGCCGTAGAGAATATCGAAGAAATCTGCGCCGTTCCCGGAATTGATCTGCTGATACCCGCTCAGTTTGATCTAAGCACCGATCTGGGCCTCATGGGGCAATTCGATCATCCTGAATTTCTGGCTGCGGTCGCGCGTATCGAAGCTGCGGCCAAGAAAGCGAATCTGCCCCTTGGCAATGTCGCCCTGACCGAGGACCGCGCTCGTAGCTTGTTTGACAATGGTTATCGGCTGGTCGGCGGCTTTGACGCCCTGTGGCTGCGGGAAAAGGCGCTGCAAATCCGGGGCTGGTGCAATACGTAAGCAATGTCGCAAACAGGACAGTATTGCCTCTGAACCGGATACAGGCTTCCGAAAAATCTGAGGGAGTTCCAACGTGAAAACTACTACCCGCGTTGCGGTTATCGGCGGTGGGGTCGTCGGCTGTTCCGTTCTGTATCACCTGACCAAATTGGGCTGGTCTGATGTCATGCTGCTGGAACGCTCGGAACTGACAAGCGGTTCAACCTGGCATGCAGCGGGCGGGTTTCACACCTTGAACGGCGACACCAATATGGCTGCACTTCAGGGTTACACGATCCGGCTTTACAAGGAGCTGGAAGAGATCACTGGTATGTCTTGCGGCCTGCATCATGTTGGCGGTGTTACGTTGGCCGATAATCAGGACCGCTTCGACATGCTGCTGGCTGAGCGTGCCAAGCATCGTTTCATGGGGCTGGAGACCGAAATCGTCGGTCCCGACGAAATCAAGAAGATCGCCCCCATCACCAACACCGAAGGCATCCTCGGTGCACTATACGATCCGCTAGATGGGCATCTGGACCCGTCTGGCACCACCCACGCCTATGCCAAGGCCGCGCGAATGGGGGGCGCCACGATTGAGACCCACTGCATGGTGCGCGAGACCAACCAGCGCCCGGATGGCACCTGGGATGTGGTCACCGACAAGGGCACCATTCATGCCGAACACGTGGTTAATGCTGGTGGCTTGTGGGCGCGCGAAGTTGGGGCGATGGCGGGCATCTACTTTCCGCTCCACCCCATGGAACACCAGTATCTGGTCACCGATGCCATCCCTGAGATTGAGGCGATCATCGACGCGGGCGGCGAGCATCCGCATGTGATGGACCCGGCGGGCGAAAGCTATTTGCGGCAGGAAGGGCGCGGTCTGTGCATCGGCTTCTATGAACAGCCCTGCAAGCCCTGGGCTGTGGATGGCACACCATGGGAGTTCGGGCATGAGCTGCTGCCCGATGATTATGACAAGATCACCGACAGTATCGAATTCGCCTATCGCCGCTTTCCGGTTCTGGCCGAGGCTGGAGTCAAATCGGTCATCCACGGGCCATTTACCTTTGCGCCAGATGGCAACCCACTGGTGGGGCCGATCCCCGGCGTGCGCAACTACTGGTCAGCTTGCGGCGTCATGGCTGGCTTCAGCCAGGGTGGCGGTGTCGGCCTGACGCTGGCGCAATGGATGATCGAAGGCGAACCGGAACGGGACGTCTTCGCGATGGACGTGGCCCGCTTTGGTGATTGGATCAGCCCCGGCTACACACGCCCCAAGGTGGTCGAGAACTATCAGAAACGATTCAGTGTGGCCTATCCCAACGAGGAACTGCCAGCCGCGCGCCCAAACCGCACCACGCCGATGTATGACATCTTCTCAGACCTCGGCGCGGTCTGGGGACAGCAATACGGGCTTGAGGTTCCGAACTATTTCGCACAAGGCGATGAGCCGGGATATGAAACGCCCTCATTCCGCCGCTCGGACGCGTTTGACGCCACAGGGCGCGAGGTACGGGCGGTGCGCGAAGGGGTTGGCATCAACGAGGTGCACAATTTCGGCAAGTACCGCATCACCGGGTCCGGTGCGCGGGGCTGGCTCGACCAGCTCATGGCGGGCCGGATTCCGAAACCCGGCCGCCTGTCTCTGACGCCGATGCTATCGCCCAAGGGCAAGCTGATCGGCGATTTCACCGTCTCATGCCTGAGCGAGACCGAGTTCCAGCTGACCGCCTCATATGGCAGCCAAGCCTTTCACCTGCGCTGGTTCCAGCAGAACGCTCAGGACGGTGTGCAGGTCGAGAATATCAGCGATCGCCTGAACGGTTTCCAAATCGCCGGGCCAAAAGCGGCCGAGGTTCTGGCCGGTTGCACGCGCGACGACATCAGCACTCTTCGCTTCCTTGACGTGCGTCGCATGACGGTCGGCATGACTGACTGTATCGTTCAGCGCGTCAGCTACACCGGTGATCTTGGCTATGAGATCTATTGTGATCCTATGGCGCAGCGGCAGCTTTGGTGGACCTTGTGGCGGTCAGGGCAACCGCATGGCATGGTCCCCTTCGGGATGCGCGCAATGATGAGCCTGCGATTGGACAAGTTTTTCGGCTCGTGGATGCGGGAGTTCTCACCCGACTATACAGCTGCCGAGACCGGGCTGGATCGGTTCATCTCTTTCTCGAAATCCGCCCGGTTCATTGGGCGCGCGGCAGCCGAAGCCGAACGCCCGGCCCGTAAGTTGGTGGCTTTCGAGGTCGACGCTGATGACGCAGATGTCAACGCCTATGAACCGATCTGGCTGGAGGGCGAGGTTGTCGGTTTCTGCACCTCAGGCGGCTATTCCCACTACGCTCGGAAATCTATCGCGATGGGTTTCCTGCCTATCGAACGTGCGACGGAAGGTCAGGAAGTCGAGATTGAAATCCTCGGGCAGATGCGCGGTGCACGTGTGATCACCACCCCCCTGTTCGACCCGGATGGAGCACGAATGCGGGGGTGACTCGGCGCACAACCGCGGGCATGGTCGCTGGATGAGCGCGATTCCCATTATTCTTCTGGCCGCCGGGCAATCCAGTCGCATGGGCGGTGCGGATAAGCTGTTGCAACGGATTGACGGGGTTCCGCTCCTGCGTTGGTCCGCCCTTGCAGCATTGGCCGCTGGCCCAGTAATCGCCGCCCTGCCGCCCAGGCCGCATCCACGCTATGCGGCGCTGGATGGGCTCGATATCACCCGCGCCGAAATTGCCGACGCCACAGAAGGCATGAATGCCAGTCTGCGTGGCGCGATGGCTCTGGTCCCGGCAACCGCGCCTGCGGTGATGGTACTTTTGGCGGATTTGCCTGACCTGACATCAAGTGATCTCCGCTCCGTACTGCTGTCGAGGTCACAGTATCCGGATAATCTGGTTTGGCGTGGTGCGACCAACGATGGCGCACCCGGCCATCCGGTGATTTTCGATCAAGCGTTGTTCCACGCTCTCAAGGAATTGACCGGCGACACCGGCGCCCAGGAAATCGTTAAACAGTGCAAGGGCAAAGTTCACTTGCACTGCCTGCCGGACAATCACGCTCTGCTGGATCTGGATACGCCAACGGATTGGGAGAAGTGGCGATCAAACCGAACGCTGAAATGAACACGGCCCGGTCGCGAACGACCGGGCCGGTTGCCCAAAAACAGGACTACCACTTTCACCAATCTCTCTAGCGCGGTCAGATCACCAAACAGGTTGTCTGACTATACGCTGCCGAACCTAAACAAGACCCCCTCGTTAACATGCCGCTCAGCGCTATGGAGACTGAGATGCGCCTTCAACACCCCCTAGTGTCTCAGGCCCCCCTCACTTGGGCAATTACATCGTCGCCTATCAGGTGCTTTCAAACAACGTAAAATTGGAAGAATTGGTAAATTTCCACAAAATCGACTTGGCGCTTGCGCAACAATGCAACAGTCTGGAATCTCGCTTGAGTTGTACATTAAGCCGCTCACCACATTACCTAATGTGAATATGGCCTTTGGGGCCTATTGTTTCCAATTTGTTTTAAGGCATCTTTACCAATCGCCAGAAACACGTCCCTCGGGGAGAAACAACTTTAAGGTGATCTTCGGTGATTTGACCAGAGGTGCGGTTTATTTGTTAACGAAACTGATTCAATTCGGCGCTTTTTCCTGACTGTCGACGATGTCGGCAACAATCGACCGATTCGCCCTACGTAAGCTTGGCTGATTCCCGCTCATGCGCCGTTGGTGAACAACCGCATAGGAAGGACAGAAAACGGCAAAATTAAGGTTTCTTAATTTTTCACTCAGGAACTGCAAAGATTGACTGGGCATCTCCTGTCTCAAGCGCGGGCTCAACCGCCATACAAAGACAGGAGTCAAAATGAGCATCCGTAAATCCTCACTGCTTTTCCCACGCACGACTAGCTGGATGGGCGCAAGCGCACTGGGCGCGGCCATGCTGGCCACCACCGCCCTGCCCGCGATGGCAGACGAGGCGCTGGCAGATCTGGTTGAAACCGTATCACCCTCAGTCGTTACGATCATCGCCAAGCAAGACACAGCACCAGTCCCGACGCAGGGACAGGAGTTCGATTTCGAAGGGCACCCCTTTGGTGAGTTCTTCAAACGCTTCGGCGGACCGGAAGGTTTCCAGATGCCGCAGCGTGGTCCGAGCCAAGGTCTTGGCTCTGGTTTCGTCTTGGACGAGGCTGGATACATTGTCACCAACCACCATGTGGTCGACAACTCGACGGAAATAACTGTCCGCTTGAGTGACAACCGCACCTTCGAGGCAGAGATCGTAGGCACCGACCCGCTGACTGATATCGCTGTTTTGAAGATTGATGTAGGCGAAGATCTGCAAGCCGTACAAATGGGCGACAGCGATGCCATCCGAGTGGGTGAAGACGTGGTCGCCATCGGCAACCCCTTCGGGCTCAACTCAACTGTCACAACGGGTATCGTGTCGGCTAAGGGCCGCAATATCTCGGAAGGACCTTATGCCGAGTTCATTCAGACGGATGCGGCCATCAACAAGGGCAACTCGGGCGGTCCGCTGTTCAACATGGAAGGTGAAGTGATCGGCGTGAACTCTGCCATCTACTCACCTAGCGGCGGCTCGGTCGGCCTCGGATTTGCTGTGACCTCAAACATCGTGGATCACATCACTGCGGACCTGCGCGATGACGGTCAGGTCAGCCGCGGATGGCTGGGTGTGTCGATCCAGAATGTCAGCCCCGAACTGGCGGCAGCGATGGGCGTCGAGACGGCGACCGGCGCGCTCGTGTCCGATGTGGTGACCGACAGCCCGGCGGATGGCGCGCTGCAACAAGGTGACGTGATTCTCAGCTTCAACGGAGAACCCGTTGATTCCAGTAGTGATCTACCGATCCTGGTTGGCACCACCAAGGTGGGTACTGACAGTGTTCTGACAGTTCTTCGCAATGGAAAAGAAGAACAGATTGAACTGACCATTGGCCAGCATCAGTCTGCCTCAGCCGAGACCGACAGCGTAGTCGAGGACAAGTTCGAAGGCACTTCGCTGGGTGTGACGGTTGCTCCGCTGACCGAAACGGCACGTGCGGAAATGGGCGTGGGCGAGAATGTGGACGGCGTGGTTGTTACTGACCTCAAGCCCGAAAGCCCTGCCGCAAAGGCTGGATTGCAGCGCGGCGATGTGATCGTGCGGCTGGGTAATCTGGACACCGCAACCCCGGACGCGTTGAAAGACGCACTGGAGAGCGAAAAGACCGATCCGGCTCTGGTGCTGATCAATCGCGACGGCAACCAAATCTTCGTCGCGGTCGAGATCGCCTGAGCCACAACACCTAAGCGCGCCACATGATGGGGAAATCTGGTGCGCTTATTCCGGAGGGTGCGGATTGTCCACGTACCACTGGGACAGCCGGGTGCGGCATCGCACCCGGCATGTTTTTTTCAAAGAGTATCTGTGTTTATATCCTATTGGGAAAGGAGCCCCGACCATGAGCAGACGCCTGTTGATTGTTGAGGATGATCAGGAGACCCGTGATTTCATCGCCAAAGGCTTTGGCGAGGAAGGCTATGTGGTCGAAGTCGCGTCGGATGGCCGAGAGGGCCTTTATCATGCGACTGATGGCGGTTTCGATGCCGTTGTTCTGGATCGAATGCTGCCGGGGCTGGATGGTTTGTCGCTGATCAAGTCCATGCGGGCTGCGGGGTTGAAAACACCCGTGTTGATGCTGACCGCGATGAGCGCGGTTGATGAACGGGTCAAAGGCCTCCGTGCCGGGGCGGATGATTATCTGGTTAAACCATTCTCATTTCAGGAATTGCACGCCCGGATTGAGGCCTTGCTGCGCCGTCCGCAGGAAGCAGAAGAAACTCCGACTCTGGCTTGCCGCGATCTTGAAATGGACCTGCTTACGCGTAAAGTCACACGCAACGGGCGCGAGATCACCCTCACCCCGCGTGAATTCCAGATATTGGAGTACTTCCTGCGCCGCAAAAACCGCGTCGTCTCTCGCACCATGCTGCTCGAAGGCGTCTGGGATTATCACTTTGACCCCAACACAAATGTGGTCGACGTCCATATCTCGAAACTACGCCGCCAGCTTGATGAAGAAGGTGCCGACCCGATGATCGAGACGGTACGGGGCGCTGGTTACATGGTCTCGGATGCCTGACCTGCGCCTGTCGCTGAGGAATGCGCGCACCCGGCTGGTCATGGCCAGCATGGTGCTGAGTACATTGCTGACCGCAGCGGTACTGGTAACCGTTTACGTAACCGCCAATCGCACAATCTCGGATGAGACACGCTCGGTTGTACAGGCAGAACTCACGGGTCTGGCGGATGAATACGAACGCCTTGGCATGATCGGATTGATCACCGCGATAGAACGTCGCCTGCCCACCGCAGCCCAGCGGGACGCCCTATATTTGCTTACAGGTCGGCAAGGCACCAAGCTGGCAGGCAACCTGGCACATTGGCCCGAAGGGATCACGCCGGGCAGCGGCTGGGTCGAGTTGCAATTGCGCCGCGAAGACAGCGACCAGACGGTTCCAATATCGGCTGCGTCCGTTCGGCTTCCCGGTGGCGAACGGTTGCTGGTCGGACGCGATGCGTTGGCGCGCCAGCAGTTCGACCGCGCTCTGTTTCGGTCCGTCGCATTGGCGCTCGGGACTGCCCTTGCGTTGAGTCTGCTGACAGGTTGGCTGCTGACACGTCTGGTGTTCTCACGTCTCAAAGATATCGCTGACACGGCCGATAACATCGTTTCGGGCGATCTGGCTTTGCGTATGCCATTGCGCGGTACGGGTGACGAGTTCGATCAGGTCTCGGGCACGCTCAACAACATGCTGGATAAGATCGAAGAGCTGATCAGTAATCTTCGAACCACTTCGAATTCCATTGCGCATGATCTGCGTTCACCGCTTTCGCGCCTGCGCCAGCGGGTCGAGTCGCTGGCTGAGCCTGACAAAAGCGACCAGGAGCGTGATATCGATCTGGCCCGCGCTACAAGTGAGATTGATCATTTGCTACGGGTTCTCAGCCAACTTACCGAAATCTCGCGCGCCGAAGCCGGTCTGGGCCGCGAGCAGTTCGAACCAGTGAATTTACAGCAACTGGTTAGCGACGTGGTCGAACTCTATGAACCCGTCGCCGCAGATCAGAATATTCGGTTGGAGGTCAAAGGCAGAACCGAGCCGATACAAGGTCACCGCCCTTTACTGTCACAGGCCCTCTCAAACCTCCTGGAAAACGCCATGCGCTACGCTCCGGCGGGTACTGCGATCACCATCGAAATCCGCGAAGATGGCGCCTTCACATTGCTGAGCGTTCGTGACCGTGGCCCCGGTGTGCCCGAGCGTGATTTGCCAAGATTGCAGATGCCCTTCGTCACTCTGGACCCTGCCCGCACCGAGCGCAATGCGGGCCTCGGGTTGGCACTGGTGGCTGCAATCTCGCACATGCATGGCGGCAAGTTCATTGCAAAGAACCGAAAGCCCGGTCTGGAAACTATTATAAAGCTGGCGTGAACGTCGCGAAGCGCATTAACAATGGCAGTTAATACACTGCTGTATCAAATAAATAGCGTTAAAGAACTGCAGGTAAAGCAGCGTAACCCCGGAAGCGGATACGACCGCCTTGTTTGCGATCAGGTAAAAGCTTGTACTCGGGGTATCTGTGCAGAAAACGACCCAGTGCGATCCGCCCTTCCAGCCGAGCGAGCGTCAGGCCAACACAGACATGCGGACCACCTGCGAAGGCCAGATGCCGGTTGGGTTTGCGGGCAATGTCGAACCGGCTCGGATCATCGAACACCGCAGGATCCCGGTTGGCGGCGCCGATGCAGAGGTGCAGATTGGTGCCTTTGGGTATATGCAGGCCCTCAAGTTCTATATCAGCCGTGGTTTCACGATTGCCGAACTGGTTCGGTGAGCGGAAGCGTAAAACCTCCTCAACCGTCGAGTTGATCAGCGCGTCATCGTGCAACAGACGCGCGCAATGCACCGGATGATCATGCAGCAGCGCCAAACCGTTGCCGATCAAGTTGGTCGTTGTTTCGTGACCCGCATTCAGGATGAAGATGCAGTTCTGCAGCAGTTCAATCTCGCTGAGTTGTGCATCCGCCCCCTCACCCCGGATCAAGCGGGTCAATACGTCCGTTTCCGGGTCACCCGGATTGGCACGACGGCGCGCAACGAGGTCTTCAAGATAAGCTTTGAACTCGGTCACCGCCCGATGCCCGGTCTCCAACTGTACCTCGGTCAAAGACGGTTCCAGCGCGCCCAGAATAGCCAGAGACCAGTCGCGCAGCGGCCCGCGTTCTGACATGGGCACGTCCAGCAGGTTCCCGATGATCTGAATTGGAATCGTCGATGCAAAATCCTCGATCAGGTCCACCTGATCCCGGCCTGCCATCGCATCCAACAGCGTATCGACGGTTTGGATCAACCCCGGCTCCATTCGTGCAATGGCGCGGGGTGTCAGGGCCGAGGTCATGATCTTGCGCACCCGCGTGTGCAACGGCGGGTCAGAGAATACCAGAGAAGTGGTATGGTGTTCGAAGAGTGGTGAGCCCGCTCCGAATTTCGGTCCAAAGGCGGCCTTCTTGTCCGATGAATAAAGCGTGGTGTCGCGATAGACGCGATCCAGATCAGCGTGGCGCGACAAAAGAACAGATCCATCGGGCTGCGGCAGCACCGGCGCGTGTTCCAGTAATGCATCATAGATCGGGAACGGATCATCGCTAAAGCCCACAGGTGGGTTCATCAGGTCCAGATTTTGCGCCAATTCTTCGTAACTTACACGACTCATTGCATCCTCCCTGCCCCGTCACTTGCCTAACGCAAGGAACAGACTCAGACAACTCTGCCCGGGTGACATTCGACAAGGCTCGGGCTATGACAGAGGCATGTCTGAACCGGTCTCTTCGATCAGAAACCTTGGCCCCGCCTTCGAGCAAGCCTGCGCGCGCGCGGGCATTCATTCCGCTCAAGAGTTGCGGGACTTAGGCGCGGATGAGGCTTATGCGCGCCTTCTGCAATCCGGCTCGCGCCCGCATTTCATTGGCTACTATGTGCTTGTGATGGGCCTGCAGGGCCGACCGTGGAACGACTGCAAAGGCGAAGAAAAGAAGGCACTGCGCAAGAGGTTTGATGCGATCAAGGCCGGGGTGAGCCGGGCGCCGGAAAGCCAGATGGTCTCGGATCTGGACGCCGTGGGCGTTCGTGTGACCGCTGCGGACCTCAAACCCGTTTGAGAAAGAAAAAGGCCGCCCCAAAAAGGAGCGGCCCAATCTGTTCACCGATGTGGAGGCTTAGCCAACCAGCTCGATGCCCGAGAAGAAGTAGGCGATCTCAACCGCTGCTGTCTCAGGTGCGTCCGAACCATGGACCGAGTTTTCGCCAACTGATTCAGCGAACTCAGCGCGGATGGTGCCAGCTGCTGCGTCTGCAGGGTTGGTTGCGCCCATGACTTCACGGTTCTTGGCAATGGCGCCTTCGCCTTCCAGAACCTGAACAACAACAGGGGCCGACGACATGAATTCGCACAGTTCGTCATAGAACGGACGCTCGGCATGTACTTCGTAGAACTTGCCAGCTTGCTCTTTGGTCATGTGGATGCGCTTTTGCGCGACGATGCGCAGGCCCGCTTCTTCGAATTTGGCGTTGATCTTGCCAGTCAGGTTGCGGCGGGTTGCATCGGGTTTGATGATCGAGAATGTGCGTTCCAGTGCCATATCGGCCTCTCCTTACAATGTGGCGCGGGTCCGCGCCGAAATCCATCGCGCGCCGCCTAACATGGTATTTGCTTCAAGAAAAGTAGAATGATGCCTTTGCGGTCAGATCGTATCGGGAAGCGGCTCCAGACGATCCACGCGACGCACATAGAGTACCGCAAGAAGGCCGATGAAACTGCTGCCGCACATCATGCTCAGCACCAGATAAGGTCCGTTTTCCGGGCTGACAAACGCGCCGGTCATCGACGTCAAGATCGCCCCAAGCGCCACGATCATCGCACCTGAAAGCCCCGCCGCACTGCCGGCCAGCTTGGGGCGCACGGACATGACACCGGCGGTCGCATTGGCGTTTGTCAATCCGTTGCCGAACCCCACACAGATGGCCGACCCGAAGAACACCCAGACTGACCCCAGGCCAGCTATGAACAGAAGTAACCCGCAAAACGGTCCGGTCGAGGCCACGATCCGCCCGATCAGGATCATTGTGGTCAGTCGTGTGCGTGCCGCGATCCGTCCCGTCACAAAATTACCGACCATGAATCCGCCCGTGATGATGCCGATCCCAAGACCCAGCATGGCCGGACTCAAATCGAACCATGCCGCAGCCACCAAAGGCGCTCCGGTGATGAAGCTGAAAAAACCCCCTATCGAGAACGATACGCAAAGGGCATAGCCCCAGAATCGGCGCGCTCGAAAGAGGTGTGGGTATTCGCGCAATTGGGCCGAGAAGGTTGAGGCGCGGATGAGATTTGTCTCGCCCATATCAAGCCACAGAAGGGCCAGCAGCCCTGCCCCCAACAGCGAATACAGAACAAACCCCGCGCGCCATCCAAACAGCATGTCCAACGCGCCGCCCAACATCGGACCCAACATCGGCGCAAGCGCCATCGCCATGGCGATATAACCCAGTTTGCTCGCGGCCTCATTCGGAGGATATCGGTCCCGGATCGAGGCGCTGGACAACACCGATCCTGCCACGACTACCGCCTGCAGCAGGCGAAAGCCCAGGAACAGCCAGATCGACTCGGCCATGACGCAGCCGATCGAGGCAATGACGAAGATCGTCATGCAGATCAACAGCACGGGCCTGCGTCCAAAGCGATCTGACAGCGGTCCCATGATCAACTGTAGCACGGCAGATACGGCCAGATACCCCGCAACCGTCAGGTTCACGAGGCCGTAGTCCACCGCGAAATCCTCGCTCATATGCGCCAGTGAGGGCAGAAACATATTCAGGGACAGCACAGACAGCGCCGTGGCAAAGATCAGCGTGATCAAACTGGGGGGCGTCTGGGCCGCGCGCATGTCGAAAACCGTTTCAAAAAAGCAAACGAAACAGCGCTAACACATTGCCTGGCGTTTGAACATGCCAAGCCGCTGGCGGCGGCATCGTGGCTCTGCTAAGAGCGGCCTCATGTTACGGATCGAAGATATCACCTATGCCGTTGAGGGCCGCCCTTTGTTCGATGGGGCCAGCGCGACTATCCCTGATGGTCACAAGGTTGGCCTTGTGGGCCGCAACGGGACCGGCAAGACCACTCTTTTTCGCCTCATCCGGGGCGAGCTTGCATTGGAGTCGGGCAATATCTCGGTCCCGAAGCGGGCGCGGATTGGAGGAGTGGCGCAAGAGGTACCTTCTTCCGATGTTTCGTTGATCAATACTGTCCTCGCCGCCGATACCGAACGCAGCGCGTTGATGGCCGAGGCCGAAAGCGCCGAAGACCCCGCGCGCATTGCCGATATCCAGACCCGTCTGGCCGATATCGACGCCTGGTCGGCTGAGGCACGGGCAGCGTCGATCCTTAAAGGTCTGGGGTTTGATGACGAAGATCAACTGAAACCCTGTTCCGATTTCTCGGGCGGCTGGCGGATGCGCGTGGCACTGGCGGCGGTGCTGTTCTCTCAGCCCGATCTGCTGCTACTGGACGAACCAACCAACTATCTGGATCTCGAAGGCGCACTGTGGCTTGAAAGCTATCTGGCGAAATATCCTCACACGGTGATCATCATCAGCCACGACCGCGGTCTGTTAAACCGCGCCGTTGGGTCGATCCTGCATCTGGAAGATCGCAAGCTCACCTATTACGCAGTCCCTTACGACAAGTTCGCCGAACGCCGGGCGGAACGTCTGGCGCAAGCGGAGTCGGAGAACGCCAAGGCCAAGGCCCGCATCGCCCATCTGCAGAGTTTCGTGGATCGCTTCCGTTATAAAGCGTCGAAGGCCGTACAGGCCCAGTCCCGCCTGAAGATGATCGAGCGCATCCAACTGGTTTCAACCCCGCAAGAGGCCGCCTTGCGCGCGTTCTCGTTTCCCGAGCCCGAGGAGCTATCGCCGCCGATCATCCAGATTGAAGGCGGTGTGACCGGCTATGGCGAGATTGAGGTACTGCGCCGCCTGAACCTGCGGATTGATCAGGACGACCGGATCGCATTGCTGGGCAAGAACGGTCAGGGCAAGTCGACCCTGTCCAAGCTGCTTTCCGACCGCCTGCCCCTGATGGCAGGCAAGATGAGCCGCTCTAACAAGCTGCGCATCGGTTATTTCGCGCAGCATCAGGTGGATGAGCTTTATGTGGACGAGACCCCTCTGGACCACTTACGACGCCTGCGTCCCGACGAGGCTCCGGGCAAATGGCGGTCGCGTCTGGCCGGGTTTGGTCTGAACGCGGATCAGGCCGAGACTGTGGTCGGTCGACTGTCAGGCGGTCAGAAAGCCCGCCTGTCACTGCTGATCGCCACCATTGACGCACCGCATATGCTGATCCTCGACGAGCCAACCAACCACTTGGACATCGAAAGCCGCGAAGCGCTGGTCGAAGCACTGACTGCATATTCCGGCGCGGTTGTGCTGGTCAGTCATGACATGCACCTGCTGTCGCTCGTAGCAGACCGGCTGTGGCTGGTCTCGGACGGGACGGTAAAGCCGTTTGACGGCGATCTGGAGACCTATCGTGCCCTGCTGCTGGCCCGTGACAAGCCGGTGAAAGAGAAACCGCAATCCGCCAAGCCCAAGCGCCCCTCGCGCGATACCATGCTGGCGCTGCGCGCTGATCTGCGCAAATGCGAGGATCGGATCGAGAAACTGACGGACATGCACGACAAACTCTCGGCCAAACTGGCGGACCCGGCATTATATGAGGATGACAAGATCAACGATCTGGAAACCTGGAACCGAAAATTCGCCGAGGTCACTGAAGCGATGCAAAAGGCCGAAACCCTCTGGGTCGCGGCCGCCGAACGCTTGGAACAGGCAGAGAATGCAGCATGATTGAAATGGCCTTCTTCATCACAGCGTTCACCACCATGTTCGTGGTGATCGACCCGTTTGGCACCACACCGATCTTCGTCGCCCTGACGCAAGACATGGATGCCGCGACGCGCCGCAAGATCGCCATCCGCAGTTGCCTGACTGCGGTGTGTATCCTGATCGCCTTCGCCGCATTTGGTGAGGCTGTACTGGGCTTTGTCGGCATTTCAATGGAGGCCTTCCGCGTGGCCGGTGGTGCGCTGCTGTTTCTGACCGCGCTCGACATGCTGTTCGACCGCCGCACAAAACGCCGAGAGGATCGGGCCGAGGAGGAAGAGCATCCTGACCCGTCCGTTTTCCCTCTGGCCATTCCCCTGATCGCTGGACCTGGGTCAATTGCCACCATCATCCTGCTGGCTGGCCAGAACCCGGGCATTCAGGGTATTGCCGCCGCCTGTGCCGTGATGCTGGCAGTCATGATCGTGGTTTTCATGTTCTTTCTGGCCGGGGGCGTGATCGCTCGCATTCTGGGCAAGACGGGGCTGAACGTGCTGACCCGGCTACTGGGCATGCTGCTGGCCGCGCTGTCGGTGCAGTTCATTCTGGATGGTCTCAAGGCCTTTGGTTTCGCTTCCTGAGCCCCCATATATATGGCTAACCAACTGAGTACGGGTGACGGAATGGATGGCGAGAATATCGGGCGTTTAACCTATCTGGTGTTGCTGGCTGCTGCACTGCTGATGTGGTTCATCACCCAAAACCGTCAATCACTGGGCAAGACGATGCAACAGGTCGCCGCCTGGGTGTTCATCTTTGTCGGCGTCATTGCCGTGATCGGGCTTTGGGATGACATCCGCTCGACCGTTGGCCCTTCGACTCAGCTGACTGTGACTGATCACCGGATCGAGGTGCCCCGGTCATATGATGGGCATTATTACCTGCCGATGCTGGTGAACGGCAAAGCGGTGACCTTTCTGGTCGATACCGGTGCCAGCAACATTGTCCTAAGCGACAAGGATGCCGCGCGCGCCGGGATCGATACTGCGCAGCTGACCTATCTTGGGCGCGCTGCGACTGCGAATGGTATGGTACGCACAGCTCCGGTGCGTTTGGAAAGCCTCGCGCTCGGGCCGATCACGGACCGCAATGTGCCGGCGTCGATCACCGAGGGCGAACTGAACCAGTCGTTGCTGGGTATGGCGTATCTGCAGCGCTTCTCGAACGTCCAATTCGCTGATGGACGTCTGATATTGTCGCGCTAATGACATTCCTCAATTGAGAACAAAGTGAGAACATGCTAATCTGCTGGCATGTCCACCCAGCTTCTTGGCCGCAAACCCGCACGCACCCCGCCCGGGGCGGTTCTGCATCCACAGATCAGCCTGCAACTGGCCCGTGTGCACGAGGCCTGCGGCCCCGCGCGCCGCAGCTTTGCCATGTGGCTGGCAGGGCAGACGCAAGGGCCAGTGATGTGGATTTGCCCCGAATGGGAGATCGGGCAATTGCACCCCGAAGGTATGCTTCCCTTTGCCGATCCCTCGCGCTTTCTGCTGGTGCGCCCATCGAAGGCCGAAGACCTGCTGTGGTGTATGGAAGAGGCCCTGCGCAGCGGCGCAGCCCCGCTTGTCATCGGCGATCTGCCCGGCCCGCCGGGGCTGACCCCGGTCCGGCGCCTGCATCTGGCCGCAGAACAGGGCGGCGCGGTGGGGCAAGCTCCGCTGGGAGTGTTGTTGACCCCCGATAACGGAGGTGCACAAGGGATCGAGACGCGCTGGCATATGGCCCCTACCTATTGCGATGCGGGCCAAGGCTGGACCCTGACCCGCCGCCGCGCCCGTTCGCAACCGCCTGCCAGTTGGATCGTCACGCGGACCACCGATCAGACCACGATGCATCTGCAACGAACCGAGACCAAAGACACGACTGAGTGACAGCCGACCAGTCACGCAACTTGTGACTGGTCAAAACCGCAGTCGCGCCCTAGCGTTCCGGGATGACCCACGCGATCCATGATAGCCGCTATTCCTGGCTGCGCCTGCTGATCACTCTAGCCATTGCCACAGTGGTCAATGTGGGCATGTGGGCCGTCATCGTAGTGATGCCCGCCATCGAAGCACAATTTGGCGCCGGACGGGCCGAGGCGTCGTTGCCTTATGTCCTGACCATGATCGGCTTTGCGCTCGGCAATATGTGGCTAGGCCAGTTGGTGGATCGGCTGGGCGTGACCAAAGCCTTGATCGGCGCGGCAGCTCTGAGTGCCATCAGCTATCTACTCGCCACGCTGGCCCCGAACATGATGCTGCTGTCGCTGGCGCATCTGTTGTTGGGGCTGGGTACAGCGGTTGGGTTTGGGCCACTGATCGCCGATATCTCTCACTGGTTCATGCGACGGCGCGGGATCGCCGTGGCTCTGGTCGCAAGCGGAAATTATTTGTCGGGTGCTATCTGGCCCACTCTGCTTTCAGGCATTCTGGAGCGTGAGGGCTGGCAAGAGGTCTATCTGGCCCTCGCCCTGATCACTCTGGCCACCGTGATCCCTCTGTCCCTTTTGCTGCGCCGCCCCCTGCCCGTCGATGCACACAGCACCGCCGCTGCCGCGGCCCAGGTCCGAGCGCAGAGCGTGGGCCTGTCGCCGCGCGCGCTGCAATACATCCTCGGGCTTGCCGGGATCGGCTGTTGCGTGGCGATGTCGATGCCACAGGTTCACATCGTCTCGTATTGCGTGGGGCTGGGCTATGGTCCGGCGGTCGGGGCCGAGATGCTGTCACTGATGCTGCTAGGCGGCGTGGTGAGCCGGGTAATCTCGGGCCTTGTGGCCGACAAGCTGGGTGGGTTGACCACCTTGCTGATCGGCTCGGTCCTGCAATGCATAGCGCTGTTTCTGTTTCTTCCCTATGACGGGATGGTCTCGCTTTATGTCATCAGCATGCTCTTTGGTCTTGCGCAGGGGGGCATCGTTCCCAGCTATGCGCTGGTGGTGCGTGAGTACATGCCCCCGCAAGAAGCGGGCGCTCGAGTCGGGTTTGTCATGATGATGACCATCATGGGCATGGCACTTGGCGGCTGGATGTCGGGATGGATTTACGACGTAACCGGAAATTATCAATTGGCCTTTATCAACGGCATCCTCTGGAACGGCCTGAACATCGCCATCCTGCTAACACTGATGAAGCGGTCACGCCCCCGAGGACGAGAGGCCATGGCATGACATATCTGAACCGACGCACCCTGATCGCGGGGCTGTCTGCCCTGCCCCTCGCAAGCGCCGCGCAAACGGCTTTGATTCCTTATGTTCTGGCACCCAAGGGAACCTCCGTCGGTTTCACCTTCGATCTTTCGGGCGTGGCGCAATCAGGGACAATGCCGATCCGGTCCGCCGATATTCAGATCGACACCAAACGCCTTCAGAACAGCCAGGTCGATGTGGTGCTGGACGTGGCGGACGCGCGCACCAAATTGCCCTTTGCCCGCGGTCCGATGCTGGGCCAAAGCGTGCTGGACGCAAAAAGCCACCCGACGATCCGCTTCACTTCGACCAAGATACAACTCGGCCCCACTGGTCGCATATCTGAGGGCGCGACTGTCACTGGTGATCTCACCGTACGCGGGGTGACACGACCCGTAACGCTGATGGCCAACCTCTACCGGATGCCAGGAAGTGCCGTTGACGATCTGGATGTCTTGTCCATACGGCTGGTCGGTGCGCTGAACCGGCATGAGTTCGGGGCCTCAGGCTATCCTGATCTGGTGCAGGAGACTGTCGGATTGAATATTCATGCCGAGATTCTGCGGGAGAGCTGAGTTAGAAAAGCAGAAAAACGACCTGCTAAAGTCGAATAGTTGCGCGAAAAATCTGAGCGTGTCGCCAAGTTGATCCCATCATGCGCACGATCATTTCCTTTGCCGCCCTGTTTCTTTCAGTCATTCTGCTGCAGCTTTCGACCGGCGGCGTTGGCCCGCTGGACGCGATCTCGGGCCTGACGCTGAACTTCTCTACGGAACAGATCGGCCTTTTGGGTTCGGCGCATTTCCTGGGCTTCTTCATCGGTTGCTGGTGGGCCCCGCGCCTGATGGGCAGCGTCGGCCACTCCCGTGCATTTGCCGTCTGCACGGCCTTGGGTGCGATGGGTCTTCTGGGGCATACCCTGACGGAAGACCCGCGCATCTGGGCCATCCTGAGAATCGCCTCGGGCACCTGCGTCGCAGGATGCTACACGGTGATTGAAGCCTGGCTGAACGCCAAGGTCACAAACGACTCGCGCGGTCGCGTCATGGGCAGCTATCGCATCGCGGACCTTGGTGCGTCGCTCTGCGCGCAGTTGATCATCGCGGTTCTGCCGC
This sequence comes from Ruegeria sp. C2, assembly GCF_056537765.1. Taxonomy (NCBI): domain Bacteria; kingdom Pseudomonadati; phylum Pseudomonadota; class Alphaproteobacteria; order Rhodobacterales; family Roseobacteraceae; genus Ruegeria; species Ruegeria sp. C2. The sequence continues at coordinate 604,684 of NZ_JBQFRZ010000001.1, read as the reverse complement.
CGGCGTCATATGTCTCGTACAATCTGCTGGCGATCTTGTGCTGCGCCTCGCTTTTGCCTCTGGCCCTGACGCGGGCCAGCCAACCCCAGACCCCAGACGCCCCACGACTGCGCCCTCGGATGGCATGGCAGAACTCACCACTGGCCGTGGCCGGAGTGATCGTCTCGGCGCTCAGTTCGGCCTCGTTCCGGATGGTTGGTCCGGTCTACGGGCAGGAGGTTGGGTTGGGCGTGGACCAGATCGCGTTCTTCCTCGCCTCATTCGTTCTGGGTGGCGCGCTGGCGCAATATCCGCTGGGATGGCTCGCCGACAAATACGATCGTCGATGGGTGCTGATCTGGCTGTCGGCTGCGGCAGTATTGAGTTGCGGCATCACCATGGCTGCAAGCGGGGCTGGAACGCTGGGCGTGATGCTGGCCGCCGGATTCTTTGGCCTCACCACTTTTCCGATCTTCTCGGTCTCTTCAGCCCACGCCAATGATTTCGCCACCACCGAACAACGCGTTGAGCTGTCTGCGGCGCTGATGTTCTGGTATGCGCTCGGTGCCATCGCCTCGCCCTATGTTTCTTCGACGCTGATTCAACAGTTCGGGCCAGGCGCATTGTTTGCTTTTGTGGCCGTAGGTCATCTGGGGCTGATCATGTTCGGGCTGGCCCGGATGCGGTCGCGCCCAACACCGGACGAGCGAACGAACTACGTTTACGCCCCACGCACATCCTTCACCATCGGACGCCTTCTGAAACGGTCGCGGGAGGAATAGAAACCCTATTCCAAAGGTGGAGTCGACTGGATCATTTCATCCAAAATAGCCCCGGCTTCATACCCAAGCAGATCGACTTCCATCCGCCTTGGATCACCAAACGCCCAGGCCCCCACATGTCGCTGCATGCGGTCATACCCGACATAATCGGCCATAGCTTGGTTTCCGTGCGCGTTCTCAGCAAACATAACCTGTCCGGCAGCAACCTTCTGGGGCATCACCCGTTCCAGATACAGCTCAACAACGTTAACCCCCGTCACATTCGAGCCTCCGTGATGAACGACATAAATCTTGTCCCAATCATCCTGACTGAGTTTCGCGCGGGCATCTGAGACGGCCTTGTGCAATGCGGTCAGCTCAACACGCGCGGCCTCTCGCATATTGGCTGCCCAAATCGGTCGCATGTCATTTATCGCCTTTGATACATCCTGAGGGGTCAGCGTTCCGCGGTCGATCGCTCCGCGGACAAATGCATGGGCTGTTTCCAGCATTTGCCGTTGTTTCGCGATCACGTCCTTTGAAAGATCAAGCTGATCAATTGACGCCAGCAACGTATCTATTGCTTGCGCGATCCCCTCAAAATCTTCCTTCCAACGCGCATCTCCAGCCTCATCCTCAGGCCATGGAGTGACCGCACCTATGATCCCCAACAGAACGTGCGATGTGGATTTGAAGATCAGATAGTCTGAATCCTTGCGCGGATAAGAAACCTCGCCATCCTCGGTCATGACGGTTACGTCGCGGGCAATGACCATGACCGGCCGGGTTTGCGCCGTCAGTACAGCCTGACCCCGTTTGAAAATCGAGAGCATCGCTTTGTCGAAGGTATCAATAGCGGTCAGGGCATCGCTTTGTTCTGCCGATGGGCTGGTCGGCGATAGAAGTGTGGTCATGAAAATGACGGCTACGCGGATACACCGCGCCAAATACGAGTGATGCATAAATTCCCCCGTAAAATCACTTGCGGGACCATCATACACAGATCAGGGATTTCGCGAAGGTGGCGTTTGTATGGGTTTCTGAAGCTTCAACGCTGAAACCGGGCTTTTGCTAATCCCTCACATACTGTAGACGGGCGCGCAGTTAGTTACGTGGAAACGCAAAATGGCCCGGATTCTCATCACCTCGGCGATCCCCTATATCAACGGGATCAAGCACCTCGGCAATCTGATCGGCTCGCAACTGCCTGCCGATCTTTATGCACGTTATCAGCGTGGCCGGGGGAATGAGGTCATGTTCCTGTGCGCCACGGATGAACACGGCACTCCGGCCGAGCTGGCAGCAGCCAAAGCAGGTAAGCCGGTAGCCGAGTATTGCGCCGAGATGTATGGTGTTCAGGCCGACATCGCCAATCGCTTTGGCCTGAGCTTCGATCACTTTGGCCGCTCGTCCAGCGAGCAGAACAAGGTGCTGACCCAGCATTTCGCGGGCAAGCTGGATGAGGCCGGACTGATCCGCGAGGTCAGCGAAAAGCAGGTCTATTCAAATGCCGACAAACGCTTTTTGCCAGACCGCTATATCGAGGGCACCTGCCCCAATTGCGGCTATGACCGCGCGCGGGGCGATCAGTGCGAGAATTGCACCAAGCAGCTGGACCCGACGGACCTGATCGAGCCGCGTTCGGCCATCTCGGGCTCGACCGATTTGGAGGTGCGCGAGACCAAGCATCTGTACCTGCGTCAATCCGCGATGAAAGATCAGCTGGATGCGTGGATCGACTCCAAAACAGACTGGCCGATCCTGACGACCTCAATTGCCAAGAAGTGGCTGCATGACGGAGACGGCCTGCAAGACCGCGGCATCACCCGCGATCTGGATTGGGGTGTCCCGGTCAAGAAAGGTGATCAGGACTGGCCCGGAATGGAGGGCAAAGTCTTCTATGTCTGGTTCGACGCACCCATCGAATATATCGCTTGCGCCAAGGAATGGGCAGACGCGAGCGGCAAGCCGGACGCCGAGTGGGAGCGTTGGTGGCGCACCGACAAGGGTGCCGATGATGTGCGCTACGTGCAGTTCATGGGCAAGGACAACGTTCCATTCCACACGCTCAGCTTCCCGGCAACCATTCTGGGTTCGGGCGAGCCGTGGAAGATGGTCGACCACCTGAAATCGTTCAACTATCTGAACTATGATGGGGGTCAGTTCTCGACCAGCCAGGGGCGCGGCGTGTTCATGGATCAGGCGCTGGCCATCTTACCCGCTGATTACTGGCGCTGGTGGCTGCTCAGCCACGCACCCGAGAGCAGCGACAGTGAGTTCACATGGGAGAACTTCCAGCAATCGGTGAACAAAGACCTTGCCGACGTGTTGGGCAACTTCGTCAGCCGGATCACCAAGTTCTGCCGCTCGAAATTCGGCGAAGCCGCACCCGAAGGCGGTGCGTTTGGCGAGCGTGAGCAGGCTTTGGTCGCTGAATTGACCAAACGCGTGCGGGCATACGAAGGCTTTATGGAGGCGATGGAAGTTCGCAAGTCCGCTCAGGAATTGCGGGCCATCTGGGTAGCGGGCAATGAATATCTGCAATCGGCAGCCCCGTGGTCGACCTTCAAGGAAGATCCGGAACAGGCCGCCGCGCAGGCGCGGCTGGCTCTGAACCTGATCCGGCTTTACGCCGTGCTCAGCGCGCCCTTCATTCCCGACACATCTGCACGGATGCTGAGCGCGATGAACACGCTCGACACCAGTTGGCCAGATGATGTGGAGGCCGCTCTGTCCGCCCTGCCCGCTGGTCACGAGTTCACCGTACCTGATGTGCTATTTGCCAAGATTGCGGACGAACAACGCGAAGAATGGCAGGAAAAGTTCGCCGGAGTGCGGGACTAATCTAACCTAACTCACCTTTCTCAGACCGGGGGCTTGTATTGGCCTCCGGTCTTTTCGTTTTGGGGTTCTTCGTCTTGCACGCCACGCCGCACGGCTGAGCTTCCGCACCTAACCCTGCCGTCCGGCTGAAAAATTTCCGCAGCTTGATACGGCGCTCGCTTCGTCAACACGCTTGAGAAATTATGTCAAAGCGGCCATCCTGACCAAAATGTGTTCGACTCGTCGCAGCAACCGTTCTGCTGCGGCGCGTTTTCTGTAATCTTGACGAGGCATTCATCATGTCCCCTGAATTTGCACCTACGCCCCTTCACCGCCGCGGATCGGCCAGAGCTCTGGGCGCAACCCTCGCTCTGTTGTTCGGTTTCGGGCTCGCGCAGAGTGCGATTGCGCAGGACCAAAGTGAAGCACCTGCCCCCAAGGTCTCGATCGCGGCAGCCTATACGCAAGAGATCACGGATGAGGCGACCTTCATCGGGCGCGCAGAAGCCATTAACAAAGTCGATATCGTCGCGCGTGTCAGTGGATTTCTGGAAAGTCAGGAAGTTGAGGACGGCGCGCTGGTGAATGAAGGCGATCCTCTCTTCAAGATCGAACCTGACCTTTACGAAGCCACGGTGCAATCGCGAAAGGCGGATCTCGACCGGGCTGAGGCCAATCTTGAACTGGCCAAAGTCGACCTGGCCCGTAAGGAAGAGCTTTACAAGCGCGAAGCAACACCCGAATCCGAACGCGATATCGCGCGAGCCAACGAATTGGTGGCCGAGGCTGAAGTCAAAGCTGCGAATGCCGCCATTCAACAGGCCGAGCTGGACCTGAGCTATACCGAAATCCATGCGCCCTTCACCGGTCGTCTTGGACGCGTTACGACAAGTGTCGGGGACGTGGTTGGCCCCAACAATCCGCCATTGGTCAACCTCGTCAGCGAAGCGCCGATCTATGTGAATTTCTCGCTGAACGAAAAACAGTTTACGACCGTTCTTCAACAAGTTGGCGAAAGCGCGGCATCTCTGGCCGAAAGCAACAAAAGCCCGAATGTCCACGTCACCCTGCCCAATGGCACCGAACTGAATGAAACCGGCGAGATCATCTTTGTCGACAACCGCATCGACCCTCTGACCGGGGCGATCACGGTGCGCGCTCAGTTCGACAATACCGACCGCCTGATCATCGACGGAGCGTTCCTGAACGTCCAGATCGAAGCACTTGAGCCCACGCTGCAGGTGTTAATCCCCCAGGCTGCGCTTCAACGCGATCAACGTGGCGAGTTCGTTCTGGTCGTAAATGACAAGCAAATGGTTGAGCAGCGCTATATCACCACCGGTGACACGGTGGATTCGGCCATTATCGTGTCGGACGGTCTGCGCGAAGGCGAAAGTGTGATCGTCGAGGGCCTGCAACGGGTACGCCCGGGCGTGGCCGTCGACGCGGTTGTCGCCTCTGAACAGCCGGGAGAATAATCGATGTTCTCTGCCCTGTTCATCAGCCGGCCCAAGCTGGCACTTGTCATTTCGCTGGTCCTGACCATTCTGGGTGGGATCGGCTATCTGGTTCTGCCGGTGGCGCAGTTCCCGGACATCACGCCTCCGGTCGTGAGCGTAACCGCCAACTATACCGGCGCGAACGCCGAAACCGTGGAAAACACTGTGGCCGCCCCGATCGAGGCGCAAGTCAACGGTGTAGACGACATGATCTACATGACGTCGACCTCGTCGGATAATGGTTCATACTCGCTGAACGTTACGTTTGAAGTGGGAACCGATCCTGACATCGCATCGGTAAACGTGCAGAACCGCGTGGCGCAGGCGATGGCATCCTTGCCATCCGAGGTGACCTCATCGGGCGTAGTGACGCAAAAAGCGTCGACCAACATGCTGCTGCTGATCACGCTGACCTCGCCCAACGGCACTTATGACAGCGTATTTCTATCGAACTATGCCTCGATCAACCTGAAAGACGCGCTGGCGCGGGTTCAGGGTGTTGGTAAGGCGGACGTTCTGACCAATCTTGAATACGCCATGCGCATCTGGATGGACCCGGACAAGATGGCGGCGCTGTCGATCACTCCGGGTGACGTGATCAGCGCTATCCGCGAACAGAATATCGAGGTATCTGCTGGTTCAATCGGTTCGCCACCTGTACCCGAAGGTCAGACCTTTCAATACACGATCAAGACCAAGGGTCGCCTGACCTCGGCGGATGAATTTGGTGACATCGTGATCCGGACAGGAGATGCGGGCGCGATTGTGCGTGTGAAAGATATCGCACGCACCGAGCTCGGCGCACAGTTCTATTCGGCTTCGGGCTACTTCCAAAGCGTTCCCGCAACGGTAATCGGCATCTATCAAGCGCCCGGGGCCAACGCGCTGGCGGTGTCTGAACGTGTCGAGGCTGAGCTTGAACGCCTCTCGCGCTCTTTCCCAACCGATGTGGAATATTCAGTCCCGTTCAATACAACCGACTTTGTCGAGCAATCGCTGAATGACGTGGTTTCGACGCTCATCCTGACTTTCATTCTGGTGATCACGGTTGTGTTCATCTTCCTTGGCAGTTGGCGCGCAACGATCATTCCGGCGGTGGCGATCCCAGTGTCATTGATCGGGACATTCGCGTTCCTGCTGGCCTTTGGCATGTCACTGAACACGATCTCACTGTTCGCGCTGGTGCTGGCAATCGGGATCGTGGTGGATGACGCCATCGTTGTGGTGGAAAACGTCGAGCGTATCATCGCGGAAGAGGGCCTACCCCCGGCGGAGGCCACGCGCAAAGCCATGGGCCAGATTACCGGTCCGGTGATTGCAACCACGCTGGTTCTGCTTGCGGTGTTTGTACCGGTGACCTTCATGCCCGGCATCTCAGGGCGGCTTTATTCGCAATTCGCGGTCACGATCTCGACCGCCGTTGTAATCTCATCGATCAACGCCCTGACGTTGTCCCCGGCACTGTGTGGACTGGTCCTGAAGGCGCGCTCGGGTCCCCCCAAGGGGCTGCTGGCCGTGTTCGAAGGGTTCATTGGTACAATGCGTAACGGCTATACCGCGATCGTGCGCAAGCTACTGATCTTGCCGGTGATCTCATTAGGCATCATCGCGGCCTTCGCGGCTGGTACAGGGTCCATCATGGGCGCCACCTCGAAAGGCTTCATTCCGCTTGAGGATAACGGTTATCTGTTCGTCGATGTCCAGCTGCCCGACGCAGCAACGTTGGAACGGACCGAAACCGTCTCGGCGCGTTTGGACGCGCAGATTCAGGAGATCCCAGGTGTTGCAAGCACCGTTCTGGTGAACGGGTTCTCATTGCTGAACGGCACCACGACGAACGGGGCGGCCATTTTCGTCAACCTCACCAACTGGGAGGAACGACAGGAACCCGATCTCAGCGCCGATGCCATTCTGGGCAAGGTGCTGGCGATTGCAAACCAGGAATCGGCAGCCTCAATCGTAGCCTTCAACCCACCCCCAATTCAGGGCCTCGGTATGTCTGCCGGTGTTGAAATGGAGGTACAGCAAACCGGGGGCGGCTCGCCCCAGGATCTTGCCTCGGCAGTTGGGTCTTACGTTTATGCAGCCAACCAACGACCCGAGATTGCGCAGGCTTACACCACCTTCCGCGCAAACGTACCGCAGCTGTTCGTTGATTTGGATCGGGAGAAGGCCAAAACTCTGCAGGTCTCGGTGGCTGAGATATTCCAGACCATGCAAGCGCAGCTTGGCTCGTATTACGTGAACGACTTCAACCTGTTTGGTCGAGTCTATCGCGTGATGATCCAGGCCGAAGGCTCGTACCGGAACAAGGTCGAAGATGTTTCAAACCTCTACGTTCGTTCCACCAAAGGCGAAATGGTGCCGCTGGGCACGCTTATCGATGTCGAGAACGTGCTGGGGCCGGTTCTGCTGAAACGGCACAACCTGTTCCGCTCGGCCACAGTGACGGCAGTTCCCGCCCCCGGTCTTTCGACCGGTGACGCAATCAATGTCATGACCGAGGAATCGGCGAACGCCCTGCCCGCCGGCTATGCCTTTGAATGGACCGGCACGGCGCAACAACAGTTGGCCTCTGGCAACCTGGTTGTCGTGATCCTCGGGTTGGCGATCTTGTTCGGATACCTGTTCCTTGTAGGCCAATACGAAAGTTGGACCATGCCTGTATCGATCCTGATGTCGGTAACGGTGGCCCTGTTCGGCGCGGTCGCGGCAGTCGCGATCGTGGGCAGTGACATCAACCTTTACACGCAGATCGGGATGATCATGCTGGTTGGTCTAGCTTCAAAGAACGGGATTCTGATCGTCGAATTCGCGATGGAGCAAAGGGCCAAGGGCTTGTCGATCAAAGAAGCGGCTACCGAAGCGGCCCATCAGCGTTTCCGCGCTGTTATGATGACAGCTTTGTCCTTCCTGCTGGGCGTTGTGCCGCTGCTGGCCGCGAACGGTGCTGGCGCGGCAAGCCAGAAGGCCATCGGGGTTGCGGTGTTTGGAGGAATGCTGGCAGCAACGCTGTTCGGGGTAATCCTTGTTCCCGTCCTTTATGCTGTAATGCAAGGGTTGCGGGAATGGGTCAAAGGCAGCAAGAATGATCCCGGACCCGAAGAAGAAGCCGCATGATCGGATAAACAAAAGACGCCCCGCAAATCTACGGGGCGTTTTTCATTTCAGCGATCAGCCATCCAGCTCTCGATCCGTGTGACCTGTTGAGGTGTCAACCGTAAACCCAGCTTATTACGCCGCCAGATCACATCCGTTGCGGTGCGCGCATATTCCTTGTCGATCAACCAATTCAACTCAGCCTCGGTCAGCGTCGCCCCGAAATCCTCACCCAGATCAGACTGATCCTGTGCCGCGCCCAAAACCGCGCGCGCCTCGGTGCCGTAGGCCCGTACCAACCGTCGGGCCCAGACGTCTGTCAGAAAGGGATAATCTGCCATCAGGCTTTGGATCAAGGCATCGACTCCATCGACCGGGAAATCCCCCCCCGGCAATGCCACACCCGCTGTCCAGGGGCCCGACACGCCTGAGAGATGTTCGGCCACTTTCTCAAGCGCGCTTTCCGCCAGACGACGGTATGTTGTGATCTTCCCGCCGAAGACATTCAGCACTGGCGCCCCGCCCTCGGCATCGACTTTCAACGTATAATCCCGTGTCGCAGCCGTCGCGCTGCTGGCCCCGTCATCGTATAAAGGCCGAACGCCCGAATAGGTCCAAACGACATCTGCGCGAGTCACCGGTTTCTTGAAGTATTTCGAGGCAAAGTCGCAAAGATACTCCTGCTCCGCCTCGGTACAGACCGGAGGTTCAGAAGGATCGGAATGATCCTGGTCCGTTGTCCCGATCAGGGTGAAATCCTGCTCATAAGGGATGGCAAAGATGATCCGTCCGTCCTCGCCCTGAAAGAAATAGCATTTGTCGTGGTCATAGAGCTTCGGTGTCACGACATGACTGCCACGCACCAACCGAACCCCCTCGCGTGAGTTCATGCGGATCTTGGTCTGGATGATATCGCCCACCCAAGGTCCACCGGCGTTGATCAGCATCCGCGCATGGACGGTTCTGGTCTTGTCACTGTCGCGGTCGCGCAGGGTAATCTGCCAGAGATCGTCAACACGTTCTGCCGAGACGACCTCGGTCCGCACCATGATCTGCGCGCCGCGCGCCTCGGCGTCGCGGGCGTTCAGGACCACCAGACGAGAATCCTCGACCCAGCAATCGGAATATTCATAGGCCGTTTCAAACTTGTCCTGCAGTGGCCCGCCTTCTGGTGCGCTCCGCAGCTTCAAAGATCGCGTTCCGGGCAGGATTTTCCGCCCCCCAAGATTGTCATACAGAAACAGACCCAACCGGATCAGCCAGGCCGGGCGTCGGCCCCGCATCCACGGCATCACCGTACTCAGCAGTTTTGAGGTCGGCGTTTCCGTATCGAACCGCATATCGGCGTGATAGGGCAGTACAAAGCGCATCGGCCACGAGATATGCGGCATGGCGCACAGCAAAGTTTCGCGTTCGATCAAAGCCTCGCGGACCAGACGGAATTCAAAGAACTCCAGATACCTGAGCCCCCCATGGAACAGCTTGGTCGAGGCCGAAGAGGTGGCCGAGGCCAGGTCGTTCATCTCGGCCAGAGCCACCGACAGCCCCCGCCCCGCCGCATCGCGCGCAATGCCGCAACCGTTGATGCCACCACCGATAATGAACAGGTCGGTTACCTGAGTGTTGTCCGATGACATTTCTATGCGATTCCCCAATTCAGCAGCTTTGTGCGCATTAACCCGATACACATTCGTTTCGTCAAGTTTTGCTTTCGCTTTTCATCGCCTTCAATCTAATTGCGGCAATTACTGCATTCCGAACTTGCCACGCTCAGGAAAAAGAGCAAAAACGAAAGCAAGAGCAATGCCGGAGATCATCCATGTCCTTGTCCTTTCGCCAATCGGACATTCTTGAAATAGCCAAGGAAGAAGGCCGCGTTACCGTCGAAGGGCTCGCCGATCGTTTTCAGGTCACTGTTCAAACAATTCGGCGCGATCTGTCCGATCTGTCCGAGGCCGGATTGGTCGATCGGGTACATGGCGGAGCTGTGCTGCGTTCGGGCGTTTCGAATATCGGTTATGAAGACCGTCGCGCCCTGAACCAAGAGGTTAAGGCCCGCATCGCAGAACGTTGCGCCGCCGATATCCCGGATGGCAGTTCGGTCTTTCTCAATATCGGAACCTCGACCGAGGCCGTCGCTCGGCAATTGCGGCAGCACAAGAACCTGATGGTTGTTACCAACAATATGAATGTCGCCACCATTCTGGCCGAGAACCCGGATTGCGAGATCGTTGTTGCGGGCGGCGTACTGCGCCGATCGGACAGTGGCCTTGTGGGGAATCTCGCCGTGTCGACCATTCGTCAGTTCAAATTTGATCACGCGATTATCGGTTGCTCAGCGCTCGATACCGATGGCGATCTGATGGATTTTGACCTGCAAGAGGTGCTGGTCAGCCAGACCATCATCGCCCAAGCGCGACAAATCAGTCTGGTGGCGGATCACTCCAAGTTCAGCCGAACGGCCCCGGCCCGCATCGCCTCGTTGGCGAATGTAGATACCATCTATACCGACGCCCCCCTGCCCGGAGATCTGTCGATAAAATGCGCCGAATGGCAAACGCAGATCATACAATGCGATAGCAATCCGTAGACGATCACTTTGTCCAGAACACCCATAAACTGATTGACGAAGCGAAGCGCACAACTGAGGATGCAGTAACCTTCCCGACAGGAGGCGCGAGCATGGGACTTTTGGGGCAGCCGCTGGGCTTCTACGACTACCTTACGTTTTTAGCATTGATCCTGCTGCTGGCCGCGGTGATGGCTCTGTTCCTGTTCATCATGGGCCTGCCCGGCCGTATCGCGATCAAGCGAAACCATCCGCATGCCGAAGCGGTCAAGATGATGGGATGGATGGGGTTCCTGGCCATCGTTCCATGGGTCCACGCATTCATCTGGGCCTTCCATGACGGCGTGACCGTGGATGTACGTCGCGGACCGGACGAGGAGCGCAAAGCCATCCGGGATGAGATCAAGCGACTGGGCGGCACAGTGAAACCGGAATATCAGGACCGGCTTGACGAAGACGATACGCAGAAAAGCTAAGACCAAAGGAAACTATAAAATATGTTCGTCGCCCTTGGCATTACGCTTTTCTATCTCATTTTCGTCTGGTTCATTTTCTTCAAGGCGAAGTGGCTGAAGTTCAACATCATGTGGGGCATCGTGTCCTTCTGGGTTGGCGCGCATCTGCTTTTGATCTTCCTGGTTGCGCTGCGGTTCTTTCAGCCCTTTTCGATCGACAGCCACGTCGTGCGCTCAACCATCCAGATTGTCCCGCGCCTGACTCAGCCAACCATCCTGACCGAAGTTCTGGTCGAACCGAATACGTGGGTCACGAAGGGCGAGCCACTTTATCGCTTTGATGACACCGTGTTTTCGCTGGCCGTCGACAAGGCGAATGCGCAACTGGTGGCCGCGCAGCAAAACGCTCTGATCCTTGAACAGGACGTTATAGCCGCAACCGAAGCCGTTGAACGCGCCAATGCGCAGCTGGCCTATGCCCTGACCGAGCAGGCCCGGTACGAAAACCTTGTCCCTGCGGGAGGTGCGCGGCAAGACGAACTGGATCGCTGGAATGAGCAAGTGGCTGAAGATCAGGCCAAGGTCAAAGAGGCCGAGGCAAATCTGGAAAAGGCCAACCTGGCAGAGGCCTCGCAGATCGATGGTGTGAATACAGGGATTATCGAGGCGCAGTCACAATTGGCCGAGGCCGAGTATTTCCTTGAAAATACAACTATCTACGCGCCTGAAAACGGCATGATCGTCTCACAGCAGGCGCGCCCGGGTATGGTGGTCGGTGAGATACGGCTTGGCGCGATTGCCAGTTTCGTGACCGAAGACAGCCCCTATATCCTCGCCACTTTCCGACAGCAGAACCTGAAATTCGTCGAAGTCGGACAGCCGGTCGAGGTCGCCCTGGACCTCTATCCCGGCGAAATCCTGACCGGCAAGGTCGAGGCTGTTTGGTGGGCTACGCGTCAGGGCCAATATCTGCCCTCGGGTCGCCTGCCCGGCTTTGAACTGCCAAAACTGCCTGGCCGCATCGCGGTACAGATTTCGGTCGACGTGCCCGAAGGCCATACTTTCCCAGCGGGTGGTCACGCCGCCGTGGCGATTTACACCGGCATGGGCAAAAGTTTCGAGTTCCTGAGGCGCATCAATATCCGCCTCTATTCCTTCGCCAACTTTATCCGACCTCTGGATATCTGAGGATGCGCGCCATGACACTCCGCCGGTTGTTAGGCACTGCCCTATGTGCTGCCACTCTCGCCGCTTGCACGCCGGTAGGCCCGGATTTCGTGCGCCCGAACTCGCCGGTCGTGAAACAGTGGATCGAGGTCAACAGCCCCAGCGCAGGTCAAAGCGGCCTGACCTCACGCAGCGCGCCTGTGGTGCGGTGGTGGGAGACGTTCAATGACCCCACGCTGAACAAACTGATCGCCGAGGCCTATGTCCAGAACCTGACCTTGCAGGTCGCAGGTGCCCGTGTGCTTCAGGCCCGCGCACAGCTTGGCATCGCGTTCGGAGAGCTCTACCCCCAATCGCAAGCGATCGGAGGATCACTGCAGCGACGCCAGATCAGCGACAACCTCGGTCCGGTTTCGGATATTCGGCGGATCATCCCTTTGGATACCGAATTCTCAACCTCGCAAGTCGGGTTTGATGCGCAGTGGGAGTTGGATGTATGGGGCGCACAACGACGCGGCGTGCAAGCGGCACGGTCCAATCTCGCCCTGCAGGTGGCCAACTATGACGATGCGCTTGTAACGCTGACCGGCGACGTGGCCGCACTGTATATCAACGTCCGCTCCTTGCAGGAGGCTTTGGGCATTGCGCGCGAAAATATCCAGATCCAACAAGAATCCGCTGATCTGACCCAATTGCGCTTCAACAATGGCGTGACCACCGAGCTGGACGTACAGGAATCGACGGCGCTGCTGAACAACACCAAAGCGCTGGTGCCTCAGTTGGAGAGCGATCTGCAGCAAGCCAAGAACGCGCTGGCCGTATTGCTTGGCAAAACCCCGTCGCAAATGGCCGGCCTTCTGAGCGGCTCCGGTCGCATCCCGTCAGCGCGCTCAAACGTGGCCGTGGGCGTTCCGGCAGAGCTGCTGCGGCGGCGTCCGGATGTGCGCGCGGCGGAACTGGCCGCCGCGACGCAATCGGCTCAGGTTGGCATCGCGCTGGCCGACTTGTATCCGCAGTTCATACTGTCCGGCTCGATTGGACTACAGGCCTCGGGCGGGCGCGATTTGTTCAGCACCAACAGCACCACAGGTCTGGCCAATGCAGGCGTGGTCTGGAACGTATTGAACTATGGTCGCATCAAGAACAATGTCCGGGTACAGGACGCCGCCTATCAGGCGCTGATTGCGAATTATCAGAACACCGTCCTAACCGCATATTCCGAGGTCGAAAGCGCCATGGTCGCCTATGCGCAGGCACGCAAGCAAGTGGCGTTCTATGAACGCAGCGTCGAAGCGTCACGCCGGGCTGCCGATATTGCGGTCGATCAATACCGCGACGGTATCGCCAGCTATTCGCGCATCCTGAACACGCAAACCGCGCTTCTGCGCTCGCAAGCAAACCTGATTGAAGCCCGGCAAGAGGTCTCGTCAAATCTGGTCGCGATCTACAAAGGTCTAGGCGGAGGCTGGCAGATCCGGCAAAATCAGGAATTCCTACCCGAAACGGTACTGGCCGAAATGGCCTATCGCACCGATTGGGGTGATTTGTTGGAGAAAACACCGACCGGGGCCAGCCTGAACTGACCGCTATTTCGTCAGCCCGCGCAATCCGCCAGAGATCAGGATATTCACCTCGTAGAGGATGCGAGGCGCGGCCAACCCGCCGGGGCTGGCCAGATAGTTCGGGCTCCATTCCGGGTCGAACTTCTGCTTGAAGCTGCGCAGGCCTTCGAAGTGATAAAACTGCTCGCCGTGCTCATAGACAAACCCGCCGATGCGGTTCCACAGCGAGGCCAGTTGCCGGTTCTCGATCCCCGAAAACGGCGCCGCCCCCAGCGAGAACCAATGGAACCCCTGCTCTGCCCCCCAGGACATCATCTCGGCAAAGAGCGCATCCATGACAAAGCTCGGACTTTCGGGCTCATAGCGCATCAGGTCCAGCGACAGTTCAGACTTATGTCCTCCCTGAAACAGGTTCGCAAAGGCCATGATCTTACCGGTTTCGTCCCGCAAAACCGCGTGATCGAAATACGAGAGGTACTTTTCGTCAAAACCCCCTAACGCGAACCCCTTCTCTTCACCAGCCTTCCGGGCCAGCCAATCGTCCGAGATTTTGCGTAGCTCCGGCAGCACCGGGGCCAGTTCTTCTTTTGGAATGATCTCGAACACATAGCCTTCGCGTTCCGCCCGGTTCTTGGCCTGACGGAACCGTTTGCGGGATTTCCCGTCCAATGAGAAATCGGTCAGTGGCACGCGGGCCACTTCGCCGATCTTGAGGATTGACAGACCAAGGTCCAGAAACGTTGGCAGGTATTTGGTCGAGACACTGTAGAAGGCACATAGCTTACCTTCGCGATCTGCCATTTCGCGCAGCTGCCATATCAGCTGCTGTCCCGCCTTTTCATCGCCTACCGGTTCGCCCTTGGTGATCAACGCATTGCCGGTATCGGCATAGGCCAGAAAGGCGGCCTGATCTTCGGAGATCAGGAATTGCTTATCTCCGGTCAGCGAAATCTGAGACTCAGTGTCCTCGCTTTCCATCACCAACCGCTCGACCACCTCAGGGATTTCGGTACGGCTCGGGGCCGGTACTTCACGCCCGAATAGCGAGTTTATCGCGACCACCCCAAGGATCACCGCAACCACGAGGCTGGAGCGTAAAAAGCGCGAAGCATCACCGTTCCACGCGAACTCCCACCAGAGCGCGTTCTGGTATTCGACATGGGAATAGGCAAATAACCCAATCCAGAAGATCACCAACAACAGTGCCAGCACGCTGACCAGCCAAGGGATGTTCAACCGGAAAATCGACGCGCCGCTGACCCGGTAGAACGCGCCCCGGAACATCGCCAGCAGTCCGATAGTGCCAAGCAGAGAAAGCGCCTCATGCGTGTCGAGCCCCTTGGTCAGCGAGGCGACAAATCCGGCCATCATCAACAGCATTGCGACGACCCATGCGCGATAGAGCTTTCGGAACAACCCGCGTGACACCAGTAACAGCAGGACACCCACGGCACTGCCCGCCAGATGCGAAGCCTCAACAAACGAGAGCGGCAGCACTTCGCGCAAAACGCCAAGGTTCTGCGAACTCGCAGGCAAGGCCCCCGAAACCAACAAGATGATCCCCGCGACTGCCGCAACACCGGCAGCCACCATCGGCACAATCGGGCGAATGGCGCGATAGACCCATGTCGCCGCGCCGCCGATCTTATGTCTTTGTGTCAACACCGAGGCTCCGGCGATGGACAGGCTTGCAATTCCGAACGGGCAGAATGTGTAGACGACCCGATACAGCAGCAGTGCGGCAATCACGTCTGAGCGGCCGGAAGCTCCCAACCCAGCGATCAGCGTTGCCTCGAACACGCCGATCCCACCCGGAGCATGGCTGAGGATACCGACTGCGATGGCGGCGATATAGATCGTGAAGAAATAGGGATAGCCTACACCCAGATCATCCGGCATCAGCACATACAGCGCCATGGAGGCACCAAACAAATCCCCCACCGCCGCAACCGTCAGCAGGCCAGCCAGTTTTCCGCCCGGCAGGTTAAAGCCAAAGCCGCCATATCCAATGCGCCGACCACCCCGGGACAGCCAGATAAACAACGCCGCAAGACCAGCCAGAAGACACAGGCCGCTGACGGTTTCGGTGGTCTCTCCAATCGGCAGCACTTTCGAGATGCCGTCAGGATGAAAGGTCAGAAGAATTCCAAGAAGCAGGATAAGCCCCATCCAGAACGCCACCCATGAGGTTGCGATCACCCCGGCCACGCGCCCCAGATCCAGCCCCAGCGACGCATAGATGCGATAACGGATGGCAGTACCGGTGATGTAGGAAAAGCCCAGGCAGTTCGAAACCGCATAGCCGCTGGCCCCGGCCATCCCCGCGATGGGAAGCGGTACTTTCCCGCCAGCGATACTCTGCACCGCCAGGACATCGTAGAAAGACAGCGACAGAAAACTGAATGCGGTCCAACAGAGCGCGAAGAACATCACCTTCCAAGAGGTCGCCGCGATGTCGGTCTTTACATCCGCCCATTTCACATGAGCCGACAGATCGTGCAGAACAAACAATGCAATCAGCGTGATCATCACAGGCACAGCGACCCGGACCAGTGGCTTTTCGAGCAATCCGGTCACACGTTCGGCCATTTTTTGGACCCGCGACTCGTCGATTGTCGCCTCTGAAGTCATTCTGCGTATCCCTGCCCTGTTGCCAGTTTCGGCCTCAGTTCAGAGCTTTACACAAATATCCGAGCCATCAAAGCATGTTGCGCCTGAATTCACGTCCGTCCTTTGCGCGTCGAAAGCAACAGGTTGGTCTCGGATCTTGTGATCCCCTCCATCCGTCGGATTTCGAACAGAACTTCATCAAACTCTACAAGCGTGTCAGTCCCGATCTCAACAATGAGATCCCAACTGCCATTCGTAGAATGGACAGCGCCCACCTCGCGCATTGCCGCGATCCGGGATCTGATCCGTTCGGTCCCGCGACCCTCGATCTCAAGCATCATCAACCCGCGCACCGGGCTTTCCGAAACGCCCTGACGGGTCACAACCGTGAAGCCCACTATTTCGCCCGATTGCTTGAGGCGTTGCAGGCGGCTGCGAACGGTTGTCCGGGTCACGCCCAGCACCTCTGCCAGCTCCGACAATGAGGCCCGTGCATCCCGATGCAAGGCATTCAGCAAGCGGTTATCCAGTTCGTCCATCAATAATGCCCAAATCGAATTCCATCAATTCATTTTGACCATTTTGATCCCTTTTCTCAACCCATATCGCGTTTCTATACAGACATATGGACAAGAAAAATCTCATTCTGGCCGGAGCCCCAATGGATTCCGGCAAACGCCGCCAAGGCTGCCGCATGGGGCCCGACGCCTATCGCGTGGCCGGACTTGAACAGGCTTTGACCGATCTGGGGCACACTGTTTCGGATATCGGCGACACGCAGCCGGATCATGTGGAAATAGCCGAGCATCCGCACCTGTTCGCGCTGCCCGAATGTGTGGGCTGGACGCAGGCGCTGCATCGAACGGCGCAAGACGCTGCGCAACAAGGGCTGCCAATATTCATGGGTGGCGATCACGCGCTGTCGATGGGCACGGTTTCAGGCATGGCGGCGCACGCGCAGAGCATTGATCGCCCCCTGTTTGTGCTGTGGCTCGACGCACATAGCGACTTTCACACACCCGGCAGCACCGGCAGCGGCAATCTGCATGGCACCCCCGTGGCCTATGTCACCGGGCAACCGGGGTTTGAGGCTTTCGCGCCCCTCGCCGCCCCCATCCCTACAAATCGTGTTGGCATGATTGGCCTGCGCTCGGTCGATCCCGCCGAACGCGCAGCCCTTGAAAAAGATCACGCCATGCTGGCCGATATGCGCAGCATCGACGAACACGGTATCAAGGCACCGCTTCTGGCTTTCCTCGACAGAGTGCAGGCTGCGAACGGCATCCTGCATGTATCGCTGGACGTGGACTTTCTGGATCCCTCGATTGCACCCGCGGTCGGCACCACCGTCCCCGGCGGCGCGACCGAGCGCGAGGCGCATCTGGTGATGGAGCTGCTGCACGAAAGTGGCCTCGTCTGCTCGCTGGATCTGGTCGAACTGAACCCGTTTCTCGACGAGCGAGGCCGAACTGCGAAACTGATGGTTGATCTGGCTGCCTCGCTGATGGGGCGTCGTATCTTTGATCGCCCGACACGGAGTTTTTGATGATTTCCCTGCAATCGCCTTCCGCTGTTGTAATGGTGCGCCCTCATGCATTCGCTTCGAATCCTGAAACGCGAGACGACAATGCATTTCAAACGCTTGCAGACCAATCCGAAGCAGCAACATCAGCTGCCGCCCGAGATGAACATGACGAAGCGGTCGCCCAACTACGTGCCGCAGGTGTAAACGTCCATGTCTTTGACGATGACGGTGCGCTCAATACACCCGACAGTGTCTTTCCCAACAATTGGTTCTCGACACATCCAGGTGGTCATGTTGCCATCTATCCGATGTTCGTTCCATCGCGCAGACGCGAGCGAAGGGCCGATGTGATAGAAATGCTGAAGCAGGAGTACCGCGTTCAGGACGTTATTGATTATTCCGGTCTTGAACAGGATGACCTTGCTCTGGAAGGAACAGGAGCGATGGTCCTGGATCACGTTGGCCGCATCGCTTACACCGTCAAATCAAATCGCGCCGATCCTGTTTTGCTTGAAAGGTTCTGCACTCATTTCAACTATGAACCTATCGCTTTCGATGCGAAGGATGCCCAGGGGCGTGATGTTTACCACACCAACGTTCTGATGGGAATCGGTACGAACTATGCTCTGATCTGCCTGGACATGATCTGCGGTCCGGAGCGCCGCGCGACCGTTCGGTCACGGTTAGAGGAATCAGGTCGAACTGTAATTGATCTATCGCATGAGCAGATCGCAAACTTTGCCGGAAACGCGATTGAACTCAGCGGTCGGGATGGCCTGCTTTTGGCGTTGTCCAGCCGCGCCCAAAAGGCGCTTACATCCGCTCAAATTGCTATAATCGAAAAGAGCGCCGCGCTGTTGCCGCTCTCAGTTCCGACAATTGAAACAGCTGGTGGATCAGTGCGCTGCATGATCTCAGGCATCCATCTTTCCCGCCGATAGGAGTCTTTGATGCAACCCTCAGATAAGGCCCTTGTGCCCTTCGTATCCGTCGACAACATGATGCGCCTGATCCACCACGTTGGGTTGGAACGGATGGTCACTCAGATCGCCGCGCAGATCGAGGCCGATTTCAAACGCTGGGAAAGCTTCGATAAAACGCCACGCATCCCGGCGCACTCGCCTCATGGCGTAATCGAACTAATGCCTACCTCGGACGGAGAGGCTTATGGGTTCAAATATGTCAACGGCCACCCCAAGAACACTTCTGAGGGTTTGCAGACCGTAACCGCCTTTGGCCTCCTGGCTGATGTCTATACCGGCTACCCGACGCTATTGACCGAAATGACTATGCTGACCGCCCTGCGTACGGCGGCCACCTCGGCCCTCGTGGGTAGCTATCTTGCCCCGAAATCCGCTAATGTCATGGCAATGATCGGAAACGGGGCGCAGTCCGAGTTTCAGTGTCTCGCGTTCAAGGCCATATGCGGGATCGACACAGTTCGTTTGTACGACACCGATCCGAACGCCACCGCGAAATGTGCCGCCAATCTGCAGGAAAAAGATCTGACAGTGATTTCCTGTAAAACGCCCGAAGACGCAATCGAAGGCGCCCAGATCATCACGACCTGCACCGCCGACAAGAAATACGCGACGATCCTGACTGACAACATGGTTGGCCCGGGCGTCCATATCAATGCAATCGGTGGCGACTGCCCCGGCAAAACCGAGCTGCATCGGGATATCCTTTTGCGTTCGGATATCTTTGTCGAATACCCCGAACAGACACGCATCGAAGGCGAAATCCAGGCTCTGGAAGCGGATCATCCGGTGACCGAAATGTGGGAAGTCATGACAGGTAAGGCAAAGGGGCGTACCGACGACCGCCAGATCACCCTGTTCGACAGCGTCGGCTTTGCGATCGAGGATTTCTCAGCCCTGCGCTATATCAAACGCGCGATCGAAGGAACTGACTTCTTCGAGCCGCTGGACATGCTGGCTGATCCCGACGACCCGCGAGATCTGTTTGGGATGCTGATGCGGGCGAAATAGCGCTTTGTCGGTGCAGCCACGGGCGAGCATGATCAATGGTGATGGGGGCTCTGCCCCCGCCGCCCTTTGGGCGCCTCCCCCGAGATATTTATAGCCAGATGAAGAACGGATCCTTAACCAACACATCGAAAAATGGTCGGGTGGTACAGGCAGGGATGATGACTGCGCTAAGTGAAGTTCTCTGGCTTGATGGTCAGAGAGCGGATCCTTTCTTCATCTGGCTATAAATATCTCGGAGCGCGAGGCAGAGCCTCGCAAAATCCTCTATCCCGCAAGAGATGGCAGGTAGAGAACGATACCCGGGAAAGCCACAAGCAATGCAATTGTCAGCGCATCTGCAATGAAGAACGGTGTCACGCCTTTGAAGACATCCTGAACGCTCAGGTCGGGGCGCACTCCGGCAACAACAAAGCAGTTCAGTCCGATGGGGGGCGTGATCAGACAAAACTCAGCCATTTTCACCACGAGGATGCCAAACCAAATCGCGCACATCGGGCCGGACATGCCGAAAGCGCTGTCGGCAGCACTGATGCTCTCGCCCCCGTTCAGAGCCATCACCGCCGGGTAGACAACGGGCAGCGTCAGCAGCAGCATTCCGATCGCATCCATGAACATACCCAATACCGCATAGGCCAGCAGGATGCAGATCAGGATCAGCATCGGTGACATCTCAAGTGAGGTGATCCAGTCCGAGAACGCACCCGGTAAGTCGGCAAAGCCCAGAAAACGGACATAGATCAAAACGCCCCAGATGATCGCAAAGATCATTGCCGTCAGCTTAGCCGTTTCCAACAACGCCGATTTGAACTCAGGCCAGCGCATGCCGTGGAACAGCGCAAAGCAGAAAACGATGAATGCGCCGATTGCCCCGCCTTCAGTCGGGGTGCCCCAGGCTTTCTCGCCAAACGGGTTGTAGACGAAGCATATGATGATCAGGATCACCGCGACGATGGGCAAGGCGCCGGGCAAAGCGTTGAAACGCTCTTTCCAGCTGAAACCGGTGACCGGAGGTCCGACCGATTTGAAAACAACTGCGATGCCGACGATCAGCAGGCCGTAGATAATGGCCGAAAACGCCCCCGGTATGAATCCGGCAAGCAGCAATTTGCCTACATCCTGTTCAACGATGATGGCGTAGATAACCAGGATCGCCGAGGGTGGGATCAACGAGGCGAGCGTACCGCCTGCTGCAACAACGCCCGCCGCAAAGCGTTTGTTATAGCCGACCGACAGCATCTCGGGGATTGCGATGCGGGCAAACACCGCCGAAGTCGCAACTGATGCGCCTGAAACCGCTGCAAAACCTGCTGTTGCGAAGATGGTTGAAACGGCCAGCCCGCCGGGCACCCAAGCGATCCAGCGCTTAGCGGCCTCGAACAACGCGCGTGTCAAACCGGCATAATAAGCCAGATAACCGATCAGGATAAAGGTTGGGATCAGGCTGAGTGTATGCGAGGCCACCTTTGAATGGGGCACCTGACCAGCAGTCTTGACGGCAACGGTAACTGCCTTGCCGAACCGATCAGGGTCGTAGCCGAATTTGGCCCAGAAAATCCAGATCAGGCCAATCAATCCTGCGAGTCCGGCAGCAAAGGCCACGCGCATTCCTGTGATGACGAGAACCAGCAGCAGCCCAGTGACCCACAGGCCGATATCGATCGTGTCCATGGGTCAGTTCTGCCTTTCGTACTGTTCGGCTTCGGCGGCCGCCTGAGCCGCTGCATCCTGTATGAGCGGAACAGCAACAGGGTGCTCAGCGCCAGTGACCAGCGCACAGCCATAACCCCAGATCTGCAAAACCAACCGCAGGCATAGCACCGAGAACGCGACCGGCGCGAGCAATTTGGCTGGCCAGAGGGGAATACCGATATCGATCGAGCTGTCGCGGCTCCAAAGCGGAGCACCGAAGTCAAACGACCGGTCGAAATGGGACCAACTGCCCCAGACAAGCGCAAGCATCAAGAGCAGGATCAACAGGACCGAAGTCAGCTCGAACAACCAAAGAGCACGCCCCTTCAGCCGGGAAATCACGATGTCCATGCGGATATGCCCACCATCGCGCTGAACATAAGAGATGCCCAGAAAGGCAATCAGGGGCATGGCCTGCTCGATCCAATCGACATACCCCGGCAAAGGCGCATTCAAGGCATTACGGCCGCTGACCGAGATCACCGCCAGCACCATAAGGCTGAACACCGCCAATCCACTTATCAGTGCCAGAAAACGCTCTAACCTCAATAGTTTCAGGTCCAGACGGCTGATCAGACTGCCATCCTGCAGCACCGTGGCATGTCCTGCCATCTTTGCATTCCTTCGCTGTCGGGAATGGCCGGGCGCCAAGCGACGCCCGACCTGGGCGATCAGTTACCGCCGCGTTGCTGCTGCAAGGTGGCCTGCACAAGATCATATAGATCCTGCGCGGGAAGACCTTGCTCCGTCATGTCCGCGATCCACTTCTCGCGGATAGGGTCCGCGGCCTTGGCGCGGAATTCTTCGATCACGGCGTCCTCGATCATCACTTTCTGAACGCCCTTCTCTTCCAATACGCTATCCCATTGCTCCAGCAGCCCACCATAATTGGCCAGGTAATGCGCAATGGCTTCGTCGATGGAACTGTCCAGCGCTTCCCGATGCTCGGGGGGCAATGCGTCATAGGCATCGATATTGACCACAACCGGACAGTTCACAGTGCCGGGGTTCAGGTTAGCAGTCCACCAGTCAGCCTCGTTGATCGTACCGAAGGATAGATGCGCGTGCTGAGCGAAGGCCACGGTATCGACCACACCGGATTCCATCGCATTATAAGCTTCGGTCGCAGGGACAGAGGTAGGCACGCCGCCGACTGCCTCAAAAGCCTGACCCAAACCGCCTGTGGCACGCACGCGCATGCCATCGAAATCGGCCAGTTTATCGCGCGCATCGCCGGTACCAACAAGGTTATACTGCGGCATGGGTGAGGTCATGATGATCCGCGCGTTCCACTGCGCCATCTCGTCCTTGACGGCGGGATGATCATAAACTGCGTGGCTGACTGCCACTTCTTCGTCCAGATTGTTCACGCCCAGAAACGGCAGTTCCAAAACGGTGATCGCACGGTTCTTGTCGCGGTGATAGCCGGCACAGAACTGCGCCATCTCGAACGCGCCAATCTCGATCCCATCTAGATTCTCACGCGGCTTCGAAAGGCCACCATAGCTGACATTGATAGTGAACTCGCCGCCCGTTTTCTCGCTGACCAGTTCAGCCAGTTTCTCGACATGTTCAGTGAAAGCGCGACGCTTTCCCCAAACCGAGGCATTCCATTCAGTCGCTGCGGCTTCGGCAACAAACGCAAAGCTCAGCGCGGCGACAGCCGCACCGCTCAACATCTTGTTCATCGTATTTCCTCCCATTGGTGCACCCCCTGACGAGGCGCTTGAAAATGAAGCTAGCGCTAAGTCCTTGATGTGCCAACCCCTGCTATCGGGCGCACATCGGCACTGATCTTCCCCAGGGGAAACACAAAGTAGCGCAAACCATGCAGAAGCAGCATAAGTAAAAGTTACACGCTACTATTTGTTTTGCATGGCTTTTTACACATATTGTGAAATTTATTTACATACCGGGAGGGATTTCAAAAATTTGTTTACAAACAAATCCAAGGATTACGGTAATTTATTTATTTCTTTTCTGCTCTCCGTATTATTCGAGTCGGGGAGGAACCGGATCGACATTGCCTGATCGGCGGCAGTATCAATCCAATGTAATCCAGTTCTAGAGGGAGGAGCCTCAACCATGACTACCGCTGCTCAGGCAGATGCCAAGACTTATCCGCCATCCGCAGAAACCGTCGCTCGTGCGCATGTGGACGCCGACAAATACGCAGACATGTATGCGGCTTCAATCAACTCCCCAGAGGCCTTCTGGGAGGAACAAGGCAAGCGTGTCGACTGGATCAAACCCTTCTCTCAGGTCAAAGACGTCAACTATGATTTTGGCTCGGTCAAGATCAACTGGTATGCTGACGGGACGCTGAACGTCTCGGCGAACTGTCTGGACCGCCATCTGGCCACACGCGGAGATCAGACCGCGATCATCTGGGAGCCGGATGATCCGCAGGACCCGGCCCAGCACATCACCTATGCCGAACTGCATCGCCGCACCTGCCGCATGGCCAACATTCTGGAATCGCTGGGCGTGCGCAAAGGTGACCGCGTTGTCATCTATCTTCCGATGATCCCCGAGGCCGCTTATGCCATGCTGGCGTGCGCGCGCATCGGCGCCATTCACTCGATTGTTTTCGCAGGTTTCTCGCCTGACGCCTTGGCCGCACGGGTCAATGGTTGTGACGCAAAGGTCATCATTACAGCGGACGAAGCGCCACGCGGTGGCCGCAAGACGCCTCTGAAGTCGAACGCTGATGCCGCCCTGCTGCACTGCAAAGACTCAGTGAAGTGCCTGGTGGTCAAGCGCACCGGTGGACAGACCACCTGGATCGACGACCGCGACTATGACTACAACGAAATGGCGCTGGAGGCGGATGACTACTGCGCCCCTGCCGAGATGAACGCCGAAGATCCGCTGTTCATCCTGTATACCTCGGGCTCGACTGGCCAACCGAAGGGTGTTGTGCATTCGACCGGCGGTTATCTGGTCTATGCCTCACTGACGCATGAAGTCACTTTCGATTACCACGAAGGCGATGTCTACTGGTGTACAGCCGACGTCGGCTGGGTCACCGGCCACAGCTATATTGTCTATGGTCCTCTGGCCAATGGCGCGACCACGCTGATGTTCGAAGGCGTACCGACTTTTCCGGACGCGGGGCGTTTCTGGGAAGTTTGTGCCAAGCACAAAGTGAACCAGTTCTACACCGCTCCTACCGCAATCCGCGCTCTGATGGGTCAAGGCAACGAGTTTGTCGAAAAGCACGATCTGAGCGACTTGCGTCTGCTGGGCACCGTGGGTGAACCGATCAACCCCGAGGCTTGGAACTGGTACAATGACGTCGTCGGCAAGGGTAAGTGCCCCATCGTTGACACGTGGTGGCAGACCGAAACCGGCGGTCACATGATGACCCCCCTGCCCGGCGCACATGCGTTGAAGCCCGGCTCAGCTCAGAAACCGTTCTTCGGCGTTCAACCAGTGGTTCTGGACCCGCAATCGGGTGTCGAGATCAACGGCAACGGCGTCGAAGGTGTTCTGTGCATCAAGGACAGCTGGCCCGGCCAGATGCGCACCGTATGGGGTGACCATGAGCGGTTCGAGAAGACCTATTTCTCGGACTACAAAGGGTACTACTTCACCGGTGACGGCTGCCGTCGTGACGAAGATGGTGACTACTGGATTACCGGTCGTGTTGACGACGTGATCAACGTCTCGGGTCACCGCATGGGCACCGCTGAGGTGGAAAGCGCCCTGGTTGCACATGCCGCTGTGGCTGAGGCCGCTGTTGTAGGCTATCCTCATGAAATCAAAGGACAAGGTATCTACTGCTATGTCACTTTGATGAATGATCGTGAGCCTTCAGATGAGTTGCTGAAGGAACTGCGCACTTGGGTTCGGACCGAGATCGGCCCAATTGCCTCGCCGGACGTGATCCAGTGGGCCCCTGGCCTGCCCAAGACGCGCTCGGGCAAGATCATGCGCCGTATCCTGCGCAAAATCGCCGAAAACGACTTCGGCTCGCTGGGTGACACCTCGACACTTGCGGATCCATCGGTCGTTGACGATCTGATCCAGAACCGCGCGAACAAGTGAGGGTATGATGGACGCTGCCACGACCACAACCCCCGCTGTTCTGATCCTTCTCGGCCCTCCGGGCGCCGGGAAGGGAACGCAGGCTCGTATGCTCGAAGACAAGTTCGGGCTGGTTCAACTCAGCACCGGCGACCTGCTGCGCGAAGCGGTTGCCGCCGGTACTGAGGCTGGTCTTGCCGCCAAAGCCGTGATGGAGGCCGGCGATCTGGTCAGTGACGGGATCGTCATCGCCATCCTGCGCGACCGTATGGCCGAGCCGGACTGCACCAAGGGTGTCATTCTGGACGGCTTCCCCCGTACCACGGTTCAGGCCGAAGCTTTGGACGGTTTGCTGGCTTCCGGCGATCAGAAGATCAACGCCGCCATCAGCCTCGAGGTTGAAGATGCCGAGATGGTGACACGGATTTCAGGCCGTTACACCTGCGCTGGATGCGGAGAAGGTTATCACGACACGTACAAACAGCCTGTCGAAGACGGCAAGTGCGACAAGTGCGGCCATACTGAGTTCAAGCGCCGCGCGGATGACAATGCCGAGACGGTAGCATCGCGTCTGGCGGCCTATCACGCGCAAACCGCGCCATTGATTGACTACTACCAGAACCAGGGCGTGCTGAAAGGCATCGACGCCATGGGGCAGATCGACGACATCGCCCGTGACCTTCAGGGTCTTGTTGGCGACGTCATGAGTTAAGGGGAGGAGATAAGCCCACAGGGCTTTGATCCTTACAACAGAATACTTCAATGGACCCGCCTTGGCGGACCGGAGAGGTTTTGCCTGACGTCACGGGGCGTTTGGCACATTCGAGAAGCGGCCTAACGCACTGGAGGAGTTGGGCAACGGGCCGCCAACGAGGAAGCGAAGGAGGAACCCGCGATGGCGGATAATTCGACTAACTCCGCGCAGGCTGCAGAGTCCGATAAGGGCTATTGGCAGGCCAACCTGCGCCTCATCTACATCAGCCTCGCGATCTGGGCGCTGGTGTCTTTCGGATTCGGCATTCTGCTGCGTCCGCTGCTGTCCGGCATCGCCGTCGGTGGTACAGATCTGGGCTTTTGGTTCGCTCAGCAAGGATCGATCCTGGTCTTTCTGGTGCTGATCTTCAACTACGCCTGGCGCATGAACAAGCTGGACGCTGAATACGGCGTGGACGAGGAGTAAGCGAGCCATGGACCAGTTTACCATCAACTTGCTGTTTGTGGGCGCGTCCTTTGCGCTCTACATCGGCATCGCGATCTGGGCCCGTGCGGGTTCCACATCGGAATTCTACGCCGCCGGTCGCGGCATTCACCCGGTCACCAACGGTATGGCGACAGCGGCTGACTGGATGTCTGCGGCCTCGTTCATCTCGATGGCGGGCCTGATTGCCTTTACCGGCTATGACAACTCGACCTTCCTGATGGGTTGGACCGGTGGCTACGTGCTGCTGGCTCTGCTGCTTGCGCCTTACCTGCGTAAGTTCGGCAAATACACCGTCTCGGAATTCATCGGTGATCGTTTTTACAGCCAGACCGCACGTATCGTTGCGGTGATCTGCCTGATCGTGGCTTCGGTAACCTATGTGATCGGTCAGATGACCGGTGTGGGCGTGGCCTTTGGTCGTTTCCTCGAGGTTTCGAACACGTCCGGTCTGCTGATCGGTGCGGGCGTCGTGTTTGCCTACGCGGTGTTTGGCGGAATGAAAGGCGTGACCTACACTCAGGTCGCTCAGTACTGCGTGCTGATCACCGCCTACACCATCCCGGCGATCTTCATCTCGCTGCAGCTGACCGGTACTCCTATTCCGGCGCTGGGTCTGTTTGGTGACACCGCCAGCGGTGAACCCCTGCTGACCAAGCTGGACGCGATCGTGACCGAGCTGGGCTTCAACGAGTACACGACTCACCACTCGAACACGCTGAACATGGTGCTGTTCACCCTGTCGCTGATGATCGGTACGGCTGGTCTGCCGCACGTCATCATGCGTTTCTTCACCGTTCCCAAAGTGTCTGACGCACGTTGGTCGGCGGGCTGGGCACTGGTCTTCATCGCTCTGCTGTATCTGACCGCTCCTGCAGTTGGTGCAATGGCGCGTTTGAACATCAGTGACATGATGTGGCCCAATGGTGGCATCGAAGGTGGCGCTGTTTCGGTCGAAGAAATCGACACCGATCCGCGTTATGACTGGATGGCCACGTGGCAGAAAACCGGTCTGCTGGATTGGGAAGACAAGAACGGCGACGGCAAGATTCAGTACTACAACGACAAGTCTGAAGCTATGCAGGCGATTGCGGAAGAAAAAGGCTGGGTCGGTAACGAGTTGACCAAGTTCAACCGCGACATCCTGGTTCTGGCCAACCCCGAGATTGCCAACCTGCCGGGTTGGGTGATCGGTCTGGTCGCTGCCGGTGGTCTTGCGGCTGCTCTGTCGACCGCTGCGGGCCTGTTGCTGGCGATCTCGTCGGCCGTGTCCCACGACCTTGTCAAAGGTGCGATCAACCCGTCCATCTCTGAAAAGGGAGAACTACTGGCGGCGCGTATCGCAATGGCGGTAGCCATCGTTGTTGCAACCTATCTGGGTCTGAACCCACCGGGCTTTGCGGCACAAACCGTGGCCTTGGCCTTCGGTCTGGCGGCAGCCTCGATCTTCCCGGCGCTGATGATGGGGATCTTCTCGACCCGCATCAACAACACCGGCGCGGTTGCAGGTATGCTGGCAGGTCTGGTCGTGACCCTGGTCTACATCTTCCTGCACAAGGGCTGGCTGTTCATTCCGGGCACCAACTCGT
The DNA here is from genome assembly GCF_056537765.1 of Ruegeria sp. C2. Lineage (NCBI taxonomy): Bacteria > Pseudomonadati > Pseudomonadota > Alphaproteobacteria > Rhodobacterales > Roseobacteraceae > Ruegeria > Ruegeria sp. C2. The sequence goes on along the minus strand of NZ_JBQFRZ010000001.1, from coordinate 576,139 downwards.
TCACCGATGCTGATCCGCTGCTGGGTCCGATCAAGTCGACCTCGTTCGGTGCAATCGGCGCGATGATCAACTTTGCGGTTGCCTACACTGTTGCAGGCATGACCAAAGAGACTCCGCCGGAGATCGTTGAATTGGTCGAAAGCGTACGCATTCCCCGTGGTGCGGGCGCGGCTCAGGATCACTGAGTGTAATGCGGTCGGCGGCTCTTGTCTTCGACCGCATCTTTCGACTTACTGTTCCCGCCCGGCACACCACCGGGCGGGATTTTTCATTCAGAACTCCGGAGAGCGTAGATGCCCCTGTCCCATGACGAAATCACCCGGTTTCTGAAGTCCGTACACCCCTATGACGCCCTGCCGCCCGAGGTTCTGGACAATCTGGTAGACCAGATCGAAGTTTGGGAGCTGGACGAAGACAGTTCGATCTACGAACTCGGCCATGCAATGCCCGGAGTGTTCGTTATCTACGAAGGACAGGTTGAAATTACTGATGAGAACGGTGCCGTTGTCTCTCATCTCGGGCTCAGGAATTCCTTCGGTGAACGCGGGCTGCTGAAAGACGGCAAGGCCGCGACCAAAGCTCGTGCGCATACACCTTCGGTTCTGATTCTGTTGCCCCCTGATCTGGTGCGCAAGCTGATCGACGGGCACGACGTTATCTCGAAGTTCTTCAACAGGACCCGAGGCGAGCGAACCGGGCCGGACAGCCTGGCCACCAGTGCAATCGACGTTCTGATGGCACACAATCCTGCCACCTGCCCGCCCGACACCTCGGTTCAGAACGCCGCGCAAATCATGCGTGACCGCCATATCTCATCGCTCTGCGTGACCGAGGGTGACAAGTTGCTGGGTATCGCCACGCTGCGGGATATTTCGGGCAAGTTCGTCGCCGAAGCGATGCCAGCTGGCACAACCGTTTCGGCCATCATGACCGCCAACCCGATCACACTGGCCCCCACAGATATCGGCTCCGATGTGCTGCACGTGATGATGGAGCGCGGCATTGGTCACATTCCGATATCCGAAGCCGGGCGGTTGGTTGGTATCGTCACTCAAACCGATCTTACCCACTATCAGGCGGTCAACTCCGCCGAGCTGGTGGGCCGAATTGCCCGAGCCAACACCGCGCACGAGATGGCTTCGGTCACCGCCGAGATACCGCAACTGCTGGTCCAACTCGTCGCGGGCGGCAACCGGCACGAGATTGTGACGCGGTTGATAACGGACATTGCCGACACCGCTACGCGGCGCTTGTTGGCATTGGCCGAAACCGAGCTTGGAGCACCGCCAGTGCCTTACCTGTGGCTCGCCTGTGGTTCGCAAGGACGGCAGGAGCAGACCGGTGTCTCGGATCAGGACAACTGCCTGATGCTGGATGATAGCGTGACGGATGACGATATGGCCTATTTTGCAGCGCTGGCCAAATTCGTCTCAGACGGGCTGGATACCTGCGGCTATTTCTATTGCCCCGGTGACATGATGGCGACCAACCCGCGCTGGTGTCAGCCCGTGCGCGTCTGGCGCGACTATTTCAAAGGCTGGATTGCAAAACCCAACCCCGAGGCGCAAATGCTTGCCTCGGTTATGTTCGATCTGCGGCCCATCGGTGGGTCCTTTGATCTGTTTACCGACCTGCAGGCCAATACGCTGGCCGCGGCGAAGGCGAACTCGATCTTTGTCGCGCATATGATCTCGAACTCGCTGAAGCACACCCCTCCTCTGGGCCTGCTGCGCGGCTTTGCCACCATCCGCTCGGGCGAACATCGCAATACGCTAGACCTCAAGCATAACGGCGTGGTGCCGATTGTGGATCTGGCGCGCATCTACAGCCTGCAGGGACAGTTGACCGAAGCAAACACACGCGCGCGTCTCAGTGCGGCTGAGGCCAGCGGAGTTCTCAGCGCCTCGGGTGCGCGCGATCTTCTGGACGCCTATGACCTGATCGCTGAGACCCGGCTGGAACATCAGGCGCGTCTGGTAAAGGCCGGTGATGCGCCCGACAACTACCTTCCCCCGGCTGATTTGTCCGACTTTGAGCGAAGTCATCTCCGCGATGCGTTTGTCGTGGTAAAAACGATGCAATCAGCTGTTGGTCATGGCAAAGGAATGCTGGGCTAAGACAGCAGAAATGAACGGAGAGACATTATGTTTCTGGAACTGATCGGCACGATTTTTGCGGGCTTCGCGTTTGCGGGTGTCGTGATGGTGGTGAACAAGTTGACCGGAGGCCGCTTGCCCAAATGGGCCGCACCGGTCGCGGCGGGTGTCGGGATGATCGCGATGACGATCACCAGCGAATATTCCTGGTACGACCGCACCCGCGACCAACTGCCCGAGAGCCTGACAGTGGTGCAAGAGGTTGAAAGCCGCGCCTTCTATCGCCCCTGGACCTATGCCGTGCCCTTTGTCGATCGCTTCGCAGCAATTGATGCCGCCTCCGTGCGCACCAATACGAGCGTACCGGATGAGCGTCTGGTGGATCTCTATTTCTTTGGCCGCTGGGCACCGGTTTCAAAGATGCCCGTTGCCGTCAATTGCGCAGAAAACAGCCGTGCCAATCTGGCCGATGGTGCCGAGTTCGCCGATGACGGGCGCCTCCTGAACGCCAGTTGGATCAAGATCGATGCCAATGATCCCGTGATCGAGGCAACCTGCGGGGTCTGACCATGCTAAATCACCTGAGCCTGCGCCTGAGGATTTTTCTATTTTTCCTCCTGATTGCCGCAGGTGGATTGATCATAAGCGCACTGGCATTGTGGATCAGCTATGAGCGGGTCGACGATCCTGATCTCATTGGTGCGTACGTCTTCGCCGAGATTCTGATCGCCTTTGGGCTGCTCGCGCTGATCGTCGGTGTCTGGCTTTTGTTCGATGACAATGTTGCAAAACCAATCGAACGGCTTTCGGCCCAGCTGCGGGCGCGGGCCCATGCCGGGGTCAGCACGGATCTGGACCTGCAGGCCGCACGCTATCTGGGTGATCTGGCCCCCGCCGCCGCCGGGCTGGCCGAGCAACTGGCCGCCAATGCCATGAGCACGGCTGAGGCTGTGGCCGCGGAAACCGCCCATCTGGCTTCGGAGAAACAACGCCTCACGGCGCTGCTGACAGAAATCCCGGTTGCCATGCTTCTGGCCGGGCCCAAGCACCAGATCGTTCTGTATGATGCCCAGGCCGCTGAGGTTTTGGCTCAGATTGCGCATCCCCGGCTGAATGCCTCGCTTTTCGACTATCTCGAAGCAACGGGCCTGACAGATTCCTATGCCAAACTGATCAAAACCGGAAAAGACGTTCATTGCACTCTAACCAGCGTTGATGGGCGGCAAACCTATTCTGCCCGGATGAAACCCTTGGGCGATGCCCCGGGTTACATGCTGGTTTTTGATGACAGCGCCGCACAGATCGCCCCCGACGAGGCGCGCCCGCTGGTCTATGATTTTGAACTGCTCGATACATCCGGAGATGACGCGTTCGAAGAAAGGCATCTTCTGGACCTGTGTTTCGTGGTTTTCGATACCGAAACCACGGGCCTTCTGCCGCATAAGGACGAGATCGTACAGATCGGCGCGGTGCGCGTCGTGAAAGGCAAGATCGTCGACGGTGAACGGCTGGATACTCTGGTCGATCCCGGCATCCCGATACCGCCCGCCTCAACCAAGGTACACAAAGTCAGTGACAGGATGGTACAAGGCGCACCCGATATTGCCGAGGCTGGTCGCAGCTTTCACCAATTCGCTCGGGACGCTGTGATTGTTGCCCATAACGCGCCATTCGACATGGCCTTTTTACGCCGTCACGCTGACCGCATGGGGGTCGAATGGACACACCCCATACTCGACACCGTTCTGTTGTCGGCAGTGCTGTTCGGGGCGTGCGAAACGCATACGTTGGACGCAGTCTGTGAGCGGCTGGGCATAACCATCCCTGAAGCCCTGCGTCACACGGCTTTGGGCGATGCTGTCGCAACCGCTGAGGTGCTCGTTCGGATGCTGCCAATGCTGACGGCGCGCGGCATGGTGACCTTTGGCGACGTCATCGCAGAAACCCGCAAACATGGTCGGTTGCTTGAAGACCTGAACTGATCGGAAAATCCCGAATTCACGTAAGCTTTTCGTGGACAATCCCAGCGCCACATGGCACCTGAGACAGGCCCATTGAACGAGCGCGCGATGACGGAAAAGACATTCATTCCCGGCCCCGAGCAGAGCCTTGCCTTTCGCGAGGCCTTGGGCTGCTTCGGCACCGGCGTCACTGTCGTCACCACCAATACCGCAGAAGGCCCTGCTGCGATCACCGTGAACTCCTTTGCGTCCGTCTCACTGGACCCGCCGCTGGTTCTATGGTGTTTGGATCGGCATTCAAACCGATACGACGCCTTCAGCACCTGCGAGCACTATGCGATCCATGTGATGGCGCAGGACCAGCACGACCAGGCATTGCAATTCGCACGCAACGGGTTCGATTTTTCCCATGCCGATTGGCAGGAAGATGAGGCCGGACGGCCCCGTCTTGCGGACTGTCTGGCTCGATTCGACTGTCGCTTGTCCGCGCGTCATGAGGCAGGGGATCACCTGATCCTGGTTGGCCATGTCGAGCAGGTGATGCATCGCCCCGGTCAGGGGCTGATCTTCAAGCGCGGTCAGTTCGGTGGATTCGCTGACTTGATCTAATCGTCCAGAGATCCGTGAACTGCCAAGGCTTCAAGCTGCGTCTCTTGCGGCGTGATCACGCGAAACGCCTCGTGCACCCCTGCCCCTGTCAATTCTCGGGCAACGGTCAGTAAGGTATTCGGTGCGTGATCTTCGCACATCTCAGCCATATGTGAGATTTCGGTCCGCGCCACATCCATCGCCGCCTCAACCGAGGGCGCACCGTAGAACTGAACAAAATGCTCTGCCAGGTTTTGCGCCATCTGGTCTATCTCGGCCGGTTCGATTTGCGTAACGGCGACAAAGGTAACACGGCCAAAGGTCTCAAGCCCGAGCCAGCCATTCGCGAACGCTTGCCGCGCCTTGCCTTCCAGATCGCCCTCACCCCAGTTTGAGAACTCAAACCCGCCCGAGACGCACCATTCACCTGTACGCGCAGGTGAATGGAACACGTTCATGTCGCTCTCATCGAAATGGATCGCACGGGCCAATTTCATTTTGCAGTCTCCAACAATTCCGTCAGCGGGCGCAAATGCGTGTCATCGCCCTTGCGGATGAGCATCCCAAAGCGTTCATCAGTGCCCAGGAACACACCCTGATCCCCAATCGGCTCACCAACGCCGCGCAACAACCCCAACCATTCGCCATGCAGCGGGGCATTGCCCTCGTCCTGCCAACGGTTGAGCCATGTGAGCATATGGCGCGACCAGCTTTCAACCAGTTGATCCGCCGCGACATCGGCGCACCCTTCGTCATATAGCGCTGTGACGTCCGGTGTCTCGCCCGGCGCATCGCTGGTTTGCAGCAGCGCCAGTTCCCAGCCGATCACCAACCAATCGGGCACCTCGTCCGGAACCCGGCTTGAGGATTCGACGTGAAACTGACCGCATCTCGCGCCGTTCACACAGATCAGCCCGTCCCAGCCCAGATGCACCGCAACCTCGGGCGGGGCGAGCGCGCCGAGCGCGTTCTGGAACCCGACAGCGCACAGCGGTAGCATTGCCATCGCGTCCTGCAATGGGACTTCGGGCGCAAAGACGATGGCAACGCGCAGGCGATCCGCCTGAATGTTATAGACCACCGTCCCCCCGTCACAGCCCAGCGCCGCCATGGCCTGCGCCTGTTCGAACGGATCCTCACCGGCCTTGGCAGGATGCCCGCTGAGCAGAGGTGGAAAGACCGGCTGGGTCATGCGTTCCCCTTGGCGATCATATCTCGGGCGATCTTGCGGAATGACTCAGCCTGTGGGCTATCGGGTTTGCTGACAACGATGGGCGCACCCCCATCCGCAGCGACGCGAATATCCAGATGCAGCGGGATTTCCCCCAGCAGCGGCACGCCCAGCGCCTCGGCCTCGGAAGCCACGCCGCCATGACCGAAGACATGCTCTTCGTGCCCGCAATTGGAACAAATATGCGTCGACATATTCTCGATCATCCCAACAATCGGCGTTTTGAGCTGGTTGAACATGTCGATCCCCTTGCGGGCGTCAATCAAGGCAACGTCTTGCGGGGTTGAGACGACAATCGCCCCATCCACCTGAAATTTCTGGCTGAGCGTCAGTTGCACGTCGCCGGTACCCGGCGGCAGATCAACAATCAGAACATCCAACGCGCCCCACTGCACCTGACTCATCATCTGTTGCAGAGCACCCATCAGCATCGGACCCCGCCAGACGACCGCCTGCCCTTCGTTGGTCATGAGCCCCATCGACATCATGGTCACGCCGTGATTGCGCAGCGGCAGGATCGTCTTGCCATCGGGGCTGGCCGGGCGCCCCGAAACACCCAGCATCCGAGGCTGAGACGGGCCGTAGACATCCGCATCCAGCAGACCCACACGCCGCCCTTCAGCCGCCAAAGCACAGGCGAGGTTCGCTGAGACGGTCGACTTGCCGACGCCCCCCTTACCCGAGGCCACCGCAATAATGCGATCCACGCCCGGCACGGCCTGCGGGCCGGTCTGTGATGGCTTGGGCTTCGGCTTCAAATCCGGCGGAGCCTTGTCGGAATGCGCGGTCAGCATGGCCGAGACCTTGGATACCCCCTCAACCATCTGCGCTGCTTGTTCGGCCGTGGCGCGGACAGGCTCCATCTTCTCGGCTTGTTTCGGATCAATCTCCAGCACGAACCGCACGGTATCGCCTTCAACATTCAGCGCCCGCACGATGCCTGCGCTGACAATATCCTGCCCTGAAGCCGGGTCGGTGATCTTTTTCAGGTTCGCCAGAACCGCGTCACGGATGCTCATGCCATCTTTCCTTTGATCTGCCCTGTGCGAAAGGCATTGCGTATCGACAGGTTATAGTCGCCGCTCATTGCATGTGTCTCCGTCTCTTTCTGTTTATTTGACGCGTCGGGTTTGTCGCCGTTAGGTTTGGCCATGCGCTTTGTCCTGTTGTGCCTCAGCCTGACGCTCACCGCCACCCCCTCTTGGTCGCAAGAGGCGCTTGGCCTTGCCGCCCCGGACGAGGTGTCAGACTCGGGTCTTCTGCAACATATTCTTCCACGCTTCTCTCTCAAGACCGGGATACGCGTAGTTGCGGATGAAAGTGGCATCATGTCACTGGCCCCGTCCCCGCCCGGTGATCCGGTCTTTGCGCGTGACGGGGTAATCTATCACCTGCGCATCGATGACAGCGCCAAACAAATACGGTTCCGCGACTGGCTGCAATCCGACATCGGTAAACGCACGGTTGAAGGCTTTGCCCCTTCCGATGGCATCCCCTTCAGTGCAAGTTTCGAAATCGCCATTGTTACCGAAGAGGTCGAGGTCGACGGCAACGCGCTGCTGGGCGAAGATCTGTCGATGACCCATTGTGGGCGGTGTCACGTGATCGGCCCTCAGAACCGCATGAACGGTCTGGGCTCGACCCCTTCCTTTGCGGTGCTGCGCGCGATGCCAGACTGGTCCGAGCGGTTTCAGGCTTTCTTTGCTCTGAACCCACACCCCGCCTTCACGCAGATTGAAGGTGTCACCGAGCCCTTCCCGCCCGAACGCCCTTCGCCCATCCACCCGGTCGAGATGAGCCTTGACGATCTTGAGGCAATTCTGGCTTTCGTCGCCGCCCTCCGCGCCGCCGATCTGGGCGCTCCGCTGCAATTTCAGTGATCCTTGCGCTTTGAGAAATAGTCATCCGTGGTGACAACCCGTGGTCTGGCGGCAGACTGGAAGGGATTGTCGGTGCTGTGAAACTGCGCATTCACCCGGCAATCGTCGCACATCTGAATCATCCGTGCCTGATCCGAAGTCGCGAACATCGGATGCGTCCCTGACAGCTTCTCCATGATCCGCTCAACCGTCGATTTGACACCAAAGGCCGCGCCGCATTCGACGCATTCGAATGGTTCTTCCTCATTCAGCACCTGCTGCGACAGAGCTTTGTCGCTCAGATCAAGCTGAGGCACCAACGTGATCGCCTGTTCGGGGCAGATCGTGCGGCAGATCCCGCATTGCAGACAAGCGTCTTGCTGGAAGTTCAGCTGCGGCTTGTCCGGATTGTCGATCAGCGCACCCGAGGGACACAGAGAAACGCAGCTCAGGCACAATGTGCAGGTATCAGTGTTCACCGCAAGCGCGCCATAGGGTGCTCCTTCGGGCAAGGTCAAGGGTGCCTCGGCGTCCGGGTTCAGAGCCTGCGCCGCCAGACGTGCAATTTGACGGCGATTGCCCAGCGGCAGAACCGGTTCCGTCAAAGGCTGCGGCACCTCTTGTCTGTAAAGCAGATCAGCCAGCGCATCCGGGTCGGCCTCATCAATCAGGCTCAGCACGCCCTGCCCCGCGATGGCCTGCGCCAGCACAAGTTCCCGATCCAGCGCATCGCGTTCGGTTTTGGGGCCCAACAGAATATCGACACGGGCGAAACCATGCGCCAGACCGGCCAGCATTTCAGCGTGACCAAAACCTGAGACTACGTTTAGCTCCAACGGAATGACATCCGCGGGCAGCCCCCGTCCGAACCGGGCGGCCATGCGGATCATCTCCGCCCCATGCGCATCATGTACTAGCAAGCGTGGCGCAGTGCCGCCCGCGCGCCGGAATGTTCGCGCCAGAATATGCATCCGCGATAACACGGCTGAAACCGGAGGGTCTTCATAGGTTATGGCAGTCGACGGGCACAGGGCCGAACATTCACCGCACCCTGCGCAAATCATCGGATCAATCGCCACATGATCACCTGCCGGAGTGATTGCTCCGGTCGGGCAGATATCCAGACAGTTCGAACACCCCGTTTGCTCGGCCCGCGAATGGGCACAAAGGGTCTCATCCAGTCTGACATAGAGCGGTTTCTCAAATGTCCCGACCAGTTGCACCGCATCGAAAGCAAGACGCGCCACTGCCACCGCATCACGGGGATCGGCGCGCAAGTAGCCTTCGCGCTTGTCGGGGGCCGTCACCAGAGGCGTTTCACCGGTTAGATCGACGACAATATCGCAGCGCGACTTCGCCCCGTCACGGGGGGCGCTCCAGCTGAAACCTCCCCGCCCGCCAGGCTCCAGTTGCTGCACCTGATCCAGGTGCCAGGTGAAACCACCCAACGCACCCGTCAGGTTGCGCACCCGTGCCTTGGCGACATCAAACGAGCGGCTAAGGGGTTCGGCATCATCCGTCACAAGAACCGTCATCGCCAATACGCCAGCCAGTTGTTCGGCCAATGGATAGGCAACCTCACCGGGGCCAATAACGCAGCAGGTGCCTTCGCTGATGACATCAACGCTGGATGTGACCGGTTGCGGTACCATCGCCTCAGCGGCCAGTGCAGCCATTTTGGGTGCCGCGTCTGCGCCCTGCTCGGACCATCCGGCCCGGTCGCGCAGATCAACAAAACCAGGCTCTTCGACACCCAGTTCCTCGGCAAGTTCGTTGAAAACCGTACTTTCCTGCCCGCAGGCAATCACCACTTGTTCGCCGCTTTTGAGATATTCGGCCGCCACTGCAAGCTCGCGCGTACAGAGCGCAGTATGCACCCTGCTGCAATTCACCTCACAGGCCGAAGAAATGCCATCTGCATTCAGCGTTTGCGTCCCTTCGCAATCGCACAACACTAGCTTGCTGGCCATATCCCCTCCCGGCTCTGCTTGCTGACCGTCTGCACCTTAGACCTAATCCGCGCCGTGACAATGCGAAGGCCCTGCGAAATTCCAAAAATATGCACTATTTTTCACCATTCATCAGCGCCGCAGTCTACATTTGCGGATAAAGTAATAGTGAATACGACAGATTGAGACCTAACTGGACTTGGCAGGGCGTCACTTTATGTACCATAGTACATGCAGGCGAAGGCAGGGGAGAGCCTTCAGGGGAGGAGCCAGTGGCCAAGGCCGCAAGCCAGATTGAAATGCCGGTTGGCGTCGTTGTGCGCAAAACACCCGGGGTCACACGTTGGGCCCGATGGAACTGGCGCGCGGTCGCCTTACTACCTGGCGCCAGACCAGCCGATTGGCAGGAACTACGCCGTGAAGGTGAAGCCGTCGAATATCATGCTGCAACACTGACATTGACACTGTGGGCCGACGAGACCGAGGCTTACATGGTCAACCTGTCTGATGGGCAGCCGTCGCTGTATCTCGTGTTACGAGATGAGTTGAAGGGCGAAACCCCATTGAATGCCGTATTGATCACCGCTTCCCCCTACGAAGGTCAGGACTACGCCGATACCGGTGAAGAGATCGTCGAAAAGATTCCCATGACCGAAGGCCTGATCGCATGGCTACGGGATTTCACCCTGCAGCATCACCATGATGAGGTGTTTGTAAAACGCCGCCGCGACAAGAAACGCGTTGATCTTGTCGAAGACGGGAAAGGTGACGCGCGCATTCGCCAGGATTCGGATGTCTATCGCGCACCGCGCAGGGTGCTGCAATGACCGAGACCCGCGATTTTTGGTCCCGCCGCAAGGCTGCCGTTCAAGCCGAAGCCAAAGCCGACGCTCTGGTGGCAGAAGAACAGACCATCGCAGCACAACAAGCTGAACTGGAAGAAAAGAGCGACGCCGAGATTTTGGCCGAGTTTGATCTGCCCGATCCCGACACGTTGCAAGCAGGTGATGATGTCTCGGGCTTCATGGCCAAGGCTGTCCCAGATCGTCTGCGCCGCCGCGCCTTGCGTCGCCTATGGCGGCTAAACCCGGTGTTGGCCAATGTCGACGGGCTGGTCGACTACGGAGAAGATTATACAGACGCCGCCTGCGTGATCGAGAACCTCCAGACGGCCTATCAAGTTGGCAAGGGCATGCTGGCGCACATCGAAGCGCTCGCTGCCGAGGCAGAGGTTTCCGAAGCGGAACCAGAGGCTGACGCGCCCGAGACGATCGAGTCAGGTGAAGAACCGATCAACGCCGTCGAACCTGAACCGGAAGCCCCACAGATGGCTGAGATGGAAGAGCCGGAGGAGATCGAACTCACCCCCGCTCCACGCCGCATGAAATTTGAATTCGAAGGATAATTCTATGACCGCAGACAACGCGCAAACCATTGATATCTCGACTGAGGATCGTCTGCGCGCGGATTTCTACAATTTTCTAGGGCTGCTACTGGCCGGTCCGCCCGATCAGTTGCTACTGGATCAGATGGCCGGGCTGGGCGGTGATGACTCGGATCTGGGTCAGGCCATTCAGGCGATGGCACGGGTGGCCAAGGTCACCAAACCTGCCGCCGCAGAGCGCGAATTCAACGCGTTGTTCATTGGCTTAGGTCGGGGAGAATTGTTGCCCTATGCCTCTTTCTATCTGACCGGGTTCCTGAACGAAAAACCGCTGGCCCAGCTGCGCAATGACATGGCAGCGCGTGGGATCACGCGGGCACAGAATGTCTATGAACCCGAAGACAACATCGCCTCGCTGATGGAGATGATGGCGGGCATGATCGTCGGTCGGTTTGGCGCGCCTGCTTCGCTCGACGATCAAAAGGCGTTCTGGAACAAACATATCGGCCCCTGGGCCGCGCATTTCTATTCGGATTTGGAAGGTGCCGAGAACTCGGTCCTCTATGCCTCGGTCGGCACGGCCGGTCGGGTGTTCATGGAGATTGAGCGTGAAGCCTTCCGAATGACGGCAGCGTGAACCGCTGTCATTCGCCAGCGTCCTTCGGGGCGCTAAACTGCAAATGGGAAAGGAGAAACCCATGAGCAAGACCAAGGAAGAAGGCGCAACCCGCCGCGACTTCCTCAAACTGGCCGGAACCGCAGCACCCGCTGCTGTCGCCGCCGCCAGCCTGACCGGACAAGCCGAAGCAGCCGAGCTGCCGACGGACGAGACCCGGATGCAGGACACCGCGCACACGCGCGCTTACCTCGACAGCGCCCGGTTCTAACCCGGACGAAGTCACACCCGACAGACGGTTGCGATTGGCCCTGACGTCGGTTTTGCGAAGTACCAAGCCAGCCGTGGCTTACACGGCGCGCAAGGGAGGAAAGAAATGCTTAGGAAAAAGACCAACGGGGTTGCGAGACGCCCCCAGCGGACAAGTATCCTGTCCCAGGTCGGCGAGAAAACCGTCGATCGCCGCGCATTCCTGCGTGGCTCGGGCCTGACGATCGGCGGCCTTGCCGCGATCAGCGCCACGGGTGGAACCGTGACGCCAGCCAGCGCCCAGACGGCGGCAAACACCGCCGTTGAGAACATCAAATCCGTATGCACTCACTGCTCGGTCGGCTGTACGGTCGTTGCCGAAGTTCAGAACGGTGTCTGGGTCGGGCAGGAACCCGGCTGGGACAGCCCGTTCAATTTGGGAGCACATTGCGCCAAGGGGGCCTCGGTCCGCGAGCACGCCCATGGCGAGCGCCGCCTGAAGTATCCAATGAAAAAGGAAGGCGGCGAGTGGAAGCGCATCAGTTGGGAACAGGCGATCAACGAGATCGGCGACGGCATGATGAGCATCCGCGAAGAGTCCGGTCCAGACAGCGTCTATTGGCTGGGATCGGCCAAGCATAACAACGAACAGGCCTATCTGTTCCGCAAGTTCGCCGCCTATTGGGGCACGAACAACGTGGACCATCAGGCCCGTATCTGCCACTCGACCACTGTTGCGGGCGTTGCGAACACATGGGGCTACGGCGCCATGACCAATTCGTACAATGACATGCACAACAGCCGGGCCATCTTCATCATCGGTGGTAACCCGGCCGAGGCGCACCCCGTCTCGCTGCTGCATATCCTGCGCGCGAAAGAGCAGAACAATGCGCCTTTAATCGTCTGCGACCCGCGCTTTACGCGCACCGCGGCCCATGCGGATGAATATGTCCGCTTCCGCCCCGGCACCGATGTCGCGCTGATCTGGGGTATCCTGTGGCACATCTTCGACAACGGCTGGGAAGACAAAGAGTTCATCCGCACCCGTGTCTGGGGCATGGACCAGATCCGTGAAGAGGTTGCCAAGTGGAACCCGGATGAGGTTGAACGTGTCACCGGCACGCCCGGCTCACAGCTGCGCCGCGTCGCGCGGACCATGGTGAACAACCGCCCCGGTACCGTTGTATGGTGCATGGGTGGTACGCAGCACACCAACGGCAACAACAACACTCGCGCCTACTGCGTGCTTCAGCTTGCGCTGGGCAACATGGGCACCTCGGGTGGTGGCACCAACATCTTCCGCGGCCATGACAACGTGCAGGGCGCGACCGACCTTGGTGTTCTGTCTCACACGTTGCCCGGCTACTACGGTCTGTCGAAAGGTGCATGGGGTCACTGGGCCCGTGTCTGGGGTGAAGAGCCCGAGTGGCTGGCTGGTCAGTTCGCCACGATCAAGGACAAGGAAGGCAAGGACAAGCCGCTGCAGAATGAGCGCGGCATCCCGGTCTCCCGCTGGATCGACGGTGTTCTGGAAGACCCGGCCAACATGGATCAGGACAACAATGTCCGCGCCATGGTTCTGTGGGGCCACGCGCCCAACTCGCAGACCCGGATGACGGAAATGAAGACGGCGATGGAGAAGCTGGACATGCTGGTCGTGATCGACCCGTATCCCACCGTCTCGGCCGTTCTGCATGACCGCACTGATGGCGTCTATCTGTTGCCCGCTTGTACCCAGTTCGAAACCCGTGGCTCGGTTACGGCGTCGAACCGGTCGCTTCAGTGGCGCGACAAGATCGTCGAACCCCTGTTCGAGAGCCTGCCGGACGAGGTCATCATGGCCAAGTTCGCCAACAAGTTCGGCTGGGCGGATCGGTTCTTCCGCAATATCGAGATGGACGACCCGGAAACCCCGAATGTTGAAAGCATCACGCGTGAGTTCAACTCGGGCCTCTGGACTATCGGCTATACCGGTCAGTCACCGGAACGTCTGAAAAGCCATATGGCCAACCAGCACACGTTCGACAGAACAACGCTGCAAGCCATTGGTGGACCCAACGACGGTGAGTATTACGGTCTGCCCTGGCCCTGCTGGGGAACGGCTGAGATGGGTCATACCGGGACACCGAACCTCTATGACATGTCCAAACCGGTGGCCGAAGGTGGCCTGACTTTCCGCGCCCGTTTCGGTGTGGAACGCGATGGCGACAACCTGCTGGCCGAAGGGGTCTACAGCGTTGGATCGGAGATTCAGGATGGTTATCCCGAATTCACGATGCAGATGCTGATGGACCTTGGTTGGGACGGCGACCTGACGGCTGAGGAACGCGCGGCGATCGATGCCGTTGCAGGACCAGAGACCAACTGGAAAACCGACCTGTCCGGCGGCATCCAGCGGGTTGCGATCAAGCATGGCTGTGCGCCCTTCGGGAACGCCAAAGCCCGCGCGGTCGTCTGGACCTTCCCGGATCCGATCCCGCTGCATCGCGAGCCGCTCTATACCAACCGGCGCGACCTGGTGGAGGACTATCCAACCTATGAGGACCGGCATGCCTATCGCCTGCCAACCCTTTATGCTTCGATCCAGAAGAACGACTTTTCAAAGGATTACCCGATAATCCTGACGTCTGGTCGTCTGGTCGAATATGAAGGCGGCGGCGAGGAAACCCGGTCGAACCCGTGGCTGGCCGAGCTTCAGCAGGACATGTTCGTCGAGATCAACCCGCGCGATGCCAACAACCTTGGTATCCGTGACGGGCAACAGGTCTGGGTCGAAGGCCCTGAAGGCGGCAAGGTCAAGGTGATGGCGATGCTGACCAACAGGGTCGGCGCCGGCGTGGCCTTTATGCCCTTCCACTTCGGCGGCCATTTCCAAGGTGCGGACCTTCGGGAGAAATACCCTGCTGGTGCCGATCCCTATGTACTGGGTGAAAGTTCCAACACCGCACAGACCTATGGCTACGATTCAGTGACCCAGATGCAGGAGTCCAAGTGTACTCTCTGCAAAATCTGGGCAGCGTAAGGAGGACGATTAATGGCTAGAGCAAAGTTTCTCTGCGACGCTGAACGCTGCATCGAGTGCAACGCCTGTGTCACCGCGTGCAAGAACGAGCACGAGGTACCATGGGGCATCAACCGCCGCAGGGTGGTAACGATCAATGACGGCAACCCGGGCGAACGCTCGATCTCGGTGGCCTGTATGCATTGTTCGGATGCGCCTTGCATGGCGGTGTGCCCGGTCGATTGCTTCTATCAAAACGAAGAAGGCGTCGTCCTGCACTCCAAGGACCTGTGCATTGGTTGCGGCTATTGCTTCTACGCGTGCCCCTTCGGCGCGCCGCAATACCCGCAGGCGGGCAACTTCGGATCGCGCGGCAAGATGGACAAGTGTACCTTCTGTGCCGGTGGCCCCGAGGAAACGCACTCGACAGCAGAGTTCGCCAAATATGGTCGCAACCGGATCGCCGAGGGCAAACTACCTATCTGCGCCGAGATGTGTTCTACCAAGGCCCTGCTCGCCGGTGACGGCGACGTGGTCTCGGCCATCTACCGTGAGCGCGTTGTTGCACGCGGGTTTGGCTCGGGCGCATGGGGTTGGGGCACTGCCTACGACCAGAAAGACGGCTGATCCCGTCTGCTAAAGCAAAGCGGATGACCCGCATCTGCGGGTCATCCTGCATTGGATTTTTATTGAGGTTCCGATGTTGCGCTTACTCATCGCATTCCTGCTGTCGCTGACACTGACCCAAGTTGCGGTCGCCCAAACCAATGAGGATCCTGCCTCTGCAGAGATGGCCGACCGGTCCACGACTGGCGGCGCAACCACGCTTGAGGACATTCTGGCCCGTCAACGCGGCGAGAAGGTCGACAACAGCTACCGGTCGGAAAACACCGGACAGGGCAATGTGGAAGGCTTGCTGGGGCAGTTCGGCACCCGCGGTGTCTCCTCTGACAGCGACGTCTACCGCGCCCTGCGCTACGGATCTGCGGATGTCACCGTTTCATCTCAGGGTCCTGCGGACAGCGTACTGATTCAAGACGGGGGGATGTGGTGGTTGAATTTCCGCACCGGCCCATTGCGTGAATACGGAACCTACATTCTGGGCGGAATGCTTGCGATCATCGTTTTGTTCTTCCTGATCCGAGGAAAAATCCGCATTGACGGAGAAAAAACCGGTCGCACGGTCCTGCGCTTCAACAGTTTCGAACGGTTCGGTCACTGGCTGTTTGCGGGGTCGTTCCTTGTGCTCGGCATCACTGGTCTGCTGACGCTATATGGTCGCGATTTCCTGATCCCGATTTTCGGCAAGGAAGGGTTCGCCACCATTGCGCAGGGGTGCAAGTGGCTGCACAACAACCTCGCCTGGGCTTTCATGTTGGGTCTGATCATCGTCACTGTGAACTGGATCGCCCATAACATCCCCAACAAGACCGATCTGAAATGGCTGGCCGCTGGGGGTGGACTATTCACCAAAGGAAGCCATCCACCCGCCAAGAAATTCAACGCAGGTCAAAAGGTTATCTTCTGGGCCTGCATCCTGTTGGGCGCTTCGATCAGCCTGTCTGGCCTGTCGCTGCTGTTCCCGTTTGAACTGCCGATGTTCGCCAAGACATTCCAGATCGCCAATTCGACCGGTATTCCGCAAGCATTGGGCTTGAATCTACCCGTACAGATGTCACCGCAGGAAGAGATGCAATATGCCCAAGTCTGGCACGTGATGATAGCCTATGTCTTCATCGCGATCATCATCGCTCATATTTACCTCGGCTCGGTTGGCATGGAAGGCGCATTCGACGCCATGGGAACGGGCGAAGTCGAAGAGCAATGGGCGCGTGAGCATCATTCGCTGTGGCTGGAAGAGGTGCAGGAAAAAGAAGCCGGCAAAGTGGCGGCCTCACCCGCAGAATAGATGCGCTGGCTGGTTCTCGCGATTGTACTGATCCCCCTGCCCGCCTGGTCCGAGTTCTTTACGCTCAAAGGCCATGGCGGTCCGATCATGGGGATCGCGACGGCACCGGACGGGCGCATCGCAACCGCCAGTTTCGACAATTCGGTCGGTCTTTGGACAGGGCAGACCCCGGAATGGCTGGAGGGGCACGAGGCGGCGGTCAATTCCGTCGCATTCAACGGCACCGCGATCTATTCCGCCGGAGATGATTTCACATTGCGACGCTGGCCCGGAGGTGACGTGGTCGGTCGGCACAAGGGCAAGATCGTCGGCATCGCGGCATCAAAAACCCACGTTGCGACGGCAAGTTGGGACGGCACCGTCGGGCTGTGGCCCGTTGACGGGTCAGAACCGACTATGCTTGGACCAACTGGCAGCGGCGTGAATGCCGTTGTCTTTACTCCGGACGGGTCGCAGCTCTATTCGGCAGGCGTTGATGGTGCCCTTCGTATCTGGGATGTCGCCAGTGGTCAGGAAACGGACCGATTGATCGAACATGGCTTTGGCATCAACGAATTGGTCCTAAACACTCAAGACGGCTGGATCGCCTATGGTGCCGTTGATGGCGTGACCCGCATTCTGAACCTGACCAACAGGGAAGAGCGAGACTTTACCCTCGATCGGCGTCCTATCCTTGCCATGGCGCTGAGCCCCGATCGCAAGCTTTTGGCGGTGGGCGATGGCGAGGGCTACATCATGGTCATCGACACGGCTGACTGGCGCATCGCTCAGGATTTCCGTGCCACACTGCGCGGTCCGGTCTGGGCGCTGGCTTTTTCTGCGGACGGCCGGAACATCCATGCAGGCGGCATTGATGAGGCAATGTACAGCTGGCCCGTTTCAGCGCTGGGCGATCGCGAGCAGATGGCCGCTGCCGAGCCCAGCTTTCTGAAAGACCCAGACGAGATGAGCAACGGTGAACGGCAATTCGCACGCAAATGTTCGATCTGCCACAGCCTGACCCCGGACAGTGAACGGCGCGCAGGCCCCACCTTGCATGACATCTTCGGTCGGCAGGCTGGAACCCTGCCCGATTATTTGTACTCGGACACGCTGCAAGACTCTGATATCATTTGGAATGAAGAGACTATAAATGCTCTTTTCGACGAGGGCCCGGACCATTACATTCCAGGGTCAAAGATGCCGATGCAGCGGATCACGCAAGCTCAGGACCGGATCGATCTGATCGCGTTCCTGCGCCGCGCCACCGCTTTACGGGACTGAGCCGGAGGAAACTATGAAAGCCTTTCTGACCGCCGTCGCCGCGATGGTCGTGATCACTGTCGCCGCTCCGTACACGCTGGATCAGTTCGGTTTCAGCGCTGCTGACACGACGACCGGTGCGGCTGTACGCATCGACTGAATGCCGCAATACCTGACCACCCGCGAACTGGCGGATCTGCTACGTATTGGCGAGCGGAAGGCCTATGACCTGGCATCGTCGGGCGAAATCCCTTGCGTACGCGCCATGGGTAAGCTGCTGTTTCCCAAGGCCGAGATCATTGCCTGGCTCAACGCCTCACGCTCTGGCCCGCATGTGGCCGAACCGCCGCTGCCACCAATCGTTGCCGGCAGTCACGATCCGCTTCTGGACTGGGCGTTGCGGGAAAGCGGATCAGGGCTTGCTACTTATTATGACGGGTCCTTTGACGGGCTCAACCGTCTTGCGGATCGCAGCGCCCAAGCTGCGGCCCTGCATATCCACGAGCCTGATGGTTTCAACACTCGGACCCTAAGCGACACAATGGGCGATGCCCCGATCATCCTGTATCAGATCGCCCACCGTCAACGTGGCCTGCTGCTGGCCCCCGGTACTTCCGGAATCTCGGGCTTCAAGGATTTGAAAGGTCGACGCGTCATCTTGCGTCAGGACAGCGCCGCGAGCCAGCGGCTGTTTGATGCCGAGCTCGACGCACATGGGCTGAGCCGCGATGATCTGAACACCTTGCCCGTCTGCGCACGAACCGAGGAAGAGCTGGCCACCGCCCTACGCGATGGCAAAGCCGAGGCCGGGTTCGGCCTTGGGGCACTCGCGCGGCCCTACGCCCTTACATTCGTTCCCACCCATTCCGAGCGCCTGGACCTCGCTATCTGGCGTCGTGCTTTCTTCGACCCGCCCATGCAGACTTTGACCCGGTTCCTTTGGTCCGAACGTTTCGCCGAACGGGCCACCGAACTGGGTGGATATGACCTAAGCAATCTTGGCCAAATCCACCACAACGGTGCCAGCGGTTAAACTTTCACCATTTCCCAAAGCGCTTGCTTAAGAAGCAATTACTGCGCGTTGGGGAAGAACAGCTGCTCACCATCCAGCGTGTATGACGCTATTGCAGCCTGCCCATCAGGGCCGGTCAGCCAATCAATGAACCGTTGCCCGGCGGCTGCGCGCACACCAGAATGCTTCTCTGGATTCACGAGAATCACACCGTATTGATTGAAGAGACGCGGATCGCCCTCGACCAGAATCTGCAGGTCACCCCGGTTGCCGAATGACAGCCATGTCGCCCGGTCGGTCAGCACATAGGCGTCCATACCACTGGCCACGTTCAATGTGGCCCCCATGCCCGACCCGGTTTCACGATACCACTCGCCCGAGGCCGCGGTCGGGTCGACACCCGTCGCGTCCCAATGGCGCAGTTCGGCCTTGTGTGTGCCGCTATCATCGCCACGTGAGGCAAACGGGACCTCGGCCTCGGCCACCGCGGTCAGGGCGGCCACGATGTCGCCGCCGCCGGCAACCCCGGCAGGATCGGAATTTGGACCAACCAGCACAAAATCATTGTACATGACGTCCAACCGCTCGACGCCCCAGCCATCAGCCACGAACTGCTCTTCGGCAGGCTTGGAGTGCACCAGCAGCACATCGCCGTCACCGTTGACCGCGTTTCGGATCGCCTGTCCGGTGCCTACGGCGACGACACGCACATCGATACCGGTTTCAGCTTCGAAACCCGGCAAGATGTAATCCAACAGGCCCGAGTTCTGGGTTGAGGTGGTGGATTGCACCACGATGAACGGCGATTCCGCGGTTGCCGGGGCTGACAGCCCAAGTGCAACCGCCGACGCCAGAATAAATTTCCGGATCATTCCAAACTCCATCTTTCGTAAATCAGGTTACCAATCCGCCAGCCAGATAGCGGCGGGACTCGGCGCTGCGCGGTGCGTCCAACACCTGCTGTGCGGGTCCATGTTCGACCACGCGACCGGCCTGCATCATCACAATATCTGCGGCCAATCGGCGGGCTTGTCCGATGTCATGCGTCACCATCACGATGCGTACACCGCGCGCCGATGCGCGCAACACCATCTGTTCGATCTTCTGCGTGGCACTCGGGTCCAACGCGCTGGTAGGCTCGTCGAGAAACAGCGTCTCAGGCTCAAGCGCCAGGGCGCGCAAAATCGCCAGGCGCTGCGCCTCGCCCCCCGACAGCGAGCGTGCGGACTGACGTGCCTTACCTTCCAATCCGCCTTCCGCGAGCAGTTCAACGATACGCTGCTTGCGCAAGCTGCGCGGCATAGCCTGCCGCTTCAGCACAAATTCAAGATTGGCCGCAACCGATCGGCGCAGCAGGACCGGGTTTTGAAACACCATTGCCTGTCGCGCCTTATGTGCAGCGTTAAGCGAACGCCCATCCTGAGTGACACCCCCACGATCCGGAGCAATCAACCCATGCAAACACCGCAGCAGAAGGCTTTTTCCTGCCCCGTTCGGCCCAAGGATCAAGGTCGGCCCCGGCCCATCGAGACAGAGCTGCGACACGTCAAGAAGCACCTTGCCTTTGCGGCTGATATGCAGATCGCGCACTTCAATCACGCCGGGCATCGCGGTTACCACATCACGCATGGCGCAACCCCTCCTGCTCGGCCCTCAAAGTCAGGGCGCTGACCATCGCATTCACCGCAACAGCAATCCCGATCAGAATAGCCCCCAATGCCAGCGCAAGCGCCAGATTGCCTTTCGAGGTTTCAAGCGCAATCGTCGTCGTCATCACACGCGTCACATGGTTGATGTTGCCACCCACGATGATCACCGCCCCAACCTCGGCAATGGCGCGCCCAAACCCAGCTAACAGCGCCGTAACCAAGGCCAAACGCGCATCCCAGAGCAGCACCGGAACCGAAGCCAGCCGGGATACGCCCAAGGATCGAAGCTGTTCAGAATACTCCTCAGCCAACATCTCGATCACTTGTCGGGTCAGGGCTGCCACAATGGGCGTAACCAAAACCACCTGCGCGATAATCATGGCGGTCGGCGTGTAGAGCAGTTCCAAGACACCCAGAGGGCCGGAACGCGACAGCATCAGATAAACCAGCAAGCCCACGACGACCGGCGGAAATCCCATCAGTGCGTTCATCAGGATAATCAGAACCCGCCGCCCCGGAAATCGCGCAACGGCCAGGGCTGCGCCGATTGGCATGCCGATCGCGGCAGAAATCAGCACTGCAAAGACCGAAACCCGCAGTGAGAGCAGCACAATCGCCCAAAGCTCTGCATCCACTTTCAGGATCAGAGTGAATGCCTGATTGAATTCTGATGCAAAATTCTGCATTTTCTTCTATGTTCGAGCTTTGCGTTCGTTAATTGCGTTATTTTACAAGTAAATTCTAAGGCATTCATCGCGCAAGTACAGACACAAATCCGACGTCGCAAAGAAAAACGCGGCCCCAACAGGAGCCGCGTTCAAAGCATGGTCAAAGATCTTTGCGTCTTAGTTCAACGCCGCATCCGTGATCTGGTGAGTCCACGCACCTTCGGGCTGGGCGGTAATCACCGGGTCCGAGCCACCGGCCAGCAAAGTGGCCACCGTGCGCTCGAAATCGGCGGGGTCGAGCGCGCCGTTCGATCCGGCCGTCAGCTTGGCGATTTCACCCATCATGCGCTTTTGATGCTCTTCCGTCTGAGCGCCTGTCGCATCGTTTTCCAATACGATCTCAGCCGCTTCATCCGGGTTCTCTTCGGCGTATTTCCAACCCTTCATCGATGCGCGCACGAAACGCTCCATCTTATCGGTAAAGGCCGCGTCGCTCAGGTTCTCTTCCAGCACATACAGACCGTCTTCCAGCGTGGCGACGCCCTGATCTTCGTACTTAAAGGTCACCAGCTCTTCGGGCGTAACGCCAGCATCAATCACCTGCCAGTATTCGTTGTAGGTCATGGTGCTGATGCAATCGGCCTGACGCTGCAGAAGTGGATCAACATTAAAGCCCTGTTTCAACACCTCTACACCGCTTTCGCTTTTGCCATCGGTGCTGATACCCAGCTGGCTCATCCAGCTCATGAAGGGGAATTCGTTGCCGAAGAACCAAACGCCCAGCGTACGGTTTTTCAGATCGTCAGGTGACGAAATTCCGGCATCCTTCCAGCAGGTCAGCATCATGCCCGAGCTTTTGAAAGGTTGTGCGATATTGACCAGCGGCAGGCCCTTCTCGCGAGCGGCCAGTGCGGCGGGCATCCATTCGACGGTCACGTCCGCGCCGCCCCCGGCGATGACCTGAGTGGGTGCAATGTCAGGCCCACCGGGCAGGATGGTGACGTCCAGCCCTTCTTCATCGTAGAACCCTTTGTCCTTGGCCACGTAGTAGCCTGCAAACTGTGCCTGCGTGACCCACTTCAATTGCAATGTGACCTCATCCGCCGACCAAGCTGCAGTGGCAGCCAGGCTAAAGGCGGCAACCGCCCCGCTGAGTAGCTTCTTCATCTTCAAGTCTCCTAGTTGCTGTTATTGCCCCGTTTTCGGGGTCTGTTGAATTCCTCTTATCCTCGCTGCGACGGGTGCCAGAAGGTCACCGTTTTCTCGATCAGTGCGACCGCGCCGTAGAAAGCCGTTCCGGCAAGTGCAGCCACCACGATCTCGGCCCAGACCATATCAAGCGCAAGCTGCCCTACGCTGGTCGATATGCGAAAGCCCATGCCCAGCGTGGGCGAGCCAAAGAACTCGGCCACGATAGCGCCGATCAGCGCCAATGTGGTAGAAATCTTCAACCCGTTGAAAATAAACGGCATCGCAGCGGGCAAGTGCAGTTTCAGAAAGCTCTGCCAATAGGTCGCTGCATAGGTCTCCATCAGGTCGCGCTGCATGGTCGTTGCCTCGCGCAGTCCTGCCACGGTGTTCACCAGCATCGGGAAAAATACCATCACCACCACGACAGCGGCCTTGGAATGCCAGTCAAACCCGAACCACATGACCAGTATCGGAGCGGTCCCCACGATGGGTAAGGCGGCGACGAAATTGCCAACCGGCAACAACCCAAGGCGTAGAAAGTCCCAACGATCAACTGCGATCGCCATCAGGAAAGCGGCGGTGCAGCCGATGATATACCCACTCAATGCACCTTTGATGATGGTTTGCGTGAAATCGGCCCACAGGATCGACATACTGTCACCAAACCGTACAGCTATGACCGATGGCGCGGGCAGGATAACCAAGGGCACTTCGAGCCCGCGCACCAGCAATTCCCAAACGCCGATAACCGTCAGACCGAAGATCAACGGGGCCAGGAACCGGACCAGAGGCGTATCCGCCATGGGCCCACTGGCCAACCGGCTGTTGAGCCACCACCCCGCAAGCCAAAGAAGAAGGGCCAAGAAAATCATGATCATTGCGCCATCCCCATCCGTCTAAGGACCGTACGCTCAATCAAACCCAGCAAGCCCACGAGGCATCCCGCAAGAATGGCCGCTGCAAACAGGGCCGACCAGATCTGCACAGTCTGGCCATAGTAGCTGCCTGCAAGCAAACGTGCGCCCAGACCTGCAACCGCTCCGGTAGGCAATTCGCCCACGATGGCACCAACCAATGACGCTGCGATCCCGATCTTCAGCGAGGCAAACAGATAGGGCATGGACGCAGGCAACCGCAGCTTCCAGAACCCTTGCGATTGACTGGCATTATAGGTGCGCAGCAAATCCAACTGCATCGCGTCCGGACTGCGCAGCCCTTTCACCATTCCGACGACAACCGGGAAGAAACTCAGATAGGCTGAGATGATGGCCTTGGGGATGATCCCCTGAACACCGACCGAATACAGGACAACAATGATCATAGGCGCAAGCGCGATGATCGGGATGGTCTGACTGACAATCGCCCAAGGCATCACCGACAGGTCCATGACTTTGCTGTGCACGATCCCGACTGCCAACAATATGCCCAACCCCGTGCCGATCGCAAAACCCAGCATTGTAGCGCTCAGCGTGACCCAACCATGATAGATCAACGAGCGCTTGGAGGTGATCTTTTTGTTGATCGTCGTGTCCCACAACTCCAGCACCACGTCATGGGGTGTCGGCAACCGAGGACGATCCTGTTCCCATGTCTCGGGGATGGCAAAGCTGTTGTCCCAGACCAAAATGATATCATACTCCAGCAACCGCTCCTTCGCGGTTGGAGGATCGACCTCCTCACCTGCGCGTTCAGCGGCATTCAGTGCACTGTCGATGTTCATCGGTATGCAGGCGATGTACCAGATGGCGACAATCGCGGCGATCACCCACATGACGGCTGTAATCTGTTTCATGCCCGCCACTCCATCCGAATGACCGGCACTGTTTCTGGAGGTGTTGGAGGCTCAGTACCGATTTCAGTGAAGCCTTCGCGCCGATAAAATCGTTGCGCGCCCCTATTTGGTACATGCGTGGTCAGCCACAGAAAATCTCGGTTTTCCTTGGCCTTATCCAGCAATCTTTTACCGATACCTTCACCGGTTCTCAGACAATAAAGCGCGCCAACTTTGCTCTCGACAGGATCAAGCGACATGTAACAATCAACCGGATCGCCCGAGACCCAGATATCGCGATGTGGAAACGCCTCGCGGATCAGCTCTTCGAGTTTCTCTTGAGGCAGATCGTCGGGCATCCAGTCGGTTTCGTCGATCCATGTCCAGATCACTTGCGCACAAGCCGCCACGTCATCGGGTTTTGCCCTTCTGATGTCGATCTCGTGCATCAGACTTCGTCTCCATGCCCTGCGCGCAGACCTTCGCGCACACGATGGGCAACTTCGATGAACTCCGGCGTGTCCCGGATGTCCAGAGGCCGCTCTTTCGGCAGAGGGCTGTCGATCACATCGGTAATCCGCCCAGGTCGAGGGCTCATCACGACGATCTTGGTGCTCAGGTATACTGCCTCGGGGATCGAGTGCGTGACAAACCCGATGGTCTTCTCCGTCCTTGCCCAAAGATCCAGAAGCTGTTCGTTCAGATGATCGCGCACGATCTCATCCAAAGCCCCAAAAGGCTCATCCATCAGAAGGATGTCCGCATCAAAGGCCAAGGCCCGAGCGATGCTGGCCCGCTGCTGCATTCCACCCGATAGCTGCCAGGGAAACTTGCCACCAAACCCTTCAAGATCAACCAGTTCCAGAACTTTGCTAACACGCTCCTCCTGCTCGGCTGCGGAATAGCCCATAATCTCAAGCGGTAGTTTGATATTCTTGGCTATCGTGCGCCAAGGATAGAGACCCGCGGCCTGAAACACATAGCCATAGGCCCGCTTACGCCGTGCTTCATCCGGTGTCATCCCATTCACGGTTAGTGACCCGCCCGTCGGCGTTTCCAATGCCGCGATACAGCGCAGGAACGTGGTCTTGCCACAGCCCGAAGGCCCAATGAAGCTGACGAACTCGCCTTTGCCAATCGACAAGTTCACATCTTTCAATGCATGGACAGGCCCGTCATTCGTCTGAAAAGTCAGGTCCAGCTGCCTTGCCTCAATAACAGGCTGAGTCGTGTTTTCTGTATTCATTCCATTGCCTTGAAGAAGCCTGAAACCGGGCCACCAACAGGCGGCCCAAAAACCTTACACACCAGATGCCGGTATTCCCGTCCGTTCAACCGGTCGCGGAGCAGTCAGCTCTTTCCAGGTGCTCAGCGCTTTGTTCACGTGGGTATTGGCTTCGCGCGCCACGAATTTCCCATGTCCCTCCTGGGTCTGGATTTCACCATCATGCACAGCCACCACGCCACGGGTCAGCGTAAAGCGTGGCAATCCGCGCACCTCTTTGCCCTCAAAGACGTTGTAGTCGATAGACGATTGCTGCGTCTCGGCCGAGATCACCTTGGCCTTATCCGGATCCCAGACCACAAGATCCGCATCCGCACCCACCAGAACCGCACCTTTTTTAGGATAACAATTCAGTATCTTGGCGATATTAGTTGAAGTCACAGCTACGAATTCGTTTGGCGTCAATCGCCCGGTGTTCACACCATGTGTCCAAAGCATCGGCATCCGATCTTCCAACCCTCCGGTCCCGTTCGGGATCTTGGTGAAATCGCCCACACCATAACGTTTCTGTTCGGTTGTAAAGGCGCAGTGGTCCGTCGCCACAACGCACAGCGTTCCGGACTGCAGGCCATTCCACAGGCTGTCCTGATGCTGCTTATTCCGGAACGGCGGGCTCATGACCCGCTGCGCAGCGTGCTCCCAATCGTGGTGGAAATATTCGCTCTCATCCAAGGTCAGATGCTGGATCAGAGGTTCCCCCCAAACACGCTTGCCCTGCATCTTGGCACGCCGGATCGCCTCGTGTGCCTCTTCGCAGGACGTATGCACTACGTACAACGGCACACCGGCCATATCGGCAATCATGATCGCCCGGTTGGTCGCTTCACCCTCCACCTGCGGTGGTCGCGAATAGGCATGCGCCTCTGGCCCCGTGTTGCCTTCAGCTAGTAACTTGGCACTCAGCTCAGCCACCACGTCACCATTCTCGGCATGCACCATAGCGGTGCCGCCCAACTCGGCCAGACGCTTGAACGAGGCAAACAGCTCGTCATCATTCACCATCAGCGCGCCCTTGTAGGCCATGAAATGCTTGAACGTGTTGATCCCGCGCGTCTCGATGACGGTCTTGATGTCATCAAACACCTGTTCGCCCCACCAGGTCACCGCCATGTGGAACGAATAATCACAATTCGCACGCGTCGACTTATTGTCCCAGCGCTTCAACGCATCCAGCAGGCTCTCGCCCGGATTGGGCAGCGCAAAATCGACAACCATGGTGGTTCCACCCGCCAACGCCGCCCGCGTCCCGCTTTCGAAGTCATCACTGGAATAGGTCCCCATAAACGGCATCTCCAGATGCGTATGCGGATCAATCCCACCCGGCATGACGTAACAGCCCGTTGCGTCCAGTTCCTTATCGCCGCGCAAGTCCGGGCCGATCTCGGTAATCACTCCGCCTTCAACCTTCACATCCGCCTTATAGGTCAGATCAGCCGTCACAACGGTTCCGTTCTTGATCACAGTGCTCATCTTAAACTCCCTGATGCGGTCTGCGCCGCTTGCTTCATCTGGCTAAAAATATCCCGGGGGAGTCGCCCATCGGGCGACGGGGGCAGAGCCCCCTATTCCACGATCCCCGCCGTCTCAACGACCGCATGAAACAGAACATCCGCCCCAGCTGCAGCCCAACCTTTGCTGATCTCTTCGGCCTCATTGTGACTCAACCCATCTACGCAAGGGCACATCACCATTGCAGTCGGAGCCACCCGGTTGATCCAACAGGCATCATGCCCGGCACCCGAAATGATATCCATATGCGAATAACCCAACCGCTCAGCCGCATCGCGCACCGCAGCCACGCAGCCCTCATCGAATTTCACCGGATCAAAGCCCCCAACCTTCTCGAATTCGATCTGCAGCCCCATCTCGTCGACAATTTTCTCTGCAGCAACCCGCAGACGGTTCTCCATATCGGTGATCACATCCAACTCGGGTGAGCGGAAATCGACCGTGAACACCGCTTTACCCGGAATCACGTTGCGCGAATTCGGATAGACATCGATATGCCCAGCGGCACCAACGGCGTGCGGCGCATGCGACCAGGCGATCTCATCCACTTTTTCAAGAATACGCGCCATCGCCAGCCCGGCATTCTTGCGCATCGGCATCGGGGTAGACCCGGTATGCGCATCCTTGCCGGTCACGGTGATCTGGGTCCAGCTCAACCCCTGACCATGAGTAACGACGCCAATATCCTTGCTTTCAGCTTCCAGAATGGGGCCCTGTTCGATGTGCAGTTCAAAGAACGCGTGCATCTTTCGCGCACCCACTTCTTCGTCGCCGCGCCAGCCGATACGGTTCAGTTCATCCCCAAATCTCTTACCTTCGGCATCCTCGCGATCATACGCCCAATCCAGAGTATGCATTCCTGCGAACACGCCCGATGACAGCATTGCGGGCGCATATCGCGTCCCCTCTTCATTGGTCCAGTTGGTCGCCACGATTGGGTGCTTGGTCTTGATGCCAAGATCGTTCAGCGTGCGAATAATCTCCAACCCGCCGAGCACGCCCAAAACACCATCATATTTGCCGCCTGTGGGCTGCGTATCCAGATGCGAGCCCACGTAGACCGGCAGAGCGTCCGGGTCCGTTCCCTCGCGATGGGCAAACATGTTACCCATCTGATCCAATCCCATAGAGCAGTCCGCGTCCTCGCACCATTTCTGGAACAATGCACGCCCTTCTGCGTCCTCGTCAGTCAACGTCTGGCGATTGTTTCCGCCCGCGACACCAGGGCCTATCTTGGCCATCTCCATCAAGCTGTCCCACAACCTGTCACCATTGATCCTGAGGTTCTGCGCCGGAGCTGCCATCTTGTTCTTCCCTGTTGCTAGCGATTTGGCTCGCTTTTGGTGTCTTGATTTGACCATCTGGTCAAACTCACGCTATCACGGGTTCGACATCAGTCAAGAAATTGCAGTGACCTGCCGGAATTTTCGACATATTCGACACCCAACTGGCCGAAAAAGAGACATCAGGTGAACATGCCCAAAGACCGCGCCCCGACACGGATTCAGCAAAAGAACCGCGCAGCGATTCTCGAGGCAGCTCTGAATGTATTCTCAGCGCATGGGTTTCGTGGAGCAACTGTCGACCAAATCGCGGCTGAGGCAGGGCTGAGCAAACCCAACCTGCTCTATTACTTCCCGTCCAAAGAAGCGATCCACACCGCCCTTTTGTCAGGCCTGCTTGAGGTCTGGCTGGCACCGCTGCATACCCTGGACGAAGACGGCGACCCGCTCGAAGAGATTCTGTCCTACATTCATCGCAAGCTCGAAATGAGCCGCGATCTTCCCCGCGAAAGCCGCTTGTTCGCCAACGAGCTGGTTCAAGGAGCGCCACGCATTCATGATGCGCTGTCTACAGATCTGAAAAAGCTGGTCGACGAGAAAGTTGAAATCCTGAACCTATGGATGGATCAGGGCAAGATTGCACGCGTGCATCCCTACCATCTGATTTTCTCAATCTGGGCACTGACCCAGCACTATGCGGATTTCGATGTGCAGGTCCGCGCGATCCTCGGCGAAGAAGACCCTTTTGAAGGCGCAACGCCCTTCGTCGAAACGCTTTATCGAAAACTGCTGGCACCTTAACAAAAGCTTTACCCTATTGGGAAAAGCTCGCGTTATGTTGACACGCAGAGACAACCCCGATCCCTGGATCGCCCAGCTTTTCTCGTCCCGCTCCGCACGAAGCGGCGCGGTAGTCCGCCGCTCGGTTGCCTGAGTTGAACGTGAAGTCGGTCACTCCGCTTTTCAAAGTGAAGTTAAGCGGCGCGGATATCACCTTATCCGCACCGCAAACCAATACATCGTCATCTGCCATAACGGCCCGATCGACATCCTGTTCTGAGAAAATTCTGCGAATTTTCTCGCCTAAGATTTTTCGACGAAAAATCTCGGCCTATTCAGCTGCCTTCGCCATCGGATTGTTGGGGTGAGTCGTCCAGTTGGCATATTCCGGATCAACGACCTTGCCCGTACGCGGATCAACTTCTCCGGCGGCCATCGGCACCATGGAAATACAGCCCTCAACCGGACAGACATCCACGCAGAGGTTACAGGCCACGCACTCGTCGTCGATGACATCGAATACCCGATCTGCCGACATTGAAATCGCCTGATGGCTGGTGTCTTCGCAGGCGGCATAGCAGCGCCCACATTTGATGCACTGATCCTGATCGATCTTGGCTTTGGCGATGTAGTTGAGGTTCAGATATTGCCAGTCCGTCACGTTGGGTACGGCGCGCCCGATCACTTCGTCGATATTGGTATAGCCTTTTTCGTCCATCCATTCCGACAAGCCAGCGGTCAGCTCGTCAATGATCTTGAACCCGTATGTCATCGCGGCAGTGCAGACCTGAACATTACCGCAACCCAGCGAGATGAACTCAGCCGCATCACGCCAAGTGGTCACGCCACCGATACCTGAGATCGGTAGCCCACGAGTGGCCTCAGCCCGAGCAATCTCTGACACCATGGACAGGGCAATCGGCTTCACTGCCGGTCCGCAATAGCCACCATGACTGCCTTTGCCGTCAATCGAGGGTTCGGGGCTGAATGTATCCAGATTGACGCTGGTGATCGAATTGATGGTGTTGATCAACGATACCGCATCCGCGCCGCCGTTCTTGGCCGCCGCCGCTGGTTTACGAATATCGGTGATGTTCGGGGTCAGTTTCACAATAACCGGGCGGTCATAATACTGCTTGCACCAACGGGTCACCATTTCGATATATTCCGGTACCTGCCCAACGGCCGAACCCATGCCGCGCTCGCTCATCCCATGTGGGCAGCCAAAATTCAGCTCAATCCCGTCTGCACCGGTTTCGGCCACACGTGGCAGAATGGCCTTCCAAGCGGCCTCTTCACAGGGCACCATGATCGAGGCGATCAGAGCACGATCCGGATAATCCGCCTTTACACGGGCCATTTCCTCAAGGTTCACCTCAAGCGGGCGATCCGTGATCAGCTCGATGTTGTTGAGACCCAACAACCGGCGGTCCGCGCCGTAGATCGCACCATAGCGCGGCCCATTCACATTCACGACCGGAGGCCCCTCGGCCCCCAATGTCTTCCAAACCACTCCGCCCCAACCGGCCTCGAAAGCGCGGCGGACGTTATATTCCTTATCCGTCGGCGGCGCCGAAGCCAGCCAGTATGGGTTTGGACTTGAAATTCCCAAGAAATTTGATGTTAAATCAGCCATTTATCCGGCCTCCCTGATGCAGATTTGCATCTTTAACTTTGAGTTTCACACGCTCAGACTTGCGTGGATATCCATCGCGGCATCGCGGCCCTCGGCCACAGCGGTCACAGTCAGATCCTCGCCACCTGCCGCGCAATCACCGCCAGCCCATACACCGGTCATCGACGTGCGCCCGGCCCCGGTCACAGTGATCTTGTTACCGTCCAGCGTCAGCCCTTCCGGCGCGCCATCCAGAGTCTGGCCGATGGCCTTGAGAACCTGATCGGCGGGGACACGGACGGTTTCTCCCGTTCCGGTCAAACGACCATCATTGCTAGCAGTATACTCCAATTCGATCTCTGCTGCGGCACCATTTCCGTGAATGGCCAATGGCTGGACATTGCACAAAATCCGAACGCCGTGCGAGGCTGCCAAGTCCTGTTCGTAGCGGCTGGCCCCCATCGCGTCGCGCCCCCTGCGGTAGGCGATGGTCACATGCTCGGCCCCCAGCAATTTAGACTTCACTGCCGCGTCCACCGCAGTCATCCCCCCACCTATCACAACGACATTCCGCCCTACCGGAAGATCTGCCAGATCGCTGGCCTGCCGCACATCGGAGATGAAATCGACCGCCGGACGCACCCCGTCTTTATCGACCCCGTCAGCACGCAGCGCGTTCACCCCTGCCAGACCGATCGACAGAAAAACAGCATCATAGTTTTCCTTCAGGCCATCCAGCGAAATAGTCTCACCCAGAACAGATCCGGTTTCGATAGCGATTCCACCGATTTTCAGCAGCCAATCGACCTCGGCCTGCGCAAAATCGTTGGTCGATTTATAAGCCGCAATGCCATATTCGTTCAAACCGCCCGGTTTGGGCTTGCCTTCGTGGATCACCACATCATGTCCCAGCATCGCCAGACGATGCGCACAGGCCAGACCGGCGGGCCCTGCTCCGACCACGGCAATTGTCTTGCCGGTTGATGCGGCGCGCTCGAAGGGATGCGCGCCCGATGCCATCACGTCATCGGTTGCATAACGCTGTAGGCGCCCAATCTCGACCGGTTTGCCTTCGGCCGTTTCACGTACGCAGGCCTCTTCACACAAGGTTTCGGTCGGACAAACCCGGGCACACATACCGCCCAGAATGTTCTGCTCCAGAATAGTCTGACCTGCCGCCTGCGGTTGCCCGGCCTGAATCTGGCGAATGAACAACGGAATATCGATATCCGTCGGACAGGCCGTCACACATGGCGCGTCATAGCAGAAATAGCAGCGATCCGCGGCCACGGCGGCCTCGTGCGGGGCCAGTGGCGGATGCAGATCGGTGAAATTCGAGGTCAGCTCATCGCTGGAAAGCCGCCCGGAGACGATCCCGGGTGCCATCTGGCCCTGTGCCATCACTCTACTCCCTGTAGATATGTTTGTTATGAGGTACAGCTTGCCACAAACAAATTTTTTATCAATTGGTAAAATTTGCCAAATGGTCAAAAAAAGAAAAATCCGGGCGGAATGGCCCGGATTTCAAAGAAATCTGCGTAATTTCGCAGCAGATGCTGCGTCAGACCATCCCGTCGAGATGTCCGGATTTGATCCAGACGCGCGCTCCGACCTCGCCAGCGACGGCAACCGAGCCCGATCCGGGCGGCAGGCGCAGCCAGTCCCAGGTGCCGAACTCTTCGCCCGCCTCAGCAAAGCTGCCCTCAATGACGAAGACCTCAAGCCCCTTGCTGGCATCCAGTTCAATACGCGCGCCAGCGGTCCAGCTTTGAACACGGACATCCTCATGCGCATCTTTGAACAGATCAACATCCCTGCCCCCGTTGATCGAGCGACGCACCTCGGTGCGATCATCCGGATCAAACTGATGCAATTTGACCAGAATGGTCGCGCCTTCGCTGGCCGAGGGCGTATGAGATGACGTCGGAGGATTGCGTACATAGCTGCCAACCGGGAAATCTCCGGTCTCGTCCTGGAACACACCATCCAGCACCAGATATTCCTCACCCCCATCATGGGTATGCGCGGAAAACGCACTGCCAGGGGCAAAGCGCACAATGGTCGTCGCCCGGGCGACTTCCTCACCGATGCGGTCCAGCATCTTGCGTTCGACGCCGGCGGCCGGGGAGGCGACCCATTCTGTCTGATCAAAGTGAACGGCGACCCGCCGCGTGAAATCCGCATTGACCCGCATCTGCAATCCTCCTGCGTTGCTGCCCCATAAGATGGCATCCGGAACCGGAATTTCAAACCGGATCCGTTTGGGGTTTTGACGCCCCTCACGGCTTGTTGTACTCCCGGTTGAGGCAGATGCCGAATTCCGGCCCGATCAGAGAGCGACAAGATGCAGGCAAGCCCGGCGACATTCAACATCCTCATCATCGGGCAAAACAACCGGCTGCAATATGAGGCGTTGCTGTTTGCCGCATCATTGCGCCACAGTTCCCCAGGCTTCAAGGGTCGGTTGTTTGTGGGCGTACCACAGCCCGGCCCGCGCTGGCCCCAGAACCCGAGCATACAGGACATCGAGGTGCTGGAAGCGCTGCAGCATCTGGGTACTGAGATCCTGCCCTTCGATTCCCATACTTTCGGCGCAAGCTATCCCCACGGCAACAAGATCGAAGCCCTGCTGGCAATGCCCGAGGACGAGCCATTCGTCTTCTTTGACAGCGACACGCTGATCACCGGCGAGCTTGCCGATGTTCCATTTGATTTCGACCGACCCGGTGCCTCGCTTAGGGTCGAAGGTTCGTGGCCCAAACCGACGCTCTATGGTCCCGGCTATGAAGGTATCTGGCGAGCGTTATATGACCGGTTCGGGCTGGATTTCGAAAGCTCTCTCGATCCCAGCCAACCGTCGGGATATTGGCGGCACTATCTGTATTTCAACGCCGGATACTTCTTTTACAAATGCCCCCGCCTGTTTGGTGAGCGCTTTCTCGACTACGCCCGCACCATCCGGGACGAGGAAATCCCCGAGCTGACAGGACAGGTTCTGGATCCTTGGCTTGATCAGGTTGCGTTGCCGCTGGTCATCCACTCGTTCGGCGGTGGTCGGGATGCATTGCCCGAGGGTCTGCTGGACGGATCGATCAGTTGTCATTATCGCCTGTTTCCGATGCTCTACGCCCGCGAAAGCGATCATGTGATCGAGGTGTTGGAAACCGTTGTGGCCCCGAACAAGATCAAGAAGGTGCTCAAAGGATATGACCCGCTGAAGAAGCTGGTGATCCAGCGCAAAGGTGCGAAGATCCGGGCCTTGTTCGACCAGGACAACTTGCCTGCGCGTGAACAGGTCATACGCAAGACAATCAAATCCAAGGGGCTTTGGCTGCGGTGACGCAAGCGTTGTGCGTGACGGGTCAATGTCTTAGAGATTCATCAACAAACATTCCAACAGGAGATTTCTTCGATGTCCGACGGCCCGACCTACGGTTTTGACACGCTACAAATTCACGCCGGGGCCCGCCCCGACCCCGCCACGGGCGCACGTCAGACGCCGATCTATCAGACCACTGCTTACGTGTTCCGCGACGCCGAGCACGCCGCAGCTTTGTTCAACCTGCAGGAAGTAGGTTTCATCTATTCCCGTCTGACCAACCCGACCGTCGCAGTGCTGCAGGAACGTGTCGCGACCCTTGAAGGTGGCGTCGGCGCGGTTTGTTGCTCGTCAGGTCACGCGGCGCAGATCATGGCGCTGTTCCCGTTGATGGGGCCCGGCTGCAACGTGGTGGCCTCGACGCGTCTGTATGGCGGCACGGTCACGCAGTTCAGCCAGACGATCAAACGCTTTGGCTGGTCGGCCAAGTTTGTCGACACCGATGATCTGGACGCCGTGAAAGACGCCATCGATGAAAACACCCGCGCGGTGTTCTGCGAGTCTGT
This sequence comes from Ruegeria sp. C2, assembly GCF_056537765.1. Lineage (NCBI taxonomy): Bacteria > Pseudomonadati > Pseudomonadota > Alphaproteobacteria > Rhodobacterales > Roseobacteraceae > Ruegeria > Ruegeria sp. C2. The sequence continues at coordinate 541,406 of NZ_JBQFRZ010000001.1, read as the reverse complement.
TGCCAACCCCGGCGGTTATGTCACAGATATCCGCGCGCTGGCGGATGTGGCGGATGCTGCGGGCATTCCCCTGATCGTCGACAACACCTCGGCCACGCCGTACCTGTGCCGCCCGATCGAACATGGTGCGACTCTGGTCGTGCATTCGACCACCAAGTACCTGACCGGCAACGGCACCGTCACCGGTGGCTGTATCGTGGATTCAGGCAAATTCGACTGGTCGGCGAATGACAAATTCCCCTCGCTCAGCGAACCCGAACCCGCCTATCACGGCCTTAAATTCCACGAGACATTCGGCCCGCTGGCCTTCACTTTCCACGGCATTGCCATCGGCCTGCGCGATCTGGGCATGACGATGAACCCGCAGGCGGCGCATTACACGCTGATGGGGATCGAGACCTTATCCCTGCGGATGGAACGCCACGTCGAGAACGCCCAGAAGATCGCAGCATGGCTGGAGGCTGACGACCGCGTGGACTACGTGACTTATGCTGGTCTGCCCTCGTCGCCGTATCATGATCGGGTCAAGGCGCATTACCCGCGCGGCGCGGGTGCTTTGTTCACTTTCGCGGTCAAAGGCGGCTATGACGCCTGCGTCAAACTGGTCAACGCGCTTGAGATCTTCAGCCACGTGGCCAACCTGGGTGACGCGCGGTCGTTGATCATCCACTCGGCCTCGACCACGCACCGCCAACTGACGCCCGAGCAGCAAGAGGCCGCGGGCGCCGGACCGGGCGTTGTACGTGTCTCGATCGGGATTGAGGATGCGGACGATCTGATCGCCGATCTCGACCAAGCTCTCGCCAAAGCGAGCGCCTGATCCGATGGCCGGGCACGACACCAACGATCTGGGCCAACCCATCGGTTTGCCGGTAGAGGGCGAATACCCGCGCCCCACCCCGCCTTATACGCCGATGGTTGGCCGGTTCTGCTCGGTCGTGCCGTTGGATGTAAACAGACACGCGCCCGGGCTTTACCGGGCGTTTGCCAATGATGCGGATGGCCGCAACTGGACCTATCTGCCCTACGGTCCGTTTAGCGCCGAGGCGGAGTTCATCGACTGGGCGCATTCCAACTGCATGGATGCCGATCCGATGTTCCACACGGTGCTGGATGTAGACGAAACACCTGTTGGGATGGCGTCATATCTACGCGTCGAACCCGCGGCCGGTGCAATTGAAGTCGGTCACATCCACTTCTCACCACTGTTGCAGCGCAAACCGCAATCGACTGAAGTCTTGTTCCTGATGATGCAGCGCGTTTTCGATGAATTGGGCTATCGCCGCTATGAATGGAAATGCGACGCTTTGAATGCGCCGTCACGTCAGGCTGCCGAGCGGTTGGGCTTTACCTTCGAGGGCATCTTCCGGCAGGCAACCCATTACAAGGGCCGCAACCGTGACACCGCCTGGTACTCGATCATCGACAGCGAGTGGCCCCGCATCAAGCAGGCCTTTCAGACTTGGCTATCACCTGAAAATTTCGATGAGGTGGGCCAGCAACACCAACCGCTGCAAGCCCGCGCCTGAGATTACTCGGATATCTCGTAGTCCATCGAGATGTTGACCGAGACCGAAATCTCGCCGCCCGCAACCGGAACCCCTGCGGAATCGGACATCGCCATTTCACGCATCTGAGCGACCGGGCGCACGCCGCCACCGTGATCGTTGATCGAAATCACTGGGCCCAGCGTAATGCCTGCCGCTTGCGCCAGTTGCTGCGCCTTGGCTGTTGCATCCGCGACCGCTTTGGCCCGCGCCTCGGCCTCAAGTGGTTTGGGGTCCTGAACGCCAAAGCTCAGACCACCGAAATCATTGGCACCATCCTTGATGACCGCGTCCATGATCTGACCTAGCTTATCCAGATCGCGCACTCGGACCGACACCCGGTTCGAGGCCGTAAACCCGGTGATCTTGGGTGGTGCATTGCCGGAACTGTTCCGCCCCGACCAGACAGGAGACAGCGACAGGTCGCGGGTCTGCACGTCACGCGCCTCCAACCCCATTTCATCCAACCTCTTGAGAATCTGTGCCACCGCATCCGATGTCGCCTGCATCGCAGCCGAGGCCTGCTCATCTTGATTTGTCACCCCCAGCGTGATGGTTGCCATATCAGGCGCGGCGAGAGTGGTTCCGGTACCGCTGACCGAGATTCGGCGTTCTTCCGCATAGGCGGGCATGGCCGCGACCGCTGCGGTCATCGCAGCCAGAAAAGCAAGTGTCTTCAAGGTGATCCCTCCTAGTGACTTGCCTACAAGATGGGTATCACACGCGGCACACGGCAAGAGGGTAACGCGCCTTTTTCTTTCCCTCGGCGGGTTCCTGCTCTAATCTCGGACGGCAAACATCCAAGCGTTTGCATTAAAGCTGACAATTATGGTTCATCCGGATTATGAAACCCGCCTTTGCGCTGTCATTTTCTGAAAACGGTATTTCCCTGCATCACCAGTCGGATGGCGACTGGTATTGCATCGGGACCGTTCCGTTGGATGCTCCGGATCTGCAGGATCAGATTCAAGCTCTGCGAGATCAGGGATTCGCGCTGGAAAACGATCTGAGTTGCAAGCTGATTATCCCTTCGGACCAGGTGCGGCTGTTGACGGTTGAAACCGATGGTCTGGACAGTGACGCAGCGGCGCAGAAGGTCGAAGGCACGCTCGCCTCGGCGACGCCCTATGAACTGTCGGAACTGGCCTATGTCACCGATGTCGACGGCCCTTTGACGCGTGTTGCCGCCATAGCGCAACAGACGCTGAACGAGGCCAGCGCATTTGCGACTGATCACGGATTCATCCCCGAGGCAATCTGGGTCAGCGCAACGGGCAAAGATACGCTGGACGAGCCGTTTTTCGAATTGCCGGTCACCAAGAATGAAACGGTCGAGGCCGCACCTGCTGCCTCAACGCCAGAGGTCTCGCCTCCGACCCCAGACCCCCAGCCAGAGCTGAAACTGGAGCCAGAGCCAGAGCCAGAGCCAGAGCCAGAGCCAGAGCCAGAGCCAGAGCCAGAGCCAGAGCCAGAGCCAGAGCCAGAGCCAGAGCCAGACAAGACACCGGATATCCCGGTGCATGCAATAGCTGATGAAGCCAAAGCGCCTGCCTTCGAGCCTACCTCTCTCACCCTGCCCACCGCAGCAAAGTCCGGGACTGATCTAAAACGCTTTGTCCTTCCCGCTATTGCCGCGTCGGTTTTGGTCGGGATGCTGCTGGGCGTCTGGTCCTTCAACAGCTCTGAACCCGAAGCCATCGAGGTAGCCGAACCGCTGAATCTGGACCCGGAGCTGCAGCCGGAACCAGAAGTTGCGATGACAGAGCCTCAGCCCGAGGCACCTGAGTCGCAAACCCAGGACCCCGAGACCGCAAGCCTGACGCCGGAACCTGAGACACAAGATCCCTCGACCGAGGAGGAACCGGCCCTCTCGGCAACGGATGCGGCCATCTTAGAAGCGCTGAGTGTTGAACCGGAACCGGTCGAAGACATCGCGAAGCAGCCGGATGACACAACCGAATTTCATGCGTTTACGGGCACTGCTCCGGTTGAGCCCTCAGAACTCGACTCGGCGCCTGAACAGAACGTCGATGATCTTTATCTGACTTCGGTCGACCGCTCGGACCTGTCGACCGATATCGTCGCCCTCCCCTCGCTTGCCAGCCTGGATACGGATGCGCCAGTCGACCAGATCACCTTGCCCGGTCAGGCTGGGCAACGGTTCGAACTTGATGAGCGTGGCCTCGTGACGCCAAGCTCTGACGGCACGCTGAACCCCGCCGGGGTAATGGTCTATCTTGGGCGACCGTCTTCTGTTCCGCCCGAAGCACCAACCCGGTTTGAGACAGAACCAGCCGTTATTGAAGAGATTGACGAACGGCTCGCAGCGTTCCGCCCGCGCCCGCGTCCGGAAAACCTAGTGGACCAGTTCGAGCGCCAGCAGTTGGGTGGTCGATCCCTGCAAGAGCTTGCCTCGGTTCGCCCCAAGCTGCGGCCCGAGTCGCTGCAGGTCAAACCGGTAGTCGATGAAACGCCAACGGCGCTGGCGGTTGTGCGGGTGCCGCGCCCGAAGATCCGGCCAGCCGGCCTCGCACCGCGCGCGACGTCACAACCAAGCACTGGCGGCACTGCCCCGCTTGCGTCGACAGCCAACGTGGCCAGCAATTCCGATGAGGCCGGATCGTTCCAGCCCAAGGCGGTGAACCCCAAAATCCCGTCAAGCGCATCGGTCGCGCGACAGGCAACCATCGACAACGCCATAAACCTGCGCAAGCTCAACCTGATCGGCGTCTACGGTACCCCGGCGAACCGCCGCGCATTGGTCCGCCTGCCCAGCGGGCGTTACAAAAAACTGAAGGTGGGCGACCGTATCGACGGCGGCAATGTCATTGCCATTGGCGATAGCGAGTTGCGCTATCAGAAACGCGGCAAGAACGTCACGCTCAAAATGCCGCGTAGCTGATAGTCGAACGAAAAAGAGCGCCGCATCAAACGGCGCTCTGTCATCGATCCGATGTATTTGCGATCAGGCTGCCGAGATTTCACCCGATTCGATCTGCTCGCGCTCGATGGATTCGAACAGGGCTTTGAAATTGCCCTCACCAAACCCATCATCGCCTTTGCGCTGAATGAACTCGAAAAAGATCGGGCCGATTACAGTTTTCGAGAAGATCTGCAGCAGGATCTTTGTTTCACCACCATCCACGACGCCTTCGCCGTCGATCAGGATGCCGTGCTTCATCATACGGTCCTTCGGCTCGTCATGGCCGGTCACGCGGTCATAGGACATATCATAATATGTCTCATTCGGGCCGGGCATGAACGTCAGGCCCTTCTCGGCAATCGCATCGGTCGAGCTGTAGATGTCGTCGCTGCCAACCGCGATATGCTGGATACCTTCGCCTTTGTATTTCTTCAGATAGGACACGATCTGCCCGGTCTCACCGCGATCTTCATTGATCGGAATACGAATACGACCGCAGGGCGAGGTCAGCGCCCGGCTAAAGAGACCAGTGAACTTGCCCTGAATATCGAAAAACCGGATTTCGCGGAAGTTAAACAGGTCGCCGTAGAACTTGAACCACTTGTCCATGTTGCCCTTGAAGACGTTATGGGTCAGGTGATCGAGGTAATAGAACCCGTCACCCCGCGGTTTGGATTGCTTCAGCCACTCGAACTCTTCGTTATAGGGCGAGGTGTCATGGTACTGATCGATGAAATAGATCAGTGAGCCGCCGATGCCTTTGATCGCTGGAACATCCATGGCCTTGTCGGCAGCGTCGTAGGGCTCGGCCCCCTTGGAAACTGCGTGCTCATAGGCTTGCTGAGCATCCACGACGCGCCAGCCCATCGACGGGGCGCAGGGGCCGTGTTCGGCCACGAACTTGGCGGCAAAGCTGTCGGGGTCTGCGTTCAGGATGTAGGTCACGTCGCCCTGCTGCCAAAGCTCTACTTTAGGCGTGTTGCGATGATAGCCGACATATTCGAAACCCATGCGCGCAAACAGGTCACGCAGTTCTTGCGGTTCGGGATGGGCAAACTCGACGAATTCGAACCCATCGGTCCCTGCAGGGTTTTCATCACTGATGACAGATTTCGGGGCGTTATGCGGGAAAGGACCCATGGCGCGTCTCCTTGGAAAACAGGAATTTCTTTGCTGATTCAAAAAATACGCCTTATTGAGCGCTGTTTCTGCGCATTGTTTTCGTATAAACTTAGTTCATATGCGTATTCCCCGCATCTTATCGACGAATATTGAGGAAACGCCGCACGTGCTTGATCGGATTGATATCGGAATACTCGCGGCATTGCAGCGCGACGCGCATCTGACTTCGCAACAACTGGGCGACGTGTTGAATCTGTCTGCCAGTCAGGCGGGCCGCCGCCGACAACGGCTTGAGGCCGAAGGTTACATCACCGGATACACCGCCCGACTGGACCCACTGAAGCTGGGGCTGCAGGTGCAAGGGTTCATTCAGGTGCATCTGGGCACACACGGCCCCGAACAATCCGCAAGCTTCGCCCGTATGGTCAATACGCGCCCCGAGATCTGCAGTGCCTGGACCATGACCGGAGAGGCAGATTACCTGCTTCACGTCTATTGTGACGACTTATCAGCACTCAACAGCTTGCTTCACGAAGTGATCCTGCCGCATCCTGCTGTTGCACGGGTGCAAAGCCAGATCGTTATGGACCAATTAAAACGCGACGCGCCACTCCCGACCTGAGCGCACAAGAGAGAGCATTAATGAACGAATTCCTTTATCAGGCATCGATCTATCTGGCAGCTGCGGTAATCGCGGTTCCACTATCTGCCCGTCTCGGGCTGGGATCGGTCCTGGGGTATCTAGCCGCAGGCATCGCCATTGGTCCAATTCTGGGTCTCGTCGGTGCGGAAACAGAAAGCCTGCAGCATGTGGCCGAATTCGGCGTCGTGATGATGTTGTTCCTGATCGGATTGGAACTTGAGCCCCGCGCCCTGTGGGATATGCGGGACAAGTTGTTGGGCCTTGGCGGGTTGCAGGTCGCCCTTTCAACCGCCGCCATTGCGGCTGTGGCCTTCTATGCGGGTCACCAATGGTCGGTTGCGCTGGCGGTTGGGTTAACTCTGTCTCTGTCATCAACGGCGATTGTACTGCAGACCCTGTCCGAAAAGGGCCTGATGCAAACAAATGGCGGGCGCGCGACCTTCTCGGTTCTGCTGACACAAGACATCGCGGTGATCCCGATACTGGCCTTCCTGCCGCTACTGGCTTTGCCCGCAAGTATCCAGATTGAAGACGACGGCTCGATCAACCGCGGCATAGAATCGGCAAAGAACGGGGAGTATCATGCTTCTTTGTCACTGGTCGAAGGGCTGCCCGGCTGGGCCGTGACACTGGTCACGATCGGAGCGGTCGCCTTTGTTGTTCTGGCTGGCATCTACCTGACCCGTCCCCTGTTCCGGTTCATTCACGCCACCCGCTTGCGCGAAATGTATACCGCACTGGCGTTGATGATCGTGGTCGGTATCTCGTTTCTGATGACGCTCGTGGGGCTCTCGCCGGCTCTGGGCGCATTTCTGGCCGGTGTCGTATTGGCCAGTTCTGAATTCCGGCACGAAATGGAAAGTGACCTTGAGCCGTTCAAGGGGCTGCTGCTGGGCTTGTTCTTTATCACCGTGGGTGCGGGAATCGATGTGGGGTATTTCTTTGCCGATCCGTTTGATCTGATCGGGCTCGCCCTGCTTGTCATTCTCGCCAAGGGGATCATCCTGTTTATCGTCGGGCGCGCGTTCAAGCTGCGGGGGCGCGATCACTGGCTGTTCACACTTGGGCTGGCACAAGCCGGTGAGTTTGGTTTTGTGCTACTGGCATTCTCGACGCAGCAGAATGTGATCCCGCCTGGCCTGTCGCAAAAGCTGCTGATGATCATCGCGCTGACCATGCTGATCACGCCGCTGCTGTTCATTATCTACGACTTGCTTTCACGCTATATGGGCGAGAGCAAGCCACAGGTCGAACCCGATCAGATCGATGAAAAAGGGCCCGTCATCATCGCCGGGATCGGTCGCTTTGGGCAGATCGTCAACCGGTTGGTACAGGCCAGCGGGTTCAAGACGGTGGTGTTGGACCATGACATCGAAACCATCCAACTGATGCGCCGTTTTGGGGTCAAAGGCTTTCTGGGCGATCCTACGCGCCCCGAATTGCTGCGCGCCGCTGGTATCGAAAAGGCCGCCGTGCTGGTGGCCGCGATGGATGACTACAAACAAGTGACCCGGCTGGTCAGCTACGCCCGCCGTCAACGGCCCGACCTGCATATTATCGCGCGCGCGCGCGACCGCACGCATGTCTACGAACTCTATCAGGCCGGAGCCAACGATATCGTGCGCGAGATGTTCGACGGATCGCTGCGCGCAGGCCGCTATGTTCTGGAAAATATCGGGCTCAGCGAATACGAAGCCGCGCAGGCAGAACAGACCTTTTATCACCATGACCGGACATCAGTCCGCCAACTGGCGGAACTGTGGATACCTGGCATGCCCACTGCCGAGAACAAGAAATATATCGAACGCGCACAAGAGCTCGAAAAGGACTTGGAGACCGCCCTGCTGGAGCTCGCCGAGGAACACGCCAAGAAATCGGCCTGACCCTTACCGGATCAGGCCGTTAAATCAGCCGTCCGAGACCCCTGCTTCGGCAAAGGTAGCCATGCCGGAATGGCAGGCCACCGCGCTTTTGAGAATGTTGATCGCCAGCGCCCCGCCCGAGCCTTCGCCCAAGCGCAGACCGAGGCTTAATAAGGGTTCCTTGCCAAGCTTATCCAGCATAGCAGCATGCGCTCCCTCGGCGCTTTGGTGCCCCGCCACGGTGTGATCGAGCGCCGTCTCTGAGATCTGCGCCAGGCAGGCAGCCGCGGCAGTGCAGATAAACCCGTCCAGAATGACCGGAATGCGCAACACGCGCGCGGCGGCAATCGCGCCGGCCATGGCCGCAATCTCTCGCCCGCCGAGGCATCGAAGGATATGCAGACCGTCGCCCTGACCGTGCAGCGCGACGCCTTCCGCAACAACGCGGGTTTTGTTTGCCAGACCTTCATCATCCACACCGGTCCCGCGTCCGGTCCAGTCGGCAGCTTCCCCTCCGAACAGCGCGCAGGCAATGGCCGCGGCAGGGGTGGTGTTTCCGATCCCCATCTCTCCGACCACAAGCAGATCAGCCTGCGGATCAACCGCCTGCCAACCCGTGCGCAGGGCGCTCAGCAATTCCTCTTCGCTCATCGCTGGCGCTTGCGTGAAATCTGCGGTGGGACGTTCCAGCTCCAGCGCATGCACGTCCATCTTCGCGCCCGCGGCCTTAGCCAGTTGGTTGATCGCCGCCCCGCCATGTTCGAAATTCATGACCATCTGCACCGTCACCTCGGATGGGAAGGCCGAAACGCCCTGCGCCGTAACACCGTGGTTGCCCGCAAATACGATGACCTGAGGCGCGGTGATCTGAGGCCGCGCATCCCCGCGCCAACCCGCATACCAGATCGCCAGATCCTCAAGCCGGCCCAATGCGCCGGGTGGTTTGGTCAACTGGCCATTACGCGCTTCTGCTCCTTGTACGGCAGATGTGTCCACGCCGGGAGCGCCGGTCAGCGCATTGCGGAAACTGTTCAGATCATTGAGTTCGGGCAGCATTGAAAGCCTCGTTGCATCAGAGTGGTTGTGTGTGTTTAACCAATGCTGGCAAAGCAACAAGACCCTGAAAGGCCTGGGAGTGACCAAAAACGACACCGCCCCGTTTTCTGCGTGGGATATCCCGCTCGCTCTGGTCCTGCTGACCCGCCTGCCCCTGCCGCGCCTGCCTGACGAGGCATTTGCCCGCCAGTCGCGCGCCGCATGGGCTTATCCGCTGGCGGGGGTTGTTGTTGGCGCGCTGGCCTGCGGCGTCGCCTGGATCGCGATCTGGGCGCAGTTGCCCACCTTCGCAACCGCCGCTTTGCTGGTGGCCACGCTGATCATCGTGACCGGAGCAATGCATGAAGACGGGTTGGCCGACACCGCCGACGGGCTCTGGGGCGGTTTCACATCTGAGCGTCGTTTGGAGATCATGAAGGACAGCCATATCGGCACCTACGGCGTGCTGGCTTTGCTGCTCGCGCAGATGCTTCGAGTTGCTGCCATCATGGCCATGATTGGCGCGGATTTGCTGACGGGCGTGCTTGCAGCGTGCATTTTCTCTCGCGCCATGATGCCTGCGCTGATGCGTGCGCTGCCGAACGCTCGCAAATCGGGGCTGAGCCATTCGGTTGGTGCGCCTCCCCTTTCTGCGGTTCTGACAGGCATCGGATTGGCCATCGCTCTTTCGTTGCTACTGCTGGGCGGATCAGCCATCGCACCAATGCTCTGCGCGCTGCTCGCAACGGCCTTTGTCGCGCGCCTCGCAAAGATCAAGATTGGCGGCCAGACGGGCGATATTCTGGGTGCCACTCAGCAGATTTCGGAGATCGCATTCCTTTTGGCGCTGACCGCATCGCTTTAAGATGCACCCCCGGTTTCGATGCGCAACGTCGCGCCACAGTGTTTGCAATGCACGGCATCCGGATCGTGCCGAAACAGACCACAGCTTGGGCATTTGTAGCGTACCTTCTGCGGCATGAAGATCGCCTGCGCCAGACGGACAAAAAGCGCCACGCCAACGACCATGATGAAAACCGAAAACAGCTTCCCCGCAGGTGTGCCGAGCGTGATATCCCCGAAACCGGTCGTCGTCAGCGTCGCCATGGTGAAATAAAGCGCGTCAATATAGGGGGTCTGCGCATCCTCCGGGACAAAGAAGACCAGTACGGCAGTCGAGGTCGCAAAGACAAAGACCATCAGATTGATCGCCGCGATCACGGCATCTTCGTGGGTCCTGAAAAACGGACTATCCCGGCGCAGGTCCCGCAGCAGATGATAGGAATGTATCAGCCGCAACGCCCGCAAGATCCGCAGGAATGCCAGATTTCCGGTTAGGAATGGGTCAAGCAACAGGGAAGCGATCACCACGATATCGGCCAGCGTATAAACCTGACGCAACAATTTCCAACGGTCTTTGGCGATCCACATGCGCGCCGAGAAATCCAGCAGGATAATCAGCCCGACCCCGAGACTTGCAGCCGTAAGTCCCGGTCCGTGCGGGATGTTCGCAGTAGCAACAAAAAAGATGATTGAGGCGATGTCGAACAGGATGAGGCCATAGCGAAACCAGACCGAAACTGGCTCATGGCTGATGTAGAGGAACTTCACCGTCTGCTTCATCATGTCCCCGTATCTTCCCGCAGTTACAGAAAAATACCCGACAAGCGTCTCTGCACCAAGCGTCGACCACAAAAAAGGGCCGCCCCGGATATCGGGACAGCCCATGAAAGAGTTTGATCGCGATCAGGCTGCGCGCGAGGTCAGAACTTCGTCGACCTGTTTGGCCGCAGAAATCTCATCCGCACCGGACACCGCAGCCACTTCGCGGGTCAGACGCTCAAGCGCGGCTTCATACAGCTGACGCTCAGAATAGCTCTGCTCGCGCTGGTCATCGGTGCGATGCAGGTCACGAACAACTTCAGCGATCGAGATCAGGTCGCCGGAGTTGATTTTCTGTTCATATTCCTGCGCCCGGCGCGACCACATGGCGCGTTTCACCTTGGCTTTGCCTTTCAGCGTTTTCATCGCCTGAGAGATCACATCCGGAGAGCTGAGCGAGCGCAGACCAGATTCGGTGACCTTGTTGGTCGGAACCCGCAGCGTCATCTTGTCCTTTTCAAAGGAAATCACGAACAGCTCAAGCGAGAAGCCTGCGACTTCCTGTTCCTCGATCGATATGATCTGCCCCACGCCATGGGCGGGGTAAACAACATAATCGTTCGGGCGGAACTCAAGCTTTTTCGACTTCGACATTCAGATACATCCTTCGTTATGGACGGGGATATGAGACAACAAAAACACCCCAGCCGAGGCCCAGCACGGCCTCGTCAGGCACATCTATTGTCACAAAATCAGGACTCCATAGTGAGCATACTTACGGAGCACGTCCCCATCACAGTCATCATTCAGACCTGAGTATATCACAAAATTGCGACACTCAAAAGACCGGCCCTGATCAAAGGCAGAAAAATCGCTTTATCTCAATGCGATAATGTGTCGATTGGCGCGGATACGGCTTTACTTGACCACCGAATCGCTTAACCGCCCTCACCAGGCGCTTCGGAGAAATACTTCTCCATCTTGCCTTCTTCGCCATCGCGTTCTTCGGCCTCGGGCAACGGGTCTTTCTTGGTGACGATCACCGGCCACATTTCCGAATACTTCCGGTTGAACTCAACCCATTGCTCCATGCCCGGCTCGGTGTCAGGGCGGATGGCATCTGCAGGGCACTCAGGCTCACAGACGCCACAGTCGATGCACTCATCAGGGTGAATGACCAGAGTGTTCTCGCCTTCGTAGAAACAGTCCACCGGACATACCTCGACACAGTCGGTGTATTTGCAGCCAATGCAGTTTTCGGTGACAACGTAGGTCATTGTATGGTTCCCATGTGCGCTTTGGGCGACTAGCTAATTCAGTCTGCCCGCCTCTTCAAGAGAAGATCACCCCTTTGAGGTGCGAGAAAGATCAAGCGCGCGCCTTTCTTTCTTGGTTGGGCGACCTTTTCCCTCAAAACCCGGATTCCTGGGCGGTGCATCCTGTTTTTCAGTCATATCAAAGTACAATGTTTGCGCCTCAGGCGCTGGACCACGGCGTTCACCCAGCTTTTCGATACGAACCACGCGGACGATCCGCCCCTGCGGGAAGGTCAGAACGTCTCCGGGTGCCACGGCTTGCGCCGGTTTCAGCACCCGGTTTCCGTTCAATCTGACATGTCCGCCGCTGACCTGTTTGGCGGCCAGGCTACGGGTCTTAAAGAACCGCGCCTGCCATAACCATTTATCAATCCGCAGCTTGGCCTCGGCCATTGTCGGTCAGTTGCCGTCCTTCAAACCCATCAGCGCGGCGGCGAATGGGTTGTCAGGATCAATTGCCTTTTCCTTTTTCGGAGGACGTGACGAGAAGCTCTTGGCACCCTGCGGCTTGCCGCCCTTCTTGCCCTGCGGTCTACGACCATCCTGCGGCTTACCACGTGGTTTGCCCTTGCCCTGCCCTTGCTCGCGGCGCGGGCCGCGATTTTGCTGGCGCTGACGGCCCCAGGTAAAGGTATAGAGCACCTCTACCTCCGGCTCATCCGATGCTGGTTCCGCAGCGGGGGCCTCGGCTGCCGCTTCGGTGCTTTCGGGGGCTTCGGCCGATGCCTCGGCAGGTGCGCCAACCTCTTCCGTTGCAGCCTCTGGTGCAGGAGTCTCTTCGACCGCAGGTTGCTCCGCCGCCTCTGCCACAGGCTGTTCTGCGACGACCGTTTTAACCTTTTCACGCTCGCCGCGTTCGGCCTTGTATCCCAGGCCCTGCATCAGATCGGCGAACTGATCCAGTGTCATGCCCGTGATCGACAGCATGTCGGGTTTGGCTTCGAACCCACCCCGACTGTCTTCGGACCGCAACATATCGGCCAGGCGTTCCAGCATGTCGATCCGGATCGAGCGTTCGCCCGCGTCGCGGTAGCCGCACATGGTGTCATAGCCCTGCGGCGCATCCTTGGCGACCGGTACAGTGACCAGACCCGGAGGCGGTGCTTCGGGGAATTCCTGCAGACCACTGGACAACGCCCACAGCACAAGACGCAGGCGCGTGGGCGCAGGTTTCAGCAACAGTGGCATGAAGATGGTGAACTGGCCAAAGCGGATGCCGTGCTTGCGCAGCGCGCCGCGGGCGTCCTGATCCAGATCCTTGACCTCTTGCGCGACTTGCGCGCGGGGCAGAACGCCCAGCGCCTCGACCATGCGGAAGGCGAAACCTTTGGCCAGACCGGACAGTTCCTCGTCCCGCGACAGGTTCAGCAGCGGCTCGAACAGCGCGGCCACTTTGCGGTCGATGAAGTGCTGCAACCGGCGCTGCACTTTCTGTTCGACATCTGGCCCTGCGGCTTCATCCACAAAAACCTCGACCATCGGTTTGAGAGGCTCTGCCCCGGCAACCAGTTTGCCGACGGCATATTCGCCCCACATCAGGCCACCCTGATCGGTGAAATCAATTTCGGTATCGGGCGCGTTGTAGAAGCGGTCGGCACGCAGATGGAATTGCGGCGCGAGAGCTTGCAGGGAAGCCGATTTCAAAGCTTTCGCCTCAGCCCCTTGCGCGCTTTTGTCCGGTGTAAACCGGAACCCTTCCAGACGACCGACGAATTCGCCTTCGACGGTCACTTCACCCTTGTCATTTACTTCGGCCAAAAGGGCCTCCTTCTGTTTGAGCCGGCGCAGCAAGACGGATGTGCGCCGGTCCACAAATCTCTGAGTCAGACGGTCATGCAGAGCGTCCGACAGCCTGTCTTCTACAGTGCGTGTTTCCTCACGCCAATGCGATTCGTCACGCACCCAGCCGTTTCGTTGCGCAACATATGTCCAGGTGCGAATATATGCCAACCTTTTGGAGAGCGCATCAATATCTCCGTCCGTTCGGTCGATGCGGCGGATTTGCCGCGCCATGAAATCGTCGGGGATGGATTGGCGTTCGTGCAGGTGACCATAGATCACTTCGAGCAGGCTGGCATGTTCCGCGTGGCTGATACCGCGAAAATCGGGGATTCTGCACACATCCCAGAGCAAGCGGACGGATTGGCCATCGCTGGCACGGGCCATGATTTCGGTAATCTGCGACAGCGATTTCAATACGTTCAGATCGTCGGCGGGGCGCGCTTTGATCAGGTTTTCACTATCGGGGCTGACCTCAAGCGACTCGATCAGCGCTTCGATAGAGCCGAAGCGCAAAGCAGCATTCCGCCAGTTCAGCTTTTTCATCGGCGTAAATCTGCTGTCCATGATGGCCTGCGCGACGCCCTCATCCAGCGGCGGGGCTTCACCGGTCACACCGAAAGTGCCGTCAGACATGCCGCGCCCGGCACGGCCAGCGATCTGGGCCAGCTCGTTCGGAGCCAGCGGACGCATCCGACGACCATCGAACTTGGTCAGGGACGAAAACGCCACATGATTGACGTCAAGATTCAAGCCCATCCCAATGGCATCGGTGGCAACCAGATAGTCGACCTCGCCATTCTGATAGAGGTCCACCTGCGCATTCCGCGTGCGCGGGCTGAGCGCGCCCATGACCACAGCCGCCCCACCCTTTTGACGGCGAAGCAGTTCAGCGATGGCATATACGTTTTCGACCGAAAACCCGACGATGGCACTGCGTGGGGGCATCCGGCTGATCTTCTTGGACCCGGAGTAGACAAGCTGCGACATCCGCTCGCGCCGGACAAACTGCGCCTCGGGCACAAGCGCAGCGATCGCGCCGCGCATCGTGTCGGACCCCAAGAACAGAGTCTCGTTTGTCCCACGGGCGCGTAGCAGGCGGTCAGTGAACACATGGCCACGTTCGGGATCAGCACAGAGCTGGATTTCATCGATGGCTACGAAATCCGCACCCATGCCCTCGGGCATAGCTTCGACCGTGCAAACCCAATATTGCGTCCGGGGCGGTACGATCCGTTCCTCACCCGTCACCAACGCGACAACCGATGGGCCGCGAATAGCGACGATCTTGTCGTAAACCTCACGCGCGAGCAGACGCAGAGGCAGGCCGATGACACCGGTCCGGTACCCCAGCATACGTTCAATCGCGTAGTGAGTTTTACCTGTGTTCGTTGGGCCAAGTACGGCCACGATTCGGGATGACCCGCTCACCTTTGCCCCCTGCGCCCTGAGACTTACAGCGCCTTGCCTTCAACCTGAGGCTTCAGCCGATTCACGGCATTGGTTACTTCTTCGTGGTGGGGATGTATAGCCAGCGCACGCGAATAGGCATCAAGCGCTTGTTCGGGCTTTCCAACGATCTCGAAGATCAGGCCGAGGCCGTAAATGGCCTCATAATTGTTCGGATTGAGAGTCAAAGCATGCTCAAGATCCGCCGCCGCCATTCCAAACCGATCGATACCAAAGAAGGCCGAGGCGCGCACGTGCCAGCCTTCAGCAAATTCAGGCGCGTGATCCGTGAGTGCGGTCAGATGATCCAACGCGGCTTCGACATCGCCATCCTCAAGCGCCTCGCGTCCACGCTCCAACAGCAAATCCGCCGAGGCCGATCCCGACAACGACCACAACGCCTGCAATTGCCGATCAAGACCGATGGCTTGCTCGGGCGTCGATTGCGCCAGTTGTTGCAGCAGCACCGCCTCATCCCGCGAATCCGCCTCTTGCGCAGCGCAAGTGGTGGAAAACGTGACTATCGCAGCAAGTGCCGCGACGGTACCTTTGAGATTGTTGATTGCAATACCCATAACAATGGTCAGTGTAGCGTAGCGACCGGGGATGTCCATTCACGGCGCATGAACAATATGAGGAAGACCATGAGCGATATTCTGGAAAAAGCCGCGGCGGCATTGAATGAGAAACTGTCGGGCGGTGATTTCGACGCGTCAGCCAAATTTGCAATCGCCGATCTGGGGTCAATCATTCTGGACGCAAGCGGTGCGCGGGTCAGCGATGACGAAGCTGATGTGACCCTCAGCGCTGATGCAGATACGTTCGAGCAGATCCTCAGCGGTGACCTAAACCCGACCGGGGCCTTCATGTCCGGCAAGCTGAGCGTAGACGGCGACATGGGAATTGCCATGAAACTCGCCTCGGTGCTGGCCTGATGGAGTACACGCCGGCCCCCTTATTCGAAGACGTGGCCGGCGGCCCTGCCGGTGGTGCGGCGCATTGGCTGACCACCGAAGACGGTAAACGCATCCGGGCGGCGCATTGGCGCCCCGATGGTGACGCGCGCGGTACGGTGATGCTGTTCCCCGGCCGTACGGAGTATATCGAGAAATATGGCAACGCAGCCAAAGAGTTCGTGAGTCGCGGCTTTGCCAGCATGTCCATAGACTGGCGAGGTCAGGGCCTTGCAGATCGCCTGTTACCAGATGCGCGTGTCGGACATATCGAACAGTTCACCGATTACCAGCATGACGTTCGCGCGGTGCTCGAGATGGCGGAACGTCTTGAACTGCCCAAACCCTGGTACGTGATCGGTCATTCGATGGGCGGAGCCATTGGACTGCGCGCCGTGCTGGAAGGCTCTGATTTCGCCGCCTGCGCCTTCACGGGGCCGATGTGGGGCATTTTCTTCACGCCGATCATGAAGCCGCTCAGCCAATTGACCGCCTATTGGGGGCCGCGTTTGGGATTGGGTGAGAAAACTCCACCCACAACGTCACTGGAAAGCTATGTGGTCTCGCAACCCTTCGAAGGGAACGTTCTGACCCGCGATCCCGAGATGTACCAGATGATGCGGGACCAGTTGGCTGCGCATCCGGAACTGGCGTTGGGCGCACCATCCACGATCTGGCTGCGCGAGGCGCTGGACGAATGCGTCTGGCTGATGGAGCAGAACGCGCCCGACATCCCTGCCCTGACCTTCCTCGGAAGCCATGAACAGATCGTCGACCGCAAGGCGATCCGTGCCCGCATGGCGAACTGGCCCAGCGGTACTCTGGTCGAGATACCCGACGGCGAACACGAGGTTTTGATGGAAGGACCCGACGTGCGCGGGCCAGTGTTTGACCAATTGGCCGCGCATTTCTTGGCAGCTAGCGCAAAGCCGAAACCCGAGCCCTGTCACTAAGGCATCGGCCTACAGGTTGCTTGTGATCCGGGTGCGCCGGGCCTAGATGTTTGCCAAAGCTATTTATTCGAGGTGATCCATGCGCGACCTACCCTTTCCCGTCCGTGACGCAAATGCCAGCGGCGGTTCCGATGATCTGGGCAATCTGCCGGAATGGGATTTGGCGGATCTCTATGCCTCGGAAGACGCACCAGAACTGTCCCGCGATCTGGATTGGCTGGAAGGCGAATGTGCGTCCTTTGCCGCGGATTATGAGGGCAAGCTGGCCGATCTGGATGCCGCTGGTCTACTGACCTGCGTACTGCGCAACGAAAAGATCAACGCCATCGCTGGACGGATTATGTCTTTTGCGGGCCTGCGCTATTACCAGCTGACCACTGATGCAGATCGCGCCAAGTTCCTGTCGGATATGCAGGAGAAGATCACCGTCTTTACCACGCCGCTGGTCTTCTTCACGCTTGAAATCAACCGCATAGACGATGATGTGCTGCAGGCGCATTTCGACGCCAATGCTGATCTGGCGCGGTACGAACCCGTGTTCCGCCGCATCCGTGCGATGAAGCCTTATCAGCTGTCCGACGAGTTGGAAAAGTTCCTGCACGACCTCGGCGTTGTAGGTGACGCTTGGGAACGTCTGTTCGACGAAACCATCGCGGGCTTGACCTTCACCGTCGATGGCGAGGAACTGAATATCGAAGGCACGTTGAATCTGCTGACGGAACAGGACCGCGCCAAACGCGAGGCCGCCGCGCGTGAGCTGGCCAGCGTTTTCCAAAGCAATATCAAAACTTTCGCGCGCGTTCATAACACTCAAGCCAAAGAAAAAGAGATCGTCGACCGCTGGCGCAACATGCCAACCGCTCAAACCGGTCGCCATCTGTCCAATGACGTCGAGCCCGAAGTTGTGGAGGCTCTGCGCGAGGCTGTCGTGGCCGCCTACCCCAAGCTGAGCCATCGTTATTATGAGTTAAAGCGCAAATGGCTGGGTCTGGACGTCATGCAGGTCTGGGACCGTAACGCGCCGTTGCCAATGGAAGATACCCGCTTCGTCGACTGGGACGAAGCCGAGAAGATGGTGATGGATGCCTACAACGCCTTTGATCCGCGCATGGGCGAAATCGCGGCCCCTTTCTTCTCGAAAGGTTGGATCGACGCGGCGGTGAAGCCCGGCAAGGCTCCGGGTGCGTTCGCCCATCCCACCGTCACTGAAGTTCATCCCTACGTGATGCTTAACTATCTGGGCAAACCGCGCGACGTGATGACCTTGGCACACGAGCTTGGTCACGGCGTACATCAGGTGCTGGCCGCCGATCAGGGTGAGATGCTGTCGTCGACCCCACTGACGCTGGCGGAAACCGCTTCAGTCTTCGGGGAGATGCTGACCTTCCGCAAGATGCTGGATAAGGCCGAAACGCCGGAACAGCGCAAGGTGCTGCTGGCGGGAAAGGTCGAGGATATGATCAACACGGTTGTCCGCCAGATCGCGTTCTATGACTTCGAGTGCAAACTGCACGCGGCGCGACGCGAAGGTGAGTTGACCCCCGATGACATCAACGCGCTGTGGATGAGTGTTCAGGCCGAAAGCCTTGGGCCCGCGTTCGAATTCATGGACGGGTATGAGACCTTTTGGGCCTATATCCCGCATTTCGTCCATTCGCCCTTTTATGTCTACGCCTACGCCTTTGGCGACGGCCTCGTGAATGCGCTCTACTCGGTTTACGAAAGCGGGGCCGACGGGTTCGAAGACAAATATTTCGAGATGCTGCGCGCCGGTGGATCAAAGCACCACAAAGAGCTTCTGGCCCCGTTCGGGTTGGACGCCAGTGACCCGGAGTTCTGGGACAAAGGCTTGTCGATGATTTCAGGCTTCATTGACGAATTGGAAGCGATGGAAAGCTAAATGGATGAGGCGGCCACTACGGGCCGCCTCATCCATCTTTGGCCTTCGTTATCGTGGTCAGAAAGATTGCGGCGACAATTAAGACCGCTCCGACAACGGCCAGAGGTGTGATGGTCGCGCCAAGGAACAGCGCCGAATTTATAAAGGTGAACACAACCGATGCTGCGAACAGCAGTGTTGCCGTCAGCGTCGATACCCGCGCAGCGGCCTCATACCAAAGATAGTAGGCAAGTGCGGTGGGCAGAACGCCAAGCAGGAACAGGAAAACCAGATCATTGGCGGTGGGCATCTGCAGCGAGAAGGCCGCGAGTGGTACCAACAGCACTCCGGAACACAGGAAGATCCCAAACAGGAAATTCAACCTTTCTGCGGTTGTTTCCGAAGACTGCATTGCTCGACTGCTTGAGATCAGGAACACAGCCCAACTGAGCCCTGCCCCGATCTCCATCAGATCGCCCAACAAGGGCTCACCTCCGCCTTCAAAGTCACGATAGACGGTGAGGACCACGCCCAATATCGCCAGCAGCGTCGCCAGAACCTCGGTACGACCGACAGGTGTATCGGCGAAGAAGTACAGGAATATCAACACGAAGAACGGCGCGGTATTCTCAAGCACCATCGCATTTGCGGCGCCGGTGTGCTCCAGACCGATATGGAAGAGAATATAGTTCACTACCGTCGACAACACCGCCAACCGGAAGTTCCAATCTCCAAACCGGATAGAAACTTGCGCCCCCATCAGGCGTAACATGCAGTACATCGCTAGGGCCGCAATGAATAGCCGAGATACAGCGATCTGCAACCCACCCAGATCGCTGGTCAGGTATCGCACGATTACACTATGCGTGCCCCACAAAAACGCGGCGAGAAAGCCAAGAACCAAACCGTTTTGCAGCACTGAATTTTTCTGCGACTGATCCTGCACCGGTTGCTCCAAGCGCTATTTCAATTGGCTGTCCTTCGATCCGCGTCGATTGATCCCGCCACGCGCCTTGAAACTGCTGTCACGCTCCTGCTGGCAGTCCAGACATAGCTTAACACCTGGCAGAGCGGTGCGGCGCTTCTCGGGGATCGGCTCTTCGCATTCGGCACAATGGGTCAGGCTTTCGCCCACGGGACGTTTTTGCGCCTGCATCCGCGCCAACTCGTCCGAGATCGATGCTTCGATTTGTTCGCTCACCGCGCCGTCGCGCGCCCAACCACCGGCCATGGAGCCCTCCTGATCCAGTCGAAGCAGAATAGTCGATACGCCCGGCCCGAGGCAAGCTACAGCGATACGGCGTTGTCAAAGACCTGATCGATCACCTCTTGCGTGCCGCGCACAAATTCCAACGGGCAAGGATATTCTGCGCCTTCGCGTATCGTCCGACCAAACGCCTCGACCTGCAATTCATAGTGGTTGTCACCGGGGAAGCGGGTCACTTGCATATCAAGGCCGGGGCGATGCAATTCGACCCGTGCTTCGCCAAAGACGCGCGCATTGAAAGGCGCGGTCAGGCGGATCACACCGCCCTCACCGTGAAACTCCATCTCTTGGTGGGGATGCATCCGGGTTGAGACATAGCTGGAGTAGGTAAAGTCGGGAAACTGCGCGCGAATTTCGGTGAAGACATCAACGTCATTCTCCCACCGGATGGCTCCGCTAACCGAGGTCGGCTCTTGCCCAGTTGCATATCGCGCGCTGCCGATCACATAGACGCCAATGTCGCGCAATCCGCCGCCGCCGGTCTCTGGCCGGTTGCGAATATTGCCTGTGTCCGCGCGATTGTCATAGCTGAACACGCCGGTTACGTGCACAAGCTTTCCGATCGCCCCCTCAGCAATCAGTTTACGAGCCAGCTGCCATTGCGGGTGATGTACGATCATGTATGCCTCAGCGGCCAGCAGACCAGTCTGATCGCGTTTAGCAATCAACTGATCGAATTCTTCGGCACGCATGGTTATCGGCTTTTCGCACAAGACATGCTTGCCTGCGTCCAGCGCCTTGAGGCTCCATTCCACGTGCAGGTGATTGGGCAATGGTATGTAGACCGCATCAATCGACGGGTCGGCCAGCAGATCATCATAGCTTTGATAAACGCTAAGATCGGGGCAGAATTGCTGGAACGGTTCGGCCTTGGAAGGGTCAGAGGTCGCCAGACCGGATAGGCGCGCGCCCTGGGCTGCATGAATTGCCGGCCCCATATGCTGGCGCGCAAATTTCGAGGCCCCCAGAATGCCCCATTGAACCGGTTTTTGCATGATCGTTCCTCCCCTGCCTCGTTAGCGCTATCGCATCATTATCAGCGCAGGACATTCCTGTCATGCGCTCCGCCACCCTTGCCAAAAGAAAACCGGCCTGAGCACGTCAGGCCGGTTGTTGTTTCAACAGTGCGACAGGATCAGACTGAGCCCAGCATGCCTTTTTCACGCGCCAGCTCACGCATCTTTTTCTGCAACTTCTCGAACGCGCGCACTTCGATCTGGCGAATACGCTCGCGGCTGACATTGTACTGCGTGCTGAGTTCCTCAAGCGTCACAGGCTGATCCATCAACCGGCGCTGGGTCAGAATGTCTTTTTCGCGATCATTCAGCACATCCAGCGCAGCGGCCAGCAATTCACGCCGAGCCTCAAGCTCATCCCGCGCTTCATAGTCACCCGCCTGGTCAGCGTCTTCATCCTCCAACCAGTCCTGCCATTGCATAGTGCCTTCGCCTTCGGACCCTACGGTCGCGTTCAGCGAGGCATCGCCACCGGACATTCGGCGGTTCATGCTGATCACTTCTTCCTCGGTCACGCCGAGGTCTTGGGCAATCTTGGCAACGTTTTCGGGACGCATATCGCCCTCTTCCAACGCACCGATGCGGGCCTTGGCCTTACGCAGGTTGAAGAACAGCTTCTTCTGCGCCGAGGTTGTACCCAGCTTCACCATCGACCACGACCGCAGGACATATTCCTGAATCGAGGCGCGAATCCACCACATGGCGTAGGTTGCCAGACGGAACCCTTTCTCGGGGTCGAATTTCTTGACCGCCTGCATCAGGCCCACATTGGCCTCGGAAATCACCTCAGCTTGCGGCAGACCATAGCCGCGATATCCCATGGCGATCTTGGCCGCGAGACGCAGATGCGACGTGACCATTTTATGCGCGGCCTCGGTATCCTGTTCCTCGACCCAGCGCTTGGCCAACATATATTCCTCTTCCGGCTCCAGCAGTGGAAACTTGCGAATCTCCTGCATATAGCGGTTCAGACCACCCTCGGGTGTCGGTGCCGGAAGATTTGAGTAATTTGCCATTTATTTCCGTCCCTTGGACAAATGTTTAAGCCCTTAACATGGGATATGGGTACCAGACCCGACATATTCAAGAGGATCAACTACCAGTCTGAAATTAACCTGATGTAAAGAAAAGCTGAAATTGCCGGTTTCACAAGCCTTTGCAGTTTATGTCACCGGCTGCCGCAACGCAGAAATCAGATCTTCCATATCCTGCGGCAACGGCGCCTCAAATCGCAGCATCTCGCCCGAGACCGGATGTTCAAAGCCCAACACAGCAGCGTGCAGAGCCTGCCGGGGGAAAGAACGCACAGCCTCGGACGCCTCAGGCGCAAAGGCCTTCGCGGCCAATTTGCGTTTGCCACCATAGACCGGATCGCCAACCAACCCATGGCCGGCATGGGCCATGTGAACACGGATTTGGTGCGTCCGCCCTGTCTCAAGCCAGCATTCAATCAGTGACAAGCCACCGGGTTTGCCAAAAACCTCAACAATCCGCGCCCGGGTCACAGCGTGGCGGCCACCGTGAAACAGCACGGCTTGCCGTTGCCGGTCGGTCTTGTGCCGCGCCAGTTGCGTCGTCAGTCGCATGATGTTGCCCGGCTCAAAGCTCACGCCCTTTATCCCACGCAAGCGCGGATCGTTCGCATCGGGAACACCATAGCAAACCGCGCGATAGTAACGTTCAACGCTGTGCGCCTCGAACTGAGCTGCCAGCCCGTGATGTGCCGCGTCCGACTTAGCCACGACCAGCAGGCCGCTGGTTTCCTTGTCGATCCGATGCACGATGCCCGGGCGCTTCACGCCTCCTACGCCCGATAAATCATCGCCGCAGTGATGCAGCAAAGCATTGACCAGAGTCCCATTCGGGGAGCCCGGCGCCGGATGCACCACCATCCCCGCAGGTTTATTAATGATGATCAGGTCGTCATCCTCATAGACAACTTCCAGCGGGATATCTTCGGGACCAATATGGCTGTCTTCAGCCTCGGCCACGGTGATCCCGACCTGCGCACCTTCGGCAATTCGAGCTTTTGGATCATCGACAACCGCTCCATCGACCGTCACCGCCCCGTCACCGATCAGGCGGGTCAGGCGGGTGCGCGACAGGTTCTCTTCCGCTGGCACATCCCGCGCAAGCGCCTTATCAAGGCGGGGCGGCGGCGCGGCCGCGATGTGAAACTCTATCAGGCGGGTGCCCATGACTGTCCCTTCCGAACCTCAGGAACCGCAGGAAACACCACAGCTTCGGTTGCTGCGGCGCATGGTCATGCTGTTGACCGCGGTAATGATTGGCGGGGTTCTAGTGACATTCGCCCTGATTGTCATCCGCCTATCGGATCGCACCCCGACGCTGCCGGATCAGATCGAATTGCCCGATGGCGCGCGCGCGCAGGCGCTGACCATTGGCAGCAACTGGTATGCTGTTGTCACCGACGACAATCGCATCCTGATCTTCGACAAGACGACAGGGAAACAGCGGCAGGAAATCACGCTGGATTAAACCGGGTTCGCTTTGCTCAGGTCTGAGGTAATCCGAATTGTGCCGCTGAGCGTCAATGGTGTCGGACCCGCGTTGATCAGTTGAGCGGGAATGCGTGTGGCCGCAGCCAATGCATCGGCCAATGAGATACCCACCTCACCCGTCAGGACCCGAATTGCGGTCGTCAGATCGAGATCGGCCCCCGCCAGAGTACCGTCCTCTAAAGTCAGCCTACCCTGCTCTCTCTGGATGAGCCGCCCTTCCAGTTGGAACTCATGAAGGTCAGTGCCCGCGACGGCCATCGCGTCACTCACCAGAAAGATCTTCCCGGGACCGCGTTTGGCAGCAAAAGCGGCGCGCATCGTTTCGGGATGCACGTGCACGGTATCCGCGATCAGTCCGGCTGACAGATCCCCGTTGGAGAGCGCCGCACCCACTAAGCCGGGTTCCCGGCTGCCAAACTGGCTCATCGCGTTGAACAGATGTGTCACGCAGCGCGCGCCAGCTTTCACATATTCCGTGCAGGTGTCGAACGGCGCATCGGTGTGGCCTAGCGAAACGATGACGCCTGCGCGGCTCAGAGCATCAACCTGATCAGTCGTCACGTTTTCCGGTGCCAAAGTGACCATCAACGCAGGCAATGCACGCGCCGCTGCCAGATATTGGCTTAGGTCGTTGTTGTCCATCGGACGTATCAGAGCACCGTCATGCGCCCCTTTACGTTTAACTGACAAATGCGGCCCTTCAAGGTGCAGACCCGCAATGCCCGAAACCCCACGCTGAACAGCCTGTATCGCGGCCTCAATAGCAGCTGAAGTCTTCTCAGGCGTGTCCGTAATCAGCGTCGGCAAGATCGATACCGCCCCAAGCCCACGATGCGCCTCAGCGATTCTCTGCAGGGTGTCGACCGAGGGATCGTCGTTGAACATCACCCCGCCCCCGCCGTTCACCTGCAGATCGACGTAGCCGGGGCTGAGGATATCTCTGGAAAGGTCCTGGATCTCGGTACCAGACGGCAGGTCGGCTCTTGGCACAATCGCATCGAGCGTCCCATCGACGAACCGGGCGGCGTGGTCGGTGAACAAAGTCTCTCCGTCAAAGATCGGGCCGCCTGCAAAGGTGATGGTCGACGTGTTCATACCGTTTCCGTCACTTTCCTCAGATGGCGCGGGGTGTCGGGGTTGATGCCGCGACCCGTCGCGACGGTTTCCACCATGCCATAAAACGACGCAATCGCTGCGACGGGGTCCGTCATCCAATGCGCCGTCCGAACATGTGGCAGCGAGACCGCATCCTTTACCCGGTCGGTCGTGGCGAAAACCTGAGCGCCTTTTGCGGCCAAGGCATCGGCAACCTCAGCAATGTTGGCCTCAGCAGCATCGCCGGATGAGAACGCAAGCACTGGGAAACCCTGATCCACGATGGATACGGGCCCATGCAGCACCTCGGCTGAAGAGTAGCTTTCCGCGTGGATCTGGCAGGTCTCTTTGAATTTCAACGCGGCTTCGTTCGAGATCGCCCAGGAGGTCCCGCGCCCCAAAGTGAACAGGGATTGGCCATTGATCGCCTCTATCACACTACCCCAATCACAGGTGATGGCCCGCGCCAGATCCTCGGGCAGTTTGCGGATCGCCGACAGCAACGCGCCGTCGCCCTTGACCTCGGCCAGCAGCCATAGCCCTGTGACCAACGAGGTCACGAAGGTCTTGGTCGCCGCCACGCTCAGTTCCGGCCCCGCATGGATAGGTAGTGCCGCCGAGGCCGCATCCGCGAGCGCTGAATTGGTGTTGTTGGTGATGGCGACCGAATAGGCGCCGCCTTGCGTCAGTGATCGAGTCAGGCGCACGATATCGGGGCTCTGACCCGACTGCGAGACCGAGATACACAATGCGCCAGGGCAACGCATATCCACGCCATAGATCGATTTGACGCTTGGCCCCACCGAGGCCATCGGCAGCCCCAACAGCAGCTCGGAGGCGTATTTCAGGTAGCTGCAGGCATGATCGGATGACCCCCGCGCGACCGAGATCAGAAAGCTCGGATCATGATCACGAACCGCCTGCGCCGCACCCTCAATGGCCACTGCACCGTCGGTCAAAAGCCGATCAACAGCGCACGGTATCTCATTGATTTCTTGCCTCATTTGCGTGGTTTTGGTGGACATTGTGCCCGGCCTTTCAGTTTGACAGACGCAGCTCTGCCACGAAATCGTAGGCATCGCCGTGATAGATGGATCGGGTGAGTTCCGCGACGCGCCCGCTTTCAAGATAGGATGTGCGCTGGATGCGAAGACCAGCCGTGCCTTCGGCAACGTCCAAAAGGCGCGCCTCGGGGGCTTCGAGATTGATGGCCGAGATTTTCTGGATCGCGCGCACAGGGCGATAGCCTGATTGCTCCAGAAACGCATAAAGCGACCCGGTGACCTCGGTCGGGTTGGGCAGGATATCCAGCGGCAGCGCCGCGCGCTCCAATGCCATTGGCCTCCCTCCGGCGGCGCGCAAACGGTGGATGCGGGCGACCTGATCATTGGCCGACAGGCCCAGCGCCAGCATCTCATCCGGCGACGGCAGGAATATCCCCCGCTCCAGCCAGGTCGAGGTGGTTTCAAACCCGCGACGTTCCATATCCTCGGTGAACGAGGTGAGATGCGATAGCGATTGTTCAACCCGCGCAACCGGCTCGCGCACGAATGAGCCCGACCCCTGACGCTGCTCGATTGTTCCCTTACGCACCAGTTCCTGAATGGCCTTGCGCACAGTGACACGCGACAGATCAGTGAGTTCCGCGATCTCGCGTTCTGGCGGGAGGGAGCTGTTGGGCGGCAGGATGCCTTCCGCAATCCCCTGCTCAAGCCTTTGACGTAACTGCACATAACGCGGACCGGCAGTATGGCCCAGCCAGCCCTCTGGCCTCAGGAAATCAGCAACGCTCATGTTCGATCTCCTTCCTGAAAGCGTGGGCTAGCGCGATTGCGCCCGATAGCGGATCACCCAACGGCTTCATCAAATCCTGCTGCATGGGTTCTGGAAGATAGGCAGCGTATTGCGGCCCAATGCCCCCGGTCAGACAGATTGGAAGACCTGAGGTCCAGCCCATTTTCTCCAACCGGTCCCGCAGATACTCAGCGCCTGCCTGCATGATCGACTGCGCGAACGGATCCCCCTGCCCGGCATATTGAGTGACGACAGGTGCCAGAGCGCCAAACTCGGTGGGCGACATGTCAGATGCGGCTTTGACGATACCTGCCGTTCCTTTGAACCGTGACAAAAGCTGCGCAGACAGCTCAGACGGCTCACACACCGCATCAACACAATCCAGCACCTGGGACAGCGCCCGCCGCCCAACCCATTGGGCCGAGGCCTGATCCCCCAGAACCGGCCCCCATCCTCCGGCGAAGCGCGGCTTGCCTTCAAGCTGCGCAGCCAGGAAAGACCCTGTGCCACAATGGGCTACAAAGCCATCACCCGGCCCGAGCGCCCCACGCAGGGCCGACGGTCGGTCATCCTCTATGCGCACATCTGAAAAAGGCAGCGCCCCGGCCAAGCGATCCGCGATAGATTGACTGGTAATCCCTGCCAACCCCAGATAAGCCGGCGCATCTGCGACCTCGGTCAGGTCAACACCCGCCTGCCGACTCACCGCAGCTAAACCCTGCTTAAGCTCAGCACAGGATGCGTCAAAATCAGTAGATACATTCGCCGCCCCAACCTCGACCTGCCAGATCCGATCACCATCGGACAAGGCAACACGGCACCGCGTGCCACCGCCATCGGCGGCCAGAACAATGGTATCAGAGGCGCGAGTCATGTTGAGACCTTTATAATACCTTTAAAAGAATTTGAAGACCAAAAAGCAACCTAACAGGCTAAATATCGCGATTTCGGCCGTCGCAAACAAAATGGTAGACTAATGGTATCTAAAAGGTATGATATTGAAGAACTGGGGGAGAATCACTTGCGCACACCTGTGACGGAACAATTGCATCAGAAGGCCATTGGGCTCGACACACGTCCGCTGACGGATGTCGCTGCCCTATTGGCTCAGTCGCAGGCCACTGCAGCCTCGGCTCCGCTGGCAGCGACCGATCCGATCTGCGCAGGTGCGCGCGCCATGGCAACCACGATCCGAGCGGGTGGCAGCCTGTGTTACCTTGCTGCTGGATCCTCGGGCCTGATGGCCGCCGCCGACGCGTTGGAGCTTGGGGGTACGTTCTCGATCCCGACAGATCAGATCCGGATACATATGGCAGGCGGTCTGCCCTCCGGCGCGGAAATGCCCGGAGATGTCGAGGATATCTCTGCCACTCTCACAGATGAGCTTGCCGATCTATCACCTCAGGACACCCTGATCGCCGTCTCGGCCAGTGGCACAACCCCTTACACTGTCGCAGCGGCCCAAATCGCACGCGGCATAGGTACGACGGTCATCGGCATCGCCAACAACGCGGATACCGAGCTTCTGCGGTTGTCGGATCATGCGATCCATTTGCCGACACCGCCCGAACTGATCTCCGGCTCAACCCGGATGGGCGCAGGTACGGCGCAGAAGATTACGCTGAACATGCTATCAACGCTGATGGCGGTGGAGCTGGGGCATATTCAGGACGGCATGATGATTAATCTGCGCGCAGACAACGACAAGCTGCGCGCCCGAGCCAACGGAATCGTGTGCCAATTGACGGGTGTTAACCCCGAACAGGCAGCGTCTGCGCTGACGACGGCGCAAGGCAATCTCAAATGCGCAGCATTGCTGGCGGCGGGCGCTGCGTCGCTGGATGTGGCGCAGGCGATGTTGCGTGAGACCAACGATCACCTCCGCCCCGCTTTGAAGCGGCTGAAACAAAACCAAGAAACCATCAACCTGGGAGACACGAAATGAAACGCAAAGTTCTAAGCCTTGCCTTGATGAGCACGGCGCTAGTCACAAGCGCTTATGCGCAAGACGCCACGCTGACGATTGAAAGCTGGCGCAATGACGATCTGGCCTTGTGGCAGGAAAAAATCATACCGGCGTTCGAAGCTGAGCATCCCGGTATCAAGGTGATTTTCTCACCTTCTGCCCCTGCGGAATATAACGCTGTGCTGAATTCCAAGCTTGAGGCCGGATCAGCTGGCGACCTGATCACCTGCCGCCCGTTCGATGCCTCGCTGGCACTCTATGAGGCAGGCCACCTGACAGACCTTTCCGATCTGGAGGCGATGGGCAATTTCTCGGACGTCGCCAAATCCGCCTGGCAGACCGATGACGCATCAGCCAGCTTCTGCGTACCGATGGCATCGGTGATCCACGGCTTCATCTACAACAAAGACGCGTTCAATGAGTTGGGCATCGAGGTTCCAACCACTGAGGCCGAGTTCTTTGCCGCCCTCGACAAGATCAAGGAAGACGGCACTTATATCCCGATGGCGATGGGCACCAACGACCAGTGGGAAGCCGCCACAATGGGCTATAACAACATCGGCCCGAACTACTGGAAAGGTGAAGAAGGCCGTCAAGCGCTGATCAAGGGCGAGCAGAAGCTGACCGATCCACAGTGGGTTGCCCCTTATGCGACGCTGGCCAAATGGGCGGACTATCTGGGTGACGGATATGAAGCGCAAACCTATCCCGACAGCCAGAACCTGTTCACGCTGGGTCGTGCGGCGGTCTATCCAGCAGGAAGCTGGGAGATTTCGGGCTTCAACACGCAGGCCGATTTCGAGATGGGCGCCTTTAAGCCACCGGTCCAGAACGCGGGCGATACCTGCTATATTTCGGACCACACCGATATCGGCATCGGCATGAACGCGGCGAGCGAGAACCAAGAAGCTGCACGCACCTTCCTAGCTTGGGTCGCAAGCCCCGAGTTTGCCAGCATATTCGGTAACGCCCTACCCGGTTTCTTCCCGCTATCCAGCACTCCGGTCGAGTTGGAAGATCCACTGGCCAAAGAAATCGTAGGCTGGCGCGAAGAATGCGAAAGCACGATCCGTTCGACCTACCAGATCCTGTCGCGCGGCACACCGAATCTCGAAAACGAGACTTGGGGTGCATCCGTTGCCGCCATCAAGGGTGCCGAAACACCCGAAGCGCTGGGTCAGCAACTGCAGGACGGTCTGGCCAGCTGGTACGCACCACATCAGTAACACCTAGGCCGCTCACACCGGACGCGGCTACCGCGTCGCGTCCGGACCTTTTCCCCGGAGATTCCCATGCAGACCCGCCGCATACGCTGGCACATTGCCGTTTTCCTCGCCCCTGCGGTGCTGGTCTACACGGCAGTGATGATCTTCCCCTTGTTCAACACCCTGCGCCTCGCATTGTTCACCGAGGTCGATCAGACACGCATCTACGTGGGTCTGCAGAATTTCCGCACCCTGTTCTTCGATCCGATCTGGTCCGAGCAGTTCTGGAACGCCTTGGGCAACAACTTCTGGTTCTTCCTGATCCACATGCTGGTGCAGAACCCCATCGGTGTCGCTCTGGCGGCATTACTTTCGCATCCCCGCCTGCGGTTTGCGGCACTCTACCGGTCCGCGATTTTCATTCCGACCATTCTGAGCTTTGTCATTGTCGGCTTCGCGTGGAAACTAATCTTGTCCCCGCTTTGGGGCATCGCACCTTCGATGCTGGACGCCGTTGGTCTTAAGTCGCTGTTTGCACCTTGGCTGGGCAAAGAAGAATATGCCCTGACGACGCTGGCACTTGTCTCGGTCTGGCAATTCGTCGGCATCCCGATGATGTTGATCTACGCCGCCCTGCTGTCGATCCCCGAAGAAATCCTTGAGGCCGGGGAAATAGACGGCATCACCGGAGCCTCGGCATTCTGGAAGATCAAACTGCCGTTGATCATCCCTTCGATTGGCATCATCTCAATCCTAACATTTGTGGGCAATTTCAACGCCTTCGACCTGATCTACGTCTCGCAAGGCGCGCTGGCGGGGCCGGATTTCTCAACCGATATCCTCGGTACCTTCATGTATCGCACCTTCTTTGGCTTCCAGCTGCAACTGGGCGACCCGCATATGGGCTCTGCCATCGCTGGCGCCATGTTCGCCATCATCCTCGTGGGCGTCTGCATCTATCTCTTCGGTATCCAGACCCGGATGCGCCGGTATCAACTGTGAGGATCGCCGGATGAACAAAGCACGCCATAACCCGCTGAACACAGCCGCCATGCACGGGGCGCTGATCCTCTATACCCTGATCGCCCTGTTCCCGGTCTTCGTGATCATCATCAACAGCTTCAAAACCCGACGCTCGATCTTCCGCGAGCCGCTCGCCCTGCCCGATGCCGAAAGCTTTTCTCTGATCGGTTATCAGACGGTGATGAAACAAGGGGATTTCTTCCTTTATTTCCAGAACTCGCTGATCGTGACCGTGGTTTCGTTGGCCTTCGTCTTGCTGTTCGGCGCGATGGCCGCTTTTGCCCTGAGCGAGTACAAGTTCAAAGGCAACACCCTGATGGGTCTCTATCTGGCGCTTGGGATCATGATCCCGATCCGCATAGGCACAGTGGCCATTCTAGAGATGATGGTGGCGACCGGGTTGGTGAATACCCTCTGGGCCCTGATCCTTGTCTATACTGCGCAAGGCCTGCCTCTGGCTGTGTTCATCCTGTCCGAATTCATGCGACAGGTCTCAGATGATCTAAAGAACGCAGGCCGCGTCGATGGCCTATCCGAATACACCATCTTCTTCCGGTTGGTACTGCCTCTCGTCCGCCCCGCTATGGCGACCGTCGCCGTGTTCAATATGATCCCGATCTGGAACGACCTCTGGTTCCCGTTGATCCTCGCCCCGGCTGAGGAAACCAAAACACTGACACTGGGCAGCCAGGTCTTCATCGGCCAGTTCGTCACCGACTGGAACGCGGTTCTGTCGGCGCTCAGCATGGCGATCCTGCCTGTGCTGGTGCTCTATGTCATCTTCTCACGCCAGTTGATCCGCGGCATCACTTCAGGAGCTGTGAAATGACCAAAGTTCTGATCGCTGGCCTTGGCAATATGGGGCTGAGCCACGCGCTAGCCCACCACCATCACCCGGACGCGCAGATCGTGGGATTGGTGAACCGGTCCGGTCACGTGGACCATCCCGATCTGTCAGGCTATCCGGCCTATTCAGACTTTCAGGCAGCTCTGACTGAGACGAAGCCGGATTTGGTGGTCGTCGCCACCTACTCCGACAGCCACGCCGATTTCGCCTGCACCGCGATGGAGGCCGGAGCGCATGTCTTCGTCGAAAAACCACTAGCGACGACTGTGGCTGATGCCAAACGAGTTGTAGCGAAAGCCATTGAAACCAAACGCAAACTGGTCATCGGCTACATCCTGCGCCATCATCCTTCGTGGATGCGCCTGATTTCCGAGGCCCGCGATCTGGGCGGGCCATACGTGTTCCGCCTGAACCTCAACCAGCAAAGCAGCGGGGCCGAGTGGGAAACACACAAAGCTCTGATGCAGACCACCTCGCCCATCGTCGATTGCGGTGTGCATTATGTCGACGTGATGTGTCAGATCACTGACTCCGACCCCGTGCGAGTCCACGGCATGGGCCTGCGCCTAAGCGATGAAATCGACGAAGACATGTATAATTACGGCCAGTTTCAGGTGGTCTTCGAGGACGGCTCGGTTGGCTGGTACGAGGCTGGCTGGGGCCCGATGATGTCCGAGACTGCGTTTTTCGTAAAAGACATCGTCTCGCCCAACGGCTCGGTCTCGATCACCGATGGTAACAAGGGTGCGTCAGCCGATATCGACGGCCACACCAAAGTCGGCGGCCTTCTGGTCCATCGCCCCGATGGCGACCAAACAATCGACATGCCCGATGAGCCCGGCCATCAGCAGCTCTGCGATGCCGAACAAGCCTATATGCTGCGCGCCATCGCCGAGGACATCGACCTGACCCGCCATATGAACGACGCCGTGCAATCGCTGGCCATCTGTCTAGCTGCCGATGAAAGCATCCGCACTGGCCAACCCATTTCGCTGAAAGAGGCAAACCCATGACCGCCCTGACGCTTACGAACGTGAACAAGTCCTTCGGTACAGTCGAAGTCCTCAAGGATATCAACATCGAAGTGGAAGACGGCGAGTTTGTTGTCTTCGTCGGCCCTTCGGGCTGTGGTAAATCCACCCTTCTGCGCGTGATCGCGGGGCTTGAGGATGTGACTTCGGGCGAAGTGCGCATCGGTGGAGATCTGATGAACCTCACACCGCCCTCCAAGCGCGGCATCGCGATGGTGTTTCAAAGCTATGCGCTCTATCCGCATCTGAATGTGCGCAAGAACATGTCGCTGGCACTGAAACAGGAAGGCCAGAGCAAGCAGGTCATCGAAGAACGCGTCGCTAAGGCCAGCAAGATGTTGAATCTTGAGCTATACATCGACCGCTACCCTTCTGAATTGTCCGGTGGCCAACGCCAACGTGTCGCCATCGGTCGCGCCATCGTGCGTGAACCCAAACTGTTTTTATTCGACGAGCCTTTGTCCAATCTGGACGCCGCCCTGCGCATGAACACGCGGCTGGAAATCGCCAACCTGCACCAGCAGCTCGATGCTTCGATGATTTACGTCACCCATGACCAGACCGAGGCGATGACGCTCGCCGACAAGATCGTCGTCCTGCGCGACGGGCGCGTCGAACAGGCCGGCAGCCCGATGGAGTTATATAACAACCCCGCCAACCAGTTCGTTGCAGGCTTCCTCGGCGCGCCCTCGATGAATTTCTTCCCCGCCAGTGTAATCGGCGACAGTGCAGACACGACTCTGGGCATCCGACCCGAGGACCTGTACCTGACCGACGAGGGCCCCCTGACCGCGAACGTGACTCATGTCGAGCATCTGGGCGGTGACACCAACGTGATCGCGATGATGCAAGACCACCAGATTACCGCGCGTCTGTTCGGCCAGCATCAGGTCAATGCTGGTGAATCCGTGCAATTCGGCTACGCCCAGGATCGAACCTATCGCTTCAACCAACAGGGTGCCCGTCTCACCTGACATAATTAAACTACGATTTCGGGATGATTGTGCCGTCGTGATATATTGAAGACCTGAACACAACTCCGTCCGTACGTTCCCGAATATCTCAAAACCCAGCAGAACCGTTTTAAAACATACGAATAGTGCTTCCATTCGCCTCCAGATGGATCACCATGTCTCACAGTAGAAGATGGGCCAATACTAGCACTTATTAAGCTATCATCATTGCAGGTAATGAATGCCCAACCCGGCAAATACTCCGATGGTCCTAGCTTCTGGCTGCACAAAAAATTGGTGAAAGTGGCAAGTGGTTTCTTTGAGTTCATGCACAAGAGTGTCGCATCAGAATACAGTTTAATAGATTGGCCTTCTGTTCTGCTGAGACAAACCAGAACTGAAGTCTAGTAAGATGCGGGTTGTTGCCTGCAAGGGAAAGAGCGCACTTTCATGGCATTCGGTGGTTGTTCAGACAACAACAAGCTAATCGCTCGCAATGGTACAAAACCCATTACGCGTGACTTTGGCGCACTCAAATGCCAATGAGCTCGTTTCATGAGGGTCAAAGGCTAATTCAGCGACCCCAGAAGCATACATTCTTCTGATCTCACAAAAATAAGCGTAGCTCGAATATCAAGTGGCCGAATGAGTCTGAGGCAAATTCGACATGAAAACCCGGCTTAAATGGTCGAAAGGTCAAACTTATGACGGCTTTTGCTCAAGACGCTATGTTTGGATTAAGCAGAAA
The DNA here is from genome assembly GCF_056537765.1 of Ruegeria sp. C2. Taxonomy (NCBI): domain Bacteria; kingdom Pseudomonadati; phylum Pseudomonadota; class Alphaproteobacteria; order Rhodobacterales; family Roseobacteraceae; genus Ruegeria; species Ruegeria sp. C2. Next base: position 506,876 of record NZ_JBQFRZ010000001.1, on the reverse strand, counting down.
ATCTATGCTATAAATTGGGCATTGTAGAAATACATACAGGGTTTTGATTTTCGAATTCGTACAGAAGGGTTTAATTTTCATGGAATGGTCACCTCCAAAAGAAGCCCTACACCTAGTTCGCTTTGGATCTGGAAACGACAACCGACGCCCTGTCATTGTTGCGCAACATGCCGACTGGCCATACGCGTTCGAAGCTGACCCTGCATCGACAAATCTTGAGGATGAACTCCAAAAGGCAGCGTTTGATTATCTAAACGATCTCAAAGCTCGCTTTGACCATAGATACCCGCCAAATCCCGGCGAAGTTTCAGGCTTCCTGCCCGATGAGTGGCTGAGTGCACTGGACCCTTCGAAGATGTTTCCGGGAAAAATCCTATTCGGTTGGTATCCTTTGATCCGCCCCGGAGAGGCAGCCAAACCGATCTCATCTCGCGAGATCGACATACATAAGGAAAAAGGATCAAGAGCTTTTATCCTTGTAGCTGGCGAAAACTCTAACACAAACGACCCGGCGGATCCGGTTACCAGCGGATTTGGCGTGCGTGTGTTTATGCGCGCGCACAAGGATCAAGTAAAAATCTCGTCTATGGTCGCGCATCTGCCCTACTCGCCCTACACCACGTTTGTTGCCCAGTTTGCCCAAGGTATACGTGGGCTTGATGACGTCGCCATCACGACATACGCGGAAGCATTTCTTGATAGATTAAGACGAATTTTCGCTCGAGAAATTAAAGCTGAAATCGCCGACGCGGCAGGACAGAACATCGATACTCTCAGGATCGCGCAGCTTCGCCTTGTCAATTCTGGTGAGCCTTTTCTGAATGAGCGTGGATTCCTTTCCGATTGGGTAACATACGGTGTCAAAAAGACACCACTGGATGATATTTATTCCAATCAGCAGGCTAAGCCATTCATTGCCGCGCAAACGCGTATGTTATTCGCGTTGGAACGAGTGCAAAGAATCAGATTTCAATTTGGCTGGTCTTTGTTTTCGGATTCCGGTCCGATGGTGACAGTGAAAACAATTGATCAGGATCCCGTTTCCGACCCGGGCATCGAGGACCCACCACCTTATATGTTCATTCCCAGACCGGCGACAAATCTCGATGAAATTGACCGGACGACTGTAAATATTCGCAGAAAACTGGAAACTTCTAGTTTTGCGATTTTGAATTGCCCCGGTTTCGTGGAAGCCGACAAAGATGAGAACCCGAACACTACGAGGGAAATCCGGATCGCAAGCGGAGAGGATATAAACCCCAGATCGGACGAGCAATCGGCAATCTCCTCTTACGTGTCATTCAAGTACTTCTTTGATCTGCTTGAATTTCTAAAGATCGACCTCAGCGCGCTTATGCGAACAACCGAGGCGCCGGTTCATGTTCGGTACCGCTCTGGCATCCCCGGTGGGCCGGGAAAAGACGGGCGAACTGTGAACGCACGTGTCGAGCTTGGCCCGCTTGCGGCCCCCACACCGCCGAAACTTGGTAGAACCATTGTTCATCTTGCGCTTGCGAACTTGAACCACTGGCATCGCGAAACACCAACTCCTGGAAGTTTCAGGCCCCCTAGGGCGCAACCACTGGGTATTGCCAACAGCCGTCGCTGGATCTTACACGAGCTTGGGCATGTGGTGATCCTTGGTGCGCTGGGAGAGCTAGAGTTTCGTTTCGCGCACAGTATCGGGGACGCATTCGCGGCTATCATGTCCGACCCGCTTTCACGAATTGCTGAAGCCAAATCAACCGGGCCGTGGAACGACTTCCGCTATCAAACGTTTCCTTGGGTGTTCTCAACCCGCCGCCACGACAGAAGCGTGTTGAACGGCTGGGGTTGGAGCGGCTACATGCACCAGGATGTCCTGTCTGCCCCCGAGGCGCAATTGCGAAACCTCAAGGGCTATACTAGCGAACAAGTACTTTCGACCACCTTGTTCCGCCTTTATCGAATATTGGGCGGCGATACGCATCGGGCAAACGATCCAGATAATCCGGAACCTGATACTGTGCGACGCACAGCAGCGGCCAATCTTTGCCTCTACCTCATGGTTCGCGCCATAGACAGTTTCGGCCACGCTCCCTTGCGGGCAGAGGAACTGGAAACGGCAATGATTGATGCCGATACCTCACTTAGCGCAGGTTTTGACTTGAAGGGTGGGCACACCTGGACCGGCGGACAGGCGCGCAAGGCGATCCGATGGGCTTTCGAAGTGCAAGGGATGCACCCTGAAATTCCGGACATGATCAACAACGGCCCCGGCGCACCGCCGCCCGTTGACCTATATGTACTCGATCGACGTGAACTTAAGGAAATTACCGTGGCTGGTGAAGTCCACCATGGGGAAGGGAACTATTTACCGGTATCATTGCACACGGGCATGGACGCCGAATGGTTGGGCCACGGTCCACCCAATAGATTCACTGTCGGGAATCGAGGATCAAATTCCGCTTCGAGTTTTGTCATTCGTATCTGGAATGGTGACGATATGGGTGACACAGTTAACTGGACCGGCGGTCCTAATAAAATTTTAATCGACCAGCCCCTAGAGGCCCAAAGCACAATTGATGTTGATTTGTCGGAACACGGCGTGGACCTCTTAGGCTCAGACTGGACGTTTGTCGAAATCAGTACACCCGCGGATCGAGCCAATACCGATCCTATGGCGATGCTAGCGTCAAAAATAGAAGACGCGGACACGCCGCCAACCACGAAAAGCCGGCTTGCTGACCTTGTAGCGACGGATAACAATCTGGGCCTGTTCCCCACAGTCCAGCCTTAAGATCTAGATCAGTTCATGCCTGCGACGTGCTGGCCTAACTCGTCAAGGCATAGGCCATTCTGCCGTCGAGCGCTGGAACACCATTTCCAGCATAGGTGATTTAATGTCTTGTTTTTTGCCGGTAATCACGCCACCGGCGATGTTCCTGTTTTTTTCATTACCCCGGAAACCGGGGGCGGTTGTGCTAGTATTCACTTGGGCATCCAGAACAAGCGCGTCCCAAACCCCCGCTGCCAAATGCCTGGAGGCGGATGTATCCGATGGGTAATGAACGCCGATCCGCTCTCGATTCACGGCGATCCGTTGGGCGAGAAGAAGCAGTGGCGACAAAATCGGCGCCGTGCCAGCTAAATCTGCCCATTTTGGAGCCCGGAAAGGTGCTCCATCGCCCGGCGGACTGATTGCTACACCCAATCGTTGGGCTAACGCAGGAATTTCGAGCAGAAACAGCGAGATGAAATGTGCCAGAAACGCATGGCCGCTTGGAAAGGCCGGATGCATCGGTGGTCCGAACGGCGGCATCAATCCGGGACAGATCAATGATGGGCGGACTCGTTTGAAGAACGCTTTGTACGCGAAATACACCAGATTACCGATTGCCAAACCACATGAAATCAGCTCCAGCGTCCACGGGTGATCACGGCGGTTAGCGCCAATGAACTGGATGACATAGTCGTGCAGGTTGTCCGCCTGTAAATCGGCCTCGTTCAGATAGGAGGCGCGATCCTGTTTCATGTAGTTGTCCAACTGAGATAATTCGGCTTTGATATAGTCCCAATAATCCGGCTCAGCTGGCGTACGGGGAGAAGGAAGCTCGGGGTGCCAGTACAGATCCTGGCGTGTAATCCATTCCAGCACTGCATATTGGACCTTATCCGGCAACCATTCATCAGACTGCGTTGCAACTTCTCTGGCAGCAACAATGCTTGGAGCATCCGGATCTGCCGACTTCAGCCATTCTGTCAGATTGGGGTCAAAGGGCCGGGACCAGAAACGCAATGCCGGATCCCAATCGCGGGGTCGCCATTCAGCATACCACTTTCCCACTTCAGGTTTGATTTTATGCGCACTGGGAAACGAAGGCGCGCCTGTATTGTCAGGAGAGAACTCAAGTGCCCAGGGTCTGCGTCTTAATTCGAATGGTGTCGCATAATAGCTTCTAGGAAAGCCACCGCCATCGGGAATTGATCCTGCAGTGGCGAAGACTTGGCCTTGTCCTTGGCCCTGACCCTGTCCTTGGCCCTGACCCTGACCCTGTCCTTGCCCCTGGCCTTGGCCTTGCCCCTGGCCTTGGCCTTGCCCCTGGCCTTGGCCTTGCCCCTGGCCTTGTCCCTGACCTTGACCTTGACCTTGACCTTGACCTCGTCCCTGACCATAAGTCATTTTGGATACCCCCATTTTATAACTATTTCAAAAACTTCGTGGCATTTCTTCTTTCAATTTAATGCGGCAACCCTGCCTTCAACAATCCTGACTTCAAAGCCTTCTTGTCCTTCGCTCTTGCCAGAGGATACCACGAAATAAAACGTTCGACCGAAAAATCCTGATCAAGATTCAAAAGCTCATTTGCAATCGATTTTGCTTTACTCAAGTTACCATCATTTGCCAGCGCGGCAGCAAGCATACGTAGTGTTGCAGCATAACGAGGATTTGCCTGATAGGCTTTCGTTAACCAGTGTACGGCCTCTTCGTAGTCTTCGTTCATAAATTCGGCCATTCCCGCTCCACACCACCACGAGAAATTCAGACTATCAAATGGGCTGAGCCTGAAAGCATTACGAAATCGGGTCATCGCTTCATCGCCACGCCCCAAATAAGAAAGAGTGATAGCGCTCGTCGCCCATCCCATCGCATTGTTTTGATCCAGCGATAGCGCGTTGTCGAACAACTGCATCGCAGATGCCGGATCGCCTTTGACAAGACTGGTTAGATGAGCTGCAACGACCTGACAGAACGCATCGTGTGGATCCAGCGCAATTGCCCGTTGTGCGTGATTGAATGCCAGTGCTTTGTCCCGCTCCACGTCGTCTGAACGTTCCTCTCCATAAAGAAAGTTCAATCGCCATGCAGCCATCGCGTGGGCCCTGGCAAATTCTGGATCAAGTTCCAGCGCTCGTTGAAGCGCTATTTCCGAAAGCACAAAACTCTCTTGTGTGAATAAATAAAGTTGGGAGCTGGCCTTGAGCACACAATCATATGCGTGAAGGCTATGTGTTGGTCTATTTCGAACGCGCGCCGTTTCTGCGGCCTGAAGACGCGGCTCAAAGGAACCCACCACAGACGACACGATCTCATCTTGGAAATCAAAAATATCCCGAGTTTCACCCCTAAATTGCTCTGCCCAGACAGTGTGATTCAGGGAGGCATTCACCAATTGAGCGGAAATGCGCAAACGCCCTTTGTCCCGACGCACAGTGCCGCAGAGCACATAGTTTACGCCCAGTTTAGCTGCGATATCCTGAATATCGCCCGTTTTCTCCACAAATTTCTGAGAGGAAGCTCGTGCAATTACATGAAATGCATGACTTCTGGATAATCCGGTAATTATGTCTTCGGTTATTCCAGTTCCAAAATAAAGTTCCTCTTTATCTCCAGTCGCTGAATCAAAGGGTAACACCGCCACCGCCGGTCTCGACGACCATTCCAAGTAGGGATGATGTAGTTTCGAGGATATGCTTTTATCTCCGTCGTTGGGCTGAACAAGATAGGCATGCACTATACGCTCGATGTTCTTTAATCTTGGTGTACCAATATCCTGAAAGGTCGCATCAACTCGCCCCCCGACTAGCTCGCGAACGAGACTGGTAACGATAATTTGTCCTGGCTCTGCTGCAGAATGCAACCGAGCCGCGATATTTATCCCGTCTCCAATAACAGAATCTTCGTAGTCCAACACCTCATCAACGTTAACTGAGATACGTAATCGAATTGTGTCGTCACGAAGTTCGGAAGCCCAATCCTCAATAGCTTTTTGGCTCTCAACAGCCCATTCTAAGGCCGAGATAGCGCTTTCGAAACTGACCAGAAGGGAGTCACCTGCAGAACCGACCAATGCACCATCAAATCTAGCAATCAGGGGCATCAACAAGTTCTCTTGCAATTCCTGCCAAATCTCGCCAGTTCGCAGGTCGTCCTGTGCCACCAATCTGGAAAAATTTGCGACGTCAGCAAAGGCGATAGCAATCAGTCTTCTTCGACCAACAGTATTTACTTTGCGAGCCAATCCGATAACTCCAATCGAAAACAGTAAATTCGATAACTGATGTATTTTGTCGAATATTAGACAATAGGCTCTTGTTGCCGCAAGTCCCCGTCCTTGAAGCAACGTGCTGTTTGACGGTCGATGCTTTCAATGCTGACTTTTTTCAAAGGCTTCTTCGGGGCGTCTGTAAGGCAGCCGAACGTGCGGTCTATTCTCACCATGCCTTTCGGTCATCAGCCAGTCCCTTGTCTTGAGCGTAGACGTCTCGCATATCGGCTAAAGTTGGTTGTGGAGGTTCTGCATGCGGGTTCAGTACCGCAGACGCCACTTCAGGCGCTTGCCCTTGCTTCGCGAGACCCTCGGCGAAGATACCTCGCATCAAGCTGTTATCTTCGAGACCTTGGATGACAGTCATGTAGTGTTCGGCCAAGCGATGCACGTCGATGAACTTCTGTGTTGGTGACCGAGCATCAACCATCGGGTTCCGCCTAAGGGGTCTTCAACAATGGTGTCAAAGTTACTCCGGTGAAATTGATACTCACGCTGAAAGTCAGCCCCTACACACGCCTGTATATGTTTCTGGTAGGCGGCGCCCTCCTCGCGGATTTCACGTACCCACTTCTGCCACCTTCTATGGAAACGCCTTTGGATGTCACTGATGCAGTTGATGTACCTGATCGGCATTCAGGGCCCCTTCTTGAGGATTATGTCGAGCGAACTGCTTAACCATCGGTTCAGGCATTGAGTACTCACCAATCGACACCAGAATCTCTGGCAGACCTAATTTCGCCTGACCAGAGCCTCAGCCAAGTCCTGCGTTCCGAGACCCCGCACGATCTGCTTCCTACCTATTATAGCTTGATATTCGTTGAGTACTGCGACTCTGCCCGCGTGCCCCTTGCTTCTCATAAAGAGACCCTTTGGCACCCGTACATCCATCTCAAAAGGCTCCATTTGCCATTATATTCAGCGAAGAAACCTGTTGAAAATCAAGTACTTGGTGCGGTCGAGAAGACTCGAACTTCCACGGGTGTTACCCCACAGCGACCTCAACGCTGCGCGTCTACCAATTCCGCCACGACCGCACTGCCAATGACTTGGTAGGGGGCGTATAGACGCTGGACCGCGCGATGTGAAGAGGCAAAAACACACGTGATTGAATTCACTCGCTTTAGCCATATCTAAACGCAAAAGGAAGCATTCTGGAGCAGCAAATGGTCTCGCCCGATCCCCGCCCCACCGTACAGATTGATGTTGTATCTGATGTGGTCTGTCCCTGGTGTATTGTTGGCTTTCGCCAGCTTGATGCAGCCCTGAAGCAAGAGAATGTGCTGGCCCGGTTACGCTGGCATCCGTTCGAACTAAACCCTGCCATGGGTTCCGAAGGACAGAACTTGCGCGAGCATATTGCCGAGAAATATGGCTCTACACCTGAGCAGAGCCAGCAAGCGCGCGAGCGGCTGACCGCTTTGGGGGCCGAACTCGGCTTTACTTTCAGTTTCACCGATGAAAGCCGGATCGTGAATACCTTCGCCGCGCATCAATTGCTGGATTGGGCGGAAATGCAGGGGCGTCAGCATCCGTTGAAGCTCGCCCTATTCGAGGCCTATTTCACCAATCAACAGGATGTTTCCAAAACAGAGGTATTGCTGGACGCGGTCGTGACAGCCGGGCTCGACCCGAATGCGGCACGCGCGGCGCTTGAATCGGGTGCACATGCCCAACCAGTGCGTGAGAAACAACAATTCTGGACCAGCCGGGGCATTTCTGGTGTGCCTTCAATGGTTTTCGGCGGGAAATACCTGCTGACCGGCGCGCAAGGCGCCGACACCTATGCGCAGGTACTGCAACGTTGTCTGGCCGAGGCTGCCTGACCCCTTCACCCTACCCCGCGGACGGTTTAAGAGACGGCTATGGAATGGAAGACCACTGACGGCCTCGTTGATTACGAAGATGCCACCGCCTTCATGGAGGCGCGTGCCGCTGCGATTGCAGCGGGAGAGGCGGATGAATGCATCTGGCTGCTCGAGCACCCGCCGCTTTACACAGCCGGGACATCTGCGAAGCGTGAAGATCTGACCGACCCGGATCGTTTTCCGGTCTATGAGAGCAAACGTGGCGGTCAATATACCTATCACGGCCCTGGACAGCGGGTGGTCTATGTCATGCTTGATGTAGGCAATCGCGGACATGACGTGCGCCGCTTTGTGCAGCAGCTTGAGGAATGGGTGATCGCGGCCCTTGCCGAATTCAATGTTACTGGCGAGATACGCGAAGGTCGCGTGGGTGTCTGGGTACAGCGGCAAGACAAACCTCTGACGGTGACGGGACAGCTGGCCGAGGACAAGATCGCTGCCATAGGAATCCGCCTACGGAAGTGGATCAGCTTCCACGGCATTTCGATCAATGTCGAACCAGACCTGTCTCATTTCGCAGGTATCGTACCTTGTGGGATTCAAGAGCACGGGGTTACGTCTTTGGTAGATTTGGGGTTGCCGGTGACGATGGATGACGTCGACGTGGCGCTCAAAAAGACCTTCCATGAAGTGTTCGCGACTGAAGCTGTCTGACGTATACGTGATTCCACGTACTGGGAATGATCAGGGTCAAAATCCCGGACAACAATGTCGATTTTCCGGGCATTCTGTTTCGCAAACCATGCGGGTGTTTCCTTTGAATCGCCCCAATTCGCCTTAAATTCAGGGATTCTTCACATCCCCTCCTTACAAACGCCATCTAACCACATAGTATGTACTGGCCGTTCATGAGTGAGTGGTGTGTTAACCGGTGATCGCAGGGCTGCCCAGCGAAATCCGAGAAGTGTTTGGTTACGAGTCTGCCGTTCCGACCCCATATCGGAACGGCAATTCTCGTTTTAGGAGCCTGTTTTCCAGAACGTCCGAAACGGGACAAGCTCGCGCGTCAACCCCGAACTCAATCGCTAAGCTTGTCTGCCAGCTCAGGCCAATGCCGCACGGATCTTATCGGCATGTTCAGCGATCAGGTCGAAATCACCCATCTTGCCCGGTGGACGCATTGATACGTCCTCGTGTCGCGGCAAAACATGGACATGCAGATGAAAAACCTCCTGCCCGCCCGCGGCCTCGTTGAATTGCTGAATGGTAACGCCATCCGCATCAAAGGCGTCTTTCACGGCACGCGCCATTTTCTGCACCGTTGTCATCACCGCCATCAGTTGCTCGGGTGTAGCGTCAAGCATGTTACGGCACGCGGTTTTGGGGATGACCAGCAGGTGCCCATCCGCTCGAGGCATGATATCCATCAGAGCCACCGTTTGATCATCTTCGTAGACGCGGTTCGACGGGATTTCCCCGCGCAGGATCTTGGCAAAGACGTTTTCGGGATCATATGCGGTCATCTCGGGCCTCCGATATTGCACTTCTGTGCTGTTCTGAGCCGCTGCCCGATGCGGGTCAAGCAGGTTTCCCTGATCACCACTTGAAATGACGGGCGGAATTCCCAAATCCTTCGCATCTGAGGCCGGATCGTCGCGCGGCACAGCCTGCCCGCGACAATTAATCTTGATCCAGATCAAACTCGACCATTGAAGGTCGCCCCTTCGCATTCTAAAACCAGCAGGAATCCCGCGCGTTGGAGAGGTCCGACTGCGCGGTGTAGTTGCAACAGGAGGCACCTAATGGCAGACGCAGCCATTCATGGTCACGACCATGAAGACCAGCGCAGCTTTTTCACGCGCTGGTTCATGTCGACCAACCACAAGGATATCGGGATTCTCTACCTGATTTTCTCGGCGATTGCCGGGTTCATCTCGGTGGCGATGACCGTCTATATGCGGCTCGAACTGATGCACCCCGGTGTGCAGTACATGTGCCTTGAAGGCTTCATGGCCGATCCTTGTACACCTAATGGACACCTGTGGAACGTGATGATCACCTATCACGGTGTTCTGATGATGTTCTTCGTGGTCATTCCCGCCTTGTTCGGCGGATTTGGCAACTATTTCATGCCGTTGCAGATCGGCGCGCCGGATATGGCGTTCCCGCGGATGAACAACCTGTCCTTCTGGCTGTATGTCGCCGGTACCTCGTTGGGTGTCGCTTCGCTGCTGAGCCCCGGTGGTAACGACCAACTGGGTTCAGGCGTGGGCTGGGTTCTCTACCCACCGCTGTCGACGACCGAAGGCGGCATGTCCATGGACCTTGCGATCTTCGCCGTACACGTATCGGGCGCCTCCTCGATCCTCGGCGCGATCAACATGATCACCACCTTCCTGAACATGCGTGCGCCGGGCATGACCCTGTTCAAGGTGCCGCTGTTCAGCTGGTCGATCTTCGTCACATCGTGGCTGATTCTGCTGTCGCTGCCGGTTCTGGCGGGCGCTATCACCATGCTGCTGATGGACCGCAACTTCGGTTTCACCTTCTTTGATCCGGCCGGTGGTGGCGATCCGATCCTGTATCAGCACATCCTGTGGTTCTTCGGCCACCCGGAAGTGTATATCGTGATCCTGCCCGGTTTCGGCATCATCAGCCACGTGATCGCGACCTTCTCGCGCAAGCCGATCTTCGGTTACCTGCCGATGGTCTGGGCGATCATCGCAATCGGTGTTCTGGGCTTCGTCGTTTGGGCGCACCACATGTACACCGTCGGCATGTCACTGCGTCAGCAGGCATATTTCATGCTGGCCACGATGGTCATCGCGGTTCCGACAGGGGTTAAGGTCTTCTCGTGGATTGCGACCATGTGGGGCGGTTCCATCGAGTTCAAGACGCCGATGCTGTTTGCCTTCGGCTTCCTGTTCCTGTTCACCGTTGGCGGTGTGACCGGCGTTGTGCTGTCGCAGGCGGGTGTGGACCGTGCCTATCACGACACCTACTACGTCGTCGCGCACTTCCACTATGTGATGAGCTTGGGTGCCGTATTTGCGATCTTTGCCGGTGTGTACTTCTACTTCGGCAAGATGACTGGCCGTCAGTATTCCGAGTTCTGGGGCAAGGTTCACTTCTGGCTGTTCTTCATCGGCGCCAACCTGACCTTCTTCCCGCAGCACTTCCTGGGCCGTCAGGGCATGCCGCGCCGCTACATCGACTACCCCGAGGCATTCGCCCAGTGGAACTTTGTTTCGTCGATTGGTGCCTTCGTGTCCTTCGCCTCGTTCCTGCTGTTCTTCGGCATCGTGTTCTACGCCCTGTTCCGTGGCGCACGTGTGACCCAGAACAACTATTGGAACGAATACGCGGATACGTTGGAATGGACCCTGCCCTCGCCGCCGCCCGAACACACGTTCGAGCAGCTGCCAAAGCAGGAAGACTGGGACAAGGGCCACGCGCACTGATCCCGACCTGAATGACAAGAAAACCCCGCCCATTGAGGCGGGGTTTTTCGTTCAGGCCCGGCCTAGGCTGGCTGAGCAGTCGCCAGAACAGCAAAAATAGGCTATTCTGGTCCGGGCGTTATATCCGGCCAACCGGAGGGTTCATGATGCCCGAGATCGACTTCTGGTATTCTATCGGCAGCACCTACAGCTTCCTGACGATCAAACGTCTGGACGATTGGTGCACTGACCATGATGCCACGGTGAACTGGCGCCCGTTCAACGTGCGCACCATCATGTCCGAACAACAGAACATCCCCTTCGCCGGTAAACCAATCAAGACCGCCTATATGTGGCGCGATATCGAACGTCGTGCGGCCAAGTACCATATCCACGCCAACCTGCCTGCACCCTACCCGATCTCGGATCTTGCGCTGACCAATCAGGTCGCCCTGCTAGGGATGGCCGAGGGCTGGGGCGTGACCTACACCCAAGCGCTCTATGGTATCTGGTTCGAAGAGGGCATCGAGGCGGGATCTGAGTCTGCCATCACCGAAGCTCTGCACCGCGCCCAGCAAGACCCGCGACTAACCCTCGCGCGGGCACGCAGCCCGGACATTGTCTCAGCACTGGAGACCGAGACCAAAACCGCGATCCGGCTGGGAGTCTTCGGCGCGCCCAGCTTCGTCGTGCGCGATGAGGTGTTCTGGGGAGATGACCGACTGGATGACGCGTTGTCATGGGCACGTGTTGGACACGTGATCTGACAGTTTAGGCTTCGACTTTGTTATAGGCTGCGCTAGGTTCCGGCCATGCCCTATCGATGGACAGAAAATTCGGACACCGAACATGAGTTACGCCTTTGGCCGCATAACTCTCTTCCTCCGCGTGGCGCCATGATTGTCATCCTATCGGTGTTCCTGTTCGGGTTGATCCCGCTTCTGGCGATGTTAGGCTCGGTCGTCCTGTGGGGGCTGCTGCCTTTCCTGCTGTTGACGGTGTTGGGCCTCTGGCTGGCGATCCATACAAACTATCACGCGCGCAGCGTGTTCGAGGTGTTGACGCTAGACAAGACGCAAGCGCGCCTTGTGCACCACCACCCGCGCAAGGGTGATCAGGAATGGATCTGCAACCGCTATTGGGCCCGCCCCGAGATGCACGCAAGCGGCGGGCCGGTGCCCCATTACGTGACACTGATTGGTGATGGGCGCGAAGTTGAGATCGGTGCGTTCTTGTCCGAGGACGAACGGATCGCGCTCTACGATGATCTGAACCGGAAACTGCGTGATCCGGCGTGATTAACCGCCATTCGACGCAGCACAAAGGTGGTCTTTGACCATCGGTCCGACCTTGCCGAAATCCATCTGACCGGTATAGCGCGTTTTCAACTCGCCCATCACCTTGCCCATATCGCGGATTGAACCCGCACCCGTCGCGGTGATGGCGGTCTGAATGGCCTTGCTGACCTCATCGTCATCCAGCTGTTTGGGCAGGAATTCCTCGATCACCTCAACTTCGCGCAATTCGCGCTCAGCCAGATCCAGGCGACCGCCCTCCTCGTATGCACGCGCGCTTTCCTTGCGCTGCTTGGTCATTTTCCCAAGAATTTCAAGTACCTCGGCATCGCCGCAGCCCTTGGCCTCTTCATTGTCAGACGCCCGCGAGGCGATGTCACGATCCTTGATCGCGGCATTGATCAGGCGCAGCGTCGACAGACGCTCGGCGGCTTTGTCTTTCATAGCTTGCTTCAGGGCGGCATTCACCCGTGATCGCATATCCATATGATCTGTCCATCCCCATGGAAAAGGAACCCCGACCATATCGAAACAAAAAGGCAGGCACAATGGGCGTTGGATATGGTTAAGTTATTGATTTTCAACAATAGCCCAAATTTTGAACAGGCTTGACCCGGCGCTCTATCCCCCTTAGGTATGCGCCCGTTTACCTTGCAGGAGAGTCGCGCCATGGCACAGAACGCCCCGTCCAAGCCCACCGCATGTCTGGCATTGGCCGATGGAACGCTGTTCTACGGAGTAGGCTTTGGCGCAACCGGCCAAACCGAGGCTGAGCTGTGCTTCAACACCGCCATGACCGGCTATCAAGAGATCATGACCGATCCCTCATATGCGGGCCAGATCGTGACTTTCACGTTCCCGCATATCGGCAATGTCGGCGTGAATCCCGAAGATGATGAGACCGGCGATCCGGTGGCTGCTGGAATGGTCGTCAAATGGGACCCAACCGAGCCGTCGAACTGGCGCTCAGCCGAAGAGCTGAAAGCCTGGCTGGCGCGCCGTGGTCGCATCGCCATCGGTGGCGTCGATACCCGCCGCCTGACCCGCGCCATCCGTCAGCAGGGTGCGCCACATGTGGCGCTGGCTCATGAACCTGAGGGCAATTTCGATATCGAGGCCCTGATCGCCGCAGCGCGTGGTTTTGCAGGTCTCGAAGGAATGGATCTGGCCAAGGAAGTCACCTGCGCCCAAAGCTATCGCTGGGATGAGATGCGTTGGGCGTGGCCCGATGGCTATCAGCGACAGGAAGCTCCGGTGCACAAGGTGGTCGCGATCGACTATGGCGCCAAGCGCAACATCTTGCGCTGCCTCGCCTCGGCGGGCTGCGACGTAACCGTATTGCCCGCGACTGCAACGGCTGCCGAGGTGCTGGCGCACAAGCCCGACGGAGTGTTCCTGTCAAACGGACCTGGCGATCCGGCAGCCACCGGTGAATACGCGGTTCCGATGATCAAGGAAGTGCTGGACACAACCGATCTTCCCGTTTTTGGCATCTGCCTTGGCCATCAGATGTTGGCGCTGGCGCTAGGTGGGCGGACGATCAAGATGAACCACGGCCACCATGGCGCTAACCATCCGGTCAAGGATATGGAAACCGGCAAGGTCGAGATCACCTCAATGAACCACGGCTTCGCGGTCGATGCCGAAACACTGCCCGATGGCGTGGTCGAGACGCATCGCTCGCTGTTTGACGGCTCGAACTGCGGCATCCGCATGACAGGTCGCCCGGTTTATTCGGTACAGCATCACCCCGAAGCCTCGCCGGGCCCGCAAGACAGTTTTTACCTGTTCGAACGCTTTGCCACAGCCATGGCAGACCAGAAAACACAGGCTTAATGCCGAATTCAACAGCGTTAACCGCACGTTAACCCTGATCAAGCAACCCTGCCCAGCGTGACTTGCGGCAGGGTTTTCTTATGGTCGAATTGAATCTTCAGCGTCAGACACTGGCGCAACCTGTGCCCGGACCGCATTCGCGCAAACCACTTGGCACCTGTCTGCTTGATCGAGGCATCATTACGTCCGACCAGCTGGCACGGGCTTTGCGGATGCAGGCACAGCAGAACGCCCCACTGGGGGAAATACTGGTCGGGGAAGGTTGGGCCACACGTGCACAGGTTCTCTCGGCGCTATCTGATCAAACTGGCCTGCAGATCGCCGATCTTGAGCAGGTCCCACCCCCTGCAGATCTCTGTGCGCTGAAACCGGTCAAGTTCTGGCTGGATCACAATGTGCTGCCCTGGATGCGCGTTGGGCCAATCCTTTTGATCGCTACAGCGCGCCCCGACGCATTCCCATCGGTAGAGGAAGCTTTGAAGGACGACGGTTATACGATCGTTGCGGTTCTGGCCGGATCCGAGCAGATCGACGCCGCAATCGCCCGTCATTACGCCATGCCACTGGCACAGGCCGCAGAAACCCGAGTTATGGCCAGACAGAGCTGCCGCAATTGGTCTGCCAAGGCGCGGAGCGGACCCATCATCGGATTTCTGCTGCTGGCCATCCTCTTCGTCCTCTTTCCAATGGCCGGCCTCAGCCTTCTTTTGGGCGTTACTTTGCTGACGCTGCTGTTGTTCCTCATCCTCAGGCTGTCGGGGCTCGCCGCCTATCTGTGGCCCGGAAAGGCGCCATCAGAGCCTGACACCGATGCTCCTCTCCGTCTGCCCTGCGTCTCGATCCTGGTTCCACTTTATAAGGAACGAGAGATTGCAGATGTCTTGATCGCGCGGCTAAGCCGCCTCACCTACCCCAAAGCACTGCTGGATGTCATCCTTGTGCTGGAAGAACAGGACGATGTGACCAAAGCAGCTTTGGAACAGATCAACCTACCAAGCTGGATGCGCGCCATCACCGTGCCTCAGCGCGGTGATCTGACCACGAAACCCCGCGCCATGAACTATGCGCTGGATTTCTGCCGCGGCGACATTCTGGGCGTCTGGGATGCGGAGGACGCTCCGGTTCCGGATCAGATCGAAACCGTCGTTCGCCATTTCGCGACAGCTCCTGAAGACGTCGTCTGCCTGCAAGGCGTGCTGGACTATTACAACCCGCGTACCAACTGGCGGTCGCGCTGCTTCACAATTGAATATAACGGCTGGTTCCGAGTGATCCTGAAGGGCATCGCCCGTTTGGGCCTGGTCGTTCCTCTGGGTGGCACAACTTTCTTCTTCCGTCGCGACAAGCTGCTGGAACTGGGCGGTTGGGATGCCCACAATGTCACCGAAGATGCCGATCTGGGCGTCCGCCTCAGTCGCGCCGGATATCGGACCGAGATTGTGGATACCGCTACCTATGAAGAGGCCAACTTTCACGCCTGGCCTTGGGTCAAGCAGCGCTCACGCTGGCTCAAAGGGTTCATGGTCACCTACCTGGTGCACATGCGCGAACCGCGAAAACTACTGCATGATCTTGGGGTTCTGCGGTTTATGGGCCTGCAGGCGTTTTTTCTGGGAACACTGGGTCAGTTTCTTCTGGCCCCGGTTCTGTGGGTGTTTTGGCTGATCTTCCTCGACCTGCCCAACCCGGTCCAACCGATCATGACGCCGGGCTTCCTGACCGCCTGCGTCTATGTTTTCCTTGTTGCCGAGGCCGCCAACCTTCTGGTCGGAATGCTGGGCGTCATAGCAGGAAACCGGAGGTTCCTGCTGCCATGGGTGCCAACAATGGCGCTCTACTACCCGCTGGGCGTTCTGGCCGCTTACAAAGGTCTGTGGGAACTGGCGGTTAACCCGTTCTTCTGGGACAAGACCCAGCACGGTCACGCAATCGAGGAATGCGAAACCCCTATTTCTCGCGCCGGATCGCATCCTGCTTCAGCCGGGTCATGAACGCGACCGAGATATGGTCCTGCAACGCCTTGGCTGCCGCCTCTTCATCCCGCGCGGCAATGGCCTGAACGATGCCTTCATGCTCGCTCTGCGCAATCTCGCCACGCCCTTCCGCTGCCAGCGATGTTGTCGCCATCAGCGCCATGGTTCGGTGAACAAGATCAAGCTGCTGCACCAGATAGCGGTTGTGTGAGGCGAGGTGGATCTGCTCATGAAAGCGACGATTGGCCCGCGACAGCGCCGAAGGATCCCCGATCAATTCATTGTCGGCAATCACCATCTCCTGCAACACGCGGATCTCTTCTTCGGTAGCGTGTTTGGCCGCCAGCCTCGCAGCCAGACCTTCCAGTTCACGCCGCACGATATAGAGTTCGGCCATCTGGTTGTGATTGAGCGACGCCACAATAAGTGACCGTCCGTCCCGTTCTAGCAGGGATTGTGTTTCCAGCCGCTGCAGGGCTTCCCGGATCGGGGTGCGTGAGACGCCGAAACGCTCGGCCAGCTCGCTTTCCACCAGCCGGTCGCCGGGCTTGTAGATGCCCACATCGATCGCTTCGAGAATAAGGCTGTAGGCGTCCGTGTTGGACTGTTTGGATTGGGGCATCGGCTGTAGTGTCTCCTCGTTCGGACCTGTCTATCCGCCACACGCCCTGGCAATCAAGAGCGGCATTGAAAACCTCAGCCTACCGCCCTAAACCCAAAGCATGGTCAAACCTGCTTTTGCTCACGTCACCCAATGGGTGTTCGACCTCGACAATACGCTCTATCCGCCACATATGCGCCTGTTCGATCAGATCGAGGTGCTGATGACGGATTACGTGGTGCAAGCCATCGGTGTCGACCGGCCCGAAGCCGACCGGCTCCGCTCTCACTATTGGCGGGAATATGGTACCACGCTCGCTGGTCTGATGGCCGAGCATGATCTGGACCCCGATCCCTATCTGCACGCGGTCCATCAGGTGGATATGAGCCATATGGAGGCCGACATCGCGCTGGCGGACCACATCCGCGCCCTGCCCGGGCGGCGCATTGTCTACACAAATGGCAGCGCGCCTTATGCCGAACGGGTACTTACCGCGCGCGGTTTGGATGGGCTGTTCGATGCAATCTACGGCATTGAACATGCAGGCTATCGTCCCAAACCGCAAAAGGCCGCGTTCGAGGCGATCTTTGCACAGGATGGTATCGACGCCGCAAAAGCCGCAATGTTCGAAGATGATCCACGCAATCTGGCTGCCCCGCATGAAATGGGAATGCGCACTGTTCATGTTGCACCCGACCCGCATGAAGCCGACCACATTCACCATCACACAGATGATCTGACCGGGTTTCTGGGCCGCCTGCGATAGGCTGTCACACTGCGACGATCTGTGCGTTTCGCAGTCGCAGCATATCGCCCATATGCACCTCAGCGACGAACAGAATCGGAGACCCCAATGACCGCGCTTGAGATGCCGCAGCGTCTGCCCCTGTGGCAGCGCCTTTTGTTTGCAGTTCCCCTGTTTGGCTGGATGGCCCGCGACGCGGTCAACGCCGAGGCTGAAGACCTGTACTACACCGCCGCAGCCCTCATTAGCATGTGGGGCTGTTCTATCCTGCTGTTTGGCCTGCCCGGCCTTTACATCCCGGCCCTGATGATGGTTCCGATGATGTTCCTTGTTCTTCTGCTGATCTCTCGGGGTTAGGAAGATACGAGACAGGATGTCACTTGGCACCTGCCGGTCAACGGCACTAGTGTCTGCGGCAACGGAGACTTGCCCCCATGACAAACCAATGACCGACAGCTGTGACATCCTGATTTCCGGTGGTGGAATTGCCGGATTGACTGCCGCCGCCGCCTTCGGCGCAGCCGGGTTCGATGTAATCTGCGTCGACCCAACCCCCCCGATCACTGAGCGGGACGTAGACGGTTCAGACTTACGGACCACGGCATTCCTGCAGCCCGCCCGTGGGTTGCTGGAGCAATGCGGACTTTGGGCCAAACTGGATGCCCATGCCGCCCCGTTGCAGGTCATGCGCATCGTGGATGCGGGCGGCGACGTACCCGAACCCCGCGTGGTGCGAGATTTCAACGCCGCCGATATCTCGGATCAACCGTTCGGATGGAACTTGCCCAACTGGCTGCTGCGGCGCGAAATGGTGACACGGTTGGGCGAGCTGCCAAATGTCGATTTTCGGCCCGGCACCGGTACCGTTAGCCTGTTTACACGCACCAATGAGGCACGTGTTGGCCTGAGCGACGGAACCCGTATCCGCTGCAAACTGGTAATCGCTGCTGATGGGCGCAATTCTCCGATGCGCGAGGCCGCCGGTGTCCATGTCCACACCACGCGCTATGGCCAGAAAGCCTTAGCATTTGCGGTTACGCACCCCATCCCGCACGAAAACGTCTCAACCGAAATTCACCGCTCGGGTGGTCCGTTCACGTTGGTCCCCCTGCCCGATTGGAAAGGTCAACCATCATCGGCGATTGTCTGGATGGAACGCGGGCCGCGCGCCGTCGAACTTCTGAACCTAGAAGCCGAGGCGTTTGAGGCTGCGATGACGGAACGCTCATGCGGGTTGTTCGGGCCTCTGAAACTGGCTTCGCGCCGGACGATCTGGCCAATCGTCAGCCAATCGGCGGAGCGGCTCTCGGGAGAACGCCTCGCGCTGATGGCCGAGGCCGCGCATGTGGTCCCCCCCATCGGTGCGCAGGGGCTGAATATGTCATTGGGCGATCTGCGCAGCCTGCTGGAACTGGCGCAGGCCCGCCCCGAAGATCTGGGCGACGCACAGATGCTGGAGACTTATCACAAGGCGCGCCATACCGAAATCGAACTGCGCGTCAAAGGCATCGACCTGCTGAATCGCGCCTCGATGATCGAGGCGCGCCCTCTGCGCGATGCTCGGGCGATGGGTTTGAATGCACTCTATTCCTTGCCGCCCGTGCGCAAGACGCTGATGCAGATGGGCCTCGGCGTGCGCTGAAACCCTGCGCTTACAGAACCTGATCCAGAACCCGTTTCAGGCGTGCGATCGTGCCATCGACATCATAAAGCTTGTCTAAGCCGAACAAGCCCAATCGGAAGGTGCTGAACCCTTCAGGCTCGTCACATTGCAGCGGTACTCCTGCTGCGATCTGCATGCCCAATGCGGCAAATTTCTTGCCGTTCTGTACGTCTGGATCGGCGGTATAGCTGACGACCACGCCAGGTGCTCCGAACCCGTCAGCGGCGACAGAGATGACGCCTTTGCCCTTCAGATAGGCCCGTACGCCATCACCCAGCGCCCATTGCGCCGCCCGCAGCTTCTCGAACCCATAATCTTGCGTCTCCGCCATTGTATCCCGGAATGCACGCAGCGAATCCGTGGGCATCGTCGCGTGATAAGCGTGGCCACCATTCTCATAAGCCTGCATGATCTGTCGCCACTTCTTCAGATCAATCGCAAAACTGTCCGAACTGGTCTGTTCCAACCGCGCTTCGGCCCGCTCGGACAACATTACCAGGCCAGCACAGGGCGTCGCGCTCCATCCTTTTTGCGGAGCAGAGATCAGGACATCCACGCCAGTCGCCTTCATATCGATCCACGCGCAACCCGAAGCGATGCAATCAAGCACCATCAACGCGCCGACCTCATGGGCCGCAGCAGCCATTGCAGTCACATAGTCATCAGGCAGAATCACTCCGGCGGATGTTTCGACATGCGGAGCAAAGACGATATCCGGCCGATTATCGCGGATTGTTGCCACAACCTCATCAATCGGAGCCGGGGCAAAGGGCGACGGGCTAGCATTGCCGGTTTCACGTGCTTTCAGAACTGTCGCCTGAGCGGTCAGCGCGCCGGATTCAATAATCTGGCTCCAGCGATATGAGAACCACCCGTTCCGAACCACCAGTACATTGGCATCGCGCGCAAACTGCCGCGCGACGGCTTCCATACCGTAAGTGCCACCTCCGGGAATGACGGCCACACCGTCAGCATTATAAACCTCGCGCAGCATGCCCGAGATATCCCGCATCACTTGCTGGAAGCTGGCGGACATATGGTTAAGTGAACGATCCGTGAAGACCACCGAGAATTCTTCGAGGCCATCGGGGTCAACTGTATCCAGCAATGCAGGCATCTGGCATCCTTTTCTTTTGCTCTATCTGTTTCTGCCCTGTCTCGCGCCGTGCGTAAAGCGTCATGCGTCAGGCATCAGTTGACCCAAAGTAATCTACAACCATAAGTTTTACTTTGAAACTTTACGTGCAACAATTAGAGGAAATGACGCCAATTAGAGTCAGCCTCTCTTTACACCCTGACGTGTTTCTGAACAGATACACTCACTTTGAACAAGAACGGATAAGTTAACTCGTGACTGCGCAAAAGCGGATTAGTTTTCAGGTCGTCCGGGACGAAGTTAAACGGCGGATTGAATCCCGCATCTGGCCTCAGGGCTCACTTCTGCCCACAGAAACCCAACTCGCGGAAGAGTTCAATTGTGCCCGTGCCACGGTGAACCGGGCACTCAGGGAACTGGCCGAACAGGGTTTCGTCGAGCGTAAGCGCAAAAGTGGGACCCGGGTCAAGAAAGAGCCGCGCAAGCAGGCCAAACTGGAAATCTCCCTGGCCCGTCAGGCGGTTGAGAATCAAAACTCGGCCTATCGCTACTCGCTGGTCGAACGAAACGTAGTCTACAGCCCCGGTTGGTTGACCTCGCAACTGAATGTCGAGCCGGATGCGCGTGTGCTGCACGTGATCTGCATGCACTACGCCGATAACCGCCCCTTCCAGCTCGAAGAACGCTGGATCAATATCGAGGCCGTGCCCGATGTCGAGCATGCCGACCTCAACAAAAGCGGCCCGCATGAATGGCTACTGAACGCCGCACCATTTACCGAGGCCGAGATCGCCTTTTGTGCAATTTCAGCCGACAGCCGCCTGGCGGATTTCATGGGCACCACCACCGGCACCTCGATGATCCAGTTGGAGCGGACGACGTGGAAAGACGGGCAGCCGATGACATTTGCCCGCATGACGCATCATCCAGGCTTTCGCATCCGCACGAAATACTAACCAATCGGTCCCGGCAGACGCTCCTCGCTCAGCAACACATTGGCCTCGACCTCTCCGGCCCCTGGTAACGTCATCACCCTCCGCCGCAGTACCCGCTCGAAATCAGCGAGGTCCCGCGCCACAACGCGCAGACGGTAATCATAGAGCCCAAGCACATGCTCGACCGTCTGTACCTCGGGGATGGCGCTGACGGCGCGCTCGAAATCCTCAAGGCTGACCTGTCCTTTCCGCGCGAGCTTCACCCCCAGAAACACGGTCACGCCAAAGCCCAGAGCCTCGGCATTCAGGCGCAGTCGCCGCCCCTTGATCACGCCCGCCTCTTCCAGCCGTCGTATCCGTCTCCAGGTCGCTGGCTGCGACAGGCCGAGGCGACGCCCCAGCGCACCGGCGCTTTGCGTGGCATCCTGAACCAGCGCGCGCAGGATTTTGCGGTCGATCTCGTCCAATTCGATCATACCGGCAATACCTCATCCCGTTTGACCCGGGCGATATGCATTAATGCCTCGATATCGGCGATATGCGGCAGGGTCAGAATGCGGTCACGATAGACTTGCTGATAATGGCTCATGTCGCGCGCAAGCACCGACAGTCGCACGTCGACACGGCCCAGAAAGGTCTGGATCTCGATCACTTCGGCCACATCGCGCGCCGCTGCGGTGAATTCATCAAACGCCCGCGCCTGCGTTTTGTCCAGAGTGATCCGCAACGAGACCTCGACCGCATAGCCCAAGGCGGCCCAGTCGATCACCGCTTCCTGACCCTCGATCACCCCTGTGGCCTGCATCTTTTCAATCCGCCGCCAGCAGACGCCCGAACTGATGCGGCAGCGCTCAGCCAACTCTGCCGTGGTCAGGCTTGGTTCGGCCTGAAAGTGGCGCAGTATACGTCGATCAACATCGTCAAGCATGATTTTTTCATGTTTCTCTAAATTGAAGAATTATTCTTCACCTTTTTATCAAATACTCAATCCCAACCCTATCGCCAATAGCAAACCCGCAGGATAGAAGCACAGCAATCGAAACTGAAAGGACCGGCGAAATGCGCGTCTATTACGATCGCGATTGCGATATCAACCTGATCAAAGACAAGAAAGTGGCCATCCTGGGCTATGGTAGCCAAGGCCACGCCCACGCGCTGAACCTGCGCGACTCAGGTGCCAAGAACCTGGTTATCGCTCTGCGCGAAGGTTCGCCCTCGGCCAAGAAAGCCGAAGGTGAAGGTCTGCAAGTGATGGGCATCGCCGAAGCCGCAGCATGGTGCGACGTCATCATGTTCACCATGCCCGACGAATTGCAGGCCGAGACCTACAAGAAATACGTCCATGACAACATCAAGCCGGGCGCGGCCATCGCGTTCGCCCACGGCCTGAACGTCCACTTCGGCCTGATCGAGCCAAAAGAAGGCGTCGACGTCATCATGATGGCCCCCAAGGGCCCCGGCCACACCGTGCGTGGCGAATACACCAAAGGCGGCGGCGTGCCCTGCCTGGTCGCTGTAGACAACGACGCGACCGGCAAAGCGCTGGAAATCGGCCTGTCCTACTGCTCGGCCATCGGTGGCGGCCGCTCGGGCATCATCGAAACCAACTTCCGCGAAGAATGTGAAACCGACCTGTTCGGTGAGCAGGCGGTGCTGTGCGGCGGCCTGGTAGAGCTGATCCGCTGCGGCTTTGAAACTCTGGTCGAAGCGGGCTACGCGCCCGAGATGGCTTACTTCGAGTGTCTGCACGAAGTGAAACTGATCGTTGACCTGATTTATGAAGGCGGCATCGCCAACATGGATTACTCGATCTCGAACACGGCCGAATACGGCCAGTACGTCACTGGCCCGCGTATCCTGAAATACGACGAGACCAAAGCGCGCATGAAAGCGGTTCTGGACGACATCCAGCAGGGTAAATTCGTTCGCGACTTCATGCTGGAAAACGCCGTTGGCCAGCCCACCATCAAAGCGTCGCGCCGTGCCAATGATGAGCACATGATCGAGGAAACCGGTGCCAAACTGCGCGCAATGATGCCCTGGATCTCCGCCGGTAAGATGGTTGACAAAGAAAAGAACTAAGTCTGGCGTCAGCTAGAAAAAGGGCGGCCCCGGTGGCCGCCCTTTTTATTTGGCAACCGCGTTCGCATAGCATTCGCCAAGAACAAAGTCCCAGCCTTTGTCATAATTCGTACGCTTGTCTTTCGCCTCAGCCGCCCAGACTTCCCAACCGGAATGGGTCAAAGTCACTTTGGTTTGACCGTCCCCATGTGCATCAAACTGTACCTCTACCCGGGTGGAGAAATCTGCGTTCGTACCGGGATGCCATGTGAAGGCCAGCCGCTTACCCTCCTCGAAAACCAAGACTTCACCCCAGTCCGCACGTGCGCCGTCAAACATAGTCTCATAAATCGCGCCGCCGGCACGAGGCTCGATGACGACCGCAAGGGCCGGATTACCTTGGGAGGCAGATACCGCGTGCCCGTCCAGCGGCCACCATTTGGCAATCCTGTTGACGAAGATGTCAAAGGCACGCGCAGATTCGGCGTTGACCACAACGGTTTTCACAATTGGATCTGTCACGAACCTTCCCTCCCTGAATTCACTTCATCTGCAAAACTGCTCATGACATCTGTCCAGTATTTGTCGAGCCACGACCGAAGCGCATCCAACCCATCCGGGCACACCGCATAGATCCGCCGCGTGCCTTCCGCTCGGCACATCACCAGCCCCGCGTCCGACAGAACCTTAAGATGTTGCGAAACAGCGGGGCGGCTCACCGGCAATTCGGCGGCAATGTCCCCCACTGATCTGGGCGTACGCGCGACCGCTTCAAACACTTGCCTTCGGGTGGTGTCCCCCAATGCTGATAATGCCTTATCGTAAGTCATTACTTACGGTAAGTTAAAACTAACGGAATGTCAATTTCATCTCGTGACATGTTCAACATAGAGGGATAAGGGGATGGAATGGTTGAACAACCCTCAACACGTGATTGGAGCGGCGTCTTCATTCTGGGCCTCATCTGGGGTGCCACATTCATGGTCGTCGCCATGGCGCTTGAGGGGTACGGCCCCATCACGGTCGCCACCTCGCGCACCACGCTGGGCGCGGTGACACTGTTGATTCTGATGCGGATCACGGGACGCCGCATTCCAACCCTGACATCTGAACTGAGCATGTCGATCACGCTGATCGGTTTGCTGTCAACAGCAGTACCCTTCATGCTGCTGAGCTGGGGGCAGCAATTTGTCCCTTCCGCATTTGCCGGGCTATCCATGGCAGCGATCCCGCTGATGGTTTTACCTCTGGCCCATTTCTTCTCGGACGAGCCGCTGAACCTGCGCCGCCTGGTCGGGGTTTGCCTCGGCTTCACCGGCGCTTTGGTGTTGATCGGGCCCGGCCTTGCGCAATTGGGCCAAGGGGCCGAGCCTCTGGCGCAGCTGGCCTGCATCCTTGCTGCACTGTGCTATGCCAGTTCGTCGATCATGACGCGTCGCTGCCCCCCAATTGATCCGCTGGTCCTTGCGGCCCTGACGTTGGTTGTGGGGGCCATCGTATTGGTACCCACCATGCTGCTGACCGAAGGGCTACCGGCCTGGCAAGGCACCCGCCCGACCCTGGCGCTTATCGTGCTGGGCTTATTGCCCACGGCTTTTGCCACCCTGCTGCGGGTTTCGATCACGCGCAGTGCTGGGTCGGTCTTTCTGACGCTGGTAAATTATCAGGTGCCTGTCTGGTCGATGGTCTTCGGCGCCTGGATCTTGTCCGAGGCGCTGCCGCTACGCTTCTTCGTTGCACTTCTGCTGATCCTGACCGGCATGGCCATCAGCCAATGGTTCAGCCTGCGCAAAATGCTGATCGGGCGCTAACCCGCGACCGCTTCAACCTCGGCCACGATACCGTCAACCACCTGAATTAGCAGAGCAGCGTCCTCGCATTCGGCCATCACCCGGATCAAAGGTTCCGTGCCCGATTTGCGGATCAGCAGACGACCCTGCCCGTTCAGTCGCGCCTCAGCTTCAGAAATGGCGGTTTTGACATTGGCCGCCTCTAGCGGAGCCTGCCCAGCGGTGAACCGTACATTCTTGAGCAATTGCGGAACCGTTTCGAACTGGCGCGACAGCTCTGAAGCTTTCCTTTCGGACAGAACCATCTCGGCCAGGAAATGCAGGCCCGCCATCAAACCGTCTCCGGTGGTGGCATAATCACTCATCACGATATGGCCCGATTGCTCACCCCCCAGGTTAAACCCACCTGAACGCATCCGTTCGACCACATAGCGATCCCCGACCGAAGTACGCTCCAACCGCAGTCCCTGCCCGGCCAGATGCCGTTCCAAACCGAGGTTCGACATCACGGTGGCAACCAGCGCATCGCCTTTCAGCCGCTCCGCTTTTGACCAGGCAGAGGCGAGCAGTGCCATCAGTTGATCGCCATCGGCAACTGCACCGGTTTCGTCAATCACCACAACCCGGTCAGCATCACCATCAAGGCAGATACCCACGTCGGCCCCATGCGCCACAACGGTTTCGGCAGCGGTCTGCGGTTGCGTCGAGCCACATCCCAAATTGATGTTCTTGCCATCCGGCGCGATACCGACAGGGATCACATCGGCGCCAAGCTCCCAAAGCACCTCGGGCGCAGTGCGATGTGCAGCGCCGTTCGCGCAATCGATCACGACCTTTAATCCGTCCAGCTTCACGTCTCGGGGCAACGAGGATTTCACGCGTTCGCCATAACGGAAGCGCGCATCATCCACGCGGCGTGCACGACCAATATTCTGCGCCTGAGCCGGCTTCACGCCTTCTTCAATCAGCCGCTCAATCTCAAGCTCGGCCTGATCGGACAACTTGAATCCGTCCGGTCCAAAGAATTTGATCCCGTTATCCTCGGCCGGGTTGTGGCTGGCCGAAATCATAACGCCAAGGTCCGCCCGCATCGAGCGGGTCATCAGACCAACTGCAGGCGTCGGCACCGGTCCCAGCAGCAACACGTTCATCCCGGTCGAGGTCAGACCCGCCGTCAGCGCGTTTTCCAGCATATAGCCCGACAGTCGTGTGTCCTTACCTATGACAACCCGGTGAACGCCCGAAGCGTCACGGCGGAAATATCGACCCACTGCCGCCCCTATGCGCAAGGCCATATCAGCCGTCATCGGATAGGTGTTGGCGGTCCCCCGCACCCCGTCGGTTCCGAACAGCTTGCGCATAAGTCTTAACTCCTGAAATTCCTTTGTGCCCGGATTACCGGACGGCGGACCAAAGACGCAAGGCTTGAGCAGTCTCGGCCACGTCATGGACACGTATAATCTGCACACCCTGTGACAATCCCGCCAGAGCAACTGCAATTGACCCCGGTGCACGGGCATCCTTGCGCGGCTCTTTGCCGATCTGGCCGATAATCCCCTTGCGGGACACGCCCAACAGGATCGGGCAGCCAAGCCCGTGGAATAAGCTGAGATTGCGTAGCAGGATCAGGTTGTGCTCCGTGGTCTTGCCAAATCCAATGCCTGGGTCGACGATGATCAGATCGCGGCTCAGGCCAAGGCTCTCAAGATGCGCGATCTGCGCCGCGAGAAAGTCATATACATCCAGCAAAACGTCATCATATTGCGGATCATCCTGCATCGTCGTCGGATCGCCCTGCATGTGCATCACACAGACAGGCGCACCAATCCGGGCACAAAATGGAGCAAGCTGTGGGTCGAAGGTAAAACCCGACACATCATTGATCAGCCCTGCCCCAGCCGCATGCGCCGCCTCAGCGACGCGGGCCTTACGCGTATCGATCGAAATCAGCGCATCGGTCTCGGCCCGGATTGCTGCGATCAATGGTTCCGTGCGGGCGATCTCTTCCTCGGCGGGTACGAAATCGGCGCCAGGGCGGGTGGATTCTCCGCCGATGTCCAGAATGCTGGCCCCGTGACCGACCATCCCGACAGCGGCTGCGCGGGCCGCGTCGACCGAATTATGCACGCCCCCATCCGAGAAACTGTCGGGCGTTGCATTCAGAATACCCATGATCTGCGGCTGCGCCATATCCAGTCCGGCTATGGTCGCGCGTGGATAGGTGAGATACTCCATGTATGCATCTGGAATATCACCGATTTCTACAATCTCTGAGGTTTTGCCTCGCTGCAGCTTTTCAGCTTGCGTGAACCACAATTGCTGACCCGCCAGCGGCACAGCGCCCGACGGGCGCAGAGGCCCGTGCTGAACAAGCGGTCGGTAATAGACTGTCACAACCGCGCCTGATCCACGGAAATTGCACGCAGCGGCGTCTTTGGCGCGTCTGGCAGTTCACCACCGATCACCATCATCTCGCTGGCCTCGAAGGTCGCGGCAAACCACGCTGCCAGCGCAACCGCATCTGACGGCGCCGCAGAGGGGCCATCCACAGCGTCCAATACGATTTTGGACGGTGCCCAAACACAGATCTGGTCGTTTTTCATCGCCCAATCCAGCTCGGTCCGGGTCGAAACGACCACGCATCGATGGTCGCGAGCAGCCAAAACCCAGGCGTTCTGCTCGATCGCCAACAGGTCAATCCTGCGCTGGGTCATCGCATGCCCGGTTTGCGGGACTGCAAGATCGGATGCGCCGACACAGAGGATCAGAGGGCGTTGCCGGTTCTGTAGCTGGTCGATCCAACCAGCCAGATTGCTCGACGCTATCGCCTCGTTCGACAGAAAGACCAGCCGGGGATGCGGTCGTTCTTCCTCGGCCACATCATGATGTACCGCATCTTTGCCGCGCACGATCTCGACCCCCAGAGCACCGGGCCCGCGATCCAGCTTTTCGATGCGAACAAAAGCCCTTACAGCCTGAGGCTCAAGCAGGATACGTTCAGCCACGCGGTCTGCCAAAGTTTCCAGAAGGTTCAACCGCTCAGCGGCAAGTTCAAACGCAATCGCTTCGGTTACGCGATCATAGGACAGGATACGATCCACATCATCGTCGATCGGATCGGTCAGCGGGCGCACTTCGACCACGATGTTGAAACAGATGCGCTGTGTGGTGCCGCGCTCGGCCTGAAAGGCCCCGATCTCAACCTCTACGATATGATCGCGCAGAGAGATTCGATCCAGCGGACCGCGCGTGGCGGTTGCTTCGGACCGTTCAGACGGATGCGCGAAGGCAAGGCGGATTTCAGAGCTCATCTGATGGACCTTTTCAGACGTGGAGGGCTAATCAGCCCACATTAAGCGATGTGCGGGCATATAACACTGCAGCAAACGCCTTTCCAGCCATCGAATCCGGCGTCAGGCGACCCGGTACCAGCTCATCATACCCGAGGCGGCATGACCCAGCATGTGGCAATGCAGCAGCCAATTGCCGGGATTATCGGCCAGCAACGCGATCTGCCGGGTCTGTCCCCGCTCGACCAACACGGTGTCACGCCACGGGCCCAGACTGCCATCCGGCAGGATTAGCCTGAAATGGTGGCCGTGCAGATGCATCGCATGCGGAAACGCCGTCTCATTGACAAACTCAATACGGTGGACGTT
This sequence comes from Ruegeria sp. C2, assembly GCF_056537765.1. Lineage (NCBI taxonomy): Bacteria > Pseudomonadati > Pseudomonadota > Alphaproteobacteria > Rhodobacterales > Roseobacteraceae > Ruegeria > Ruegeria sp. C2. The sequence continues at coordinate 477,945 of NZ_JBQFRZ010000001.1, read as the reverse complement.
GCCCAGATTCGTATCCAGAAACGGATCAGAAGGTCGCTCAGCATAGCCGTTGAGCGCCCAGAACCGTCCCAGTTGCGCTAGTTCCTGGCCCGAAAGTTCAGTATCCCCCAATATTGCGCGATCCAGCCAGCGCATCGCGCCACCTTGTATCGCCATGCGATGCAGCGGCGCACCCTCCAGTGCCACCTCAGGTAACGGATTTGCGGGTAACGGCTTCACCCCGGAACGAACGGAACTTGCCGCAGCGCCTGTCACATCGAACCTAACCAACCCAAACGCGCCGTCACGCTCGATACTGACGACACTTGCGGTCTGCCCTGCCTCTGCCGAGACATCGACAATCAGGTCAGCCCGTTGTGCCGGTGCAAGCGGAAAGCTATCTTCAACGGCGATTGGCGTCTCGAGCGGCATCCCATCAAGCGCCACGATCCACCCCGTCAAACCGTCGAGCGAAACATCGAATATCCTGGCATTTGCGGCGTTAATCAACCTCAGACGCAAACGTTCGGCGGATTTCACCGGGTAGGATGGGTCAAACCGTCCGTTAACAGACATAAGATTGCCTAACCGCCCAGCGTGGCTCAGGTCATGGCCATTGTCGAAGTCATCGGTGATCTGACCGGTCTCGGGATCCAACCGCCAATCGTCCAGCATCAGAGTAAGATCCTGATCGACATCCGGAGCGACGGCCTCTTCCACGATCAACGGACCATAGAGCCCGCGCGCCACCTGTTCGACCGAGCGATTATGTGCGTGATACCAAAAGGTTCCCGCATCCGGCACAACGAAATCATAGTTAAAGCGGGCCCCCGTGGGCACCGCATCCTGCGTCAAGCCGGGCACACCGTCCATCGCATTGTCGATCCGGATGCCATGCCAATGCACCGCGGTTGCCTGAGGCAGATCGTTCACCAGCGTACGCTGAACCCGTTTGCCTTGACCGATCCGAATTTCGACCCCCGGAACGCCCGCACCATAACTCCATACCGACGTCTGCGGATAACCGTCGGGCGCAATCTGTTGCGTAGATTGTTGGGCGATCAATTCGATATCTGACGCCAATGCTGCACGCGGCAACATCGACATTGCCAGAGCCGATTGCATGAACTGTCTGCGCGTAGTGATCATCGCGAGCCTCCCGGCTCGCAACATAGAGGCAAAATCGGACTGCGCCAGCACCCTTCCAGCGCTGGTGCGTCAATCAGTTGCTCGCTGTCCGATAATTGTGGCGATAGAAAATATGCACACCAATCCGCGCGGTTTCCTTGTAAACCCGCGACCATGAGGGGCGAACCGCCTTGGTATGGTAATGCGTCGCCCCGGCGGTCATCTCTTCCGCCACGCCGTCAATCGCGGCGCGCGCCACCTTGGATACACGCTCATACGCCCGCTTTTCATGGATGACCTCTTTTTGACCATCGCAAGTGTAGGTGAACTGGCACTGATAACGTTTGCCGGTGCCCTGCTTAATCACGCCACACAGCGAATCCGGGAAACGGGCGCTGTCGACACGGTTCAGGATCACTTCGGCAACTGCGAACTGGCCGCGCACGCTTTCGCCGCGGGCCTCGAAATACAGCGCCTCAGCCAGACAACGGAAACCCTCGTCCCCGGTCGCTTTGGGCTGCTGATCCAGCCAATCCTTGGTGTAAGAAATCTCGATCTTTTCCGGCGTCTGACGCGGCTTGAACAGCTTCAGATAGTCGCGGAAATTCTGTGCTGGTAACTCGTTACGGGCAACCAACTCAACAGAGTTACCTTCGTTCTGCCTTTCGGCAAACGACAAACTTGGCAGCAAGGCTGCAGCCCCCACGGCAACAGCCAATATGTAGCGTCTCATCAGATAACCTCGCACAGGCACTTCCGCGCCAAACCCTCCCCCGGCGGGCGCGACGAGGCTGATACCCTACTTAAGGGCAGACGTCCAGTTTTCTGAAAAAGGCAAGAGAAAAACCGCTCACACCGCCGATTTTTGTCGACAGCGGAACGTTTCCTTAGCCACTATTTCTAGGTAGGAGACAGTTAGTCAACCCCCAAGTTTGGACGAAATTGCCAGTTGAGCGGCTGACAGCCGAGCGACGGGAACCCGGAACGGAGAACAGGACACATAGTCGAACCCGAGCGCCCGGCATATAGCGATTGATTCGGGGTTGCCGCCATGTTCGCCACAGACAGAAAGTGTAACGTCTGGTTGAGCTTGGCGCCCACGCTCTGCCCCTAGCTTGAGTAACTCACCCACCCCGTCTGCATCCAGAACGTGAAACGGATCTTCGCCAAACACGCCTAGGCGGACATATGCCGACATGAACCGACCAGCGTCATCTCGGGACAAACCATAGGTCATTTGGGTCAGGTCATTGGTCCCGAAACTCAGGAAAGACGTATTCGGCGCGATTTCATCCGCTCGCAGACAGGCACGTGGCGTTTCCACCATGACACCCAACCTATAGTCGAGCTCTTGTCCACGCTCCGAGGCCACCTCGGCAGCCACCGCATCGATGCGCGCTTTCACCAGTTCGACTTCGCGCTTGGCCGACACCAGAGGGATCATCACCTCGGGAACCACGGGTGCGCCCTCTTTACTGGCCTCAAGCGTCGCTTCGAATATGGCGCGGGCTTGCATGTCATAGATCTCGGGCACGGTCACACCCAGACGTACGCCGCGCAGCCCCAGCATAGGGTTGTATTCGCGCATCGCCTCGACCCTGCGTTCGACATCCGAAACCGGAAGATCCAACGCCTCGGCCAGTTCTCTCTGACCCGTGCGTGTGGTGGGTAGAAATTCATGCAAAGGCGGATCGAACAGCCGGATGCACACTGGCTGCCCCTCCATGATTCGGAACAACTGCACGAAATCCTGCCGCTGCATCGGCAGCAGACGTTCCAGCACCGCAGATCGTCCCGAGGGCGTCTGGGCAAAGATCATTTCACGCATCACCGTCAGGCGGCCCGGATCAAAGAACATGTGCTCGGTCCGGCACAGGCCAATGCCCTGCGCCTGAAAGTTACGCGCTGTTTGCGCGTCGGCAGGCGTATCCGCATTGGCGCGAATTTCGATGTCACGCTCGGCGTCCGCCCAACCCATCAGCGTTTGAAAGCAATCGTCCAGTGCCGCCTCAAGCATCTCGGGTTGTCCGGCCAGAACTTGACCTGAGGTGCCATCGATGGTCAGGACATCGCCAGTTTTGAACACGCGCCCGTCCGGCGCAGTCAGCATCTTTTTCTTGGTCTGGAACCGCATCTCGGACGCGCCCACGATACAGGGCAATCCCAGGCCCCGGCCAATCACGGCAGCGTGGCTGGTGATCCCGCCCTTTTCGGTCAACACCGCCACGGCTGCATGCATTCCCCGCACATCCTCGGGCGAAGTTTCACGACGCACCAGAACACAAGGCTCGCCACGCGCGGCGCTGGCCTGTGCCTCAGCAGCCGTGAAAACGATGCGGCCGGTCGCGGCACCGGGGCTAGCGGCAATGCCAGTGGTCAGCACGTCACGCGCTGCCTCGGGGTGGACCTGACGGTGTAGCAATTCATTCAGCGAATGCGGGTCGATCCGCATCACCGCCTCTTGCGGCGGGATGATACCGTCTTCGGCCAGACGGACGGCAATCCGCATTGCCGCGCGCGAGCCACGCTGAACCCGGACTCCATCCAGAATATGTACGTCGCCATTCTGCACGACGAACTCAACCTGCATCTCTTCACGCAGTTTTTCACGCATTAGCGCCGCGTGGGTCTTGAGATCGGCAAAAGCCCCGGGCGCGACGTCTTCCAGCGATTGTCCGCGCTCATCCCTTTCCAGATACAGCGCCGAGACGCCTTCGCCCAACGCATCCCGACCCTGGCTCTGGCTCAGATAACGACCGGTGATCTGCGGCATGCCCGTCGTCGGGTCGATCAACTGCAGCACACCCGAGCCGCACTCGCCCTGCCCGACACCCGGGATCATCTCTTGAACGACCAGCCCCAGCCCGGCATCCGCCGGCGCGCCCTTGGCCTGCCGTAGCAAACGGGCCGAAGTTCCGTCCCACGCCCGCGCCATCGACCGCAGCACGCCGATCAGTTGCTCGCCCCGATCCTGCGGAAATGCTTCGTCGGTTTCATCTTCGTAGGCGCGCAAAGACAAGCTCAACCCTTCACGTCCATCCGCCTCGATGTCATCAAATACATCCGGGTCCAGCCGGGCCACGTGGATCGCATAGCTCTGCACGAACCGCAAATAGAGCGCGGCCGCTGCATCACGTCCCATACCCGCGGACAAGTCCAGATAGCGGGCATCGTTCATGCCGATATTCAGGACCGCCCCCGGACCGCCCCAATCGGGGTCTTCGGAACTGGGCCGCACACATAACAGCGCTTCGGCGTCGAACTGTTCCATTATTGCCGCGATATCGGGTACATGCCCTTCGGCAATTCGCTGCACCGCGTCAAAAGAGAGCGCTACGGTGCGCGGCACCGGCATCTTGAGCCGAACCAGGCGTTGCAGGCATTTCGCCCGCCCGCCATGGGTATTGGCGGCAACGGGCGCTTTCGAGGTAATAAGCGTGGTCTGCGGATTATTCTGCACTGCGGCACCTTTTGGTTTCACCGCAGCATAAGCCCCTGCGCCCTTGGCGCAAGGGCGTTATCCCTCGATCAGGGTCAGATCGGCAACGCTGGAGCAGACCTTGCGGATCTGGCTCAGTAGGTTCAGACGGTTGCGGCGCAGGATGTCATTGTCGGTGTTGACCTGCACATCCTCAAAGAAAGCATCCACCGATGCCCGCAGCGCAGCCATCGCCGCCATAGCGGTCGGAAAGTCCTCGGCCTTCAGAGCGGGATCGATTTTGGCCTCTGCCGTATCAAGCGCGGCGAACAGCGCCTTCTCGCTGTCGGTTTCGGCAAATTTCACATCCGCACCATAGGAGTATTCCACCCCATCCTTCTCTTCCGCCTGAGACAGGATGTTGTTGGCCCGTTTGAATCCCTGCACGAGGTTCTCTCCATCCTCGGTCGCAATCACCGCGTTCAGCGCACGGGCGCGTTTGACCAACAGGTTGAGGTCGTCGTTGCCGTCCATCGCGATGCAGGCGTCGATGATATCGTGACGGATGCCCTCATCACGCAGGAAGACCTTGAGGCGGTCGTGGAAGAAGGACAACAAGTCCGACGGGGCCGCAGCAACGATTGCGTTCGCAGCCTCGACCTGATGCGCCAGATCATGCACCCGCTTGGCGGCGGCCTCTGCCTCGTCGTCAGACGCCTGCGTTTGGCGCGCTTTGGCCTCTAGCAGAGCTGCCTGCCATTCCGGCAGTTTCAACAGATTACCTAGTGCAGTTGCAAAAGTCTGGCCCAGCGGCAGGCGCAGATCGTTGGTCAGGATCAGGCGGATTACCCCAAGCGCAGCACGGCGCAGGGCAAACGGGTCTTTCGACCCGGTGGGTTTCTCGTCAATCGCCCAGAACCCGGTCAGCGTGTCCAGCTTATCGGCCAACGCCACTGTCACCGACAGCGGCGCAGTCGGCACGTCATCAGACGGTCCCAACGGCGAATAGTGTTCTTGTGCTACGGCAGCCAATTCGGGGCGCATACCTGCAGCCGCGATATAATAGCGGCCCATCAAACCCTGCAGTTCGGGGAATTCATAGACCAATTGCGAGCTCAGGTCGGCCTTGGCCAGATGCGCCGCATCTTTGGCCTGACGCGCATCAACACCCATGACATCGGCCAGATCACCAGCCAAGGCAGCGATACGCTCAATCCGCTCAGCCTGCGTACCCAGCTTGTTGTGGAAGGTCACGTTCTGCAGATCGTTGCTCCAGACGGTCATGTCCAACTTGGCGATGCGCAGGTCATTCTCCCAGAAGAACTTGGCATCCGCCAAACGCGCCGACAGCACCTTCTGATTCCCCGCCAGAATGGTAGCGCCATTGTCGGCGGTCTCACGGTTGGCGACGGTTATGAAGCGCTCGATCCGGCCCGTTTTGGGGTTCTTTACAGAAAAGAACTTTTGGTGCTCTTTCATCGAGGTCTGCAGCACCTCGAGCGGCAGTTCCAGAAACTCCTCGTCGATCTGTCCCATCAGCACGACAGGCCATTCAACCAGACCGGCCACCTCGGCCAGAAGGCCCTTGTCATCAACAACTTCCAGACCCGCGGCGAAAGCCATGTTCTGGGCATCGTTCCAGATATGCTCGGCGCGCTCCTCGGGCGAAAGCACCACAAAGGCGCGTTTCAGCTTGGCGGCGTAGTCCTCGAACGAAGAAACGGAAAATCGGTTCGGGGCCATGAAGCGGTGGCCCTCGGTGGTATCACCAGAGGTGATCCCTTCGACCTCAAGCGGCACAACCTGCGCGCCCGCCTCATCGCTGAGGACACACAGGATCGAGTGCAGCGGCCGCACCCAGCGCATCGAACCCGCGCCCCAGCGCATCGATTTTGGCCAGGGGAAGTTGCGGATCGTCGCTTCCAGCACTTCAGCCACAATCTCAGCCGCCGGACGACCGGCTTTCTCGATGGTCGCGAAATAGACCGCGCCTTTGGGCGTATCACGCTCTTCGAGTTGGTCGCGGGTCAGTCCCGCCCCGCGCAGGAACCCTTCAATGGCTTTGTCGGGCGCTCCGACCTTAGGGCCTTTACGCTCTTCCCGGATGGTGGGGCTTTCGGCCAACAACCCTTCGACCGCCAGTGTCAGGCGGCGCGGCGTGGTCAAGGCCGCAGCCGAGGCATAGGTCAGTCCACCCTCGACCAAGCCGTCCGTGATCCGCTTTTTCAGGTCTTCACCAGCACGGGTTTGCATCCGCGCGGGGATCTCTTCGGAAAACAATTCGATCAGCAGGTCGGGCATAGTCGGTCCTTAGAAACTCACAATCGTCTGGATGACGATTGCATTGGCGATATCCACAAAGAAGGCGGATACAAGGGGCAGTACGATAAAGGCAATAGGCGACGGGCCATATCGCTTGGTCACGGCGGTCATATTTGCAATCGCGGTTGGGGTTGCGCCCAAAGCGAATCCGCCAAAGCCGGCGGCCAATACAGCAGCGCGATAATTCGAGCCCATCAGCGGGAACAGGACCCAGATCACGAACACCACTGCAAAGAGCGTCTGGGCGGTCATGATCAACGCTATCGCAAGGCCAAGCTCAGCTATAGTCCACAGTTGCAGGCTCATCAGGGACATCGCCAGGAACGCCCCCAATGCGAATTCCGAGATCAGCGCCAGCGATGGCGTCCGCGCCACGGGAGGGGCGTTGGGCGCAAGCAGCGCGCGCAGATTGGCAATGATAATCCCCATGATCAGGCAGGGCACGAACAAAGGCAGTTTCAGCCCCGCAGCGCTGATGGCTTCACTCAGGATCACGCCTGAAATGATGGCAAGGTTGAGATATAACAGAACCCGCATAACCGTCTGATGGTCGATTGCGGATTTCTGGTCGACCTCATTGGGCAAACCAACTGTGTGCTCTTCCTCGGGACGACTGGGGTTGAGCTTGCGCCCTTCGACCAACAGCCGCGCAATTGGACCCCCGACTAGAGCGGCCAATACAAGGCCCAAAGTGGCAACAGCAACACCCAACTCAGTCGCGCCTTCGAGCCCGGTGGCTTGTGCGACCTCTGGCGCCCAGGCGATCGCGGTGCCATGGCCGCCGATCAATGCCGCCGAGCCAAACAAAACGCCCGCCTGCGCCGGATAGCCGAACAGAGCCGCCCCTGCCGCCCCGATCACGTTCTGTGCAACGATAGTCAGTAGCGTCAAAATCAGAAGCAGGAGCAATGGCTTGCCGCCTGCGATCAAATCCGAAAGTCGTGCATTCAATCCGATACCGGCGAAGAACAACACCAACAGGAAATCCCGTGTGGTCAGACCAAAGGACAGCTCAACGCCAAATAACAGATACAGAGTCAGTACCACGAGGGAGGCCAACAGACCCCCAGTCACCGGCTCGGGGATATTGAAGCTGCGGAGCGTTGCGATACGGGCATTGATCTCAGCCCCAATCAAGTAGACCGCGAAACCCAGCGTCGCGGTCAAGAAATTCGGGATCTCAACGACCAACTCCACGTGTCACTCCTGCGGTCTGGGCGGGCAGTCTTCTCCCACTACGGTGCCGTCATAGGCTTTCTCACCGCAATTGTTCAGCGCGTGCCAGATATAGCCCTTGCCGTCCCGCGAGATCGCGACGATGCGGTCGACGCCGTAATGGATGTTCTTCGCGCCCATGAAAGCCTGCGCCTGCCCCGATTTCAGCGCATCGGCCAAGGCGACTGCATCGTAACAATCGAACCATCCTGGCGCGGTCAGCGGTTCGGCGTCTTCAACAGCAACAAACCCGACCAGTTGATCGGGCGTCAGATCGGTTTCGAAACAGGCCCGATACCGGATCGGAGAGCTGTCGGCATCTATCGCCTGAAATGCGCTGTAGCTGATCGGTTCCGGCACCTCGGCTCCTGCGACCATCAGAGTAACATCCTGGCCTGGCTTCGGCGTGACATCATAATAGAAGCCGTAAACCTGCAGGTAATACATGCTCCCACCCGCCAGAGCGGCCGAAAACAGAAGGATCAGCGCCAGAAGCTTCCCGGTCATCGTTTATGCGGCCTCTTTCATATTCTGGGGAAATAGGTCAGGTTTCAAACCATTACAGGCAGATGTAAGGCGACAGAGATGGAAACCACCCTTGCCGTTGGATTCTTCGGTGCATTGTTCGCGATCATGAACCCGATCACGAATTTGCCAGTTTTTCTGAGCGTCACACAAGATCTGCCTGCTGCTGATCAGCGCAAGGTGGCGCTGAAAACGGCGCTGTACTGCCTGATACTGGGAGGCGCCTTTGCCTCGGCCGGAAGTCAGGCCCTGGGCCTTTTTGGCATCAGCGTTGACCATTTGCGCGTTGCCGGTGGACTGGTTGTTCTGATGATCGGGCTGAACATGCTGAACGGCAACGAAAGCAGCTCGCATCACGGCACCGACGGCGAGAAGCAATCCTATCCCGCGCCCGAGACGGTCGCGTTCTACCCGCTGGCCTTTCCCATTCTGGTTGGTCCCGGTACGATCACCACACTGATCCTGTACGCACACCACATCAAAAATCCGATCGAAGCTATTGCTTATGCAGGTGTTTTTCTGGTCGTGGTCGCCCTGCTTTTGGTGACATTCTGGAATGCCGCCTGGCTGGCCGAACGGCTGTCTGACAATGCCCGCGTGATCATGAGTCGTTTTATGGGCATGATCCTGTCTGCCATAGCGATCAGCATGATCGCAGACGGCCTGAAGGCGTTGCTGCCCGGTCTGGCCTAAGCCCGCCATCAAGCTTCGAACCCAGCAGCCTCGGTCTGCACAAACGCGTCTGCGCATTGCTTGGCCAGCGCCCGGACGCGGCCGATATAGGCCTGCCGTTCGGTCACCGAGATAACCCCTCGCGCATCAAGCAGGTTGAAGATGTGGCTGGCCTTGATGCACTGATCATAGGCCGGATGCGCCATGATGATACGCTTGCCGGTTTTTGGGTCGTCATGCTCCTGCGCCAGAATGGTCGCACATTCCGCTTCGGCCTCTTCGAAGTGACGCAGCAAGACCTCGGTATTGGCCACGTCAAAGTTCCAGCGCGCGTATTCCTCTTCGGTCTGCTTGAAGATGTCGCCGTAGGTCAGCGGGCTGGGCGACTGAGGATCGTTGAACGGCATGTCCATCACGTGATCGATGCCCAGCACATACATGGCCAGCCGCTCAAGCCCATAGGTCAACTCGCCCGAGACCGGTGCACAGTCGTGGCCGCCAACCTGTTGGAAATAGGTGAACTGGCTGACTTCCATGCCATCACACCAAACCTCCCAACCTAGCCCCCAAGCACCGAGCGTCGGGCTTTCCCAGTCATCCTCAACAAAGCGGATGTCGTGCAGGTCCATATCGATGCCGATGGCTTCGAGCGAGCCGAGATACAGGTCCTGTAGATCCGGCGGGCTGGGTTTGATCAGCACCTGATACTGATAGTAATGCTGCAACCGGTTGGGGTTCTCGCCATACCGCCCGTCCGTCGGTCGACGCGAAGGCTGCACATAAGCCGCGGCCCACGCCTTGGACCCCAACGCGCGCAAGGTGGTCGCCGGGTGGAACGTGCCCGCGCCAACTTCCATGTCATAAGGTTGCAGGATCGCGCAGCCTTTCGTCGCCCAATAGGTCTGAAGCCGCAGGATGATCTCCTGAAATGAACGTGGTGCGCTTTTGGGTTCGGTCATGACATATCCCTTGGACGCCCAGGCGCCCGGTTCCGGTGGGTTCGGCCCTTCCTATGCAAGCCACCAAAGGGCGTCAACGGGCCAATGAGCCACTCTGTCACTGCGCGGCCACACACAGAATTCCCCGTAATCCGGGCATGGTCATCAGGCGGCGATTCCGCGTAATCTGCGCCAAAGTGAAAACACTGCATAAAACGGGCAGACAATGACACGCGTATTTACGGTTATTACATTCTTTTTCCTCTTCGGCCTGCGCGCCGCTTTTGCCCAACAGGACGCGGGCGTCTGGGTTCAGATCGAAGCGCAGCCGTCGCTGCGTGAGGCGCAGGAACGGGCGCAGGCCTATGCCAACGCCCTGCCTGACGTAAACGGGTTTCAACTGAACTCTGGCTGGTATGCCATTGTTATCGGGCCCTATTTGCGCGATGATGCCGAGCAGGTTCTGCGTGTCTATCGCGCTGAACGCCAGATCCCATCTGACAGCTTCATCGCTTTCTCCAGCGCACTGAGGCAGCAATTCTGGCCTATCGGCGCCAATATCCTGAACCGCGGGGTGATTACAGCCCCGGTCCAACCCGAGCCGCAGGAACAACCACAAGCCGGTCTGACCCCGCAAGACTCAGACCAAACGCGCGCTGAGGCATTGCAGGGCGAACGCCTTCTGACCGCGCAGGAACGCAAGGACCTGCAAACTGCATTGCAAGCCGCCGGTTTCTACAACTCGACCATCGACGGTGCCTTTGGCCAGGGCACCCGCCGCTCGATGGCGGATTGGCAGCGGTTCAACGGCTTCGAGGCGACCGGTGTTCTGACCACCCTGCAGCGCAAGTCGCTGATGGATGACTACAACGCACCGCTGATCAGCGTCGGGATGGATCGGTATTCCGACCCGCAAGCCGGGATTGATTTGGATATGCCGCTGGGTGTGCTGGGTTTTGATCGCTATGAGGCCCCATTTGCCCATTTCAAACCCAACTCCGATCTGAACGCCAAGGCGCTGTTGATCTCTCAGGAAGGCTCCCCGGCCACGCTACGCGCGCTGTATGAAGTGATGCAATCGCTTGAGATCATCCCATTGGAAGGTGAACGCGCCCTGCGCGGCAACAGCTTTACCATCGAAGGACGCGGCAACGGGAGTGTCTCATTCACTCAAGCGGCGTTGAAAGACGGCAAGATCAAAGGGTTTACCCTGGTCTGGCCTGAAGGGGATGAGGCGCGTCGTGCGCGCGTTCTGGCGGCGATGCGCGCCAGCTTTGCTACCAATGACGCTGTGCTGGATGCTGGCGCAGGCGCGGACGCCGAACAACGTATCGATCTGCTCTCAGGCCTGCAAATCCGCAAACCGAGGTTGTCCCGATCGGGCTTCTTTGCCGACGCCGACGGAACTGTACTGACTGTCACAGAGGCCGCAGACAACTGCACGCGCATCACGTTGGATGGCGATCAAGAGGTTCAGGTGGCGTGGCAAGATACCAATCTGGGCGTTGCTGTTCTGCGCCCAAACCGGACGCTCGCCCCGATCAGCGTCGCCGAGTTCCGAGCCGATCAACCACGAATCCAGTCTCAGGTTGCTGTGTCAGGCTTTTCTTACGAAGGCGCGTTGGGGGCTCCGACCCTGACCTTTGGTGAAATCGCTGATATTCGCGGCCTCAACGGCGAAAACGGTGTCAAACGTCTTGCACTGGCCGCACAGCCCGGAGACGCAGGTGGGCCGGTCTTCGATGACAGCGGCAGTGTGGTTGGCATGCTGCTGCCTACACCATCCGACGGGCGCGCCCTGCCGGATTCGGTGAGCCTTGCAGCAAATGTCGAACGGCTGACCGAGGTTCTGACCAAGGCGGGTATCTCGGGTCAACCGGCGCAGGGCTCGGCCCAGATTTCCCCAAATGAGCTGAGCCGCAGGGCCAACGGAATGACCGTTCTGGTGCATTGCTGGGACTAATTCGCTAAGATCAGGAAAAAAAGCGCGGCCCTTAGGTGCGGCGCCTTTTTTAGCTCACAAGATGTCCGGCGTGACCCTGATCAGTGTCGGCTTCCCCGCTTCAAAAGCGTCGTGCACAGCAGTTTGCATCTCATCCAGAGTTTGCGGCGCGGCAGACCGCGCCCCGAAGGCTTCGGCCAGTTTACAGAAATCAGGGTTGCGTGCGACGACCGCATTAGGCGCGATCTGTCCGCGCACCATGCTGTCTTCAATCTCTTTCAGCTTGCCATTGTCCCATAGGATGATGGGCAACGACAGGCCAAGTTCCACGGCAACCCCAAGCTCTTGCATCGTATAGTGAAAGCCATAATCACCTACGATCACCGCAGTAGGCTTACGCCGCCGCGCCACTGCGCCACCAATCCCTGCAGGCACGGCGTAACCCAGCGTGCCAAACCCGGTCGGGTGGTGCCAGTGATGGGGGACAGCCATGTCCCAGACCTCTTTCGAAGCGTAGGCAAACTGGGTCATATCCGAATAGATCATCGTATCCGCTGGCATCGCCGCCCTGAGCGCATCAGCCACCGGGACAATCCCCGGACGTTCCGCATCCACATCAGCCCGCCAGCGGGCGCGGGCTTCGCGCACCTCTTCCTCGGACCATCCGACAGCTGGTTTAATCTGCTGGATAGCTTCCCAGAGCGCTTGTGCAAAGCTCTCACCATCTGCCTGCAACTTTACGCCAGCGCGGTGGCGATCCGATAGAACCTCAGGGTCCAGATCGACACGCACCATGGTCGCGGAGTGACCCAAATCATGCCGCCAAAGATCAACCTCGCCCAATTCGGCACCGACAACCACGATCAGATCCGCCGAGCTGATCACTTCGACGCTGCCCGGACGGGGCAGCATTGATCCAAAATCCAACGGATAATCGGCCCCAACCAAGCCGCGCCCGGCATAGGTCGTGAAACAAGCAGCCCCCAGCTGCGTCAATATCTGCCGCCATAGGTTCGACCGGCAGCCACCGCCCAGCATAAACAATGGCCGCTGCGCGTCATTGAGCAAGGTTAGAACTGACGACACATCTGGCGGCAGGGCGTTTTTATCCAGCGCAGAAGGATTCGGGATCGGCGCAGCGCTGGCCTCGGCCTGCAGTTGCGCAATTGGCACCTGAATATGCTTCGGGCGCGAGCGTGAGAGTTCAAACTCTTCAAACGCACGTTCAATCAATCCGTATGCCGCCTGCGCATCGTTTGCCTGACAAGACCAGTCCGCCACCGTCTCGGCGGCGGCGCGCTGGTCTTTCATCTGATGCAATTGACCGCGCTGCGCATCAATCTCGTCCAGGCAAGAAGACAGCACCAGCATCGGCACCGAATCCGAGTATGCCTGCCCCATCGGCGTCATGATATTGCACAACCCCGGCCCGGTAATGACGTAGGCCACACCCGGCTTGCCGGTTGCGCGGGCATAGCCATCGGCCATGAATCCGGCCCCTTGCTCATGCCGAGCCAAAACATGGGTGATCCCGGCCTCTTCGATGCCGCGATACATCTCTTGATTATGCACGCCGGGAATGCCGAAAATCACATCGACGCCGCGATCCTTCAACATATGCGAGATTTGCGCGCCCAGCGGTCGCTTCATTATCCCCTCCAGAACTGAACCGTGAAGATTGCGTAGACGGCCAGCAATTCCAGGCGACCGACCAACATGCCGATGGTCAGCAGCCATTTCGCACTATCATTCAAACCCGCAAAGTTGCCCGCAGGCCCGATCTGGTCCCCCAGCCCCGGCCCGACATTGGCCAGCGCCGTCGCCGCCCCCGAGACAGATGTGATAAAATCCAGCCCTGTCAACGCGAGCGCCCAGGACAGAACCCCCATCGAGAGCACGAAGAACATGAAGAAGCTCATGACCGATGTCAGAACATCCCTGCCAATTGCCCGCCCATCATAGCGCGGCACAAACACACCATGCGGCGAACGGATGCGGCGGATCTGGGTTTTGATCGAGGCAAACAGCAACTGATAACGAAACACCTTGATCGAACATGCGGTCGAGCCCGCACAACCGCCGATCAGCCCGATCAGAAAAAACAGCATGACCGGAAAACTGCCCCAGCCCATATAGTCGACACTCGCATAGCCGGTGCCCGAGATGATCGAGGTTATGTTGAACAGCGACTCGCGAAATGCCCGCTCCCAATGGTGGGGAAAGACCGAGGTCAGGAAGATCGACATAACCACCACAAGAACCGCTATGGTCGCCAGAAACGCCCTGATCTGGCTGTCTTTCCACAGTGAGCTTGTATATCCGTTGGCCAATTGCACATAACGCACGAAAGGTAGCGCCGCGAGGATCATGAAGACGGCAGCGGCGTATTCCATCGGCCCGGAGAAGCGTGCGAATGAGCTGTCGTAATTCGAAAAACCACCCGTCGCGATAGTGGTCATGGAATGTACAACAGCGTCGAAGAAGCTCATGCCGAAGCCCGCATAAACCAGAGCGCAAACGACGGTGAGGAATACATAGATCAGCGAAATCTGCCCCGCGATCTCCTGCGCGCGCGGCAGGATTTTCCCCATCGTTTCAAACCCCTCCGAGCGGAAGATCTGCATACCACCCACCCGCAATTCGGGCAAGAATACCATGGCGACGACGATAATGCCGATACCGCCCAACCATTGCAGTACGCCGCGCCACAGCAGCAGACCCTGTGGTAAATCATCGAGCCCGGATATCACGGTCGAGCCGGTGGTTGTCAGACCCGACATCGCCTCGAAATACGCATCGACGAAACGCAGTTCCGTCTCGCCGAACAGAAACGGGATGGCGCCAAAAATCGGTAGCGCCACCCAGACCCCTGAGGTCAGCAGAAAGGTCTGACGGATGGTAAGACCCTCGCCAACCCCATTCGAGCAACTCATCGCAAGAACACTGCCGGTCAAGAGCGTGATGACCGCGCTTTCAAAGAAAACGTGCCACTCATCCCGCCCTTCGATCAGGTCGGCAAGCATCGGCAACAGCATGGTCACCCCTAGAATGGCGACCAACAGGCCAATCACGTATCCGACCGGGCGAAGATCCATCATGACGGGCAGCGTTGGCGCGCTAGCCCGACGGTGTCAAGCAGATGATCCGCGTTAAGTGTCGGATTTCGCAGATGCGGGCGGCATTGCGGGCGGTTTCGATGGTGCCCGCGTGCGACGAGCGGCGGATTTGGCCTGCTCTATATTTGCTGTGGCGATGGGCTTTTCAAGCGCTGGCTTGGCCGGGGCGGTTTTCGCTGCCGTAGCTTTGACCGGAGCGGGCTTTACTGCAGCGGTTTTCGCAGGTGCTGGCTTTGTCGCTGCGGGTTTGGCCGGGGCGGGTTTCGCAGCCGTGGCTTTGACCGGAGCGGGCTTCACTGTTGCGGGTTTTGCAGGTGCCGCCTTGGTCACCGCAGGCTTGGCCGGGGCGGGTTGCGCAGCCCTAGCGGCTGGCTTTGGGGTCACCGCAGGTTTAGGAGCGTTTGTGGCTTCCCTCGCCTTTGCCGCGGCCGCTGATTTAAACGCAGCAACAGCTTTCGCTTCGGTCGACACGGGTTTCGCAGCAGCTTTGGCAGGGGCGGGCTTGGCCACAGGAGCCGACTTGGCCGCAAGTGTGGGCTTGGCCGCAGGAGCGGGCTTAACCGCAGCAGGTTTCGTCTTGGGTGCAGCCTTTGCCTTAGGGGCGGCCTTGGGTTTCGCGGCCGCTTTGGGCGTTGCTGCCACTACTTTCGGTTTAGTTGCGGATTTCGCTTTCGGCGTCGCTGGTTTTGCCGGTGCCACCTTGCGCGCCGTAAGTGCCGGTGTTTCGACCGTTTTCAGCCCTTGCAAGGGCGCCATCGGCAGTTCAAAGGCTGCACGGGTCATGATCTGCATGATCTCCATCTGGCTGACCATCGCATAGCCGGCCACACGAATGGCCGCTGCCTGAAACTCAAGCGGTTGAGAAATCGGATTCATTGCATGTCTCTCCTGATAAAACCGAGGCAGCCGGAAGAAGAGTAAAGGACCTCGTCCGCCCCAATCGTCCGGGCGGATTTGCAGGTTCGCGGTCCAAGGCGTCGCACGTCCCGGCTTCCTTTCGGGCTGCACGACCCAGCATGCGCGGGCGTGCAGCAGCTGCACTCGGGCTCAGTTTAACGCAAGTCAGGGCGCAGATGCAGCATTTCCTGCTGCATTGCGGCAAAAAGGCGCCCATTCGGGATTTTTGATCGTTTTTCCAGCAGCTTCCGTTGGGTCAATCAACCAACATGGAACAACGTGGTGAACAAACGCGGGTCCAGGCTGGCAGATTCGAAGGTTGGACCCTCGGTCAGAATCGATACGGCATCGTGGCTGTGCAGGCTTTCCTGATGACTCGCGATCACCCGAAAATCGCCGACATGGTGATCGGCCTGCAGCTCGGCGCAGAACAGACGCGCGGCATCCTCGACAAAGATCGGATTCGCGGCGTTCAGCTCGGCAAAGGCCTGTTCATCCTCGCGCTTGACCATCACTTGCGTTTCGGTCGGAACCGCACGACGGCAGAGCGCGATCAGATCCTCGAACCACAGGCAGTCGGCGTTGCAATCGACCACAACGGAAATCCGGGCCACCGAGCGCTGCGAATGCGGTGTTGCCAACTGTCCACGCGTGGCGCGCGCGTGCTCGCTTAGCTCAAGTGAACATGGGCATGTCGAGGAATAGACATAGTCCAGATGCATGATCTTCAGACGCTCACCGCCCCGCTCGACCAGTTCCAGCGCGATGTCGTAGTATTGGTAACCGGACAAGCCCGAGCGCAAGCTCTTGATCTGATCCGGATAGGAAAAGCGCATCTGAATGCGCGCATCCAGGCTGTCCAGATCAGATAGATAATCGCTCAAGGCCGCTTCCATCACCTCAAAACTGAAGGTGCGTTCGGCGTGCTTGTAGAAAGACCGCATGATCCGGGACATGTTGATGCCCTTCTTCTCGGCCTCAAGACTGACCGAACCGGTCACTGAAGTCTCAAGCGTCAGTTCTGCACCATTCTTGCGGTGAAATCGGATAGGCAGTCGAAAATTCGAAATGCCAACGTGCTGGATTTGCTGTTTCGATCCCCGGATCAAGCTGGAGGGACCGTTTTGCAGGTCGGGCAAGGTGACCTTGTAAGCCGCGTTCGACTCGAAATCCTCGGGATACTCGCGCGATAGGGCCGGGTAATTCGTCGACACAAGACCCGGAACAAGTTGCGCAACCGCCGGATCAAGCTGACTGATCTCGGCAGCCGAAGCAGATTTCGCCCAGTCGCGCAACAGCTTAAGCGCTGCTGCGGCCTGATTGTGATCAGGCGTCTCGTTGATATCGCGCGGATGAATGTTCATTTGCACGGGTCCCTTGCTAGGCCGTCGGTTATATACGACCGAGGTTTAATTACCAGTCCGGAACGATACGCGCGGGATAGCATCCCGGATCGAAATTAAATGAGAAAAACCGTCACTTTTCAACCAAAAGCGGCCAATCAGGCGGGTTAAACCCGCCTGACCAAGAATTACCAGCGGGCGTTAACCCTGAGATGCAGCCAAAGCCCGCTCAATATCCGCCAGCAGATCGCCCGCATCCTCAAGCCCCACTGACAGGCGGATCAGGCCCGGCGTGATACCTAATTCATCCCGCTGCTCTTCACTCAGACGCTGGTGCGTAGTGGTGGCTGGATGGGTTGCAATTGATTTGGCATCGCCAAGGTTGTTCGAGATTACCGGGATCGTCAGCGCATTCAGGAACGCAAAAGCGCCTGCTTTGCCACCCTTGATGTCCAACGACAGAACGGTACCGCCTTTGCCGCCCAACTGTTCCTGCACCAATGCGTTCTGTGCATGCGTCTTCAGACCGGGATACAGCGTCCGCTCCAGTGCCGGATGCCCCTCCAGAGCTTCGGCAATTTTCTGTGCGCTGTCGGCCTGCGCATTCACGCGCAATGCCATGGTTTCAATACCTTTGACCATGATCCACGCGCTAAACGGGCTGAGCGCACCGCCAGTGTGTTTCATGTAAGGCTCGACCGTACCGCGGATGAACTCTTTTGTACCGATGATCACACCACCCAGCGCACGCCCCTGCCCGTCAATATGCTTGGTCGCCGAATAGACGACGACGTCTGCGCCCTGTTCGATCGCGCGCGAGAAGACCGGGGTCGAGAACACGTTGTCGACGATCACGGTTGCACCAACTGCATGAGCCAGTTTCGACACCGCAGCAATATCGATCACTTCAAGCGTTGGGTTTGACATGGATTCGAAGAACACCGCCTTGGTCTCAGGCCGGATTGCAGCCGCCCACGCATCCAGATCGGTGCCATCCACAAACGTCACCTCGACACCGTAGCGGGTCAGGATGTTTTCGAGGATGTACAGGCAGGACCCGAACAGCGCCTTGGCCGAAACCACGTGATCGCCTGACTTCAGCATCGAAGTCAGCGCACCATTCACAGCAGCCATGCCTGAGGCGGCAGCAAACGCGTCCTCGCCCCCTTCCAGCGCGGCAATGCGTTGTTCGAACATCGAAACGGTCGGGTTTCCGTAGCGGGCATAGATGAACTCATCCGGGCCGGTCTCAATGAACCGGGCCTCGGCCTGCTCAGCATTCTCATAGACAAACCCTTGCGTCAGAAAGATCGCCTCGGAGACTTCGTTATATTGACTGCGACGAATGCCGCCATGGACGGCTTGGGTGCGTTTGTTCCAGCTCTCGCTCATGTCATTCCTTTCAGCCCTCGAGGGGGCAAACAAAAAACCCCAGACGCGGTCAAGCGAAAGGGGTCTTTCATCCTGACCTTTTAGCGGTGTTGTTTAGCGTGGCCCGCAATCCGGTAACAAATCGCCACGTATTGGGCATGCGTTTACGCCGCGTCCCGCCGATGGTCAAGACCGGTCGGATGCCGGTCACGCTTTCGTAACACTGCAACGCTGCCCCTTGCCGCGCGCGCCTAAACCCTCATGATCGCGATAAGCTGAGGAGGTATCATGATCGATCTGTATTTCTGGCCCACGCCGAATGGCTGGAAGGTTTCCATCGCTCTGGAAGAGATGGAGTTGCCCTATTCGACCCACCTGATCAATATCGGCAAGGGCGACCAGTTCGACCCCGGGTTTCTGAAGATCTCTCCCAACAACCGCATGCCTGCGATTGTCGACCCTGATGGCCCTGACGGCGCACCTGTTTCGATCTTCGAAAGCGGTGCGATCCTGATGTATCTGGCGCGTAAAACGAGGCGTTTCTACGGCAAGACCGAGCGTGAACGGATCGCGGTCGAGGAATGGCTCATGTGGCAGATGGGTGGCGTTGGCCCGATGGCCGGCCAGGCGCATCACTTCCTGAAATACGCCCCGCAGCTGGAGCCACCGCAAGACCTTCCCTATCCCAAGGACCGCTACCGTTCCGAAGTCGCCCGCCTATATGGCGTTCTCGATCGCAGATTGGCCGAACACGAGTATGTCGCAGGCGATTTCTACTCCATCGCCGATATGTCGATCTGGGGTTGGGCAAGCCTCTGGGAAGGGCAACAGCAGGTACTGGAGGACAAACCGCACTTCACCCGCTGGCTCCACATGATGAGCGCCCGCCCCGCAGTGCAGGCCGGCCGCGCGCTACATGCGGAATTGCGCGGGGACCATCGGGACAAACAGGCTCAGGGGGTCTTGTTCAGGCGGTGATCACGGTCAAAACCGCTAATGGAATACGGCGAATAAATCTCTCAGGTTCTGATCAAATCCTGATTGCCGCGGCATAACCTTATGATATGCTTCAGCAAAAATCCGCGAGTAGTCATGAGAATTTTATTCGTCTTATTAGTAGTTTGGGCCAGCGCTGCGCTTGGACAAACCTATCCTGATTATCAAAGTACGACCGTCAATGACTTTGCCAATTTGCTCAGCCCGTCGGATGAGGAGACACTTTCCAAACAACTAGGTAAGCTCAGACGCGAGACAGGGGTTGAATTGACCATCCTGACGCTGCGCACTCAAAGCGACTATGCCCACAATCTGACGCTCGAACAATTTGCAACCGAACTGTTCAACCACTGGGGGATCGGCGACGCTTCGCGAAACGATGGTGTGCTTGTGATGGTCTTGCGAGACGACAGGGCCATGCGAATCGAGCTTGGCGCCGCTTATGGGCGAAATTGGGATCAGGCCACGCAACGCATTGTTGACGAAAAATTCCTCCCGGCCTTCAAAACAAACAATTATGCAATTGGAATCAAGGTCGGTACCACAGCTGTCATAGATCAGATCGTACAACCTTTCCGCACTGGAAAGGCCGCACCCGCCAAGAAAACAAATGATGATCCGGGTCTCTGGATGTTTGGTCTCTTTGCAATGATGATTATGATGCTCAAGGGCCGCAATTTCATAAGCGATAGCTTGGTGCGATTTCGAACCTGCCCAAGATGTGGCAACCGCAGTCTGCGGCAGAGGCGCCGCATCACACTTGCCGCAAGCACAACCACGGCTGGTTCAGGCGTGCGCCGAATTGAATGCCTTAAATGCGATTATGTTGAAGAAACAAACTATTACATCCCTCAGGTTTCCAATAGCTCCCGCGGAGGTGGTTTCGGCGGTGGTCGATCTGGTGGTGGTGGCGCATCCGGGCGTTGGTAGCATCCATCGGGCAAACGCTTTGCCTAAATCCCCCTCCTTTGTCGCATTGTGACTGTGTCGCCCGAAAAGTACATCAGGCTTCACCAAGGCCGCAAATATCCGTTCGCGGCATCCAAGGTCGCAATTCCCACTAGAAACACTTAACTCCCTTCACTAAGGAAGAATTCGACAATCGAAGAAGGAAGACGCACGCAATGGCAAAGATCACCTATGTCGAGCATGGCGGTACCGAACACACAGTCGAGGTCGCCAACGGACTGACGGTCATGGAAGGGGCCCGTGACAACAATATTCCCGGCATCGAGGCCGATTGCGGCGGCGCCTGCGCCTGCTCGACCTGCCATGTCTATATCCACCCCGACTGGGTCGAGAAAATCCCGGCCAAGGACGACATGGAAGAAGACATGCTGGATTTCGCTTACGAACCCAATCCTGCCCGCTCGCGCCTGACTTGCCAGATCAAGGTCACCGACGCGTTGGACGGCCTTGTTGTGCAGATGCCCGAAAAGCAGATCTGATGTTCTCCAAAGCGCCGCGTCCCCCGGTTCGCCTATGGCAATCTCGGTCGCGCGGCGCGTTGTTGACATCACTCGTGTGGCTGATCGGAACGCTCCCCGCGCTTTCGGCAGACAGGATCGCATCCGCACATTTTTCCGAACCCACCAAACGCTATGCACATGGTGTACTCGGTGACGCTATTGAGTATGGCGCGCTCGATCTGGTCCTTGATGGTATAGGCTCGGACCAATCCACTCTTACCATTCGCCTCTCATCGGATCGCGTGTTCGAAGATCTCATGCCTCGGTTGGCAGATGTGGATGGCGATGGAGCACCCGAAGTTATCGTCGTCGAATCCCAGGCTCAGACCGGCGCACAATTGGCGATCTATAACGCGCGCGGCACGAAAGTTGCCGCCACACCACATATCGGTACCCGCAATCGCTGGCTCGCCCCAATCGGTGCAATCGATCTCGATGACGACGGCAATGTCGAGATCGCTTATATCGACCGTCCCCATCTGGCCAAAACCCTGCGCATATGGCGCTACAAAGATGGCGATCTGACCGAAATCGCGACGATCCCCGGCCTGACCAACCACCAGATCGGAGAGGACTTCATCTCCGGCGGCCTACGCCAATGCGACGGCGCACCTGAACTGATCGTTGCCAGCGCCGACTGGTCCCGCATCGTCAGCGTCTCCTACAATGGCGGTTGGGAAACCACCGACCTCGGCCCACTCAGGAACCGCAAGGATCTCACCACAGCTCTGACCTGCTGATCCAGCCTTCATCTGGCTAAAAATACTCCGGGGAACGCGAAGAGTAGCGCCTCTCACCCAAAACAATATAGACGGGCAAAGCCTAACAATCAGATCAGAGCGCCCGCCAGCCGATATCGCGGCGATAGAACCCCTCGGGCCAGTCCACGCCATCCACCATCGCATAGGCCCGGTCCCGCGCCTCCTGCAGTGTTTCGCCGCGTGCCGTCACATTCAGCACGCGGCCACCGGATGCCACGACCTGCCCGTCGACTGCTTTGGTGCCTGCGTGAAACACCATGTTGCAGCTGTCCTCCGGCAACTCGCCCAAACCAGAAATCGCCGAACCTTTCTCGTAAGCACCCGGATACCCTTTCGCAGCCATAACTATGGTCATGGCGTGATCGTCAGCCCAGTTAACCCGTGTCTCACCCAATCGCCCTTCGGCAGCGGCGTGCATCAGGTCCATGGCTTGCGCCCCCAGACGCATCATCAGAACCTGGCATTCCGGATCGCCAAACCGCACGTTGTATTCTACCAGCCTGGGCTGACCGTCCTTGATCATAAGGCCAGCATACAAAACCCCTTGAAACGGCATCCCCCGCCGTTTCATTTCGGCCATGGTTGGGCGAATGATTTCGTCCATCGCACGTGCCTCAACCTCTGGGCTCAGAACAGGCGCCGGAGAATAGGCCCCCATACCACCGGTATTCAGGCCGGTATCCCCCTCTCCGACACGTTTATGATCCTGAGCGGTGCCAATCGACAGAATTTCATCCCCGTCACAGAGTACGAACAGCGAGGCTTCCTCACCCTCCATGAACTCTTCGACGACCACCTCAGCACCGGCACCGCCAAAAACACCACCAAACATATCATCAATGGCGTCCAGTGCGGTCTGCTCGTCCATCGCCACGATCACGCCCTTGCCTGCAGCGAGACCGTCAGCCTTGACCACGATGGGCGCACCCTGTTCACGGATATATGCTTTTGCGGGATCCGCTTCGGTAAATCGCGCGTAAGCTGCTGTCGGTGCCTTCGCCGCGTCGCAAATCTCTTTGGTGAAGCTCTTGGAAGCTTCCAGCTGCGCCGCCGCGGCCGAGGGGCCAAAGACCAACACGCCTGCTTCGCGCAAACGATCCGCAACACCCGCCGCCAGCGGGGCCTCAGGGCCAACGATCACAAAATCGATTGCGTTTTCCTCGGCAAAACTGACCACGGCTCCACCATTCTCGATATCCAATGCAGCGCAATCGGCGATCTGAGCAATTCCGGCATTACCCGGTGCCACGATCAGACGGTCGCATTTGGGATTCTGCATCACTGCCCAGGCCAGACTGTGTTCGCGCCCACCGCTCCCGAGAATGAGGATATTCATGACTGCTCTCCGATCTGCTTGGCCTCGCTTGCCGCGCGTTCTAAGCTGGGCGAGCATTTGACACAAGGCGCTGAAATGTCCGACCTGCTTGACGACCCCATTCCCGGCCAAAATACCCCTGAATACACCGTCTCGGACATTTCCGGAGAGGTGAAGCGCACGCTCGAAGGCACGTTTGGGCGAATCCGGGTACGCGGCGAGGTCGGGCGCGTGTTCAAGGCCCGCTCAGGGCATCTGTATTACGACATCAAGGATGATCGGAACGTATTGGCCTGTACCACGTGGAAGGGCCAGATCTCTGGCCTGTCGGTTGTGCCTGAAGAAGGGCTCGAAGTGGTCGTCACCGGCCGCCTGACGGCCTTCGGTGCCCAGTCAAAATATAACCTGAACGTCGATGAAGTCGCAGTCGCCGGACAAGGCGCTCTGATGGCGCTGTTGGAGAAGCGAAAAAAGCAGCTCGAATCCGAAGGTCTATTTGCGCCTGAGCGCAAGAAACCCCTGCCCTATCTGCCAGAAATCATTGGCGTCGTCACCTCACCTTCGGGCGCGGTGATCCGTGATATCCTTCACCGCTTGCGCGACCGCTTTCCCCGTAAAGTCCTGATCTGGCCCGTGGCCGTCCAGGGCGCCAACTGCGCCCCTGAGGTGACCCGCGCCATCGAAGGTTTCAATGCGCTCACACCAGGCGGCGCGTTGCCCCGCCCCGACCTGATCATCGTCGCGCGCGGAGGCGGTTCAATCGAAGACCTCTGGGGGTTCAACGAAGAAAGCGTCGCCCGGGCCGCAGCCGCCTCAGACATTCCACTGATTTCAGCCGTAGGTCACGAAACGGACACCACACTGATCGACTATGTCTCGGACCGCCGCGCGCCGACCCCGACGGCCGCTGCCGAACTCGCCGTACCTGTTCGCATGGAACTGCTGGCCTGGACCGGAGAACAAGGCGCCCGCCTGTCCCGCGCCGCCACCGACGCCGTGCAACGCCGAAGCCAACGCCTGCGCGACCTGTCCCGCGCCCTGCCGCGCCCCGAGGCACTGCTGGACAGCCCGCGTCAACGGCTCGATCAGGTGGCCGAGCGCCTGCCCAGCGCATTGATCCGGGGCGTACAAAATCGACGTGTCAAACTGCTTGATACCTCGGCTCACCTGCGCCCCTCGACCCTGCGCAACCTGGTCGAAACCCGCCGCGACCGCTGGCGCAACCTGTCGTCGCGCTTGTCCCTGCGCCCGATTCAGCGAGAACTGCAAACCCGACGTGAGACACTGGATCGCCTGTCAGAGCGTCTGAACACCGCGCAAACCACACGCCTGGATCGCATGCGTCAGCAACTAGACGCCACCGACCGCCTGCGCGAAACCCTCAGTTACAAAGCAACGCTGGAGCGCGGCTATGCCGTTGTCCGCGCAGGAGATCAGGTTCTGACCCGTAAAGCCGAAGCCGAGAAGCACACCAGCCTGGAGATCGAATTCGCAGATGGCAAGTTCAGCACCGGCCAAAGCGACACGATCAAACCCAAACGCACGCCCAAACCGCCGACTCCCGATCAGGGGTCACTTTTTTAGCTATGCTTAAAATCTGGGGCCGAAAAACATCTTCGAACGTACAGGCGCTGATGTGGTGCATTGGCGAACTAGGCCTGAAGTATCAGCGTCACGATGTCGGGCACAGGTTCGGCGGTCTGGACAGCCCCGAATTCGCCGAACTAAACCCGAACCGAACCATCCCGGTTCTTCAAGATGGAGATAATACCCCGCTGTGGGAGACCGGAGCTATCCTGCGATACCTCTCATCCCGATATGGCGATGATGCATTTTGGCCTTCAGACCCCGTGCGGCGCGCAGAGATCGACAAATGGGCTGAGTGGGCCAAGATCAACATAGCCATGGCTTTCACAGTGCCCGTCTTCTGGCGTGTGACAAGAATAGCACCCGCGGATCGTGACGATACTATGATCACACAAGCTGTTTCTCATTTGGAATTCAGACTGGCCATAGCTGATGCGCAACTATCTCAAACGGAGTATCTAACGAGTTCGAGTTTAACACTGGCCGATATACAGCTGGGACATATCCTGTACCGATACTACGATATCGATATCAAACGTGCGTCATTTCTCAATCTTCGCCGCTACTACGAAACACTGACCCAGAGGCCCGCATACCAGCATCACGTCATGATCAGTTATGAGGAATTAGAGGTCTCAGATCTCTGACATCAAACCCCGATTTCGGGTCCGTAACAGATCATCTCTTCGCCGACATCCTCGGCCTCATAGAGCTCTGTCGCTGTCGGATCACCTTCGAACTGCGCAATCAGCCTGCCCCCAAACTCGGTGAAAACCCAGCATTGCGGGTCCAACCTGTCTTCGTACAGAAAACATATCTGGTCTTCGCGCTCGTACCAGACACCTTCCTTGCAGTCCCCATCCAGAAATGACCAGATCACGCGCCGATTGGGTAAATATCGCTCAACCCCATAGGCCTGACCGTCAAAGCCATAGAACAAGGTCTTTCCACGGGTATAGGCGTCAAACTCGGTCCCCGATAACGGCGATTGCGCCGCAGCGGATTGCGCAAGAAGCGCCAGCAGAATCATAGACAGTCTGTACATAGCAGCATCTTGTCAGATGCCGCCCACTTGCACCAATCAACCTTTCCACAGCGCAGACTACCCTCACGTCACATCTTGATGACCTCACGCAATCATGACGACATGAACGTAACACTCTTGGGGAGGAACAATGCCGACACTTCTTTTCTGGGCGGCGGCCGCCTGCGCACTGGCCTACCTACCGCTCACGGCCCGCCCCGCTGGTATTCTACGCACCCAGTTGAAGACCGCATCCGTCGCGTTGTTGGCGCTCATTGCATGGCTCACGGCTGCACCTTGGTTGCTCGTCCTCGCTCTGGCCCTATGTGCCATCGGCGATGCCCTGTTGTCGCGCGAAACCGAGGCCACCTTCATGGCCGGGATCGCAGCGTTCGCCACCGGACATCTCGCCTACATCGCGCTGTTCCTGACACATCCGGTCAGCGATCCAAGCCTGATCCTGACGCAACCCGTTATCTTCTGGTCATTGCTGGTTCTGGGCATCGTCATGGCCACCCTGCTTGCCCCGCGCGCCGGAGATATCAAGGGGCCAGTCCTCGCCTATATTCCGATCATCCTGGGCATGGGTATCGCCGTTCTGTCCCTGCCGGACGCGGGTGCATTGCGCTGGGCCATGCCCGCTGCAATGGCGTTCATCGCGTCGGACCTGATCCTTGCGACCGAGAAGTTCCTGCTGCCTGCAGACCACCCCGCTCTAAAGCTAACGCCCTACATGATCTGGCCACTCTACTGGGGTGCGCAGGCCGGGTTCCTGATCGCCTTCACCTGACCCTTTGCAACTGCCGCCAATCCGCATTAGGTGAGGGGAACACCTGCGGAGACCTAGAAATGGCGTTTTTCTCAAAGCTCAAGGACAAGCTGTTCAAATCCTCCTCACGCCTCGAAGAGGGGCTGGACGCGATCGTCGAGGATGGCGGCGAGGAAACTGCACCCGATCCGGTGATTCCGCAGCCCGAACCGGAACCGCAACCGGTCCCCGAGGTGCCCTCACCGGCACCCACGCCCCAACCCTCCGAGCCGCCCTCTCCCGCACCTGCAGACCCCGCACCAGCCCCGCCGCCGCCCGAATCTAAAGGACTGCTGGGCCGTCTGTTCAGTCGCAGCGATACCCAAACCGTTGTCCGTCGTACGCTGGACGACGACATGCTGGAACAGCTCGAAGAGCTGCTGATCGCCTCCGATATGGGCGTCGACACCGCCCTGCGTGTCACGTCGAACATGGCCGAGGGGCGCTTTGGCCGCAAACTTTCGACCCAGGAAATCAAACAACTGCTGGCGCAAGAGGTGGCCCGCGTGATGGAGCCTGTGGCCAAACCCATGCCGCTTTATCCAAAGCGGCCGCAGGTGGTTCTGGTCGTGGGCGTCAACGGCTCCGGCAAAACCACAACCATCGGGAAACTGGCCAGCCAGTTCAAAGCTGCAGGCAAAAAGGTCGTCATCGCCGCCGGGGACACCTTCCGTGCCGCCGCCGTCGAACAACTGCAGGTCTGGGGCGACCGCGCCGGCGTGCCCGTCCTGACCGCACCCGAAGGCTCCGATCCCGCCTCGCTGGCCTTCGACGCGTTGACCAAGGCGCAAAACGAAGGCGCTGACCTGCTGATGATCGACACCGCAGGCCGCCTGCAAAACCGCGCAGACCTGATGGAAGAGCTGGCCAAAATCGTTCGCGTCATCCGCAAGGTCGATGACACCGCCCCACACAACACCTTGCTGGTACTGGACGCCACCACCGGCCAGAACGCCCTCAGCCAGGTGGAGACCTTCCGCAACCTCGCCGACGTCTCAGGCCTCGTGATGACCAAGCTCGACGGCACCGCCAAAGGCGGCGTACTCGTCGCACTGGCCGATAAGTTCGGACTTCCTATTCACGCCATCGGCGTCGGCGAACAAATCGACGACCTCGCACCCTTCGATCCCGAAGAATTCGCCGCCGCCCTCACCGGCTTGCAAACCTGATCCGCCCCTTCATCTGGCAAAAAATATCCTCGGGGGGTGTGGGGGGCAGACAGCCCCCCACCTTCTCCACCCAAGCGAAAGCCCCGATTTGAGCGACTGGCTGATCTCCCTTGAAGGCACCGAATCCGGCCACCACCTCGCCCTCGGCCTCGCGCTGATGGCGGCGTTCCTGCATGCAGTCTTTGGTGCCTTGCAAAAGGGCCGCCACGACCCCTGGATGTCACGCGGGGCGATTGACGCCTGTTATTGCCTGATGGCCATGCCTTTCGCCTTCTTCGTCGTTCCATGGCCCGAACCCTATATGTGGCCCATTTTTGCCGTCGTTTGGCTGATCCATATCGGCTACAAGATCCTGCAAGCGATGGCGTACACCAAAGGCTCCTATACCGTCGTCTATCCTGTGGTGCGGGGGACCGGTCCACTATTCACAGTGATTGGGGCTTATCTGCTATTCGGTGAGACGTTCTCGACCATCCAATGGCTCGGCGTGGGCACTCTGATGGCAGGCATCTTCGGACTGGCAGCGTATAACCTGCGCTATCTCGAAACCAATCGTGAAACTCTGGGGATCGCCCTGGCGCTGGCGATCGCCACCGGTCTCTTCGTCGCTCTCTATACCACCTATGACGCCTACGGAATCCGTGCCACAGCCGACCCGTTCACCTTTCTAGCGTGGTTTTTCATGATCGACGGGGCTGCCATGCCGATCTATGCAGCTCTCAGATACCGCGCCATGATCCATCGTCCGGCGCTCGGGCCTCTGATGCTACGTGGCCTTGCGGGCAGCATCATTGCCCCCATGTCTTTCGGTGCCATCATGCTCGCCACACGGCTCGACAAGGTCGGAGAAGCTGCGGTCCTACGCGAAACCTCCACCGTCTTTGCCGCGCTCATCGGCTGGCTGGTTCTGAAAGAAACTGTGGGACCCAGACGGATCACATTGATGGCATTGATTGCACTCGGCGCCGTAATAGTTGAAATGGGCGGATAAGCAGCAGGTCGGAATCATGGCAGAGAAAAAAGACATCAACCCATTCCTCAAACAGGTGCTCGAACTCGGGCCCCCGCTTGCCTTCTTCTTCATTTACTTGCGCCTGCGTGATGACAATTTCGTGATCGGCGGCATCGAGTATTCGGGTTTTATCGTCGCCACCATCCTCTTTGTTCCCCTGATGCTGGCCGCCATGGGCATCCTTTGGTATCTGACGGGAAAGCTCAGCCGGATGCAAATTTTCACCGCCTTCATGGTGATTTTCTTCGGTGGCCTCACCGCATGGTTCAACGACGAGCGCTTCTTCAAGATGAAAACCACGCTGGTCTACGGCTTCTTTTCCGTCATCCTCGGGATCGGTCTTTTGCAGGGAAAGTCCTATCTGGCTTACGTTCTGGACGAGATGCTGCCCATGCGTCAGGAGGGCTGGATGATCCTGACCCGCCGGCTGTGCGCTTGTTTTGCGGTGCTTGCAATGGCCAATGAACTGGTCTGGCGCACGCTGTCGACCGATCTCTGGGTCAAGATCGAAACCTTTGGATTTCCGATCGCGCTCATGGCGTTCCTGATGCTGCAATTCAGCATGCTGCAACGCTATATGGACGATCCGGACAAACAATAGAGCGCGGCCTGACCCAAGGAAAAGCCGACAAAAACCTTGGCTTAGGCGCAAAGCTGTGGAAAGTTTATCGAACTCGCACCACTCACCACCGGAGACCTGCGCCCGTATGATGGCATTTCCCAACAGTGGATTTCTTTCTGAAGCTTCTGAAGAGCTGCGCAAGATGCTGGCCTCTCTGGCCTCCGAAGTTACTCTCGACAGCGGCGACGTCCTGTTCGAACAGGGCGATCCGGGAGAGGCGCTTTATGCAATTCTCACAGGCACGCTCGAAGTGTCTTTTCTGGCCATGAGCGGGCGCAAGCTGTCGCTCAGGCTGATGCGTCCGGGTGAGGTGTTTGGCGAGATTGCGCTTTTTGACAGCGGCCCCCGCACGGCCACGGTTACAGCCGCCGATCCTGCCAAAGTTCTGCGGGTTCGGCATAAGGATGTGATGGATCAGATCCGAAAGAACCCCGATCTGGCGGTTGACCTGATCCGTTTGGCCGGTGTGCGCATGCGCTGGATGGGTGACCAGTTGAACGAACAGGTCTTTCTGCCAATGCCGATCCGGCTGGCGCGCAAGCTGCTGCATTTGGCCGGCCAGCAGGACACACCGACCGCGCGCATCACCCTGTCGCAAAGTGAACTGGCCGAATTTGTCGGAGCCACGCGTGAGGCGGTATCGAAAACCATTTCGACATGGAAACGAGACAACGTGGTCGAAGCCTCACGCGGAGGATTGCAGATTCATGATCTCGATGCGCTGCGGCAACTGGCCGAATCCGATTTAATCTAACTTTTCGGCACAGATGTGATCCGCTTCACATACGCGGCTTGAAGATTGCCCTAAGGTCAATCCTGTTACCGTAGGAGGTCGGTTTTATCATCCCCGATATCTGTCCACCGACCTCTCCCTGTACCAGAGCCATATGCCTTCCCCGGCATATGGCTTCTTTCTTAACAAAGTATTAAAAAAGGCCGGGGTCGTGACCCCGGCCTGTCATTTTCCAGACTAATCGTCTGATTACTGTTCTAAGCTCAGCGCCACGAATCTGGGTTCTCCACCACGGCGCACCAACAGCAACAGCGACTTGCGACCAGCCTCACGCGCCTCATCCATCCGCGCCTCAAGATCGGCGATCGAATCCACCTTCTGCTGGCCAGCTTCAGTGATCAAATCACCAGCGCGTAGCCCCTTCTCAAAAGCTTCGGAAGAGTCATCGACATTGGTCACCAGCAGCCCCTCGGCGTCGGCATCCAATCCCAGCTCTTCACGCTGGCTGTCACCCAAAGGTGCGATGGTCAGACCCAGAATATCCTTGTCCTCTTCCGTCGGCGTCTCAGCCTCAGGTTCTCCACCCTCATCTGTGCGCTCAGCATCCTCACGACGGCCCAAGGTCACCAGAACGGTTTGCGTGCCGCCGTCGCGATGCACAACCACGCGCACGGATTTGCCCACGGTCGTCTCACCGACCTGACGCACCAGCCCACGCGTATCTTCAACTTCGACGCCATCAAAGCTGATGATTACATCTCCGGCCAGCAGACCAGCTTCTTTCGCCGGTCCCTCGGGCACGTCACTGATCAGCGCGCCGCCGGGTTTATCAAGACCCATCGCCTCAGCCATATCTTCGGTCACATCCTGAATGCGCACACCCAGCCAGCCGCGGCGCGTCTCACCGAATTCGCGCAACTGATCGACAACCTTGATCACCACGTTCGAAGCCATCGAGAACCCGATCCCGATCGAGCCGCCATTGGGCGACAGGATCGCGGTATTCACACCGATCACCTCGCCATCCATGTTGAACAACGGTCCGCCCGAGTTTCCCCGGTTAATCGCCGCATCCGTCTGGATGTAGTCGTCATAAGACCCGCTCAGCGCCCGGTTCCGGGCCGATACAATCCCCGCTGAAACCGAAAAACCCTGCCCCAGCGGATTGCCCATCGCGATAACCCAATCACCGACGCGCATGGTGTCGCTATTGCCGAACTGAACGTATTGCAGCGGCCCCTCGGCTTCGACCTTCAGCAGCGCGATATCAGTTTTCTCGTCAGTGCCGATCACTTTAGCAGGCAGTTCCTTTACCGGCTGCCCGTCGCCAGGGAAGAATTCGATCAGAATTTCATCCGCTTCGGCAATGACGTGGTTGTTGGTGACGATAAAACCGTCTTCCGAGATCACAAATCCCGACCCCAGCGCATTGCTGCGGCGCGGGCGGTTTTCGCCGTTGCCGCCATTGCGGTCCTGGAATTCACGGAAGAAATCTTCGAACGGAGAGCCTTCGGGCACGATCCCCTGCGGACCAGTCTGCCCTTCGATCAGGGTCGAGGTAGTGATATTCACCACCGCCGGGCTGATCTTTTCGGCCAGCGGCGCAAGGCTGTCACGGGCCTGCGCGGCCAATGTCTGCGCCAGAACCAGCACCATCCCCATGAAGGCCAGCCACATCAGCCGTACCATCACACCAACATCGTCCCGCCGGACGGACACACTGCGCGCTTTCGCCTGCACTTGGGGTTCTCCTTGTCGATCGTTCTTCAGCGGGACCTAGCTTGAGGTCCCCTCTTAGCAACCAATGTAGTCAGTTTGGCCAAGCCCGCAACTCGGGATCGCGGGGAAATCACCGGCAAGTGAGAACCTTGTATCAAAAGCCGACCTGATAGGCTCCCCAGAGCAGGATAACGCCACTGACTACGCACAGCAGCCCCATCAAGCGCCGCGCCTGTTCTGGCAGTGCTCGCAATGCCTCTAACATGCGTTCAATAAGCGAAGGGGCCAGCGCATAGGCCAGCCCCTCGACAATTAACACCAGCCCGAAGGCCAGAAGGATCATACCCATTACTCAGAAGCCGCAGCCGCTGGCGCCCGCCGACCAGTCGGCGAGGCAAGGTAGTTGAAGAACTCGGAATCCGGGCTCAGGATCAAAGAGCTGTTGCTCCCTTGCAGAGCATTCTCATAGGCGGTCAGCGAGCGATAAAACTCAAAGAATTCCGGGTCTGCGCCATAGGCTTCGGCGAAGATCGCGTTGCGTTCGGCGTCAGCCTCACCGCGAATGATCTCGGCCTCGCGGTTGGCGTCCGATACCAGTTCGACCACGGTCCGGTCGGCCTGCGCACGGACACGCTGAGCAGCCTCGTTACCGCGGGCACGTTCGTCGGTTGCTTCACGTTCCCGCTCGGCCTTCATCCGGTCAAAGGTCGCCTCAAGGTTGGCTTGCGGCAGATCGGTCGCCTTCAGACGCACGTCGATCACGCTGACCCCCAGTGCCCGCGCCTCGGCAATCGCGCTGTTGCGGATGCGCAGCATCAGCGCGGCACGATCCGAACTCAGGATATCGCGGGACGAGACCGAACCCAGAACCTCACGCGTTTCAGCGCGCAGAATGCGGTCCAGACGATCCTCGGCCACCGGGATACCGCCGACACCAACGGCCTGACGGAACTGTTCCAGATCGGAAATCCGATAGCGCGCGAAGGCATCAACCACCAGACGACGATCATCCAGAGGCGTCACTTCCAGCGGTTGAACATCAATGGACAGGATGCGGTCATCATAGCGAACAACTTCCTGAATCAGCGGGATCTTGAACGCCAGACCGGGTTCTTCCTTGACCGCTACAACGCGACCAAATTGCAGAACCAGCGCGCGTTCGCGTTCATCCACGATGAAGATCGAGGACAGAACACCTACAATCGCGATGAAGACGACGGGCAGTATAAATGTCGCTTTACGCATCAGTTGTTCCCTTCGGTCTGGCTACGGCGCAGTTCGTTCAGCGGCAGATATGGCACGACGCCCTGCCCTGATCCGGTCGAGTTTTCATCCAGAATGATCTTGTCCACATCACCCAGAACCTGCTCCATCCGCTCCAGATACAGACGTTTGCGGGTCACGTCCGGCGCTTTGGAATATTCCTCGAGAACCGCGCTGAAACGGCTGGCCTCACCCTGCGCGCTGTTGATCTGCTGGGCGCGATAGGCTTCAGCCTCTTCCAGAACCTGCGCCGCTTCACCACGCGCTTCGGCCAACACACGGTTGGCATAGGCGTCAGCGACGTTTTGCAGCCGGTCACGCTCCTGCGCAGCGGCCTGAACGTCTCGGAAGGCGGCGATCACGTCCTGCGGCGGGTCAGCCTTGTCAAAGTTCACACGGACGATATTCACGCCCGAGTCGTAGCTGTCCATTGTCTGCTGAATCAGCTCCTGCAGACGTTCGGCGATGATACCACGATCCCGGTTCAGGATCGGGGCCAGTTCGCTTTGCGCAATGATCTCGCGCATCGCCGATTCTGACACGGCACGGATCGTCTGACGTGGGTCGCGCAGGTTGAACAGGTACTTGGCCGGGTCATTGATGTTCCAGACGACCTGATAGTCGATATCGACCACATTCTCGTCACCGGTCAGCATCAGGCCATCGTCGCTGCCACGCGCGCCGCCCATGTCTTCGTTCTGTTCGCGGGTGACCGGGATAACCTCGGCAGTCACAAACGGCCACGGGGCAAAGTTCAGACCGGGATTACCAACGGCCGAGAACTCACCCAGGAACAGTTCAACCGACTGTTCTTCGGGCTTGACGGTGTAGAAGCTGGCCAGCCCCCACAAGACCGCAGCGGCCACAAGACCAATCGCAACGGTGCCCTTGGTAAACGCCGGACCACCGCCGCCGCCCGAGCCGTTCGTGCCACGGCCACCGCCGCCACGACCGCCCATCAGGACGCGCAGCTGCTCTTGACCCTTCTTCATCAGCTCATCGATCTCGGGGATCTGCGGGCCGTCGCCTTCGGGGGGCTTGCGCCCGTCCCCGTTGTTACCCCGATTTCCTCCGCCTCCGGAAGAGCCTCCGCCCCCCCAGGGGCCACCGCTGTTGCCCGCCATATTTGTCTTTTCCCTTGTTTAGACCGTGTAGGACCGTGTGATCACGGGTTCCCTTGTAACTTGTGTGCGCCCGGTTGCAAATCAAGCCGTGCGCACAGGTTGCCGCATTGTCACCAATTCCTCGGCCATGACCGGGTGAACGGCGACCGTACGGTCGAAATCTTCCTTGGTTGCGCCCATCTTTACGGCAATACCTGCCAGCTGGATCATCTCGCCCGCACCGGGTGCAACAATGTGGCATCCCAACACCTTACGCGTTGCCTGAGACACGATCAGTTTCATCAAAACCCGCTGTGTACCACCGGCAAACGCCTGTTGCATCGGCTTGAACGAGGTGGCGTAAATCTCAACCGGCTCTTGCGACGCTGCCTCTTCCTCGCTCAGACCCACGGTGCCGAATTCAGGCTGTGTGAAGATGGCAGTGGGTATTAGCTCGTGATCAACCGGGGTTGGGTTGCCTTTGAACACCGTTTCCACAAAAGCCATACCTTCGCGGATCGCCACCGGAGTCAGGTTGACCCGATCCGTGACGTCGCCGATGGCGTAGATCGAAGGCACGCCGGTCTGGCTGTACTCATCCACGATGATCTCACCTTTGCGGCCACGTTCGACGCCCAGCGCTTCCAGTCCCAGATCATCCGCATTCGGTGCACGACCCGTGGCATACATCACCACATCGAAGTGGTCCTGAGTGCCATCGGTCGCTTTGACACGGATCTTGTCGCCGTCCTTGGTCATCTCAAGCACGTTGGTGCCCAAGCGCACGTCGATACCGTTCTGGCGCATCTCTTCGCAGATCAGGCCGCGCGCCTCCTCATCAAAGCCGCGTAAAATCTGCGCGCCGCGATAGAACTGAGTCGTCTTGACCCCAAGCCCATTCATGATCCCGGCAAATTCACTGGCGATATAGCCTCCACCAACGATGAGAATGCTCTCGGGCAATTTCTCCAGGTGGAAAATCTCGTTCGAGGTGATGGCCAGTTCCGATCCGGGAAACTCGGGCACAACTGGGCGACCACCTGTAGCGATCAGAATATGTTTGGCCGTCTTGCGAGTGCCATCGGCCAGTTCGACCGTATGGGGATCAACCACGCGCGCGCGCTGATCAAAACTTTCAACGCCATTGTTCTTGAGGATGTTGCGATAGATGCCTTCCAGCCGATCCAACTCGGCAACCAGCTTGCCGTGGAACGTATCCCAATTGAACGCACCTGACTGAATATCCCAACCATATGCCTGCGCATCGCCGACCATCCCGGAATACTCGCTGGCAAATACCATCAGCTTCTTGGGCACGCAGCCCCGGATCACGCAGGTCCCGCCATACCGATCCTCTTCCGCCAGCGCCACCTTGGCCCCGTTTTCACCCGCCGCCACACGCGCCGCGCGAACCCCGCCCGAGCCGCCTCCGATGACGAACAGATCATAGTCAAAGCTCATGGGTGCGTTCCTTTTTTATTCCGCTTGGCCAAAATGCATTGGTTATCTGGGCCTGAATTCCGGGCTGCCAACCCCTTGGCAGCTGAAACTCTGGTTTTATTTCAGTGTCCACCAAATCGACATCCAGCACTCATTCCGCCAGATCCGAGAACAGATTATCCCCATTCTCACCCAGCATGTCAGTCTGGACCGTGCCTGCGTTGATATCACGCATCTCGACGCGGCCATCACCGTAACCGACCACGACCTTGTCGCAGATATCAATGAACAAGCCATTCTCAACCACGCCGGGGATCTGGTTCAATACAAGCGCCAGTTGCCGCGCATTGCCGATGCGTTTCAAATGCAAGTCCAGAATGTGGTTACCCTCATCCGTGACCTTCGGTGCTTCGCCATTCATGCGCAGGGTAACCGACGTGCCCAGCACATCAATCGTGTCCAGCGCCTCTTCGATCAGGGTGCGGGTGGTCTGCCAGCCAAACGGGATCACCTCGACCGGCAAGGGGAACGCACCCAGCGTTTCGACCTCTTTGCCCGCGTCGGCGATCACCACCATCTGATCGCTGGCCGTCGCCACGATCTTTTCCTGTAACAGCGCGGCACCGCCGCCCTTGATCAGATTGAACTCATTATCGAACTCATCCGCGCCATCGATGGTCAGATCCAGCCACCCGGCCTGATCCAGCGAGACGACTTCGATCCCCACCTCAAGCGCCAACTGTGCCGTTGCGGTTGATGTGGGAACCCCTTTGATCTTAAGCCCTTCGTCTCGTACGCGTTCACCCAGGCGACGGACCAACCAGGCAGCTGTCGATCCGGTGCCGAGCCCCACGCGCATACCGTCTTCAACCAGATCTGCCGCACGATAGGCCGCAACATACTTAGCTTTGTCGATCGGCGACAAATCCTTGCTCATAACTTCATCCCCTAAGCCTTCTGTTCGCCTTATACGGAATGCCCCTATCGACTGCGAGAGGCAAATCGCCCTGCAACTGTGCTAACATGCCGCTGAAATACGCCTTTCTAATAGGAAAGGTCGCAATCAGGTCTGTGTAGGATCGACTTGCGACATAGATAGATGCCATGGAAACGCCGTACCGTCTGCATTACGCCCCTGACAATGCTTCGCTGGTGATCCGGCTGACGCTGGAAGAGATGGGGTTGCCCTATCACACCGTTCTGGTCGACCGCACCCAGAACGAACAGGATAGCGCGGCCTATCGCGCGCTGAACCCAAACGGGCTGATACCGGTACTGAACACGCCACAAGGACCGATCTTTGAGACCGCAGCAATTCTGCTGTGGCTGGCTGACACCCATGGCAAAATGGCACCTGGACCAAACAGCCCGGAGCGCGCGGCCTTTCTGAAATGGCTGTTCTTCGCCTCCAACACGGTGCATGCCGACCTGCGCATCCTGTTCTACGCCGAAAAGTACATTGCTGCCGCGCAGGCCAACACACTGCGTGAGGGCATCCGCCCCAGGCTGCTTCAACACCTGAAGCTACTGGATACGCTCGCCCAGAACGCGCCCGAATGGTTTCGCGCCGACCACCCCTCGGTTCTCAGCTATTATGTGGCTTGCATGATGCGCTGGATGGCACTTTATCCCACACAGGCCGATCGCAGCTGGTATCAGCTGGCCGATACACCTTATCTGCAAAAAATCCTGATGCAGTTGGAGTTGCGACCAGCTACACGCGCAGCCAACACCGCCGAGGGGCTGGGAGCTACGCCCTTCACCTCACCTATCTATGCCAACCCGCCAGAAGGCTCAGCTATCTGATATGTTTCTCTCTGTCTTCGATATGTTCAAAGTGGGCATCGGCCCGTCCTCGTCACACACCATGGGACCGATGGTCGCCGCCGCACGGTTTCTGGACCTGATGCGCGCATCTCCGTTTGAATTCTCGGGTCTGCGCGGCTCGCTGCATGGATCACTGGCGTTTACCGGCGTCGGCCATGCGACTGATCGCGCCACGATTCTCGGCTTGGCAGGATTCGCGCTCGACACGTATGACAACGACAAGGCCGAGGTTGCACTGGCCCAGATCAATGAGACCCACACAGTCACGCCCGAAGGGCTGCCGACACTCAAGTTCAACCCCAAGACCGATCTGGTCTTCGATTTCGAACACAATCTGCCCGGCCATGCCAACGGCATGATCCTGATGGCCACCGATGCGCAGGATGACGTTATCTTGCGGCAGGTTTATTACTCGGTGGGTGGCGGTTTCGTCCTGACCGAAGAAGAACTGGCCGAAGGCAAGGATACCGAAGAAGGCGCGCCCGTTCCCTTCCCGTTCAAAAGCGCCGCTGAAATGCTGCAGATGGCAAAGGACACCGGCAAATCGATTGCTCAGATGAAACGCGAAAACGAAATCGCGCGTGGTTGCCCCGAAAGCTTTGCCAAGGGCTCTGCCCGGCTGTGGCAGGTGATGAATGACTGTATCGAGCGTGGACTGACCACGGATGGTATCCTGCCCGGTGGTCTGAATGTGCGTCGGCGCGCCAAGGGCATCCACGATGCGCTGGTGGCTGAACGCGGCATGAACCTGAATGCTCCGCACACAATCAATGACTGGATGAGCGTTTACGCCATGGCCGTGAACGAGGAAAACGCCGCCGGCGGTCAGGTCGTCACTGCGCCCACCAACGGCGCGGCCGGTGTGTTGCCTTCGGTGTTGCGCTACTACCTTGATCACGTTCCGGGTGCCTCGGAAAGCCATATCGAAGATTTCCTTCTGACTGCCGCCGCCATTGGCGGGTTGGTAAAATACAATGCCTCGATCTCGGGTGCTGAAGCGGGCTGCCAGGCAGAGGTTGGAAGTGCATCGGCAATGGCGGCGGCAGGTCTTTGTGCTGTCATGGGTGGCACGCCTGAACAGGTGGAAAATGCCGCCGAGATTGCGCTGGAACATCATCTGGGCATGACCTGCGACCCTGTTGCCGGTCTGGTGCAGGTGCCATGTATCGAGCGCAACGGGCTGGGTGCGATCAAGGCGGTCTCAGCGGCCTCGCTTGCACTGCGCGGCGACGGCAAGCATTTCATGCCGCTGGATGCCGCGATCGAAACCATGCGCCAAACCGGACATGACATGCACGCCAAATACAAAGAGACCTCACTAGGAGGGCTCGCCGTCAACGTGCCGAACTGCTGAGCCGATACAGGAGGCGATCAAGATGCGCGGACACTGCTTATGTGGCAGGATCAGTTTCGAAGTCGATCCTCCGGTTCTGTCCTGCGTCACCTGCCACTGCGACAGTTGCCGACGCCAGTGTGCCGCCCCGATGACCACCTATTTCGGGGTGCGCGACGGCCAGTGGCGCTGGACTGGTGAGGAACCCAAGCGCTTCCATTCCTCCCCCGGGGTCGAGCGCAGCTTCTGCCCCCATTGCGGCACTCCGATCTCGTTTCGGTCGACAAAAATGTCGGATGTACTGCATCTCTATGTTGCGACGCTCGAGAATCCTGAGACCTTGGAACCCACCCTGCATGTTGCACATGAGGAAAAGCTGCGGTGGCTGCACCTGGGCGACGGACTGCCCACCTGCATCGGCCCGGACTACACCAAAGCCCAGCCGCTGCCCAAGGCGTGATGACAGAGCTTCCCAGCGCGAAGCGAAACCGCTAGCGTCGCGCCATGACTCAGGATCGCCCCGTATTCGGCATCGTTTTGATGCTCGGTTTTTGCGTGCTCGCCCCGCTGGGCGATGCCATGGCGAAAGTGCTGGGAGAAATCACGCCAATCGGCCTGTTGGTTCTGGTGCGCTTCGCGGTTCAGGTCATGATTCTGGCCCCGCTGATTGCCGCAACCAACCGCTCATGGCGGATGCACGGGCGAGTTCTGCGGCTGACCGTAATCCGGACCCTGCTGCATATCGCCGGTATCTCGGCCATGTTCAGCGCGTTGCTGTTCCTGCCGCTGGCCGATGCCGTGGCCATCGCGTTTGTCATGCCCTTCATCATGCTGATGCTCGGCAGGTTCGTTTTGGGCGAACAGGTCGGACCCCGACGTCTGATCGCCTGTGTCGTCGGGTTCATCGGCACGTTGCTGGTGATCCAGCCCAGCTTTGCCGAGGTCGGTGCCCCCGCCCTTCTCCCTCTGATCGTCGCGGTGGTATTCGCACTGTTCATGTTGGTGACACGACAGATCGCAAAAGAGACCGATCCGGTTTCGCTGCAAGCGGTGTCAGGCGCAATGGCGACAGTAATCCTGCTACCGACCCTGCTGCTCGGATCAAGCACTGGCATCGATCAACTATCATTCGTTATGCCAAACGGAGAAACACTCTGGCTGCTCTTCGCGATCGGAGCGCTTGGCACCGTTGCGCATCTGTTGATGACATGGTCGCTACGCTATGCGCCGTCGGCAACTCTGGCACCCATGCAATATCTCGAAATCCCGGTCGCAACTGTGATCGGCTGGATGATCTTCCATGATCTTCCCAACGGCATAGCCGCCATCGGCATCCTGATCACGATTGCCGCAGGGCTTTACGTCATTCTGCACGAGCGGGCCAACGCCCGGTCTGGCCCGACAGAAACGCCCGCATGACCTGATCCAGCGCCTCGCGCGGCACCATCATCAGCAACCCGGGCTGATCCAGTTCAAGCGTCAATTCTCCAACAGCGCGGTTTGACGTCCCGATCCGTCCGTCCGGCGCCAGCTCAATATCGTCAATCGGCCATTCCAATCCTTGGCTCCGCCCGATCACACGCCGAAATGGAAACAATGACACAGTTGAGTCTGCGACAAGGTCTAGCGTGATCCGTGGAGGCACATGAAACACGATCTCATGTGCACCCAACAGAAGACAGGCACGCTCGGGCCAGCGGACAAGGCTGTTGAACACCGCCAACTGATGATCAACGCGCGCGCCAAGGAACCCTGCCGCCAACACCAGTGGTGCCTGAACACTGCGCAGCGCCTTGTCGAAATCCGTGCTGTCCTGTTCTCGAATCGGAAACAACCTATCCTCGGGAATCCGGGCGCGATAGGTGGCTTCAAGCGAGTCAAAATCGCCGATCACCGCATCGGGAATGCGCCCCGAATCAACCAGCGCAGCGGCCCCGCCATCCGCCGCAACCGCAGAATCAACGCGATTCAGCACCAGATTCACGTCACCGGGGCCGATTTCACCCCCTCCAAACAGCCCAATTGGCCCTTCAGACCGAACAATTGACTCATTTTTCGCAAGATTGACCATATTTCCCGGTTTTGGACATAATGAGACCACAAAATGATAGACTCATGGCTACAGTTTGAAGTCGATTGCCGAGATATGTGTTTGGCAATGTGACCTGGTAGTTTGTAGAGGACGTGCGTCTGATGGTACAGAACAACAAGGTGTTAACCGTTTCTTACGGAACCTTCTCGTGCACTTTGGAAGGCTTCGACGATTCATTCGAAACGATGAAAGCCATTGCCGAATATTTCCGGGATCTTGCAGCGGACGACCGCTATTTTGGATCGGAACCGCCTCAGCCGGACGCCGAGATGCTGACTCGCATCGCTCAGCGGGATGTCGCACGTAAAGTGGAAGCCAGTCAGAATGACACCGGTCTGCTCCTGCGGGCGACCGAGACATCAGCCCCCGCGGCGCCGACCCCCGCTGCAATTGCGCCTACACCTGCACCCGAGCCCGTTCAGCCTTTGTCCAACGCCGCCCCCTCAACGCCTCAGGCACAATCCGATGAGCCTGCCGAGGATAGCATCGCGGCCAAATTGCAACGCATTCGGGCGGTGGTTTCGCATTCCGACCAAACCCCCACCACATATTCCGAAGATGAGGATACGAGCTATCTCCAGCCAGCGAAGCCCAAGGTCGACGCGATCTCGGCAGCTTTTGCAGCAGGTGCGCTCAGCCCTTCAGACCTGGAAGACTCGATCGAAGAACCGGCACCCGCCCCCATGCCAGTGGAAGATCAGGCCGAAGATCTTCCGGAACCTGTCGCGTCGACGGATGATGTTGAGGACTTCGTTGACGAGTTGACTGACACCATGTCAAACGCCGACGAACAGGACGAAACCGACGCGACTGATCTGGTCCCCGCCGAGGACGAAGAAGAAGTTGCGCAGCAGGATGAGGTCACAGACAGTGACGTTCTGTTCTCGGACCTTGATGAAGCGTCTGAGACCGAGGATCAATCCAACATTCTGAACGAACCAGTTGCCGAAGACGATGATCGCGACGCGACCGAAGCACTGGCCGAAATTTCCGGCGATGTAATTTCGGCCGAGGATGAGGCACTGCTGCTGGACGAGATCGCGCTTGTCGAATCCGAGCTGGAAACAAAGATCTCACCTGAACGGGCGGAAATGTCCGGGCTGGACGAAGACGTCTCACGCCTGATGGACAAGGCTGACGAACAGTTGGATGATCCATCCACCAATGATCAGCGTGAAACTTATTCGCACTTGCGTACCGCCGTCGCCGCAACCGAGGCCGAGCGCGCCGAAGGCAAAGACTCCGCTGGCGAACGCGAGGACGATTATCGCGGTGATCTGGCGTCTGTCGTCAGCCCCCGCCGCCCCGAGGTCGAAGTGACCAGCGAACGCCCCGCCGCGGAAATCGCAGCACCGCTGAAACTGGTCGCAGAACAGCGCATTGATACCGATGAGGCCGACACCGGCCCTGTCATGCCGCGCCGCGTGACCTCGGTGGATGACAGTGCCGCGGATGAGGAAGGCGGGTTCGCCACTTTTGCGCAAGAACAGGGCGCACAATCGCTTCCTGATCTGTTGGAGGCTGCGGCTGCTTACCTCTCGTTCATCGAAGGCCAGGAACAGTTCTCGCGCCCGCAACTGATGAACAAGGTGCGTTCGCTGAAGCAGGAAGCATTCAATCGTGAAGAAAGCCTGCGCTCCTTCGGGCAACTTCTGCGCGATGGCAAGATCGAAAAGGCCGGTGGCGGGCGTTTCGCTGCCTCGACCCAGATCGGGTTCCGCCCGGATGATGACGAACGCGCTGCGGGCTAAACCCGGCGCATCAAATTACCCCCTCGAAACTCGACAGGGCCGGAGGCAACTCTGGCCCTCTCCTTATGGGCGCGATCAAGCTCCTCAGCGGCAAATCCGCTCATTTTTGGCCTACTAGGCGCTGCTGGTTATGCTGCGGCGCAGAAATTTGCTACGATCACCGCATCGACTGAACCCGACTCTGTGATCTTAAGTGCCCAAGTTTCCGACCTGAGGTATCTCGTATGTACGATCTTGCAATCCGACGTTTGCGCATCTTCGACAAACCCCTTGTAAAAGCCCATCTACAAAACCTCGAACCCGAGGCTTTGCAGTCACGATTTGGCGCTGTTGTGCCTAACGTCTTTCTGGATCGTTATGCCTCGGCCCTGTTCGACGATGCATCCTTGGTCTTTGGGGCCTTCCCCGACAGCTGCCTACGTGGAATGGCCGAACTCCGCCCGGTGCGAGACAGCCTTCCCCGCACTGCCGAGGCCGCCTTCACCGTCGAAGCCCCATGGCAGGATCGTGGTATCGGTGACGCTCTTCTCTCGCGTCTTATCGCGAGCGCGCGCAACCGTGGGGTACGCGAGGTACATATGATATGCCTCGCGACCAACCAGAGGATGCGCCACCTGGCCAGCAAACACAGCGCTGATCTGAACCTGATGACCGGGGAAGTTGCAGCAACTCTCACACCGCCCTGGCCCACGCTATTCAGCATGGCCGAGGAAATTGCCGGGGAATATCATGCATTTGCCCGTGCAGTATTCAGCTGGCCGGACTAGTTTTTGTCCTGATCCGGGTCTTCCTTGCCCACCCCTCGAAAGACAAATTTGAACGGCAAGACCCAGACAATGCCCAGCGCGACATAGACCAGAAGCTCAAGCCAGATCGGCGGGCGATCCAGCCAGTTCACAATCGTAACGACTGCGACAATATAAGCAGGCAGCCCGACCAGCAGCAGCACCAACGACCAACGCCGCCGCGCCTTATAGCTGAGACCGGGCTTTTCGTTCCCGCTCATCAGTCCGCAAACGGGTCAGTTACCAGAATGGTATCCTCCCGCTCCGGGCTTGTGGACAACAAGGCGACCGGGCATTCGATCAATTCCTCGACTCGACGCACATACTTGATTGCGTTCGCAGGCAAATCTGCCCAGCTGCGCGCGCCTTCCGTGGATTCACTCCAGCCCGGCATCTCTTCGTAGATAGGCGTGCAGCGCGCCTGCTGGTCGGCGGCGGTAGGCAGATAGTCGAGGCGTTCGCCGTCCAGTTCATATCCAACGCAGATCTTCAGCGTCTCAAACCCGTCCAGAACATCCAGCTTGGTCAGCGAAATGCCATTCACGCCGCTGGTGGCACAGGTCTGGCGTACCAGACAGGCATCGAACCAGCCACAACGCCGTTTGCGACCCGTTGTTGTACCGAATTCATGCCCCCGCTCACCCAGGCGCTGCCCATCGGCATCGTCCAACTCGGTCGGGAACGGTCCCTCGCCCACGCGCGTGGTGTAAGCTTTGACGATTCCCAGAACGAAGTCGATTGATCCGGGGCCAATGCCTACACCGGTCGAGGCCTGCCCTGCGATCACATTCGAAGATGTCACAAATGGGTAGGTCCCGAAATCGATATCCAGCAACGCGCCCTGCGCTCCTTCAAACAGGATGCGCTTGCCCGCTTTGCGCTTTTCGTTCAGCACCTTCCAAACAGGTGCCGCAAAAGGCAGAATCTGCGGCGCAATCTCTTTCAGCTGTGCAATCAACCCATCCCGGTCAATCGGCTCAAGTCCCAAGCCGTTGCGCAAAGCGTTGTGGTGTACCAAAGCCCGGTCCACCCGCAGCGCCAGCGTTGCATCATCCGCCAGATCTGCCACCCGGATCACGCGCCGCCCTACCTTGTCCTCATAACATGGCCCGATTCCACGGCCAGTTGTGCCGATCTTGGCCACCGAGTTCTGATTCTCGCGTGCCCGATCCAGTTCGCCATGGAATGGCAGGATCAGCGGTGTGTTTTCAGCGATCATCAGCGTCTCGGGCGTAATATCAACACCCTGTTCCCGGATCGTGCCAATCTCTTTCATCAGGTGCCATGGATCCAGCACGACCCCATTGCCGATCACGCTCAG
Organism: Ruegeria sp. C2; assembly: GCF_056537765.1. Classification (NCBI taxonomy): domain Bacteria; kingdom Pseudomonadati; phylum Pseudomonadota; class Alphaproteobacteria; order Rhodobacterales; family Roseobacteraceae; genus Ruegeria; species Ruegeria sp. C2. The sequence goes on along the minus strand of NZ_JBQFRZ010000001.1, from coordinate 432,949 downwards.
CTTGCCGCCGCGCACCACGCCCGAGGGCAATGCATGCAGCTTGTAAACTTCCCCATCGATAACCAGCGTATGCCCGGCATTATGCCCGCCCTGAAAACGCGCGATCACATCTGCCCGCTCGCTGAGCCAGTCGACGATCTTGCCTTTTCCTTCGTCACCCCACTGGGCGCCGACAACAACCACATTGGCCATATCCGGTCCTTTTGCGCTGAGATATCAAACCCGGCTGATATAGCGAGGCTCAGTCGGCAGGGAAACCGATATTTCGCCGCATCGGGAAATCGCGCTTCGCGCGATGCCTCTGGCGGAGATATTTATAGCCAGATGAAGACCGGATCCCCTGCTTCATCTGGCTATAAATATCTCGGGGGAGTCGCGGCCGGCCGCAGCGGGGGCAGAGCCCCCTCTACCCCTGCGACAAGCACACAGGTTCGCCATGGGGTGTGGTCAGGTAGGCCTCTTCCCACGCATCGCGCACGGCCGAGATATCGGCGAGCGATATGTCACCCTGTTCCGTCAACAACACCTCCAGCGTCTCCAGCCATGCATGGAAATAGTCGTCACCGCCATCCAACTCACGGTCCAGACCATGACGCTTCAGCGTTGCAGAGAACCGAGAGGCCCAATCCGGCCAATCAAAACGACCCGCCTCGTTCAGCGCCACCGTGACAGCAAATATCTGCGCATGCCAGGGTTCGGCAAAGACCGGCTCGGGGACGGTATGGGCGACGCAATCACTCATGCGGGTTCGAGGTAGGATTGCCACAGATCCAGCACGACCTCATCCTCTGAATGTTCGGGATTGGCCCAGAGTTCCGATGCCGGGAAGACCACAGCATAAAGTGGCTCGGGAGCTTCACCCAATCCATGCGCATTAGAATCAGGCAACACATGCGTTCCATGCAGTCGCAGCACCCGCCCTCGGGCACCCGCCGCGTAGATCGGCAGCCGCGTATGACCGCCATCGACCAACCGGTTTGCCGTTGGACGCGCGGTGCGCACCGATTGTCCAACCTCAAACTGAATCGCGACGTTCGATGGGCGATCCGCCGGACCACCCTTGGCAAGGGCTGCGGCAACGGCATCAGCCTTCAGAACACGCGTGGCCAAAGGATGTTCGGCGTCTTCTTCGGCGCCGCGCAAATCATCCAACGTCAGCACGCCGTTTTCGACCAGCAGATCTGCGAGTCCTGAAATCCATTTTTCATAATAGGTAAACTGCGCATAATCCTTGGGGGACAGGCGCTCACGCGCATGGCGCGATACATCGATATTCCATTGCCCCAGAAACCCCGACGCAAGAGTTACCGCCAGAGCACGCGCGTGCCAGTCTTCGGCAAAAACAGGTGCGTCTTCCGCTTCTGGATCAATAGCCCCGTCACCGAACCGCCCTCCCATGTCGTGAACGCGGGTCATGCGTTCACCTTGGGCAAGCTCGTGCCAATCATGCTGTCGCGGGTGACTAAAGCGGCAAGATCGTCTTCGCTCAACCCTTCAGAACCTGCAGGGCGCATGGGCAAAACCAGATAGCGAATCTCCGCCGTTGAATCCCACACCCGAACGGACGTGGTGTCAGGCAAGCTTACACCAAACTCGGCCAATACCTTGCGCGGTTCGCGCACGGCGCGAGCGCGATAGGCATCGGATTTATACCAGCCTGGCGGGATACCCAACAGAGGCCATGGATAACAGCTGCACAATGTACAAACGACCATGTTGTGCTGCGCAGGGGTGTTCTCGACCACCACCATATGCTCTCCCTGACGACCATAATATCCGAGATCGGCAACGACTGGTGTTGCATCTGCAAGCAGAGCCGCCTTGAAGTCAGGATCGCTCCATGCCTTGGCAACAACGCGGGCCCCGTTCTGCGGGCCGATCTTGTTCTGGTAGGTATCGATGATCTCATCCAGCGCCGCAGGGTCGATCAGCCCCTTACGGGTCAGAATCGTCTCCAGCGCTTTGACACGGAGCGCGGGTTCGGGCGGCAACAGGGCGTGCGGGTGGTCGTGGTCATCATGTGGCATGAGCCGCAGCCTGCGCCACGCCTTGCCCGCCTGTCCAGTCCCTTTGGCGTGATCCATCACATCACCAACCGTGATGGCAACTCCTCCCTTGCCCCCAGAACCAAACTTGCATAAGTACCACGCGATACACGCCACGCTGTACAGGACCACCATGGAAAACGTCGTTCTCATCATCCATCTTCTTCTGGCTCTGGGCCTGATCGCCGTTGTGCTGATGCAGCGGTCCGAAGGTGGCGGCCTTGGCATGGGTGGCGGCGGTGGCGGAGCCATGACCGGGCGCGCAGCTGCGACTGCGTTGGGCAAAGTGACCTGGATCCTGGCGGCGTGCTTTATCGTCACCTCGATCACGCTGACCATTCTGGCCGCACAGAAATCTTCGGGCAGCTCGGTTATCGACCGTTTGGGCGTTCCGGCCCCGGCCCCGACCGAGGAAAGCACCCCGGCTGTACCGTCGGCTGATGATCTTCTGCCTCCGACACAGGGCGACAATGCGCCGCTGATCCCGCAGGCCGACTGATACACAAAACCTAGAAACCGGAAAGAGGACTGCAACAGCATCTTGCGGTTCTCTTGCGCTATGGGCGCGAATCCTTTATATGTGAAGTCCCGTGATGCAGCGGTTTTTCGTAAACCGTCGGGCAGCTGATTTTGACGTCTCACGGGAGCAAGCCGAACAACATGGCGCGATTTATTTTCATCACTGGTGGTGTGGTTTCGTCCTTGGGTAAAGGACTGGCTTCGGCGGCTTTGGGCGCGCTGCTGCAGGCCCGAGGGTACTCAGTACGCCTGCGCAAGCTCGACCCCTATTTGAACGTCGATCCGGGTACGATGTCGCCGTTTGAACATGGCGAAGTGTTCGTCACCGATGACGGGGCCGAGACCGATCTGGACCTTGGCCATTACGAACGTTTCACCGGCGTGGCCGCGCGTAAGACCGACTCGGTCAGCTCGGGCCGGATTTATTCCAACGTGCTTGAGAAAGAGCGCCGCGGCGACTACCTGGGCAAAACCATTCAGGTGATCCCGCACGTCACCAATGAGATCAAGGATTTCATCGCCATTGGCGAGGATGAGGTTGATTTCATGCTCTGCGAAATCGGCGGCACCGTGGGCGATATCGAAGGCCTGCCCTTCTTTGAGGCTATCCGTCAATTCAGTCAGGACAAACCCCGTGGTCAGTGCCTGTTCATGCACCTGACGCTGCTGCCTTATATCAAGGCGTCCGGTGAGCTGAAAACCAAGCCGACCCAGCACTCGGTAAAAGAGCTGCGCTCGATCGGTCTGGCCCCCGACATTCTGGTGTGCCGCTCCGAAGGCCCGATCCCGACCAAAGAACGCGAGAAGCTGGCCCTATTCTGTAATGTCCGCCCCGACAGCGTGATCGCAGCACAAGACCTCAGCACCATTTATGACGCCCCGCTGGCATATCATCGCGAAGGTCTGGATCAGGCGGTTCTGGATGCCTTCCAGATCAGCCCTGCCCCCAAGCCCGATCTGGCGAAATGGGAAGATGTCAGCGACCGCATCCACAACGCCGAAGGCGAGGTGAAGGTCGCTATTGTGGGCAAGTACACTCAGTTGGAAGACGCCTATAAGTCGATTGCCGAGGCGTTGACCCATGGCGGCATGGCCAACCGCGTGAAGGTCAAGGTCGAGTGGGTTGATGCCGAGGTATTCGACAATGAAGATGTGGCACCGCATCTGGAAGGCTTCCACGCGATCCTTGTCCCCGGAGGGTTTGGCGAACGTGGAACCGAAGGCAAGATCAAAGCGGCTCAATACGCGCGGGAGCACAAAGTACCATATCTGGGCATCTGTCTCGGCATGCAGATGGCAGTGATCGAGGCAGCGCGGAATGCGGCGGGCATCGCCGAGGCGGGTTCGGAAGAATTCGACCACGAAGCCGGGAAAAAGCGTTTCGAACCGGTTGTTTACCACCTGAAAGAATGGGTGCAGGGCAATCACAAAGTCGAACGTAAAGTCGGAGACGACAAGGGCGGAACCATGCGTCTTGGCGCCTATAATGCAGTTCTGGCCGAGGGATCAAAAGTCGCTGATGTCTATGGCGGCACTCAGATCGAGGAACGCCACCGCCACCGCTATGAGGTCGACATCAAGTATCGCGACAAGCTGGAAAAGGCTGGTTTGAACTTCTCGGGCATGTCGCCCGATGGCCGCTTGCCCGAGATTGTTGAATGGTCGGATCACCCATGGTTCATCGGAGTTCAGTATCACCCGGAGCTGAAGTCCAAACCCTTCGACCCGCATCCCCTGTTCCGCGACTTCGTGCGCGCGGCCAAGGACACATCGCGCCTCGTCTAGGTCACTGCAAAGTGAGGGCTGCTGCGAAAAAAACTGTACGCAGCGGCCGTTGTCGCAGTTAACTGTCGGAAGAAACCGACAGGAGACCGGCCATGACAGATCAGATAACCCAAGCAGAAACCTTTGCCGCCCTGCACAAGAAGGGCAATCCGGTCATCCTCTATAACATCTGGGACGCAGGCAGCGCCGCAGCTGTACGCGATGCCGGGGCCAAGGCTCTGGCGACTGGCAGTGCACCGGTCGCAATGGCGCAAGGCTTTACAGATGGGCAGAACATCCCCTTCGACGCGGCGCTGGAAAACGCGCGGCGCATTGTGGAGGCCGTTGACATCCCGGTCACCATGGATCTGGAAGGCGCCTATGCCGAAGATACGTTCGGCATCTCGGCCAATGTTAAACGGGCCCTCGAAACCGGCGTGATCGGCTTCAACTTTGAAGACCAGATCGTTGGAACGAAAGAGCTTTATGACATCGAAACGCAGGCTGCGCGCGTCGCAGCGATGCGTGAGAGCTGTGATGTTGCCGGAATTCCCGCGTTCATCAATGCCCGTACCGATATCTTCCTCAAGGCGGTGCCCGACAGCCATGATCAGACGATGCTGGACGATGCCATGGCCCGCGCCAAAGCCTATGCTGAGGCCGGGGCCAGCGGCTTCTTTGCACCGGGCCTGAAAGATGAAACGATGATCGGTCGCCTGTGTGAAGCAACCGACTTACCCGTCAATATCATCGCCCTTCCCGGCACACCTGACACGCCGACACTGGCGAAACTTGGCGTAGCCCGGATCAGCTATGGCCCTGTGCCCTACCGGCAGATGATTGCCTGGCTGCAGAACAAAGCTCGCGAGGCGCTGCAATCGGGCGGGTGATCCACTTTTAGGGGATTGCATTCCCAGACATTCCTCCGCACCTTGCGCGTGAAAGCACAGGAGGAAGCCCCATGGCCAAAGGATACTGGGTTGCCCATGTCGATGTCGATGATTTCGACACCTACAAGAACTATATAGCCGCAAACGCCGCGCCTTTCGCCGAATATGGTGCCAAATTCCTCGTGCGAGGCGGTGATCGGACCGAGGTCGAAGGCCAGGCCCGCGCCCGCACCGTAGTGATCGAATTCCCCAGCTACGAACAGGCGCTGGCCTGTTATGAAAGCGAAGGCTATCAAGCGGCTAAGGCCCTGCGCGATCCGGTGTCCACCGGCGATCTTGTGATCATTCAGGGCTATGAAGGTTAGCACCGCTTGGCGCGTCCGAAATTTAGGAATATCCTAACCCTATGTTGAAGAAGTTCTTTCAGGCGTTCCGTCCGCCGCAACACGACAACCTTCCAGACCCGGATGCCGAACTGGCCCTCGGTGCATTGATGGTGCGCGTGGCGCAGGCAGATCGTGATTACAAACTGGAAGAGATCAGCCTGATCGACCGCATCCTCGCCCGCCTCTACCAGCACAACGCCATTGAGGCCGCAAAAGTGCGCGCTACCTGTGAAAAGCTGCACGCTGCCGCGCCGGAAACCGATACTTTTGGCAAGCTGATCCGTGAAACCACTGATTTGCAGGAGCGCCTGGCCGCTTTGGACGCCTTGTGGGAGGTCGTGCTGGCCGATGGCAACTCGGACGAAGGTGAGATCAAAATCGTTGAAGAGGCCCGTATTGCCATGGGCCTCAGCTTCAACGACAGCAAAGCTGCCCGCGAACGGGTGCAAAGCCGCTTGGAGGCGACCTAGGCCGGGGCTTTCTTTGACGCACAATTTGCCCCTAATACCGGTTTCCACCTTTCGGATTGCGCACTATATATCTGACTATGTTCAGTGATTTCCTGTCTCGGCTCACACAGCCACAGCCCGACCCGCTTGTCGAAGACGATGCCCGCCTGGCCCTTACCGCCCTACTGGTGCGCATCGCACGTTCCGACAATGACTATGCCGATACCGAGATGGCCCGGATCGACCGTATCTCGGCCGAGCGTTACGGCCTTTCGCCGTTCGAGGCTGCAGCCCTGCGTGCCCGCGCCGAAGATCTTGAGGCCGAGGCACCCGACACCGTCCGCTTCACTCGAGCCATCAAAGAGGCAGTCGCCTATGACGACCGTTTGGCGGTGGTACAGGCGATGTGGTCCGTCGCACTGGCCGACGGGCAACGCACTGGCGAGGAGGATTCGCTGCTGCGCCTCGTTGTCAGCTTGCTAGGTGTCAGCGACGTAGATTCAGCCCTGGCCCGTCAACGGGCTGCGAAAGCCTGATACGCGGCTGATTCGATCACCCTCGATGCCTCCCCAATAACCCATCCCGCCATCACAGCCAGCACCTCGTCGCGCCGACACGGCTGGAAACACCGTGTGTCTCAATAACCCTGGCCCGCCTGCTTGGCGGGCAGAGCGGACGTTAAACTGACGATTTTGGTTAAAGCGACTGGTCATTTTGGCGATTTCGCCACGTGAACTTGTCATTTGCGCATTGCATTGGTTCAATTTTTCAGCCCTAGTACCGCACCAACACCATTCACAATAACTGGACTGCCCGTGACAGAAAACGCGCCCGTCATCGAGATCAAGAACCTGCACAAAAGCTTCGGAAATCTCGAGGTGCTCAAGGGAGTGGACATTACCGCCCATCGTGGCGACGTTGTCTCGCTGATTGGTTCTTCCGGGTCAGGCAAATCTACTCTTCTACGCTGCTGCAACCTGCTGGAAGACAGCCAGCAGGGCGAGATTCTGTTCAAAGGTGAACCGGTGAGCTGGTCCGGTGAAGGGCATAACCGCCGCCCGGCCGACGCCAAACAGGTGCTGCGTATCCGCACCAATCTTTCGATGGTGTTCCAGCAGTTCAACCTCTGGGCCCACATGACCATCCTTCAAAACGTGATGGAGGCCCCGGTCACCGTTCTGGGCCGTGATAAGGCCGAAGTTGAGGACAGCGCCCGCAAATATCTGGAAAAGGTGGGCATTGGCGACAAATGCGACGTCTATCCGGCACAGCTGTCTGGCGGCCAGCAACAGCGCGCCGCCATCGCGCGGGGGCTTTGCATGGAGCCTGAAGCGCTCCTGTTTGACGAACCCACTTCGGCGCTCGACCCTGAGTTGGAACAGGAAGTGATCAAGGTGATCAAGGATCTGGCCGCCGAAGGCCGCACCATGATCATCGTGACCCATGACATGAAGATGGCAGCGGACATCTCCAGCCATGTTGTGTTCCTGCATCAAGGCCTGATCGAAGAAGAGGGCACACCCGAAGATATTTTCACCACCCCTGAATCCCAACGGCTTCAGGGCTTTCTCTCCGCCACTCAGGCGGCATAATCAACGGACAGAACCAATAAGGGGAGTAACAATGAAAAACCTGATTCTGACCACCGCAGCACTGGCTCTGACCGCCGGTGTGGCCATGGCCGAAACCGTGCGCATGGGCACCGAGGGCGCCTACCCTCCGTATAACTTCATCAACGACGCTGGTGAGATCGACGGCTTTGAGCGTGACGTAGGTGATGAACTGTGCAAGCGCGCCAATCTGGAATGCGAGTGGGTCAAGAACGACTGGGATTCGATCATTCCGAATCTGGTCTCGGGCAACTACGACACCATCATCGCGGGCATGTCGATCACCGACGAACGTGATGAGGTCATCGACTTCACTCAAGACTACTATCCGCCGACTGCTTCAGCATACGTTGCGACCTCTGACGCGGCAGATGTGACTGGCGGTATTGTTGCGGCACAAACCGCCACCATCCAGGCTGGCCACGTTGCCGAATCCGGCGCGACCCTTGTCGAATTCGCAACCCCGGAAGAAACCATCGCAGCCGTTCGTAACGGCGAAGCCGATGCCGTTCTGGCAGACCGCGATTATCTGGTTCCTTTGGTAGAAGAATCGGGCGGTGAACTGGTCTTTGTTGGAGATCCGGTTCCGCTGGGCGGTGGTGTCGGCATGGGCTTGCGTGAAAGCGACGGTGAGCTGCGTGGTAAGTTTGACGAGGCCATCACTTCTATGAAGGCCGACGGCACACTGAACGAAATGCTGATCAAGTGGTTCGGTGAAGGAATCGCCACATACGGTGCTGACGGTTCAGTCGTCACCAACTAATACCTATCGTATCCCGGTCCGGCGCCTCAGCGCCGGGCCGCGGCATCGGCTTTGCCGGTAAAGACGTTCGAAAGACGCCATATGTTCTCCTACTGCGCTGATCCTGACACGCTCGGCACGTTCCACTGGTTCTCGTGCTATCTAACCAATGGCGTCCACTGGTCATTCTACCTATCCTTTCTCAAAGTGTTGGGCTTGTTAGCCGTCACTGCCCCAGTCGCGCTCAGCTTCGGCTTTGCCGGTGCCATGGCGGCGCGGTCGCATTTCCCACCGCTAAGCTGGCTGGGCAAAGCTTACATTTCCATTGTGCGCGGCGTGCCAGACATCGCCTTTTTCCTGTTTTTCGTGATCGCATTGGATCAGGGTTTCGAGTGGATCCGGCACAAAGTTATCTGCCCCGACTGGACCGAACCAGTTCGGCAAGGCAATGACTTCCTCGTCTGCCAAGCCGCCAAGCTGCCGCTGGGCACCGCGCCTGAATGGGTGCACGAAACTTATGGGTTTTTCCTCGCGGTCATCACCTTTTCCATCGTTTTCGGCGCCTTCGCCGCCAACGTCCTATTCGGCGGCATGCGTGCCGTGCCCCACGCCCAACTGGAAACCGCCGAGGCCTATGGCATGACCCGCCGCCAGACCTTCTGGCGCATCCTCGTGCCACAGATGTGGGTCTACGCCCTGCCCGGCCTGTCGAACCTCTGGATGGTGCTGATCAAGGCCACGCCGCTGCTGTTCCTGCTGGGCATCGAAGATATCGTCTATTGGGCACGTGAACTGGGCGGCACCAAAACCTCGCGCTTTACCGACTACCCCCACGGCGACTGGCGTATGTGGTACTTCCTCGCCCTGTTGATCTTCTATCTCGGCATGACCCGCGTCTCGGAAGTCGGGCTTGAGAAACTGATGCGCCGCCTGTCCCACGGTCAGGCCACATCGGGCGGAGAGCTTCTGCGCAAGGAGACCACCGCATGAGCTGCCTCCAGACCATTCAGGATTATGGCCTCCGGTCACTGGGCTTCGGCGAGCGCCTGCTGCCCAAAACCGATTTCACTCTGTGCGAGCATTTCACGCTGATCGGCTCGGGCATGATCTGGAATATCTATTTCGGGATCATGGCGATGGTCACAGGGTTCTTCCTCGCCACCGCGTTGGCCGTCGGCAAAGCCTCATCGAATAAATGGCTGCGCAAACCGTCCGAGTGGTTCATCTTCCTGTTCCGCGGCTCACCGCTCTTTATCCAGTTCTTCTTCGCTTATTTCTTCTTCCTGTCGCTGAAGAAGCCCTATCCGATGTTCGATGCTTTCACCTCGGCCTGGCTGGGGGCGCTGATCGTGCTGTTCCTGAACACATCCGCCTATTCGGGTGAGATCTTCTATGGTGCGCTACGCTCGATCCCCAAAGGGGATACCGAAGCCGCAGACGCATATGGCATGTCTGGCTGGTCCCGGTTCCGCCGCATCATCTGGCCCACCATGCTGCGGCTGGCTTGGCCTGCTTATACGAACGAAGCCATCTTTGTGTTCCAATCCACGACGCTGGTCTTCTTCTCGGCCTTCCCCGCCTGGCAACAGCGCGGAGACGCGCTGTATTACGCAAGCTACTTCGCCGACAAGACGTTCAACCCGTTCATTCCTTACCCGATTCTGGCGTTCTACTTCATCTTATTGACGTTGGTCATCGTCTGGTGTTTCGGCATGGTCAACAAACGTCTGAACCGGCACCTGCCCGCCGAGCGAAAGGCCAAGATGCGGTTCCGTCTGAATCTGGCACGCTAATCCCACTCGACCGGGTTCAAACGGAACAGTTTCGAGAGCTGCTCGTACACCTCAGGCACCTCGCGCTGTAACGCGCGGGGGCGTTCAAAAAACACTTCGACCGAGACGGCAAAAAACTCCTCGTGTCCAGTCGCACCATAGGGGTCAATCACCGTGCGTCGACCGTTTTCGACAGCGTGTACATACGCGTCATAGGCGGTCAGAAATACCTTTTCCCATTCGGCAAAGCTCTGGCCTGCGCTTAGAATTGGCACGCCGTTCGTACCGCCTGAAAGATCGTCAATCTGATGCGCAAATTCATGCAGCACCACGTTCTGACCATCCCGATCATCCAGCGCCCCTTGCTGGCTGTGCGCCCAGGACAGAATAACCGGCCCGCGATCCCAGCTTTCACCGGTGCGCACGATTTCTTTCTCAGACACGACATAACCCGAGCGCCGCTGCTGCTTTGACTTGAAGGCGTTGGGATAAATCAGGATCGTCGTCAGGTTGTCGTACCAAAGGTCACTGTTGATCACGAGCAGACAAGCCTGTGCCGCAATCGAAAGTTCCATCTCTTCCGTCACATCCAACCCATCGCAACCGTAGTAACTCACCTGATCCAGAAACAAATTCACCTTGCCATCCAGATGCTGGCGCAACGGCTGTGGAAGCCGCCGGATGATTGGCACCTGACGATCAATGATATCGCGCTGATGGGCGCTCAGCGGCGTGGCAAGCAATTCGGCGCGGGCCTGTCGTTTTGACCAGAAATAATAGCCGAGGCCAGCGGCGACGAGGAACAGAATGGTGAGAAAGATCAACATGGAAAGACACTATATGCATCAGTTGCTCGGGCACAATTGGCCACCAGCTCTGGCACCGGCGAACCTGCGGCTGACACTCTGATCCCTGAGTTTACGATAGATTGGTGAAATTTCGCCAATTGGGCAAAACAAGCCTTGGCTTGAGCGTTATATGACTTTATCTTTCCCAAAGATAAAATTCGGGAAAACCAAATATGACGCTTGTACCCAACGTTCATGACGCCGAACCCATCCCCGCAGCCGCAAGAGACGCAATTGACGCCCTGATGCAATCTGGCGACCTGTTCCGCTATACTGCGCCACAGGATGCACCAGTTGCACTGCTTGAGGCCGAGTTTGCCGCGCTGCTGGGCAGCAAATACGCTCTGGCCGTGTCTTCCTGCTCTGCTGCGCTGTTTCTGTCGCTCAAGGCATTGGACCTGCCGCGGGATGCGCGGGTTTTGATTCCAGGATTTACCTTTGCCGCCGTGCCGTCCTCGGTCGTTCACGCGGATTGCATTCCGGTTCTTTGCGAAGTTGGCAGCAACTATCGCATCAACATGGAGGATTTCGCGGCCAAGCTGGATAGCGTTCAGGCGGTGATCATCAGCCATATGCGCGGCCATACCTCGGACATGGATGCCATAATGGAGCTGTGTGACGCGCGCGATATACCTGTGATTGAGGACGCAGCGCATTCGCTTGGCACCACCTGGAATGGGCGCAATATCGGTACGATCGGCAAGATCGGCTGTTTCTCGTTCCAGTCCTACAAGATGATCAACGCGGGCGAAGGCGGAATCCTGATTACAGATGACGCTGATCTGGTAGCCCGCACCGTCATCATGTCAGGCGCATATGAACATAACTGGAAAAAACACTCAGGCGCACCCGAGCTTGAGCTGGCCTTTGCCCGCTGGCAAAACCAGTTGCCGCTTTACAACCTGCGGATGAGCAACCTCAGCGCCGCCGTGATCCGCCCGCAGATTCCGGAACTGGCGCGTCGGGTACGTGACGGACTGGAGAACCATGACTATGTCGCGGATCGCCTGAACGCGTCGCCCCATATCGACGTGCCCGCACCGCTGACAGCTGAACGCCGCGCGCCGGATTCGATCCAGTTCAATCTGGTGGACCTTGGTGACGATGAAATCAAAGCTTTCGCGGCAGCTGCCGAGGCACGGGGTGTTAAGGTGCAGGTCTTCGGTCTGAGCCAGGATAACGCGCGCGCCTTCTGGAACTGGCAATTCCTGCCCGAACAGGTCGATCTGCCACAAACCCGCGCCATGCTGATGAGCGCCTGTGACGTGCGCCTGCCCGTCCGCCTGACGCGCGAAGAACTTGACGTGATCGCGGATATTCTGCTGGCCTCAATAGGTGAAGTGGTCGGCCCGATGCCGGTCTACGGTACCTGATCAGCTCTCACCAAGATCAAACGCTTGAACGGACAAAAACAACGCGTCGATCCCATCCGGGGTCGGCGCGATGCGCGACAATATCCCAGCGACTGCCGGACCTTCCTCCGTCTGAACCAGTAGTGGCGCGCCGGAATCTCCCATCATGACAGGACATATTGCGTGCAGGAGGTGCTGACCCGCAGGCTGAGGCACGCAAGCTCCGGTACGGCTCAAGACATGGGAGCGCAAGCCGGGATACCCCGACACAAACCCTTCGCTTGTGTCGTCGGCGAGCGCCAAGAACCCAAGCTCTGCTCCGATCGGATCGGTCAGTTCCAGCACGGCCCAATCCAAGTCGGCGCGATTGTTGAAAGCTCCATCCACACCTTGCGATGCGGACAGCCGGTAGGCATTGACGGCAGAGACCGCGACAGCCTCACCGCGCTGATATCCTGCGGCAAACCGGATGCTTGAAGGCGGTATCCATCGCTGGCGGGCAGAATTGTAAAGGCAATGCGCCGCCGTAAGCACCAACTGCTCCGACACCAGAACACCTGTACAGTGAGACCGCTGGCTGCGGCTGGCAAAATTGACGCGCCCAATAGCCCGCCAAGGCTCCTCGAAGGCGTTCAGGATTTCGCGATCCCGGATATCCGCGCAGCCAGCCGAAGTGTCCTGCCCCATTGTGCAGATCGGCTCCCACACGTTCGAGAATTTACCTTGCGCCAGCGCCGTCTGCGCCCAGAGCAGTACCGCAATCGCAAGCAGTCGGCGCATCAGCCCGATCAGCTAAGCTTGGACAATTTCTGCTGCAATTCCGCGAGTTGCTTTTTGATGTCGTCCAGATCTTCTTTGGGTTCCGACGACGCCTCTTGCTCGTCATCCGAACCGGACCATTTGCCCGACAACCCGCCGGTCATGGCTTTCAGGAACGCCTGCTGCTGCGCCTGCATCGCCTCGAACCCAGGCATCTGCGACATCGGGTTCATGGCGTTCATGTTCTCCATCATCTTGGACTGGCTTTCGCGCAGCATATCGAACGAGCTTTGCAGGAATTGGGGCATCATGCCCCCGCCGGGCACCATGTAGCTGCGGACCAGATCGTTGAGAACATTGACCGGCAGAACGTTTTCCCCTCGGCTTTCATGTTCAGCGATGATTTGCAGCAGATACTGGCGGGTCAGATCATCCCCGGTTTTCAGGTCGATGATCTGCACCTCGCGCCCATCGCGGATGAACCCCGCGATATCTTCAAGTGTGACATAGTCGCTGGTCTCGGTGTTATACAGCCGACGGCTGGCATAGCGCTTGATCAACAACGGCTTTTCTTGTTCCGACACCGTTTACCCTCCCCAAGGATGATGCGTTGCAGCAGAGGTTATGCGACTGCAGAACAAAAAGAAAGGGCAGGTCAAACGACCTGCCCTCTTGCGATTGCACCGCTTGGGAGGAATGGGTGCTAGTTCGCAGACTTGCCTTACTTGGTGGTTGCTGCTTTCTTAGCGGCAGCGGTCACCTCGTTGGTGGCTTTTTTGACGGCTGCGGTTGCGTCTTCTGCAGCGTCTTTGCCAGCCGCCATCAGCAGCTCAACGGTTTCGGTCTGAACTTTTTTCGCGATTTCAGCGAAAGCAGCCATGTTTTCTGCGGCAACTTCAGCCGACGCGCTTGCGAAGTCGGTTGCGGCTTTTGCGTAGTCAGCAGGCTCTGCCTTTGCTTTCGACATCTCGGTCAGCTTGGCCAGGGTTTCCTTGGTCCATTTGTTCGAGATTTCAGCCGACTTCTCAGCTGCGTCCAGGGCAACGCCCGACAGCTTTTCGTTCAGCGATGCGGTCGATTTGAACGCGTCTTCCAGAGCGCTTGTGTCAACCGGGAATGCACCCATCATGTCTTTCAGGGTCGCGGTAAAGTCTTGAGTCTTTGCCATTGTCCTAATCCTTTTAGCCTGTCCGGGCCCACCCCGGGTTTCATCAGCTTGAGGACAATATGATTGCTGCATCGCAGCATTGCAAGTTTTTTCTTGCTGCAATGCAGAAAAAGTTGAGTTTCAAAATGATATCAGCGGTTTGCCTTGACCAAAACATAGGTTCCAGGGGCCGGGCACAGCCGCGGATGATCCGAATCGCCGGTGTCGCGGGCCGGAACCTGCTTGCCAGAGCGCTTTTTCAACCATGCTTCCCACATCGGCCACCAGGAGCCCTCGTGGAAGTCGGCGTCATTCAACCAGGTTTCGGCATCCGCCTTCATATCCGGGTTGGTGTAGTGGCCGTATTTCTTCTTGCTGGGCGGATTCACGATGCCCGCGATATGACCCGATTCCGAGACCACAAAGGTTTTGGACTTCGAGCCCATCTGCTGCACGCCGCGATAGCAATCCTTCCACGCAGCGATGTGATCCGTCTCGCAGGTGATCGCCATCAGAGGCACGTCGACATCCTTAATGTGCAGCTTGTGACCCAAAAGCTCGAACCCGTCTGTGACGAAATCATTGCTCTGGCACAGCCCTCGTAGATACTGGATCGCCATTTTCCCGGGCAGGTTGGCCCCGTCTCCGTTCCAGAACAGCAAATCGAAGGCGGGCGGTGTTTCACCCATCATGTAGTTCCGGATCGCCGGGGTATAGATCAGATCCCTCGATCGCAGGAAGGACATGGTGCGCCCGATAATCCAAGCCTTGAGAATCCCGTCTTTCGTGACCTGATCCTCGATACCATCGACAAAATCGTTCTGCAGGAAGGGCGTGAACTCGCCCTGCTCACCGAAATCCGTAAGGGTCGTGAAGAAGGTCGCTGACTTCACCGATTTGTCACCCTGCTGTTTCATCAGCGAGAGCGTCAGGTTCAGCGTCGTACCCGCGATACAGTACCCCACCGCGTTGACCTGCTTGACCTTGCAGATCTTCTTGACCTCGTCGATGGCAGTCAGGAAACCATCCTGAACATAATCCTCCAACCCGATATCGGCATGAGAGCTGTCGGCATTGACCCAGCTGACAACAAACAGCGTATAGCCCTGTTCGGTCACCCATTTGATCAGGCTGTTCTGTGCCTTGAGATCGAGGATATAGAATTTGTTGATCCAGGGCGGGAACAGCACGATCGGCGTTTCATGCACTGTCTCGGTGACTGGTTTGTACTGGATCAACTCCATCAAACGATTGCGATAGACGACATCGCCGGGTGTGGTCGCGATATTGCCACCAATCTCGAAGGCGCTTTCGTCGGCCAGCCTGACGACCATCTCGCCATCATTGGCCTCAAGGTCCGAGACAAGATTTTCCAACCCCTGGATCAACGACTGGCCCTCGGTCTCGACCGCCTTTTCCAGCGCATCTGGATTAGTGGCCAGAAAATTCGTTGGTGCCATCATGTCGATAATCTGTTGCGAAAAGTACTGAAGCCGCTGCTTGTCCTTGGCCTCAAGATCCTCAACCGACGCAACAGCCTGCGAGATGGCCTCCGCGTTGGTCTGGTACTGCTGGCGAATAAGACGGAAATACGGGTTGGTTTCCCACATCGGGTTCGAGAATCGCTTGTCCTTGGACAGAGATTCAGGCGCTTCGTTTTCACCGCTTGCAAAGGCCTGTTGAGCCTCGGCAAAGTTCAGGACAGACTTTCCCCAATATTCGATCTGATGTTCAAGCAGCTTGGTCGGGTTCTGAAAGGCTTCGGTCCAATAGGCCGTTGCTGCTTTTGCAAAAAGCTCTTGATTCGGACCATCGAGCGCGGGGGTATGCGGCGTTTTTCCGGCCATGACCTCGACAAGTCGCTTGGACAATTCTTCGACTTTGCCCATATTTTCTTTAAGTCGATCAATGGTTTCTTCGGTCAACTTCGGCGTTTGGCCGTCAGCAGTTGTCATTTTAACAATTCCCCCCTAACCTCGCTGCTATGCAGAATAACGTCGTAGCCATCGGGGAGCAAAGCGGCGAATGGTCCAAACTTTCAGGCTGATACCCAGGAGGCACATTCGATGCGCTACATGATGACCTACGACCTGATGGAAACAATGCGTAACACCAACCAGTGGCTTGGTGCAACTGCCAGTGCGATGGCGTCCTACCCGTTGTTTTCGATGACACCTAACCCGGCCTTCAACTGGATGGCAGCCTGGGGTGAGGTGACGGAGCGTACTTTTCAGCGCATGGTGGTCAAGCCCGACTGGGGCATCCGCACCTTTACCTGCGAAGACGGCAAAGATCATCTGGTTGACATAACCACGGTTCTGGAGCGCCCATTCGGTGACCTGATCCACTTCCGCGTCAATGGGCGTGAAGAACAGCCGCGCAAGGTTTTGCTGGTTGCGCCGATGTCGGGTCACTATGCAACGCTGTTGCGGTCGACCGTCAAAAGCCTGCTGGTCAATTGTGAGGTTTACATCACCGACTGGCATAACGCGCGCGATATCCCTGTGTCCGAAGGCAAGTTCGATGTCGAGGATTACACGCTCTACCTTGTCGATTTTATGAAAGAGCTGGGCCCCGACACGCATGTTGTTGCTGTTTGCCAGCCCGCGCCTCTGACTCTGGCTGCAACCGCCTATCTGGCCGAGGTCGAGCCCAAGGCACAGCCCAGCACCCTGACCCTGATCGGCGGTCCGGTCGACCCTGACGCGACCCCAACCGAGGTCACGGATTTCGGTCGCCGCGTCACTATGGGTCAGTTGGAAGAAACCATGATCCAACGCGTTGGTTTTAAATACAAAGGTGTGGGTCGGATGGTTTATCCCGGCCTTCTGCAGCTGGCCTCATTCATGTCGATGAATGCCGAGCGCCACAGCAAGGCCTTCTCGGACCAAATTCAGCGCGTTATCCGCGATGAAGCCTCGGACCACGATGCCCACAATCGTTTCTACGATGAGTATCTGGCCGTGATGGATATGACGGCCGAATTCTATCTGTCGACGGTTGAGCGTGTGTTCAAAAACCGCGAGATCGCGCGCAATGAATTCGTAGTCGCCGGACATAAGGTCGATATCGGCAAGATCACCGATGTCGCGGTGAAATCGGTTGAGGGCGCGAATGACGATATTTCGGCCCCCGGTCAGTGTATTGCGGCGCTGGACCTGTGCACCGGTCTGCCCGACAGCAAGAAGGCAAGCCATGTTGAGCCCGGCGCGGGCCACTATGGTATCTTCGCCGGGCGCAGCTGGCGCGATAATATCCGCCCGCTTGTGATTGATTTCATGAACGAAAACAGCCGCAAGAAGCCCAATCGCCGGGCGGCCAATAGCAACAAGGTTGCATGAGTGAACCAACCGCAGATGCACTTCCCTTTTCATGCACCTGCGGTGCATTGTGCGGGCATCTGACACCCAGAGGTGTCAGGTGCGGCACCCATGTTGACTGCTATTGTCACGATTGCCGCGCCGCGCAGCTGTATTTTAAACAACCCGACCCCGCCCCCGGCCCGGTCGAAATCCTGCAGACCACGCCAGAAGATATCCGCATCGATAAGGGTCTAGAGCATCTTGCAACCATGCAGCTTAGCCCGAAGGGAATGTTGCGGTGGTACGCGAGCTGCTGTGACGCGCCTCTGGCGACCACACCGCAAACTGGTAAATTTCCATTCGCGGGCTTTGTCGTGAAACGTATTCCCGATCCATCCAGGCTCGGCCCGATTACCACACGCGGGTTCGTGCCTGCGCCAAATGGCAAGCAGAAGCACGAAAAGGTGCAATATGCAGCGTTTGGATTGATCAGACGCGTAATCGGATCGCGCCTGTCAGGTCGTTGGAAGACATCGCAATTCTTTGCCGCAGAAACCGCCGCACCCGTCGTCACCCCGACCATCCTGACCAAAGAACAGCGTTATGCGTTCTACGACTAAAGCAATCGCAGCGGCACCTGCAGCCACTCCACCAAAGCGCTGTTGACGACCCCCGGGGCCTCCAGCGTTGGCAAATGACCCGCATCATCCAATACCAGCAACTCGGTTTCAGGGATCATATCTGCCATGAACTGGTGTTTTCGAACCGGGGTCACAGTGTCGTAAGCACCGCACAGAACCAACGTTGGCACTCCGATCAAGCGCAGCGTGGCCTGCTGATCCGGTCGGCGCTGCAAAGCCCGCATTTGCCGCGCGAACAGATCAGACCCCAGCTCAAGCGCCATCTGGATCATATTCTGCAGAATGGGTATTCGCCGCGGCCCCGGTGCCAGAGTGTCCGAACCGATGACTTTGTGCATCACCTCGTCCAGACGTCCGGCCTGCGCCCCAATCATCAACTCTTCGCGCCCTGCCGCGATATGCGGGGTATCAGCTTGCGCATCCGTCGATATCAGGCAAAGCCTCCTCACCCGATCCGGAGCGCGGCGGATCAGCTCCAACGCGATCATTCCGCCCATGCCGTGCCCGGCAAGCGCGAACCTTTGTGGCAGTTGGTCAAGTAATCCCGAGGCGATCTCCTCGATTCGCTCCCCGCCCGAGATCGGCGCAACCGTTACGGCCCTGTCTCGCGACAGAAGTTCGATCTGCGGTCGAAACAGCCTTGCGTCACTCATCAGTCCGGGCAGCAAAACCAGCGGCTCGATCACGCGGGTCCTCCCTCTTTTGACGGTTCAGTCGTTCTTGCTTTGCTTCAGGATGAGAGTTTTGAGCGTGTGCGGCAAGCGCAAAATTCAGGGATACTGAATGCCGCGAAAAGTTGGGAAATCAGCATACCGGGCCTGCCGCTGCTCCGGCGTTTCATCCGGCTCTTCGCCCGCGCTCAGCAGGCACCCACGCGGCGCTATATAGCTGTCGATCCGACGCTGCGGCTTGGGTCGCCAGACCAGATTGAACGCACAAAGCTTGGGAAAGAACCAGATTTCGGAGTAATCAAGATGGTCGTGCATCCACCAGGCCAGATCGCGCCAGTCGCGGCCTTCGGCATAGCGATCCGCAAACCATGGGATCACCACCGAAGCCCCTGCAATCCGCGCATCACCCTGCCCCCAATCCCAGATGTGGCACTCCAGCGGATTGTCATTGCGGGCACAGTTCAGACGGTTTTCATTCCCGAACCGGTTCAGGGACGGAGAGCGATAACCCGACCGCACAGCAACCCGCCCAAAGGTCTCTTCCAGCGGGTCCATCAGAGCCTCGCAAAACGCCCGACCTGTCTCGATGGCAAGATCGGGGTTCTCGGGGATATTCTGTTTTTGGTGAAAATTCCCGATCTCGGAATACAGGAAGTCACGCATAAAGAAATGCTTGGACAGACGCATCCGGCCCAAGGTCTCAAGACTCCACATGCTCCCGGGTTTGCGCATCACTCAATACCCTGATCTGCAAGCCATCCAAGCATCCCCGAAACCGCAGCATCTGTCTGCCCCGGAGACATCAGCCGCCCGGCAACCACATGTGAGGCCGGATCATCCCCCGGCCCCATTTCCACCAGTTGAACCATCGATGGCCCGCCCCACGCCTCAGCCACCTTGTGCGTCCGATCTGGTCGGACCACCTGATCATCATCTGAGAACCAGAATAAGGCGGGGACCTGAGCCGACGAGAAATCCAGTGCATAAACCGCCTTCGTTAAAACTGACATCGGCACCACCGCTTCCCACGGATAAACAACTGTCCAGTATCGGTTCTTTTCAGGGTCAGGTCCCGACACATCCCGTTCGGCGCCCATCAGCAAGGGCAGCCAGTTGCGCGCCCAAGGCAATGTCGGGATCCAGGCCCCTACCATGTTCACACCAAAATTTGGTGAAACAAATATCATCGCCGCAACGTCTTCGCTCAACACCGGGTCCAGAGCCGCGGCGGCAGCCAGAGAACCGCCGGTCGAAGTCGACATCACGATAACCTGATTTCCCACCGCCCGAGCCGCAGCCAACCCTTCGGCTGTGTCTTGCATCCAATCCGTAGCAGTTGCCTTGCCCAACGCCGCTCCATCGCGTCCGTGGCCCCGCAATCGGGTATAGACCAGATTGGCACCCAGAGCGTCCGCGACGAGGTCAGGTACGGGCCGAATCTCTTCAGAAGAGGCCGAAAACCCGTGCAGATACAGGACAGCATAGGGCGTGCGGCGTTCATAGAATCCGTCCCGCCAGACAACCCGCTTTTCGGTACCGGGAACAATGTCATCATAGGCGGCCTCGGTGCTTTCGAAATACACCTGCACCCCTTCGCAGAACTTGCGCGGATCAAAACGCGGATGCAGGTCGATCTGCTCGCGTGGCCCGAAGGCGTAAACCAGCCCACCGACGAGCACGAGCCCCAGCAACACACGCCCCAAGACCCATCCAAAGCGCCGCACTAGGCCTCATCCATCACATCCAGAACGGCACGCTCAATCAACTCCAGACACACACTATCCGAAAACCGGTGATCGGCATCCTTTACCAAAAGCAACCGCATATCGGTGCCTGTCGCATGTTCAAGCAATCGTACTGCTGTCTGCGTCGAAACAGCTGTATCCGCCGTTCCTTGCAAAAATCGCGTCGGAAACGGCAGTTCCAGCGGCGACCGGAGCACCAAACGCTGACGCCCATCCTCGATCATCCGCTTGGTGATAATGTACGGCTCCATGTAATCCGAAGGCAGCTCAACCTGGCCTTCGTTTTCCAAAGCCGCTTTCTGGTCGTCTGAGAAGGATTCCCAATACCCGTCTTCGGTAAAATCCGGCGCTGCGGCTATGGTCACCATCCCGGCTACACGCTCTGGCATCACACGGGCCAACAACAACGCCTGCCAACCGCCCATCGACGATCCGACAACAATCAGGGGGCCCTCGGTCAGGCGCGAGACGGCCGCCAGTGTATCCTCGTGCCAATCCCCGATGCAGCCCTCGGTGAACGCACCGGAACTCTCACCATGCCCCGAATAGTCAAACCGCAGGAAGGATTGCCCCCGCGCCTGTGCCCAGGCCTCAAGATGCACCGCCTTGGTGCCTTCCATATCCGACTTCAACCCGCCTAAGAAAACGATGGTCGGCCCTGCCCCCGCGCTCTTATGGTACGCCAACCGCCGCCCCTGCGCCGTCTCCAGGAATTCTGTCTCTGCCATGAAACCCTCGCTACTATTCCCACGCATCATGCACGTCCCTGCACTCTCCGCAATTCCCCGATCCTTCTTCATCTGGCCCAAAATACCTCGGAGAGAGCGTGGGGCTGGCCCCTCGCACCCACCCTTGACACAAGCGCAACCACCTGCCAAAGCAGCCGAACACACATAACCCGCAACCGGGCGTTCAGTGGGCGCCAAACCGACGAGGAGAGCCAGACCATGGCCCTGGATTCAAAATCCGTCTCACTCACCTTCCCTGATGGCAACGCACGATCCTATGACGCAGGCGTCACGCCCGCCGAGGTCGCAGCCGACATCTCGACCTCTTTGGCCAAAAAGGCCATATCGGCCACCGTCAACGGCAAACACTGGGACCTGCAATGGCCCATCGAAGCCGATGCCGACATCGCCATCCATACCATGAAGGATGAAGACCAGGCCAACGAACTGATCCGCCACGATCTGGCCCATGTCATGGCCCGTGCCGTGCAGGAAATCTGGCCCGCCACCAAAGTCACCATCGGCCCCGTCATTGAAAACGGCTGGTATTATGACTTCGACCGCGAGGAACCGTTTACGCCCGAAGATCTCGGCCTCATCGAGAAAAAGATGAAAGAGATCATCAACAAACGCGACCCCGTCACCACCGAAGTATGGGACCGTGACCGCGCCATTGAGTTCTACAAGGCCAATAACGAGCCCTACAAGGTCGAGCTGATCGAGGCCATTCCGGGGGATGAACCCCTGCGTATGTACTGGCACGGTCATTGGCAGGATCTGTGCCGCGGTCCGCATTTGCAGCACACCGGTCAACTGCCCGGCGACGCTTTCAAGCTGATGTCCATCGCGGGGGCCTACTGGCGCGGCGACAGCGATCGCGCCATGCTGCAACGCATCTACGGCGTGGCCTTCACCGGCAAGGAAAAGCTGAAAGCGCATCTGCATATGCTGGAAGAGGCCGCCAAGCGCGACCACCGCAAACTCGGCCGCGAAATGGACCTGTTCCACATGCAGGAAGAGGCCCCGGGTCAAATCTTCTGGCACCCAAACGGCTGGACCATCTACACGCAGTTGCAGGACTACATGCGCCGCAAGCAACGCGACGGTGGTTATGTCGAGGTCAACACCCCTCAGGTCGTTGACCGCAAGCTGTGGGAACGCTCCGGTCATTGGGAGAAGTATCAGGAGAATATGTTCATCGTCGAAGTCGACGAGGAACACGCCCGCGAAAAGGCCGTCAACGCTCTGAAGCCAATGAACTGCCCCTGCCATGTCGAAATCTTCAAGCAGGGCCTGAAATCCTATCGCGATCTGCCGCTGCGCATGGCCGAGTTCGGCTCTTGTGCCCGTTATGAGCCGTCAGGCGCATTGCACGGGATCATGCGTGTGCGTGGCTTTGCGCAGGACGATGCGCATATCTTCTCGACCGAAGACCAGATCGGAGAGGAATGCGCGCGTTTCATCGGTTTCCTGACTGATGTCTACAAAGACCTCGGCTTCGAAAGCTTCAAGGTCAAATTCTCGGACCGCCCCGATACCCGCGCCGGTTCCGACGAGGTCTGGGACAAAGCCGAAGAGGCACTGCTGACTGCCACCCGCGCCGCGGGTGTCGAGCCCGAACTGAATCCCGGCGAAGGGGCGTTTTATGGTCCCAAGCTGGAGTTCGTCCTGACCGATGCCATCGGTCGCGACTGGCAATGCGGCACATTCCAGGTGGATTTCGTGCTGCCTGAACGTCTCGACGCCACCTATGTCGGAGCCGACGGGGGCAAGCACCGCCCCGTCATGCTACATCGCGCCTGTCTTGGTTCGTTCGAACGTTTCATCGGCATCCTGATCGAGGAACACGCCGGCAAACTGCCGTTCTGGCTGGCCCCGCGTCAGGTCGTCGTCGCCTCGATCACTTCCGAGGCCGATGACTATGTGGCCGAAGTGGTTGAGACGCTCAAAGCCGCCGGTGTGCGTGCAGAAGCGGATATTCGCAACGAGAAGATCAACTATAAGGTTCGCGAGCATTCAGTCGGCAAAGTGCCGGTAATTCTGGCCGTCGGGCACCGCGAGGTCGAGGATCGTACCGTCAGCGTTCGCCGTCTGGGCGAAAAACAGACGCAGGTTCAACCGCTTGAGTCTGTAACAAACGAGCTTTCCCAAGCGGCAACTCCGCCTGATCTGCTGTAACATTCGGCATCATATTGCCGGGATTCCGGCCCCGCCCCCGGGGCCGGATTGAAATATTTCAACTTTTCCCCTTCAAAAACAGTTTGTTAACACGCAAGATGCCATGACTATCTTTGACGCGCTTGTGAGACACGGGCTCGTGAATTCAAACACGGCCATCAAGCCACTAACTTGGATGGTGTCACAAGCAGACAAACACAGTCAGCAAGAGGATTACTCGAGATGTCGAACACCGCAAAAACCCTAGTTATCGCAAGCGCCGTTGCAGCCGCCGTATCGGGCGTAGCCACAACCGCAACCGCACAAGCGAAAGAGAAATGCTATGGCGTATCGCTGGCCGGTCAGAATGACTGCGCCGCAGGCCCCGGCACCACCTGCGCGGGCACCTCGACCGTCGATTATCAGGGCAACGCATGGACCCTGGTTGACGCAGGCACCTGCGCCGACATCGAACTGCCGGCCGAAGCCAACGGCACCGCGCGCAAAGGCTCGCTCGAGCCGCTGGAACGCGACCTGCCGGCATAAGACTGTCCGTATGAATTACGAGGGGCGGGCAGGTTCGCCCGCCCCTTCGTTACGAACAGAGGATTTGTAGATGTTGGATGACGCTTTGAGATCGAACCGGTTGCCTGCGGCGCCCGGCGTTGGCTACAAACCGCAGCATTTTTCGCAGATCCTCGAGCAGGCCAAGCCTGTGGCGTGGCTGGAAATCCATGCCGAAAACTATATGGGAGACGGCGGACGCCCTCTGGCGCAACTGCGCCACCTGTCAGAACAATTTCCTATTTCCGTCCATGGTGTCGGCCTTTCCATCGGTGGCGAAGGCCCGTTGGACCCCGATCATCTGGCCCGTCTGAAACATCTTGTCGGTTGGCTGAACCCTGCCAGCTTTTCGGAACACTTGGCCTGGTCGACCCACGACAGCCATTTCCTGAACGATCTGCTGCCGCTGCCCTATACCGACGCTACCCTGGCGCGTGTCTGTGATCATATCGATCAGGTGCAAGAGGTGGTGGGACGGCAAATGCTGCTGGAAAACCCCTCCAGCTATCTGGCTTTTGAGGAAAGCACCTGGTCCGAGCCCGATTTCCTGCGCGAGATCGCGCGCCGTACTGGCTGCGGACTGCTTTTGGATGTGAATAACGTCTTTGTCTCGGCCACCAATCTGGATTTCTCGCCGCAAGGCTATATCGATGCCTACCCGCTGGATCAGGTCGGCGAAATCCATCTGGGCGGTCATGACGAGGACGAGGACGACCACGGGCGCCCCCTGCTTATCGATAGCCATGGGCGCGAGGTGGTCGATCCGGTCTGGGCCCTACTGGACTATGTTCTGGATCAGTCTGGCCCTAAACCTCTACTTATCGAATGGGACACTGATGTCCCTGACTGGCCTATCCTGCGGGCAGAAGCCGAGCGCGCGCAAAAGGCCCTGGATCGTGTGCCCGCATGAGTGTGTCCCAGACAACATTCCACAGCGCCCTACTGGACGCCAACCAGCCGATCCCTGAGGGATTGCTCGACGCCGAAGCGCAACCAGCCGGACGCCGATTCAGCGTTTACCGCAACAATGTCGCTGTTTCGTTGACCGAAGCGATGCACCAGGCTTTTCCGGTGATCACCAAATTGCTGGGTACACAGAACATGGATGGGCTTGCCGGGATTTTCCTGCGACAACATCCACCTGCCTCGCCATTGATGATGTTTTACGGCGAAGAGTTTCCCGCGTTTCTGGAAAGTATGCCGCAGCTGTCGCATCTGGGGTATCTACCCGATGTTGCCCGGCTGGAGCTGGCCTTGCGCCGATCCTATCACGCTGCTGACGGCGAGGCGATTGCACCGGAAGCTCTGGCAATTCCACCTGAGGATCTGATGCAGGCCAAGCTGGTGCTGGCTCCCGCTGTACATGTCCTGCGCTCGGATTGGCCGGTGCATGCGATATGGCAGTTCAACACGCAGGACGGCGCGCCAAAACCGCAGGCCGAAGCACAGGGTGTTCTGATCACGCGCCCTGAATATGACCCTGCGCCCCATCTGCTGCCCGCAGGTGGCGCTGCCTGGATCGTGCGCATTCAAACGGGTCAGACCATCGGCAACGCATTCGAAGCAACCGTGGCGGAGACGCCCGAGTTCGATCTAGGAACCACTCTGGCACTGCTTTTACAGGGCGGTGCAATAACTTCTGTGACTATCGAAAGGCTGGACACATGACTGCCCTGATATCAACCTACAACACCGCGATGGAAAAGGTGGACCACTCCTCGGGCTGGCTGACACCGACTCTGGCGCGGGTGATCTTCGTCGCGGTTCTGTTTGTCTATTACTGGAATTCAGCGACACTTAAGATCGACGGCTCGATCTTTTCGCCTTCGGCTGGCGCTTTCGGTCAGATTTTCCCCAAAGCTGCCGAAGCCGTTCTGTATGACGTCACCCAAATGACATTCTTCCAGCGTATCGTGATCTTCTTCGGCACGGTAGCGGAGTTTGTTTTGCCCGTTCTGCTGCTGGTCGGCCTGCTGACCCGTGTTGCGGCCCTGGCGATGATCGGCTTCATCTGGGTGCAGACCTTCACCGACGTGGTTGGCCATGGGGTCAAACTGGGCGGGTTGTTCGACAACGCAATCACCTTGATGGATCAGCGGGTGATGTGGAGCTTCCTGATGTTGGTAATCGTGATCAACGGCGCAGGTCCCTTGTCGCTGGACCGGGTCCTGCGCCTGAAATAACTCAGAAATGCACCTTGGGCTCGTCCGGCTTTCCCGCGGCGAGCCCAAGTACACCCGCGACGCCCGCAAATGCGATCGGGAACATCGTGAAGACGCCAAAACCAAAGGCGTAGTACATCCCCGCTGCCGAGAATATCAACAATATGCCCCCGACGAGGGCACGGGCGTGTGCCATCGCTCCGCCGACAATCGCCAGCAAAGGCGCTACAATCGACGCGGTTTGAATCAGGCCGGGGTTGTCCACCTGCTCGGCGATGCCCTCGATTTCACCGAACCAATCGACGAAAGCCACAAAGCCGTAGCCGAAAAATCCAACAATCATTCCGATCAGCCCGGCGATCACGCCCAGTATCATGGCTGCATTGCGCATAAACAGGTCTCCGTCTGTTGCCCCGTGTCACATAGGCAGTTGTTCAGGCAACACCAAGCCCTTTACGGGTTTCAGGTGTCCAACCCAGGTACATCTGGCCGTCATTCTCGATCAGCGGACGCTTCATCAGCGTCGGATGATCCGCCAGAAGTTCCAGCACCGGGCGATTGCGCGTGTCCTCATCCAGTCCACGCCAGGTTGTGGAGCGGGTATTGAGCAAAGCTTTGCCGAAAATCTCGTACGCCTGAGACATTACATTTTTCGGTACGCCCTGCGCCCGCACATCAATAAAATCCGCATCTTGAAGACTTTTCAATGCCTTACGGCAGGTGTCACAGTTCTTTAACCCATATAGGCGCATATTTTGGCTGATCCTGTATTTGCTGCAAATTCGGGCAAACCACTTGGCCTGCCTCGGTTATTCTTGATTTTTTACTTCACCGTGCAATGTTGAAAAAGACGAAACACGCAATCCGGGCTGTATCGTTTGGGCGAACAGTGATGTGTTGCGGTATTGTCGGAGCACTGCCCCCACCAATTTGTGGGACAACGTGAAAGTAGAAGGAGACACGGGAAATGCCAACCGGCACCGTGAAATGGTTTAATACGACAAAAGGCTATGGTTTTATTGCGCCTGATGAGGGTGGCAAAGATGTGTTTGTTCATATCTCGGCCGTAGAACGATCCGGTCTGACCGGACTCGCTGACAATCAGAAAGTCTCGTACGAGTTGCAGGACGGACGTGACGGCCGCCAGATGGCTGCTGATTTGAAGCCGCTATAAGGCAAGGCCCGCCAAGGCGGGAAGGATAAGAAGGTTGGCGGCCAATTTCCGGCCGTTGACCGTTAAACCCCAAAACACGCGCCCGCACTGGGACGCGAGTTTTTTTGTTATTTCTCGGGAATCAGCCCTCGCGAATGACGGCTTCAAACTCGCGCCATTCGCGCGCAGTCATACCTGAGTTTTCCTGCGTAACTGCCTCACCCGCCAGCATCCGGCGCAAGCAGGTGACCATCTGGGCCGAAAGATTAACCGCGCCCAAGCGGTAATCCTCGAACGCTCGATAGGCGAACGGCACCCAGTCAGCCACGATCTTGCACATGGTTTCTGCATAGACCCGAATCTCGTATTGCGCGTGCGGGTCGGCGCGCAGGCGCAGGAAATGGAACAGATTGTGCAAATCAACCTTCCAGTACCACTGCGTATAGATATTCGCAGGCAGATTCATTCGCGCCAATTCACGCGCCAATCCTTGCTGACCGTCCTGACCGATCATTGCCTCGTAGTTGTCATAACAGCGGGCGCTATCGGCCTTGAGGATTTCCAGCACGCGTGCGGCTTCTTCGCCCTGCAACGTATCACCCCGGCCCTGATTGTTGACTTCGGATTGGGCAGCTACGTGTTCGGGTGCCGGAATATAGAACTCCCGATCCAGGATCGAATAACGGGCTGAATATTCATTCACATTCGCCGTCCGATGGCGGATCCACTGGCGGGCAACGAAGACCGGCAGTTTGACGTGGAGCTTGATCTCGCACATTTCAAACGGCGTCGAATGCCAGTGGCGCATGAGGTACCGGATCAGGCCTTCGTCGTTCTGAACCGATTTGGTCCCCTTGCCGTAGGACACGCGCGCGGCCTGACAAATCGCGGCATCATCGCCCATGTAGTCGATGACGCGGACAAATCCGTGATCCAGAACCTGATGCGCCGTGTACAGGTGGTCTTCCATACCTTCGGCTACGACGCGGCGGGTCGGGCTCGACTGTGCGCGTTGAGCTTCGATCTCGGCCAGTTGGTCGGCAGACAGAGGCATGAAATTATCCTTTCCAGCAATGAGTCGCCTACCACTATATATCGGCCAACACTTCACCGGAACCGCGATATGTGCGGCACAGCGCGCAAATTCGGAAATGTGTCCAGGCTGCCCCTCGACATGAGGAGAAGGCGCGCTAAGGTGCTGAAGATCACTATCAATGTAAGGAAAGTCGCGATGGGGCTGACATACCTCCATACTATGGTCCGCGTGAAGGATCTTGAAAAATCCATAGCGTTTTATGAGCTTCTGGGGCTGAAAGAAACACGCCGCTACGAAAGCGAAGCGGCACGATTCACCTTGGTCTTCCTCGCCCCGCCGGGACAGGAGGACGCCCCGATCGAGTTGACTTATAACTGGGACGGCGATGATGCATTGCCCAGTGACAGCCGTCATTTCGGGCACCTCGCCTATGGTGTCGACAATATTTACGAGACCTGCCAGCACCTGCAAGACAACGGTGTCGTGATCAATCGCCCTCCGCGCGATGGGCGCATGGCATTTGTGCGATCGCCCGACAATATCTCGGTGGAGCTGCTGCAGAACGGCGAAGCGCTGGAACCGGCGGAACCCTGGGCCAGCATGGAAAGCACCGGCCACTGGTGATCCGTTGGCTGGGAACACTGGGGTTGGCCGTCACGGGCAGCCCCCTTTGGGCCGAGAACTGCCGCCTCGCGCTGGCGCTGGCAATGGACATTTCAACCTCGGTCGATGCGTCTGAGGACGCACTGCAGCGCAAGGGGCTGGCCAATGCTTTGATCGCACCCGAGGTGCAAGAGGCCTTCTTCCTTTCTCCACAACCCGTTGCATTGGCAGCGTATGAATGGTCAGGCCGGTTCAATCAGACTTTGCTGCTTGATTGGACATTGATTCAGACACCCTCGGATCTGCTTGCCGCTGCAGAGCGGATTGGTCGTTCAGATCGATCCGAAAACGAATTCCCAACCGCGATGGGGCATGCTTTGGCCTATGGGGCAACCTTAATGCAACGCGCGCCGCGGTGCCTGTTTCAGACCATCGACATCTCGGGCGACGGCAAAAACAACGACGGCTACGGGCCGCTGACTGCCTATAAGCACTTTCCGTTTAGGAACATGACCGTCAATGGTCTTGTTATCAACGCAGCGGATTTCGAAGGTGAGATCGACCTGATCCCCTTTTTCCAAGACAATGTCCTGCGCGGGCCCGGTGCCTTTCTTGAAATCGCTGCTGGCTTCGAGGATTTCGAGCGCGCGATGCGTCGTAAATTGGAGAGAGAGCTCAAGGGGTTGGAACTCAGCGATCTTGGACGGCACCAATCAGAATGATCCGACCGTCTGGCGCGTGTTCATCAGCCTATAGCGCTGAATTTCTGGCAACGGGTGAACAGAAACGGATCAATCCAAGCTCCACCCAATCTACCGGTTGCAGAATTTGCCGGACGGTCAGTAGATATAGCGGATCTGATCCGTCCAATACCGTTCGACCCGGCGCAATGAATCCGTGATATCTTCGATGCCTTCGGCCCCGATCACACCTCTTGTCTGCAGCCCCGTGGCGTGGCGGGAAAACAGCTCAGCCACGATATCCCGAATCTCGCGACCGCGCGGTGTCAATCGCACGCGGACGGACCTGCGATCAATCTCGCAGCGCTGGTGGTGCATATAGCCCATCTCAACCAGTTTCTTGAGATTATAACTGACATTGCTGCCCTGATAATATCCACGGCTTTTCAATTCGCCTGCGGTTACCTCATGATCGCCGATATTGAATAAAAGCAGCGCCTGAACCGCGTTGATCTCTAACACACCCACCCGTTCAAATTCATCCTTGATGACATCCAGAAGCAGCCGGTGCAGACGCTCGACCAGCGCAAGCGCCTCAAGATAACTGGTCATGAACCCCTTGGTTCCGGGCGCGGAGACTTGCATTTCCAAACTCATCCGATCCTCCGATTCAATCGCGCTGTTTCTTGCAAGATGACGCGAATTCCCGAAAAATCGGTTAAGTTGGAATAATCCTTATTTTTGAAAGGTCTGAGAGATATCGGCGATCAAATCAACTAAGTGCGCGGGCGCAGATGCCTGGCCGGTCACCCATTGATAGAGGTCCTGATCGTTTTCATGCAGCATCGCATCATAGAGATCCAGTTGCGCCTCATCCATCGCAGCCAGATTGCGATCTGCATAAGCGGTCAGGATCAGGTCCATCTCTTTGATGCCCCGGCGCATCGAACGCATCTTCATACGCTTGATCCGATTTTCGCGTGTCTCGCTCATTGATCACGTTCCAGTTTCAGCCGCAGCGCTTTTTCGACGCGGGCTAGGCGTTCAGAGCTGGCACGCATTTCGCCACGGATAGAGCGCAACTCGGCCACCAGTTCGCTCAGCTCCGAATCCGCATTTCCATCCAGGCTGGTCGCGTCCATGCCGTCGCCTTCGCCGGTCAGCAGCCACATGATAGAGACGTTCAACAGCCCGGCCATCATCGACAGCTTGTTGGCGCGGGGTTCAGACAGATCATCCTCCCACGCGGCGATGGTGGCTTTTTTCACACCAAGCCTGCGGGCCAGCTGTACCTGAGTCATTCCCGCGACCTCACGTGCACCTGCGACCCGGTCCCCGAAGGTTGCCGTATCGGGGCCGAACCAGTCCGTTTCGTCGGTCATCACTGTCTCCAATCCTCGACTGCCATATGGCTTGATCGTTATTCGGGCGCACCCTATGACAGTCAAAGCCAACATACAAACCGAGGCCTGCAATGAGTTTCCTGTCTGCGACATTGTCGCGCGTCAAACCCTCGCCCACCATCGCGATGACGGCCAAAGCGGCTGAACTGAAAGCCGCCGGGCGCGATGTCATCGGGTTGAGTGCCGGAGAGCCGGATTTCGATACGCCGCAGAACATCAAGGACGCAGCCGTTGCAGCCATCGCTGCAGGCAAGACAAAATACACCGCGCCAGACGGCATCCCTGAGCTCAAACAGGCCGTCTGCGCCAAGATGAAGCGGGATCATGGGTTGGACTATGCACCGGCACAGATTTCGGTTGGAACCGGGGGTAAACAGACGCTGTATAACGCGCTGATGGCCACGCTGAACGAGGGGGATGAGGTAGTAATCCCTGCGCCCTACTGGGTCAGCTACCCGGATATGGTGTTGCTGGCAGGCGGGACTCCGGTAGTGGTGGAAACCAGCCTTGAGAACAGTTTCAAGCTGACGCCCGATCAGCTTGAAGCCGCTATTACTCCGAACACCAAGTGGTTCATCTTCAACTCACCCTCGAACCCCACCGGTGCGGGCTATAGCTGGGATGAGTTGAAGGCGCTTACCGAAGTGTTGATGCGGCATCCACAAGTCTGGGTGATGACCGACGATATGTATGAGCACTTGGCCTATGACGGGTTCGAATTCTGCACACCGGCGCAAGTCGAGCCGGGCCTTTACGAACGCACCCTGACCTGCAACGGCGTGTCCAAGGCCTATGCCATGACCGGCTGGCGCATTGGTTATGCTGCGGGTCCGGTCGAACTGATTGCAGCCATGCGCAAGGTGCAGTCTCAATCGACATCGAACCCGTGCTCAGTCAGCCAATGGGCCGCGGTAGAGGCGCTGAACGGTACTCAGGCGTTCCTTGCGCCCAACAACGAAATATTTAAACGCCGCCGTGATCTGGTGGTCGATATGCTCAGCCAGATCGACGGCATCACCTGTCCAACGCCTGAAGGCGCATTCTATGTCTATCCATCAATCGCGGGCCTGATCGGCAAGACGACTCCCGCAGGCACGGTGATTGATACGGACGAGGCTTTCGCAACCGCGCTGCTGGAAGAGGCCGATGTCGCTGTCGTCTTTGGTGCGGCCTTTGGCCTGTCGCCGAACTTCCGCGTCAGCTATGCAACCTCTGACGAGGCGCTGACCGAGGCCTGCACCCGCATCCAGCGCTTCTGCGCATCGCTCAGCTGAGGTTCCGATGTCCACCGCCCTGCCCGAATATTACTTTCGCGTTCGAGAAAACGGTGCAGCGGTGTTCCGGATCGACACGGAAAACCGTCAGCGCCGGATCGATATGGATCAGATCGCCGTCATCAATATTCGCAATGGCGAGGTCAAACCACACGGGCAACGCGCGCTGAGCGAAGCGGACAAGGCTGAGATCACCCGTTGGATGGAGGAGCGCAAGGCCCTTTTAGCCCGGCGCGATATCGATGATATCCATCGCGCGATTGATCACCTGAATCTGACCACGCAATGGGCTCAGTCCAAAGCCAGTGATGAGCAACTGGAAGCGATCACAGATGCGCTCCTGATGGCAATGCACGATCTGCGCTCGGTATTGGTGCGCAAAAAATCGGATCGTATTGCGAAGGGCTGAGTTCTAAGCGGCCACCGGTCCTACTTCGCGCACCGAGCGCAACCAGAACCGCGCCATCAGCAGCACTCCGGCGCAGGCCAGACCCAGCACCAAACCTAGCCAGACGCCGATCCCGTCCAGCCCCTGAACAAAGCCAAAGAAATACGACGCCGGGATACCCACAACCCAGTAGCTGAGCGCAGCCATCACCATCGGAATCTTGGCGTCCTGCAACCCGCGCAACAGGCCCAGCGCAATCACCTGCGCACCATCAACCAATTGGAACAGGGCCGCCATCGCCAGCAATCCAACGCCGATTGCCAAAATTTGCGGACGTTGCGGATCATCCGCCTCCATGAACAGCGAAATTAACGGCTCGGCGCAGGTCAGGAACAAGATGACCGTCAGGACCGACATCACCAGCGACATACCGGTCACTGCAATCGCACCCTTCTCAAGATGGGCGCGATCCCGACGCCCCAGGGCATTGCCCGCCCGGATTGTCGCCACGTTCGACAGGCCCAGATGCACCATGAATGTTGCCGAGGCGAGGTTGAGTGCAATCCCGTGCGCCGCCAGCGGGACCTGCCCCAACCAGCCCATCATAATGGCGGAAGTCGCGAACAAGGACACTTCTGCCAGCGTGGTCAGACCAATCGGCACACCCAGACGCAGCACGCTATAGAACATCTCCCAATCCGGACGCCAGAAACGTTGAAACAGGCTGTGTTCCGGAAGCGCCCGCACTGCATAGATCACCACCGCGACCAGCGATACGATCTGCGTCACGACCGAGGCGATGGCGGCACCGATCACTCCCAATTCCGGCGCGCCCCAATTACCAAAGATCAGCGCATAGTTCGTAACGCCATTGACCAAAGCGGCAACGACGGTAATCCAGAGCACGATCTGCGTCCGTTCAAGCGCGGCCAGATAGGATTTCAGGACCATAACAAGCAACGCCGGGAACAAACCCCAGCCGGCAACACGCAGGTATTCCGAAGCCGTTTCAGCAACTTGCGGCTCTTGCTTCAACGCAATCAGCATCGGATAGGACCACCACAAAAGAGGCATCATTACCGCCGCATAGATCAACGACAGCCACAGTCCCATTCGGGTCGAACGACGAATGCTGGTCTCATTCTCCTCTGCCGCAGCGGTCGCAACCATGGGCATAACCGCCCAACCGAACCCCGCGCCAAACAGAAACAGAACAAAGTAATAGCTGCTGGCCAGCGTCACCGCAGCCAGGGCTTCAACCCCGTACCACCCCAGCATGATGGTATC
Source organism: Ruegeria sp. C2 (assembly GCF_056537765.1). Classification (NCBI taxonomy): domain Bacteria; kingdom Pseudomonadati; phylum Pseudomonadota; class Alphaproteobacteria; order Rhodobacterales; family Roseobacteraceae; genus Ruegeria; species Ruegeria sp. C2. The sequence continues at coordinate 398,872 of NZ_JBQFRZ010000001.1, read as the reverse complement.
GGTCAGGCCGATGGCGAATTGCGCCAGATGCCCACCGATCAGTGGCAGACCCAAAACCGCAATAGCGCGGTAATGTTCAGGATATGTCATTACCTTCTTCATGCTGCCAGCCTTAGGCTTGCCTTTTGGCATAGACAAGAGCGGATCATACTTATTTCATAGTGAGACTTTATCGATCAGCAACAAAAAGCCACCGCCCTGCAGGCGATGGCTTTGATCGACTTAGTATGGAAAGGTCAGCCGACCTTGGCATCCGGATGCAGTGCGGTGCCAAGGATGTGATCCGAACGATGTATTACATGATGCGCTTGGCCGACGATCAACGGATCGGGCTCACCCACGATCTTGCGGTCCTTGTCCGGATAATCCAGCGTCGACAGGAAGTGCCGCATACAATTCAGACGCGCACGTTTCTTGTCGTTCGACTTGACGATAGTCCAGGGTGCATCTGCGGTGTCGGTATAGAAGAACATCGCCTCTTTCGCCTCGGTATAATCGTCCCATTTGCTCAGGCTGGCCTTGTCGATCGGCGACAATTTCCACTGTTTCAGAGGATCGGTTTCCCGACTTCTAAAGCGGCGCTGTTGCTCTTCCTGCGTAACCGAGAACCAGTATTTGTAAAGCTGTATGCCCGAACGCACGAGCATCCGTTCAAGCTCGGGCGTCTGGCGCATAAATTCCAGATATTCGTTGGGCGAGCAGAACCCCATCACCCGCTCAACACCCGCGCGATTGTACCAGGAGCGGTCGTAGAACACCATTTCCCCCACGGTCGGCAGTTGCTGCACATAGCGCTGATAATACCATTGGCCCTTCTCTTCCCAAGTCGGCTTGTTCAGGGCAACCACACGCGCCTGGCGCGGGTTCAGGTGTTCCATGAAACGCTTGATGGTGCCGCCCTTACCAGCCGCATCGCGACCCTCGAACAACAACACAAAGCGCTGGCCGGTCTCCTGGGCCCACAGCTGAACTTTCAGCAGCTCAGCCTGAAGCTCGGCCTTCTGTGCCTCATAGGTTCTGCGAGCCAGCTTTCGGACATAGGGATATTTCCCACTTTCAAAAGCCTGGCGGATCTTCTCGGGGCTCGGCGCATTCGCTTCTGGCTGCTTAGAAGGAACAACCTTTATTTGAGACGCGTTCTGGGGGGTCTGGGGCGCTGAATCCATGCATGTTCTCCTTGGCTTCACTGTCTGGCCAAGTGCTATCAGAAACTGCTGGTTTTCGCTTTGATTGGTGTCAAATTGAGTTACCTTTTAGGCGCATTCAGGGGGCACTCCATGCGAACCGAACACGTGATGCTCAACGGTCAGCCATTCTTTCTCCGTCACTGGGGCGAAGCCAACCTACCGCCGCTGTTGATGCTGCACGGTTTCCCGGAATACGGCGGTGCATGGGCGGACCTAGCCCCGCATCTGGCCCACGATTTCCACTGCATCGCCCCGGATCAACGCGGCTATGGTCAAAGCTGGACGCCTGAAGGGGTTGAGAACTACAAGCTCTCGCAGCTGACTTCCGACATGGCGGCGTTGATTGAACGCATTGGCCACCCCGTCCATGTCCTTGGTCACGATTGGGGGGCGTCAGTCGCTTATGGACTGGCGATGTTTCACCCGGATCTGGTCAGTCACCTGATCATCGCAAACGGCGTTCATCCGGCTCCTTTCCAGCGTGCAATGGCGGCTGGCGGCGCACAATCTAAGGCGTCGCAATATATCAACCAACTCCGCGCGCCCGCATCCGCAGAGCATTTCTCAGCCAACAATTTCGCCAGACTCGAGCGCTTTTTTAGGCACGGTACGGGGCTCGATTGGTTGTCAGATACACGTATGGAGGATTACCGCCGCGAATGGGCCCGCCCCGGTCGCTTGAATGCGATGCTGAACTGGTACCGCGCCTCGCCGCTTATCGTGGCAGAGCCCGACAAACCACGCACAGACCTCCCCAACCTTCCCCTCGACCGTTTGCAGGTCACCTGCCCTCACCTGCTACTCTGGGGCCCCGAAGACCACGCCCTTCTGCCCGAATCCACCGACGGCCTCGAACGCTTCGCCCCCAATCTGACCCGCATCACGATCCCTGGCACCGATCACTGGCTGCATCACCAGCAACCTGAGCCACTTGCCCAGTCAATCCTACGCTGGGCACAAAAAGCCTGATCCGCCTCTTCATCTGGCCCGAAATATCCCGGGGAGCGCGAGGGGCTGGCCCCTCGCTCCGACCTCACCGATGTCCCCAGTCTTCGGGATTATCCGAATTGTTAGGCGACAGCCCCAGCACATCCCCTTTTGTTGAACACCCCAACCCCAGAACTGTGCGATTGGCATAAGAAAAGTAGGCACAGACCTGATTGATCTCCAGAATTTCCCCCTCACCCCAACCAGCGGAGCGCAAACGCTCAACATCGGCCTCGATCAAATCCGCCGGAGCTTCGGTCAGCATGCGTGCATAATCCATCGCAGCAACCTGCGCCGCGTCCAAAGGCGCCTGCCCCGGCTCGCCTGCCTCAATCGCCGCCCGGATCGCGTTCCCTCGCGCTTCATCCTGCAACAACCGCTGCAGACCCGCGAAATGATGCTCGACACAATACCCGCATCGGTTCAGAGAACTGACCCACACGCCCAGCACCTCAAGAAACCATTTCGGGATCGCGTTGCCTGAATGATGCAGCACCGCCTTATACATCGCCATATGGCCTTCCATCGAGTGCGGGCGCAGGCTGTGCGCCATCATGATGTTGTCCACATTGTTGTCTGGGCCGGTGACCCGGTCATAGAGTTTGCGCAGCCTGCCCGTCGCCTCGGCATAGGGTATGGTCTTGATCCAGCTCATTTGGGTTCCTGTTGTCGTGACTGATTGATGTCCGCAGACTAGGAGTGCTTTGAGCAGGTGGCGAGACGAATTCGACAAGTATCCGTTAGATATCGTATGCGCAGAATGAAGAACTACTTACTTTCTGACATTTTCAGCGTGCCTGGCTTAGGACGACGAAAAGTTGCGTTGAACGCAACAGTTACACGGCTATCCTCGCTTTGATTTGGGTGGACCCAATGGGTCAGATAGGATGGAAAAAGGATCATTTCACCCGGAGATGGGCGCAGCTTCTTTTTGTTCCGAAATGCACTCGCCTCAAGTATCCGCCAATGAGGCAACTCATTCCGAGGGTCGAGAAATTCGATCATTCCAGAGGAACCATCTTCGACCTCGGGTTGAGAGACATAGTAAACACCGGACCAATGCGCTCCGGGGTGCGTATGTGGTGCATTGTAACCGCCGGAGGGATTGGCGTTCATCCAGCCGAACAGTTTCAGGCGGAGTTCATCCGGCTCAACCTTATCTGAGACCTTTCGTGTTATCTGGAACACCGCATCTTTTGCCGCGTCGCGCAAAGTCTGAATGGCCGGCGCATCGCGTTCAAAGAGATTCCCTCGTGAGTGCCACCCCCCTCGATTGGACTTTGAGACGCCTTCATCTTCCTCACGCATCTTTTCTGCCTCAAACAACAACGCCGCATTTAATGCTGCGCTGTTGGGCACTTCAAATCGCATCATTGGAGTGGAGAAAAGCTTCTCGAACTTCTTGGCTTCGGGCATGTCCTTGGCGTTACCTTCAACTAAACTGTTGGTTAAAATATTCAGATCACCCCGAGCGCGCCTGCAAGAGTTTTCCTTGCCAGATCTCCTAGGGCTCTCCAAACCCGCACCTTAGTACTTTACGTGCGTTATCCCCTATCGTTGAGGAAATAGATCTTTGGTTCAAGTATGGCGAAACCATCCAAAGTTATATTCCCAGCTTCAGCGGCGAGTGGTCTAATTTAATCAGCAAAATCGTTGAGGATAGGAACATGAACAAGAAAACTATGGGTCTTACGACAACCTTTGTTTTGATGGCTACAACAGCACTCTCGCAAACCACCAAACAAGACGTCATCAACGAGCTTACGGAACAAGGTTTCCAGAGAATTGAAATAACGAACACGCTTTTTGGAAATCTCCGCTTTGAGGCAACTGGGCCTGGGATCGAGAGAGAAGTGGTATTGGGAAAAGATGGAACCATCGTCCGCGATCGATCTGAGCGTGACGATGAGTACGATGACGAAGAAGACGACGACAGAGATTTTGACGATGAAGATGATGATGAAGGATTTGATGACGAAGAAGATGACGACGAAGGTGATGACAGCGAACGTGACGACGAAGAAGGCGATGATGGCGAAAGCGATGATGGCGAGCGTGACGACGATGGTGAAAGCGACGGCGAAGGTGACGACGGCGGCGAAAGCGATGGCGAAGGCGACGACGGTGGTGAAAGTGACGGCGAAGGCGACGACGGTGGCGAAAGTGACGGCGAAGGCGACGACGGTGGTGAAAGTGACGGCGAAGGTGACGATGGTGAGGGAGATGATGACTAAGGTATATTTCCGCTTGCCCGCAAGTGAGTCCCAGGTTTGAACAAATGGTTTAACAAGGACGCCATGTTCAAAGTGGGGATCGCCATATATGCGATCTCCGCATTTGCGTTTGCGGCTGAATTGGTTGGCGAAATCACCGGATATTATCTTTTGTCTGTCAGCTGGGTGGTGCACGAAATCACCGCGCTTATCACCCTGTTCGGCTTTGTTATTGGGGGGGTGTTGATCTGGCAGAGCCACAAACTTTTTTTGCGGCGGCATCAGGAGATCAAGCACAATCTGCAGATGGCTCAGGGTGAGTTTTTCCGGATGCTGAAGCTGCAATTCGACCGCTGGAATCTGAGCGCTGCGGAGCGAGATGTTGCGCTACTCACTGTGAAGGGTTTGTCTGTCGCAGAGATAGCTAAATTGCGTGAGACCAGTGAGGGCACAATTAAGTCGCAGAACAACTCCATCTACAGAAAGGCCAATGTTAAATCGAGAACGCAACTTTTGTGTATTCTGATTGAAGAGCTATTGATTGAAGAGAAAGAGTGAACTCCTCAGTCCATCGAATCTAGTTTCTTAAGTGTTCTGAAAGCCCGTCCGGAAATCGCCTAAAAGCAAACGTTCAAGAGCGTTTAAAGCGGAGGCTAAGCGTGCTTACAAAGTCCCGTTCTCGCGTAACGCAACAAGCGGTTGATTCAATGCCGCAAAAGCTGCTCAGACCAATCGCAGTTCAAAACACCCACAACACCTCGCGTCCCTCTTCCCCCGGACCACATCACCTGCCATAATAGGGGAAACTCAAAAACAAGAGCAGCACCCATGCCCGACGATCTGTTGACGCCAGAAACAACGACCGCTTACGACGCCTCGTCCATCGAGGTGTTGGAAGGTCTGGAACCGGTCCGCAAACGACCCGGCATGTATATCGGCGGCACCGATGAGCGCGCTCTGCACCATATGGTGGCCGAAATCCTCGACAACTCGATGGACGAAGCGGTCGCGGGCCACGCCAACCGGATTGAGGTGGAGCTGCATGCCGATTACGCCCTGACAGTGCGCGACAACGGGCGCGGCATTCCGATCGACCCACACCCCAAGTTTCCCGACAAGTCAGCGCTGGAAGTGATCTTGTGTACCCTGCACGCAGGCGGTAAGTTTTCGGGTAAGGCCTATCAGACCTCGGGCGGTCTGCACGGCGTGGGCGCATCGGTGGTCAACGCGCTATCGGATTCGATGGTCGTGCAGGTTGCCCGCGACAAACAGCTGTTCGAACAGCGTTTCTCGCGCGGTATTCCGTTGGGACCGGTTGAAAAGATCGGTGCGGCCCCGAACCGGCGCGGTACCACTGTGACCTTCCACGCCGACGCTGACATCTTTGGCCACCACAAGTTCAAACCCGCACGCCTGTTCAAGTCCATCCGCTCCAAGGCCTACCTGTTTTCGGGCGTCGAAATCCGCTGGAAATCTGCCATCGATGACGGCGAAACGCCAACCGAGGCCACGTTCCACTTCCCCGGCGGTCTGTCCGATTACCTCAAAGAGACCATGAACGGATCGTCCACCTATGCCGAGCAACCATTCGCCGGAACCGTGGATTTTCAGGAAAAGTTCGGCACCCCGGGCAAGGTTGAGTGGGCAATCAACTGGACGCCTTCGCGCGACGGGTTCATCCAATCCTACTGTAACACCGTCCCCACGCCCGAAGGCGGAACGCACGTGGCGGGGTTCTGGGCTGCGGTCCTGAAGGGGATCAAAGCCTACGGCGAGCTGATCAACAACAAAAAGGCCGGTCAGATCACCCGAGACGACCTGATCACCGGCGGCTGTGCGCTGGTGTCCTGCTTCATCTCCGAACCGGAATTCGTCGGCCAGACCAAGGATCGCCTCGCCACGGTCGAGGCCCAGCGGCTGGTCGAAAACTCCGTCCGCGACCATTTCGACAACTGGCTGGCCGCAGATACGAAATCCGCCGGCGCTATCTTGGACTTCCTCATTCTGAGGGCTGAGGAACGTCTGCGCCGACGGGCCGAGAAGGAAACACAACGTAAGTCCGCTACTAAGAAACTTCGTCTCCCCGGCAAGTTGGTAGACTGTAGTAGTTCAACACGGGACGGCACGGAATTATTCATCGTCGAGGGCGACTCGGCGGGCGGGTCCGCCAAAATGGGCCGAGACCGCAAAACACAGGCCCTGCTGCCCCTGCGCGGCAAAATCCTGAACGTGCTGGGTGCCGCCAGTTCCAAGCTGGGCACCAATGCTGAGATCAATGACCTGACACAGGCGCTCGGTGTCGGCCTTGGCACCAAGTTCAACGTCGACGACCTGCGCTATGACAAGATCATCATCATGACCGACGCGGACGTGGACGGGGCGCATATCGCCTCGCTGCTGATGACGTTCTTCTTCACCCAGATGCGTCCGATGATCGACGCGGGCCACCTATACCTCGCCTGCCCGCCCCTCTATCGCCTGACCCAAGGCGCCAAACGCGTCTATTGTCTGGACGAGGCCGAGCGTGACGAGTGGCTGGAGAAAGGTCTGGGCGGCAAAGGCAAGATTGACGTTTCCCGCTTCAAGGGTCTGGGCGAAATGGACGCCAAGGACCTGAAAGAGACCACGATGGACCCGGCATCCCGCAAACTGATCCGCGTCACCATCGACGAGGATGAACCCGGTGAGACCGGCGACCTTGTCGAACGCCTGATGGGCAAAAAACCCGAACTGCGGTTCCAGTACATTCAGGAGAACGCGCGGTTTGTGGAGGAGTTGGATGTATAGCGAACTATTTTGACAAGCGTCTGAAACGGCTGCCTCTGTCAAAAACAGAGAAGATTGCGTCTTTTGCTTTCTCCCACGTATCCGAACTGGAGTAAATCAAGTTGCAGTCTTCAAGAGCGGTCTGTTCCATATCAGCGCCGAGCAAAAAAGCAGCCTCTAATTCGCCCCGATCTAGACCGATGGAATTTGCCGATTTGGCAAACAAACTAACAACTCCCGGGGGCAGCATTGACCTTTTGGGTTGGAATGCTGCTTCCGAAGCATCAAAGGGCCTTCCGTTTGATAGCCCATCATTGTTTGGACCATTGAATGAAATGAATAGGTGTCGTGCGGATTTGATCAAAACTGCCCGGTAGTCGGCAACCTTCCGTGCTCTCTCAATCTCCACCAATAATTCATTTGCATAGAGGCCAAGCTGAAGGTTTTTAAGATGCGCGGCCATTTCGCTTGTCAATTTAGAACTCCAAATTAGAGAGCGTAAGATGTGTGCTCGCACACATCATGTTGCCCACAACGAGGCGGATACAACCACCCACCGTACCTAACAGATTTGCCGCGCCTACGCATGTGGGCAAGTCGGACGCTTGCGTGATACCAGCATCACGCATTGGTTGTATAGCGAGCGTAGGATGGGTGCCCGCGCCCATCAAATTCCAGTCATTAAGAAGGGTGTAGACACCCATCTTACTTTATCACAACCATCACACTCGCCCATTCGGGCGATTTGGGCGCTTGCAGAATGCCTCATACCGGGCATTGAGCGGAGAGTGTAAGACAACTCAACCCACCGTAGGTCGGGCTTCAGCCCGGCACACCGCAACCCCCTTGCTTAACCCGTTGATCCCATTCACACTTACCCTCAGCCCATCATCCAAAACGACATTTGAGATTCCGAGCGTCAAAGACCCAATTTGACCAAGCATCAGATTCCAAACGGCAAACGAAATACATACATTCAACCTCGGTCTGGACCTGTCGACCACGCGTGCAAATGCAGGATGGTGCTCTCACCCATCGCTTGACCACCGCTGGACGGCGCAACCACGCATTCTTCCTTACCAATCCTCACGCCGTCCGAATGGCCGCACTCGGCCCCTCCCGCCTTGAAACATCTCTTGGCGCAATCGTGACTGCGACGACCCAGAGTCAAGCTTGGAGCTGGCCTCTTCCCGACCTACCAGCCGTATACGAGTATCCGGCAAGCTCTGCTGCCGGGCGAACGACTTATAAGGACAGTAAAATATGAGTTTCACTTTTTCCCGTAAAACCCTGATCGCATCCGCGCTGGCCCTGACAACGGCGCTGGCCGCTTGTGGTGCCCCGCATCCCGCGTATGAAGATGCCGGATATCTCGCGGCGCTGGACAGAGGGGACCGGGCCATTCAGAGCAACCCGAATTACGTGAGACTGCCGATCGGCACCGAGGCGCAGACCGATCAGTTCCGTGATCTGAGCTATGCCCTGTATAAAGGTGACATCAGCAAGCAGCAGTTCATCTCGCAATTGCAGACCGAATATCCTGAGCCGAAATACAACGACACCATTCGTTGGATCGCAGGCAATTTCACACAATGAATGACGGGTGGGTGACAACGCCCATCCCTCAACAAATGTAGGGCACCACATTGCGGCAGCCCTAGGCCGGGCTTCGGCCCGGCCTCAGAAACATCACCATTGCCCTACCCGTTGGCCCCGTCACACTGGCCCTCAGGCTGGACCTGCTGGCCTCACAAGCGTCCGCGCAGCCGATGCTCAGCACCACATCTTCCATTCTAAACGGGACCGAGACGCAGTTTTACTACTACGGCATGACCCTACTCACCGGGTGCATTCATCCTGCTGACCGGCGACAACACCGTCTGCACTCCAGAGGAAAGGCTGCTGCCGTGTCATCGCGATGACGATGGCTCGCTCAGCTGGAAACCGTAGAGTACGTTTCGTTTGGGCAAATAAGCCGACAGGATATCCGCCACCGAGACAAGGCTAAAAAGACCTCAACTCTTTTCGGAAGCTCGGTCTTTTTTGATCATATGATCAGAAAAGGATTATCCCCCGCATCCGCCAGCCGGAAGAAACTGAACGGGCGCATCTGGACGATCGGAGTGCCGTTGATGTCCGACAAGGAGCCATTCCAGACCATTTCATACAGCGTCGTTAGGTCCTCCCGGTCATTGTCGGTGAGCATGCTCTCTGGCCCGTAATTCATGATCGAGAACTTCTCGTGCTCACCAAAAATCTCAACCGGCCATGCGGTTTCGGATACATCGGCGAAGAAATGGCGCAGGCCGAAGACGTGGCCCAACTCATGCGCCATGGTCTCGACCATCTCGGCGCGGGACTGGGTGAACATGGTGGGATACAGCAAAAGATCATGCCGCCCGGCATCGGGGAAAAACGCCCGCGCCAGCGTACATCCGTTGATCGAGCAATTTTCCTGCGGGCTGACCGCGATCTCGAAATCCCAGGCATCGTGGCGTTCAGTGAACTGCACCGGCACCGCATCACCCCAGGCCAGCAGTGCTTCGGCGAACAATTGGCGGATCGCGGCCTTGGCCCCTTCGGGATCAACGAATATCGCCATCGACTGTTCCTGAAACCGCCAGCGCAGTGTGGTGCCCTCGGCCCAGAGCGGGATGAACCCTTCGGAGGCATCCACCACCAGTTCCTCGGGCGAGCGGTTGTCGGGTGTCTTGTGGCCCTTGCTATCAGTCTCACAAACCGCGTGGTTGTGATAGATATGAATGTCGTCCTTGGTGATCCTGGCCGCATCGTCGCGGTCGCGGAATTTGAAATGCGGGTCGGAATAGTTCTCAGACTTGGCCATGAAATCCTCGCAACAAAGTATTGAAATCGAAAAAGAGCTGACCTGCATCAGCCCTTGCATGGTACCAGAAACCGGCATTTTTCTCAAATTGGACCATCAGGGATTGCCCCGCTTGGTCGCTCATCAGGCCGCGGTTTTGACGGTTGAATGAGGTTTTCTTTTGTCACTTCAACCGTCAGCGTGCGCGAGGAACGGCTGCTGCGAGGTCATCGCAATGACGATGGCTCGCTCAGCTTGAAACCGCCGATCACGTTTCAGCTTGGCAAGTAGGCGCGCGCTAACCCGGCTTTTGATCCAGCCAATCGGCAATCTGATCGGCAGGTCCTTCCCAGCCGGGCTCTATGAACAGGAAATGCGCGTGGTTTTCGACGGGCAGGAAAGTCGCGCGGTCTCCGTAGAGTTTCGCCAACGCGCGGCAGGTATTGGGGTTCACGGCTCGGTCCTCAGTGCCCGAGACGATCAGTACCGGGCAATCAACCTTGTCGATATCCACCTTCATCGCGTGATGGTCATCGAACATCCAGAAGAACATCTCGAACATCACTCGCCCGCTTTCCGGGCCGAGCTGATCGAAGACCTCATGCTGCTGCGCCTCGGGCATCTTGTTCAGCGCAAAGGGGGCCATCAGGCCGAAATCGACGCGCATGGGCTGTTTCCAGAACGCCCCGCCCTCCATCAACGCGCGCGGCACGGCGCGTTCGTCATCGGTTTCGGGCAAGGTGCCCCAGGCCGCGTTCGGGTTGATCAGGACGATGGCACTGGCCAAGCCCCGAGACGCCACCTGCTGCGCCACCACCCCTGCGATAGCGTGCCCGAGCAGAACCGGTTTGCCGTCCAACCCCTGCACGAAGTCGGCAATGTCATCGGCGTAATCCATGACGCTGGTATCCGTCAGGCCGGGATCGGGATCCGCTTTGGGATCTCCGCCATGAAAGCGCAGCGCGGGTGTATGCACTGTCCAGCCGCGTGCGCGGAAGAACTCGGCGTAATCCTGCATGCACCACGGCCCGGCAAAGGCCCCGTGGATCAGAACAATCTCTTTTGTCATGAAAATCTCCCTCACCTCTGGTCAGTATGAGAGGTGAGGGATAGGGTCCGCAACCCTGTTACAGCGCCACTTTAAACAGCTCAGTTAGGTTTTGTTGGTTGAGTTCGATTGGGTTGCCGCCGCATGAGGGGTCGATGAGGGCGGCTTTGACGAGGTCTTGCATGGCGTCCTGGGTGACGCCCAGGTCGGAGAGTTTGCGGGGGATGGCGAAGCTGTCGTTGAACTCTTGCACGAAGCTGCGGAAACCGTCGAAGCCGCCGTCGATGCCCAGATAGGCGGCGGCCTGCTGGAAGCGGTCGGCGATGGCGGGGGCGTTGAACTCGAGCACGGCGGGCATGCAGACCGCGTTGGTGGTGCCGTGGTGGGTGTTGAACACCGCGCCGACGGGGTGGCTCATGGCGTGGATCGCGCCCAGGCCTTTCTGGAAGGCGGTGGCGCCCATCGCCGCCGCGCTCATCATCTGGGCGCGGGCTTCGATGTCGGTGCCATCCGCATAGGCGCGCGGCAGGTAGTCCTTGACCAACCGCATCCCCTCCAGCGCGATGCCCTGGGACATCGGGTGGTAATGCGGGCTGGAGAACGCTTCGACACAATGGGCAAACGCATCCAGACCGGTGCCTGCGGTGATGAACTTGGGCATGCCGACCGTCAGCTCGGGGTCGCAGATCACGACTGTGGGCAGCACCTTGGGGTGGAAGATGATCTTCTTGGCGTGGGTTTCCGAATTGGTGATGACGCTGGCGCGCCCCACTTCGGACCCGGTCCCGGCGGTTGTGGGCACGGCGATGATCGGCGCGATGGCATCGGCGTCGGCACGGGTCCACCAATCGCCGATATCCTCAAAATCCCAGACCGGGCGCGTCTGACCGGCCATGAAGGCCACCATCTTGCCCAGATCCAGCCCCGAGCCGCCGCCAAAGGCGATCACCCCGTCATGGCCGCCCGCGTTATAGGCCGCGACCCCGGCTTCGAGGTTCTTTTCGTTGGGGTTCGGGTCCACCTCCGCAAACAGACCCCGGCCCAGACCGGCGGTCTCCATGATATCCAGCGTCGCGGAGGTGATCGGCAGATCGGCCAACCCTTTGTCGGTGACCAGCAGCGGTTTCTCCATGCCGGCCGCAGCACAGGCTTCGGGCAATTCCTTGATCCGCCCGGCGCCGAATTTGATTGCGGTTGGATAAGACCAGTTTCCAACAGGTGACATATTCTCTTTCCTTCGTGTCAAAAGGCCTGCCCCGGCGAGGGGGTCATTCCGAGACAGGCCGGCGTCCTTAGCCCGTGACCTTTTTCAGGTGATAGGATTTTGGACGTGTCAGGTTGTGATAGCCGATGACGGACAAGCCGCCACCGCGCCCGGTATTCTTGCAACCGGTCCAGCACAGGCCGGGATCCAGATAATCGGCCCGGTTCATGAAGACAGTACCAGTCTCGATCTGATCCCCCACGCGGGCCGCGCGATCCAGATCGCGGGTCCAGAGGCTCGCCGTCAGGCCAAATTCGCTGTCATTCATCAGCCGGATGGCCTCATCATCCGTGGACACTTTCATGATGCCCACCACGGGCCCAAAGCTTTCATCCCGCATCACCCGCATGTCATGGGTGACATTGGTCAGGATCTGCGGTGTCAGATATGCGCCGCCATCATCCTCGGCGAAGGTGTCGATATGGGCCACTGCTCCGGCCTCAATCGCCTCGGCAATCTGCGCCCGCACCTCATCGGCAAAGCGCACATTGGCCATCGGGCCCATCGTTGTCTCAGCATCCAGCGGATTGCCCAGCTTATAGCCCTTCACGATCTCGACCGCTTTGGAGACGAATTGATCGTAAAGGCTTTCATGCACATAGATCCGCTCGATCCCGCAACAGCACTGACCCGCGTTGAACATGGCCCCGTCGATCAACGTCTCAACCGCCGCCTCCAGATCCGCGTCGTCCATGACATAACCGGGATCCTTGCCGCCCAACTCAGTCCCGACACCGGTAAAGGTGCCCGCCGCCGCACGCTCCATCGCCTGGCCGCCGCCGACCGAGCCGGTGAAGTTCACGAAGTCGAACGCATTGCCCGCGATCAGATCGTTGGTCACGTCATGGCTCAGAAAGACATTCTGGAATACGTCTTCGGGCACACCCGCCGCATGGAAGGCCTGCGCCATGCGCTCACCCACCAGCAGCGTCTGCGTGGCGTGTTTCAGGATCACCGTATTGCCCGCGATCAGCGCCGGGGCTACCGTATTGATCGCCGTCATGTAGGGGTAGTTCCACGGCGCCACCACAAACACCACCCCATGCGGGATGCGCTTGATATAGCGTTTGAACGTCTCATCCTCACCCACCGCGATATCGGCCAGCGCCTCTTCGGCAATCCCGGCCATATGGCTGGCGCGCTCGTTGAAGCCGCCAAACTCACCGCCATAGCGCAACGGACGGCCCATCATATGGGCCAACTCGGGCACGATCTCATCATTCATCGCGCCCACAGCGGCGACGCCCGCCATCACGAGATCAACGCGTTCCTGCAAGGGCCGCGCCGCCCAAGCCGCCTGTGCGGCCCGCGCCCGGCCCGCAGCCTCAAACGCCGCCTCCCGCGACAGTACTTCGCGCTCCGCAAAAACCGACCCATCGATCGGCGAGACACATTGCAACATCTGCCCCATAGTCACTCCATCTCTAAAGAGAGCAGGATCCCTGCTTCATCTGGCCATAAATATCTCGGGGGCCGCCATTGGTGCGCCATTGGTTCGAGCGCCAATGGCGGCGGGGCTGGCCCCTCGCTTTCACCCTCTCAAGCCCGCTCAAACCCGCGGGCAATTTCCCAATCGGTCACCACGCGCTCAAACTCTTCGATCTCCACCTCGGCCGCGCGCGCATAGTGATCGACAACCTCATCTCCCATCGCAGCCCGCAACATCGCCGAGCCATGCAGCGCATCTCGCGCCGCGCGCAGATTGCCCGGGATCATCCCCGTCTCTCCCTGATAGACGTCGCCCGTGGTCGGCGGCTGCAACTCCAGCCCTTCTTCGATCCCAGCGATCCCCGCCGCCAGCATCCCAGCCATCGCCAGATAGGGGTTCATATCCGAGCCCGGGATACGGCATTCCACCCGCACCGCCTTGGTGCCGTCACCGCACAGGCGGAACCCGGCGGTGCGGTTGTCCACCGACCAGATGATCCGCGTCGGCGCAAAGGTCCCCTTCATGAACCGCTTGTAGCTGTTGATGTAGGGCGCCATGAAACAGGTGTAATCGGCGGCGTATTTCAAAAGGCCCGCCATGTAGCTTTTCATCACATCCGACATGCCGAGCGGATCTTTTTCGTCGAAAAAGATCGGCCGCCCCTCGGACCAGAGCGACTGATGCACGTGGCTGGAACTGCCCACCTTCTCATGATGCCATTTCGGCAGGAAGGTCGCGGCATGCCCATGCTGCCAGGCAATCTCTTTCACTGCGTTCTTGGCGATCGAGTGATACTCGGCCGTCTCCATCGCAGGCGCATATTTGATGTTCAGTTCTTCCTGCCCGGTCTCGGCCTCACCTTTCGTGTTCTCGACCGGTATCCCCGCATCCCACAGATGGTTGCGGATCGGGCGCATCACATGCTCTTCCTTGGTGGTCTGAAGGATGTGATAGTCCTCGTTATACCCCGAGATCGGCTCAAGGTCGCGAAAGCCTTCCTTGCGAATCTGATCAAAGCTTTTCTCGAACAGGAAAAACTCCAGCTCGGTGGCGCACATCGCCTCATAGCCCATCGCCTTCAGCCGGTTCACCTGACGCTTCAGGATCGAGCGTGGCGCGTGCGGCACCTCTTCGTGCGTGTGATGATCCAGCACATCGCACATCACCATCGCCGTGCCTTCCAGCCACGGCACTGGACGCAGAGTGCTCAGATCCGGCTTCATCACATAATCGCCATAGCCCCGCTCCCAACTGGTCGACGCATACCCATCCGGCGTCCCCATCTCGAGATCCGTCGCCAGCAGATAATTGCAGCAATGCGTCTCTTCCCACGCCCCCGCAATAAAATGACCCGCATGAAACCGCTTGCCCATCAAACGGCCCTGCATGTCAACCAGACAAACCAATACCGTATCAATCTCGCCAGACGAAACCTCAGCCTTCAAATGCTCAAATGTCAGCATGCAATACCTCTGTGATATGCGAGAATTTTCGACGAAAATTCTTTGTCCCTGTAACGACCGGCCCGCGAAAGAACGGGCCGGTCCAGTGTTTCATCCGTAACGATAGGGCCGCCCGGCCTTGAGCATTTCAGCGTTGTAGCGCTTGAAGATATCCACGACCTTTGCCTTGGTCTCGGATTCCGCAGCAATTTCATCCCAGAATTTCACCGCAGCCTCTTCCACCGTTGCCCATTCCGCGTCCGGGATCGTCGTCAATTGCATCTTGGTGCCGTTAACCCGCAGGTTGGCCTCGCCGCCCCAATACCACCATTGGCGATAATAATGCGACTGATCGCAGCATACTTTGAACAGCGTCTGCAGATCTTCCGGCAGCTCGTTCCAGCGATCCATATTGGCAAAGAAGTGGCCGGCCCAGGCCCCCGAAATATTGTTGGTTAGGAAGTAGTTAGTCACATCCGCCCAACCCACGGTGTAGTCTTCGGTGATGCCCGACCAGGCAATACCGTCCAACTCGCCGGTTTGAACTGCAACTTCGATGTCTTCCCACGGCAGCGTGACGGGAACAACGCCAAACTGGCTGAGGAACCGGCCTGCTGTCGGGAAGGTGAAGATGCGTTTGCCCTTCATATCCTCCAGCGAATTGATCGGATCCTTGGTCGCAAAGTGACACGGATCCCACGCGCCGGCGCTGATGTGTTTAACGCCAACCTTGGAATACTCTTCGTCCCAGATTTCGTTCAAGCCCCACTGGTTGAACAGCACCGGTACGTCCAGCGAATAGCGCGAAGCGAACGGGAAGTAGCCGCCGAAAACAGTGACTTCGGTGGGCGAGGCCATCGAGTCATCATCCGATTGAACCGCGTCGATGGTTCCCTTCTGCATAGCGCGGAACAGCTCTCCGGTCGGGACCAGTTGATCGGCGTAGAACAGCTCGATCTGCATACGGTCACCGGCGATCTGGTTGAACATCTTTATAGCCGGGTCGATCACATGCTCGGCCAGTGCAGGACCGGCATAGGTCTGCATCCGCCATGTGATCGTGCTTTGCGCCAGTGCAGGCGTTGCCAAAGGTGCCGCCGCAACCCCTACCCCCGCAGTTTTCAGAAACTTACGTCTTGTCGTCATGTCAATTTCCTCTCCGTTTAAGTTTGGGTGCCCGTGTGTCGGGCCTTCTGGTTAATTTCCGTAAACATACCCGGGCAGCCACAAGGCGATCTCGGGGAATATCATGATTATTGCGAGCGCCAGGATCATCACCCCGACAAAGGGCACGATTGAGCGGTAAATGTCCCGCAGGCTGATTTCTGGCGGAGCCATTGCGCGCATCAGGAACAGGTTATAGCCGAAAGGCGGCGTCATATATGCGATCTGAGTGGTGATTGTATAAAGCACGCCATACCAGATCAGATCGAACCCAAGCGCACCGACCAGCGGCACATAGAGCGGGGCCACGATCACCAACATCGCCGTGTCGTCGAGAAACGTGCCCATGACGATAAAGCTGAGCTGCATCAGGATCAGGATAAGCCAGGGCGACAAACCCAATTGCTCGGTGAACAGGTTCTCGATGGCCTTGACCGCACCCAACCCGTCGAACACCGCACCGAAGCCCAACGCGGCGAGGATGATCCACATGAACATGCACGAAATCGCCAAAGTCTGCTTGGTGCAGTCTTCGAAAATCTTCCACGTCATCCGACGTTTGAGAATAGACGCCACCAGTGCCGCCAGCGCCCCGATGGCCGAGCTTTCCACCAGCGAAGTCCAGCCGTTCACGAACGGCAGCATCATCGCAGCAAAGATGAACAGCGGCAGAGCCCCTGCCCCAAGAAGCCGCAGCTTCTCGGCCCGTGGCACCTCATGCGCGTCTTCCATCGCCGGGCCCAGATGCGGCTGCAGCCTGCATCGAATCCAAATATAGAGGATGAACATCGACGCCATCAGCAGCCCCGGCACAATGCCAGCCAGCCACAACTGGCCCACGGGTTGCCGCGCGATCATGGCGTAGAGCACCAGAACCACCGACGGCGGCACGAGGATACCAAGGCTCGACCCGGCCTGAATGACCCCGGTCACCATGGTCTTGTCATATCCGCGCCGGAGCAACTCGGGCAGAGCAATCGTCGCCCCGATGGCCATACCAGCCACGCTGAGCCCGTTCATGGCCGAGACCAACACCATCAACCCGATGGTACCGATGGCAAGCCCCCCATTCACCGGCCCCATCCAGACGTGGAACATGCGGTAGAGGTCGTCGGCCAGACGGCTTTCGCTGAGGACATAGCCCATGAAGATGAACATCGGCAGCGTCAGCAGCGGGTACCATTTCATCAGCTTCATCGCGGCTGAGAACGGGATATCCTGCCCGCCTGTGCCCCATAGCGCCAGCGCCGCAATGGCCGCGACCGCGCCGATGGCACCAAAGACGCGTTGCCCCGTGAACAACATCAGCATCATCGAGGCAAACATGAAGATTGCGATAAATTCCTGGCTCATGCCCGCGCTGCCCCGATCTCTTGCCCGTTGATCCGCGCAATGTCTTTGAAAAATTCTGATATCGCCTGCAGCAGCATCAGGAAGAAGCCGAAGACCATGATCGCCTTCACCGGCCAGATATAGGGTCGCCACGCGGTCGAGGATCGCTCCAGCCGCCCAATCTCTTCGCTGCCGGTCAGAAGACCGGTGAAATAGGCAATAGGCTCATCGCCCCAATAGCCGAGGCTGTAAGCAGTGGACCCAAGCCCACCGTAGAACAGCACACCCAGATAGAGGATCAGCAAGAGAACCGTGAAGGCATCGAACCAAGCTTTCCGATGCGGGCTCCAGTTATGATAGAACAGATCCATCCGGACGTTTGAACCCAGCTGGATCGAGTATGGCCCGCCCACGATGTAATAGGTCACCATCGCAAATTGCGCCATTTCCAGTGTCCAGAGGGATGGCAGGAAGAAGGTCTTCGAGATCGACGACCACAGCAGGATGCCCATCATCACGAACAGACCCCACATCATGACGCGCCCGATCCGGTAGTTCACCGCATCGACAACCCGAACATATGCCGCCATCGCTTTGATCATGCGATTTCACTGCCTCGCAAAGCTGTCAGTGTTTGTCCGATCCAGGAGGCCAGGCAATCGGCGATTGCTTGTTCCTGCTCTGATGTCTGGATCAGATCGTTCCGTATCTCGATCATGACGTTCAGCAGCCCATTGGGCAAAGCATGGTGATCCAGAGTGTGCGCCACGCCGTCCGCCGCCGAATAGGGTTCATTCAAACGCGTGATCAGGGGCAGCTCAGAAGGTGCGCTGGCAAGCATCTCTTTTGCAAATCGGGCATCCTTGCCATGCAGCAAGCCCAGCTCAACCTCCCGCCGCTTGCCTCGATAAACCGGGGTGAAACTGTGGACTGTCACCATCAGCTCCAAAGTGGAAGCATGACGGGTCAGTACGTCCGCCAACCCATGGCAGAACGGCGCGTAGATTCCATCGACCCGCTCCTGCCGAGCCTCAGCACTCAGAGCAACATTGGCGGGGATCGTTGTATCCTCGCTCCGCTCTGGCATCGCATCATGGGCTTCGGGCGGTCGGTTGCAGTCATAGACCAACCGTGAAACTTCGCCATGAACCAAAGCACCCTTTAGCTGCCGGGCAAGCGCCTGCGCGACCGGCAGCGCGCCCGGATCCCATGCGATATGGCTGCTTAGCTCTGCGGCGCTCAACCCCATATCCCCCAACCAGTCCGGGATACGGCGCGAGGCGTGTTCACAGACCACGATGACCCGAGGATCGCTCGGTGCCTCATCAATGTGAACGACAGGACCGAAATCCGGATGCACGGCAGAAGGAGAGGTCTTGTGTGATTCCATGTGGAAAAATTTCTACAGCTATTCTTCACCTGTCAATTATTTTCCTGTACAAATCTCCCCACACGAGATTGCTTTGTCAAATTTTCTACATCAAAGCGATCACCAACGAACCGAGGAACTTGCCGTGCGAGTGACAGAAAGGCTCCTTGCGCATCGCGAAACGATGACGCCTTCCGAGCGGCAGTTGGTGAATGTGCTGCTGGATGATTATCCGATGGCCGGTCTTGGCAGCATAACGGAACTGGCCAGCGTTGCTTCGGTCTCGACGACCACGGTTGCGCGGATGCTGCAAAAAACAGGGTTCGACGGTTACCCTCAGTTTCAGGCCGCAATCCGCGGCGAAGTAAAAGAAATGATCTCGGGGCCTGTCGCCAAGCGGGATGTCTGGCAGAATGACCTGCCCGAAGAACACATCCTCAACCGCTATTCACGTCAGGCATTGGATAATCAAAGGCGTTCGATCGATGAGGTCGATCCAGAAGAGTTTGACAGCTTCTGCCGCCTGCTTTGCGATCCCAATCGGCGTGTTTTCATCACCGGGGGCCGCATTACCGGCACGCTTGCGCAATACCTCTACCTGCATCTGCAAATGATCCGTCCGGATGTAAAGCTGCTATCAGACGCTGCCTCATGGACGCATGATCTGCTGGAAGTCCGCGAGGGTGATGTGTTGGTGGCGCTTGATGTGCGCCGGTATGAAAACACGACCCTTCTGATCGGCCAGCTCTGCCACGAGCGTGGAGCCGACGTTGTTCTGCTGACGGATCAGTGGAGATCTCCTATCCACCGGCTGGCAAAACACACATTCGCGGCCCGGATCGCAGTGCCGTCCGCATGGGATTCGATGGCATCACTGATGGTGCTGCTGGAATGCGTGATTGCCGAGATGCAGGAACGCCTCTGGGATAGCGTCAAACAGCGCACGGATGAGCTGGAGCAGGCGTTCGATCGCACAAAACTGTTTCGCAAATTCGGCCAGAGCTCGGGATCGTAACACAATCGCATGCGTTACAACTGCGCGTGAGGACTGTTGCCAGTTCGCATGCAGACCGTACACTCTGAGCCATGACTTTTGTTGCTGAAAACCAACTACCGCTGCTGATCCTGTTCTTCCTGATCGGGTTGGTCGGCACGGGCTTTCTGTTTCGCAAACCTGCCGGACACCGGGCATGGAAGCTTGCCGATCTGGTCTGGGTCGTGCTGGGCGGAATTGGTGCGCTGGTGGCCGTGCTTGCGGGGCTTTATACCACGGACAGTTCCCGTCTGGATCGCCAGATCGATGTCGCGTATGCCGCCACGCTGGCCTTTGACCGCGATGCAGCGCGGTTCCGGCTGCGGTTCTGTGATCCCGCCTATGACCCCGATACAGCCGTCTTGTGTGAAAAGGTCGAATTCCTGTCTGCCTCCACCGCTAGCAACTCTGAGCTACCCCTGTTCATCGCCGTGACCAATGAGGTCGCGCCACTGCAGGGATTACATTTCCTGTTCGGCGGCAGCGCGAAAGACGACATGGACGAAGCGCGCGAAATGGCGGCAAAAGCAGATGCGTTCAGCATCGATCAGTTTCTTGTCTTCACGTCGCTCGACGAAGAAACACAGGCCGCAATCGACAACATGCGACGCAAGGTGCCTGCGATTGCGGGCGACTATCTGATCCTGGCCCAGAGCTATGATGACCTGATCGAGCAGGTCAGCAAGCTCAAGGATGAGTGGGAATATCTGCAGGCGAACGCGCATATCCTGGTGCTTCAGATCATCGCGCTGTGTCTGGTCAGCTTCGCAGCACCCTTTCGCCTTGGTAAATCCATTGTCGAGCTGCGCACAGCTTTCAACGCCGATACGTCTGCGCCAGCTGCTCTGGATCAGTCCCCAGAAAATAGCGCATCAGAGTCCAGAGATTCCGCGCGCCGCGACGAAACCAGCCCTGACGGATATAGCGTTCCCCACTCGTAAACGCGTCGGCCTTCAACAGCGTAACCGACGACAAAGCCCCGATCAGGGCCACATCTTCCATGAGCGGTTGGTCGGGGAACCCACCCGCCGCATCATAGTCTGCGCGACGGACTAGCAACCCCTGATCGCCATAGGGCAGTCCAAAGACACGGCTGCGCAGATTGGCCCAGCCCGCCACCCAACGCGCACCAAAGCCGCTGGTGCGAAAGCGAAGCCGAAAGACTGCCGGTCGTCCCGAAGGCAAATGGTCGGCGACAACGCTGCTCCACCCGGTCTGCAATTCGGTATCGGCGTGCAGGATCAGCAGCCATGCGCCCTTTGCCACTGCGCAACCACGCCGCAGCTGCCCCCCGCGCGATGGCGGACCCGTGATAATCTCGGCCCCCGCTTCGTCGACCATCTCAAGCGTTGCATCTTCCGAACCGCCATCGGTCACGATCAGCTCGCAAATCAGCCCGGTATGTAGTCCCTCCATCAACGCCTGCAGCGTTGCGGGCAGGACCTGCTCGGCATTCAAGGTAGGGATCACGATAGAGATCGGAGCGGGCACGTCTGAAACCCTCTGGTCATGGCGGCGCGAACTCCTATATCACGGGGCCAGACCAGATGACGAGGATCAAACCATGCCCAATCGCCGCATTCTGCGCCTGTCCGGCAAGGACACAGTCAGTTTTCTGCAGGGGTTGATCACCAACGACGTCCGGCGGTTGGATGATGGACTAGTCTATGCCGCGCTGCTGACGCCACAGGGCAAATATCTAGCCGACTTTTTCTTGAAGCGAGACGGGGATTCGATCCTTCTGGACATAGCCGAGGCTTTGGCCGATGGGATTCAGAAACGCCTGACCATGTACAAGCTGCGCGCTGATGTGCAGATCGAGGTCACCGATCTGAACCTGCAACGTGGAACCGGTCCCGCGCCTGAAGGTGCCCTGCCCGACCCGCGCCACCCGGATCTTGGCTGGCGCACATATTCAGCAAGCCCCGAAAACGAAGACAGCACCGATTGGGACTCCATCCGCGTGCGGCATTGCATCCCCGAAAGCGGCATCGAACTGCACCCCGACAGCTATATCCTGGAATCCGGGTTCGAGGCTCTCAACGGTCTGGACTTCAAGAAAGGCTGCTATGTGGGTCAAGAGGTCACCGCGCGGATGAAACACAAAACCGAGCTACGGAAAGGTCTGCGGATTGTCGAGATTTCTGGATCAGCCCCAGTAGGTACGGAAATTCAATCCGGAGGCAAACCAGCAGGCGTTCTATTTACACAGTCGGGTGGCAAGGCCATTGCCTATCTCCGACTTGATCGTGCGGGCGATGACATGCAGGCAGGCGAGGCAAACTTGCGTTTTCCTGGCTGATACTTGTTGCCCTCGCGGCACGCGGAGGAAGCAACCCGTCATGTATGTTTGACCCCTGCCCTACACGCGGTATCACTGGGGTTACTCAGGTATCGGGATATCCGCATGTTACGTCTTTACTCCGCTATCTGGCGCGTCAGCGCCGGTCGTCAGATCATCCTCATCCTGCTCTCATTAGCGATCGCCGCGCTGGCCGCCGCCCCGCTGGAGTTTCAGCGCGACATCGTCAATCACCTCACCTCGGACAATATCGACGTCAATCATCTGGTCCTGCTGTGCGCGGGTATGATGGCGATCATCCTGCTGAGCCTCGCATTGAAATGGGTGCTGGGCTATCGGGCCGGAACCTTGGGCGAAGACCTCATACGCCTGATCCGGGGGCGGTTGCTGGTTCGCGCTGTGGATATCGACCAGGCCGGAGAAGACCTGCGCACCGGCACGATGACAACCGCCGTTTCCGCCGAGGCCGAAGAACTGGGCAAATTCGCCGGCGGCGCGTTTTCAGACCCTGTGGTGCAGATCGGCACGTTGATCAGCGTCATCGGCTATATCTCATCGACGCAACCCGGGCTGGGTCTGATCGCCTTTTCCATGATCGTGCCGCAGATCGTCATCGTTCTGATCTCACAACGCAAGGTGAACGTCTTCGTGGCCGAGCGTGTGCGAATCCTGCGGGACTCGACCGACCGGCTGACTCAACAGGATATTGACGCGGCCGCGCAGGACATCGAACGGCTGTTCGACGACATCTACGAGACGCGTCGCAAGATGTTCCTGTGGAAGCTATCCGCGAAATTCCTGCTAAGCGTCATCAATGGCGCAGGCACGGTTGGCGTTCTGATGCTAGGGGGCTGGCTGGTGCTGCAAGGCCGGACAGATGTCGGCACCGTCGTGGCTGCCACCAGCGGGCTCAGCCGTATTCAGGGGCCAACTGCGTTCCTGATCGCTTTCTACCGGCAGGTAAGCGCCAATCGCATCAAATACGAGCTTGTGCTAGAGTTGTTCGGCGACCATCCCGAACGGTACCGTCGCACCAACGCATAAAAAAAGGGGCCGCGAGGCAGCCCCTTTGGTAACCTTCCGGCGCAGTGTCAGGCGCGCTCGGAATAATCCATGGTCTCGGTGTTCACTACGATCATCTCATCCTGGCCAATAAAAGGCGGAACCATGACCTTGACGCCGTTGTCCAATATCGCCGGTTTGAACGAGTTCGCAGCGGTCTGACCTTTGACCACCGGTTCGGTTTCGACGATCTTGCAGGTTACTTTCTGGGGCAACGTGGCGTTCAGTGCTTCGGATTCATAGAACTCAACAACAATGGTCATGCCGTCCTGCAGAAACGGACGACGCTCGCCCAGCAGGTCCGAAGGCAGCTCGATCTGCTCATAGGTCTCAGAGTCCATGAACACCAGCATGCCATCAGATTCGTACAGAAACTGCTGATCCTTCTGCTCCAGGCGTACGCGTTCAACTTTATCCGCTGACCGGAAACGTTCGTTCAGCTTCGAGCCATTGCGCAGGTTGCGCAATTCGACCTGCGCAAAAGCGCCGCCTTTACCGGGCTTTACGTGATCTACTTTGACCGCCGCCCACAGCCCGTCGTTATGCTCAAGCACATTGCCGGGGCGAATTTCGTTCCCATTTATCTTGGGCATGACTTAAATCCTTCATAAACGGTTGATGCGTCAGTTGCCGTCCCTATATCTGGCGTGACCACACCTGACAAGACAACGAGACCTAGTGCTGCAACCGCAGCAAGCCATGCAAATGACGCAACGCAACTATGCATTTTAGGTGTATCCGAATCGCACCTAATAGGTCATAAGGACCGTCACGCCGAAAATGCAAGAGCAAGAACAACAAGGAAAACGAGATGAGAGATTTCGTTGACGGCACTGCCTTTAACAACGAGCAAGGCAATCGTGCACGCAAACTTTTCGCGGCCGTTGTACTGGCTGCTCTGGACGACGCCATCGCCGATGACAAGAAGTACGGTAATGGTCCTGAACAAATCGCCCGTTGGGCCCGTTCGCGCGATGGGCGCGAAGTGCTGTCCTGCGCTGGTATCGACCCGAACGAGCGGGTTGTCGATGGCCTGATGGAATTCGTAGGCCGCGGTGTGCGGACCTCGGTTGCGCTATCGCGCGAGGAAAGCGAACGCCGGAATGCAGCACAACAGGCAGAAGCCGCCTGATCACGTTCTGTATTTCGTGCAAAAAGCGCGCCCTCTCAGCAGGGCGCGCTTTTTCGTTGTCGACCAAGTAAGTTCAGAAAAACAGCAGCCATTGCCGCGCGACCCAAAGCTCAGCAGCGAGCATCAATGCAAATACCAGCTTGGTCGAGGTTGATAACCCTCGGTGCCACAGAATTCCGTAGGACCCGATGCACATCGCGATGGAAATCGGTGCGATCCACAGCGCATGGTGCGCGCTGTCCCAATAGCTTAACGGACTGTGAAAAACCCAATTGCTGAACGGCCAGAAATGCGGTCGCCCGTCACCCGCATGCAACAGGAAATCCAGCGCCAGATGCAGAAGACCTGCCGACGCGCCAACCGTCAACAGATGCCATCCGCGCCAAAGCCCCAAGGCCAGAGCCATCCCCCACAAGAAAAAGGAGTTGTCGACGGCAAACACCGTCTGCCAGCCCGGAGAGAAGTAGAGCTGCCCGAACACGACCTGTTCTGGGATATTGAGCAGGAACAGCGACACCCCTGCCATCAGATACAAGGACAGATCAGGCAACAGGGATCCGACCACCACCGCCCACAAGACGGGCCCTCGGGCCGGGCGGGCAAAGGCGGCAGCGCCAATCAAAAGATGCGCAGGTGTGTTCATCTAGGCTTTTCCTTTGCCACCAAATCAGGTCATGTGCGCATCAACATAGGAGAGGGTCCATGGCGCGGTCCATCATGATTCAGGGCACTGGCAGCAATGTCGGAAAATCGGTTTTGGTGGCCGGGCTGGCGCGTGCCTACACGCGGCGTGGGTTGAGGGTAGCACCGTTCAAGCCGCAGAATATGTCGAACAACGCTGCCGTCACCGAAAACGGGGGTGAGATCGGGCGTGCTCAGGCGCTACAGGCGCGGGCTGCGAAACGGCCAACCCACACGGATATGAACCCGATCCTGCTCAAGCCCGAAACCGATACTGGCGCTCAGATTATCGTTCAAGGCCAGCGTGCAGGCACAATGCAGGCGGGTGATTATCGCAAAGATAAATCCAAACTGCTGAACGCGGCGCTGGAAAGCTTTGATCGTTTGTGCGGTGATGCCGATCTGGTTCTGATCGAGGGCGCCGGCAGCCCCGCCGAAACAAACCTGCGCCAGGGGGATATTGCCAACATGGGCTTTGCCTGCGCCGCCGACGTTCCGGTGGTGCTGGTCGGCGATATTCATCGTGGTGGTGTGATCGCCCAGATCGTAGGAACGCAGGCGGTTCTGGACGCCAAAGATGTGCAGATGATCCGGGGCTTCGCCGTGAACCGGTTTAAAGGCGATGTGTCGCTTTTCGATGAAGGGCGTGACGATATCGCCGTCCGCACCGGTTGGCCCTGTCTGGGCGTGGTACCGTGGTTCCATGACGCGTGGAAACTTCCCGCTGAGGATATGATGGATATCCGCTCGCACACGGGTGGAGACTGCAAAATCGTAGTGCCTCAGCTGGAGCGGATGGCGAATTTCGACGATCTCGATCCACTCTCGGCTGAGCCGGGTTTGTCGGTCGAGATTATTCCAGCCGGTCGCCCCCTGCCCGGCGACGCGGATCTGGTTCTGCTGCCGGGCAGCAAGTCAACCATCGGCGATCTGACTCATTTCCGCGCACAGGGCTGGGATATCGACCTCTATGCGCATGTGCGCCGGGGTGGGTATGTTCTGGGGCTCTGTGGCGGGTATCAGATGTTGGGCAAGACTATCTCTGACCCCGATGGCGTGGATGGCCGCCCCGGCACGGTCGAAGGGCTGGGCCTGCTGGATGTCAGAACCACGATGGCGGGGCAGAAACAAGTCACGCTCCGCAACGCGACCGCCTTACCCAATGGCGAACCAGTAAGTGGTTACGAAATCCATATGGGCCGCACCGATGGGCCGGACTGCACCCGCGCATGGCTACAGATCGAAGGACGGCCCGAAGGAGCCGCAAGCGCCGATGGTCGGATACGCGGCAGCTATCTGCATGGAATCTTCACCTCGGATGCGTTTCGCGCCAGCTATCTGGCGCAATTGGGTGTGAGCGCAGAAAACGCATATGAAGATGGGGTCGAGCAGGTTCTGGACGATCTTGCCGACCATCTGGAGAAGCATATGAATCTGGATCTTTTGCTGACGCTTGCGCAAGAACCCCGACGCGGTTAGCGATTATTTGGCGCTTTGCCCCGCAATAGCCCGGGCAATCTCGCGCCGGACCATTTTGCGCAGGTTGCGTGTGATCCGTTCCCCGAGCGCGCCCTGCAGCTCTTCCCTGACGATCTGAGTCACGATTTCGCGCAGCTCCTCTTCGCTCAGGTTCAACACAGACGGCTTGGTGGCCTTATCTCCGGCAACAGCTGGGGCGCGCACGAAGGTCGCGGCCTGTTCTGCCTCGGGTTCGGTGGTTTTGGCTTGAGCGAAACCATTTTCAACTGGCCATTCAACAGCCTTGGTCCTGGTTCCCGAATAGTCGTCATCGCTTTCGCCATCGGGTTCCCACTGATCCTCGGTCCGAGCGATAGCGGCTTCAAGGGCCTCAATCTTGGCGCTCAAACTGCCAGCCAGATCGCGTTTGGGGGCCTCTTCTTGAGCGACCTTTGTCTTCGCGTCGCCCTCGCGCACGACATCACTGGGTTGCAAGCGCATCGGTTCGGCAGGGGATCGAGGCGCATTCGCAGCCTCCGCAGGCGCACTCTGTGGGGCGCTGTGCTGTGGCGTCAATTTGAGCGGCGCAAGCTTCTCGGGCATCAGCGGTTCGTCGCTTACGCGCAGCGCATCGGTCAAAACGAGCCGACCCGGCTTGGGCGCCGGAGCGGTTGGGATAAAGATAAATTCTGATTCCTCATGCGTATCTTCGTTGACCAAGCGTTTGACCGACGAAAGAACGTCCTGAGAACCGGTATTTACAACACTATCTGACATAATTCACTACCGCTCTAAGCCTAAGTCCGATTGTAGCCAATCCGGACCCTTACCACAACCGGTAGTGATGCCACTTAGTCGCGGCGCAACGCCTTGAGCACCCGATCCAGATCGCGGCTTTGCTTGCTGATCTGCGACGGTGCCTTCTTAACCAGGTTGTAATACAGCGTCGGATCATAGATCTGAACGGCCAATCCCAGGCGTTCAGCAGTCAGCAACCCCTGAGCCTGCAGCAACTCATACGCGGCGCGGGACCGTTCTGTGCGTGACGCAACCTCGGCAAGTTGCGCATCCAGCAAATCCTGCTGCGCGTTCAGAACATCCAATGTGGTCCGCGCACCCAGAGTTGCCTCTTCGCGGATGCCGTCGAATGCGACCTGCGAGGCGCGAACCCGTTCGGTTGAGGCTCGCAAGCTGGCTGAGGCAGCCTGGAATGCCGCATAACGATCCGTGACACCCTGCGTGATGTCTTTCTGAACATTCAGCAGATTTGCGCGCGACGCATCTCGTGTCGCCATTGCGCGACGCACAGCCGCGGCTAGCCCACCGCCGGAATAGATCGGCTGATTGAAGTTCAGCGAGATCGTCGCGTCGTTGACATAGTTGTCGTTGTCGTAGCTTTCCGTAATGCCCGCATCCGCGTTCAAGCTGACATTCGGACCCAGATTTGCGCGTTGTTGCTGCACGATCAGGTCCAAAGCGCGAACCTGATGCTGCGCTGAAAGGATGGCAGGGTGGTTTCGCTGCGCCAGATTGATCGCATCGCCCTCTGATCGCGGGAGATTGGGCAATCTCGGCTGACCTGCCGTGCGTCCCGGCGCCTTGCCGACCGCGTTTACATATTCGGCCTGCGCGATGCTCAGGTTGCCGCGGGCGACCGCCAGATCCGCCTGCGAGCTGGCAAGCTGCGCTTCCGACAGCGCCACGTCTGTACGGGTGACCTCACCAACTTCGAAACGGTCCTGAGAGGCACGCAATTCTTCCGCAGACACTTCGACGTTGTTCACGCGAATCGCCACGGTTTCTTCCTGCAACAGCACGCCCAGATAAGCATTCGCCGCGCGGATCAGGATTTGTTGTTCGATATCGATCAAGGATTGGCGGGTGGACAGCACGGTTTCCTGCGCCGACTGTTTTCCCAGAACAGATGCCCCACCATCATAGATCAATTGACCCAAAGTAAGACCACTGAAAAAGTTCGATGGCTCATTCGTGGTGACAATTCCACCGGTGCGCGATCGCGTGTAGTCCCGGCTCACCTGTACCGTCCAGCTGATGATCGGGCGCAGCGCAGAGAGGGCAATTGCAACATCTTCATCCGCTGCCCGCAACAAGGCGCGGTTCTGTTCAAGCAGGCCGCTGGTGTTATATGCACCGATAAACGCATCGGTCAGATTATCCGCCCAAACCGGTCTTTCGGGCACCGCACTCAATGCAATACCAGCTGCCAAAGCCAATCCTTTGACCAGCTTCCCTGTTGCCGTCCCGCGCATCACCAAATCCTCTCAAATCGAAATTACGCAACCACCAAGGCAGTTTGCGCCGTTGTTTTCAAGTAATCAAGGCGTCAAAAAACTTCTATTTATTAACTATAGCGAAAATGCACACTCAGCGCAAAAAGCGGGTAAAACCGGGGCGCTGGCATTAAAGGCATAGCGCCAGGATACACGGCCTGAGGATTTGTGACCGATTTTTACTGTGCCCAAATCGCCTTCCATGAACAGACAGACGATCCGACCCCGATCTTTGAGCTGATCCAGCAGAGTGTCGGGCACCTGTTCCACCCCACCCTGGATCATGATCACATCATAAGGTCCGTGCTCGGCCGCGCCCTGCTCCAATGGTCCTGTGTGCACGATCGCATTGTCGGCATCCGCTTCCATCAGCAAGGATTGTGCTTCAGCAGCCAGATCCTCATCCGATTCAACGGCGACCACCAGTTCAGCCATGCGCGCGGCTACCGCGGTCGAATATCCAAGTGCCGGAGCGATATCCAACACCACTTCGTCGTTGGAGATATTCAAAGCATCAAGCATCTTGGCCAGCGTCCGGGGCTCCAACAAGCAACGTCCGGCACCCAATTCGATCAGATCGCCGACATAGGCGGCCTCACGCTGCGCATCTGGCACGAAGTTTTCGCGCTTAACGGTCAGCATGGCATCAATGATCGGGAATTTGGTCACGTCCGAGGGCCGGACCTGCGTATCGACCATGGTAAGGCGTCGTGCTGCGAAATCTGTCATGTGATCGCTCATTCTTTTTCGCTCAGTTATCGGGCTTGTGCCACATCCGCCCCCCTGCGGCAACGGGCCAGAGCGCAAATCCGTCCGCGGCAAAAAAGACCTGTCGACACAGCGTCGAATTCGCAGGCCGGGACCCCAGAATTGCATGTTAGGCTCTGGACCTTCATTTAGAAAGCTGTTAGAACCCCACCCACACCACGGCAAGTGATTGATTTCACTGGGAAAGGCGAGTTGGCGGAGTGGTGACGCAGCGGATTGCAAATCCGTGTACACCGGTTCGATTCCGGTACTCGCCTCCAACATATTGTGGTTTGGTCCGCAAATCTCAGAAATATCCACAAGATATAGCCAAGCATCGCGCCGACGCCCCATAGCACACCTGCAGCACACTTTTTGAAAGCTTTCCTGATTCAAAAAGTGTAGTGTCAACATACACTTTGAAATCAATGGTTTGACACATGGCGGCCGACAACAAGTCGATAAAAGTGAACGAACGTTTGACGCTTTACAGGCGTGGTCGCAGTAGTCGGTGGCAAGCGCGGATCAAACTCGACAATGGAGACTGGCACCGCTTCTCGACGGGCACCAGTGACTTTGAAAAGGCGAAGGAAGCCGCTCAACAGGAGTATTACACCGCCGACTACCGTTCTCAGAACAATCTACCCCAAAGCACTCGCAAGTTCCGCCGTGTAGCTGAGTTTGCCAAGCAGCGAATGCGTGATGAGCTTGAAGCAGGCGGTGGACGCATCGTGTTTAAAGACTACATCACAGCAATCGATCGTTACCTCGACCCCTACTTCGGCAAAATGGATGTCGCATCTATTAAGGTTGCCCACCTACAAGCTTTCGATACATGGCGCACAAAAAAACTTGGACGCAAAGCTTCGCATAGCACTATCAACACTCATAACAGTGCCCTGAATCGCGTTTTCGATGAAGCTCTGCTCCAAGGGTGGATTACCACCTCCATACGACCCACCCTTCTCAACAAAGGTACGAAAACTCAGAGAAGGGGTTCCTTTTTGGTGGAAGAGTATCGGACTATCTACAGAGGTTTACGAACTTGGCACAATCACACCAAAAATCGGATAACGCGCGAGACGCGCGAGGTTCTTAGGAACTATGTGCTCGTTCTGGCCAACACAGGTATCAGGCATGGCACGGAGGCACTTAACCTTAAGTGGAAGAACATTGCGTGGGTCGATATTGAAGGCGAGAGGTACATAAGTTTTTTTGTCTCTGGGAAGACTGGCGGTCGACAGTTGATTGCGCGCGATAGAACACGAGCGTACCTGGACAGACAGCGAGACCTTAACCCCGCTCTAGCCAACATGACTTTCGACGAGTTAATAAAAAAACGAAGCGATGAGTGGGTTTTTCAAACGCGCAGCGGAGACAAAGCAGATCTTTTTAACCTCAGCCGAAGTTTCAGAGCGTTTCTTGAACACAATGACATGAGAATAGGAAGCGACGGCAGAACACGAACGCTGTATAGTTTTCGCCACTTCTACACAACTCAAGCCTTGAAACGTGGCATGAACACTCACGCGCTTAGTCGCCAGCTTGGCAACAGCACAAAAGTAGTGGACCAATTCTATAGCGATCTGAGCCCACTGATGAACGCCGATCAGCACTCGGGGCGTGATCGACAAAAATTGAAAGAGCAAGCGCAAGGCAAAGAAACGAGCGTTCACGGATCAAACAACGTTGCGACAAAAGCTTTTGAGTTGCTTTTAGCAGGCCAACTTAGCGAAGAGGCGCTTCTTAGCGTTGTAGGCGCGGGACATGCAGCGTACGAACCCGATGAGCACCTTAAGATGCTCGCGCTCGAAGCAACTGCGGCTGGAAAGC
Organism: Ruegeria sp. C2; assembly: GCF_056537765.1. NCBI lineage: Bacteria > Pseudomonadati > Pseudomonadota > Alphaproteobacteria > Rhodobacterales > Roseobacteraceae > Ruegeria > Ruegeria sp. C2. The sequence goes on along the minus strand of NZ_JBQFRZ010000001.1, from coordinate 367,308 downwards.
TCACCGAGAGTGGATTGATGCAGATTCTAAAACCAATGCAACATTAGCGCTCCAGGTAATAAGAAAAATTCTGAACGCGCTGTATACGACCTCCACACGCCACAAACTCCTTAGTTCACTTGTTTTCTTTTGCTTTCAGATGCCTGAACAACTTAGGGAAATATTTTTTGGTTCTTAAAACTATGAAAAGAAATGCTATGTGAGTGCATTACAGCAGCGTTAACTCTTCACGATCTTGCTCTGATAAAGATGAAATAAGGATTTTATATAGCCGAGACTCCCCAGATGTCCCCGGGGGGAATGTCACGGTGTTAAAGTCCTCGTCGTTCAACTCTACCTTAGCCAAAAATTCTCCAAATTCTTCTTTTGAAGGCACATATTCGCGTCGTTCCCCGGCAATTAGTAGGTAAAGAGGCTTCAAGTAACGCATTAAGGCTTTCAGGCCATTCGTTTTAGGAAGGACGTTACCCTTTCGGTCGAGATCGCCCCACGAAGTCGGCCAACGATGTTCCACAGCTTGGAAAAAGTGCAATACGACCTTGGTAATATCGGTATCGTGTCCTTTCAAAAACATTTGCCGAAACGGATATTTCATGTGCTGCTCATTTGTTGGTAACTCCAACTTGAATGCACGAAGAAACGAGTTTCTATCTGACATTGGGTCAGGTGACATTAAGCCTAACAACGATTCCACGACGGCCGCTTGTGTTACCGTTTCGTTTTTTCGCCCCTCCGTGGCGCTTCCCAACCGTTTTATTCGATGCTGGAACGGGCTGGTCTTGATTTGATCAAGAGCAACAGCAATGTGGTGAGCTGCTTTTTGCGGGCTACGTTTCTTTTCGTAGTCCAACAAATCATAAACCAAACTACGATTGACCTTGGTTTGGGCCAAGTTAACCGTTGCGAAAATATTCGCTTGTGTAGCAATGTCAGCGCCCACAAAAATCGAAACTGAAACTTGAAAGCCGCGCTCATGGATCGCGGTAAGACCATCCACCCTGTGCTGTCCATCAATGATACTTGCGACTTCCGTTATCGGGACTTCATCAGTACCGCACAGCGTCATCATTCCAGTTTTTTCGTCCCAATCAGCATTTTCCATTCTAACCGCTAAAATTACAGCTGTCGGAAAAGTCGCATCGTAGGACTGGACGTATTTCTTCAGTTCTTTCGTCCTTGACGGAGACAATCGTCTTTGAATTCCAATATACTCGTCGAATTCATTCTCATGAAGACGGCGAACATCAGCAACTGAGACCGCCACCAAATCTCTCGCATCCATTACACCCACGTAGAAGGTACCAATAGGCTGCTCAACTGGGATTGCGCGAAATGATATTTCGCTCTGCTCAAACATATCGCTCATCCCTCAATCTCCTTAACAATTCGGCGCGATGCAGAGTGCCCAGTCAAATGCACGTCAAAAAAAGCTCGTGACTGATAGAGCGCGTAGACCCATAAAACCGCCGAAAACAGCAAAACACCCAACACATACCAAGCCGCAAATAACTCATTCTCTACTTGCCCATCGAGATCTTGAATATAAACGGGAACAGCTAACAAAATTGCCAAAAACGGAAAGAGAATAAGCCAGATCATATGGCCAGGTTTCGCTCGAAAAACTCCAATTTTCATAATTGCATAAGCTGTTGACGAACCAAGAATACCTGCTGCATAGCTTAAAACATCCCCGGGCGAATACTTGTTTGCAAGCACATCCAAAGCGGTGCTCATCGTCGCATCTTTGTCGCCCAAAGCGTAAACGACCAACCCCAACCAAATAGGGATCTGGGTAATAAGTAGAACCAGACACGCCTCAGCTATGGCTTGAAAGAAATTCTTCATACAGAATTAACCCGCCTAAATTTCAACTAAAATTTCCTGCACAGTGCCTCGTGCTTCCTTTTTGCCCGCCAAGACACTTCCACGTAGGAGTTCTCTGGTACTTCCAAGATCAGAATAGAGTTCTCGCACTGACGAATGGGCCGCGTTTGAAACCAAGACTTTTGCACCTCGTGACGCTGCTCGTGACACAGCGTCTCTTAAGCGAACCTGATCATCCCAACTGAATATCTTCTCGTTGTACTTTAGAAATCCGTTGAAATTGTGTTTCACTGTGTAGGGCGGATCAACAAAGACGAAATCACCATCAGCAGCCAAGTTGATCGTTTCTTCAAAGTCGCACTGCTTCAACTCAGTGTTGTGCAAAGCGCGACTAATCTCAGCGAAGTCCTCGTTCTCAAATACGACCTTAGACTTTGTACCAATCGGGACATTAAACTTTCCCTTCAAGTTGACCCTATATAGGCCATTCCAACAGGTTCGGTTTAGGTACAACAGTTGAGCTGCTCGAGCGCTCGGTGTGTCAAACTCCGTTTCCCTAACCTCATAATAATGGTCACGAGAATGTAACTTTTGGTGCTCCTGTAGTAGCGACTCAACGGTTACGTGATCATCTCTAATTTGCTTATAACATTCGATTAAACGTCCATTCGCGTCCGACAGCGTTGACGAGCCAGGTCGCAGAAAGAAAAAGACAGAACCACCGCCTAGGAAGGGCTCAAAGTAACGTCCGCTAAATGAAGGGAACAGTTCAGCGTGCCGGTCCACGAGCCAGCGCTTCCCCCCTGCCCACTTAAGAAACGGAACTAGTGACTTTTGTTTGTGCTCGATCAAGTAGGTGCGCTCTCAGCCAGATTCGAACGTCTATGCGTTTCAATAATTTGGGCTCACAACCTATACAAGTATCCAAGCAAGTAAAGCTTAATGCTACATCTTTCATCAGCACCGGATCGTCCAACAAGAAGCGAACTTTGGAGTCGTTCGGCAGCGCAAGTCGACAAGACGTCTTTTTCTTGCTTGCCTTCGTCAAAGTCGCCGCTGCCTGAGCCGGCCTAAACAAGTACCGCGCTTACTTCCATTGTCTTAAGCTGACTACATTTCGCGTTACCCGGTCACTCTTAGCCATCGCAGTATTCGATCCCTCGAACGTCGTACTTAGCCCACTCAAGATAAATAGCTTGAGGAGAACCACACCGATGAACGAATTGGAAAAGAGGCTGCAAGCGCTACAACAAACATTCGATACCCTGCCCAAGCGCCAGCAAATACATGCAACTCGACGACTTTTGGAAACGACCAGTGAATGCCTGCGTCGTTTGAAGTTGAATGAGGCGCAAGCGAGGCTAACGCCAACGGCAAATAGAACAACCGCGAAGCGCCGGGAAACACAACTTGATCCGAAACCTCCCCAAAAGCCTGTTCGCGTAGCGGAACCTTCAAGACCAAAAAAACCAAAATACTCAGGCAATCACAGCCCTGCTGCAAGTAGAAGATAAATAACTTAGTCAGCTAAGGCAGATACTCGGTAGTTCGGGGCAAGTGTTGCGCCATGCAGTTCGAGGATTTGAATGGCCGTAGATCGGACACGGCCACCGCGCCCTGATCAAAACGCAAAAATAATAGGGAGAACTTAAATGTTATTGATGGAGCAGGTTTACAGAAAACTTAGAGCAGAAGAATTAATCAGCACAGCTGAAGACTTTAGTATGAACTGGTGCAACTGCAGTCGGAGCTGGTTTGCGGTGCAAAGGAACAGCAAAAGCGACTTTAGCGTGAAAACTGCGATTGATTGCCTTCGTCACGCTCAAGCCAAACTCGCGATCACGCATGTGCGCAAAAAGCGCGTGGGCAGTATCGTTGACTCAGAAATTGTAGCGCTACGAGAAGTAATTTCTTCCTTGGAAGAATACTTGCGGGAGCAGCACAGTATTTTGGCTGTGGTTACAGAAAGCGTGCCTAAACCCAAAATGTTATAAATTTCATAATCTCTAACATTGTTTCAATTTTCGGTTTTAGATCAAAAGATTAGCTTAAGAAAACTTTTTGGTCGCTTGCCAAAATGTGTGAATTTACAATGCATTACAACGAAATCACACATTTTAGGTGAGTTATGAAACAAGCCAAGCTACTCACAGAAGCGGAACAAAAACGCGTATATGCAGTGATCGACACGCATCGTTACAGGTCAAGAAACCGTGCAGTTTTCGCGCTAAGCTTTTTTGCCGGCCTACGCGCGTGCGAGATAGCAGGATTGAAAGTTGGAGATGTATACGATGCTCAAGGACGAGTACGTGACACGCTCTTCTTAGCAGCGGGACAGACCAAAGGCGACGAAGCAAACACAGTACTGGTAAGCAAGCGCCTTGCTAAAGTCCTTGCCAAATACGCCGCCACCTACCCTCGTCACATGAAAAATCCGCACGCAGCGCTAATTTTTAGCGCAAAACGCGGCGGGTTTAGTGCGCAAACAATTGTTAACCTGTTTGCTCGGATTTATGACCTAGCTGGCGTTAAAGGCGCTAGCAGCCATAGCGGCCGCCGACAATTTTTGACTGAGCTCGCTGATAAGGGCGTAAACGTTCGAGTCATACAGGTCCTGGCTCGCCACAAAGATATCTCCACTACCCAGCGATACATTGACTACAACGAGAACAAGCTACGAAATGCCATTGAACTGATCTAAACAACTTGATCAGTGTTCTAAAATTGCCCTCCTGAGTACTACGTAGCTCAAGACGTGCGTAAAAAATGGTAATATCAAGCTCCAAACACACGCTAGTTTCAATGCTCGCTATTAATACTCCTCGAATGCGTCCCAAGGTTTCGCTAAATTTTCAAAGCGAGCAAACATGCTTTCATACCCCAATTCAACCAATCCGGTTGCCCCGTCACGCTGTTTTGCTACAGTAATTTCTGCAGAACCGTGCACTCGCTCCATTTGCTCCACCCATTGTGTCATTGCATCAAAATCGTAATCAGGAGGTTTTCGTTGCTCGACGTAAAACGCTTCACGATGTAAGAACAAAACTGTATCTGCGATCCGATTGACAGGATCAATTTCGTTAAGATCGGATAACTTAGGGCGTTTGTCGCTTCTTCGTAGGATCTTTTTTCCGATACTTGTGGTTACCAGAACACAGATTTCTTCATTTCTAGCCAATTGTTTGAATAAGCTCAAGATTCTATCGATATCCACCGCATGTTTTGCTGTGCTTTCATGATTGTCCGACAGGTCATCTATCATGTCGACAACAAGCAAATTGAGCCCAATGTCGCGTTTCAGCTTCTCAGCTCTTTCGACTAACTCTTCTGCACTTCCATATGTATCATCTATAAACAGAGGGATGCTTTCTAGGGTTTTGGCGGCTGTGACATATCGTTGAAACTCCAGTTCAGTCAAATCGCCCCGCCGAATTCTTTCGACGGGCACCTCGCATTCAATTGCCAATATTCGTTGCGCAAGTTGACCAGCTTTAAAATGAAGAGAAAAATATCCAACACTGCCGCCCCTGAAGTTTCGTGTAGAACTATCGTTGAGCTGAGTGACGTTAGCCACATTGAACGCAATTTGCGTGGCAAGCGCAGTTTTTCCCATTGAAGGGGCTGCTGCTAAGACTACTAGCTCGGACTGATGCAACCCGCTCAATCTTATGTCTAGATCACGAAAACCAGTTGAAATACCAGAAATTCTCTCATCTCTTTGGAAAGCTAGGTTGGCTTCATTAACTGCGTCGACTACCGAGTGCATAAACGGTTTGAAACCGGTTTCTTCAATCTTCTTCGGAAGAGGCGCAGACACCTGTTCAGCCATTTCTTTCATCTGCTCCGCAGTCAAGTGCTTTGGCAAGTCGGTGTCAATAATAAAGGACGAAAGGTCAGAACCACGGAAGTCCACGTCCGCGAACGAAAGCTGCTTAAAATCCGAATTTGGATCAAGTCCTGCAATCGCACACAGATCTGTCAGGACTGCTGAGTTTGATTGTCGAATAGCCTTCAACAAAGGCAGATCGGGCGAGAATACGCTGACTTTTTTCATTTTTTCTCGCTGAGTTTGTTACTTAATAGAACGCGATTTTTTAACTTCGATGCTGCCACGCGCAAGAACAACTTCACCTTCGGGCGGAGTCAAACCATCGCTTCTGTTTTGCTCCTCTAGCATTTTCATTACCAGCAACCGCTCAATTTGCGTTCTGTTTTTCTTAGCCCAACGTTCCTCATTACGTTCTTCTCCCAACGGAGCGTATACGCAGTCACGCTTTCGTGCGCGAAGCTCAACGGTTGCAGCAAATTTCTTACCTTTAGTTGGGTTGAGAAAGCACAGAGGGTTCGACGCACCTTCCACAACACCATCCCCCAGAGGTGTTAGATAACCACCACGCAAGTCGCCATTTGGCTCGTTCGGATCTCCAATTACCTCATGACCAATTTGCCATCGGTTCGCACCGACCCAACGAACAATCCTAAAATTTAGGTGACTCTCTATTGAGAGTGTATCACCTGTTTGCAGGGATTTTCTAACTTCACCATGCATCGAACTTTCAAAACCCAGCGCAGACAGGATTTTTGAAAACTTCAGAGATATGCCACCAGACGCAGACACTTTCTTCGCATCTGAGCTTTCGCTCTCTCTCCTTAACAAGTGTTGAAACTGTTCCTTTGGAAGCGATCTTTGATATCGGCCTTCTCGAGAGATTTCACAATCGGCCGCAACAATTTCGACAAAAGCCCTTCGAAAGCTCAATTTGAAACCAAACCCATCTGCGTCAGTGAACTCTTGTTCACCAAAAGACGCTTCGATTTCGAAAGGTACATTGGCAAATACTGCCTCTCCTTGCCGAGGTAAAAACAGTTCAAGATCTGCTGCGTAACGTGCAGCGCTCGTAGGGCCGAAACGAGAAATACGGGCATCTTCCATTTTGCACATCATATGGTTGTGGAGCTTCGATGCAACACAGAATAAAGACGAGTTTCCCACACATGTTCAAGCAGTTGCGCTAGAGATGGACTAGAAGATTTGATCAACGTCGTGGCACGTACCGCAACAAGAGCCAAAAGTTGCAGAACAAGCCCGTTTTATAGCCATTCCTTAGCAATCTAATAAATAAAAACATGTGCAAGAGCAGCGACCCACTGCCGGGACACATATCCGCGCATAGCGCCCTATCAACGACATTGAGTTTGCCAGCAAATGCTGTAGCCATCGGAACTTGTCAGCGCAGAACGTCTTAGCGGAGGCGAGCAACAAGCAAAATCGCAACTGGCTTGGAAACAATTATGCGATGGAACGAGAAGAGAGGCTGAGAAATCAGTAACTCGTATGTGCTGCGGTGGCGGCTGATGGCTGCCGTAGTGTTGCGTTGGGAATAACTCTACGCACTTAAAGGTAACAGCCTAACCCTACCTCCCAGATTTAGCTGGTTGTGCGCATCAGATGGTGGACGGTCCTTACAGAATGCCGAAGCAGATGAGAGGCGTACAGCCTCTCTATGGCTTCAAATCCTACAGAATACCCGCTTTTAAACAAATGAAATGAAAATGCGTTGATGTGACCATTGAAGGTTTGCGACGCAAAACTGAAGATGACACAGATAACGCCTGTGGAACTGCAGAGCAGTGACACATGAAAATCTCTCAGAAATGAAGATGAAATATTAGCTCCTCAATTTCTTAGTGATGAACTATGCCGCGTTGATATGTCCTGTGGATCATTGCGAGACACAGTTTTGCCATTCAGCAACGAACTTGTCGGTGATGTAATAAATACCCCACTCAGCACTCATAAGCATGACACGCTCTTTCCACTCGTACCCCTCACTAGCACACTGAGCATCATACAAGACTGCCGACATTCCGTTTACTTGTACTGGGTTGTTGAGTTTGCAGCGGCTTTCAACGCCGAGCAGAACGCTGTTCTCAATAGCAACAGCCCCACCATCTCGCCCGACTAATTTGCAGTCCCAGTGCGCAAAGTCTTCTCCACGTGGTTTGAACACTCCCTCGAACGTGCCGGTTTGCGCTAAAGCAGATGTCGATACAAATGCAAACGTTGCAATGCTAACGCGCTTTAATACTTGCCTAGGCATGAAAGACCTTTGTTACCAATGTTTTCTGACTGCTATAGCATACTGTGCATTGAATTTGTCGCGACCAAAAAGTGTCTGTTAACAGACAAAAAAGCGCCACTGTTCGTGGCGCTTTTTCTCTCATGCTGCTGCACGTTTTCCAACTTCGACCACAATGCGCTCAAGTTGTCTCAACACATTTCTTACGTCCCCATTTTCATGTTGAATGGCTTCTAAAATTTGTCCGTCGGTAAGCGACACACGCTCGTTGGACAGAATGCGTTTGCAGAGCGGTAAAAGCGATTCAGGTGACAAAGCAGGCATTTCGATAACATCACAACGGCTTTGAATTGCGCCATCGACTCGATGCAGGTGATTGGTCGTAAAAATAAATCCGTGTTTGCCCCAATACTTGTCCATAAGCGCACGCACTTTGGCTTGCTGTTGTGGGTGAACAAGGTCGAACTCATCAATAACTGCATAGGCATAATATTGTTCTGACAAGAGCCAACCACGCGCTATCAAATTCAGATTCTTCGTTTCAAAATCAGCGCCGTTTAGTACGTCAACACCTAACTCAAAGCCCATGCTAACCTCTTGCCTCGACTGATTTGCCACAACCTCCGCAACTGCCGATTTTGCGCTTCCATAAGGTCCGTAGAGCAATATGTTACCTGTTGCTGCGCCAGTTGCGTATTTCTCAAGTTTCTTGCGCGATATATCGGTTTGAAAGACCAAGTCGGTAAAGGTCGTTGGTTTGTATTTATTTGCAAACATTTTTTCTCCATTCCTTTGATTATTTGGGCGGGAAACTTGCCCCGCCCGTGTGCACTGTGTTCAAGCGGCTTGAGCCTGCTCAATGGCACTGGCGGCAGCTTGGTCGCTGTCCATCGCGTTTTGGCTTTGCCTTGCCTCAGACTCTTGCAGTTGCTGCTTTTTACCTTGCTCTTTGCCCACTTGCTCAAGCGCAGCGTTGACAATTGATTTTGCACTGGTCTCATAGACCATGCTGTACTTGCCATCTGCTTCCTGTCGCATGACCGCGACAAACAAGCTGTGTTCCGCGCCGTCGTCGGCTTTACGGGTCGGTGCGCTGATTTCAAAAGGCTCGACAAGCGCGTCGATTTTGCTGAGCGTCTCTTTGGCAAATGCAATGTTGTCTTTGCGTACTTGCGTAGGTGTTTTACCGTTTGGCGTAGAACGGCGCAGTTCTTCAATACCGCCGCGCTTGGTAATAAACTCACTCATACTTTCGTTTGGCGACTTTTCATCATCGGCGATTGTGATGACGCGAGCATAGCTGTAAGCGCGCTTTTGGAAACTGGAGTTAAACACAGCGCGGACAATGCGTGTGGCGAGACTGGCGCCTTCGTTGAATGCGATGTTGTTGGCGCGCAGGTGATCGTTGAGCGCCTTGCACTTGGCCGTGTCGCCTTTCAATTCATTATGGAAATCAAGACACTCGCTGAGTAGCTCGTAGAGCTCTTCATTGCTGCGTTTGTAAGTGCCCTGCTCCCAGGTCTTACGCTTTTGCGCCAGTTCGATGGCCTTGGTTTCGATGTAGGTTGCGATTGCGGTATTAATTTTGTTGCTCATTTTAATCTCCTTTGGCTGAGCTTCGTTTCTGCCGCTCTCTTCGGCGACAATCACAACGTATCAGTAGCTATCCCACTATCTGGATATCTGCGAAGAATTGTGCATTATTGGGTTAATGTTTTTACCCCAATTCAAGTCTCAAACGCTGACTGACAATGACCAATAGAACCCCTCTCAAAACACTTCAGTCTGATTTTAGGAGGAGCGATCTTTGGGCTACCAAAGTGGGCTTTTACATGCTGTGGATCGAATATCTGGCACTAAGCCCAAGCTACGAGCTGGCGCGCCTGTATCGGTCTGGCAACTTGACAACTGAACAGAACAAGCGCTTGCCTGAAGACTTCGACAAGATACTACAGGTGTTTGACGATTTCGGTAACGTACAGAGAGTTCTCTTCTTAGACTGGTGGCGAGAAAGAGGAATGGAGCTCTGCGGTTATAGAGGGGAAAAACCAAAAGTCTCAAAAATCGCTGCGATAGGAAAGAAGCGCGGACCTACGACGGAAGTTGCTGATCGCGTAGCAGACTTCTTCGACAGTGATTGGTGCGCACAGGGAAATCAAAATACTCTACTCGTCGCAGTGCCGATCGGCTTGCCAAAGTCGCGGATAGCAAAGGAAATTAGCGCCTTGCTGGACACCTATCCAAAGCGCGACAAGGTAATTTCGCCACCAAAACCAAAGTACATTTTGGCAGGCAAACGACAAAACAAGGACATGCTGTTTAGATACCTGCATGTGTTGCGCTTTAAGGCATTATACCCTTCGCTCGAACTATGGCGTTTGGGTGTCCGAACAAATGTCAGCGACACCTACAGCCCGGAGCTCGAGCACGACGCGAAGGTCATCGCAAATGAAGATAGCTATGATCGTATGATGCTAACGATACTGACGAGTCGAGCCATTCAACGAGGCCGACAAATAGCTGAAAACGCAGCGCGGGGTATTTTCCCAAGCTACACGAACTGCGAGCATGCCGTCGATTTTGACTACAGGGAAACCAACAAAATGTTTCAATCTCGGCACAAGTGGCAAAAAGCGCAAGCCACCAAAATACGATGATTACACGAGAGCTACAGCGGCATCTTTCGAGTAGAAGATGGGTCATGGTATCATATACTTATTAAAATTTAGAGTGTTACATAGCAAAGCAGGCAACAATCTTGGATAAACAAGTGACCTTGAACATGTCGAACAGACTTAGTCTTTTTGTTTTTACTTTTTCTATGATTTGGGCGGCCATTTCAGCGCAAGCACAATCTGTAGGCGGCTTTGGCAACGGCGCACGACCACCCTTCATTCAAAAAGAAGTTAGCCAACCAAATAGCCATAGTTTGGTTCGAGACCCACTCACTGGATCAGGCAAACGCAATGTCCATCGGTTTCAGATTGATGGCAGCGCTTGTCTGGCAGGTGACTGCCGATACAACTCTGTTCGGAGCGAACTAGTTGAGAATGTTTACGAACGTAAGAAATACGGAAAAGGTCAACCGAAAGAAGCATGGTACGGTTGGGATGTTTTATTCCCGAAGGGCTTTCCTTTTGGGCCCCGGCAAACAAAAGGTGGATACATTTTTGGACAATGGCACAACAGCGAATGTCCACATATTTCGTTCAATCAACCAACTTACCAAGGTTACACTCTTTTTTTTAGAACGAACCATCGTGAGAACTGCCAACCGGCGCAAAAAATACCCGTTCTCGATATGCGAGAAATTGAAGGGGAATGGACCACTTTCGAAGTTTTTGTTCGTTGGAGCGAAGGCAATGACGGCAGAGCTATTGTTTTTGTAAACGGTGAAAGGAAGGTGGATTTCACAGGCCGCACTTTAACCCTTGATGTACCAGAAATTAACCACTTTGATTTCGGTATCTATCTACCGAACACCCCCGGATTGAACAGCATTAAGCCAGCGGTTGCGTATTATCGGAGGGTCAATCGTCAAAAGTCACGCAAACGTCTGCATCAATATAAGGGGTAGAGGCACAGCGGCGCTTGCAGTTCTGCGTAGCTTGCAGACTATGGCTTAGTTGATTTGAGGATGAGCGGGTTTGTATGCTTTGCTCCAATTTTCTGCACTATTGAGGTGACAACCAACACTTGTAAGAAACTCTGTTCGACACACACTTTTGCGCAAACCCTTGCACGAAGGACTTGCACAAAGTATAGCACACTTTAGATTTATCCATGTAAATTGTTATTTTTAAATTATTTTTTTTGAATTAATCTATTGCAAATCCGTGTACACCGGTTCGATTCCGGTACTCGCCTCCAAATACTCTCAAATTCATAGCACAGGCCTGCGTGGTTCGGACTGGTGACTTGATATCTTCCACCTCCAAAACGCTGGTTTCGCCAGAGTGGACCGCGAGACATCAGGTTGCTTGTGATTGAGCTTACTTCCAAAAAACCATGACAACTTGCCGGGCATCACCTAGAAATACGAGTTACGCTCTCGACGAAAGGACCCTGGTGACCGCGTGGAACAATTGACATTCACCTACGAAATGGGCGTCGTCTGCGCGCTGCTGGCTTTTACTGTATTCCTCTTTGTTTCGGAAATCGTCCGAATTGACCTCTCGGCCATTCTGGTCCTCGTTCTGATTGGCCTTCTGAGCTATTTGCCTGGTCTGGGCAATCTGGCGGACGTCCCGCACCTGTTTGATGGATTTGCTTCAAACGCGGTGATTTCGATCATCGCAGTTATGATCGTTGGTGCCGGTCTGGACAAAACCGGCATCATGAACAAGGTCGCCGCAGTCATCCTGAAGTATGGCGGAACGGCCGAGAACCGGGTGCTGCCGATCATTTCGGGGACCGTAGGTGTCATCTCGTCCTTCATGCAGAATGTGGGCGCGGCAGCGCTGTTTCTACCGGTTGTCAGCCGAATATCTTCGCGATCCGGAATCCCTTTGTCGCGCCTACTGATGCCGATGGGGTTTTGCGCCATCCTCGGCGGTACGATGACCATGGTAGGGTCGTCACCTCTGATCCTGCTGAATGATCTGATCCAGACCGCGAACGACGGACTACCGGACGATCAAAAGATGCAACCCTTTGGCTTGTTCTCCGTCACTCCCATTGGCGCTGCGCTGATCCTTACCGGCATCGCTTATTTCCTTTTGCTGGGGCGCTGGGTTTTACCGGGCGACGCGGGTTCGGACAGCACCGGAACCAGTCAGGGGACACAGGAATATCTGCAGCGCGTTTACGGGCTGAAAGCGGATGTATTCGAAGTGGTTGTCCCGGCAGACAGCCCGCTCGTGGGGCAGATTCTGGCGGATATAAATTACGAAAACCATCTCTACATCATTTCGACTTTCTATCGCGGCAAAACCTCGATGGTACAGGTGCTGACAGCCGAGATTGCGGCCCCGTGTCGGCTGGCCATTGTGGGGCGCCGATGGGTGGTTGAGAAATTTGCCGAGAAATACGGGCTGACAGTTCTTCCGGATCTGGATGTGTTTGTCGAAGAGTTCGCCCCCACCAACGCTGGCATCGCCGAAGTCGTGGTAACCCCGGACAGCAAACTGATCGGAAAGTGCCCGCGCGAGCTGTTGTTTCGCAAGACCTATGGGATGTCCCTTCTGGCAATCCATCGCGGTGAAGAAACGCTCAGCCATGTTGAGACCGAGGATCACGAATCCACGCAGATCGGGCTTGAGAAGTTTCACGCGGGCGACATGTTGGTGGCCCATACCCGTTGGGACAACCTGATGCGGATCAAACGGGATCCTGATTTCGTTGTTGTGACTTCGGATTTTCCGCAGGACGAACTGCGCCCGCAAAAGGTGGGTTGGGCGCTTGCTTTCTTTGCGATTTCGCTATCGATGATCCTGTTCACCGATATCCGCCTCTCTCTTTGCCTGCTGACCGGAGCAGCCGGGATGATGCTTTCAAAAGTGCTGAGTGTTGATGAGGCGTATCGCGCTGTGGGATGGAATACGGTCTTTCTGCTGGCTTGTCTCATCCCCTTGGGTCAGGCCGTTCAGAATACTGGAACGGCGGCGTGGATAGCCCAACAGATCATGACCATTTTGGACGGTTGGCCAATTTGGTCGCTACAGACCGGCGTAGCCATTCTGGCCACCGCATTCTCGCTCGTGATGTCGAATGTCGGGGCGACGGTTCTGCTGGTTCCTCTGGCGGTATCGATCGCTGTCGCAGCGGGCGCCAGCCCGGCGCTTTTCGCGCTGACCGTGGCGATTTCGACATCGAACAGTTTCATAATCCCCACCCATCAGGTGAACGCGCTGATCATGGGGCCTGCCGGTTACAAAGTGACCGATTTCGTCCGCTCGGGCGGAGTGATGACGTTCCTCTTTCTCATCGTTTCACTCGTCATGCTCAACCTGCTGTTCTGAGCATGTTTGGGTTGGCGAGTTAACACACGCCACACGGTCACGCGGGGTATGTCCGGCGCGTGACCAAGGGCGTCAGATATATCGGCCGATACATCCCGTTCGCGCAGGACATCGATTGCAACGGCTGCAAGTTCGTTCAGTCTGCCCCGCTGACTGGGACGACCTGCCGGTTCTGATTGAGCTATCGCCGTTGGCGAGCGCCCGGCGAACCGGCAAAACCGCCCACTGGATACTCAAACTGCGCAAAAAAGATGGATTTTGTGATTATATCTTCTGACCTTCGGCAAGGCTGGGGTTAGACTTTTTCACAGATGTGTGAGAGATTTAACGAGCCGCTTTTTGGTGTGGAGAGTGGATATATGGTCCCGTTTCGGTTGTTTGGTTTAATTGTATTCGTTCTGGTCATGGGAGCTTGGACGCCAGTTGCTTTGGCGCAAGATACCGAAAACCCGGCAGCCGACACTGAAGAGCCTCCGCAAACTGCGGCGACGTTGCGAAAGATTCTGGCCCTGTTGGAAGAAGAAATCACCCGTGCTCAATCTACCAAATCCGGGTTGATCGAAGATATCGCCAAAGCCGAAGCCGAACTTTCCGAACTGCAGGCGCAGATCACGTCGGTGGATTCTGAACGACGTGACAATGCCTCGCGCCTGGCTGAACTTGAAGAAGCACGTGGCCTTCTGGAACAAGAAAGCGAGGCCAGCCAGAACGCAGTTGCGGAGCGGCGGCAGGAACTGGGCCAACTCGAGGCTTCAACACAGGCCGCTGAAGTTCGGCTTGCTGACCTCAATGTGCAGATTGAGACAGCGGCAGCCGAGGCTGGCAATCTGGAGCAAGTAAAGCTCGAGATGCGCGATCTTCTGACCAAGATGGAAGCCGACCGGATGCTTGCGGGTGAGCTTGCAGCCGATGTTGAGAACCTGACCCGCAGCCAGTTAGAGGCGAATACCGAGCTTGATGCGCTGAAAGAAACACTGGCGCAGAACAGGTCGAGCCTGGAAGGTGTAACCTCGGACCTCGCTGAAAAACAAAACGAACTTGAGCAGATCGCTACGACCCTAGGTGAACAGCAAGCTGAGATGGCGCAGGGGCAGGCAAGCCTGTCCGACCTTCGCGAGAGCATTGCCAGCGCGACTGAGGATCTGCAGGGTCTTCAAAAGGTGGTTGACACCCGGCGCGCCGAGGAAGAGGCGCTGACAACTGCAATCGCGACGGCAACAGCGCGCGAAACGGAACTCAACGCTTCGCTCAATACGCTTCAACAACAAGAGACAGCATTACGTGACGAGATTGAGTCGCTGACCTCGGAAAGCAACGCGCAGTCGCAGAATGCCGCGGAAATCGCTTCTGCGGAACAAGCTCTGCAGGCGCTTTCCGAACAGAAAGCCTCGGTGGATGCAGAACTGGCGCGCAGTACGGAACAGCTGGAAGGCCTGCGCACTAATATGAGTGAGACCGAAGCCGCATTGGAAGCAGCGCTTGGTAGCCGATCATCGGCAGAAACAGAGTTGGCCGCGATACAGCGGGAGCTTGAGGCGGCGCGAAGCGAGCTTGATCAGGCCCAGACTGAACTGGCCGAAAACCGCGAAGCAATGTCGGTCGAAATGGCGTCTTTAGAGGACGCTCGATCGAGTGCCGAGGCTGCCGTAGCAACCGCTCAGGAAGAACGGGCCACTGCAGAAAACCAGTTGTCCGAAATTCAGAACCAACTTGCTGCTTTGCAGGAACAGGAAACCGAGACGCAGCAGCTGGTCACGGACAAGTCCGCGATTGAAAGCGAACTGGCTCAAGCACGGCAATCGCTTGAGGCCATCCGCGGGGAAATCGGCGAAGCAGAAGCCCAGCGGGCAACTGCGACCGAAGGGCTTGAAGCAATACAGGCCCAAACTGCCTCGGCCCAGGATAATTTGACCCGGCAAGAGGCCGAATTGGCCGAGTTGAACACGGCCTTGCAAACCCTGTCAGACGAAGTTAGCTCGGGAGAGCAAAGCAAAGTAGATCTCTATGCTTCACTGAACGATCTGCGCACCGAACGAGAGCAAAAGGCTAGTGAGCTTGCCGTGGCGCAAGAGGAGCTTACGCAATTACAAGCAGCAAATGATACGCGATCACAGGAGGCAGCCGATCTTGAAGCTGCTTTGGCAAACCTTCGCACCGAGTCGGAATCGGTAACCACAAGCCTTACGGAGGCGACCAGCGAGCGCGATTCAGTCAGCGCGCAGATTTCAGAACTTGCAGCCCAACGCGATGCATTGCTCGCTGAGACGGAAGCCGCTGCCGAGGAGCGCGACCGCGCTGCGGAACTGATTCAACAAGCTGCAACGGCTGAAACGGAATTGAATGCGGTTCTCGATGAAATCGCCATTGCGCGGGATGAGTTGGACCGCGCCAACACCGAAACTGCCGAACTGATATCTGAACGCGAGACCGCGGCGTCCGAGATTGCGGAACTGGCTGAGATCAAGGCCCAAGCAGCACAAGCCTCGCAGGCCGCGCTTGAGGAGCAACAGACCGCATTGCTGCAAGCCGAAGCGCAGGTGGCCGACACACGGGCTGAACTGGAGGCGCTTCGCGAACAAGCGTCGTTGTATCGAGGCCAACTGTCGAACCTTGCCGCAAGTCTGCAGGCGTTGGAGGCACCGGCCATTGCTGAAACAACGCAGCCTGCACCGGTTGCAGTCGCGCCTGATGAAGAAATCGCTGTGGAAACGCCGGAGCCCGAACCGCCGGCTGCCGAAATCAGCCGGGCCTCTGGTCCGCAGATATCCATTGACGTTGTACGCACGGTCCTGAGCGGCGCACCCGGCCTCGGCGGCCTTCCACGTGGTGTCGTCGACGCGCTGGCGGCGGAACTGGCAAGCGGAACCTGTGCAGTCGACGCTCTTCAGGCCGCTACCGGAACAGTCAATCGCCAGATGCTGCTGCATTTGGTGCGCTCAGGAGAGTTCTGTTAGTTTCTATTGGTGATTTAGAGGGAGGTAAGACATGAATTTGTTCAGGCTGGGGAAGCTGCTGACCAGAACCGTCCTATTGGCGGGCCTGAGCCTTGTGCTGCCCGCGACTGCTTCGGCATTCGAGCGCAATATCCTGACCGGAGGGCCGACAGGCACCTATATTCAGATCGGTGGGGATCTGAGCGGTTTGGCCGCATCCTGCGGGATTGAATTGAACGTCCGCGAAAGCGCCGGATCGCTCGAGAATTTTCTGGGCGTCCGTCAACGTCGCCACACTCAGTTGGGCATCGTACAAAGCGACGTGCTTGAATATCTCAAAACCTATTCCAGCGAAGACCCCGAGATCGCGCGCGCCATTTACGGCGTCCGCATCGCATTTCCGCTCTATAATGAAGAGGTGCATATTCTTGCCAAGCGCGACATCAACACTCTTTCGGACCTGAATGGTCGCAAGGTTGCGGTGGGCGTTGAAGACAGCGGCACCTTTCTGACCTCCTCTCTGGTTTTGGATCTGGCTGGTGTCACCCCGGCTGAGCGTCTGACCATCAACGCCGATACATCGCTGCAGATGCTGCTTGATGGCAGCATTGATGCATTTTTCTACGTTGCGGGCGCGCCGACAAAGCTGTTCCAGACCGACCAGATCGACCCGGAAAAGCTGCATCTGCTCTCTGTGACCGATCCGACTCTCTCTGCCGTTTATACACCGTCCCAGATCGAGGCCGGCACCTATCCATTCCAGCAGGAGACCATCGACGTGGTGGCGGTAAAAGCGGTACTCATGACCTATGAGTACACGCCAGAGCGGAACGGTTATCACCGGGCCAGCTGCAACTCTGTCGCTGATGTAGCGCATCTGATCGCGAAAGAATTCCAGACGCTTCAGCAATCGGGTCATCCCAAGTGGAATGACGTCGATCTCAACGACATTCCACCGGGCTGGAACATCGCACAATGCGTGAATTTGGGTCTGAGCGAGAATTATCAGCTCGATTGCGGTCCAACCGAAGTGCCCGCACAGACATCCATCGAAAGCGAAGCCAACTCCGCCTATCGCGCCCGCATTTGCGCGGTCATCGGATGTTAAACAAGGATCGGGCTGGAGATTTACTTCAGCCTGATTTCCATCCAGGGTGAGGCCACTTCCCGCCCGTTCTGATCGAGCGCAATAACCCGCCACGTCCGCGCCGCCTGAGGCGGCCTCAGCCGCAGCGCAGATGTTGAAACTTCAGCCGAATAGAGCGCCGTATCACTGAACGTCGATGACAATTCGATGCGATAAGCCGAAGGGTCAGCCCCCTCGCCACTGGTCCAGACCAGTTGCAGCGACCCATCGGGCATCTTCTTCGAAAACAGCGGCGTAGGCACCGAGACCGGCCCGCTCTCAGTGGTGGATTGCATGTCTTCCAGACGCGCGGCAGCGCCCTCGATTCCCGAGGCAGCCCGGTTATACCAGATGCGTGCGAGCGTAAGATCTACAGGCACGCCCTCTCCGGTCTCATAGATCTGCCCAAGATAGTAGGCCGAGCGTTCGTGCCCCGAAAGCGCCGCAAGCGCATATCCGACTGCAGCAGCGTCCGGAGCGGTATCTGCCAGTTCCAGCGCCGCCAGATACTGACCGTTTGCAGAGGGCTCAGCCCCGGCCAGAGCGCCCGAGATCCGCTCGACCCGCGCTTCCGCTGCAGCTGCTGTGCCCGGTAATAGCCGCCTAAGTACCGAAGTCCCTCCACCCGCGTTGACCGAGCTTGCGACAGCTTCACGTGTCGTCGCCTCTTTTCGTTCTCCTGAGAGCCCACCTACCCCAAGCAAATAAGCCGCAGTCCCAGCCCCAATCAGAGCAATTGCACCTAATGCGAGCCCCGTTTTGCGACCAAACTTGCTTTTGGCCGGTTCAGTCGAAACATGCTCTTCGTTATCGGTGTCTGATACGCTCTGCAGAATACCTGCTACATGATTGGCGCGCGCCAGAAGCTCTGCATCGGTTGGCACATGGCGCAGGCCTTCTTGATCTCCGCTGGTTCTATCATCCGCATCGGGCGTTCTGATCAAAGAGGCAATCCGGCGGACCTCTGCCTTGTCGAGTTCCGCGGGATCAGCGCTGCTACCATGCTGCTTCAATGCCTCGCAAAAGGCGTCCAACTTGGCCGGAATACCGTTTGAAATCACGAACAGTTCTCGGGTCGCGCCTTTGTCGAATGAGAGGTTTTCCAGACCCATCTTGCTCAGACGCATGTGAACGTAGCCACCGACGTCCTTCTCGTTCATGCAATCCAGCGTAAAGGCCGGACCAACAAGATCCGGCCTCACGCCGGACAGAATATCAGCCATTCCCGTTTGGCCGACAAAGACGAGCTTAAGCAACGGTCGCTGGTCAACCAACTGGTCACACAAATCGCACAACGCACCAAGATACAGATTCGACAGGTCATCTGCATCATCGACCACAAGCACCGGAAACCGCTGCGCAGTATGCAGTGACTGCAGCAGCGAGATCAGTTTTTCACGGCTCTGCTCGGCACTCGCAGTGGGGTTCTGTTTTGGATTGAATACGGTCAGCACATCCCAGAACACTTCGCCCGACAGATTATCCAGGCCCTTGAGCATCCGGATGACAAAGGCCGTGGTGTTGGTCGAAATCCTGTCGCGCACCAGCAGGGTCCGCCCGGTCCCGGGACGACCGACAAACAGGGTCATCGGCACGCGGCTGGCCACCGCGAAATTCAACCGCTCCCGCGCGAGTTCGTGTGCCTGGCTCCAATAGATCGTGCTGGACTGTTCTGATACGACCGCCCTGCCCGAAGAGTCTGTCGGTTGCGCCCTATTGCCTTCCATAACCCCCAAACTCGCAGTTCACGCCGACTGTTTCAGTGCAATGGCCTCGTCAACCCGAGGGCAAAGATCTGAAGGCTTCAAGGCAGAAAGCCATTGTCGAAACGTGCGAAATCCCCACATCAAACTGCAACAGGCAGCCCAATTCCCAGCATGCTGCAGCAATAATTGGTATAGTGTCGCAAAGTCGGTGGAAAATCTAGGCTGCGGACAGATATCTCTTAACGCAAAGACAATTTAGATATTTGATGAGCATTGAACACTCATACAATCAAGCAATCCTATGTGCGGTTGGGCTGTTCAAGTGGCGGGGAGACAGGGATTCGAACCCTGGGGACGCTCTCACGCCCAACGGTTTTCAAGACCGCCGCATTCGACCACTCTGCCACCTCCCCGCGTGGGGCAGGGTCTAAGGCGAGTTGTTGGCAGAGGCAACCCATAAAGCGGGATTTATTGCCGAAGCGAAAGCAGCGGTCTTTCCATGGCCCGGTGCCCGCGCTATGATCCGCACAAGAAACCGCTGGAGACTGGCAAAAAGAACCAGCACGCACGCGGTGGGGCGCGGCCGATATGGCCTGTCAGGCAAGGGATGAGACAATGAAGCGAGCGACTGGCACACGCTTTGGGCCGCAGCGGCTGGCGTTTCTGGCCGTGAGTATGGTGGCCTTGGCGGGCTGCGAAGAAGGGTTCAATCTGCAGGAACCCTCGACCGAAGAAACGGCAAGTGAGGATGCGGACAACACCAACAGGTTTGAGCTGTTCCCCGAAGCCAGCGCCAGCAATCAGCGCGATGTCGAGGCACCCGAGGTGTTTCAGGTGACCGAGGCGGGTCTTTGGGACGGGCGTCCGTCGCTTGGCGGCGTCTGGGTGGCGCACCCTGATGTCTCACAACCCGAGCGGGTACTGATCAAAAATACCACCAACAACAAAACCGTCACCGGCGCGTTGTTCCGCCGCGAACGGAACTTGCCGGGGCCCGCGCTGCAGGTGTCATCGTCGGCAGCATCGCAGCTGGGAATGCTGGCCGGTGCTCCGACCCGGATCGAGGTGGTAGCGCTGCGACGAGAAGAGATCGCGCCTGCTCCACCGCCGATTGCGGAAGAGCCCGTTGAGGAAGAGACAGCCGAGACCAGCACTGAGATTGCAGCCGTAGACACGACCGAAGCAGATGCACCCGAGAAACCCGCAAAGCGGAAATGGTGGCAAAAGAAACCTGCTGACGAGACTAACGCCGCCGGCGCAGCTGTAGCTGCCGGGGCTGCCGCGGGCGCGGTTGTCGCCTCGACCGGAGATGATGCTGCTGAGACCGCCGTTCAGGCGGCTGACGCAGCCACCGAGGTCGTCGAACCTGAACAGCCTGAGAAACGCAAGTGGTGGCAAAAGAAGACACCTGAAGAGGCAGACGCCGCAGCAGCCGAAGTGGCGACCGCTCCGCTTGCCGAAACCGGGACGGAGGCCGCATTGGCCGGTGCCCAGACTGCAGCCTTGTCGGACCCAGAGATCACACCTCCGACCGAGAAACCCGCCAAGCGGAAATGGTGGCAGAAGAAAGACCCCAACGCCATCACCGAGACGCCGCTGGACCCGATCGCCGGTGCAGCCGCAGCCATTGAGGCAAGCGAGCCGACCACCGCAGCCGCAGTTGCCGCCGCCACCCCCGAGACAACTGGCGGGTTGGCAAAGCCGTTTGTTCAGGCTGGCACATTCAGTGTCGAGGCCAACGCCAAAAGCGCCGCCGAGAAGATTCGTCGCAACGGAATGTCCGCAGAAGTAGCAGAGTTGAAAAGCGACGAGAATACGGTTTGGCGCGTGCTCGTCGGCCCGGCTTCGACACGGGCCGAGCGTCGCGCCTTGCTGAACGATGTCAAAGACCTCGGTTTTGCCGACGCCTTCACGGCCAAGAATTGAGATGAGGAAGCCCAAAATGCTGTCTGCATTCAGATCCACATGCCTGGCCATTGGCCTGACTGTGCTGGCCCTGCCCTCTTACGCCTTTGATACAACGGCGCGGGCGGCTTATGTGATGGACCAGGGAACCGGAACGGTGTTGCTGTCGAAAGACGCCGATCAGCCGCTTCCTCCGGCCTCGATGTCAAAGCTCATGACTCTGTACGTGGCGTTCGAGGCGCTGCGTGACGGGCGATTGACCTTGCAGGAAACACTGCCCGTCTCGGAACACGCGATGAGCTATGGTGGCTCGACCATGTTCCTGAACACGCAGGACCGCGTGACGGTCGAGGATCTTCTGCGTGGCATTATTGTGCTGTCGGGCAATGATGCCTGTGTGGTGATCGCCGAAGCGCTCAGCCCCGATGGAACCGAAGCAGGCTTTGCTCGTTTCATGACCCAGCGCGCGCAGCAAATGGGCATGAACAACTCGAACTTCGCCAATTCCAACGGTTGGCCTGCTGCGGGGCACATGATGTCGGTGCATGATCTGGCCATTCTGGCCGATCGTCTGATCACCGATTTTCCGGAATACTACCCGCTGTTCGCCGAAGAGGTGTTCGAGTTCGATGGTCGCGCGCCATCAAACTCACGCAACCGCAATCCGCTGTTGAAGCTGGGGATTGGGGCGGATGGGCTCAAGACCGGCCACACGCAAGAGGCCGGGTATGGTCTGGTCGGATCGGCCAAACAGGGTGATCGTCGGGTCGTCTTTGTCCTCACGGGTCTCGACAGCACCCGCGCCCGTGCAGAGGAGGCTGAGGCCGTGGTTAACTGGTCGTTTCGAAATTTTGTCGAGAGGACAGTTGCCAAAGCGGAAGAACCGGTAGCCCCGGCAAAGCTTTGGATGGGGGCTGAAAAGACAGTTGGACTGGTGCCTGAAGAGGACCTGACACTGCTGTTTCCGGTCTTGGGCGGCAAGGAAATCAAAGCCGAGGTGGTCTATGACGGCCCGATCAATGCTCCGGTATCGAAGGGTCAGCAGCTTGCCGAACTGGTGATCCAGCCGGAAGGCCTGCCGGAAATTCGCCGCCCTCTCGTGGCTGACAGGGACGTCGCACAGGGCGGGTTTGTTGTGCGAATGATGACCGTTGGCGGCATCGTTCTGAAAGACTTCATCAATATCCCGCTGGAACAAATGTGACGCCGCGCGGAATGTTCCTGACTTTTGAAGGCATTGACGGATCGGGCAAATCCACGCAGGCGCGCCTGCTGGCCGAACATTTGCGCCGCGCAGGCCGAGATGTAGTTCTGACTCGCGAGCCCGGAGGCTCAGACGGGGCCGAGGAAATCCGCAATCTGGTCCTGCAAGGCGACCCGGATCGCTGGTCTGCCGAGACTGAGATTCTGCTGTTCACCGCTGCCCGTCGCGATCATCTGGAGCGTACGATTGAGCCGGCTCTGGCTGCGGGTAAGGTTGTTATCTGTGATCGGTTCGCCGACAGCACTCGCATGTATCAAGGCCTGTCGCGCGGAGATTTGCGCGGGTTGGTCGACCAGTTACATGCGCTGATGATCAAACGCGAACCGGACCTGACACTACTGATCGATATGGACCCCGAAACGGGCTTGTCCCGCGCCAAAGGACGTCAGGGTGCCGAGGAGCGATTCGAGGATTTCGGCATCGACCTGCAACAAAAAATGCGCGCCGGGTTTCTGGCGCTCGCAGATGAGTTTCCGGACCGTTTCCGCGTTGTCGATGGCAACAGAGACATGGACAGCGTCGCGCAGGATGTGACAGATATCGTCTCAACAGCCCTGCGATAGACGAGACATGAGCGACGATACTCCAACCCCGGATCAGGCCCCTGGCGCCCCGCACCCCCGCGAAACGGAGCGGCTGTTCGGGCAGGACAACGCCGAACAAGCCTTCTTGACCGCCTATAACTCGGACCGGCTGCATCACGGCTGGTTGCTGACCGGCCCCCGCGGAGTTGGCAAAGCAACTTTGGCATGGCGCATTGCCCGGTTTTTGCTCGCGACACCTCCGGCAGATGACGGTGGGTTGTTCGGTGCACCCCCTCCGCCGGATACATTGGACATCGACACAGATCACCCCGTCTCGCATCGCATACTGGCAGGGGCCGAGCCCGGACTGGCCGCGATTACCCGATCCGTGAACGATCAGGGGCGTCTGCGCAATGAAATCGTGGTTGACGACATCCGCAAGCTAGGGCGCTTCTTTGGTCTGTCCTCGGCGGATGGCGGTCGGCGGGTTGTCATTGTCGACTCGGCAGATGAGATGAACACCAGCGCTGCCAACGCTCTGTTGAAAATGCTCGAGGAGCCTCCGGCGCGCACGACGCTATTGCTGATCTCACATCAACCCTCGCGCTTGTTGCCCACCATCCGGTCTCGTTGCCGAACTCTGCGTTTATCGCCTTTGTGGGTCGAAGATATGCAGGCGGCACTTGCGCAAACCGGGGCGGAACTGCCTGCACAAGCGGACCATCTGGCCGCTCTGGCTGCAGGCTCAGTCGGCGATGCCGTGCGCCTGATCAATCTGGGTGGGTTGGAGCTTTACGCCGAGCTGATCGCCATTCTGGGCACCCTGCCTCGACTCGACCGGCAACGTGCGCTGAAGCTGGCAGAAACAGCCGCCCAACGCGGTGCGGCTGAACGGTTCGACCTGCTTTTGTCCCTGATCGACATAGCCCTGTCCCGCCTCGCCCTGACCGGCGCAACAGGCGCGGCCCCGATGCCCGAAGCCGCTCCGAACGAGGCCGAAACGCTGGCGCGCCTCTCCGGCTCACCACACAAGGCCCGCCAATGGGCCGAGGCTGCCGCCCTGATCACATCACGCGCGCGGCATGGGCAGGCGGTGAACCTTGACCCTGCCTCGCTTGTCCTAGATACGGTGTTCAAGATACAGGAAACCGCCGGTCATTAGTGATGAGCCCCACCCCTGAAATTACCGACAGCCATTGCCATCTGGACTTCCCGGATTTCGAAGGCCAGTTGGACGAGATCGTAGCCCGCGCCGCCGAAGCTGGCGTGACGCGGATGGTGACGATTTGCACGCGCTTGCGTAACGAACCCAGCGTACGCGCCATCGCCGAAGCTCACGCTTCGGTCTTCTACGCCGCTGGCACGCACCCGATGAGCGCAGCGGACGAACCCATGGCTACGGTTGACGAACTGGTCGCTCTGGCGCGTCATCCGAAATTTGTCGGCATCGGTGAAAGCGGTTTGGATTACCACTACACCGCCGACTCAGCTGAGATTCAAAAACAATCGCTGCGCATTCATATCCAGGCAGCGCAGCAAACTGGCCTGCCATTGATCATCCATGCGCGTGCAGCCGATGACGACATGGCCCGTATTCTGACCGAAGAACATCGCAATGCCCCCTATTCCTGCGTGATGCATTGCTTCTCGTCTTCGGCGGAGCTGGCCCGAGCCGCACTGGATCTGGGCTTTTACCTGTCCATGTCGGGCATCGCCGCCTTCCCCAAAAGTCAGGAGTTGCGCGATATCTTCGCCGCTGCCCCTGTCGACCGCATTCTGGTGGAAACCGACGCGCCTTATCTGGCCCCGCCGCCTCATCGTGGCAAACGCAATGAGCCCGCCTATACCGCCCACACCGCTCGCAAGGGGGCCGAAGTATTCGGGATGGACTACGCCGAGTTCGCCGCCCAGACGCAGGCAAATTTTGACCGGCTGTTCACCAAGGCCGCGACATACAAGGCCGCCGCATGACTGAACTGCGCTGCACTATCCTGGGCTGCGGATCGTCTGGCGGCGTTCCCCGGCTGGGCGGTCATTGGGGGGCTTGTGACCCCGACAATCCAAAGAACACGCGCCGCCGATGCTCGATGCTGGTTGAACGGGACGGGCCGGATGGCACGACCTCTGTCCTGATCGACACCTCACCCGACATGCGCAGCCAGTTGCTGAGCAGCGGCACAGGCCGTCTGGATGGTGTTGTTTACACCCACTCCCATGCCGATCACACCAACGGTCTGGACGACTTGCGGATGATCTTCTTCAACATGAAGGCGCGCGTTCAGGTCTGGGCGGATGGCGATACACAAAACGACCTTCTCAACCGCTTCGGCTATGCGTTCGTGCAGCCCGAGGACTCGCCCTATCCGCCTATTCTCGATCTGCGCACAATTGACGGACTGTTTGAAATCGACGGGCCGGGTGGTGCGATCCCGCTAGAGCCGTTTGTGGTGAATCACGGCAGAATTGATTCACTGGGCTTCAAGATGGGAAACCTCGCGTACCTTCCCGATGTTGCCGAGATTTATGACGAGGCCTGGCAGGCACTGGAAGGGCTCGATTGCCTGATCATTGACGCTCTGCGCCGCACGCCCCACCCGACCCACGCACATCTGGAAAAGACATTGGGCTGGATCGAGCAGCTGGAACCGAAACGCGCCATTCTGACCAACATGCATATCGATATGGACTATGCCACGGTCGAGGCCGAAACCCCGGACCACATCACGCCCGCGTTTGACGGCATGGTGATCCGGCAAGCGCTCTGAGGGCCGGGCCGCTGCCTGCCCCCATCCCCTCTGCTATGGCCTCGCCATGTTTCAAAGCCTGATCGATGTTGTCCTACCAGTCTTTCTGGTGATCGGAGCCGGGTATCTGTCGACCCGATTGGGATATTTTCGCGAAGTTCATATCGACGGGCTGATGAAATTCACGCAGGGCTTTGCGATCCCATGCCTGCTGTTTCTGGCAATTGCCAATCTGGACCTCAGCGCCAGTTTCGATCCTCGGCTGCTGGGCAGCTTCTATACTGCCGCAGGATTATGTTTCCTGGCCGGTATGCTTGGTGCACGCCTGATCTTCGGTCGCGAGTGGGAAGATAGCGTCGCAATCGGTTTTTGCTGTTTGTTTTCGAACTCGGTTCTGCTGGGCCTGCCGATCACCGAGCGCGCTTATGGCCCCGAGAACCTGACCGGCAACTTCGCGATCATCGCTTTTCATTCACCCTTTTGCTATTGCGTCGGCATCACGGTGATGGAGGTCTTCCGGAACCGCGGCCACGGTAGCGCACGGATGATCAGATCGGTGCTGACCGCGATGTTCAAGAACGCATTGATCCTGGGCATTGGCCTGGGTTTCATCGTCAATCTGTCAGGTGTCGACATCCCCACGGTGGTAGACGACGCGCTGAACCTGATCACACGTGCTGCGCTGCCGGGGGCCCTGTTCGCTTTGGGCGGCGTCTTGGTAAAATACCGCCCCGAAGGTGACCTGCGCGCAATCATGTTTGTCTGCGGCGTTTCGCTGATCCTGCATCCCAGCCTCGTGTGGCTGTTCGGCGCATCGTTTTCTCTGCCGCAGGACCTGTTTCGTTCGGGCGTCCTGACCGCCGCGATGGCACCGGGCTTCAACGCCTATATCTTCGCTAACATGTATGGCCGGGCAAAGCGGGTCGCCGCCTCGTCGGTTCTGATCGGAACAGGAGTTTCGATTTTGACGGTCTGGCTATGGCTGACTCTTCTGAACTGACCGAAAGCATTGACTTTGCCCGAGCCCGAGACACCTATCGCAGGACCAAACTGGAGCCCGCATATGCCAAACGCAGTCATTGTTGCCCACGGTCAACCTTCTGACCCTGCCCCCGCCGAGGCGGCGCTGGCAACGTTGGCTGCGCAAGTCGATGCTCTGTGTGAACACGTTTCAGTTTGTTCGGCAACTCTGGCAGCTCCGGGCGCGTTGGAAGCCTGCCTTGATGGTCTGCCTGCAGATACCGCTGTTTATCCACTGTTCATGGCTCGTGGCTGGTTTGTAACCAGCGCGCTCCCGAAACGGATCGGCGATCGACCGGTCAGAATTCTCGACCCTTTGGGCACTGATCCGGAACTGCCCCTGCTGGTAGCCGAGTCGCTAAGCGACGTGATGATCGACAAAGGCTGGAGACCTGAGGACACCGATCTTGTCATTGCAGCTCATGGATCTGGTCGCAGCCCCAATCCGGCCCGTGTTGCACAGGATTTTGCCTGCGAATTGGTCCAGCATATTCCGTTCAAATCCGTCCATACGGGCTTTGTGGAGCAATCGCCTTCCATTGCGGATGCGGCGACCGGTTTTGAAGGGCTAGCAATCTGCCTGCCATTCTTCGCCTGTACCGGCGGGCACGTATTGGAGGATGTTCCGCAAGAACTGAAGCACGCCGCCTTTACCGGCCATGTCATGCCGGTAATATCCGAGTTGCCACAAGTCCAGCGCCACATCGCCAGAGTTCTGGGTCAGCTCTGAACCCAACCGTGCAGCTTTGCGTTCAACCGGGTTTATGCGCGCCCGACAGTTCCGAATAGAAACGGTGACAAGATCGACCATCTCGCTTTGCGGCATAAAGCGCCAGATCGGCAGCATGCAGGATATCGACTGCTTTGGGCGCCTCGAACTGAGTTGATAAGGCGGTTCCGATACTGCAGGAGATCCGACACTCTGTCCCGTCGAATTGCATCGGCTCGCATAAGCTCGAAATCATCCGACCAGCGACCCTGCCAAGCTTATCGCGATCTGTCATACCTTTGAAAATCAACACAAACTCATCCCCGCCAACCCGGGCAACCGTGTCCTCACCGCGCGTTTCGGCAAGCATGATACGGGCAGCCTGCTGCAATACATAATCCCCGGCGGCGTGGCCCAAACGGTCGTTGATAGACTTGAAGTAGTCCAGATCCAATTGCATCAGCGCAAAGGTCGCCTTCATCGAGATCAAATGGCCCAGTAGATGATCCATTGCTCGACGGTTCTTCAATCCGGTCAGCGTATCGGTATATGCCTGTTCTTCCGCCGCGAGCATGGCCCCCTGCAACCGCAAATTCAGCGACCTCGAAGCCTCCATCGCCGCAGACTTCGCCTCGACCAGATACAAAAGCTCAATCGCAAGATCGGTGCCCGAGAAATCCGCGCTTGTCAGAGCATAGTCCCGAACCGCATCCAGAATGGAAATGCCAAACGACAAATTGACGACGGTCCCTCCGCCATTTGGCATCGGCGCGATCAGACCTTTCAACGCAGTTAGAGGCGTGTCCTTGAACCTGAGATGCAACCTGGTTCCCGGCGTCGCTATCAAATCCGCGATGTTGGTAACCGATCTGGGCCGCAAGAGCTCAAAGATATCCAGAAAACTCTCGCCCGCCATTTGACGTTCAGGTCGCAACTTCTGAAGTGTTGGCCCAGCCTGAATGATCCGTCCCGTATCGTCCACCAGCACGAACATCGGACAAAGAGTTTCCAGCAACGAGGCCAGATCGCGCGTACACTTCATCCGCTCCGTGCCCCCAGATCGAAATGACGGCCTTTTGCAAACGCACTCTCTACCAAGGTGATCGAAATGACCTCGGCACCGTTTTGTTTTCCCTCATGGGTGAGAATTACCAATGCACCATAATCATCTGCCATGGCCCGCAGGACCCCCGTCATGACACTTGAATAACCCGGAAGGCCGGGAAAGCAGTGCAAACGATATTCAGTTGGTGAGTGTTCCCGCAACTCCAGCGCGGGCAGAACAAGATCTGAGACGGCAAGCCGAACCCGATCCGACAGATCATCCAGCGAATGCAGGAACTCGACATAGGTCACGCCGCCAAAGCGTAAAAGCCTGCGCAACCCTTCCATATTCGGGTGCGAAACGAGATAGGTGCCCAGATCCTCGAGAAATTCTGGCTTCGAACGTTCCAGATCCGCACACAACACATCCAGAACACGTACCGAGACATCTGCCCCGTAAATTAACATCGCTTCGAATTCGTCGAAATCCAACCCCGCGGCCTGCATCGCACGCAGCCAGCAGTGACGGCCATAGGTGGCGCAAACAAAGGATTGGATCGCCCTGTTGATCAGCCCATGCATGAAAAGCCCCGGATCAGAAATCCGGTCTAGATGACCCCAGAAAGCTTAACAAAAGCCCAAAATCCATGACTGGATTGAGACAATGCGTTGTAATCTCAGCTTGAAACCAAAGGGCATCAGAAGTCGGTCGGTGCGCCCCCTTCCGACTTTCGGCGGGCGACAAAATCGGCCAATTCGTCGCGGATCGCTTCGTCCAGCGCGGGAGGCTCGAAGGTGTTCACGATCTCCTTGAACATGTGATGCGCGCGTTCTGCAGTCCATACACCGCCAGCCGCTTCCCAGGCCTCGAAGTTCTTCCAGTCACTCAGGAAGGGCTGATAAAACGCGGTGGAGTAACGATCTTGCGTGTGTTGGATGCCAAAGAAATGCCCATCGTTGCCGACGGCACGTATGGCATCCAGCGCGATCTCATCCGGGCCGGTCGCATTTATCTCTGGCTGCATATATCGCTGAATTTGCTGTAATATTTCGCAATCCATAATGAATTTCTCGGGGCTGGCAATCAATCCACCCTCTAACCATCCCGCTGCGTGATAGACCATGTTGGTCCCCGACTGCACTGCCGCCCAGAGCGAATTCGACGTCTCCCAGATCGCCTGACCGTCGGGCACATTGGCCGCGCACACTCCGGATGAACGCATAGGCAGCCCATAAAACCGCGCCATCTGTCCCGTCATCTGAGTGGAGCGCATGTATTCCGGCGTCCCGAACGCGGGCGCGCCGGATTTCATGTCGACATTCGAGGTAAACGTCCCAATCACACAGGGAATACCGGGTCGAACGTATTGGAACAACGCAATTGCGCAGAGCGCCTCGGCCAGAGATTGCGCCACCGCGCCCGCCATGGTCACGGGCGCCATGGCCCCGGCAAGTGTAAAGGGTGTCACCACGATCGCCTGCCCGCGCCGCGCCAACCTCAGACAGCCATCGATCATTGGATGGTCGTGTTTCAGCGGCGAGGTCGAATTGATGTTGGTGTACATCCGCGGCGCGGCCTCGAACTCCTCGTGGCTGAGACCGCCGGCGATACGCACCATCTCCATCACATCTTCAACGCGCTCTTTGCCCAGAGAATAGGCGTGCATGGCCTTATCGGTCAGCGTCAGTTTGTCATAGAGCACATCCAGATGACGAATGCTGGCATGGATATCGACCGGCTCAACCGGGTAACCGCCCGCAAAATGAATACAGTTAAAATATTGCGTCAGTTTTAGCAGGTCCTGGCACATCCGCCTGGTACCCGGGACCTTCTTGCCGATCTCCATATCCCAATAATTCGGCGGAGATGACACGTTTCCGAACAGCAGTGTGCGGCCACCTACCTCGATCCTGTGATCAGGGTTACGCGGGGTGATCGTGAATTTTCTCGGGGCCTTGCGCACCATTTCCATGACGAAATCGCGACCCATGCGAACATTGTCACCGTTGATGGTGCAGCCTGCCTCCCGCAGGATATCAAGCGCTTCCTTGTTGTAGAACTCGATCCCGATCTCTTCGAGGATACGCATCGCACCCTCATGAATCGCCTCAACCCCTTCGGGCCCCAAAGGCTCGGTCGGCCGATCTATGTTTATCGGCGGGTTCCAAGGCATTTGATCGATAATGGCACTGCCGCGACGTGCGGCAGCGCCAGCGCGACCGCCACTGCGTCGTTTGCGAGTTCTGCTGTCGGCCATGGCTATCCTCCGGACGCTGCTTTCCTCAAGCAAGCCTCGAAGACCGAGTGATGGCCGCTCTGTCTGCGACAACAGATGTCGGTTTCACTCTATATCATGGCGATTTTCAACTCAGTTGTTCAGCAATTGGCCAACCAGCCGGGGATATGCCCGATATCGGGCAGCACAACATCCGCCAACGGCTCCAGCATCTGTGCCGGAGCCATTCCCGTCAAAACACCAATCGTCACCATGCCCGCTGCACGCCCGGCCTCGAGGTCATGCAGGCTGTCACCCACCATGGCAATCCGCGACGGGTCGATGTCGATATGTTTGGCAAAGGCCAGCAACTGCCCCGGTCCCGGCTTGAACCCATGGCCACTGTCATATCCGGCGACGAAATCGAAGTGATCCCGCACACCAACCGATTCGAGATGCTGCAGCGCCGGCATCTCTCCATCATTTGTGGCAACGCCTAGCTTCAATCCAGCCTGCCTCAAACCTTCAAGAAACGGTGCCAGTGGCACAGATGGAATCTGCTGCGCCTCTGCCGAGGCTCGGTTTAAGGTGTCAATAAGTTCTGACCTAGGCGTCTCGGGCAGATGTGGCTGTAAAACCTCGGCGACTTCATCGACTGTTCCGGCGATTACGATGCTGTCAGCCTCATAGGTTTCTTCCGCATAATCAAATCCGATGGCTTTACCCATTTCGGATGCAAGCTGCGTGTCGCCTACTGACAAGCGCTCCAGTGCGACGCGCCCGAAAGCACCCCATGTGGCGGCAAAGTCAAAAAGTGTTCCGTCCTTGTCGAACAATAAGGCATCGATGGGCATTCAAAGAGGCTCCTGCAAATTAAGTCCAGTGCATTTCCGATGGTCCCAACAGCATCACACGGGCCTGACCCGGCTGATCATAAGGGACGGAATTGGCGTCACAAAAAGCGATCACCCACGAATCGTCAAGCATCAGGAAATCGAGAACCGAGGTCAGAAACTCCGTCTCACCCGCACGTGCGCGCAGGTCTTCAGCAGATGCCCCACTGGCCCCCAGAAAAACAGGCAAAAGCTCATCATTTCCAACCAGCCAGCTCAGAACTTTCAGGGCCAGGGTTTCGGCGGCATCGGCAGATATCGGCATTATCTGGTCCCGGATCGTCTCTTGGAAAGGGTTTATTAACCAGACTCATAAACACTTTGGCAATGCATGCAATCAAACGGTGAACGGCCATGTCCGAGCAAGGCACCATACTCGTCCTCGATGGCGTTTCGACCAATCGCATCATGCTCAAGGTGCAGTTGACAGCGGCTTGGTATCACGTCGTACAGGGCGAGAAAGTGGCGGGCCTGTCCGCTTTGCTGCGGCGTACGCGGCCTGATCTTGTTCTGACTGCTCAAACTCTGCCGGATGGATCAGCAGCAGATGTCAAAAGGTTGATGCAGTCGGACCCTGCTTTGGCGGACGTGCCGATCGTGGCCATCGCTCCACAAAATGACAAGGCAGCACGGCTTCGCGCGCTTTCAGACGGGTTGGACGATGTGCTTGGCTATCCTCTGAAAGATACGCTTTTGCTGGCCCGTGTCCGCAGCCTTTTGCGCGCGCGCGCTGATAGACAAGATCTCAGTGTCAAAGACGCATCGCAGTCGATCGGGTTTGCCGAACCCGCTGCCACGTTGATCGCACCTCACCCTGCGGCTCACATCGCGGTTCTGACACATACGCCCCGTACCGGAGCGCTGTGGAGTAAAGCACTGTGTGCTCAAACCCGACATCGGTTGAGCATCCATACCTTGCCGAACCTGCAGGGTGTCCTCGGCGAAGCGCCTCCGGATGCCATCGTCGTCGAACTTGGAGCGGACAGCTCTGCATCCAAGTTGCTTGCCGATTTACGCTCGCGCAGTGGCACGCGGCACACGGTATTGATCGCGGTACTGAAGGACAATGACGCAAACCTTGCCGCCGAAGCGCTTGACCGAGGTGCGGACGCCGTTTGCATTGGAGGCTTCAACGCCGACGAAATATCCCTGCGACTTGAGACGCAGATTGCCCGTAAAACCCGCGATGACAGGCTGCGCGACACATTGCGACAGGGTCTGACGGAGGCGTTGACTGACCCTCTGACGGGTCTGCACAATCGACGCTATGCCTTGCGCGCGCTCGACCAGATTGCGCATGATTCACTGCGCACCGGGCGTGGTTTTGCCGTCATGCTGGCCGACCTTGATCATTTCAAATCCATAAACGACCGTTTTGGTCATGCCGCAGGCGATTGTGTGCTGTGCGAGGCCGCGCGCAGGATTCGGACCGCAATGGGTCCTACTGGATTCGTCGCCCGCATTGGCGGAGAAGAGTTCATGATTGGCCTGCCCGAAACCTCGACCAAGCAAGCCTTGCAGCAGGCTGACAGCGTCTGCAAAAGCATTTGCAGCACACCCTTCCAATTGCCCGATCACCCCACGTTGATCCCGGTTACGATCAGCGTCGGCCTCAACTTGTGTGCCCCCAGAGATCTGAGCCTGCCCAGCGAAGCTGATCCGGTCAATCAACTTATCCGATCTGCTGACAAGGCGCTTTATGCGGCCAAAAAAGCAGGCCGGAATCAAGTACATATCCGGCTATCTGCGGCCTGACAGGTCAGTCCCGTTTTTTGTGTTTGCGTGCCCCGTGCTTGACCACTTCCTCCAGCCGATCGGCATAGGCTGTACGCTCTTCGTCATTCATGGCCGAGATCTGCGCCAGCCATTGTTGATGAAGCGCTTCTTGAAGATCCGCAGTTGCCTGCGCCTGTTGTTCCAGCAGCGCCTGAACCGCAGCGGGTTCAAATGGCACAACCCTCAGCGCTTGACTGAGCGTGCTGAAATCCTGCTGGCGCCGGTGCGAACCTTTGCCACGCAGAGCTGACAACTCACCCCGCAGCGCTTTGCGTTCTGATTTCGGGAGTGCATGATAAAGCGACGGCCCGAAACCAGGAGGGGCAGCGACGCGGTCCTGGCCTTTGAATCTCAGGACTGTCCCAAGGGCGACCCCGGCCACCATCAAGTTCAGAGCCAGCGAAACAACCAGCAGAATCGGCATCCATCGACGTTTGGGTGCAGGCGCATCTGTCATTCCGCATCCTCCAGAAAGTTATCATCCAAGCTCAGGTCGGCGATCAGAAAAGTCGTCTCTGATGACACAAAATACTCTGCCGGGTCCGGCAGGAAAGATGGTGCAGAAAATCCAATCCAAACGCCCGCGGCGCTGGCAGCCACAAGTCCGCCCAACCCTTGCCAGCCGCCGATCGACCCCATGCGCCAACGCCATGTCGGTCGCGCCGCCTGTGCAACACGCGCCAATCGCAGCGCTTCGGCGTCAGTTTCGATCCGAACTGCCAGATCGTCAGGAAACTCGTCACGCGTGGCGCGCGCCTGCGCAAACAGACCTTCCAGTTCCTTGCCATGATCAGCCATGTTCATACCCCAGTTCATCCTTGCGCCCAGCCAGTATCGCCGTCAAAGCCCGTTTGCCCCGCGCGGTCAGACTTTCAACCGCTTCAACAGAAATCTCCATGATCCCTGCGATCTCGGGATTGGACAATTCCTCGATATGCCGCAAAACGACGGCCTGTCTTTGCCGGTCCGGCAACTGATCCAAGGCATTCTGCAACGCGTCCCGTCGCGCGACCTCCTGCATCTTGTCGACCACACTGGCAGAGCCGTCTTCGGGTTCGGGCGCATTCTCCAACGTATCAGGCCGCTTTTGGCGCCGCAGATCCACGCACAGATTCAACGTCACACGATAAAGCCAGGTCGATATCTGCGCCTGCCCGTATACCCAGTCCGGGGCCATCTTCCACAGGCGCATCATCGCCTCCTGTGTGACGTCTTCGGCCTCGGCCCGATTGCCCAGCATTCGCAATGCTACCGAATAGCAGCGCGGCCCCAACCTGTCTGTCAGCAGACGAGCGGCATTGGCATCGCCATCAGCGAACAGGTCCAACAACGCTTCGTTGCTGGGCTCGGGCATGGCGGATGAACCGCCATGCACCATGTCCGGATAAGAGGTCAGATCCTCCATCCTGCATCAGTTGTCGTTAGAATCCGACTTGTGATGTCGCTTGTGCTTGCGACCCATCCGATCCTTTGCATCCGCATATTCCTGTTCCGAGATCGACCCGTTACCATCAGCATCGATACGCTCGAACATCTTGGAGGCCCGGCGCGGTTTGGGCAATTCATCTTCGCTCAGAAACCCGTCCGCGTTGGCATCATATTTTTCGAACATCCCCTTTACACGATCCGCAGCCTTGGCCTGAGCGGCGGCCTGCATTTCCTCGACGCTCAGTTGCCCGTCCCCATCGGTATCGGCAGAAGTGTAGTTCTTCATGCGATGCTCGGTGATCTCGGTCAGCGTCACCTGACCGTCGCCATCAATGTCCAGCTCTTCAAACGTCGCCCGCGGTCCTTTGGCGAATGCCGAAGTTGCGGTGATGACCAGTGCGGCCCCAACGACGACGGAGATGAAGATTTTTCTGTTCATAACTTATTCCCCTGATATGCGCGGCCCCTTGCCGCTGCTGATACCAATTCAAACGCTGCATGTGCGGGTTTCCGTCGCCGCCTGATCAACTTTTTTCCACCCGGTTTGAATGCGGGGCATTTCCTGCTAGGTTCGGCTTCGCCGCCGCAAAGCGACGCACCCCCCTTTCCTGCATGGCCTGGCCAAGCCTATATGACCTCAGGATAAACGCGCGAGATTCATATGACTGATCAGACTGTTGAAACGACGATCGAGGAAGAACGCCCGACCAAACCCGCATTGATCCGGGGATTTCGGGGCAAATGCCCGAATTGTGGCGAAGGCAAGTTGCTGCACAGCTACCTCAAGGTGAACGATAGCTGCTCGAATTGCGGGCAGGAGCTGTTTCATCATCGCGCCGATGACGGACCGGCCTATCTGACAATTCTGATCGTTGGGCATCTTCTGGCACCAGCATTGCATGTCTCTTACGTGCATTGGCGGCCCGGCCCCTGGACCATGGCAATCGGGTTTTCGATCGCTTGTGTCGCCTTGTCGCTGTATCTATTGCCAAGACTTAAGGGGGCAGTCGTCGCCTATCAATGGGCACGCCGCATGCATGGGTTCGGCAGATCCGCATGAGTGCGGACAAGACCGCCATTCGCAACGCTGCAACTGTCATCGTTCTGCGTGACAGGCTTGGCGATCCCTCGATTCTGATGGGGCAACGCGGGGCAAAAGCCGCGTTCATGCCAAACAAATTTGTCTTCCCCGGTGGAGCGGTCGACCCGGCGGATGCAAATGTACCCCTGGTGTCCGCCCTACCCGATCTGTGCAACGAGCGTCTGTCGCAGCAGTCCGAGGCCGGGCTGCAAGGTGCTCTCGCTGCCGCTGCAATCCGCGAATTGTGGGAAGAAACCGGGTTGATCCTTGGGCAACCGGGCGTCTGGCAAGGTGCCGTGCCCCCGGATTGGCAGAGCTTTGCTCAGATGGGTTTCCTCCCCTCCGCGTCAGCTCTGCAATTTGTGTTCCGCGCGGTGACACCACCCGGACGACCACGCCGGTTCGATGCCCGGTTCTTTCTGGTTGATGCCGATGCAATACAAGGTGATCTGGACGACTTCACCCACGCGTCGGACGAGCTGTCGCATCTGCAATGGGTGAAAGTCCGGCAAGCCCGTGAATACGATCTGCCATTCATCACCGAGGTCGTTCTGGCCGAAATCGCCGCCCGCGCGGCAGACCCGAACCCGCCTGAAACCGTGCCCTTCTTTCTCAACAACGAAGAGGCCAGCCTGTTCCTGCAGCTTCGGGGCTATCCGATGCCTTACGCGGATTAGCGCATCCGACTGACCACCACGGTCACTTCTGGTTTCTTTCCGATCTCGGCCTGCGCAGTCTGGCGCGCGATCCGGCGCAAGCCTTCCTCAAGCTTGTCATCATCACGCAGGGTCTTGGCTCCAGCGCGCATCAGAAACTGATTGAGGTCTTCTTCGAGCACCTCGACCAGCCCCGCACGGGACGAGCCCACCTCGGGCAGCCCCATGGTGTCGCACCAAGGTTCGCCCAAAGGTTCGTCTTCTTCATCCAGAATGACCGTGATCGTGACATGGCCGTTCAGCGCCATACGGATACGGTCGCGTACAACACCATCCAAGGCACCCACCTTCACGGAACCATCCAGATAGGTCCGACCTGTTTCGACATAATCTGCCACCTTGGGCGCATTGCCAGTCAGATCCAGCATGGTGCCGTTCACTGCCAGAACCCCGGTGCGCCCGCCCGCTTCGGCCAGCTTGGCATGTTCGCGCAGGTGACGGTGTTCGCCATGCATCGGAATAACCATCTGGGGATCGACCAACGCGTGAACACGTTCCAGATCAGGCCGGTTGGCATGACCCGAGACATGATAAAGCCCCGAGCTGTCATCGACCACATCGACGCCCTTCTCGCTCAACTGGTTGATGATACGGATCACGCCGCGCTCGTTTCCGGGGATGGTTTTGGACGAGAACAGGAACAGATCGCCCTCTTTCGCCTCAAGCCCACGATATTTGCCGCGCGCGAGTTGGGCGCTGGCTGCACGGCGTTCGCCTTGGCTGCCGGTGACGATCAGCATCAGGTTCTGGCGCGGCACGTCGACGGCCTCTTCAGCGCTGATAACCTTGGGGAAATCGGTCAGGATACCGGTCTCAGTCGCAGCCTCGATCATGCGCCGCATCGCGCGACCCAGCAAGACAACCGAGCGTCCGGCTTTCTGCCCGGCCTCGGCCAGTGTTTTTACGCGCGCCACATTCGATGCAAAGGTCGTCGCGATCACCATACCGCTTGCGCCCTGCACAAGACGCGTGATCTCGGGACCCACTTCGGATTCCGAACGTCCGGGATGAGACGAGAACACGTTGGTGCTGTCACAGACCAACGCCTTGACACCCGGCTTGGCAACCTCAGCCCACAGATCAGGGTCAAAGGGCTCGCCCACAACCGGGTCTGCATCCAGCTTGAAGTCTCCAGAATGCACAACACGGCCTTCAGGCGTATCGATCACCAGCCCTGCACTTTCGGGGATCGAGTGTGACACGGGCAGGAAACCTACCGTAAACGGACCCGCCTTGATCTGTTCGGGCCAGGCCGAAGCCGTCCGCACCGCCTCGGTCGGGTGGCCATGTTCATCCATCTTGCGCCGCGCAATATTGGCTGTGAAGGCACGAGCATAAATCGGTGCGCCCAATGCTTCATAACAGTGGGCCACGGCTCCGATGTGATCCTCATGCGCGTGGGTGACAAAGACGGCCTCAAGCTGGTCGGCACGCTCTTTCAACCAGCTGATATCGGCAAAGATCAGATCGACGCCGGGCGAGGTATCCATGTCCGGAAACGCCACGCCCAGATCGACGAGGATCAGTCGTTCTTTTCCCGGCGCGCCATAGCCGTAGACATAGGCATTCATGCCGATTTCGCCTGCACCGCCCAGCGGCAGATAGATCAGTCGTTCACTGCTCATGTTGAGCCATTTTCCTTGTTATAGCGATGGATCACGGTCAACCCGTGCATCGTCAAATCATCCTCGATAGCGT
The DNA here is from genome assembly GCF_056537765.1 of Ruegeria sp. C2. NCBI lineage: Bacteria > Pseudomonadati > Pseudomonadota > Alphaproteobacteria > Rhodobacterales > Roseobacteraceae > Ruegeria > Ruegeria sp. C2. The sequence continues at coordinate 328,661 of NZ_JBQFRZ010000001.1, read as the reverse complement.
CAAAGCCCACATCTGCCTGATCGAACAGAGGCGCCAGCCCACCGGTGCCGACGACCTTCATCGCCATTCCGTATTCGGCCTTCACGCGCGAGATCAGCCCTTCGATCAGACCGGAATATCCCCAATACACGCCAGACTGGATACAGCCAACCGTGTTTGTTCCGATCACTTTTTCGGGTCTTGTAATGTCGATATGCGGCAGCGCCGCTGCACCCTGATGCAATGCCTCAAGGCTCAGGTTCACGCCGGGAGCAATGATACCGCCGACATAGGCACCATCCGCCGCGACCACGTCGAAATTTGTTGCCGTACCAAAATCAACCACCACCACGTTTCCGCCATGGCGATCAAACGCAGCCGCCGCGTTGGCCAAACGGTCCGGGCCGGGCACGGTTCCTTCATCCACACGCGGGTTCACGGGCAGCAGGCAATCGGGCTTGCCGACTACAAGTGGCCTACATCCGAAAAACCGGTCTGCAAAAACCCGCAAGTTGAACACCACACGCGGCACGGTTGAGGCAATGATCACATCCGAGATGTCAGCCTCGATCCCGTAGTGTTTCACCAAAGTCGAGTACCATGTGAAATACGCATCCGCTGTGCGCGCGTGGTGGGTCGAAGTACGAAGGGTGCACAGAAATCTCTCGCCATCCCAGATCGAGAAAACGGTGTTCGTGTTGCCGCAATCAATAGCCAGAAGCATAGGCGCCCCCTTCAGAAATAGACATCCGCGGCAGGTATGCTGACGCGACCCTTGGCGGTGTTTAGGACAAGGTTGCCGGCCGCGTCCACCGTTTCAAAGGTTCCGACCGTTTCCGACGTTGCGGTACGGGCGGTTATGACCTCTCCCAATTTGGCGGCGCGGGACAACCAGGCGGTGCGAATAGGCTCAAACCCATAGGTGGTGAACTGCGTCTCATACCGCGCATAAGATGCGGCCAGTTCGGTCAGGAAATCCTCAGGCGTGACCTGAGCGCCGGTCTCGGACATCAATGAAACTGGGCGCACCGCACCCGGTTCGACGTTATCCGCCGTGGGTGCTTCGGACAGGTTGACACCGATGCCGATAGACAGATGCGCGACACCCCTGCCTTGCCCGGTGCTTTCCAGCAATATACCTGCGAGTTTGCCGCCATTCAGCAAAACATCGTTCGGCCACTTCAGAGACAACCCCTGCGCACGCCCTGTCACTGCCACGCAGGCATCAAACAACGCCAACGCAGCCACGAAGCTGCGCAGCGCCGCTTGTTCAGGGTTTCCAGCTGGCCGCATCAGAAGCGTCGCCGCCAGGTTTCCTTTCGGATTGGCCCAAACTCTACCGCGTCGTCCGCGCGCTGCTGTCTGGTGATGCGCCATGATCCAGACGGGGCCTGTCGCAGTCGGTGCCAGCCGCGCCGCCTCATTCAGCGTGCTGTCGACCTCTTGCAGAACGTGCAGGCCATATCCCTGCGGCCAGTCGCTCATGTCAAAAAGGCCCGGTCAAGCGACCGAGCCTCAGGTGATTGGGGTGCGACAAGATCAGTTGACAAGCGTCGCCGCCGCAGCTGCTGCTGCACCTTCCACGCCGAATTGGTAGAACACGCCGATCAGCATCAGGGCCGCAGATCCCATCAGCGCCGCCCAAAGAACAGGTGTCGAACGGGTTTCAATCGGGTCTTCATTCTCGGCGCCGAAATACATGTAGAACACGATCCGCAGATAATAGAATGCACCGATGACCGAAGCGATAGCCGACACGATCACCAGCCCGAACAGGTCAGCGTCAATACCCGCCTGCCAAACGCCGAACTTGGCAAAGAAACCCAGCATCGGCGGTACACCCGCAAGGCTGAACATCAGGATCAGGACAGCCAGCGCCTTGCCCGGATCCCGTTTCGAGAACTGCCGTAGTGCGTCGATATCTGTTACCGGTTTGCCGTCACGCTCCATCATCAGGATGAAGGCGAAGGTGCCGATATTCATCGTCACATAAATCGCCAGATACATCAGCATCGCCTTGATACCCATCTCGGTACCGGCGGCCAGGCCAATCAGCGCATAGCCCATATGGGCAATCGAGGAAAACGCCATTAGCCGCTTGAAGTCGCGCTGCCCGATGGCCGCGACCGCACCCAGCAACATCGACAGGACCGAGAGCAGGACGATCACTTGCTGCCAATCCTTGATCACACCTCCGAACGCGTCATGCATCAAGCGCGCGAACAGGGCCATAGCTGCCACTTTCGGCGCCGTAGCAAAGAACGCCGTGATCGGGGTCGGAGAGCCCTCGTACACGTCCGGCGTCCACATATGGAACGGCACAGCCGAGACCTTGAAGGCCAGACCAGAGATCATGAAGACCAGACCAAACAGCAGGCCAACCGATATTTCCCCGTGTTGTACGGTCTGAATGATGCCAGAGAACAAAGTGGTTCCCGTAAAGCCGTAAACCAGCGACGCACCGTAAAGCAGAAGACCCGAACTCAGCGCGCCCAGCACGAAGTATTTCAGACCGGCCTCGGTGGATTTGGCGCTATCGCGCCGCAGGGCGGCCACAACGTAAAGTGACAGCGATTGCAGTTCGAGCCCCATATAAAGCGACATCAGATCGCCCGCGCTGACCATCATCATCATGCCCACAGCTGCAAGCGCGACGAGCAGCGGATATTCAAAGCGCAGCAGATCACGGCGCGCCATGTATTCCTGGCTCATCAGCAATACGGCTGCAGCAGACAGCAGGATTGCCACTTTCGCGAACCGGGCAAAGCCGTCATCCACGAACATGCCATTAAAGGCCACATTGGTCCCGTCGCCATTCATCGCGATCCAGATCGCCAGGACCGCCATCAGCCCCGAAGTGGCCCAGACCAGAACCGGCGCCAGCGCGTCCTTGGTGGTGTAGACAGCCCCAATCAGCGCCGCCATCGCATAGATTGCCAGAACGATTTCTGGCAGGATGATTGTCAGATCAGCCTGGATCATGTCTCCAAAGCTCCCTTAATGCGAGGCGGCCGTCTGGGTCGCGGCCTCAGCCGCGGCCAGAGCCGTGTCATAGTTCGAGATTAGCGCAGTGGTGGATTGCCCGATCACGTCGGTCACCAGCGAGGGATAAACCCCAAGCAGAATGGTCATCACGATCAGCGGCGCGAAGATCAGCCGCTCGCGCGAGCTCATGTCGGTGATGGCTTTCAGGCTTTCCTTGATCAGGTCACCGAATACCACGCGGCGATACAGCCACAGCGCATAACCTGCCGAGAAGATCACACCGGTCGCGGCCACCGCCGTAACCCAAGTGTTAACCTGGAAGGCACCCATCAGGGTCAGGAATTCTCCGATGAATCCGGACGTACCCGGCAGGCCCACATTGGCCATGGTGAACAGCATGAAGACCAACGCATAAGCCGGCATCCGGATGACCAAGCCACCATAGGCCTCGATATCACGGGTGTGCATCCGGTCGTAGATCACGCCGACGCAGAGGAAGAGCGCCGCCGAGATGAACCCGTGGCTGAGCATCTGGAAAATTGCCCCATCAATGCCCTGCTGGTTTGCCGCGAATATCCCCATGGTCACAAAGCCCATATGCGCGACCGAGGAGTAAGCGATCAGCTTCTTCATATCCTCCTGCACCAGCGCCACCAGCGAGGTGTAAACCACCGCAATCGCCGACATCCACAGCACTACATCGGTCATCACCGCCGAGCCCACAGGGAACATCGGAAGACTGAACCTCAGGAAGCCGTAGCCGCCCATCTTCAACAGGATCGCCGCCAGAACGACCGAGCCCGCCGTCGGCGCCTGCACGTGTGCATCCGGCAGCCAGGTGTGGACCGGCCACATCGGCATCTTCACCGCAAACGACGCGAAGAAGGCTAGGAACATAAGCGTCTGCATACCGCCGACGATATACACGCCCAGCACGCTGAACCCTTCCGACGAGAACTGATGGCTCATCAGCGCCTCGATATCCGTGGTGCCCGCATCCGCGTACATAGCAACCATCGCCACCAGCATCAGCACCGAGCCAAGGAAGGTGTAGAGGAAGAACTTGAAGCTGGCATAAATCCGGTCTTTGCCACCCCAGATACCAATGATCAGGAACATCGGGATCAGGCCTGCCTCGAAGAACAGGTAAAACAGCACCAGATCCAGCGCCATGAACACGCCAAGCATCAGCGTTTCCAGCAGCAGGAAGGCGATCATGTATTCCTTGACACGATCCGTGACGTTCCAACTGGCCAAAATTGTCAGCGGCATGATGAAGGTGGTCAACAGGACGAACAGAACGCTGATCCCATCCACACCCATCTTGTATTTCAGACCCAGCAGCCACTCGCCCTCTTCCACCATCTGGAAGCCGGTGTTGGACGGATCAAAGCCGGTATAGATGCCGATCGAGACCAGGAAGGTCACAGTTGTGGCAACCAGAGCGACCCATTTCGCGTTGCGCTGTGCGGCTACGTCCTCACCATGCAGGAACAGGGCCAGAATGCCTGCTGCGATGGCGGGGATGAAGGTGACAATAGATAGGATATTGTCCATTAGTGTGCGCCTCCGCCGATAGACATCCAGGTGACAAGGGCAGCAATGCCCAAGACCATCCAGAAGGCGTAAGTAAAGATGTAACCGGTCTGAGCTTTCCCGGCGAGGCGGGTGAAGAAGGGCACGACACCCATCGAAACCCCGTTCAGGAAGCCGTCAATCGTGTTGCCGTCGCCGCGTTTCCACAGGAATCGGCCAAGCGCCACAGTGGGTTTGACGAAAATCGCGTCGTAGATCTCGTCAAAGTACCATTTGTTCAGCAGGAACAGGTACAGCGGACGCTGGTTCGCAGCCAGACGTGCAGGTAGTGAGGTGTTCACGATGTAGAACCAGTAGGCCACGATGAACCCAAGCAGCATCGCGACGAAGGGCGAAACCTTGACCCATTTCGGGGCCGCATGCGCATCGTCCAGCACATGGTTGTCAGGTGCCATATAAAGCGCACCTTCACCCGGTTCTCCGGCAAAGACATAGTGGTGATCGCCGCCATGCGAGTCCTTCTCACCATGCCCGTCATCCGTATGGGCGGTATCGGCATGGCTATCGTCTGCGTGGCTGTTGTCGGCATGGCTATCCTCGCCATGCAAATCTGCTTTGGCGTGATCGCCCGCCTCTGCATGCTCTGATGCCTCGGCCACCGGAATACCGTAGAATTTACCAACCTTGTCCGCATGTCCGAAGAACTGGCCGTACCACAACATGCCCGAGAACACGGCGCCCAGTGACAAGACGCCAAGCGGGATCAGCATGGTCATCGGGCTTTCATGCGCATGCTCGTGCGTATGCTTGTCACCACGTTCTTCGCCATAAAACGTCAGGAAGATCAGGCGCCAGCTATAGAACGACGTGAACATCGCCGCGATCACCAGCATCCAGAAAGCGTAGCCCGTGCCGCCTGCAAAGGCGCTTTCGATGATGGCATCCTTGGACAGGAAGCCAGCAAAGCCAAAGGTAGTCAAAGGGATACCAACGCCGGTGATGGCCAGCGTACCGATCATCATCGCCCAGAACGTATACGGGATCTTCTTCCGCAGGCCACCGTATTCGGTCATTTCCTGCTCGTGATGCATCGCATGGATGACCGAGCCCGCGCCAAGGAACAGCAGCGCCTTGAAGAACGCATGGGTCAGCAGGTGGAACATCGCCGCTGAATACATGCCGACGCCAGCGGCCACGAACATGTACCCCAGCTGGGAACAGGTCGAATAGGCGATGACACGTTTGATGTCGGTCTGCACCAGACCCACGGTCGCCGCGAAGAATGCGGTCGAGGCCCCAAGGAAAGTGATGAACCCGGTCGCCCCCGGCGCGAACTCCATCAGCGGCGACATGCGGCAGACCAGGAACACACCGGCGGTCACCATGGTTGCGGCGTGGATCAGGGCCGACACCGGGGTCGGGCCTTCCATCGCGTCCGGCAACCACGTGTGCAGGATCAACTGCGCCGACTTACCCATTGCGCCGATGAACAGCAGAACACAGATCACTTCGATTGCGGTCCACTCACCCCACAGGAAGTGCAGCTTCTCTTCTGCCAATGCCGGTGCCGAAGCAAAGATGTCCGAGAAATTGATACTGTCAGTCAGGAAAAACAGCGCGAAAATCCCCAACGCAAAGCCGAAGTCACCAACCCGGTTAACGATGAACGCTTTCATCGCCGCCGCATTAGCCGAAGGCTTGCGATAGTAGAAGCCGATCAACAGATACGAGGCGACGCCCACGCCTTCCCAGCCAAAGAACATCTGAACCAGATTGTCCGCCGTCACCAGCATCAGCATCGCGAAGGTGAAGAACGATAGATACGCAAAGAAGCGCGGCTTATAGCTTTCGCCCTCGCGCCACTGCGGATCGTGATCCATGTAGCCGAAGGAATAGAGGTGCACGAGCGCCGAAACGGTCGTCACCACGATCAGCATGATCGCCGTCAGACGGTCCAGACGAATGGCCCAGCTTGTCGACAGCGATCCGCTCTCGATCCAGCGCATGATTTCGATCTGCTGGGTGTGGCCGTCAAAAGTGAAGAACACGATCCATGACAGCAGACAAGCCAGAAACAGCAGGCCCGTTGCGGTCCACATGGCCGCCTTCTCGCCAATAAAGCGCCAGCCAAATCCGCAGAGCAGCGCGCCCACCAGCGGGGCAAAGAGGATGGTGGTTTCCATAGTTCTCTTAGCCCTTCATCATATTGACATCTTCAACCGCGATGGTGCCGCGGTTGCGGAAGAAGCAGACCAGAATGGCCAGACCAATCGCCGCCTCAGCCGCCGCAACGGTCAGCACGAACAGCGTAAACACCTGCCCGACCAGATCGCCGAGAAAACTGGAGAATGCCACGAGGTTGATATTCACCGCCAGCAGCATCAGTTCGATGCTCATCAGCAGGATGATGACGTTCTTGCGGTTCAGGAAGAGACCGAAGATGCCGATGACAAACAGCGTCGCCGCGACCGTAAGATAGTGTTCAAGTCCGATCATCGTCTTATAGCCCCTGCCCCGGTTTCACGTCCTTCAACTCCATCGCTTTGGCCGGGTCGCGCATCATCTGGCCGATGATGTCCTGACGCTTGATGTCCTGACGGTGGCGCAACGTCAGCACGATGGCGCCAATCATGGCCACCAGCAGGATCAGGCCTGCCAGCTGGAACAGAAGGAAGTATTGATCGTAAAGGATAACGCCGAGCGCCTCGGTGTTATGACGGTCCGACGGGACCGGCTGGGCCAGATTGGCCGCGGCTCCTTGCGCGCTGTCCCAGGCCCCGAAGGCCATGACAAACTGCATCAGGATCACCAGACCGATCAGCAGGGCAAGCGGCATATAGCGCGCCATCTCGGCCTTGAGCTCGGCAAAGTCCACGTCCAGCATCATAACAACAAACAGGAACAGGACCGCGACCGCGCCGACATAGACGATGATCAGCAGCATCGCCACGAACTCGGCCCCCAGAAGCACGAACAGCCCCGCCGAGGACAGGAAGGACAGGATCAGCCACAGCACCGAGTGCACCGGCTGACGGCTGATCACAGTGAACAGCCCGCCGGTGATGGCGCTGATGGCAAACAGATAGAAGGCAAAGACGGTCATTGATCCTCATCCTCGTTATCGCCCATGACCTCTTGCGCCAGATCCAGCGCGCGGGTCATGGCCGGGATGCCGGCAAAAACCGACATCTGCCCGATCGTTTCCACGATCTCTTGTTTCTTGGCGCCCGCTTCCAAAGCATGGCGCACAGTCTGGCGCACCGCCGAGTCCGCCTGCGCGCCCTGACAGGTCAGCCCGGCCAGCGTCAGCAGCAGGCGGGTCTTAGCGTCCAGCCCGTCCTTGTTGACGGTGTTGCCGAACATCATCTCCATGACCTCTTTCGGCATGGTCGGCCACAGCGCCTCAAACCCTTTGGGCGAGAAATTCTCCATCGCCGGGTTCATCGCCTTGGCCATGTCCTGAGCTTGCTTCATCATCAGCTCAAACGGATTTGTCGGCGTGTCACTCATCTGTACGGCGCGTCCATTTCCAGATTGCGGGCGATTTCGGCTTCCCAGCGCTCGCCGTTCGATAGGAGTTTTTCCTTGTCGTAAAACAACTCCTCGCGGGTTTCTGTGGCGAATTCAAAGTTAGGGCCTTCGACAATGGCATCGACCGGGCAGGCCTCTTGGCAGAAGCCGCAATAGATGCATTTGGTCATGTCGATGTCATAGCGCGTCGTGCGGCGGCTGCCGTCTTCGCGCGGCTCGGCGTCAATGGTGATGGCTTGAGCCGGGCAAATCGCTTCGCACAGCTTACAGGCGATGCAGCGTTCTTCGCCATTCGGATAACGACGCAGAGCGTGTTCACCGCGGAAACGCGGCGACAAAGGGCCTTTTTCGTGTGGATAGTTCACAGTGGCTTTGGGGGCGAAGAAATACTTAAGCCCCAGCTTCATACCGACCCAGAAGTCCTGCAGTAGGAAGTATTTGGCGGCGCGGGTATAGTCGATTTGGGTCATGGGTCAGCCTCCTACGCTCCAACGGGCGAACGCGCCCCAGAACCAGTCGAATTTCGCCGCGAAGGCCACGAAGACCACCCATGCCAGTGAGAACGGCAGGAACACTTTCCAACCCAGCCGCATCAGTTGGTCATAGCGGTAGCGGGGCGTGATCGCCTTGACCATCGCGAAGAGGAAGAAAAAGAATGCCATCTTGGCGACCATCCACAACACACCATCCGGCAGACCGGGGATCGGGGACAGCCAGCCGCCGAAGAACAGCAGCGTGGTCAGCGCACACATCAGGAAGATCGCGATGTATTCACCCGCCATAAACAGCAGGAACGGCGTGGCCGAGTATTCGACCTGATAACCTGCGACCAGTTCCGATTCCGCCTCGGGCAGATCAAACGGCGGGCGGTTCGTTTCCGCCAATGCCGAGATGAAGAACAGGAAGACCATCGGAAAATGCGGTAGCCAGTACCAGCTGAAGAAGCCGAAGCGACCGTCCTGAGCCTCGACAATGTGGCCAAAATTCATCGAACCCGTCGAGATGATCACACCAATGATGATCAAACCAATGGAAACCTCATAGGAGATCATCTGCGCGGCCGAGCGCAACGAACCCAGAAACGGATACTTTGAGTTCGACGCCCAACCGCCCATAATCACGCCATAAACTTCCAGTGAGGATACGGCGAAGACATAGAGAATTGCGACGTTGATATCCGACAGAACCCAACCGTCGTTGAAGGGGATCACCGCCCAAGCGATCATCGCCAGAACGAAGGACGTCAGCGGCGCGAGGATGAAAACTGTCCGATCCGCACCAGCAGGGATAACGACCTCTTTCACCACATATTTCAGCGCATCCGCCACCGATTGCAGCAGGCCATAGACGCCCACCACGTTGGGGCCGCGGCGCATCTGGACAGCGGCCCAGATCTTGCGGTCTCCGTACACGAGGAACAACAGCGAGATCATCACAAAGGCAACGACTGCAAGTACTTGCGCCAGAATGATGATGGCTATTCCGCCTGGGGTGTTAAAGAAATCAGCCATTGGTCCTCACACCGTGGGTATTCCGTTTTCCGCGAGCGATGCAAAGGCCAGATGCCTGCGCAATCTGCGGCTGGGTCGGCGCGTTGGTGTAAACAGCATCTGCCACCATTGCGCCACCCTTAATCTTGGGTTTCACACACAAATCAGGCGCGGCGAACTGCCACCCGGCCGCCGCGTTTGTCTGTGATATGAAACGGGTTGGGTTCATTCTGCCGCAATCTTCTCGGATTTGCGGGCCTGCGCCTGCGCCGAAAGCTCGGCCATCAGTTGCGAGGCGCGCGCGATCGGATTGGTCAGGTAGAAATCCTTGATCGCGTAGCGGAAAGTGGCCTTGCCCAGCGGGCCAGCCTCCAGCGCCTGAACTTTGTTCTCGATCACTTCGTCAATCTGGGTCAGGTGCGGAACCGCCTCAATCAGAGCCGTGCGCAGTTGTGCCAGTGAGTCATAGGGCAGCGTCGCGCCCAATTCAGCAGACAAGGCCCGCAGGATCGCCCAGTTTTCCTTGGCCTCACCCGGCGCGAAGCCCGCACGCATGGCCAGTTGCGGACGACCTTCGGTGTTCACGAACAGACCGTTTTCCTCGGTATAGGCGGCACCCGGCAAGATCACGTCGGCGCGGTGGGCACCCCGATCACCGTGGCTGCCCTGATAGATCACGAAAGCACCCTCGCCGATATCAACCTCGTCCGCACCAAGGTTGTATATCACATCAGCTGCACTCACAGCGTCCATGCCGCCTTCGTTTGTCGCATCCACATCCATCGCACCGACACGCGAAGCGGCAGTGTGCAGTATGATCAGACCACTATCTGTATTTGTTGCAATGGTTTGCGCGGCGGCCAGAACCGCAGCGCCATCAGCCTCTTGCAGCGCGCCCTGACCAACGATGACCAACGACGACTTGCCTTTGATCTCATCATCGCCCCCCATGTCGACGACTTTTTGCAGCGCAGCGCGGTCGTCACCCATGTGATGATACGCATAGGTCAGATCGACGGCAGGCCCGACCAGAGCCACTTCGGCCCCATGCGCCCATGCCTTACGGATACGCGCGTTCAGAACCGGAGCCTCATCACGCGGGTTGGTGCCGATCAGCAAAATACGCTCGGCACTATCGATGTCCTCAATGGCAGCAGTCCCGGCATAGGCCCCGCGATTGCCAGCAGGCAGCTTGGCACCATCAGTCCGGCATTCAACAACACCACCCTGCCCTTCGATCATCTGTTTCAGAGCAAAGGCAGCCTCAACCGGAGCCAAGTCACCCACGATCCCGGCGGGTTTCTCGGCGCCTTTCAGCGCCTGCGCGGCTTTGGTCAGCGCCTCGGACCAAGTGGCGGGCCGCAGCTTGCCGTTCTCGCGGACGTAAGGCTTGTCCAAACGCTGACGGCGCAGCCCATCCCAGACAAAGCGGGTCTTGTCGCTGATCCATTCCTCGTTCACACCGTCATGGTTACGCGGCAAAAAGCGCATAACCTCACGCCCCTTGGTATCCACGCGGATGTTCGAGCCCAATGCGTCCATCACATCGATGGACTCGGTCTTGGTCAGCTCCCATGGACGGGCGGTAAAGGCATAGGGCTTGGACGTCAGCGCCCCAACCGGACACAAGTCGATAATGTTGCCTTGCAGGTTCGAATCGAGTGTCTGATTCAGATACGACGTGATCTCAGCATCCTCACCACGACCGGTCTGACCCATCTGGGTGATCCCGGCCACCTCGGTGGTAAACCGCACGCAGCGGGTGCAGGAGATACAACGGGTCATCGCAGTACCGACCAGCGGCCCCAGATCCAAATCATCCACCGCGCGCTTGGCTTCCTTGAAGCGTGTGCCCGACAGACCATAGGCCATCGCCTGATCCTGAAGATCGCATTCACCACCCTGATCGCAGATCGGGCAATCCAGCGGGTGGTTGATGAGCAGAAACTCCATCACCCCTTCACGGGCCTTCTTGACCATGGGAGAGTTCGTCTTGACCACAGGCGGCTGCCCTTCCGGACCCGGACGCAGATCGCGTACTTGCATCGCGCAAGAGGCCGCCGGTTTCGGCGGGCCACCGACGACCTCCACCAGACACATCCGGCAGTTCCCGGCAATCGACAAACGCTCATGATAGCAGAAGCGCGGCACCTCGACCCCGGCCTGTTCACAAGCCTGGATCAGGGTCATCGCCCCATCGACTTCAATTTCTTGCCCGTCGATATTGATCTTGCGGAGGTCAGACATGGTCTAGTTCGCCCTCAAATACACGCCAATGGCGCTGTTTCTTTCGATTTCTTTCTTGCCCAACGTGCAGAAAGAATTGGGATTTTCATAGGATACGCCGTTCTGCGCCAGATACGCTTCGCCCTTGGCGCGCATCCGGTCCTTTTCGGCATCCGAATCCACGTAGGCGCGGATTTCACCGTCCGAATATCCCAGTTTGTTTGCTTTGGACCTCAAGCCCCACATCACCCCGATCGCCTTCATCCGGCGCCCGCTGATCGACGAGCAATATTCGGAAATCTCGTTTGCGATTGCGATGTAGTAGAGTTCGTTGTCGATCTCTTTGACTTCGCGCAAAGGCGGCTTCGCCTCGGCGGCAATAGGGACAACCAGTGCTGTGGCCAGCGCAAGCTTCTTCAGAACAGACATGGATTTTCCTTTCGTCTTGGGTTTCCCAAGACGCACCCCGTCTGATGCGCTAGTCAATAACGCCACGCGACCCGCGTCGTGATATCCGATAACACGGCTCATGGACGCTGACACGTTCCTGCAAAAGTCAGCTTGTCCTTCTCGATCCGCAGCTTCTGCGGCTCTGTATCCGGGCCTACCGCCCAGTCGATGCGCGACGACCCGAAATTCTGCACGCAGTATTTGGTGCCCTCAAATCGCCCAGCCTCGCGCGCGCCGTCCACAGAAGCAGAGACGCCATTCACCGTGACCGTGAAATCGGTCGGAGACACGCGTTTGTTGACCGGCTTGGCCTTGGCGTTAAAGAACTGTCCGTCAAAGGCCACTCGATTGGCCCGAGAAGGAGCCTCACCGCAAGCCGACACAACCGTCGCTGCAGCCAAAAAAAAGATCAGGGATCGTTTCACGCGCATCTTTTCCCCCATCAATACGTCATCACAAACGTGACAGCGTGCAAGTATTCGACAGCCTGCCCCATTATGATCACTCCGCCGCCATCGCGCCCATACGGCCCGACTTCTGGGCTTTGATGCGATCTTCGATCTCTTCCCGGAAGTTGCGGATCAGGCCCTGGATCGGCCACGCCGCCGCGTCACCCAGCGCACAGATCGTATGCCCTTCGACCTGTTTGGTTACGTCGAACAGCATGTCGATCTCTTCGAGTTCGGCCTCGCCGCGCACCAATCGGTCCATCACACGCATCATCCAGCCGGTGCCTTCGCGGCACGGTGTACACTGACCGCAGCTTTCGTGCTTGTAGAACTTGGACAGTCGCCAGATCGCTTTGATGATATCGGTGGATTTGTCCATCACGATGACCGCAGCCGTGCCAAGACCCGAGCCCAGCTCACCGCGCAAATAGTCGAAATCCATGATCGCGTCGCGCATGTTTTCTCCACGCACACACGGCACGGACGAACCGCCCGGGATCACGGCCAGCAGATTATCCCAACCGCCGCGAATACCGCCACAATGGGTTTCGATCAGTTCTTCGAAGGAAATCGACATCGCCTCTTCGACGACGCACGGGTTGTTCACATGACCTGAGATCGCAAACAGCTTGGTGCCTGCGTTGTTCTGACGGCCAAAACCCGCAAACCAGTCCGCGCCACGGCGCAAGATGGTAGGAACAACGGCAATGGATTCCACATTGTTCACGGTGGTCGGGCAGCCATAAAGACCTGCCCCTGCCGGGAACGGCGGCTTCATCCTCGGCATCCCCTTCTTGCCCTCAAGGCTTTCGATCAGGGCGGTTTCTTCGCCGCAGATATAGGCCCCAGCCCCGTGATGCAGAAACAGGTCGAAATCCCATCCAGAGCCAGCCGCATTCTTGCCCAGCAAACCAGCGTCATAAGCTTCGTCAATTGCGGCCTGCAGCGCTTCGCGCTCGCGGATGTATTCACCGCGCAGGTAGATGTAGCAAGTGTGCGCATTCATCGCGAAGGACGCAATCAGGCACCCTTCGATCAGCGTATGCGGATCATGGCGCATGATCTCGCGGTCTTTGCAGGTGCCGGGCTCGGATTCATCCGCATTCACAACCAGATAGGCCGGACGTCCGTCACTTTCCTTGGGCATGAACGACCATTTCAGACCAGTCGGGAAGCCCGCACCGCCGCGGCCACGCAGACCTGAATCCTTCATCGTCTGGATGATCCAGTCCCGCCCGTTGCCGATCAGGCCAGCGGTGCCGTCCCAATGCCCGCGGGCCTGCGCGCCTTTCAGCGTGCGCTCATGCATCCCGTAGATGTTGGTAAAGATCCGGTCCTGATCCTTCAGCATCGCGTGTTACCTTCAGCTGTCCTGACGCATGCGCCAGAGTTGAAAAATGTTGACGCCCGCATAAATGAACCCTGCCAGAGCGGCAAAATCAAAAAGCAGCGCATAGCGGCCCGGCAATCCCAGTTGCGGACCCACAAAGGACATGGCAAGCCAAAGGATCATCGTCACCGCGATGACGATGCCGATATGGCGGCCCTTGCGGGCTATGGCCTGTTCCTTGTCCTTATCCATCTCATCCCGATGCCCTAAAGGGGCACCTGTTCTAGTCGTCGTATGTGCCATCTTCCTTGGCACGTTTGGCAAATTCTGTCTCTTCACCCGCTGCCAGCTTGGCCGCTTGTTCGATCCAACCGTCGCGTTCGATCCGGCCTTTGAATTTCAGCCGAGCATCAACCCAGGCCACCTGCTCGGGTGTCCATTTAGCGATCTGGTCGTAGTGGAAAAAGCCCAAACCGTTCAGCGTTTCTTCCAGTTTCGGCCCAACGCCTTTCAGCATCTTCAGATCATCCGGCTTACCATCGCGTGCACCGCTAAGAGTCTCGGGCTGATCTTCTTTGGCCGCCTTCGCCTCGGCGGCCTGTTTCACCGCAGGTTTCGCCGGGGCCGGAGCCTTAGGCGGTTTCGGTGCAGCTTTGGTTGCCGCCGCCTTGCCATCTTTGCCCAGCCAAGGTGTCAGGATTGGTACCTCGGTGCCGTCGATGCGCTTGACCGTATCGCCCAGATCGGAAGCGAGTTGAACACTAGCGTTATACTGCGTTCTGCCACTGTCATAATTCGTCAGACTGGTCAGCCCTTTCAGGGGCTCAGCCGCATAGCGCCCGTTTTGCGGACCCGGGGTTGGTACTTTTCCAGCGGCCAGATCATCGATGATCTTACCAAAACTCTCGGCAGTCAGGTCCTCGTAGTAATCCTTGCCGATCTGAGCCATAGGTGCATTGGTGCAGGACCCGAGGCATTCCACCTCTTCCCAACTCAGCTTGCCATCAGCAGAAAGTTGATGCGGCTTAGCGGCAATCTTTTCCTTGCAGACCGCAATCAGATCCTCGGCCCCACAGATCATGCAGGAGGTCGTGCCGCAAACCTGAATATGTGCGACCGAACCAACCGGTTTCAGTTGGAACATGAAGTAGAACGAGGCAACCTCGAGCACGCGGATATAGGCCATACCCAGCATGTCAGCGACGGATTCAATCGCCGGACGGCTTAGCCAGCCCTCCTGCTCCTGTGCGCGCCACAGCAGAGGAATGACCGCGCTGGCCTGACGGCCTTCGGGGTATTTGGTAATCTGCGCTTCAGCCCATTGCTGGTTGGCGGCAGAAAAGGCAAAGCTTTCGGGTTGTTCGGGATGAAGACGGCGGAGCATTAGCGGTCAATCTCTCCAAATACGACGTCCATGGTGCCGATGATGGCAGCGACGTCGGCCAGTTGATGCCCTCCGGCAACGTGGTCCATGGCTTGCAAGTGCAGGAAACCCGGCGCGCGGAGTTTGGCGCGGTAGGGTTTGTTGGTGCCGTCGGCGACCAGATAGACGCCGAATTCGCCCTTGGGGGCCTCAACGGCGGCATAGACCTCGCCCGCGGGAACGTGGAAGCCTTCGGTGTAAAGCTTGAAGTGATGGATCAGGCTTTCCATCGAGGTCTTCATGTCCGAGCGTTTCGGCGGGGTGATCTTGCCGCGGGCCAGAACGTCGCCGGGGCATTCACGGATTTTGGCGATGGCCTGACGGATGATCAGCAGCGACTGGCGCATCTCTTCCATCCGCACCAGGTAACGGTCATAGCAGTCGCCGTTTTTGCCGACGGGGATCTGAAACTCGAACTCGTCATAGCACTCATAGGGCTGCGCGCGACGCAGGTCCCAGGCCAGACCCGATCCACGCACCATGACGCCCGAGAAACCGTATTTCTGGATGTCATCTTCGCTCACTACGCCAATATCGGCGTTGCGCTGTTTGAAGATGCGGTTTTCGGTCAGCAGACCGTCTATGTCGTCCAGAACGGCGGGGAATTCGTGGCTCCACGCCTCGATATCGTCCAGCAGTTCCGGCGGCAGGTCCTGATGAACGCCACCGGGGCGGAAATAGGCGGCGTGCAGGCGGGCACCACAGGCACGCTCATAGAACACCATCAGCTTTTCGCGTTCCTCGAAACCCCACAAAGGAGGTGTCAGCGCGCCCACATCCATTGCCTGAGTCGTCACGTTCAGCAGATGGTTCAGAATGCGGCCAATCTCGGAATACAAAACGCGGATCAGAGAGCCCCGGCGCGGCACTTCCACTCCGGTCAGTTTTTCGATGGCCAGACACCAGGCATGTTCCTGGTTCATCGGCGCCACATAATCCAGACGGTCGAAATACGGCAGGTTCTGCAGATACGTCCGGCTTTCCATCAGCTTTTCGGTGCCACGGTGCAGCAGGCCGATATGCGGGTCGCAACGCTCGACGATCTCGCCGTCCAGTTCGAGTACCAAACGCAAAACCCCGTGCGCCGCAGGGTGTTGCGGGCCGAAGTTGATGTTGAAGTTGCGGATCTTCTGTTCTCCGCTCAGCGCGTCCGTGCTGCCGTCATCATATCTTGAGCCGTCCATCAACGCCCTCGTTTCTTTTTCGCTTCGGCCCGAACCCGGACCTTTTCCGCTTCAGCCGCCTTGGCAGCGGCACCGGCCAGCAGAACACCCAGCGCCCCAAGCGCGATCAGTTCCCCAAGCCCCATCAACGGCGCTCCATCTCTTGTAGTTTCATGGCCATGATCCAGATCAGGATCAGCGTTCCGATCGGTATGACGCAGGCGACGACCCAGTATTTCTCGATCCCGAAATGCGGTAGCAGTTTCAGCATCGGGATAATCGTGGCAACCGTGACGGCAATCCAGATCAGGAACTCCATGACTTACGACTCCTGCTTCTCATCCCCCGGAAGAATGTAGTTCGCACCTTCCCACGGGGACATGAAATCGAATTGACGGTATTCCTGCACCAGCGAGACAGGCTCATAGACCACGCGCTTTTGCGCCTCGTCATAGCGAACCTCGGTATAGCCGGTGGTCGGGAAATCCTTGCGCAGCGGGTAACCCCTGAAGCCATAATCCGTCAGGATACGCCGCAGGTCCGGATGGCCCGAGAACAGGATGCCGAACATATCGAACACCTCACGCTCGAACCAGTTGGCCGAGGGGTGAACATCGACAATCGAGGGCACCATGTCATCCTCGCGGATCGAAACCCGCAGGCGGATACGCTGATTCTGGTACATCGACAGGAAGTGATAGACCACGTCGAACCGTTTGGCGCGCTCGGGATAATCAACTCCGGTGATATCGACCAGAGACGAGAACTTGCAGTTCTGGTCGGATTTCAGAAATTCGACAAATTCCACCAGATTCGACGGGGCAACATCCACGTTCAACTCGTCATGGGTCACGTCCCAGGACAGAACGCAATCTGCCCGCTTCAGTTCCAACTGCGCGCCGAGTTCCTTGAGTGCTTCGCTCATCTGCCCTCTCCTCAGCGTACGATTGTGCCGGTGCGGCGGATTTTGCGTTGCAGCTGCATCAGACCATAAAGCAGCGCTTCAGCGGTTGGAGGGCAGCCGGGTACGTATATGTCGACCGGCACAACGCGGTCGCACCCACGCACAACAGAATAAGAATAGTGGTAGTAGCCACCGCCATTGGCGCAGGAGCCCATAGAGATCACATAGCGCGGCTCGGGCATCTGATCGTAGACCTTGCGCAGCGCAGGGGCCATCTTGTTGGTCAGGGTTCCGGCCACGATCATCACATCCGACTGACGCGGAGACGCTCGGGGGGCAATGCCAAACCGTTCTGCATCGTAGCGCGGCATCGAAGTGTGCATCATCTCAACCGCGCAGCACGCCAGACCAAAGGTCATCCAGTGCAACGAGCCGGTACGGGCCCAGTTAATGATGTCCTCGGTCGATGTCAGCAGAAAGCCTTTGTCCTGCAACTCGGCATTCAGGGCCTGGGTGGCGACTTCCTTGTCGACGCCAGCGGTGTTTGCACCCGTCATCACTCCCATTCCAGGGCCCCCTTCTTCCATTCATAGGCAAAGCCGATGGTCAGCACCGCCAGGAACACCATCATGGACCAGAACCCAACATCGCTGATGTCCTTGAAACCAACGGCCCAGGGAAACAGGAAGGCGATTTCCAGATCGAAGATGATGAAAAGAATCGAGACCAGATAGAATCGGACATCGAATTTCATCCGCGCATCGTCGAAGGCGTTGAAGCCACATTCATATGCGCTGACCTTTTCGGGGTCTGGATTGCGGACAGCCAGGACCACAGCAGCCAGAATCAGCACGATTCCAAGGCCCACGGCAACGGCAAGAAACACCAGAATCGGGAGGTACTCCCGCAGCAGGTCTTCCACGTATAGCTCCTTTCCTGCGCATGTCCCGGAAGGGTGCGCCGTCAATTGGCGATTTGACTGGACATTCTCTATCCCTGTGGGGTCAGAGGGTCAACCGAACAGAAACGCGCAGGCAGGCAATATTACCATTCCCCAACCGGCTATGGCTACAAAGGCTCTTCGATCCGCCTAATCGGTTAAACCTGTCTATTCCATACAGGTTTTCGCTTGTCGAAGAAGGCTGCGATTCCCTCTTTTGCTTCGTCGGTTTCCCAGCGCGCGACAAGCTGTTGAATGGTGTGATCAATCACAGCATCGTCAATGCGCGGCCCAAGCGACTGGATCATCTGCTTAGCCGAAGCGACTGCGCCCGGCGCGCAGGACAAATAAGGTTGGATTTCCGCTTCAACCGCCTCTGTCAACGAGTCGGCGGGCACGGCGCGGGCCAGCAGGCCCAGTTCAACTGCTTCTGCGGCGTCGAACAGGCGAGCGGACATAAAGACACGCCGCGCCCGCGCTTCTCCCATGCGGGCAATGACATAGGGGCCGATCGTAGCCGGGATCAGCCCCAGACGGGTCTCGGTCAAACCCATCTTCAGGCCGTTCACCCCAATTGCCACATCACAGACCGAGGCCATCCCCACACCGCCACCAAACGCATTACCCTGCAACGCGCCGATCAGGGGTTTGGGCAGCGTGTTCAGGGCGTTCAGCATCTCGGCCAGCTTGCGCGCCTCTACAAAGCGCGTCTCGGGATCGGCCGCCATTTGTGCCTGCATCCAGCCAAGATCACCGCCGGCGCAAAAGCTCTTGCCCGATGCGGCCAGAACGACCACCCGCACCGAGTCATCACTGGCCAGTTGCCCGGCGGCCTGTGTCAGCTCTGCAATCATCTGCGCCGACAGCGCGTTATGCTTCTCCGGACGATCCAGCGTCAAAGTGGCCATGCCGCGTTCGTCTGTTTTCAGGGTAATAGTCTCGAACATATCTTATTCCGTCCGCATTGCCCGCGCCATGTCCGCCGCCTGTTCCAGAACAGACGCATCCAGACCCGTCTCATATCCCAGCCGTTCCAGATGCGCAGCCACCGCTTCAGTCGCAACATTGCCTGCCGCTCCGGGCGCGTAAGGGCACCCCCCCAACCCGCCCACGGCGGAATCAAACACCCGCACGCCCAGCGCCAGCGAGGCGTCGATATTATCGATCGCACGCCCGTTGGTGTCGTGGAAATGACCCGCAAGCCGGGTCACTGGTACCCGCTCACGAACTGCCAGCAGCATATGCGCGATCTTGTCCGGTGTCCCCTGTCCAATCGTATCGCCCAGCGAAATCTCGTAGCAGCCGTGGGCAAACAAGGCGTCTGCCACCTCGGCCACCTTCTCGGGCGGGGTTGGGCCGTCATACGGGCAATCGGTCACGCAAGAAACATACCCTCGAACCGGCAGATCGATGTGGCGTGCAGCCTCAAGGATCGGGGCGAAGCGTTCGATGGACTCAGCAATGGTCGCATTGATGTTGGCTTTCGAGAACCCTTCGGACGCCGATGCAAACACCGCAATCTCATCTGCCTTGGCTGCCAAAGCATCCTCATATCCACGCATATTCGGCGTCAGCGCCGCATAGCGTACGCCCTCGGCCCGCGTGATCCCGGCCAGAACCGCACCGCTGCCCGCCATCTGTGGCACCCATTTCGGTGAGACAAAGCTTGCAACTTCAATCCGGTTAAACCCGGCACGGCTGAGGCAATCGACCAGAGCCACCTTCTCGGCCACCGGGATCTCGCGCCTCTCGTTCTGAAGCCCATCCCTCGGCCCGACCTCGAAAATCTCGACCCGTTCCTTCATCAGCACGTCCCTCCCCGGCTTATTCTTGTTTCAAAGTAGGATGTGACCCGACTGTGCCACGCAATGCACGGGCCGAACAGATCAATCCTCGGCCAACCGAACCAGTGCCGCACCGGCCTCGACCTGTGCACCCGCCTCGGCCAGCACCTCGGCCACCACCCCATCTCGAGCAGCCAACAGAGAATGTTCCATCTTCATGGCTTCCAGAATCGCCAGACGATCGCCTTCCTTCACCGCCTGCCCTGCAGAGGCAAACACCGCCTTGACCAGACCGGGCATCGGCGCCTCGATTACATTTGTATCGCCCGCGGCACTTGCATCGCGGTCCAGAGGGTCAACAATCTCGAACACCTGCCCGTAGTCGTCGAATACGGTGATCTGGGACCCGGCAACAGCGACCTTGGGCATGGGTGCGCCATCAAGGACCCAGCCATTTCGGCGCTGCGCGATCAGCTGTGCGCCCTCGACCTGCCAAATCTGCCGGTCCTGACTTTCGACCTGCACATCCAGATCAACAACCTCTCCATTCCGCAACAACTGCACCGCTCGATGCAGTGGCCCCCACAGGGTAAAGCCCGTCTCTGGATCCGTCTCGACCAGACCAAGCGCCGTCATCGCGGCAGCTACTGTCGAAACGTTATTCGTGCCGGCTTCTTTCACCAGTTCATCAAGGTCTCTACCGATGAGACCCGTATCCACGTCACCAGATGCAAACCCATTATGACGCGTCAGAGCACCAAGAAATGCAAGGTTGGTCACTGTTCCGGCAACCTCGGTCCGGCGCAGGACGCGATGCAGGCTTTCCAAAGCAACCGCGCGGGTCGGGCCATGCACCACGACCTTGGCAATCATCGGATCGTACCAGGGGCTGATCGTATCCCCGGCCCGCACGCCACTATCGGCGCGGCAGCCTGCCGGGAAGCGCAGATGGGTCAGAGTGCCTGTCGCCGGCAGAAAGCCCTTAGGCACGTCCTCGGCATAAAGCCGTGCCTCAAACGCATGACCATTGATCGACAGATCATCCTGCCGCTTTGGCAGGCTCTCCCCCGCCGCCACGCGCAACTGCCACTCGACCAGATCAATGCCGGTGATCGCCTCAGTCACCGGATGTTCCACCTGCAGGCGCGTGTTCATCTCCATGAACCAGAACCGATCAGGCCGCAGCCCGTCCGAGGCATCGACGATGAACTCGACCGTGCCCGCGCCCTTATAGCCAATTGCCTCAGCCGCACGCACGCCCGCCTGCCCCATCGCCTCGCGCATCTCAACGGTCATGCCGGGGGCCGGGGCCTCTTCGATCACCTTCTGATGCCGCCGCTGCAACGAACAATCGCGTTCAAACAAATGTACTGCATGGGTGCCGTCGCCGAACACCTGCACTTCGATATGGCGGGGCTTGGCGACAAATTTCTCGACCAACACAGCATCATTACCGAACGCCGTCTTCGCCTCACCACGCGCGCTGTCCAAAGCAGCCGAGAACTCCTCGGGCTTCTCGACCAGCCGCATCCCCTTGCCGCCGCCACCTGCAACGGCCTTGATCAGGACGGGATAACCAATGGTAGCCGCCGCCCCGGCCAGATGTTCGGGGTCCTGATTGTCGCCATGATAACCGGGCACCACAGGTACCCCCGCTTCCTCCATCAGTACCTTGGCCGCATCCTTCAAGCCCATCTTGCGGATCGCGCCTGCCGATGGCCCGATGAAGGTCAGACCGGCTGCCTCAACAGCGTCCACAAAGTCAGGATTCTCGGACAGAAAGCCATAACCCGGATGGATCGCTTGGGCCCCCGTATCGAGCGCCACCTGAATGATCAGATCGCCCTTTAGATAACTCTCAGCCGGAGCCGCGCCGCCGATATGTACAGCCTCATCCGCCATCTGCACATGCTTGGCCGAAGCGTCCGCATCGGAATAAACAGCCACGCAGGATACGCCCATCTTCTGAGCGGTTTCCATCACACGACAAGCAATCTCGCCCCGGTTGGCAATCAGGATTTTGTTGAACATAGCTTACCCCTCAGCCGCCAGATCTTCGACAAGGCGGAACCGTTCGCACAGCAATTCCATCTCAGGATCGAACCCGCCATTGCGCTCAAAATACCGGCGGTGATCTTCGCGCCATCCCTCAAGCGTTTCGTTTTCACCCTCCGCCAATGCGAAATCTTCGGTCACATCGCAGTATCGACAGGTCGACACCTCGACCGTTTCGATCACCAAAGCCGGACGATCATCCCATTCCAATGCAATATCCCGTCGCCCAACGACCGGAGTGTCAGCGCTGCCCTCTGGGTAGTCGCGCAAAGCACCACAGGTTGCCGTTTTCCGACCTGAACGCACCAACGACAACAACTCTGCACTCAGCGTTGCGCTGTCTCCAAACTTGAAGGTTTGCGCGCCTGGATAGCGGACCATGACATCATTCAATGAAACGCTCATCTTACATCCTGAACACGCCGAAACGTGTCTCCTCGATCGGGGCGTTAAGCGCGGCGTTGAGTGACAGGGCCAGCACGTCGCGCGATTTACGGGGGTCGATAATGCCATCGTCCCAGAGACGGGCCGAGGCATAGAGCGGATGCGACTGCTCCTCGAACATATCCAGCGTCGGGCGTTTGAACTCGGCCTCTTCCTCGGCTGACCAAGTACCGCCCTGCCGCTCGATCCCGTCGCGTTTGACGGTGGCCAGAACGCCCGCCGCCTGCTCGCCGCCCATCACCGATATCCGAGAATTCGGCCAGGTCCACAGGAACCGCGGCTGATAGGCGCGACCTGCCATTCCGTAATTCCCGGCCCCGAATGAACCACCGACAAGCATCGTGATCTTGGGAACCGAGGTCGTCGCCACCGCCGTCACCATCTTGGCCCCATGCCGCGCGATACCTTCGTTTTCGTATTTGCGGCCGACCATAAAGCCGGTGATGTTTTGCAGGAATACCAGCGGTATGCGACGCTGCGAGCACAGCTCAACAAAATGCGCGCCCTTCTGCGCGGCCTCGGAAAACAGCACGCCGTTGTTGGCGATGATTCCGACTGGACAGCCTTTGACATGGGCAAAGCCCGTGACAAGCGTCTCGCCAAAGCGCGGCTTGAATTCATCGAACCGAGAGCCATCAACCAGACGCGCAATCACTTCACGGATGTCATAGGGCGTGCGCAGATCGGCGGGGACGACGCCAAGGATTTCCTCGGGGTCATAGGCCGGGTCCTCGGGGCTGGCCCAATCCACCGTCTGTGGCTTGCGCAGGTTCAGCGACCCGACCGCACGGCGGGCCAAGGCCAGCGCGTGGGCGTCATCCTCGGCCAGATAATCCGCCACCCCGGACAGGCGGGTGTGGACGTCACCTCCGCCCAGATCCTCGGCGCTGACAACTTCTCCGGTTGCGGCCTTGACCAGAGGCGGGCCGGCCAGAAAGATCGTGCCTTGCTCTTTCACGATGATCGTCACATCCGACATCGCGGGTACATAGGCCCCGCCCGCCGTACAGGATCCCATCACCACGGCGATCTGAGGGATGCCCTTCGCGCTCATCCGCGCTTGATTGTAGAAGATGCGGCCAAAATGGTCGCGGTCGGGAAAAACCTCGTCCTGATTGGGCAGGTTCGCGCCGCCGCTATCGACCAGATAGATGCAAGGCAGATGGTTTTCCTCGGCAATCTCCTGCGCGCGGAGGTGTTTTTTGACGGTCATCGGGTAATACGTGCCGCCCTTCACGGTGGCGTCGTTACACACCACCATGACCTCACGCCCCTGTACCCGACCAATCCCGGCAATCACACCGGCAGAGGGCGCAGCATCGCCATACATCCCATGCGCCGCCGTCGCGCCGATTTCGAGGAACGGAGACCCCGGATCGAGCAGGTTCGCCACCCTACGCCGAGGCAGCATCTTGCCCCGAGATTCATGCCGCGCGCGGGATTTCTCACCGCCGCCCATGCGCGCTGCTTCGGCGGCGACGGAGATTTGTGACAGTGCCCCGAGATGGGAGGTGCGGTTGTTCTGGAACTCCGCAGAGGTTGTTATTGCCTTACTAGTGAGCTTCACTGGCTCTCCTCCCTCTGTTCTACCCAATTGGCCAAAGACACTGCTCCTAAATATCGTCCGAAGGACACTAGTGCAGCGCATTCCGTGTCAAAGCTTGGTGTTTCACAACGACTGGCAACGCTTGTTTCATTCAAAAGTTCCAATCGCTTTTCATAGAAGTGTTTTTGAGGAGACAGAGCATCCAGATTTTCTGGAAGCCCTTCCACAACTGCCTTGGACCGGTCTGAGAAATTTGTCGCCAAGTTGCTAAAGCAAGAATGACTGTCCATGGAGAACCGGCAATAGCCGAGGATCACCGCTATACACTCTTGCGTTTTTCCAGCCCGATCCAGTTTACCACCAGCGCTCGCCAGGCAACGTTCTGTCCAAGCATAGGGATTCTTTTCGTCGGCCAAGCTCTTGACTGGCGTTGCAATGCAGGCAACGACGAACAGAGCTGCGAAGTACAGGCTGTTCATCGTAGCGCCCCCTCATTAGCAGCCCGCGCCTTCAAGTCCTTGCGGATCACCTTCCCCGTCACTGTCATCGGCAGCTCCTCCAAAAACGCGACCTCACGCGGATAGGAATACTGCGCCAGACGGTCCTTGACCCAATCCTGCAACTCCTGCTCCGCAGCCTCGACGCCCGGCTTCAACACCACATACGCCTTCACGATCTCGGTTCGCAGCGGGTCAGGTTTGCCGACCACGCCCACTGTAGCCACAGCCGGGTGGGTCAGCAGACAATCCTCGATCTCGGCGGGGCCGATGCGGTAGCCCGACGAAGTAATCACGTCGTCATCGCGGCCCACGAAGCGCAGATAGTTGCCCTCCCACTTGCCGCGGTCTCCGGTGATCAGCCAGTCGTCGCGAAACTTTTCTGCGGTGGCCTCAGGCCGGTTCCAGTATTCCAGAAGCATCGAGGCCGAGCCGCGCCGGATGGCAACATCGCCTTCCTCAGTCGTCGGATTGCCGTTAGAGTCGATCACCGCCACATCATGCCCCGGCACCGGCTTGCCGATACAGCCGGGCTGCACCGGGAAGTCCTCGGCGCAAGAAGACACGACCATATTGCACTCGGTCTGGCCATAAAACTCGTTGATCGTCAGGCCAAACGCCCGCTGCCCCCAAGCCAGCATCTCGGCCCCCAAAGGCTCTCCGCCCGAGGCGACGGAGCGCAAGCCGGGGACGCTCTGATCCACAGCCTTCAGCATGCGCAGCGCGGTTGGGGGAAAGAACACATTGCGCACCCCGCCTCGTGCGATGACCTCGGCGCAGGCTTCGGGGGTGAATTTGTCCAAGCGTGCAGCTACCACAGGAACTCCTAGCGCAAGCCCTGGCATCAGCACGTCGAACAGCCCCCCGATCCAGGCCCAGTCAGCGGGTGTCCACAGACAATCACCGTCTCGCAGATGGTTGTGACTGATCGAGACGCCCGGCAGGTGGCCCGTTAGCACCCGGTGCCCGTGCAATGCGCCTTTGGGGCTGCCGGTGGTACCGGACGTATAGATCAGCACCGCCGGATCCTCGGGCCCGGTATCAGCGAAGAGAACTGCCTCGCCCTGTTGCCCAATCTGATCGGCCAGCAGCGGCTGTGCCAGATCGCCCAGCAACGTGGCACCTTCGGCGTCCGTCAGGACAAGTCGCACACCTGCATCACCGACACGAGAGGCCAAAGCATCGCGTTTGAACAGTTTGAACAGCGGCACCGAAATCGCACCGATCTTCCAGATCGCAAGATGCGCTGCGGCGCACCAGGGCGACTGGCTAAGCAGCACGCCCACCCGTTCGCCCGGTTGAACACGGTCTAGTAACACCCGGGCAATGCCATCTACCATTTCATGCAGATCAGCGACACGGATCGCGCGATTTTCGGATGCAGTCAGATCAAGGATGGCGACCCGGTCAGCGGGCTGGGACAAGCATTGGCGCGCCATGTTCAGCTGGGCGGGAAGCTCCCAGCTTTGATCAGAGCGCAGGCCCGGTATGATCTCAGCGGGACACATGCATATTTCTCTTTGTTTTGCAGCGATTTAGCGCCCCATCGGCCGACTCATGAATCACAGAAACTTGATGCAGATCAGAGTTCTGCGTCCGCGGAGTCATCACAACACGTGCATCAACAGAACCAAAGGCATGAATATGACAAAGAAACTCGCCGCTTTGACCCTTTCTACCGCACTTGTCGCGTTGGCTGCCCCGGCCTTCGCCCAATCCCAGGGTGACTGGACCGTTGGTGTCGGTGTCGGCTATCTGGACCCCAAGTCCAACAACGGCTCTCTGGCCGGATTTGACGCCGATGTCGACTCGGACACCCGCCCGATCTTCACTGTCGAGTATTTCGTGCAGGACAACCTCGGCATCGAGCTGCTGGCCTCGACCCCCTATAAGCATGACGTCACCCTCGGCGGCAGCGTCGATGCGGGCAGCGTCAAACACCTGCCGCCCACCCTGTCGCTGAACTATCACTTCCCGACCAACAGCGCGTGGAAGCCTTATGTCGGCGCCGGTATGAACTACACCATCTTCTTCGAAGAAGATTCGCCCCTGGGCGATCTGGACCTGGACAATTCCTTCGGCGTCTCGCTGCAGGCCGGTCTGGATTACATGGTCACCGAAAAAGGTGCCATTCGCCTGAACGTGCGCTGGTTCGACATCGACTCGGACGTCAAACTTGACGGAGCCGATATTGGCACCGCAGAAATTGATCCCTGGCTGATCGGCGTTTCCTACGTCCATCGCTTCTGATCCAATCGTAAAAAGCCCCGCGGCTCACTGAATCGCGGGGTTTTCCGTCACAGCATCTCGTTCATCATTTCGCGACCGATCAGCATCCGGCGGATTTCGCTGGTACCTGCGCCAATCTCCATCAGTTTTGCGTCGCGGAAAATCCGACTGACCGGCGCATCCGACAGGAACCCGGCCCCGCCCAGCGCCTGCACGGCCTGATGCGCCTGCACCATCGCCTGCTCCGAGGCATAAAGACAGCACGCCGCCGCATCCTGACGGGTCACATCCCCTCGGTCGCAAGCCTTAGCGACCTCATAGACATAGGCGCGCGCCGAGTTCATTGCGGTATACATATCCGCAATCTTACCCTGCATCAGCTGGAATGATCCAATAGGCTTACCAAACTGTTTGCGTTCGGCCAGATAAGGCATGACCTCATCCAGGCAAGCGGCCATTATGCCCGTACCGATTCCGGCCAGAACGACGCGCTCGTAGTCAAGCCCGGACATCAGAACCGCGACGCCTTTGCCCTCTTCGCCCAGCACGTTTTCAAACGGCACTTCTACATCTTCAAAGATCAGCTCTGCCGTATTCGACCCTCGCATCCCCAGTTTGTCAAAATGGGGCGAGGTCGAGAATCCCTTCATCTCTTTCTCGATCAGAAAGGCGGTAATCCCCTTGGATCCTGCCTCCGGATCGGTCTTGGCATAAACAACCAGCGTGTCCGCATCCGGCCCGTTGGTGATCCAGTATTTGTTGCCGTTCAGTCGGTAGTGATCGTTGCGCTTCTCAGCACGCAGCTTCATCGACACCACATCCGACCCGGCTGAGGACTCAGACATAGCAAGCGCCCCTACATGATCGCCCGAGATCAGACGTGGCAGATATTTCTGTTTCTGCTCGTCATTCCCATTCAGCTTAATCTGATTCACGCAGAGGTTCGAATGCGCCCCGTAAGACAGAGACACCGAGGCCGAGGCCCGCGCCACTTCTTCCACCGCGATGGTATGCGCCAGATAGGACATCCCCGCCCCGCCATACTCTTCGGGCACAGTGACGCCCAGCAGCCCAAGCTCTCCCATCTCTTTCCACAGCTCATTCGGAAAGGCGTTCGAGGCGTCAATCTCAGCCGCCATCGGCTTCACGCGTTCCTGCGCCCAGCGGTGGACCATCTCACGCAGGGCATTCACATCCTCACCCAGATCGAATTGCATAGTGGCCATAAACATGCGGGGCTCCTCCAGCAGCGTTAATGAACAAGTGTTCAATAAACAGATAGCAGCGATTCCGCGTCCGGTCAACGACGCCGCGCGGATCAACGCAAAACGCCGCCCAGCAAGGGCGGCGTTTTCACAAAAGAACCGAGCGTGCGCCGAAAGCGCACTCCGCTGGATTACGATTGATAAACCGCGCCCACCTCTGCCCGAATGATCCGCGCGATCAGGCGACAATCCTCCAGCGAGAACGTCAACGGAACGCGCATATCCATGATCCCGGCCAAAATCCTGTCGCTCTTGGGCATCGGCGAGCTGTCCGCATACCGCCAGCTGTCATAGCGTGAAGTAAAGCCCGTGGGTTCCGCCCCGCCAAACCACTTCAACTCGACCCCGCGCGCAGCGCAGCGGTGGGTGACTTCGGCAATGCGCTCCGGAGTCCAATCCAACAACAGAAACTGGATAGACGAGCCGACATAGGTTTCCCCTGCAGGACGCTCGACAACCGTAAGACCCGGTGTTTCGCGCAACCCACGCTCGATCTCATCATACCGTTCGTTCCAGCGTGCAACCTGGCGATCCAACGCCCGCAACTGAGGACGCAGGATTGCAGCACGCAGATTGTCCATGCGGCCCGAAACGTTGGGGGTGGTGTATTTGATCTGCTCAAACACCTCCGGTTCTGGCGCGGCCAGATGGCGTTCATAGAGCATATATGACCCGGACAACATGGTAGCTGTTGCAGCCAGCTCCGGGTCATCCGTAACCAGCAACCCGCCCTCGCCCGAGTTGACATGCTTATAGGTCTGGCACGAATAACAGCCGATTGCCCCTTGTCGCCCGGAGAGCTGACCCCGCCAGGCCGCCCCCATCGTATGCGCGCAATCCTCGATCACAATCACTCCGGCCGCGCTACACATCTGCATCAGCCGATTCATATCGCACAGATGCCCACGCATATGGCTGAGCATCAGCACCCTGGCCTGATCCAGCTTGGCCTCAAGATCATCGAGATCAATGGTTAGCGCCTCAGTCACGCCGACAAAAATTGGTTTCGCCCCGACCGACGCAATAGCTCCCGGCACAGGGGCCAGCGTAAACGCGTTTGTCAAAACCGGATCACCCGGCCCGATCCCCATGGCACGCAGCGCGGTGGCCAAAGCGTAACCGCCCGACGAGACAGCCAAACAGTATTTCGCCCCCATCTGAGCGGCAAATTCCTGTTCCAGCAATGCCGTCTCGCTTAATTCATCAGGCGCGACGTTATAGCGATGCAAGCGCCCATGGCGCATCACGGCCAATGCGGCCTCGATCGCTTCATCGGGGATTGGTTCCTGTTGGGTGAAACTGCCAGTGAAAATCTCGGTCATGGATTGGTTCTGAGGCCGAAATGATCAAGGGTCAAGAGATCACGCCGCCGCTCCGATCAAATCGGAAACCAGTTTCGGCAAATCATCAAAATGATGCAGCAGCGCTTCGGGCTCCAGCGCGGCCATATCCTCCCCGGAGGGGCCAAATGTGACCAGTACCGAAGGCACACCCGCAGCACGTGCGGTATTTCGGTCCGTATCTGAATCGCCGATCAGAACGCAATGATCCGGATGCCCCCCTGCACGCCGTGCCGCTTCGCGCAGCGGCTCGGGGTCGGGTTTGCGCACGGGCAGTGTGTCTGCCCCCACCAGCGAGGCGAATTTGTCCCGCACGCCCATTCGAGTCAGCAAGAGATCTGCGAGACCCTCGGGCTTGTTGGTGCAGATACCTACGCCATACCCCGCTTGCGACAGACGCTCGACAGCATCCAAAGCACCAGGATAGAACCGGGTGTGCGTGTCAATCGCTTCAGCATAAGCTTCAAGCAAGACCGGATAGTAAGCCAGAACTGTATCGTCGGCATAGGCTCCGACGCGCCTGAGCCCATGCGTCAGCATCATCCGCCCGCCCCGCAGGGCGACCCCGGCATCCTGCTCGTGAACCAGCACATCCCCATGCCCCATCTGCCGGAAACAGTGGTTGGCCGCTGCCAGCAGATCACCGGAGGTATCCGCCAAAGTCCCGTCCAGATCGAAGATCACCGTACGCATGTTGCCTCCTGCCTCAGCGGTTTTTCGCCGCCCCATGTTGCAAACGGCAATCTTGTTTGATGGCTGAACCGCTTGCGCCTTTGACCTCAGCGGATAAAACGGGGCGCAACAAAACACAAAGAGAAAACGATTTCATGACCACCGCCCTTGTCATTCTTGCCGCCGGGAAAGGCACAAGAATGAACTCTGACATTCCCAAAGTCCTGCACCCGATTGCACAGGTACCGATGCTGATCCACGCCATGCGCGCCGGAGCCGTCCTGTCGCCCGAACACACCGTGATCGTCACGGGCCACGGGGCCGAGGCTGTCTCGAAGGTTGCGAAGGCCGAAGACGAGACTGCACAGATCGCTGTGCAGGAAGAACAGCTTGGAACCGCACATGCAGTGGCGCAGGCGCGCAATGCGTTGGACGGGTTCGAGGGTGATGCGGTCGTGTTGTTCGGTGATACGCCTTTTCTGCAACCCGAGACGCTGGAGCGGATGATCGCTGCGAGGGCTGAGAATGATCTGGTCATTCTCGGCTTTGAGGCTGCCGATCCCGCACGGTATGGTCGTTTGGTGATGCAGGGCGATACGCTAGAGCGGATCGTCGAGTTCAAGGACGCGACAGATGAAGAGCGCACCATAACCTTTTGTAACTCGGGTCTTATGGCGTGTGATGCGCCAACGCTGTTTTCGTTGATCGATGCGGTGGGCAACGATAATGCTTCAAGCGAATACTACCTGACCGACGTGGTAGAAATCGCGGGCGACCGCGGCTTGCGCGTGACCGCAATCGCCTGCGATGAGGCACAAACGCTGGGCGTGAACTCTCGTGCCGACCTGGCGGCGGCGGATGCAATCTTTCAGGTGCAGGCGCGGGCCGATCTGTTGGATCTTGGCGTCACGCTGATGGCCCCCGAGACCGTATATCTTGCCGCAGATACCGTCATCGGGCGCGATGCCGTGATTGAACCACATGTTGTCTTCGGCCCAGGTGTCACCGTCGAAAGCGGTGCCACGATCCGCGCGTTTTCGCATCTGGAGGGCTGCCACGTCAGCCGAGGTGCCACTGTTGGCCCATATGCGCGCTTGCGCCCGGGAACCGAGTTGGCCGAAAACACCCGCATCGGCAATTTCGTCGAGATCAAGAATGCCGAGATCGCCGAGGGCGCGAAGGTCAATCACCTCAGCTATATCGGCGATGCCACGGTCGGGGCGGCAACAAATATCGGGGCCGGTACGATCACCTGCAACTATGACGGCGTGATGAAACACAAAACCACGATTGGCGAGAATGTGTTCATCGGCTCAAACACGATGCTGATCGCTCCGGTGTCGCTGGGCGACGGAGCGATGACCGCAACGGGAACCGTGGTGACCAAGGATGTCGAACCGGACGCACTGGCCGTTGCGCGCGCCAAGCAGGAAAACAAGCCCGGCTATGCCCGTAAATTGTTTGATATGTTGAGGGCGAAGAAAGCGCGCCGCGACAAAGGAGCCTGATTTATGTGTGGAATTGTTGGTGTTCTGGGCAGTCACGAAGCAGCCCCCATTCTGGTCGAGGCGCTGAAACGGCTGGAATATCGCGGCTATGACAGCGCCGGGATTGCAACGGTCAATGATGGAACGCTTGGACGGCGCAGAGCTGTAGGTAAACTCGTCAATCTAAGCGACCTTTTGGTTCACGATCCCCTACCCGGCAAATCCGGCATCGGTCATACCCGCTGGGCTACGCATGGTGCGCCTTCGATCAGCAACGCGCATCCGCATCAGGCCGGACCTGTCGCTGTTGTGCATAATGGCATTGTCGAGAATTATCGCGAACTGCGCGCAGAATTGGCCGAACACAGCATCGGCTTTCAAACGGAAACCGACACGGAAACCGTCGCCTTGATGACCGAGCACTACATGTCACAAGGTTTGAACCCGGTTGACGCTGCTTACAAAACGATTGATCGGCTTGAGGGCGCATTTGCGCTCGCCTTCCTGTTCAACGGACAGGACGACCTGATTGTTGCTGCCCGAAAGGGATCGCCTTTGGCCATCGGGCATGGCGATGGTGAGATGTATGTGGGCTCGGACGCGATTGCCCTGGCGCCGCTGACTGATCGCATCACCTATCTGGAAGAAGGCGACCGGGCGGTGCTAACCCGCACATCGCTTGAAATCCGCAACGAAGCTGGTGAGATCGCCAATCGCGAGATGCGCCAAATCAAAGTGGATCAGTCGCGCGCTGACAAGGCCGGGCACAAGCACTATATGGCCAAGGAAATCGCCGAGCAGCCGGTTGTGGTAGCCGAGGCGATCCGGTCGTATCTGCCAACTGGCGGCGACCAGGTGGTTCTGCCCGAAGAATTGAACTTCACCAAGCTCGACCGCCTGACCATGGTGGCCTGTGGCACCGCTTTCTATGCCTGCCTGACCGCCAAGTACTGGTTCGAACAACTGGCCAAAATGCCCGTGGAGGTCGATATCGCCAGCGAGTTTCGGTATCGCGAACCTCCGATCACCGACCGCACATTGGCGCTGTTTGTCAGCCAGTCGGGTGAGACCGCAGATACGCTCGCCGCGTTGCGGTATTGCGAAGGCAAGGCAGACAAGATCGTTTCTGTCGTCAACGTTCCTGAAAGCTCGATTGCGCGGGAAAGCGATATTACTCTACCGATTCACGCCGGTGTCGAGATCGGCGTGGCCTCGACAAAGGCCTTTACCTGTCAGCTGAGCATTTTGCTGATGCTGGCGCTCAAAGCCGCGGTGGATCGTGGTACTCTGAGCGACGAAGAACTGGCAGACCACGCAGCGGCGCTGCGCGGGCTGCCTTCGGTTCTGAATACCGCACTGGACGAAAATAGCGCCATCCGCAAATCAGCCCAACGCCTGTCCGAGGCGCGTGATGTGTTGTTTCTGGGGCGTGGCCTGATGTATCCGCTCGCCATGGAAGGTGCGCTGAAATTGAAGGAAATCAGTTACATACACGCTGAAGGTTATGCGTCAGGTGAACTCAAGCATGGACCCATCGCCCTGATCGACAAACACATGCCGGTGGTGGTCATGGCCCCACGCGACACGGTGTTCGACAAAACCGTGTCCAACATGCAAGAGGTCATGGCACGCAAAGGCAAAGTCATTCTTGTGTCCGACGATGACGGTATCGCCGAAGCCGGAGATGAAGCCTGGAGCACGATCCGCATGCCGCATGTGCACCCGAGCCTCACGCCGATCCTCTATTCGGTTCCCGCGCAGTTGCTCGCTTATCATACTGCCGTCGCCAAGGGGACGGATGTGGATCAGCCGCGCAATCTGGCGAAATCCGTGACTGTCGAATGAGCGACGCTCTGCTAAAGACTCATCTGGATCAGATCAAAATCCATAGCGACCCAATGCGGGCGGCACAGGTGGCGGACTATCACAAGGCCGACCGCACCTATCTTGGCGTCGCTAACCCGATCCTGAATGATCTGACCAAAGGTTGGCGGCGCGAACTCGACGTGCCCGGACGGGTCGAGCTGGCATCGGCCCTTTGGCAAACCAACATACACGAGGCCCGCGTAGCCGCTGCAAAGCTGCTGACGCAAGCACGCATCCGCCCGGATGATGTCGTATGGGATCTGTTACAAAGCTGGCTACCCGATTTTGACGCATGGGCCATAGCGGACCATGCCTGCATGGCAATGCAAAAGCGGCTCGCTGCCGATCCTTCGCGGCTGGATCAAGTTGAAAACTGGACCCAGTCCGACCACATGTGGACCCGGCGCGCGGCGCTGGTCGCCACCTTGCCCTGGACCAAGCAAAACCACCCGAAGCCCGAGGAGCTGGCATGCCGAGACCGCGTGCTGAGCTGGGCCGCGAGATATGTGCCTGACCGGGACTGGTTCATTCAGAAAGCCATAGCCTGGTGGCTGCGCGAGCTTTCCAAGCATGACCCCAAACGCGTGACAGATTTCCTCGATCAGCACGGCGCAGCGATGAAACCTTTCGCCCGCAAAGAGGCCGGGAAATACCTTCAGTCTGAATAAACATCCAGCTCAACCAGCTCATCAAACGGGATCAGCAGGGCGCGCATCGCTTCAAGCGACAATCGTCCGCCGCCCCCCTCAGGCCCGGGCGCGGGTACAAGCGTCACATAGGCCTGCGCACCTGTCCGAGGCACAACAACGCGACCATTAATCTCGGTTTCAACCAAAGGTGTCTGCAGCCAGCGTCCCGGTGTGTTTGGGTCACCCAAACCTGCGATGGTACGTTTCGCACCAGCCCAGCCCGCATTGGCAACCACCTCGGTGGGTGCCGCTTCTACAGGTTCAGCAACGGCGGGTGCAGGCTCCGGCTCTGTCGGCGCACCTCCAAAAACCCGGTCGGTCGTGGACCGAACCGCATCACAGCCCGCGACAAGGCCACAAACCAATAGCAACGCATATCTCATGCTCAAACATCTAGAGCGCCGCACCGATCTGTGCCAGCCAAAAACACAAATCGCCCTTGCCGGTAGGCCACCCGCGCTTTACCTATACCAGCATGACTGCTCCGCTTATCGATCCATTTGCCCGCGCCATCACTTATCTCCGCGTTTCTGTCACGGACCGCTGTGATTTCCGCTGTGTCTACTGCATGTCGGAAGACATGAAGTTCCTGCCCAAAAAAGACCTGCTGACGCTGGAAGAACTGGACCGCATGTGCACGACCTTCGTAAACCTCGGGGTGCAGAAACTGCGCATCACCGGGGGGGAACCATTGGTGCGCAGGAATGTTATGTCTTTCTTCAACAGCATGACGCGGCATCTGGACAGCGGCGCGTTGAAAGAACTGACGCTGACCACCAATGGCTCACAACTGCATCGCTTTGCAGATGATCTTTATGCGGCGGGTGTACGTCGTGTGAACATCTCGCTCGATACGCTGGACGATGACAAGTTTGCCAAGGTCACCCGCTGGGGGCGCTTGAAGCAAGTTTTGAACGGCATTGATGCCGCCCAAAAGGCAGGGCTGCGGATCAAGATCAACGCGGTGGCGCTAAAAGGCTTCAACGAGCCTGAACTGCCCCGTATTACCGAATGGTGCGCCGAACGCGACATGGATCTGACCTGGATCGAAGTCATGCCCATGGGGGATATCGGTAATGAGGATCGTCTGGATCAGTACTGGTCTCTGAAAGACGTGCGCAAGGAATACGAGAACCACTATTCGGTTACCGATCTGACCGAACGCACTGGCGGCCCGGCCCGCTATGTCCGGCTTGAGGAAACAGGCCAGAAGATCGGCTTCATCACGCCGCTGAGCCATAATTTCTGCGAAAGCTGTAACCGCGTACGCCTGACCTGCACCGGTGAACTGTATATGTGCCTCGGACAGGAAGATATGGCTGACTTGCGCGCACCACTACGCGACCACCCCGATACCGAGAAACCACTCGAAGACGCTATCCGCGCGGCGATCAATCTCAAGCCCAAGGGCCATGATTTCGACTATTCCCGGCAAGCTGTCGATGGCCAGATGAGCCGCCACATGAGCCACACAGGCGGCTGACTTGCCTGGCCCCGACGAACAGCCAACACTGTTGTACAACCTGTACTGCGGCCTGACCTCGTTTGTCGGACCACTGATCTGGCGCAAAGTACGCACCAAGTTGCAGGCTGCCGACGTCCCCGAAACCCGCCAACAAGAGCGGCTGGGCCACGCCAGCCTACCCTGCCCCAACACCCGCCTTATTTGGTTTCACGCCGCCAGCGTTGGCGAAAGCTTGTCGGTCCTCAGCCTGATCAACCGATTGGCGGCGCGCCTGCCCGACGCAGAATTCCTCATCACTTCGGGCACGCCAACCTCGGCCGAACTGATCGCCAAACGCATGCCCCCGCGTACGCGTCATCAATATCCGCCGCTCGACAGCGAAAGCCCCGTGCGCCGGTTTCTGAACCACTGGAAACCGGATGCGGCAATCTTCGTCGAAAGCGAGATCTGGCCCCGCCTGATCGTTGAGACGGCAAAGCGAGGAACTCCACTGGCCTTATTGAATGCCCGATTGTCCGAGAAATCTGTGGCCGGTTGGATCAAACGACCCAAAACTGCACGCTTCATCCTGAGCCATTTCAACCTGTTCCTGACCCAGAACGACAGGACCGCCAGCAATCTGATCGCCATGGGCGCGTCGCCAGATAAAGTAAGGCCCGGCACCAATCTCAAGGCCATGTCCGATCCGCTACCCGTAGATACTGAGGCCCTGTCTTGGATCAAAAACCAGATCGGCGACCGCCCGGTCTGGATCGCCAGTTCCACTCACCAAGGCGAAGAAGAAACCGTGCTCGCAGCGCACAAAGCCCTGCTCAGCCGCTGGCCCGACTTGCTGCTGCTGCTGATCCCGCGCCACCCCGAGCGTCGAGATGAGGTCAGCAAGCTGATCGGTACCGAGGGACTCCCCCATGCACAGCGCAGTGCAAACCAGTCGATCGCTGCACAGACACAGGTCTATATGGCAGACACGCTGGGTGAATTGGGCACTTGGTATGCGCTCTGCCCCATCGTATTCCTCGGCGGCTCTCTGAAAGAGATCGGAGGCCACAACCCCTTTGAACCTGCCCAAGCCGGGGCCGCCGTCCTCACTGGCCCCGGATACTTCAATTTTGCCGAAACCTTCGCCCCCCTGATCGAAACCGGCGGTGCAGTGCAGGTCGAAACCGCATCCGAACTCTCAGCAGCTGTTGCCCACTGGCTCTCAGACCCACAAGCGCTTCAAAGCGCGCGCGATGCAGCAAAATCCTGCGTCAACACACAGTCCAACGCCCTGAATTCCGTCATCGAAACCCTGTGCACCCAACTCAACCTGAGTGCACGGGATCCCTCTTCATCTGGCTAAAAATATCTCGGGGAGCGCGAGGGGCTGGCCCCTCGCTTCACTCCGTCAAGCGGCGGGCATCCGCTGTTCAACAATCTCGGCCCACCAGCTGCATCCCGCCGGAATAGCCTCATCATTGAAGTTATACTCGGGGTGGTGAACCATAGCCGTATCGCCATTGCCGACCAGGATATAAGCGCCCGGACGTTCCTCCAGCATGAAGGCAAAATCCTCACCTCCCATGACCAGAGGTGCCTCATCACAGCTGCCAGAAACCGACTTGGCAACCTCGGCTGCAAAGTCCGTCTGCTCATCGCTGTTCACCATCACCGGATAGCCGCGAATATAGGTCACAACCGCTGTGCCACCAAAGGTCGCCGCCACTCCTGCGCAGATCTCGTTGATCCGCTTCTCTGCCAGATCGCGCATCTCTTTGCTCATCGTACGCACGGTGCCTTTGATCTGGACCGTTTGCGGAATGACATTGAACGCCTTGGACGAGGTCTCAAACGAGGTCACCGACACCACGACCTGATCAATCGGGTCGGCATTGCGCGAGGCAATCGTCTGCAACGCCAGAACCGCCTGCGCCGTCATCACGGTCGTGTCTACGGTCTCCTGCGGCTTCGCAGCGTGACCACCACGGCCTTCAAAGGTAATGTCGAACTGATCGGTCGCCGCAAAGAACGAGCCCGGACGGATCGCAAAACTGCCCACCGGACGTCCCGGCCAGTTATGCATGCCGTAGACTTCTTGAATGTTCCAACGCTCCATCATGCCGTCTTCGCACATCTCGCGACCGCCACCGCCGCCTTCTTCGGCGGGCTGGAAGATCACCACGACAGTGCCGTCGAAATTGCGCGTTTCCGACAGGTATTTCGCCGCACCGAGCAGCATCGCGGTATGCCCATCATGGCCACAAGCGTGCATCGCCCCATCGGTTTTCGAGGCATAGTCCAGCCCCGTCGCCTCATGGATCGGCAATGCGTCCATGTCAGCCCTCAGACCAATGACATTCCCTTTCGAGTCGGATTTGCCCTTGATCACACCCACAACACCTGTGCGTCCGATCCCGGTGACGACCTCGTCACAGCCGAACTCTTTCAGCTTGTCCGCGACCAAAGCACTGGTGCGGTGGGTCTCGAACAGAATCTCGGGGTTCTCATGAATATCCCGTCGCCATTCGGTGATTTCATCCTGCAATTCGGCAAAACGGTTCTTAACTGGCATCTTTTCTCTCTCCTAATTCAAGCCGCCGGCATCCGGCGCTCGACCATTTCGGCAAACCACGAACACCCCATCGGGATGATCTCGTCGTTGAAATTGTATTCGGGGTGGTGCAGCCCGGCACTGTCGCCATTGCCCAGCACGATGAAGGCCCCGGGGCGTTCATCCAGCATGAACGAGAAATCCTCGCCCCCCATCACCATCGGCGCCTCGCCGCAACTGCCGCCCACGGAAATGGCGGCGTCAGTGGCATATCCCGTCTGTTCTTCGGCATTGATCGTCACCGGAACACCACGCGTGTAGGACACTTTGACCGTGCCACCGAATGTTTCAGCAATGCCTTCAGTCACCTCGGTCAGCCGCGTCTCGATCAGGTCGCGCATTTCATTCGAATGCGTCCGCACTGTACCGCGCACCTGCGCCGATTGCGGGATCACGTTGAACGCCTTGGATGAGGTCTCGACCGAAGTTACCGACAAAACCGCCTGCAAGACCGGGTCCGCATTGCGCGACACGATGGTCTGCAGCGCCACGATCAGTTGCGACAACATCACAGTCGTATCAATGGTTTCATGCGGTTTGGCCGCGTGGCCGCCACGGCCTTCCAGATGAATGTCGAACTCATCCGCAGCCGCCAGCAGTGGTCCGGACCGGATGGCGAACTGACCCGTCGGCACACCGGGCACATTGTGCATGGCATAGACTTCCTGAATGCCGAACCGATCCATCAGGCCGTCCTTGCACATTGCTTCGGCCCCGTTGCCGCCCTCTTCCGCCGGTTGGAAGATCACGATGGCTGTGCCATCAAAGTTCCGCGTCTCAGACAAGTATTTCGCCGCCCCCAACACCATCGCCGTATGCCCGTCATGGCCACAGGCATGCATGGCCCCTTTAGTTTTCGAGGCATAATCGAGGCCCGTCTGCTCCTGCATTGGTAGCGCGTCCATATCGGCGCGCAGCCCGATCACGCGGCCCTGCGTGTCGGTTTTACCCTTGATCACGCCAACAACACCGGTCCGGCCAACGCCGGTCACGACCTCATCGCAACCGAACTCTTTCAGCTTTTCGGCCACCAAGGCGCTGGTGCGGTGGGTGTCATAGAGGATCTCGGGATGTTGATGGATATCCCGCCGCCAACCGGTGATCTCTGCGTGCATTTCGGCAAGTCGGTTCTTGATTGGCATCTGATCCTCCCAAATCAGGCGACGGGCAATCGTCGTTCCACCAGTTCAGCAAACCAGCTGCAGCCGGCGGGGATGGCGTCGTCGTCGAAATTGTATTCCGGGTGGTGGCACATCGCCGTGTCCCCGTTTCCGATAAAGATGTAGGCTCCGGGCCGTTCTTCAAGCATGTAGGCGAAATCTTCTGACGGCATGATCGGATCGGTGCTGTCATTGACCTTGCCCGACACCGCCTCGGCCGCCTCAGCCGCATATCCGGTCTCGACCTCGGAGTTTACAGTCACCGGATAGCCCGGCGTCCACGTCATTTCGGCAGACGCGTCGAAGGCCGAGGCCGTGTCTTCCGCGATCCGGCGCACGCGATCTTCGGCGATCTTTCGGTATTCGGGATCAAGCGTGCGAACGGTTCCCCGCAACCGCACCGTATGGGCAATCACATTCGAGGCCACACTATCGGTTTCAAAGGTCCCGACCGTCAGCACCACCCGTTTGATCGGATCCACAGTACGCGCCACAACCGATTGCAAGGCCACAACAATATGAGATGCCACGAGCGTTGTATCCACCGCTTCATGCGGGGCGGCGGCATGACCACCCTTGCCCGTCACAACAATTTCGAACTCATCCGAAGAAGCCAGCAATGCGCCCGGCCGAATGGCAAACTCACCAACCGGCATCCCCGGCATGTTGTGCATACCATAGACTTCCTGAATGCCCCAACGGTCCATCAGCCCGTCCTGACACATGGCCAAACCACCTGCACCACCTTCTTCGGCAGGCTGGAAAATCAACACAACGGTGCCGTCAAAGTTCCGCGTCTCGGCTAAATACTGAGCCGCGCCCAACAGCATCGAGGTATGACCGTCATGACCACAGGCATGCATCTTGCCCGATACGGTCGAGGCATAATCCAGACCCGTCGCCTCTTCGATCGGCAGAGCATCCATGTCAGCGCGCAGCCCGATCACCCGGCCCTGCGTATCCTGACGCCCTTTGATGACGGCAACCACTCCGGTCTTGCCGATCCCCGGCGTGATCTCATCAACGCCGAACTCCTTCAGACGATCGACCACAAACCCTGCTGTTTCTTCAACATCATACATCAGCTCGGGATGCATATGCAGGTGACGTCGCCATTTGGTGATCTCGCCATGCATTTCGGCGAGCCGATTCTTGACGGGCATCTTTAACCTCCCCTTCGAGGGCTATTCGCAGAGCCGTTCTACCAAACGTTCCATAAATTTTTGGCCTGCGTTGAATTGAGAAATCGTAATGAACTCATTTGGCTGATGGGCCTGCGCAATATCGCCGGGGCCACAGATGACAGCGGAATAGCCCGCTTCCTGAAATTGCCCAGCCTCAGTGCCATAGCTGACCACATGTGATGCGTTGTCACCGGTGAGCGAGCGTAC
This sequence comes from Ruegeria sp. C2, assembly GCF_056537765.1. NCBI lineage: Bacteria > Pseudomonadati > Pseudomonadota > Alphaproteobacteria > Rhodobacterales > Roseobacteraceae > Ruegeria > Ruegeria sp. C2. Next base: position 287,775 of record NZ_JBQFRZ010000001.1, on the reverse strand, counting down.
CAGCGCCTCGGCCTCGCCATCTTCTTCGGGCACAAGACCGGGGATCGAGAAATGCTCGGACAGTTCAATCCTCGCTTCGGGATGAACTGCCTGCATCCGCGCCTCGATCTCTCGGACTTTATCGAAATAGGCCTTTTGCCAGATCGCTTTTTTCTCGTCCGGAACGGTGCGGAAATCCATCATGAAGCGGCAGTCTTTAGCCGTGATGTTATGCGCAGTGCCGCCTTCGATCATACCCACATGACAGGTTGTCCACGGCGGATCGAACACGGCGGCTATGTCCGAGGGCTGTGCTGCCCTGCTCTCGGCATTGCGCTCGTTGGCCCAGTCGATCAGCGGCGCGGCCTCCATGATCGCGTTGACGCCCGTATGCATGATCGAGCTGTGAACCTCGAATCCAATCATATGGGTGTCAAAGCCGAAGCCACCTTTATGGCCGGTGACTGCCTGCATCACAGATGGTTCCCCCACGATCACTGCCGAGCCTTTGGGCAGCGTCGCCTGCATCGCCTCGATCATCGGTGGTGCGCCGGTACATCCAACCTCTTCGTCAAAGCTCAGCGCCAGCTGCAGGGGGCGTTTGACATCGGCGTGATGCGCCTCGACCAGCGCCCAGATGGCCAAAGCGTCGAAACCTTTCATATCGCAAGTGCCGCGCCCGAAATACTTGCCGTCTTTCTCGGTGACGGCGAATGGATCGGTATCCCACGGCTGGCCATCGACAGGCACAACATCCGTGTGACCTGACAAAACGACTGCGCCGTCTTCCCACGGGCCGACATGCGCGAACAAAGCCGCCTTATGGGGCTGCTCCGGATCCGGCCAGCGATGAGAGTCGATCCCATGGCTGTTCAGATATCCCTCAACCCAGTCAACCAATGGCAGATTGGTTTCGCGACTTACCGTTGGGAAAGAGATCAGCTTGGTCATGATCTCAAGCGGGGTCAGACGATGTGACATAAAGCTCAGTATCCGCTGTCGGTCGTCAGGACGAAATGTCCCGGCTCAACCTCGTTATAGTTCGAGGGTTCCGGCGCATAGCCGATTGGATGAATCGGCGATGGGATCGGCTTGAAGTTCAGATCCTTTTCCGACTTTCTCTGGTTCGGATCAGCAATCGGAACCGCCTTCATCAAAGCCTGCGTATACGGGTGCTGTGGATTCTCAAACACCCGTGCGCGCGGTCCGAGTTCAACGATCCGGCCCAGATACATCACGCCGACATGGTGGCTGACCCGCTCGACCACGGCCATATCATGGCTGATGAACAGGTAGCTGAGGTTCAGTTCCGATTGCAGCTCCATCATCAGGTTCAGAACCTGTGCTTGCACCGAAACATCCAGGGCAGAGACCGCCTCGTCCGCCACAATCAGCTTGGGGTTCAACGCCAGCGCGCGGGCAATCGCAATCCGTTGCCGCTGACCACCCGACATCTCGTGCGGGAAGCGGCGCATGAAGCTGCGCGGCAATTGCACCTTGTCGAACAGTTGCGCGACCCGATCCTGCAGCTCAGAACCAGAAGCAACACCATAGTTGCGCATCGGTTCCGCCACCTGATCAACCAGCTGCATTTGCGGATTCAGCGAGGCAAACGGATCCTGAAAGATCATCTGCATGTCCAGCCGCGCCTTACGCAGACCCGCCGGGTCCAGACTCATGATATCGACACCGTCCAGATTGACCTCACCTGCCATCGGCTCGACCAGCCGCAGGATCGACCGCCCGGCTGAGGACTTTCCGCAGCCTGACTCCCCTACGAGGCTGAGCGTTTGACCCCGATTGATGGTGAACGAGACATCCTCGACCGCGTGAACGTTGGAAATCGTCCGCCGCAGCAGACCACCTTTGACGGGGAATCGCGTGGTCAGATTATTGACCGTCAGCAAGACCTCTTCGGTGCCGGGAATGGGCGCGATGTTCTGGCCTTCGACACCCAGCAGTTTCATCGGTTCGGGCGCGGCTTTGCCCCGCATTTCGCCCAGCTTCGGAACCGCCGCCAGCAGAGCCTTGGTATAATCATGCTGCGGGTTCTCGAAGATTTCGTTGACCGTGCCCTCTTCGACCTTGTTGCCCCGGAACATGACCACAACGCGGTCGGCCATCTGGGCCACCACTGCCATGTCATGAGTGATGAACATCACCGCCGTGCCGGTTTCTCGCTTGAGCCGGTCCATCAGAGCCAGGATCTCGGCCTGAATGGTCACGTCCAGCGCGGTTGTGGGTTCATCCGCGATCAGCAGGCGCGGTTCGCAGGCCATGGCCATTGCGATGACAACACGCTGGCGCATCCCGCCGGAGAGTTCGTGCGGATACTGCTTCAGGCGGCGTTCGGGTTCGGGGATTCGAACCTGGCGCAGCAGCTCCAGTGCCCGTTCCTCGGCCTGCGTCTTGGACATGTTCTTGTGGATACGCAGCCCTTCGGTCAGTTGACGGCCAACGGTGAACACCGGATTCAGCGCCGTCATCGGCTCCTGAAAGATCATCCCGATCTCATTGCCGCGAATCTGTTTCATCAGATCCTGGTCGGCACCTGCCAGATTCAACTCATCCCCGTCACGCCGGTCGAACAGCAACTGGCCGCCCGCGATCTCACCGCCGCCGAACTCCACCAGCCGCATCAGCGACAGCGAAGAGACCGACTTTCCCGATCCTGATTCCCCAACGATACATACGGTTTCGCCCGGGTTGACCTCGAACGAGACATCCTCGACTCCCACGACGGGGCCGTCCTTGGTCTGAAACTCGACACGCAGTTTTCTGATCTGGGCAATTGGCTGATCCAGCACGCGTGCACTCCCCTTCGCGGCAAATCTAAACGAATGCCAAACGCTAAGGCGGCAGGACGGGAAAAGTCAAACCGATTGGTCAAATTTCGCAAGCCAAGGCTTGCAATTTTTTAAAACTCTGTTTCGATACGCCGCGTAACCGTTTTTGGGAGAGGACGGAATACACGTTCGCGTGAAAATTCTTATCGTTTTAAATCAAAACGTTAACTCACCAAACGGCAACGCCCAATCCGCGGGCATCGCGGAGAAAATCGAGACACGTAAGTGTCCAACATGGAGTGTATGATGAAGATCAAAACCCTTTTGCTAGGTGCGATTGCAAGCACGGCAATGGCCCCGATGGCCATGGCCGAGCGTGGATCGGACGGCAATGTCAGCATTATTTACTGGCAGGCTCCGTCAATCCTGAACCCGTTTCTGTCGGGTGGCACCAAGGATGTGGAATCTGCCTCGCTGGTGATTGAACCGCTGGCACGCTACGACCAGGACGGCAACATGGTGCCTTATCTGGCGTCTGAGATTCCGACCGTCGAAAATGGTGGCGTCAGCGAAGATCTGACCTCGATCACGTGGAAAATCGCGCCCGGCATTACCTGGTCCGACGGCACAGCGTTCACATCGGCAGACGTGGTTTTCACTGCGAACTACTGCATGGACCCTGAAGGCGGTTGTGCGCAGGTGACCAAGTTTGAAGGCGTCACCAATGTCGAAGCAGTGGATGACTTGACCGTAAAAGTCACATTCGACGCGCCGACACCGTTCCCCTACGGCCCGTTCGTGGGCGGCGAAAGTCCGATCATTCAGGCAGCACAGTTTGCGGATTGCCTGGGCGCAAAAGCCCCCGAGTGCACCGAGCAAAACTTCAACCCCATCGGCACCGGCCCGTTTGTCGTGACCGAGTTCAAACCGAACGACGTGATCACGTTCGCTGCGAACGAAAACTATCGTGATCCAGCGAAACCGGCCTTTGCCACCGTGACCTTCAAAGGCGGCGGCGATGCAACGGCGGCGGGTCGTGCGGTTATGGAAACTGGCGAGTTCGACTATGCCTGGAACCTGCAGCTGGCACCCGAAGTCATCGCGCAGATGCAGGAAGGCGGCAAAGGTACTCCAGTCGCAGGCTTCGGTCCGCTGGTCGAGCGTATCATGCTGAACCAGACCAACCCATCGCCCGATCTGCCGGAAGGCGAGCGTTCGACAGCCACGCATCCGCACCCGTTCCTGCAGGATCCGGCTGTCTATCAGGCGATGTCCATGGCAATCGACCGCCCGCTGCTGGTCGAGATCGGCTATGGTCAGGCGGGTAAAGTGACCTGTAACTGGGTTCCGGCACCTGCTGCGTTCAACTCGACCTCGATGACCTGTGACACGCAGGATATCGATGGCGCGAACGCGCTGCTGGACGAAGCTGGCATCGTTGATACCAATGGTGACGGCGTCCGTGAAAAAGACGGTGTACCGCTGAAAATCGTCTATCAGACCTCGACCAACGCCGTTCGTCAGGACTTCCAGGCGCTGATCAAGGAATGGTGGAGCCAGATCGGTATCGAAACCGAACTGCGCAACATCAACGCATCGGTCTTCTTCGGCGGTGACCCGGGCTCGCCCGACACGTTCCAGAAGTTCTATGCCGACGTTGAAATGTATGCGAACACCTTCAACGGCACCGACCCGCAGTCCTATCTGGGCAACGGTCTGTGCGACAAGGCACCCAAGCCGGAATCGCAGTGGCAGGGTGAGAACATCAGCCGCTTCTGCAGCGACGAGTTTGACGCGCTGCACGCAAAACTTGCCGAAACGGCCGGTCTGGAACAACGCGCGGAAATTGCGAAACAGCTGAACGACATCATCGTACAGGAAGGCGGTATGATCCCGCTGGTACACCGTGGTCGTCTGTCGGCGCACGCCAACACTCTGGGTGGTGTTGTCCTGAACGTTTGGGACAGCGAGCTGTGGAACATTGCGGACTGGTACCGCAAAACCGGTTCCTAAGCGTTAATCTTGCAAAGCCGCGCCCCGACCCGTATCGGGGCGCGGTCATTTGCACGCCACTCCAACAAGAAGACGCATATAAAGGCGCCTCTTAATGCTCAACTTTACCATCAGACGACTGATCCTGGCCGTACCCACGCTGCTGTTCATCAGCCTCGTCATATTCCTGCTTCTCGAACTCGCCCCAGGCGACCCGATGGCGCAGGTTCCGCTTACCGTTCCGCCCGAAGTCAAAGAGAAGATGCGCGAGGCGCTTGGCCTCGGCCAGCCGATGCATATCCGATTCTGGAAATGGATCGTGCAGTTCTTCTGGATCGAACCTCAGGTTCTGATCGACCACATGTTCGGCACCACCTTCTCCGAGGGTGACCTGCGTGTGATTTCGTGGCAGACCCGCTCGCCCGTCATGGACATCGTGGTTCAGCGTATCCCGCAGACCCTGTGGGTTGTCGGCACCGCGTACGTGGTCGCCATTCTGATCGCCCTGCCCATCGGCATCTATTCGGCCTACCGCCAGTATTCCTGGTTCGACCAGATGGGCACATTCGTGTCGATGGTCGGCTTCTCGGTCCCGCCCTTCTTCTCGGGCGTTCTGGTGATCGTGATCTTCTCGGTCCAGCTGGGCTGGTTCCCGTCGATCTATGACACCACCCATGTGGTCAACAGCTGGGACAGCTTTGTCGTGCAGCTCAAACAAATGATCATGCCGGTCATGGTTTTGGCGTTGCAGATCACCGCACAGCTGAGCCGCTTCATGCGCGCCTCGATGCTGGACAACCTCAATCAGGATTACGTCCGCACTGCCCGCGCCAAGGGTCTCAGCGAATATACCGTGGTTATGGTCCACGTTCTGCGCAACTCGATGATCCCTGTGGTCACCGTGATCGCACTGGGTATCCCGGCCATCTTCGGTGGTGCCATCATTACCGAGCAGGTCTTTAAGGTGAACGGTATCGGCCAATTGCTGATCGGCGCCATTCAGGCCAATGACCTGCCAATGGTTCAAACCCTGACCTTCATCTTTGCCGTGCTGATCGTGCTGTTCAACCTGATCGCCGATGTGCTCTACGGCATTCTGGACCCGAGGATTCGCTATGACTGATCATGATCGTACCGATACTCTGATCCCCGACGAAGGTCTTGCGCCTGCTTCGACCGCATTGCCCACGGCCGATGTGATGGAGGAACTGACCACCCCACCCCGCAGTCAATGGCGCGATGTTTGGGATCAGTTCAAAACCCACAAAGGCGCGATGATCGGAGCCATCCTTTTCATCTTCATCGTCGCTGCGGTGTATCTCGGGCCGTACATTTGGACCATCGACCCGACACAGATCGACATCCGGTCACGTAACCAAGGGCCGAGCCTTGCGCATCCCTTCGGCACCGATCAGCTGGGCCGCGATATCATGGCGCGGATGATGTCCGGCGGTCAAACCTCGGTCTCGGTGGGCATCACCGCCATGCTGCTGGCCCTGTTCCTGGGCTCGTTCATCGGCGTTCTGGCCGGGTTCTTCAAACGGCTCGACGGCCCGCTGATGCGCCTGACCGACCTGTTCCTGGCCCTGCCCCTGCTGCCGTTGCTGCTGGTTATGATGCTGCTGTTCCGCGAACCTCTGTCAGCGGCCTTCGGTCTGGAGCGCGGGATCTTCATCCTGATCGTCTGCGCCATCGGCATCACCTCGTGGATGCCCACGGCCCGGATCGTACGCGGAGACGTGTTGGCCATCAAAGAGCGTGAATTCGTTCTGGCTGCGCGTTCGATTGGCACTAGCAACAGTCAGATCATCACACGGCACATCCTGCCGAACGTGCTGTCCCCGATCATGGTGTCGGCGACTCTGGGCATCGCGACGGCGATCATCACCGAAAGCGCGCTGTCCTTCCTCGGCCTCGGGTTCCCGCCCGATTTCCCGACATGGGGCCGCCTGCTGTTCGATGGTGTCGACTATCTGCAGCAATATCCGGAACGCGTGTTCTGGCCCGGCCTTGCGATCTCGTTGACCGTTCTCAGCGTGAACTATCTGGGCGACGGCCTGCGTGACGCGCTGGACCCGCGTATTCGCGGACGCTAAGCAAATTCAGTCGGCGCGCTTCAGCGCGCCGGCCAACACGACGATCAGGACCGACAGCGGCAACAGAACGGCAAAAGCCAGCCTCAGGGTCATCAGCTCAGCGAGAAAACCGATCAGGGGCGGCCCGATCAACAAGCCTCCGTAACCCAGAGTCGCCACGCTCGCGATCGCCTGCCCGGGCGGCACATGCGGATCAGTCGCCGCGCGACTGAAGGCCAAAGGCATGATCACCGCATAGCCCACGCCCATCAGGGCAAAGCCTGCCAATGCCAATACGGGTTCGCCTGCTGACACCACCGCAAAAACACCCAAAGCCGCACTGACACCGCCAAACCGTGCGGTCGCAACAGGACCAAACCGGGCGATGACTACCCCACCTGCCAACCGGAACACGACCATTGTCACCGAGAAGACCGCGTAACCTAGCGCGGCAATGCTTTCAGCCGCGCCTGTCACATCGCGCAGGAATATCGCGCTCCAATCCGCTACGGCCCCTTCACCAAGCGCTCCGCAAAGCGCCGTGAACCCCACAAGGATCAATGCGCCCGACGGCAAAGCAAACACCGACCCCTGCTTCGAGGCCGTTCGCTTGGACGTCCAGCACACCCAGGACAATACGAGAGCAAATGCAACGACAATGCCACCGGCAAGCAGAAAATGCTGCAGGACCGTCAGGCCCATCTGAACCGCCGCATATCCGCTAAGCGCCCCCAGCCCAGCCCCAAGGCTCCACATCGCGTGAAACGACGACATGACCGGCTTGTCATAAGCCTGTTCGACCTCTGCAGCCCACGCATTCATCGCGACATCCATCGAGCCATGGAAAGCTCCGAACACAAACAGGAATGCCGCGAGCCACCAGAAATCCCCCGCAAAGGCCAACAAAACAAGCGAAAATGTGTAAAGAACAGCAATGACCCGTGTGATCGCCACCGCTCCGAACTTATCCGTCAGACGACCCGTGATTGGAAACGAGCACACCGCACCGGCCGCCATGAACAACAAGCCAAGCCCCAAAGCCTCATGCGTCAAATCCAGCTTGTCCCGAACAGCCGGAATGCGCGAGGCCCAAATCCCGAACAGCGCACCGTTCAGGATGAACATGGCGGCGACAGCCCGCCATGCAGCCACAATACCGATCACAGGCAGCCCTCGCGCATTCAGTCAAACGCTGCCCGTTTTACAGATCATTCGTCGATTGGCAAAGGCTGCTTATTCCAGACGCTTTCGGATTTTGCGGATACTGAACCAGACAGCCAGAACAACGGGCAAGGTCACCACCGCCGTCAACATTCCCTTACTGAGTCCGGCCTGCGTCAGCGGATAGAGCAAGTAGCTGACCAACGACACTGCATAATAGCTGATCGCCACCACCGACAGCCCTTCGACAGTGTGCTGCAACCGCAAGGCCAGATCGGCGCGGCGGTCCATGCTTTCCAGCAATGCCTGATTCTGCGCGCTGCGTTCTACGTCCACGCGAGTCCGCAGCAATTCCCCGGCCCTGATCGCCCTGTCGGACAGGGCCTGCAACCGACGCTCGGTCGATTTGACGGTGCGGATCGCAGGATCATACCGACGCATCATGAAATCAGCAAAGCTCTGACGGCCGTCGAACCGTTCCTCGCGCAAAACTTCGATGCGCTGGTTGACGATGGCCTCATAAGCACCCGTCGCGCCAAACCGGAACGAACAGCGCGCCGAAAGCGTTTCCAGTTCAATGGAAGTGGACAGCAGATCGGGAAGCAGCTCATTAGGGTGCACCGAATTGTTGGTCATTTGTTCCATCAGCCGGGACAATTGCCCATCCAGTTCTCCGATCCGGGGCATAAGTTGTTTGACACGCGCGAAACCCAACATGGACATCGCCTTGTAAGTCTCGATCTCACACAGCCGTTGAATAACCCGCCCGGTCCGACGTCGCCCGGTGCCTTTATCGACGAACATCGCGAACCGCATATGCCCCGCCGGGTCGATGCGGAAGTCGCAGGCACAGATGGCGGAATCGTCCAGGACGCGCGCCACCGCCAGACTTTCAGGTTCGAACCAGTCGGCCAAAGACGCCTGCACCACGTCGTCCTCCTGACGTTCGACGACACGGATCATCGCCGACGTCACCCGCTGGCCGGGGCTCGCCATCAGCCAGTCTTGTGGAAAGACTTCGAAATCAGCCGGATTGAAGGCGCGGTCACTGACGTTGGGAGTGATCGCAGTGTAAGTGACAAATTCGGTATGCTGTTCCCATTTCAACCAATGTCGGCCGATCTGACCCGCGTAATGCGTGGCCTCGGGCTGCGGATGCGGTGCCCCGTGGCGATCCAGCAGATTGATCAGATGCGCCATATCCTCGCTGCGATCACGCACAGCAGCGGCTTCCGGTTTCTTGATCGCCAGAAAGACCACCGTGCACGGCATTGTCGCCACCGGAAAAGGGCGTGCATGCAGTTCATTGGCCAGCGCATAGCGCAGGGGATGGTCGTCTATTGGCGTCATTCAGTGCTCCGCTTCGTTCGGCGCACTATACGGCACGTGCGAAATACATCAATTATCTTTTATTTCATATACTTACAGGAATACATCGGTATACAAGCCCGCTATCTTATTGATTTGGCTCCCACAGCTCTATGGGATTGCCCTCCGGATCGTGAATGCGGGCAAATTTTCCCACCTCGCTATCCCAATCCGGGTTCGTCTCGACCACAATTCCGGCAGCTTCAAGCTGGCTGATCAGCGCGGCCAGATCATCGACACGAAAATTGATCATCCATTGCTGCTCGGCCCGGCCAAAATACTCCGTATCCTGCGCGAACGGAGCAAAAACCGTATACCCTTCCTGTTGCCTCCAGGGCTCCGGATCATAGTGATTGACGCCCAGATGCGTCTCATACCACGCGCTCAGGGCTTGCGGATCTCGCGCCCGAAAGAACACACCGCCTATGCCGTTCACTTTCTGCATCGCTCACCTCCTGCGCACCTTCGCACGACCCAGTGTAGCACAGTCCGCCTGCTTCATCTGGCCACAAATATCCTGGAGGTCAGGAGGCAAAGCCTCCTGCAAACAAAACAAGAAAAGGGCGCCCGCAGGCGCCCTTTGCAATTTGATTGTGCACTCGGATCAGTCGATCATCGGCAGCAGCTTGTCCAGCGACTGCTTGGCGTCGCCATAGAACATGCGTGTGTTCTCTTTGAAGAACAGCGGGTTTTCGATGCCCGAATAACCCGTCCCCTGACCGCGTTTGGACACAAACACCTGCTTGGCCTTCCAGCATTCCAGAACCGGCATTCCCGCGATGGGGCTGTTCGGGTCTTCCTGTGCCGCAGGGTTCACGATGTCGTTCGAGCCGATCACGATCGCCACGTCCGTATCCGGGAAATCGTCGTTGATCTCGTCCATCTCCAGAACGATATCATACGGCACTTTCGCCTCGGCCAGCAGCACGTTCATGTGGCCCGGCAGACGGCCGGCAACGGGGTGGATCGCAAAGCGCACCTCTTTGCCCTTGGCGCGCAGCTTGCGGACCAATTCGGACACCGATTGCTGTGCCTGAGCAACAGCCATACCGTAGCCGGGGATGATGACAATGCTATCCGCATCGTTCAGAGCAGCGGCCACGCCGTCGGCCTCAATCGCGATCTGTTCGCCTTCGACAGCCATCTGCTCACCCTGCGGGCCGCCAAAGCCGCCCAGGATCACGCTGACAAAGTGACGGTTCATCGCCTTACACATGATATAGGACAGGATCGCACCAGACGAGCCCACCAGAGCACCCACCACGATCAGCAGGTCGTTGCCCAGCGAGAAGCCAATCGCCGCAGCGGCCCAGCCCGAGTAGCTGTTCAGCATCGACACAACCACCGGCATGTCGGCACCGCCGATGCCCATGATCAGATGATAGCCAATGAACAGCGCGGCCAGTGTCATCAGGAACAGCGGGAACAGACCACCGGTCGAAGTGTACCAGATCAGACAGATCAGCGAGAGACCCGCCGCCGCCGCGTTCAGCGCATGACCACCGGGCAGCTTGGTCGCCGCCGAAGTCACTTTGCCCGCCAGTTTGCCATAAGCCACAACCGAACCGGTAAAGGTGATCGCACCGATGAAGATACCCAGGAACAGTTCGACATGCAGGATCGCCAGTTCAGCAGCGGTTTTCTTCGCGATCAGCTTGGCAAACGCGCCCAGATCGGAGAGATCCGCTTCTTTCGCACTGTCGGCAATCGCCATGACCTGCGCCACGTTGCCGATCTCAAAATGCGCGTTGAAGCCAACGAACACAGCCGCAAGACCCACCAGCGAGTGCATCGCGGCAACCAGTTGCGGCATCTCGGTCATCTGCACGCGCTGCGCCACATATTGACCGATCAGGCCACCGCCCGCGATCAGCAGCAGCGACAGCAGCCACAGGCCCGAGCCCGGACCAACCAGCGTGGCAAATACCGCCAGCGCCATACCGACGATGCCATACCAGACCGCGCGCTTGGCGCTTTCCTGGTTCGACAGACCGCCGAGCGAAAGGATGAAAAGGACAGCCGCAACGACGTAGGCGGCAGTGGTGAAGCCAAAATCCATCTACCCGGCCTCCTTAAGATTTCTGGAACATGGCAAGCATGCGCCGGGTTACGAGGAAGCCACCGAAGATGTTGATCCCGGCCATGAAGACGGAAAGCGCCGCCAGCAGAATAACGAGGAAAGACCCCGACCCGATCTGCATCAAGGCCCCGACGATAATGATCGACGAGATCGCGTTGGTGATCGCCATCAGCGGAGTGTGCAGGCTGTGCGAGACGTTCCAGATCACCTGGAAACCCACAAAGATCGCCAGCACAAAGACAATGAAGTGCTGCATGAAGCTGGCCGGAGCAACCAGCCCCACCAACAACATCAGCGCACCACCGATACCCAGCAAAGTGAATTGCTGCTTCGTCTGAGCCTTGAAGGCTGCAATCTCCTGTACCTTTTTCTCTTCCGGGGTCAGTTCCTTGACCTCGGGCTTCTTCTGCGCCGCGATCGCCTGTACTTTGGGCGGCGGCGGCGGGAAGGTGATCTCACCCTCATGGGTCACGGTCGAGCCGCGGATCACGTCATCTTCCATGTCATGGTTGACCTGACCGTCCTTCTCGGGCGTCAGGTCGGTCATCATGTGACGGATGTTGGTCGCGTAGAGCGACGACGACTGCGCTGCCATCCGGCTTGGGAAATCGGTATAACCGATGATGGTCACGCCGTTGTCGGTGACCACTTTCTCATCCGGCACGGTACCTTCGACGTTACCGCCGCGTTCCGCAGCAAGGTCAACAATGACCGAGCCCGGCTTCATCGCCTTGACCATGTCCTCCAGCCACAGCTTCGGCGCCGGGCGGTTGGGGATCAGCGCGGTGGTGATGACGATGTCCATCTCGGGTGCCAGTTCGCGGAACTTGGCAAGCTGTGCCTCACGGAACTCCTCGGACTGAACCGAGGCATAACCACCGGTGGCCGCGCCGTCCTGCTGTTCTTCCTCGAAGTCCAGATAGACGAATTCTGCCCCCATGGATTCGACCTGTTCGGCCACTTCCGGGCGCACGTCGAACGCATAAGTGATCGCCCCCAGCGAGGTCGAGGTGCCAATAGCTGCCAGACCAGCGACGCCAGCGCCAACAATCAGAACTTTCGCGGGCGGCACTTTACCAGCCGCCGTCACCTGACCGGTGAAGAACCGGCCGAAGTTGTTACCGGCCTCGATCACCGCGCGGTAGCCTGCGATGTTGGCCATCGACGACAAAGCGTCCATCTTCTGCGCCCGCGAAATACGCGGCACCATCTCCATCGCGATCACGGTCGCGCCCTTGGACTTGGCCAGCTCCATCCCCTCTTCATTCCCGGCAGGATTGAAGAACGAAATCAGGGTCTTGTCCTTGGTCAGACGCTTCAGCTCGGTCTCGTTCGGCTGGCGCACCTTGGCGATGATGTCTGCCGCTTTCCACAGCGCGGCAGCGGTCTTTACGACCTCGACACCGGCAGCCTCATAGGCCGCATCTGAAAAGCCTGCAGCAGCACCTGCGCCTTTCTCGATCAGGCACTCATAACCCAGCTTCTGCAGCTGAGCCGCCGAGTCCGGAGTCATCGCGACCCGGTTCTCGCCTTTGAATATTTCCTTTGGCGTTCCAATTTTCACCAGTCGGTTCCCCCTAATTTTTGGTTCAGGCCAGGTGGGTATCCGGCATTGATTGACAAGCAGACATTTATCTTGCGCAAGATTGTTTCGCAAGCGCAGCAATTATTACGTTGTGTCATTAGGCCCACACCCTCAGATCCACCTTCTGGTTTTGCGTTCATATCGCGCAAAATCGGTGCGGAAGGTGCGTCGCAGGCGGTTCTCTTCCGGTATGATAAAGCGCCGTTCAAGCAGCCAGACGAAGACCGGGATCAACACCAGAGACAACACCGCGTCAAACCGCAGGATCAGCCCAGCCAGTATGAGGACGTCGCCCAGGTAGATTGGATTGCGACTGCGCTTGTAAATCCCGGTTTGCACCATGGATGAGGGTGTTTCGTGCGGAATCACCGTCGTCTTGTGACGCCGAAACTCAATGACGGCCATGATGGCCAGAATGATACCGCCGCCGATCAGGATGCCGCTGAGAAGATCGGTCACCGCGCCATCCAACGACAATCCCAAAGGGAGCATGCGCGCTTGTACCCACGCAAGCACGGCGAAGCCCACAAGCCAGACAGGCGGTATATCGATCAGGCGCATGGCCGTCCCCCAGTGCGGCGACACACAGTGGCACATGTCGCTTCTGATCGACGTCCTACCGCTTTCTGACCTCAATGGCAAAAGCGCAGGGTGTCGCATCGGTCAAAGGCGCATCACAATCCACAGCAATAGACAGCGCAGACGGGATCAGATAGGCCAGTTACAATCTGATCGCTTCCGAAAGACAAAGCCCTGTTATGACTGACTTTGCCAAGACCAAATCCATGTTCCACCTGCCCGAAGGCGTTTTGTATCTGGACGGTAACTCTCTGGGTCCGCTTCCGAAATCGGCCAGCGACCGTGTAGAGAGCATTATGCAGGACGAATGGGGGCAGATGCTAATCACCGGCTGGAACAAGGCCGGGTGGATGGGTATGCCTACGGCGCTTGGAGATCGGATCGGACGCCTGATCGGGGCCGAACACGGCAGTGTCGTGGTGGGTGACACTTTGTCGATCAAGGTCTATCAGGCGGTCGCCTCAGCGCTAGAGCTGAACCCGACCCGCAAGGTGGTTCTGTCTGACAACGGCAACTTTCCGTCTGATCTCTACATGGCGGATGGCCTGCTGCGGTCGCTTGGCCCGGACTATGAGTTGCGCGTGGTCGACCCCGAAGACGTTTCCGCGCATATCACCGAAGAGGTCGCAGTGCTAATGCTGACCGAGGTCGACTATCGCACGGGCCGCATGCATGACATGAGGGCGCTGACGGAACTGGCCCACGCAAACGGTGTCGTTACAGTTTGGGATCTTGCGCATTCAGCCGGGGCCATCCCCGTCGATCTGGCCGGCTGCAATGCCGATTTCGCTGTGGGCTGCACTTACAAGTACCTCAATGGCGGCCCCGGTGCGCCCGCCTTCGTCTATGTCGCCCCGCGGCTGTCGGACAAGGTACGCCCTGCGCTGTCGGGATGGCTAGGGCACGAGGCCCCTTTTGCCTTCGATCTTGACTATCGCCCCGGCGCCGGGATCGAGAGGATGCGGGTCGGAACCCCTCCGGTCATTCAGATGGCGGCGCTGTCGGCTGCCATGGATATCTGGGACATGGCCGACATGGCGGATGTCCGCGCCAAGTCCATCGAATTGACGGAGTTGTTCATCACCCGGGTCGAGGCCACTTGCCCCGGCCTGACACTGGCCAGTCCCCGCGATCCGCAGCAGCGCGGCAGTCAGGTCTCGTTCCGGTTTGAAGAAGGCTATGCCGCCATGCAGGCGCTGATTGCGCGGAGCGTCATCGGAGATTTCCGGGCACCGGATGTTATGCGATTCGGGTTCACGCCGCTCTATATCGATGAAACCGACGTTGAGCAGGCGGTCGAGATTCTGGCAGATATCATCGCCAACAAGCTCTGGGACAAACCGGAATATAAGATCCGTCAGCGCGTCACCTGACCTCAAGCCCAGCGCCCAGCAATTCAGCCAGTTGCGAAGTGCGCTGTTCGAATTCTTCGGCGCTGGAGGCCGTCATCTTAACGCCCATCAAGGTCGCAGTGATGGTCTTGGCTGTCTCCTCCGGCCCATTGGGCAGACGGACACGTCCAGCGTTGTCTTCACGCCGCAACCAATCGGCATAGAGGGCGGTCATCTCTGCCTCACCTTCTGCCAGTATGTCTGCTGCTGTCGATTTGCTGGTATCCAGCATCTCCCTGCCGTGGGGCGAAGTGAGGATCTCGGCCAACCCCCTGATCTGACCATCAATCGCACGCGACAGCCTTTCGGAAACGCTGCCGTCACCGGACAGCGCGCGCGCAACGTTGTCGATTTTGTCGGCATAATGCGCCTGTGTCAGGCTGCGAACGATCGCCTCTTTGTTCTTGTAATGCAGATAGACCGCCGGGCGCGACATGCCCGCGCCCTTCGCGATGTCATCCATCGATGTCTTGCGAAATCCATAGATTGCAAAGGCCTCCAACGCCGATGCGAGGATCGCTTGTTGCTTGGGATCGTCCAGTTTGTCTCTCATAAATCTGCTTTGACATTTTTTGTAAATTTTGTCAATTGACACACTGACACTTTCCGGCAATTATGTCAGGAACCAGCCACAGCCAAATGAGGTGCGCCATGGCGACCGCCCTTAAGATCAATGGTCAGACCCATCAGGTCAACCTTCCCGATGATGTTCCCCTTTTGTGGGTTCTGCGCGATGAGATCGGCCTGACCGGAACCAAATTCGGTTGCGGCGTCGCCGCTTGCGGGTCTTGCACCGTCCATATCGATGGTGAGGCCGTGCGATCCTGTCAGGTCGCGCTGTCCGATGTCTGGGGCGATGTGACCACGATCGAGGGTCTTGGCACGCCCGACACTATGGCCACGATCCAGCAGGCCTGGGTCGATCATCAGGTTGCGCAATGTGGCTATTGCCAGTCCGGCCAGATCATGCAGGCCGCAGCCCTTCTGGCCGAAAACCCCACCCCTACCAACGCGGATATCGACGAGGCGATGCAAGGCAACCTCTGCCGCTGTGGCACTTATCCCCGCATCCGCGCCGCCATCCACGACGCCGCATCCAAGCTGAAGGAGGCCTGATCCATGGCACGCATCGGAAAAATCCTGCGCCGTACCTTCCTGATCGGATCAGCCGCTATCGTGGGCGGTGTGGCATTCGGCGCCTACTACGTCACCCGCCCTGCTGCGAACCCGCTGAAACCGCGAGACGGAGAAACCGCGCTCAGCCCCTTTGTTCTGATCGACCAGCAGGGCGTCACCCTGTTCGCCCCCCGGGCTGAAATGGGCCAGGGCGTCATGACCACATGGGCCGCGTTGATTGCCGAGGAACTGGACGTCGAACTGGACGATATCCGCGTACTGCACGGCCCAGCGGCGGCGGCGTATTACAACCATGCGCTGGTTGGAGAGGGCCTGCCGAACAAAGGCTATGACATCTCGGACTTTCAACACAATCTGGGTGAGGCTCTGGGTGTTCTGGGCCGCACGCTCAGCCTGCAGGTCACCGGCGGCTCGACCTCGATGAAAGACGGGTTCGAGCGGATGCGGATGGCCGGTGCCACCGCGCGCGAGACATTGAAGCAGGCTGCGGCGGTTCAGTTGGGTGTGAATCGCGATCAACTCAAGACCGAGAGCGGCGCGGTGGTTGCCCCGGATGGCACGCGCATTCCCTATACCGAACTGGCCGAGGTCGCAGGCCAGATCGAACCGCCCGAGGTCATCCTGCGCGACCCCTCCGAGTGGCGCCTGATCGGCAAGTCCCTGCCCCGGGTTGATATTCCGGGCAAGTCCACCGGTACTGCGGAGTTTGGGATCGACGCACGGCCAGAGGGTCTGAAATTCGCCTCGGTCCGCATGAACCCCAAGCTGGGCGGCGCGATGAACGGCTTTGACGCCAGCGCGGCTGAGACCATGCCCGGCGTTGAAAAGATCGTTGATCTGGGCACTGGCGTCGCGGTGATCGCCAACAACACATGGCTCGCGATGCAAGCGGTCGAAGCCATCGACGTGGACTGGGGTGAAGCCCCTTATCCACCCGAGACCGCCGCAGTATTCGAACAGATCGCCAAAGCGTTTGATGAGGCCCCGAACTCGACCATGCGCGATGATGGTTATGTCGATACCCTGCCTGACGGCGCAACCGAAATCACGGCGGACTACACCGTGCCCTATCTGGCCCACGCCACCATGGAGCCGATGAACGCAACCGCGCTTTATACCGGCAGTAAGCTGGACCTGTGGTGCGGCAATCAGGCTCCGACGCTGATCCAGATGCGTGTGGCTAACACCGCCGGTCTGGATACCGAGGCGGTAGAGATCCACACCACCTATCTGGGTGGCGGCTTCGGGCGCCGGGGTGAGCTGGATTTCGGAGAAATCGCCACCAAAGTTGCCATGGCCAAGCCCGGCACTCCGGTCCAGACCACATGGAGCCGCGAAGAGGATATGCGCCACGACTATTACCGCCCCGGCGCGATGGCTCGGATTCGTGGAGCGGTCAAGGATGGCAAGGCCGTTTTGATCGACGGCAAGGTCGCCTCGCAATCTCCGACGCAACAGGCGGTCGAACGCTACACCGGTTTCCCCGGCGGCGGGCCTGACAAGGTTCTGGTCGAAGGATTTTTCAATCAGCCCTACGCCGTGCCAAACTATCGCATGGCCGGACATATTGCCGATCTCGCTGTCCCCGTGGGTTTCTGGCGCTCGGTCGGCAACAGCCACAATGGTTTCTTCCATGAAACCTTCATGGATGAGATGGCCCACGCCGCAGGCCGCGATCCGCTGGAGTTCCGGCTGGAGCTGGCCAGAAACGAACACGCACCCTCAGCCGGGTGTCTGGAAGCGGTCAAAGAGATGTCTGGCTGGACCGGCAAGACCCCCGAAGGTGTAGGACGTGGTGTGGCGCTGACCTACAGCTTCGGCACGCCGGTTGCACAGGTGATCGAGGTGGTGGACGAAGACGGCACCATCCGCATCTCCAAGGCGTGGATCGCCTGCGATGTCGGTCTGGCGCTGGATCCGGCGACAGTCGAGGCGCAGATGATCGGCGGTATGATCTATGGGCTTTCGGCCGCGGCGTACGGCGAGATCACCTTCTCTGACGGTGAAGTCGAGCAATTCAACTTCCCCGACTACGATGCCTTGCGGATGCACACGACCCCGGTGACCGAGGTTCGCGTGCTGGAGACCAACAAGCATTTGGGCGGGGTGGGTGAACCCGGAACGCCTCCATCCATGCCCGCTTTGGGAAATGCACTGTTTGATCTGACCGGAGAGCGGGCCCGCAGCCTGCCGCTGAACAAGCAGTTCGACCTGCTGGTCTGACCCCCTCGCCAGCGTCCGTCAGGCAGAGCGCTGCAATCGCGTGGCGTCTTTGCCTGCGGCCCAACCGTGAACGGCGCGGCCGAATTCTTCGAACAAGGGGCGCGAAACCGGATCATTGGCCGCGTCCCATTCGGGATGCCATTGGACCGACAGGGTAAATCCGGGCGCATCCTTCACATAGATTGCTTCGGGCGTGCCATCGGGGGCGTGGCCGTCGATCACCACATTCTCGCCCAGCGTTTTGATCCCCTGCCCGTGCAGCGTATTGGTCATCACCTCAGCGGCCCCCAGCAACTGGTGGAACACGCCCCCTTCGGTCAGCGTCACCACATGGCGCAGTGCAAACTTCTCTTCCAGAGTGCCATCTGGCGGCATCCGGTGGTTCAAACGCCCCGGCAGATCGCGGATTTCAGGATACAGAGTACCGCCCATGGCAACGTTCACCTCCTGAAACCCTCGACAGATACCGAAAAACGGCTGGCCGCGCTCAGCACAGGCTCGTACCAGAGGAAGCGTGATCGCATCGCGCGCGCGATCAAACTCGCCATGCGCCTCGGTTGCGGGCTCGCCATATTCCTCGGGGTGAACGTTCGGACGGCCGCCTGTGAGCAGAAAGCCGTCGCAAACCTCAAGCAGTTCCTCGACCGAGACATAACGCGGGTCTGCAGGGATGAGCAGCGGAAGGCAGTCCGACACGTTGGACACGGCGTCCGAGTTCATCGTACCGCCTGCATGCGTCGGATACTGATCGTTCATCAGATAAGAGTTGCCGATTATTCCGACGACAGGGCGCGCCATGCGTTTTCCTTTGTTTCAGTGGTATTCGGAAAAACCTATCGGCAGGTTTGGCCCCGCGCAACGGCACAGGACCTGCATGTCAGCGCAAGCGCGTGTTCAACGACGCACAATCGGGGCATACCCGGCCTCAGATCAAATCTCGCCAGTTAAACCCGCTGCCTCGATGCCGGCCAGCGCCGCCTGCGCATCGTTGTCCGAGGTGTCGCCCGTCACCCCGACCGCGCCGATCACCACGCCCTTTCGGTCGCGCAGCAGGACGCCACCGGGTACGGGGATGACTTGCCCGCCATAGACGCCATTCACCGCAGCCATGAAATAGGCCTGCCCCTCGGCGCGTGCCATCTGCGCAGTGCCCGCCATGCCCAACATCACCGCGCCGTAAGCCTTACCATGAGCGATGGCAAAACGGCCGGGTGCTGCGCTGTCTTCACGCTCGAACGCAATAACATGACCGCCCGCGTCCAGAATCACGACCGAGAGAGGCTTCAACTCCATCTCGCGCCCTTTTTCCAGGGTGCGTCGAATGATTGTCCGGGCTTTGCGCAACGTTACCAGCATGAGGGTGTCCTTTGTTGTGAATTTGCGGCAGAGCCGGACGGCTCTGCCGCTGCAAGATGTCTTAGCCGTGGCTGGCCTTCAGTTCCAGCCGACGCGCATGCAATACCGGTTCCGTATAGCCCGAAGGCTGCACCCGTCCGCGGAATACCAGATCGCAGGCCGCCTGAAAGGCGATCCCATCAAAACCGGGTGCCATCGGTTGGTAAGCCGGGTCGCCTTCGTTCTGTCGATCGACCACTGCGGCCATTTTCTGCATCGCCGCCATCACCTGTTCCTGACTGATCAGATCGTGATGCAGCCAGTTGGCCAGCGCCTGAGACGAAATACGGCAGGTCGCACGATCCTCCATCAGGCCGATATCGTTGATATCCGGCACTTTCGAACAACCAACGCCCTGATCGACCCAGCGCACCACATAGCCGAGAATGCCCTGCGCGTTGTTTTCAATCTCACGGGTGATCTCATTGGCGCTGAGGTTACGCCCGCCCAGCAACGGCGCGGTCAGCAGATCATCCAGCGTACCCCGGGCACCGCCAGCGGCCAACTCGTCCTGACGCGCCAGTACATCGATCTTGTGGTAATGCGTCGCGTGCAGGGTTGCGGCGGTGGGCGACGGCACCCAAGCACAGGTCGCGCCCGCCTGAGGGTGGCCGATCTTGGCCGCCAGCATATCCTCCATCCGATCGGGCATCGCCCACATGCCTTTACCGATCTGCGCCTTACCCTTCAGGCCACAAGCCAATCCGATATCAACGTTCCGATCCTCGTAAGACGCAATCCACGGCGTATCCTTGATGTCGCCCTTGGGCAGCATAGGGCCAGCCTCCATCGAGGTATGGATCTCGTCCCCGGTGCGATCCAGGAACCCAGTGTTGATAAAGGCCACACGCGATTTCGCCGCGCGGATACATTCCTTGAGGTTGGCCGAGGTGCGACGTTCCTCATCCATGATGCCCAATTTCACGGTGTTGCGTGGCAGGCCCAATATGTCCTCGACCATGTCGAAAATCTCGACCGAGAACGCGACCTCTTCGGGGCCGTGCATCTTGGGTTTGACGACATAGACCGACCCTTCGACCGAGTTTCCGCCCTCGCGCTGCAGGTCATGCATGGCGATCAGAGTGGTGCAGAGCGCATCCATCAGCCCCTCACCAATCTCACGACCTTCAGCGTCCAGAACGGCTGGGTTCGTCATAAGGTGACCCACATTGCGCACAAGCATGAGCGAACGCCCTTTGAGCGTAGCCGAAGCGCCATCCGGCGCCGTGAAAGCCAAATCCTTTGCAAGCTTGCGGGTAAATGTTGTGCCACCCTTTGCGACTTCTTCGGTCAGATCACCGGTCATCAGACCCAGCCAGTTTCCATAGGCCAACACTTTGTCGGAGGCGTCGACACAGGCAACGGAGTCCTCACAATCCATGATGGTGGAGAGCGCGGATTCCAGACGTACATCTGCAATGCCCGCAGGATCGGTTGCACCGATTGCGCTATGTGCATCAACCCTGATCTGGATGTGCAACCCGTTGTTGCGAAGCAGCACGAATTCCGGCTTGTCAGCCGCGCCACCGTAGCCTGCGAACTGAGACGCATCGGCCAGGGTCGGCATCAATGCCCCGTCCTGAACGCTCAACCCGGACACATCCGCCCAGGACCCGAAAGCCAGCGGCACGGCCTGATCCAGAAACGCCTTGGACCACGCGACGACCCGGGCACCGCGTTCAGCGTCATAGGCTTTACCCGTCGGCAAATCGCCCAGCGCATCCGTTCCGTAAAGCGCATCATAAAGACTGCCCCAACGGGCATTCGCCGCATTCAGCGCAAAGCGTGCATTGGTGATCGGCACGACCAGCTGTGGACCCGGGGTCAGGGCGATTTCAGGGTCGACATTGGCGGTCTCGATCTCGAAGTCGCCGCCCTCATCGACCAGATAGCCAATCTCACGCAGAAAAGATTGATACTCGACAGCATCGATAGGCAAACCTCGCCGCGCCGCGTGCCAGCCATCAATCCGGCCCTGAATATCGGCGCGTTTCTCAAGCAGTGTGCGGTTCTTCGGCCCCAATTCATTGACCAAACGCGCAAGCCCCGACCAGAATTGCTCAGCCGATACCTGTGTTCCGGGTAGCGCCCTCTGTTCGATGAAGTCCACGAAAACCGGGTCGAGTTGCAGCCCGTTTCGGGTCTCTCTACTGCTCATGATCCGAATCCCCTCAGATTGTGTGCCGTTGTATGCGCTCTTCAATTAGGGCGTTCGTTTCCGATAGGCAACTTTTGCATCGCCATTACCGGCTTTGGGTCCCGCCATAGGCTGGTTCAAGCCAGCAAAGAAAGCGGCCTGTCGGTTGCAGCCGCGCGGTGAAGACCATAACGTCGCGCCAGAATTCTAGCCGATGAGGTCTCCAGATGCGCGACGCCGCCCCCACCACGATCTACCTAAAAGACTACACGCCGTTCGGTTATGTGGTGGAGAGCGTGCATCTTACCTTCGATCTCGCCCAACATGCGACGCGCGTTACCTCTCGCATCGCATTCAGCCCGATTCCGGATGCCAAAGACCGGACCTTTTTCCTGCACGGGGAAGACCTGAAACTGATCCGCGCCGCGATTGATGGTGTCGAGATCTCGCCTGATGTGACCTCCGAAGGTCTGACCGCGACGGTTCCGGATACACCTTTCGTATGGGAAGCCGAGATCGAGATCGATCCCGGCAACAACACCGCGCTCGAAGGGCTATATATGTCCAATGGCATGTATTGCACCCAGTGTGAGGCCGAAGGCTTTCGAAAAATCACCTACTACCCCGATCGCCCCGATGTGATGTCCACTTTTACCGTGCGCATCAACGGAGACCTTCCCGTGCTGCTGTCGAACGGCAACCCTACGGGCACAGGCGAGGGTTGGGCCGAATGGGTCGATCCATGGCCCAAACCCGCCTATCTGTTTGCTCTGGTCGCCGGGGAACTGATCGCCCATCCAGGTCAGTTCACCACTAAGTCGGGTCGCGACGTCGAATTGAACCTCTGGGTCCGCCCCGGCGATGAAGGCAAATGTGCGTTCGGCATGGAGGCCCTGAAAAAGTCGATGAAATGGGACGAAGACGTCTATGGCCGCGAATACGATCTGGACGTGTTCAACATCGTCGCCGTGGACGATTTCAACATGGGCGCGATGGAGAATAAGGGGTTGAACATTTTCAACTCCTCCGCCGTTCTGGCCAGCCCCGAAACTTCGACCGATATGAATTTCGAACGGATCGAGGCGATCATCGCGCATGAGTATTTCCACAACTGGACCGGCAACCGGATCACCTGCCGCGACTGGTTTCAGCTGTGCCTGAAAGAAGGGCTGACCGTGTTTCGTGACGCACAGTTCACGTCCGACATGCGCTCGGCCCCCGTTAAGCGCATCCATGACGCCATCGACCTGCGCGCGCGGCAATTCCCTGAAGATAACGGGCCGCTGTCGCACCCGGTCCGGCCGGAAAGTTTCCAGGAAATCAACAACTTCTACACTTCGACCGTCTATGAGAAAGGCGCCGAGGTGATCGGGATGCTGAAACGTCTGGTCGGAGATGAGGCCTATGCACAGGCGCTGGACCTCTATTTCGAGCGCCATGATGGTCAGGCCTGCACCATTGAGGACTGGCTGAAAGTGTTCGAAGACACCACAGGCCGTGATCTGAGCCAATTCAAACGCTGGTACAGCCAATCGGGCACGCCACGCGTCTCGGTTGCTGAGGACTGGATCGAGGGCACCTATACCCTAACGCTCAGCCAGCGGACCGAGCCGACGCCGGGTCAGGCAGACAAGCAGCCTCAGGTCATACCCGTTGCCGTGGGCCTGCTGGGCCCGAACGGAGATGAAGTGCACGCGACCGAGTTGCTGGAGCTGACCGAAGCCGAGCAAAGCTTTACCTTCACTGGTCTCGCCGCCAAACCCGTGCCTTCGATCCTGCGCGATTTTTCGGCCCCTGTGATCCTCGAACATGATCATTCGAATGCCGAGCGTGCGTTCCTGCTGGCCCATGACACCGATCCGTTCAACCGCTGGCAGGCAGGCCGATCGCTGGCCGAAGACACTCTGCTGCGCATGATCACCGATGAGGCAACACCGAATGCCGACTATCTCGACGGCCTACTAGCGGTGTTACGCGATGAAGCACTGGACCCGGCCTATCGGGCGTTGATGCTGGGCCTGCCAACGCAATCGGAATTGGCCGCAGCGTTGCACGACAGGGGCATCACCCCTGATCCGACGGCGATCTGGAGCGCGGTTGAGACCTTGCGCCAGGCCACCGCCCAACACGTTCAGGACCTTTTACCCCGGCTGCACGGTGAAACACTGGTAGATGAGCCCTACCAACCAGACGCCGAGCAATCCGGAAAGCGTGCGCTGGGTGGTGCGGCGCTGGCACTGACTTCACGGCTGGATGGAGGCGTCAAGGCGACAGAGGAATACGCGCGCGCCGACAACATGACCCTTCAGCTGACCGCGCTGTCCTGCCTGCTGCGTGCCAGTAAAGGTGAAGCCGAGCTGGCGGCCTTTTATGAACAGTGGCAGCATGACCGGCTGGTCATGGATAAATGGTTCGCCCTGCAGGTCTCAATGACCGGACCAGACAAAACCGTCGAGACAGCTCGCAGATTGACCAAGCATGCTGATTTCAATTGGAAAAACCCCAACCGCTTCCGCGCGTTGATGGGATCGCTGGCCGGCAGCCATGCGGGCTTCCACCAGCCGGACGGAGCGGGATATGAACTGCTCGCGGACTGGCTGATCCGGCTTGATCCGGTGAACCCGCAGACCACCGCCCGGATGTGCAGCGCCTTCCAGACCTGGAAACGCTACGACGCCGACCGTCAGGCCCTGATGCGTGCGCAGCTGAGCCGCATTTCTGAGACGCCGGACCTGTCGCGGGACACGACCGAAATGGTCTCACGCATCCTCGGCGCATGACCGCATTTACGTTCACTCGCCAGAACCGCAACCAACGCACGGTTCTGATCCTGATCGGTATCTATGCCGTACTGATTGGCCTGATGATCTTGCTGGACGCGGTCTGGTGGCTGGTGGCGTTGCTGGCCCTGACCACCCTGCCCGCGCTGTGGGATGTCATCAAAGATACCAGCGCAGGAATGGAGATGACCGGTGATACCCTGCGCTGGCACACAGGCCAGAGGCAGGGTGAACTCCTGCTATCCGAGGTCGACCATTTCCGGTTCGACACCCGTTGGGATTTCTCGGTGCGCGTGTCAGCAATGCTGAAATCCGACAAGCGTCTGCGCCTGCCGGATGAATCACTGCCCCCGCACAAACAGTTCGAAGACGTCCTGCAACGGGTTGGTTTTAAAGTTGAACGTCATCATTTTAGAGTATTTTGAAACGATACCACCGCCTCGACCGGGATTGATTACTGAATCTCCATATCACCGCTTTGTTTCCTTGATTTGCGCTTAATTTTTAGCAAAACTGAGAGTGTTAAATGTTTGTTCCAGTTCGAGTTTCGCCATGTTTTGGTCTGTCAGGGCAGTTTTCGCCCGTATGTTAGGTACTTCTACCCCTACCCCAACGCCTCTGCCTGCGTCAGTCGCCGATGCCACCGCGTGGCTTGTCGCCTCGGGGCAACTGAATATTCCCGTCGCAGAACCGAATGCCAATGATGTGATCGCGCATCAGGTGATCGAGCGTGGCCGCTATCTTGCACGACAGGATATGTGGGCCGAGTTGTCGCAAGAGATGCGCGAAGCGGATGCCGAGCGCAAAGCCACACCCTGCGGACAGCCGATCACGGATCTGCTGGCATTTGGTGCGCGCTCGGATGTGGTGTTGGCAGCCGAGCACGCCTTGTCTGACGGCAAAGCACTGTCGGATTATGATCTGTTGGGCGGGATCTCTGAGCTGGAAGGTGAAATTCAGAACCACCCCGATGATCCAATGATTCCACTGGTCGTGGCGTTGGCTCATATCGATCTGGCCTGGGCATGGCGCGGGACGGCGCACCCCGAGGCCCTGCCGGCGCTGCACCAATCGCGCTGCGCGGCACATTTCGACCGCGCCGCCGCCCTGCTGCCGCAATGCCGCGAGGCTCTGCCCGACAGCCCGGCAATCGCTGCTGCGGACTGCGCCCTGCTGGCCGGACACATTGACCCCCGCACCCGTGTGGCTGAAAAGTATGAAGCGCTGATCACACTGGACCCGCAGAACCACCGCCATATGCGCGCGATGGGTAATCATCTGCTGCCACGCTGGTTCGGCAGCTATGCGCAGCTTGAGGTTCAGGCCCTGCGCAATGCCGCGCGCACTCAGAAAATTTGGGGCGCAGGCGGCTATACCTGGGCTCAGTTCGATGCAATCGCGCTGGATGACGAGGCCTGCGCGCGTGTCGATGTCGAGTATTTCCTCGAAGGCCTGCGCGATATTGTTGCGCGCCGTCCGGATCAGGAGACGATCAACTTGCTGGCCGCTTATTGCTCGATCACGTTGCAGAAAGGCATGGGCCAGAACCCGCAGGCCGATATCGCCCGCAAACAGATCTGCGAGGCCGCGAACTGGCTGATCCGCGATCACCTGACCGAGCTGCACCCGCTGATCTGGGCTCATGCGGCGAACGGGTTCAATAACAGCCTGTGTGTTAACTCGGCTGAGCGGTTTGCCGCCCGTGGCCGCCGCGACGCGCTGAAAGCCATCGCCAATCTGCTGCGGGACGAGCTGCGCAACGGGCAGAGCGTCACCTTCACACCAACGGGTCTGCAATTCTCAGAGAGCTAAAGCGCCTTTGCCCCTTGCTCCTTTGGCGCGCCGGGCCTAATACGCAGGCTTAGACTTCTGCGGATATGAGGCGCGCCATGCTCGACCTGACATACGAAATGCCCAAACCCAAAACCATTGCCGGGGCCAAGCACGATTGGGAACTGGTGATCGGGATGGAGGTGCATGCGCAGGTCTCGTCAAATGCCAAGCTGTTCTCGGGTGCGTCGACCCAATTCGGGGCCGAGCCGAACGCGAACGTGGCCTTCGTGGATGCGGCGATGCCGGGGATGCTGCCGGTGATCAACGAATATTGCGTCGAGCAGGCCGTGCGCACCGGGCTGGGCCTGAAGGCGGATATCAACCTGAAATCGGCCTTTGACCGCAAGAATTATTTCTACCCTGACCTGCCGCAAGGTTACCAGATTTCCCAGCTTTATCAGCCCATTGTGGGTGAAGGGGAAGTTCTGGTCGAGATGGGTGACGGCACCGCGCGCATGGTCCGTATCGAACGCATCCACATGGAGCAGGACGCGGGCAAATCGATCCACGACATGGACCCGCATATGTCCTTTGTCGATCTAAACCGGACCGGTGTCTGCCTGATGGAGATCGTTTCACGTCCCGATATACGTGGTCCGGAAGAGGCTGCGGCCTACATCGCTAAGCTGCGCCAGATCATGCGTTACCTGGGCACCTGCGACGGTAACATGCAGAACGGCAACTTGCGGGCGGACGTGAATGTCTCGATCTGTTTGCCGGGTGCCTATGAGAAGTATCAGGAAACACAGGACTTTTCGCATCTGGGCACGCGCTGCGAGATCAAAAACATGAACTCGATGCGCTTTATCCAGCAAGCGATTGAGGTCGAAGCCCGTCGTCAGATCGCCATCGTCGAAGGCGGCGGCACGGTTGATCAGGAAACCCGTCTGTATGACCCGGACAAGGGTGAGACACGCTCGATGCGGTCTAAAGAAGAGGCGCATGACTATCGCTACTTCCCTGACCCCGATCTGCTGCCGCTGGAGATCGAGCAGGCATGGGTCGATGATATCGCCGCCAAGCTGCCGGAACTACCTGACGACAAAAAGGCACGCTTTATCAGTGAGTTCGGGCTGACTGACTATGACGCCTCAGTGCTGACCGCGGAGGTGGAATCGGCTGCGTATTTCGAAGAAGTCGCCAAGGGTCGCAGCGGCAAGCTGGCCGCGAACTGGGTGATCAATGAGCTGTTTGGCCGCCTGAAAAAAGAAGACCACGACATCACCGAGTCTCCGGTGTCTCCCGCTCAGTTGGCGGGTATCATTGATCTGATTTCGTCGGATGCAATCTCCGGCAAGATCGCCAAGGACCTGTTCGAGATTGTCTATACCGAAGGCGGTGACCCGGCGCAGATCGTCGAAGAGCGCGGCATGAAACAGGTGACCGATACCGGTGCCATCGAGGCTGCTTTGGATGAGATCATCGCCGCCAATCCGGCGCAGGTTGAGAAGGCCAAGGTGAACCCGAAACTGGCGGGTTGGTTCGTCGGTCAGGTGATGAAAGCCACCGGCGGCAAGGCCAATCCGAAGGCCGTTAACGAATTGGTCAGCAAGAAGCTGGGTTCGTAAATCTTCCGAGTTGTACAAACCCCAGACAGGGGTTTGTTCGACTTGTACATAACAAAAACTTAATTTCAGGCACCTGAAAAGGGGCGAGCCATCGGCTTGACTCCTCGCCCGAATGCGCATTCTCATCTCGCCAAGTCAGAGAGGTGAGCAGTCATGAAAAATCGTTTCGATCAGGAACTGGAAACCCGGTTGGTGCGCTATGCCGCCATCGACAGTCAGAGCGATGAGACCTCGCCCTCGACCCCTAGCACCGAAATCCAGTTCGACATGCTGAACCTGCTGCAGCAGGAGCTGACCGAAATCGGTGCGCAAGACGTGCAGATGACTGGCGACAGCGTGGTCATGGCGACGATTCCCGGCACGGCTGAGGGGCCGACCATCGGGTTTCTGGCGCATGTGGACACGGCACCGCAGTTCAACGCGACCGGCGTCAAGCCGCGGGTGATCAAGGGGTATAATGGCGGTGAAATCACCTTCCCCGATGATCCCGATCTGGTGTTGTCGCCGGAAGAGCACCCCTATCTGGCCGAGAAGATCGGGCATGATCTTATCACCGCGTCGGGCACCACCGTGCTGGGTGCGGATGACAAGGCGGGTGTCTCGATCCTGATGACGCTGGCGCGGCATCTGCTGGAGAACAAGGATGTGCCCCACGGTCCGATTCGCATCGCCTTTACCCCGGATGAAGAGATCGGGCGCGGTGTTACCGAACAACTGCCGAAGGATATGAACGCCGATTTCGCCTATACGCTGGACGGTCAGGAACTGGGGGAGATCGAATACGAAAGCTTCTCGGCCGACCGCGCGGTGATCAAGATCACCGGCGTGTCGATCCATCCGGGTCTGGCCAAAGACAAGATGGTGAATGCGGCGCATCTGGCGGCGAAGATCGTGCAGACGCTGCCGCAGGCGACGATGACGCCCGAAGTCACTGACGGACGTCAGGGCTTCATCCATGTCACCGACATGAATGGCGGCTCGTCCGAGATGGAGATCAAGCTGATCCTGCGCGATTTCGAAATGGACGCGCTGGAGGCGCAGGGCGATCTGGTCCGTCAAGTCTGCGCCGCCGTGCAGGCGACCGAGCCGCGCGCGACCATCACTTGCGACATCTCTCACCAGTATCGCAACATGCGTTATTGGCTGGAAAAGGACATGACCCCGGTCGATCTGGCGCGCGAGGCCTGTCGGGAACAGGGGATCGAGCCCGTCTCGGTTCCAATCCGGGGTGGCACCGATGGCTCTCGGTTAACCGAATTCGGGACGCCCTGCCCCAATATCTTCACCGGAATGCAATGCATTCACGGCCCGCTGGAGTGGATCTCGGTTCAGGATATGGCGGTCGCGACCGAACTGTGCCTATCGCTGGTCGGCAAGGCAGCGCGGGGCTAAAGCCACAGTGCGGGCCGAAATTCGCCCACAAATTTCATCTGGGCGTGATCTTGGCTTTCACCCGTCTGTCAAAATGTTAACTTGCCCCGACACGGCAATCAGGACCAGTTGATGCAGCGCTACGAATACAAAGTTGTCCCCGCTCCGCAAAAGGGCACCAAGGCGAAAGGCGTGAAGACGCCCGAAGGCCGGTTTGCCACCTCGATCGAGCAATTGCTGAACCAGTTGGGACAGGATGGCTGGGAGTATCAGCGCGCCGAGTTGCTGCCTAGCGAAGAACGCTCGGGGCTGACCGGATCGACCACCAACTGGCGCAATGTGCTGGTGTTTCGTCGGGCGGTTGCCGTTGAAAACGCGGCGCAGCCTGAGCCTGAGGACAGCACCGTCACGCCGCGTGCGGTTCCCGGCCCTGATGAGGTTCTGACCACGCCACCTGCCGCCCCGGCCCCAATCCCGGAAGAGCCGCAGGACCCGCCGCTGACGCTGAAAGCGTCGGAAGAGATCGAGCCCGTCGCGGAGGACGAGGTTAAAGACAAGGCCTGACGCGGGGCAATCCTTCGAAACCAGGATTTGATATTACACCCTGCTCACGCGGGTGTTTCGTGTATGTGAGCGCGATTGCGGGCAGATTGGGGTTGCAGCCAATCGGAGGATGCCATGTCGATCACACGTCGCAGTTTCACCGCTTTGTTGGGGGCCGGTGCCGTCGCGCCCTCGGAGCTCTGGGCGCAGCAGGAAGATCCGGTGCTGGAGGCGGTGCGGTCCACGCTCTATGCCGGACGCACAGATTTTGAGGCTGGGATGGCCTTTCTCAGGGACCGTGGCAATCCGGATGTCGTGCCCGCCCTGCTGACTGCGATGCGGTTCGGGCGACGGCGCGAGGTCGATATTGCCGAAGTGATGGAGGCGCTGACCGGGGAAACGCTCGGCACCGATTGGTTCGGGTGGATGCTGTGGCAGGAGAAGAATCCCCAGATCGTACCGCATGCCTCATTGGCGCCGTTCAAGCGCGAAGTGCTGCTGGGGATCGACGAGAACTTTGACCTGTTCCTGCGGCCTGAATACCTGCAGCGCGACAAGATGAAGATCCGGCTGGAAGAAATCACGTGGGGCGGTGTGGTCAAGGACGGCATCCCGTCGCTGGACAATCCCAAGCTGATCCCCGCGGCGCGGGCGGACTACATGAAAGACGACGATCTGGTCTTTGGTGTCTCGATCAATGGCGATGCGCGCGCTTATCCGCTGCGGATCATGGGTTGGCACGAGATGTTCAATGAGGTGATCGGAGGAGTTCCGGTCGCATTGGCCTATTGCACGCTCTGCGGGTCGGGGATTTTGTTCGAAACGCAGCTCGAAGGGCGGCGCAAGCCGTTTGTCTTTGGCTCGTCGGGGTTCCTGTATCGCTCGAACAAGCTGATGTTCGACCGCGAGACGCATTCGCTGTGGAACCAATACACGGGCAAGCCGGTGGTCGGACCGCTGGTCAACAGCGGGATCGAGTTGAAGCAGCGTCCGGTGGTGATCACCCGCTGGGACAGCTGGAAGGCGTCGCATCCGGATACGCAGGTGCTGTCGCTCAGCACCGGGCATCGGCGCAACTATGGCTCAGGTGTGGTATATCGCGAGTATTTCGCCTCACCCGATTTGATGTTCCCGGCGCTGGTGGATCAAAGGCAGCATCGGCAGAAGGATTACGTGTTTGCGGTGCGTCAGTTCGGGGCGGCACGGGCATGGCCGCTGCAGGCATTCAAGGGCAAGCCGGTGATCAATGACGCGATTGGCGGGCGGGCGTTAATGCTGATGGGCGACCCGGACAAGCGTAGCGTGCGAGCCTATGAGCGCGGATCGCATCAGTTCCGCGCAACGACCGATGGCGGGTTACTGGACGAGGCTGGCAACGCTTGGCGGGTCACCGAAGAGGCGCTGGTTGCCCCGGATGGCGCAGAGTTGCCGCGTGTGGCCGGGCATATCTCGTACTGGTTTGCCTGGGATAATTATCTGGGCGACGTAGCCAGCGTTTACGGGCGCTGATCAGGAATGTTCCTCGGCCGCGGTCGCGGCCAGCGCACGGTTATAGGCCTTGAGTGCGTCGACGTGGTACAGCGCGCCGACCGGGTTTTCACAGCCATCCTTGTCGAAGATCACCACCGGGATACAGGGGATGTCATCGCGGTCGAAATAGGGCATCGCGGCCTCTAGCGTGGCGCTGGCCTTGACGCAGAGGCCCTGTTCGATCAGCGCCTGCGCTTCTTCTTTGGTGATCGAACGCGGATCGCCGATGGGCCGCATCACCGCGCCCGCGCGCAGCATGGCCAGCAGATAGGCTTGCGGCCCGGCGGCCAGATGCACATTGCGGCGTTCGAGCTGGGTCAGGAAAAACGACCGGTCGACAAGGCGTGAGGCCAGCGCGGTGGACATCGAGACCGAGACCATCACGGCGAGGCCGATCTGCCAATCTCCGGTCAGTTCAAATACGATGAGCGTGGTCGAAATCGGCGCACCCAGAACGGCAGCCGCCACGGCCCCCATCCCGGCAAAGGCATAGAGCGTATGGGTGCCCGACACATCCGGCAGCAGGCCGGTGGCGATCAGGCCGAAGGCCAGACCGGTGAGCGCCCCGATCATCAGCGAGGGTGAAAACACGCCACCACCCATGCGACCGCCCATGGTGATCGCCACAGCGGCGGTCTTGATGATGGCGAACAGGATGGCAGTTGTCAGCACAAGGTCTCCGGTCAGGGCACGGATCGTAGTCTCATAGCCGACGCCGATGATATGCGGGAACCAGACCGCAAGCAGGCCCAGCATCGCGCCCGAAACACCGGGGCGCAGCCAGCGTGGCAGGGACAGGCGGTTCTGGATATGGGTGCCGATATCCTCGGCAAAGAAGATCGAGCGCATCAGCACCAGCGCCACCAGCCCGCAGATCAGGCCAAGGATCAGGAAGGCGGGCAGTTCGACGTAGAATTGCAGTGAGCCGGGGGTTTCAAGCGTGAATTCGGTCACGTCGCCATAGGCCAGCCGGTTGATCACCGTGCCCGCGACCGAGGCGATGACGATGGGGGCAAAAGCGTGCACGGCGAAATGGCGCAAAACCACCTCAAGCGCGAACAAGGCCCCGGCGATGGGGGCGTTGAAGCTGGCCGAGACGGCAGCGGCCACGGCGCAGCCGAGCAGGTCACGCCCGGTGATGCCGTCGGCGTGGATACGGTCGCTAACCCAGGTCGAAATGACGCCAGCCATGTGCACAACCGGCCCTTCCCGCCCCGTGGACCCGCCGGAGCTGAGCGTGATCAGCGAGGCGATGAAGGACGCAATACCGGCCTTTTTCTCGACCCGACCATCGCTGATGGCAGAGCCTTCGATCACATCGGCGACCGAACGCACGCGGCCATCATCAGTGTACCTGTTCAGGATGATCCCGACGACCAACCCGCCGACCACAGGGGTAAGGAAGATCCAGAGCCAGTGCAGCTTTTCGGCATGGCTGTGGAGGTACAGGATATCGTCGGTATTGTAGAGATAGGCCTGCAACGCGGCGATGGCCATGCGGAACCCAAGCGCCATGAAGCCTGCGGCGACGCCGATGATCAGGGCGATGAACCAGAACTGTATCTGGCTGGGGCCACGGTGGCGCATCACCCGCCATGCATCCCGCAGCGCCGAGAGGGCCTGGTTGAGCTGATTGCGCAGCACGGTGCGGGTCGATTGGGTCATTGGCCCTCGGTTAGCGTGGTCGCCTGACCCTTAGTAAGCCACTCGGGGGCCTGAGAAAAGTCGGTTCACGACAAGATGTTCACAGAATGCGCGTTATGCATCCAACAGGGCACGGGCGGCGGCGCGCGCCTCGTCCGTGATGGTGTCACCTGCGACCATGCGGGCGATTTCATCCACCCGGTCGGGCTCGGCCAGCGGGATCACGGTTGAGAGCGTTTGACCCCCTGTCACCTGTTTCTGCACCCGCCAGTGATGCGCCGCGCGGGCGGCAACCTGCGGTGAGTGCGTCACCACCAGAACCTGCCCGCCCTGCGCCAATGACGCCAGACGGCGGCCAACTGCATCGGCTGTGGCGCCGCCAACGCCGCGGTCGATCTCGTCAAAGATCATGGTGCGGGCGCTGTCATCTCCGGTCAGGCAAACCTTGAGCGCCAGCAGGAAGCGGCTGAGTTCACCGCCCGAGGCGATCTTGTTCAACGGGCCAGACGGCGCGCCGGGATTGGTGGCCACGGTGAAGGCGACCGCGTCGGTGCCTTCGGGGCCGGGATCGGTCGCGGTGATTTCGGTCCGGAACACGGCGCGTTCCATTTTCAGCGGCGCGAGTTCGGCCATTACGGCGCTGTCCAGCGCCTGGGCCGCCTTATTGCGCGCTTCGCTGAGTGCGTTGGCGGCAGCGTCATAAGCCGCTTGCGCCTCAGCGACGGCGGCGCGCTTGTCGCTGAGGACAGCATCGCCCGCATCGAGCCGGTTCAGCCGGTCCCGCAGCGTGTCGGCGAAGGTCCCCAGATCATCCGCGGCCACGTCATGTTTGCGCGCCAGCGCGCGGATGGCGAACAGGCGTTCTTCGGTCTGTTCCAGCTCCGCCGGGTTAAAGTCGAGCGCCTGCAGGCAGGTATTCACACCGTCCTGCGCCTCACCCAGTTCGATCAGGGCGCGGCCCAAGGCGGCGATAGGCTCTTCCAACTGACCGTCTGCACTGTCTGACACGCCTTCGAGCCAGCGGACGGCGTCGGCCATCGCGCCCTCGGCCCCGTCGCCGCCCAGCAGCGCGAAGGCGCGGGCCACGTCACCGCGGATGCGTTCGGCCCCCTGCATCATGCGGCGACGGGCGTCGAGCTCAGCATCCTCACCCGGCTGCGGGTCAAGCTGATCCAGCTCGGCCACGGAATGGCGCAGGAATTCCTCTTCGGCGCGCATGGCCTCCAGCGTCGCTTCGGTCTGGGCCAGTGCCTTGCGGGCACGAGACATTTCGGACCACGCGGCGCGCACGGCGGCAAGCTGGTCCCCTGTCCCGGCATAAGCATCAAGCATCGCGCGGTGGCCGCGTGGGTTCAGCAGGCCCCGGTCATCATGCTGGCCGTGCAGCTCGATCAGGGTTTCCGATAACGCACGCAGCACTTCGCCCGAGCAGCGGCGATCGTTGACCCAGGCGGTCTTGCGCCCCTCGGCAGTGTTGACGCGGCGCAGGATCAGTTCCTCTCCACCGGGCAAACCGGCCTCGGCCAGAACCGCATGGGCGGGGTGATCATCGGGCAGTTCAAATTCGGCCACAACCTCGCCCTGCGCCGCGCCCTGACGAACCAGTTCGGCGCGCCCACGCCAGCCCAAAACAAAGCCCAGTGAATCCAGCAGGATCGATTTGCCCGCGCCGGTTTCACCGGTCAAAGCGTTCAGACCCGGTTGGAAGGTCAGTTCCAACCGGTCGATGATCAGCATGTCGCGGATATCAAGGGCGCGCAGCATCGGGTCTTTAGCATCCCACGCCTGTAGCCATGGCCGTTACAACCACTCACCCTTGATGGTCTGGCGATAAATCTGGCTGAGCCAGTTGTTGCCACGGCTCTTGAGATCAAGCCCACGCGAGGTCAGCAGCGCGTACCCTGCTTCGTACCATTCCGAGGACTGGTAGTTGTAACCCAGAATCGCACCGGCGGATTGCGCCTCATCCACCAGACCCAGCGCCAGATAAGCCTCGATCAGGCGATAGAGCGCTTCGGCGGTGTGGGATGTGGTCTGGAAATCCTCGACCACAACACGGAAGCGGTTGATCGCGGCGGTGAAGTGGTCCTGACGCAGATAATAGCGCCCGATCTCCATTTCCTTGCCGGCCAGATGGTCGAAGGCCAGGTCGAATTTCAGGATCGCCGAGGTGGCGTATTCGCTGTCGGGATAGACCTCGATCACCGTGCGCAGGGATTGCAGCGCCTGAAAGGTCAGGCCCTGGTCGCGGCCCACTTCGTCGATCTGGTCATAATAGCTGAGCGCCAGAAGATACTGCGCATAGGCTGCGTCTTCGTCGGTCGGGTAGAAATCGATATACCGCTGCGCGGCGGCACGGCTTTCAGCATAGTTCTTGTCGGAGTGGAACGAAAACGCCTGCATGATCAGCGCGCGCTTGGCCCAGTCGGAATAGGGGTACAGGCGTTCGACTTCCGAGAAATACCACGCCGCATCATCCGAGCGATTCTGCGACAGTTCGTATTCGCCGCGGGTGAAAATCTGTTCGGGCGTATACCCTTCGAGATTCTGATTACGGTCTGCGCCGCGGCTGCCGAACAGGCCATTGTCGCCGCACGCGGTCAAAACTGCTGCCACGAGAAGCGCGCCTGCGATTCTGACTGCCGCCTTGGTGCCAACCATTCCGCCCATCCTTGTCGTCTTACTTAGCGGGATTTGTCCCTGATCGGACCTCGGTCTAGCACATAAAATTCCGGGGCAAAACGCCTTATGCACCCTCGTGACGCAATTGTCGCCAGAGTTGATCGGCTTACGCCACCTGAGGAATTTCGCTGCGGACAAGGCCCTGACCGGGCAGACGCGCAGCCTGTTCCGGGGTGCACAGCACCGGACGCACCGCGCCGGGTGTTTCGAACAGTTTGCGCAGCAGGGTGTTGGTCATGGAGTGGCCCGACTTTTCACCGGTGAACCGTCCCAGAATCGGACCGCCTGCCAGATAGAGATCGCCCAGAGCGTCCAGCATCTTGTGGCGTACGGCTTCGTCCGCGTGGCGGAAGCCACCGGGTGTCAGCACTTCGTCGCCCTGCACGACCACAGCGTTTTCCAGCGTACCGCCCAAGGCGAGCCCGTTTTCGCGCATCGCCTCGACATCGGTGCGGCGGCAGAAAGTGCGGCTGTCGCAGAGTTCGCGGGCGAAAGATCCGTTGCGCATGTCCAGAACCTTGGTCTGGCTGCCAATGGCGTCGTCTTCGAAATCGATGTGGAATTCGATCTCGAGCCCTTCGGCCGGGGCAATCGACGCGCTTGCGCCTTCGCGCGAAACGGTGATCGGCTTGAGCACTTCATAAGCCAGAACCGGGCTGGCCTGACGGCGCACGCCTTTGGCCATGATGCCGCGCACGAATTCAACGGACGAGCCATCCATGATCGGAACTTCGGGGCCGTCGATCTCGATCAGTGCGTTGTGGATACCGCATCCGGCCAGCGCAGCCATGATGTGTTCGATGGTTGAAACGGATACGCCTGCGTCATTCACCAGACGGGTGCAGAGCGGTGTGCGCTCGACCACGTCATAGATCGCCGGGATCAGTGCATTGCCCAATTCGATATCGGTGCGCTTGAACCAGATGCCGTGACCGGCTGCGGCTGGCTTCAGGACCATCGTTGCAGGCTTGCCGCCATGCAGGCCGACGCCTGTAAACGTGACCGAAGATTTGAGCGTATGTTGCAAAATGAACCTCAGCGCGTGGTGTCCAGCCTAGGGTCGGCTGTGTTGAACCCCCAACTAAGGAAGCGGGCGCTAAGGCTCAACTCACTCTTTGCAACCGATTGAAACATGATTGTGACAGATCGGCAAAACCCTGCTTAGCCCTTGTCAAAACCCTGTAATTAAAAAGAAAAGGGCCGCCAAATGGCGACCCTTTCCAACGATTTTGTTACCGCGATCAGTTAGCCTGACGGCGCAGGAAGGCCGGAATTTCGATGCGATCCTGCTCTGGGTCAGCCTCTTCGCGGGCCGGTGCCGTTGCGTCAGTTGCCCGCATTGAGGGCTGTTGGCGCACGGGTTGGGCCGGCGTATCGGCAGCGTGGCCGGTCATCCGATCGATCAGACGATTGAACCCGAAACGGGGGCGATCCTCAGCCGATTGCTGCGGTTCGGGGGCCGCTTCGCGTGGTGCTTCGGTCTGCCGCAGACGGTTCTGCGGAACCTTCTGCACAGCTGCCTGCAACCGCTGCATCGCCTCGGGCGATGGGGTGCCGGGGGTCTGGGCACGCGGGGCGGCATAGGAGTCTGCGATGTCTTCCGGCTCGGGCTGAGGCTCGAACTGCGCCACCTGCGGCTGGTAGGCTGGCGGCGGCAGGCCGTCATCCTCTTGCGCGGCGGGTTGTTCTTCATGCCAGCCTTCGTTCAGCTCAACATCTTCGATCGATTCAAACAGCGTGGGGGCGATGTTTGCATCCTCTGCCGCGGGGGCCTCATCCGCGGCTACGTGTTCCTGTGCTGGCTCTTCCGCGGACACCGTCCGGGTCAGCGGTGCCGACATCGAGCGGCGCGCGACCGGCACATCGTCGGTTTTCTCGCTGGCGTCGATACCGGTGGCAACGACCGAAACGCGCATGCCGCCTTCCATCTCAGTGTCGAGGGTCGAGCCGACGATGATGTTCGCCTCGGGGTCCACTTCCTCGCGGATGCGGTTGGCGGCCTCGTCCAGTTCGAACAGGGTCAGGTCGTGCGAACCGGTGATGTTGATCAGCACACCCTTGGCGCCCTTGAGGCTGATTTCGTCCAGCAGCGGGTTGGCAATCGCTTTCTCGGCCGCCTGAACCGCGCGATCCTCACCAGTGGCCTCACCGGTACCCATCATCGCCTTGCCCATCTCGTCCATCACCGCACGAACATCGGCAAAGTCGAGGTTGATCAGGCCCGGACGGACCATCAGGTCGGTCACGCCTTTGACGCCTTGATAGAGTACGTCATCGGCCATCGAGAACGCCTCGGTAAATGTGGTCTTTTCATTGGCCAGACGGAACAGGTTCTGGTTCGGGATGATGATCAGCGTGTCAACGACCTTCTGCAGAGCATCGACGCCGTCTTCGGCCTGGCGCATGCGCTTGGCACCTTCGAATTGGAAGGGCTTGGTCACAACACCAACTGTCAGAACACCCAGTTCACGGGCGGCTTGCGCGATGATCGGAGCCGCACCCGTACCGGTGCCGCCGCCCATGCCGGCGGTGATGAAGCACATATGCGCGCCCGCCAGATGATCCACGATCTGTTCAATGCTTTCTTCGGCAGCCGCGGCACCCACGGTCGGACGTGCCCCTGCGCCCAGACCTTCGGTGACCTTGACGCCCAGCTGCACCCGCGCCGACGAGCGGCTTTGCTGCAGCGCCTGCGCATCGGTGTTGGCAACGACAAATTCCACGCCGTCCAGCTGTTTTTCAATCATGTTGTCGACAGCGTTGCCCCCAGCGCCGCCAACGCCAAATACGGTAATCCGAGGCTTGAGTTCGTCGTGCCCGGGCATCGAAAGATTTAATGTCATGCTCTGTCCGCCTGTTTTTATGTTGCCGCAAAATGCGGTTTTTTCTGACCTATCCACAGATTATTTTACTGTGTCATTTCAGAAACGTCACCAGAAAAATCGCCAGAATCCACAAAATATGGAGGAAATAAGGCATCGAACAGCGGCATTTCGCTGTTACCGCGACATGTTGCGGCGAAAGGCTCATGTACCACTACACACGGAAAAACCCCACCCGCTCTGCGGGGGTGCGAAAACTCATTGATCACTCGTTTTGATCGCGGAAAACTGCTCAATGTCCTGCCGCTGGGCCTCTATCGGGCCTTAAATAGTATTTTGCGGGAAATTGGCGGTCGCCGCAACCGATTTCTTTAGCTTGTCGGGGCACTTGGGCAGTTCAGGCTGTTCTCGGAAATGCTGCGGACCTCTTGCGTTTCACTGCCAACGAAACGCGCCAGAAGGACCATCAGCCGGTCATCATGCAAAAAAGGCCACCAGCAGACCGGCAGGCCATCGGGCGCATCGTCATAGAGAAAGCAGATCTGGCCGTTCGGCGTGGTGATCTGGCCGTAGACGCAACCCCGCCCCTCCATCCGCCAGACTGAGAGAGTCGGGCTGAGGAATTCCTCGGTCCCGACCAGCATGCCGCTGCGGATTTCGTGGAAAGTGATTGTCTTGCCGACGACGGCGTTCAGAAACGCCTCGGGCGAGATCAGGGTCTGGGCCGCAGCCGCAGCGGGCAAGAAGGCCGCGCCAAGGGTTGCCCGGCGCAGACGTTTACCAATTGTCACGGAACCAGCGCACGGCGCGTTTGAAGGGGCGTGCGGCGTAGGTGTCGACAGGGATTTCGAAATCCCACCATTCGTCCTGCGGGTGCGCCGCAAACAGGCTGAGGCCCACCGCCGAGGAAAAGCCCGGCCCAGTCGCGGATTGCGGCAGGCCATGCACGCGCAGCGGGCGACCCAAACGAACACGTTGACCCAGAATGCGGCTGGCCAGCCCGTCGAGCCCCATGATCTGGCTGCCTCCGCCAGTCAGAACGATCTGTTGGCTGGGCAGGTGGTCAAAACCTGCAGCGTCCAGACGGGTGCGAACCTCTTCGAGGATTTCCTCGACGCGGGGACGCATGATGCCGATCAGCTCGGCGCGGCTGACGGTGCGGCGGTCGTGTTCCCAATCGCCGGTATCGCCGCCGATATCGATCAAGTCGCGATCATCGGCCCCGGTTGCGTGGACACCGCCGTTGAAGGTCTTGATGCGTTCGGCCACCGCAGCGGGCACGCCGAGGCCCATCGAAATGTCGCTTGTCACGTGATCGCCGCCCATGCGCACGCAATCGGCATAGATCATGTGTTTCTTCATGAAAATCGACACGCTGGTGGTGCCGCCGCCCATGTCGATGCAGGCCGCGCCCAACTCCTGCTCGTCCTCAACAAGCGCGGAAACGCCCGAGACATAGGCCGAGTTCGCAATCCCTGCCAGCTCCAGATCGCAGCGCTTGATACAGCGCACGATGTTCTGGATCGCCACCGCATCGACGGTGAGCATATGCATATCCACCGCGAGGCTCTGCCCCAGCTGACCGCGCGGGTCGATCAGGCCCGAGCGGTTGTCGAGCGCGAAATTCACCGGCTGGGCGTGCAGCACCTCGCGCCCTTCGCCGTAGTCGGGCACATCGCAGGCATTCAGGACGCGACCCACTTCGGCCTCGGTGACCAGTTGGCCTTCCAGATCGACCTGCGCGTCAAGGCCATAGGAGCGCGGATTGGCCCCCGAGAACGACGCGATGACGTGATCGACGCGGATATCGGCCATCTTCTGCGCCGCCTGCAGGGCGGTGCGGATGGCGCGTTCGGTTTCCTGCATCGCGGTAACTTCGCCGAACTGCACCCCGCGCGAGCGGGTGGTCGCAGCGCCGATGACCCGGAACCCGGTCTGACCGGCCATGGAGCCGATCGAGTTATCCTCGGACAGCCGCCCAGTCCCGTCAAAACGCAGGACGAGGCAGGCGATTTTGGAGCTGCCCACATCCAGAATGGCGACGACGCCGCGTTGCATCGCTTGGCGGCGCATCTGCCGCATGGCGCGTTGGGACTGATAAAGATCGGTCATCATGGTCGTTACTGCCCGCTACTCACATCTACTTTTGTGTTCCACCAGTCTGCGCTGGCTGTTTCGTTCATTCGGATGGTTGGCCGCTGACCGAGTCGCATATCGACCACGGCCACATCGCGTTCCAGAAGGTCCTGCACTTCGTTCACCGCCAGCACGCGCTCCAGCGCGCGCGCAGGGCGTTCGGTCGGCAGCATGATGCGCTGCTTGCGATCCAACACCAGATCCCAGCGCCGCTCGCCAACGCGGACAAGGCCGCGGACCCGCTCGCCCAAACTGCGGGCGGTAGAGAGGATTTGCAGCGCTTCCGGTACGTGTTTATCCGCGCCCTTCCCTGCGATCAGCGGAAGGTTCGCGTGATCGGCGCGCGCTGCGATCATGTCCACATGGGCACCGGTCTCATCCAATAGCTCGATCCCGTCACGGGTGCGCCAGACGATCACCGGCTGACGTTCGATCACGTTGACCTGCAGGATTCCGCCGGGACGGATGCGTACGGTGGCCGATTTCACCGGGTCCAGCCCGGTGATCGTGTCGCGGATCTGTTCGACATCCAGATCCCAGGAGCTGAGCGGAAAGTCGAGCGGCACGACCTCGCGGATATCCTCGGACAATGTGGTCCCTGCCCCATCGATGGCCATCAGGTTGACCATGAATTCGGGGCGTTCCTGGATCGAGGTCTTGATGTCGGCAATATACGTCTCGAGCGCCATGCGGCGATCTTCCGAGGCGAAATACAGACCAATGGCTGTCACGACGGCCAGAATTGGCAGGCCGATCTTCAGGCCCCGGCGAATCCCGGGCGTCAGCATCCAGCGCTGCAGCCGGTAGCTGAGCTTTGACGGGGCCGGATCAACAAACCGGCCCGACCGGCCAAACATGCGCATTCCACGCAGACGCAGCCTGGGTTCCGCCTTGGGTTCGGGCCTTGGTGCGGTATTAAAGTCGGCATCCGGCCCGGCCAGCGGTTTGGTCCGGTGGATCACCGGCGCGCGGGTGGCGATCAGCGGTCGCATGAGGCGTCCTCCACCATCCAGGCGCAGAGCTGGCCGAACGTCATGCCGCAATACTCGGCCTGCTCAGGTACCAGCGAGGTCGGTGTCATACCCGGCTGGGTATTGGTTTCGAGCAGGAACAACCCGTCGACCCCCATGCTGTCATCCCAGCGATAGTCGGTCCGTGACACGCCGCGACATCCCAGCGCTTTATGCGCCTTCACCGCATAGTCCATGCAGCGATCAAAGATATCCTGCGGGATGTCGGCGGGCAGCACATGCCACGATCCGCCGGGCTTGTACTTGGCGTCATAATCGTACCAGCCGCCATCGGTCATGATCTCGGTCACGGTCAGGGCGCGGTCGCCCATCACGGTCACGGTGAGTTCGCGGCCCGCGACGTATTTCTCGACCATCACCAAATCGGGCATGGCCTCGTCCAGTTGCGGCGGGCCATTGGCGTTTTCATGCACGATATAGATGCCGACGCTGGAGCCTTCGTTGTTGGGCTTGGCCACATAGGGTGGCTCCATCACGTGGACCTCGACCACCTCGACCTTGGGCACGATCAGGCTGGGCACGATCGGCAGGCCTTCGGTCTGGTAAATTTCCTTGCTGCGCTGCTTGTCCATCGCCAGCGCCGAAGCCAGCACGCCGGAATGCGTATAGGGAATGCGCATCCATTCCAACAGTCCCTGTACACAGCCATCCTCGCCCCAGCGGCCATGCAGGGCGTTGAAAACCACATCCGGCTTGATCTCTGAAAGGCGCGCGTAGAGGTCGGGACCTGCGTCCAGTTCGACCACTTCAAAGCCTTCTCCCACAAGGGCGGCTGCGCATTCGCGCCCAGAGCTGAGAGACACCTCGCGTTCCGCCGAGGGGCCGCCCATCAATACCGCCACTTTGGGGTTTGTCCTGCTCGACATACCCAATGTGCGCCTCAATGTCCCCGGACCTTATGTGGTGGTCCGTACTGCGTTTATGCCTTTGATCCGTCGCCTGAATTTGCCTGTTTTGGTCTGACGGTTGGGGCTTTATTCATTCAGCGGATCACCGACCCGCATGATTTCCCACTCTAGCGTGATGCCGCTTGTTTCGTAAACCTTTTTTCGCACCTCTTCGCCCAGACCTTCGAGGTCAGCGGCGGTGGCTGTGCCGGTGTTGATCAGGAAATTCGAGTGCTTGGGGCTCATCTGCGCGCCACCTTTGATGGCGCCACGCATGCCTGCGTTGTCGATCACCTTCCACGCCTTGAGGTCATGCACGTCATCCGCGCGCCCGGTCGAAGAGAACCCGGCGGGATTGCGGAAAGTCGATCCGGCGCTGCGATCCTTGGTGGGCTGGGTTTCGTCGCGCTTTTGCAGTTGCGCTTCCATGCGGGCGTGCAGGTCCGCAGGATCGCCAGAGGGGCCTTGGAACGTCGCCGAGACCAGCACAGCGCCTTCGGGCAGGTCGGACTGGCGATAGCGGAAGTTGAGGTCTTGCGGGGTCAGGTCCACGACCTCTCCGGTCCGGGTGACGATGGTGGCCTTTTGCAGCACATCCGCGGTGTAGCTGCCGTAACAGCCCGCGTTCATGCGCACGGCCCCGCCGATGGAACCGGGGATCGTGCGCAGGAAAGTCA
Source organism: Ruegeria sp. C2 (assembly GCF_056537765.1). Taxonomy (NCBI): domain Bacteria; kingdom Pseudomonadati; phylum Pseudomonadota; class Alphaproteobacteria; order Rhodobacterales; family Roseobacteraceae; genus Ruegeria; species Ruegeria sp. C2. The sequence goes on along the minus strand of NZ_JBQFRZ010000001.1, from coordinate 244,383 downwards.
AGTCCACACCCGCATCCGCCGCTTTGCGCGCCACATGCGCATCCAGCGCCGCAGCGCCTGCGGTAACCGTGTTGCCATCGACCGAGATATCGTTGAAGCCGCGCCCCAGCCGGATCACCACGGCCCGCAGGCCGCCGTCCCGCACGATTAGGTTGGAACCGACGCCCATGGGAAAGACCGGAACATCGGAAGGAAGGTCGCGCAGAAAGGCCTGCAGGTCCTCGATATCTGCGGGTTGGAACAGATAGTCGGCTGGTCCGCCGACCCGCAGCCATGTCAGGTCGCTCAATGGACGGGCCTGAGTCAGACGGCCCCGAACATCGGGCAGATGCATCATGTGTTTGCCCTTGCCGCCAGACTGCGTCCGCCAACGCCGCCCATGATCACCGCGAACAGGAAAGGCAGAACACCGCCCGTTAGCCAGACAAAGGGACCGAAGGCTTGTTCTTCTTCACCGGTTTCGACGCCCGCAAGCATCACGATCAGCGCCAGCGCCACGGCCGAGGTCAGCCCGATCAACCACAGCAATCCCTTGGTGCCGATCCAGCGCCCGGCGACAAAGCCCGCAACGGTGCCGAAGACGAGACAGATGAGTGGCAGATAGGCGAAGGTGGCGACGTTGACCATTGGGACCTCCTGAAACGGTCGGTTACTTGTTGGCCGCCTTCATGCCCTGCATTTTCGCCTTTGTCCAACGGGTGAGGTAAATCACCGGCCAGCGCAGCACCGACATGCCTGCGGCAAGGACAAGTAACCCAACCCAAGGGCCGTTTTCATAGGTGACATAGCCCAGAATGGGAACGCCCACAGCGATCAGGAAATAGGCACGTCGCCAGTGGTTGTCCTTGCTGGGCAGCATGGCCAGAATATTGGCGGTCAGCCCCCAAAGACCGGCAAGCGCGATTGACCAGTTCACTCAGACACCTCTCTGCCCGTCCATTTGCGCCAGTAATAGCGGATCGGGTTGCGGTACATCGAGGCAAAGCCGGCAATGGCCAGCACTCCGATGAACCAGCCATAATCGTAGCTCAGCCACAGGATCAGTGCGGGCGCGCTGACAAACAGCACCAGGCCCGGCGGGAATTGCAGGCGCATGGGCAGCATCGCCACGATGGTCGAGGCGAGCACCCAGCCGCAGGCGATTATGAGCGACCACGCCATAGTATCAGCTCGCTTTGGCGATCAACCGGTCGGGCAATCCGTTGGCCCAGGCGCTGATCGTACCTGCACCGAGGCAGACGACCATATCGCCGGGACGGGCCTGTTCGCGCACGAGGCGTTCGAGGTCACTTTCATCCAATATGGCCCGCGCATGACGGTGGCCGTGGCGGATCAGACCTTCGACCAGATCGTCGCGGGATGCGCCCTCAATCGGGTCTTCGCCCGCAGCAAAGACCTCGGCAATGGCGACCACATCGGCGTCGTTGAAGCAGGTGCAGAAATCGTCGAACAGGTTGGAGAGGCGCGAATAACGGTGCGGCTGGTGGACGGCGATGACGCGGCCCTCGGTGGCCTGACGTGCAGCCTTGAGAACGGCTGCAATCTCGACCGGGTGATGGCCGTAATCGTCGATGATGGTGACGCCGTTGATTTCCCCGACCTTGGTAAAGCGGCGGTTGACGCCGCCGAAATTGGCCAGCGCCTCGCGAATTTCGCTGGCCTTCATGCCTAGATGGCGGGCCACGGCCACGGCGGATAGAGCGTTCGAGACGTTGTGGTCCCCCGGCATCGGCAGGGTACAGCCCTCGATCACCTTGTCTTCGTATTGCAGGTGGATGTCGAAATGGGCGACGCCGCCTTTGTAGGTCAGGTTCTCGGCCCGCACATCGGCCTGCGCGTTGAAGCCATAGGTGCGCACACGGCGGTCGGTGATGCGCCCGACCAGAGCCTGCACCTCGGCATGATCCGTGCAGCAGACGGCCAGACCGTAGAAGGGCAGGTTTGAGACGAACTCGTGGAAACCGTCGCGCAGTTGGTCGAAATCGCCCCAATGCTCCATATGCTCGGGGTCGATATTGGTGACGATGGCGATGGTTGCAGGTAGGCGGTTGAAGGAGCCATCGCTCTCATCCGCCTCGACCACCATCCATTCGCCCTGCCCCATCCGCGCGTTCGAGCCATAGGCGTGGATGATGCCGCCATTGATGACGGTGGGGTCGAAATCGCCCGCGACCATAAGCTCGGCCATCATCGTGGTCGTGGTGGTCTTGCCGTGGGTTCCGGCGATTGCGATGTTCGAGCGCAAGCGCATCAGTTCGGCCAGCATATCGGCACGGCGGACCACCGGAAGACCTTGCGCGCGCGCCTCGTCCAGTTCCGGATTGCCCGGCTTGATCGCGGTCGAGACCACGACCACGGCGGCGTTCTGCAGGTTTTCGGCGCGCTGGCCGACAAAGATCTCAGCCCCCAGCGAGGCCAGACGGTCGGTGATTTTCGACGCCTTGAGGTCCGACCCCTGAACCCGGTAGCCAAGGTTCAGAAGCACCTCGGCAATACCCGACATCCCGATCCCGCCGATGCCCACAAAGTGGATCGGCCCAACGTCCTGCGGCAGTTTGGTTGCTGGATTCATGAGGTCTCCTTCTGCGCCAGTTGTTCGACAAGGGCGACCAGACGCTCGGTCGCGTCCGGAGCCCCAACCGATAGCGCGGCATGGGCCATTTGCTGTGCGGCTTCGGGGTTGGTGAAAACCGTGGTCATTTGCTGTGTCAGCGCGGCAACGTCAAGGGCGTTTTCGGGGATCATGATCGCCCCGCCCGCCTGAACCAGCCCACGCGCGTTGGCGGTCTGGTGATCTCCGGCGGCTGCGGCGAAGGGGATCAGGATCGAGGGTCGCCCAATCACCGAGATATCAGCAACGCTGGACGCGCCCGAGCGCGAGATGACCAGCTGCGCCTCGGACATCCGCCGAGGGACGTCTTCGAAGAAGGGTTGTACATCGGCAAGGATGCCATGTTCGGCATAGAACGCGGCCACACGCGCCTGATCTTCCGCGCGCGCCTGATGCGAAACCCGGATGAAGCCGCGCAGATACTCTGGCAGCGCCGCAATCGCGTCGGGCACCACGTCGCTGAGGATGCGTGCGCCCTGCGAGCCACCCATGACCAGCACCGACATCGGATAATCGCCCGGCGGGATATAGGGAGCAGCGGCGCGCTCCAGTACGGCGGCGCGTACCGGGTTGCCGGTGTGCAGACCCTTCGCGCCTTCGGGCAGGTCTGTGGGCCAGACGCCGCAGGCCACCTGTGCCACGCGGGTGGCAAAGAGCTGGTTCACGCGTCCCAGCACTCCGTTCTGTTCGTGGATCATGCGGGGGATTTTCAGCAGCGTCGCCGCGCCCAGCGCCGGGATCGACGGATAGCCGCCAAAGCCCACCACCACGTCCGGCTTGTCACGCATCATCCCTGCTGCCATGCCGGTCACGCCCGCAGCAATCTTCGGCCCGACCATCACCTTGGCGGCCAGGCCGCCACGGGCGAAAGTGGCGGAGGAGGCCTCGACGATTTCGACGCCTTTGGGAAACGCGCCGGTATAACGTGCGCCACGGGGATCGGTGGACAGGCGCACGCGCCAGTCCTTGAGCAGCATCGCCTCGGCCAACGCCTGCGCGGGGAACATGTGCCCCCCGGTACCGCCCGCCGCAATCAGAAGGTAAGGTTTGCCCATCAGCCTCGTCCGCGCAGAATGTCGCCAAGCTCGCCTTGTGGGCGGGTTCGGGTGAAGGCCAGCAACATGCCGACCGCGATGCCGCCTGCGATCAGGGACGAGCCGCCATAGCTGACGAAGGGCAGCGTCATGCCCTTGGCGGGCAGCAGGCGCACGGCGACGCCCATGTTGATCATCGCCTGAACGCCGAACATGCAGGCCAGACCGGTGCCGGCCAGACGGATGAACATGTCGCGTTCGCGCATCAACCGCAGCAGCGAGCGCACCACGATCAGCGAATAAAGCGCGATGATGATCAGGACGAGGATCAGGCCGTATTCCTCGGCCGCCACCGCGATGATGAAATCCGTATGCGCATCGGGCAGAGACCATTTCACCTGCCCCTCACCGACGCCAACACCGAACAGGCCGCCTTCGCGGATGGCGTTGGTGGCATAGCCCAGCTGGGTGGTCGGATCGACCTCTTGGTTCAGGAACCCGTCAATGCGGCGGGCGAAGTGCTCGGAATTGGAATAGGCGAACATGCCGCCCAACACGACCGCCCCGGCCATGCCCAGCAGCAGCAACATCGGTGCGCCGGCCACGAAATACATCACGCCCCAGCCAAAGAGGATCAGACAGGCCTGCCCGAAATCTGGCTGCATCACCAGCATCGCGACGATGGACATGCACAGCGCGAACGACCAGAGCCGCCCCGGCGGGCCGTTGATCTCTTGCGAGGCGGCCAGCAGCCATGCGGCGACGACGACGAAACCGGGTTTGAGGAATTCTGATGGCTGCAGCGAGGCGAAACCCAGCGAATACCAGCGTACCGCGCCCTTGCCGAAATCGGTGCCGAAGATCGGCAGGAAAGCCAGCGCCACGAAAGCGCCGAGGAAACCCAAGATCGCCAGACGCCGAACCAACGTCGGCGACATCATCGAGGTCAGCAGCATCGCAACCAGTGCCAGCCCGCCAAACAGCGCCTGACGTTCAACATAGTGGAACGGATCGAACCCGTTGCGCCCCGCGAGCGGCGGCGATGAGGCCAGCCCCAGCAGAAGCCCGATGACAAACAGGATCAGAACGCAGGACATCGTCCAGCGGTCAATCGTCCGCCACCACTTTGGAAGAATCGGTTCGCCGCGCTGGTCCTGGACCGCGCCATACACCATCTCAGTCATGAGATACCGCCACTATCTGCCTCGTACACGTCCCGTTTTCGGGATCTGATTGAGAGTCTACAGCGATTTTTGCATTCAGGCCAGTGGAATGACGGCGTTTGAGCGATTTCTGAGCGGCACTGTTTCAATCACAGGCGACCGTCTTTCCGGCTGAAGATTGCAGATGTCAGTCGAAGCGTCGAAACCGACCCAAACGCGGTGATTAACTTCGCTTTATAAAGGCCCATTTTCGTTGCGAAATGCGGGCGCCACGGTGCTTTCACGGCAAGGCGATGAGGTGATGTTCAGGATGTTCTACCCTGCCAGCAGCGGTTTGCGGTTCTTCACATGACGGCGGATCAGCGAGCGAACCTGCCCGCCCCGCGCCGGTGTCAGACGCGCAAGTTGCGGTGCATGAACACCAGTCGCGACCTCGGGGAACAGCGCCTCGATTTCGGCCAGAGCGTCTTTGCCGACGCCTTTCAGGGCTTCGGGTCCTGTGAACAGGCTCTCGGATGGGGCGCCTTCGGCGAAGACCACCTCGTGCCGGTCGAACAGCATGTGAACATAAGTGATCGAGGTTGCGTCTTCGTCAACAGATACGCCTGGCAGATCCAGAAGCTTCCCTGCCGGGATCAGAACTTCGCCCGTCTCGAACATGCGCACCGCAATCGGAGACCGCACAAGCATGCGATGCTGCGGCGATACACGCAGGTCGCGTGCTGGCAGGCCCTCGCCCAGCGCACCTTTGGCAATCCGGATCGGGCGCAGCTTGGGTTTGGCTGCTAAATCAACGCGATCCAGATCGCGTGAACCGATCCAGCGAATGATCTGTGGGCCATGGTCAAGGGTCAGCACCGCATCCCCGGCCTTGAGCGTTTCGATCGCGCGAAGCCCATCCGGGGTTTCGATCCGGGTGCCCGTGACAAAGCATGGCACAACCGTATCGACATCGATGTTCGGGCCGTTATCAACAACGCCATTGATCGTGAGCGTTGTGTTCAGAGGCGGAACAGAGCCCCCGATAAAGGCCAGGAAAAAGCCTGCTTCTTCGTTGATCGTGAGGGAGTTTCCATCACCGTTGATGTCGTAGTCGAAGACGCCGATCTCATAGGTGTTGGTTCCGTCCGTCACCTCAATCGTGAAGTCCCAATAGATGGCATTTCCCGCAAGGGTTTGCGTCGGATCGTTGGGGGTTTCGTTGCTCTGGTCGTCGCCGTCGAAAATGGTCCCGTCCGCCCCATCCTCGATCGTGATCTGACTATAGCTCGAAATCTGGAAGGTCGTGCCCGTCGCGTCGAACGTGACATCTGCAGCAGACAGCGTGGAATCGGTGCGAAACGCACCAAAGATTGTTGTCGGCATTGGGGGCAACTCCACCAGAACTGAAAAACACGCGCTCTGTTTCTTAACCAAAAGCACTAAGGTTTTGCTAAGGACAGCTTGCACACCGGTCAAGTGAGTCTAACCAATTCGTCAGATCTTGTGACCGATGCACATCCTTCCGGGCGACCACGAACCAACACTGGCTGTTCAGAGATCCGAATTCGCCGGGGCTTGAGCACGTCAGCCCCTTGCCTTCGCGCCGATTACAGGCCAAGGGCGGAGGCATGAATTATGACACGATCATCCTTGGCGCCGGGGCTGCCGGCATGATGTGCGCCGTCCATTGCGGCGGGCGCGTGCTGGTGATTGATCATGCAAAAGCGCCGGGTGAAAAGATCCGCATCTCAGGCGGTGGGCGATGCAATTTCACAAATATGTATGCGGGGCCGGGCAATTTCCTGTCGAACAATCCGCATTTCAGTAAATCCGCGCTGGCACGGTATACGCAGTGGGATTTCATCGATCTGGTCGGTCGCCATGGCATTGCATGGCATGAGAAAACGCTGGGGCAGCTGTTCTGCGACGGGTCGTCGAAGCAGATCATTCAGATGCTGCTGGACGAGATGGAGCGCGCCGGGGCCACGCTTTGGGTTCAGACCAGTTTGCGCGATCTGCGCAAGACCGAGAGTGGCTTTGCCCTGGACGTCGAACGCGAGGGCAAGCGCATCCCCCTGACCTGCCGCAATCTGGTGCTGGCCACCGGCGGCAAGTCGATCCCCAAGATGGGCGCGACCGGGCTGGCCTATGACATCGCGCAGCAATTCGGGCTGCAGGTGACCGAAACGCGGGCGGCGCTGGTGCCGTTCACCTTCTCGGACGGGCGTTTCAAGGACCTGTCCGGCGTCTCTCTGGCCGCGCGTCTGTCCAATGCGCGCACCAGCTTTGACGAAGCTCTGTTGTTCACCCATCGCGGGCTGAGCGGACCTTCGGTGCTGCAACTGTCTTCCTATTGGCACGAGGGGGAGGAGATCAGGGTTAACCTGATCCCCGATCTGCCGCTGTTCGATCTGCTGCGCGATCAGCGGCAGGCCGGTGGGCGCAAAGCGCTGACCACCGAGTTGGCGCGCCACCTGCCCACACGGCTGGTGGACCATCTCAAGCATCATATACCGATGAAGGGCAATCTTGCGGATCAGTCCGACGCGGCGCTGTCCGATCTGATCGCTGCGCTGTCCGACTGGCGGCTTACGCCGTCAGGCACCGAGGGCTATCGCACGGCCGAGGTGACTCTGGGCGGGATCGACACCGAGGGCCTGTCGTCGAAAACGATGGAGGCCAGGGATGTCCCCGGCCTCTATGCGATTGGTGAAGCGGTGGATGTCACCGGCTGGCTGGGTGGCTACAACTTCCAGTGGGCGTGGTCCTCGGGCCACGCCTCGGGAAGCGCCATCGCAGGTCGTTAGCCGACGACGTTGTAGCCACGTCCGCGCATGCAGTTGCGCACGATGACTTCCTTGTTCTGGTTCTTGTTGATCACATCGGCACCAGCCCCGACCAGAGCACCGGCAACGGCTGCACGACCCAGATTGTCGCTGCTGTCCTGAACGATGCCGGTGACGGCAGCAGCACCTGCCGCGCCGATGGCCGCGTTCCCTGCGGTCGATCCGTCAACACCGGGCTGCGAGGCGGCCAGTTGCTGGCACTGCGCCAGATCAGAGTTGTAGTTCGGGCCCACCGGACCGTCGATCACCGGCTGATAGCTGGCGCCAGTGTTGGTGCAGGCCGCTACAGCCAGCAGAGCGGGAACGACCAGAAAAAGTTTACGATTTGGCATATTCATGACCTCGTGTTGAATTTCCTGAAGGCAAAAACCAATGCGCATGGCGCGTCAAGCAGATAGGCCACAGCTTCGCCGAACCGGCAATCTATTGCAAATGCCCCGCTTTCAGAGGCGTTTTTTGACCTCAGCCACGAAATCATCGCCGCGCTGTTCAAAGTTGTCATACTGGTCAAAACTGGCCGCGGCCGGGGCCAGCAGGACCACTTCACCTGATTGCGCGTCAGCCATGGCCTGTTCGACTGCGGCGGCCATGGTGGTGCAGACCTGCGCCTCTGCGGCCAGTTGCATGGCAAAGCCCGCCGCTTCGCGCCCGATGACATAGGCCTTGATCACATGATCCCCTGCCCCGTTCAGCGCTTCAAGCCCGCCTTCTTTCTCAAGCCCGCCGCATATCCAACGTATCTTCTTGAACGCGCTCAGCGCTTTCAGGGCGCTGTCCACATTGGTTGCCTTGGAGTCGTTGACATAGGTCACGCCGTCCGCCTCCGCGATGATCTGACTGCGGTGCGGCAGGCCCGGGAAGCTGTGCAGCGCGTCTTCGATCACGCGCGGGGCAAGGCCCAGAGAGCGGCAGGCGGCATAAGCGGCGCAGGCGTTCTGGTGATTATGCGCACCGGGCAGACCCCTGATCTCACGCAGGTCGATCGACCCGGCCTGGCGGCCTTTGCGGTATTCCGACAGGAAGCCTTTGCGGGCAAAGACCTGCCAGCCCGGTCCGGTCAGCTTGCGGGCAACCGAGATGCGGATCACCCGGTCATCCGATGGCCCCTCGGCCAGTTGGCCCGCGAGAAATGCGCCCTCGGCCTCATCTATCCCGATCACGGCGCGATCCGGGCCACCTTCGGCAAAGAGACGACGCTTGGCTGCAAAATAACCGCCCATGCCCCCATGCCGATCCAGATGATCCGGTGAAAGATTGGTGAACACCGCCACATCCGGGGTCAGCGCGCGGGCCAGTTCGGTCTGATAGCTGGAAAGCTCCAGCACCACGACCGATCCATCGCCGCCCGGATCGATATCCAGCACACCGCGCCCGATATTGCCCGCCAACTGCGAGTCGCGCCCGGCCTCTGCCAGTATATGATGTATCAAAGCGGCAGTCGTCGATTTGCCGTTCGAGCCCGTCACCGCGATCACCCGAGGCGGGGTATCATAGTTATGCCATTCCGGCCCCGCGAAAGAGCGGAAGAACAGGCCGATATCATTGTCGACGGGCACACCGGCATCCAAAGCAGCGGCCACGACCGGGTTAGGCGTGGGGTAGAGATGCGGAATGCCCGGTGAGACGATCAGCGAAGTTATGTCATCAAACGCCCCGTGACGGCGCAGATCGGCGCAGGCGAAGCCTTCACCCTCGGCGGCCTCACGCGCAGCGGGGTTATCATCCCAGCAGATCGGCGCGGCCCCGCCCGCGCGCAATGCCCGCGCCGTGGTCAGACCCGACCGGCCCAGTCCCAGAACTGCAACTTTCTGTCCTGAAAATCCTTTGACCGGGATCACTGTACTTTGTTCCTTTGCAACCAATCAGAGCACAACGGTATGACTATGCTGAGCACAAATACAAACGCACCAAGAGAGATCAGGTAAGCTGTCCTGTGACCATTGAAGACACCAAGCAGAGCGAACGGGGTCAAAATGGAAGTCATAGCAAAAATCACTTCGAGCACTTTGATTTGAAGGCGCTTACCTCTTTTTCCCACTGCCTCAAACCCTTCGGTTTCGGCGATGATACCAACTCCTCTCAAGCCGATTAAAACGGCATTACACAGTAGCGCGTAGAGCATCGGAACCACGAACACCAATGCAGCAATCAATGCCCAGAATCTATTCAGATTATTTTCACTACCCAGCAGCGCGGCCACATGAAACACACCCCAAGTCAGGACTATTGCAGCAATCAAACTTTGTGATGCGTTGGCAACCCAGCCTATTTGTTTTCTGATCCAATCCACCATTATCGCACCTTCAGCGTCGCCAGACCGATCATCGCCAGGATCAGCGAGATGATCCAGAAGCGGATCACGATGGTGGGTTCGGCCCAGCCTTTTTTCTCATAGTGATGATGGATCGGGGCCATCAGGAACACGCGCTTGCCGGTGCGTTTGAAGTAAAGCACCTGGATGATCACGCTCAGCGCCTCGACCACGAACAGCCCCCCTACGATGGCCAGCACCAGCTCGTGCTTGGTGGCCACGGCAATTGCGCCCAGTGCGCCGCCCAGCGCCAAAGACCCGGTGTCGCCCATGAACACCGCCGCCGGAGGGGCGTTGTACCACAGAAACCCAAGACCCGCGCCGAAAAGCGCTGAGGTGAAGATGAAGATCTCACCCGTACCGGGCACATAATGCACATCGAGATATTCGGTGAAGTCGACCCGGCCCACCGCATAGGCAATCACGCCGAGGGTCGAGGCCGCGATCATCGCGGGCATGATGGCCAGACCGTCCAGACCGTCTGTCAGGTTCACCGCATTGGCGGCCCCGACGATCACGATCACCGCGAACGGGATGTACAACAGACCCAGATTGATCAGAGTATCCTTGAACACCGGCAGCGCCAACTGGTTCTGCAAATCGGCGGGGTGATGCAGCGAGGCCCAGAGCGAGGCCAGCACAGCAATGATAATCCCCAGCGCCAGCCGCATTTTGCTGGAGACACCCTTGGTGTTCTGCTTCGACACCTTGGCATAGTCGTCGGCAAAGCCGATGGCCGCATAGGCCAGCGTTACGAACAGCACCATCCAGACATATGGGTTGTCCCAGCGCGCCCAGATCAGGGTCGAGGTCACCAGCGCACCCACGATCAGAAGGCCGCCCATGGTGGGGGTTCCGGCCTTGGACAGATGCGCCTCGGGGCCGTCATCGCGGATCGGTTGGCCTTTGCCCTGCTTGCGGCGCAGCACGTTGATCAGGGGCTTGCCGAACAGGAAGCCAAAGATCAGCGCGGTCAGAAAGGCTCCGCCTGCCCGGAACGTGATATAGCGGAAGAGGTTCCAGAAATCCCCTCCGTCCGACAGGGCGGTCAACCAATAGAGCATTACAAAACCTTTCTCACAAAATGACGGCTCTCTGGCGCGCTGCCATGCCCCATTTGCCGCAGACCGTCAACGATCCGCGCCAATGCCATACTCAGCGACCCCTTGGCCATCACGACGTCGCCGCTTTGGATCAGTTCCGGCAGGTGGGCTGCCATCTCATCGCTGGTTGCCGTCCACAGCCCGCGCTTGCCCTCGGGCAGGGCCTGATGCAGCGCCTGCATCAGCGGGCCGATGCAGTGCACCTGATCGACATGCGCCATCGCGGGCACCTCGGCCATGGCGGCATGCATGGCGCGTTCTTCAGCACCCAGCTCTTTCATGTCGCCCAGAAAGGCAATCCGGCGGTCGCCCTGAAGGGCTCCCAACACGTCCAGCGCGGCCTCCATCGAGGTGGGGTTGGCGTTGTAGCTTTCGTCCAGCAGTTTAATCGCGCCGCCGTCCGGCAGGCTTATGAGTTCGCGCACGCCGCGCCCTTTGACCGGCGACCACCCGCGCAGGCCCGCAATCGCCTGAACCAGATCGACGCCCAGAGCGACACAGGCCGCCAGAGCGCCCAGCGCGTTCATGGCAAAGTGGGTTCCCGCGGATTGGACATCGAAGGTGATGTCGGCGCCGCCAACAAGTCCGTACCCCTGCACTGAGTCGGGGCCCTGGAGCACGTTGGTCAGGACAAAATCCCGCGCCTTGTGGCCGAATTCGACAATCTTCACACCTTGCGCAGCGGCGCAGTCGCGCAGAATGCCCGCGTGTTCGATATCGGCATTGACGATGGCGGTGCCGCCCTTGGTCAGCCCGTCGAAGATCGCGGCCTTCTCATGGGCGATGCCCGCAACCGAGTCGAAGGCTTCCAGATGGACGGCAGCCACGGTGGTCACCAGCCCCACATGCGGCTGTGCCTGGTGGGCCAGAGGGGCGATTTCGCCCGGATGATTCATACCGATCTCGATAACGGCGAATTCAGTATCCCGTGGCATCCGTGCCAGCGTCAGCGGCACGCCCCAGTGGTTGTTGTAGCTGGCCACGCTGGCATGGGTTTTTCCTTGCGTTTCCAGAATGCTGGCCAGCATTTCCTTGGTCGAGGTCTTTCCGACACTGCCAGTCACCCCCACCACGCGCGCCTTGGTTCGGGCGCGGGCCGCCTGCCCCAACGCCTCTAGACCCGTCTGCACATCGTCGACGATCAACAGCGGTGCATCTTCGAGCACGCCTTCGGGAATATGCGACACAAGCGCTGCGCCTGCGCCTTTTTCAAGCGCTTGGGCGACGAAATCATGGCCGTCGCGGGCAGCCTTCAACGCAACGAACAGGTCACCCGGCTGCAGGGTGCGCGTGTCGATGGAGACGCCGTTCACCTGCCAATCGGTGGTGGCGCGCCCGTTGGTGGCCTTTGCGGCCTCGGCTGCGGTCCAGAGCGTCATGCGACCCTCCCGTCCAGAGCGGCAACGCTGATACTGGCCTGTTCCACATCGTCAAAGGGCAGGACCTGATCTCCGACTATCTGGCCGGTCTCGTGCCCCTTGCCCGCAATCAGCAGAGCGTCGCCCGGTTGCAGCGCGTCGATGCCGCGCAGGATGGCCTCGGCCCGGTCACCAACTTCTGCGGCTTCCGGCGCGCCAAGCATGACGGCGGCGCGGATGGTGGCCGGGTCTTCGCTGCGCGGGTTGTCATCGGTGACAAAGACCAGATCGGCATTTTCCGCTGCCGCCTGCCCCATGAGCGGGCGTTTAGTTGCGTCGCGGTCACCGCCTGCACCGACGATAGCAATCAGGCGGCCCATGACATGGGGGCGCATCGCTTTCAGCGCGGTGGCCACGGCGTCCGGCGTGTGGGCGTAATCGACAAACACCGCCGCACCGTTGTCGCGGGTGGCGGCCAGCTGCATCCGGCCCCGAACGGTTGTCAGGTGCGGCAGGGTTTCGAACACGCGGTCGGGGGCCTCTCCCGCCGCGATGACAAGGCCACAGGCGAGCAGGACGTTTTCAGCCTGAAACCCGCCGATCAGGTTTAGGCGGGTTTGATAGGTCTTGCCCTTCCACGAAAAGCGTAAATCCTGCCCAGTCGCATCAAAACGTTGATTCAGAAGGCAAAGATTAGAGTTCTCAGGACCCACGGTGATGATGCTCTGACCCCGCGCCTCGGCAATCTTGCGCATCTCGGCGCCCTTCGGGTCGCTAAGGTTGATCACCGCGACCCCGTCTTCTGGCAGTACCCGGTCAAACAGCCCCGCCTTGGCGGCAAAATACGCCTCGAACGTGTCGTGATAGTCCAGATGGTCCTGCGTGAAGTTCGAGAACCCGGCGGCGGTCAGATGCACCCCGTCCAGACGGCGTTGTTCGAGCCCGTGGGAGGAAGCCTCCATCGCAGCATGGGTCACGCCGTTCTCGGCAGCCTCGGCCAGACAGCGATGCAGCGTGATCGGCTCGGGCGTGGTGTGGGCCAGCGGCGCGGTCCAGGCGCCTTCGACGCCGGTTGTGCCGAGGTTGACGGCGGCCAGCTCCAGCTCGGTCCAGATCTGGCGGACGAAGCTGGCCACGGATGTTTTGCCATTGGTGCCGGTGACAGCAACGATGGTTTTCGGCTGCGCGCCGAACCACAGCGCCGCGGCACCGGCCAGTGCCTGGCGCGGGTCTTCGGTCACGATCAGGGCAGCGTCGGATGCGGCCAGTTCTTCGGCGGCGATTTCCGCCCCTTCGGCATCCGTCAGAATGGCAGCAGCGCCCATGCGCAGGGCAAACTGGATGAATTCACCGCCATGGACGCGGGTGCCGGGAAGGGCTGCGAAGAGGAAACCGTCTTTGACCTCACGGCTGTCGACGGCCAGACTGGTGATGTCGGGATTGGCCCCGCCCCGTGCGGTCAGGGCCAGTTCGCTGAGTTTCTTTGACTGATTGCCCATGACCCACCTTTCGCCGGACAGCCTAATTTGAGGTCAGCGTTATAGCAGCGCGCGCCTCAGGCTCAAGCCGGGGTCTGAGGCCCAGCAAGGGTGCCACGCGTCCGATCAGTTCGGCGGCAACGGGGACGGCGGTCCAGCCAGCGGTACGGCGCTTTTCACCGTAAGCGACGATGGACGGCTCATCGAGCGTGACAATCAGCACATATTTTGGATCGTAGGCCGGGAAAATGGTGGCAAAGGTGGCGATCACCTTGTCCTCATAATAGCCACCGCGCGGCTTGGGTTTGTCGGCGGTGCCGGTCTTGCCTGCCACGTCATAACCTTTGACATCACCAAAGCTGGCGGTACCGTCGGTCACGACTTTGCGCAGCATATTCTGCGCCTGCTTGGCGGTATTTTCGGACATCACCCGGGGCCCGTATTGTGGACCGTTACGGCGCAGGATGGTGGGGCTGACATAATGCCCGCCATTAGCAATCGCTGCGTAACCCGCGGCCAGATGCATCGGACTGGTCGAGAGGCCGTGGCCATAGGAGATGGTCACAGTGCTCAGCTCACCCCATTTCTTGGGCTTGAGCGGTTGCCCACCCTTGGCCTCGACAATCTCAAACGGGGTCGGGTCGAACATGCCCAGCGCGTTCAGAAAATCCTGCTGTCGCTGCGCACCAATCTGCAATGCCAGCCGTCCGGTGCCCCGGTTCGAGCTGTGCACGATCACATCGGCGACACTGATCTCGCCATAGTTCTTGCCGTTGAATTCCCCGATCGGGAAACGACCGATTTTCATCGGGCCCGAGGTGTCAATGATCGTGTTGGAGTTCACCAGCCCCAATTGCACCGCCTGCGCGGCAGTGAAGATTTTGAACACCGAGCCCAGCTCATACACGCCCTGCACATAGCGGTTGAACAGAGGGCTGTCCGAGGGGTCAAAGCCCGAGGTCGGCGGGCGTGGGCGGTCGTTGGGGTCGAAGGATGGCAGCGACGCGGCCGAGACGACCTCGCCCGTATGGGCGTTCATCAGAACTGCCGAAGCGCCCTTGGCGTTCATGATCTTCATGCCGCCATAAAGCACCTGTTCAACAGCCGCCTGAACGGTCAGGTCCAGCGACAGTTGAAGGGGTTTGTTGCCGTTGGCCGGGTCACGCAGGTAGTCGTCGAACTGTTTCTCGACACCTGCCACGCCGATCACCTCGGCAGCACTTACGCCCTCGCGGCCAAAGCCCGAGCCGCCCAGAATATGTGCGCCCAGCTTGCCGTTCGGGTACAGGCGCATCTCACGCGGACCGAACAGGATGCCGGGATCACCGATGTCATGCACGGCCTGCTTCTGCTCGGGCGAGATACGTTTCTTGATCCACAGGAACTTGCGATTGCCGGTGAAGTCTTTGACCAGACGCTCTTTTTCCAGATCGGGAAAGATCGCAACCAGCTGATCAGCCGCTGCGATAGGATCGATCATCAGGGGCGGCTGCGCATAGACCGAATAGGTGTCCAGATTGGTCGCCAGAATGCGCCCCTCGCGGTCGACGATATTGGCGCGCTGCATGGCAATGGAGGCGCCCGGCGCGCTGGCCAGAGGTTCCTGTGCTTCAGACGTCGCCAGAACGCCCATGCGGAAGCCCACGACCGAGAAGGCGCAGAAGAAGAACAGACCCAGCACCAGCAGGCGGCCTTCGGCGCGCGCGCGGGCGCGATCTTTCATGTCTTCGTGGCGTTTGCGGATGTTCTCACGCTCAATCGCCTTGGGGTTTTCACCCTTGGCACGGGCGTCGAGAATACGGGCCAGAGGGCGGAGCGGTGTACGGGTCATGGGATCTGCACCTCGATCAACGCTTGGACATCGGTGATGTCTTCGAGTTCAAGCGGGTCGACGATGGGCAGGTCCGGGTCCTCGCCATAGCTGATCTGATCCGCACGGCCAAACTGTTCGGCCCGCAGGGGTAGCAGGCCGAGACGTTCGAAATTCAGGTCTGCCAGTTCGCGCAGCCGGTCAGGACGGTTGAGATAGGCCCATTCAGCGTTCAGCACGGCCAACCGCGCCTGCGCCATCCCGATCTGACGCTGCAGCGATTGCGTTTCTTTCACCACCTGCTGGGTGCGGTAGTTTTCCTGATAGGCCCAGAGTGCCAACCCGAACACAGAAAGGGCCGTCAACACATACAGAATGCTCTTCATCTTGCTCTTCCCCCCAGTTGCGGCATGCCGATGGCGCGGGCCTCAATTTCCCCCGCCGGGGCGTCCGTCCGGACCGCGACGCGCAGCTTCGCCGAGCGCGCGCGCGGATTTTCCTGTAGTTCCTGCTCATCCGGGCCGACGGCCTTGCGGGTCTTGAGCGTGAATTGCGGCTGATCCTGCGCCATCTCGGGCGCGTAGCGGTTGGCGCGCCCGGTTTTTCCGGCGCGCGATTGGAAGAACCGCTTCACCATCCGATCCTCGATGGAATGGAAGGTGACGACCGCCAGTTGCCCACCGGGCTTCAGCGCACGTTCGGCGGCCATGAGGCCCTGAAACAGCTCCTCATATTCCGCATTTACCGCAATGCGCAGGCCCTGAAAGCTGCGCGTCGCCGGGTGCGACTGGCCGGGTTTCGGGCGCGGCAGGCAGGACTCGATGATCTCGGCCAGACGCAGAGTCGTGGTGATCGGTTCCTCTGCCCGCGCCTTGACGATGGCCTTAGCGATGCGGCGACTGGCGCGCTCTTCCCCGAAATGGAACAGGATATCGGCCAGTTGCGCCTCGGTCGCCGTGTTGACAAGATCGGCGGCGCTTTCGCCTTCCTGGCTCATGCGCATGTCCAGCGGGCCGTCTTTCATGAAGGAAAAGCCGCGTTCGGCCTGATCCAGTTGCATGGAAGAAACACCAAGGTCCAGCACCACACCGTCGAGACCCTGCGCATAATCATCCATGCGAGAGAACACGCCCTGCTGCATCACCAGCCGCCCCCCGTATTCCCCGGCCCAATCGGCAGCCATTTCAAAGGCCAGCGGATCACGATCCACGCCAATGACTTTCTCGGCCCCGGCCTCGAGCAGACCACGGGTATAACCGCCTGCGCCGAATGTGCCATCCAGCCAGACACCGGAGACCGGTGCCACGGCAGCCAGCAACGGGCGCAGCAGAACGGGGATGTGAGGTTTGTCCGATGAGGTCTGAGCGCCGGCCATGCCGTCACCCGTCCCCGATGCCGTCGAGATACTGCATCGGATCGAAATCATCCGGCAGATCGTCGAGCCATTCCTCGGTTGTGGCCAGTTCCTCGGCCTCATATGTCTCGGGCTTCCAGATCTGGAAGGTGTCACCGGCGGCGATAAAGAACGCCTCATTCTCAAGATCGATCTTGTTGCGCAGCTTGGCGGGCAAAACCAGCCGCCCGGTCTCGTCCACATTGGTCGGGAAAGACTGACCATGGAACATCCGCTGCAACATCCGGCGCTGCATTGAGCCACGCGGCAAAGCATCAATCTTGGCGTCCACCTCGTCGATCGCTTCCATCGTATAGCATTCAAGGTATTTGCGGCGGTGATCGCCATAGACAATCACCAGTTCAGGATTGTCACCGGGCTGCCAGTTGGGATCGGAGGCTTCAAGCACACGGCGAAACGAGGCCGGGATCGAGACCCTGCCCTTCGTGTCCACCTTATGGTGGCTTTCACCTCTAAACCTGCGCGCCAAGACGACTGTCCCTTTCGCTTGCGCCCCACCTCAAAATTCACGTTCCCCCCGGATGAAGAACGGCGGGTTGATCTGCTGCCACTGATCAACCCGCCGCATTGACCCGCTGAGCGGGATGTCCAGCTGCGCGCGCCACCTGGGGGGATGTCTGCTCGCCCGCGCGCCGGATCTGTTAAGTGATGAAAGCGAGATGCCTGTATGAAACCTGTTTTTTGTATTTTTGGTTCGGGGTCGTTTGGTGCCCCTTAACTGTCCTCGCCCTCATCGGGTAAACAAGGGATGCCATGGGAAATCATGGAAATCAACAGGAATTTTGTAAGAAGAGAACCGATTCTGGCTTCAAAATAAGATTAAAGCAATCGAAATCCGGATTAAATACACCACAGATTGTGATTCTGGCACCCATCAACACCACATATGCGCAACTCGGCGTTGAAAAATTTCCTCCCATGATTTCCCAATAATTTTCCTGAATGGCGGTAAATCCGGTGCAAGCACCCATGAAACCCAGCCGACCAGGACGAATCGCGATCGCTTAGGGGGCCAGCCCCATAGGCGACCCATGCTTTCCCATGGCACTGTCACACCACGGGCTGGATCAGAGAAGAACAGCGCTGCCCCCTCTTGATCTGACACAACATGCCCAAACAAACGCCAATCCTGCTTAAGGGATAAGCACCTTTAATCACGGCACCTGAACTGGCAAAAAGCCAACCGCATACGAAAACCTATATTTTAAAGGCAATTATTGGGGCAGCCTGGATTATCCCGACAATCCATGCATTTGCTGCATAGCAGCATTGACGACGCGAGCTATTGTGCAATCGCAGCATTTGCCTATCTTCAGTCTCAAGCAAGCGCCGGACGATGCCGGCAGCAACAAGAATGAACGGATGATGAAGATGGCAGTCGCAAGCACACAAACAGGTCTGAAAGGCGCTCCGGTATTTGGAGTCGCAGCACTGGTCGAAACCGTAAAGACCCGCGTTGCGCGCTACCGCCTGTACCGCCAGACGGTAAACGAACTGTCGGCACTGTCAGATCGCGAGCTGGCCGATCTGGGCCTGCACCGTTCGATGATCCGCCGGCTGGCCCAACAGGCCACCGAAGAGCAAACCGCGCAGTAAGCGCGACACAGATACTGAGATCAGACCCATCCTCCTCCCTTTTGGGTCTGTAATCAGCGGCAACGTCTCTCCTCCTCCCTGACGTTGCCGCACCTTATACCGGCCCTGACCGCCGGAACCTGATACATCGGGGCTCTCCTCCTCCCTGCCTCGATGTTGAAAGCGCGCGGCGACGTCACCCTCCTCCCAGACGTCGCCGCGTCTTCCTCATACCGGGATCAAACCCGGGTTCGGATACTTCGGGGCTCTCCTCCTCCCTGCCTCGGAGTTGAAAAGAACGGCGGTTCCCCTTCCTCCTCCCTGGGAACCGCCGTTTTTCTTTCCGACAACAAAAAAGGGGCGCGAACGCCCCCCTACTTCACCTGGCTAAAAATATCCCAGAGCGCGAGGCAGAGCCTCGCAAATAGTCAGAACGGCACGTCGTCCTTGGCGGTCAGAAAGCGCGAGACCACTTTCTTCACCCCTGCCTTGTCGAAATCGACCTCGACCTTGTCACCCTCGATACCGATCACCGCGCCATACCCGAATTTCTGGTGAAACACCCGCTCGCCCAGCGTGAAACTGGCGACAGCGGTCGCATCAATCACCGTGTTCCGGCTTTCTTTCGGCTGAGACATCCCATACTGCCCCTGCCGCGCCTGCAGACGTTTCCAGCCCGGAGAGTTATAGACATTCGCCTCGGCCGCGCGGCTTTCGATCCCAGCCGTTGTCTGACCGCCACCATAGAGCCCCGGCGGCGTCAGCACCTCGACATGATCCTCGGGCAGCTCATCGATGAAACGCGATGGCATCGAGTTCTGCCATTGCCCGAACACCCGCCGGTTGGCCGCGAAGGAAATCGTGCAGACCTCTTCGGCACGGGTGATGCCGACATAGGCCAGCCGCCGTTCCTCTTCGAGGCCCTTAAGGCCCGATTCGTCCATCGAGCGTTGCGAGGGGAACAAGCCATCCTCCCACCCCGGCAGGAACACGGCAGGAAACTCCAACCCTTTGGCCGCGTGCAGGGTCATGATCGAGACCTTAGCCCCGTCGTTATCCTGCTCGTTATCCATCACAAGGCTGACATGTTCCAGAAACCCCTGCAGGTTCTCGAAATTGTCCAGCTGATTGACCAGTTCCTTGAGGTTTTCCAACCGCCCCGGAGCCTCAGGCGTCTTCTCGTTCTGCCAATGCGCGGTATAGCCGGATTCGTCCAAGACGATCTGCGCCAGCTCGATATGCGTATGCTCAGGCGCGCCATAGCGGATCGGCGACACCCCATCATCGATCACCGAATCGTCGTCCATTTCGATCCGCGGGCCGCGCGTCATCGCATTCCACCGCGCCAGCCCGTCGATCAATTCACGCAACGCCTTGCCGCCCTTGCCCTTGATCAGACCATTATCGACCGCAATCCGCGCCCCATCGACCAGAGAGACCCCGTTTTCCCGCGCCACCACCTGAATGGTCTGCTGCGCCTTGTCGCCAAGGCCGCGTTTGGGCGTGTTGACGATGCGCTCGAACGCCAGATCGTCCTCGGGGCTGACCACCAGCCGGAAATAGGCCATGGCATCGCGGATCTCCATCCGCTCGTAGAATCGCGGCCCTCCAATCACCTTGTAAGGCAGGCCAATGGTCAGAAACCGGTCCTCAAAAGCGCGCATCTGGTGCGAGGCGCGCACGAGGATGGCGATTTCATCGAGATAGAATCTTGGGAAAGCCGCTTCCAAAGAACGCCCTTCTTGTTGCCTCATTGTTAATTCCCAAATGAGGCTTTTCCTACTGTCATCAGCCAAAAAGCTTTTGTGCTTTTTCAACTTGTCGAGCACATCCTCTCTTCGATTGAGTCCTTTCAAGGCACCCAATTCATCAAGACGCTCTACTTCCCTCATCATTTGATCGGATCGAGAGTTTTGCCTTCGTTTTGCAACAGGCGAACTACCACTAACATAGTCTTCGATCTGCTCTCCGACCCAACGAGCCTCTTCTTCGCCGTCCCAGTGACCGATTAGACGGACCTCTTCACCGTCTCGCGCTGCCGTCCACAGTTCTTTGCCCAGTCGGTTCTCGTTACCACGAATAACATTCGACGCAGCCGCCAGAATATGCGGGGTCGAGCGGTAGTTCTGCTCCAGCCGCACCACGAAAGCGCCGGGAAAATCCTTTTCGAACCGCAGGATGTTGCCCACCTCGGCCCCGCGCCAGCCATAGATCGACTGATCATCGTCGCCGACGCAACAGATGTTCTTGTGCCCCCCAGCCAACAGGCGCAGCCAAAGGTACTGGGCGACGTTTGTATCCTGATACTCGTCCACAAGGATGTAGCGGAACCAGCGTTGATATTGCTCCAGCACATCCGGATGCGTCTGAAAGATCGTAACCATGTGCAGCAGCAGGTCGCCAAAATCCACTGCGTTCAGCTCGCGTAGGCGGGTCTGGTATTGGGCATAGAGTTCGATGCCCTTGTGATTATAGGCCCCCGCATCCGCAGCAGGCACCTTGTCGGGCGTCAGCGCTCGGTTCTTCCAGTCATCGATGATCCCGGCCAGCATCCGCGCGGGCCAGCGTTTGTCATCGATATTAGCCGCTTGCGTCAGCTGTTTCAGCAGCCGCTTCTGATCGTCCGTATCCAGAATGGTGAAGTTCGATTTCAGATCGACCAATTCCGCATGGCGGCGCAGCAGCTTGACGCAGATCGCGTGGAAGGTGCCCAGCCACGGCATCCCCTCGGCAGGTCGGCCCAGCATACGGCCCACCCGCTCTTTCATTTCACGCGCGGCCTTGTTGGTGAATGTTACGGCCAGAATCTCATTCTCGCGCACCCGATGGGTTCTAAGCAGATGGGTGATCCTCGCGGTCAGTGCCTTGGTCTTGCCCGTCCCGGCCCCGGCCAGCATCAGCACCGGACCATCCAGCCGCTCAACCGCTTCGCGCTGCGCCGGATTTAGGTCGTTGAGGTATTCTGCCGAGGCCGCAGGCATCGCCCGCGCCGACAGCGATGCGCCTTCGAAGGCGTCCATTTCGTCAAAACTGCTCATGGCTCCAAACTACGCCGGATGGGCGCGAAGGGAAAGGGTTTGTTCACGGCTTGTTCACAAGGAATTTGCCAGTCGATCCGATCAATTCTAAACAAACATCCGGCGTCATTAACCCCTTGTCAAACCTTGCCAAACATCCTGATCCCATTGCTGTGGGAGCGTGGGTTATGAAACAGATGGATCAGACAGGCCGAACCTCGGGCCTGAAAATTGCGGGCATCTCGCTGATGCTGATGGCGCTGACTGCGCTGGCGGGCTGGGGGATTTACGCAATTCCGGCCCCGGTGGTGGACCGAATGCTGGAATCAGATCTGCGACACCGCGCGGCGCAATTGAACCAACAGGTCGCCTCGCACCTGTTCGATGTCGAGGCAACGTTCCAAAACGGCGTTCTTGACGAACATGATGAGGAGTTTCTGGAGCTTTTGCCCGAAACTTCGGACATTTATCGCTTCAAGCTGTTCGACAGCGAAGGGCGCGTGTTCTGGTCAACCCGTCCAGGCGATGTCGGAGCCGTGAACTCCGATTCCTACTTTCAGGAAATCGTTGCAGCGGGAGGATCCTATTACAAACATGAGGAAAAACCGATCTCTGAGGTCAATTCCCTTGACCATGAAGCGATGGCCAGGTCGGGCAAGAAAACCTGTCACGTGGCCGAAATCTATACGCCTGTCATCAAGGATGGCCAGTTTCTGGGCGCCATTGAGTTCTATTCGGACATCACGCCGCAGCGTGATCTGTTCATCACCCGCGTCCGGTGGTCGTTGGCCGTGCTCTGCAGTGTGGCCCTTCTGGCGCTGACAGCGGTGATTCTGGTGATCTATTGCACGAATCGCAGGCAGGTCCGCGATCTGCGGGTGCGCGCCGCCAAGGAGCGTGAATTGATGGATGACCAGCTGCGCCTGGCGCGCGAAGTGCGCCTGCTGGGCGAGTTGAATGAGTGGCTGCAATCCAGTCGCTCTCTGGATGAACTCTTCGACATGGTATCGCGCTTCATGACCCATATCCTGCCCGAGGCTGAAGGCAGCGTGTATGTCTATTCCAATTCACGCGACGTGCTGGATGGATGCGCCAGCTGGAATGGCGGCTCGCACAAGGCGCATATTCATCCCGAAGGCTGCTGGGGGCTGCGGCGTGGGCGAACATATGAATTCGGAGCCTCCGAGATCGATTTCGTCTGCGAACATGCCGAACCGCATGACGGGCGGCCTTATTTCTGCTTCCCCATTCTTGCCCATGGCGAGACCGTAGGCCTGTTGCATCTGCGCGCGCATGATGGCAGCGGCGCGGAGTTCCACGACAGCAAGAAGCTGGCGCAGCTCTGCGCGGAACAGATCAGCATGGCGATTGCCAATGTTCGGATGCGCGATCAGTTGCACGACCAGTCGGTACGTGACCCTTTGACCGGGCTGTTCAATCGTCGCCATATGACTGAAACCCTGCGCAAGTCGATCAGCCGCAGCCAGCAGACGGGTGCTCCGCTCAGCATGATCGCGGTGGATGTCGATCATTTCAAAAAGTTCAACGACACCCATGGGCATGACGCTGGCGACATGGTGCTGCGCGCGGTTGGCGCGGCGCTCGAACAGGGATGCGACCGTGATGAGATTGCTTGCCGGATAGGGGGCGAGGAGTTCATGCTGATCCTGCCCGATAACACCCCGGATGACGCCATGACCCGCGCCGAACAGGTGCGGCAGGCGGTCGAGGCGGTCTCGGTTCGCTATGGAGAGAAATCGCTGCCCCGCATCACCATCTCGGTCGGAGTTGCGCATTATCCGATGCATGGCGTGATGCCGCAGGATCTGATGCGGACCGCCGACGATGCGCTTTACGCGGCCAAAGACAAGGGTCGCAATCAAGTACAGGTCGCGCGATCCGGAGCTATCACCGAGACCTCGGCTGTGGCGGGTGGTGCTACCGCGCGGCCCGCCAAGGGGGCATCCAAGCGTCCAGCAGCCTGATCCCGGCCGGGCAGGACGTATTGCGCAGTCAGCTCGACGTCATTGCGAGGCCCCGAGCTGGCCTTGGGCCCGAAGCTCGCCGATTCGTGTCTCTACACTTGTGTAACGTTTGATTCGGCCAGGCTGTATTCGCCCGTTCGGGCGGCTGGAAGGATGGTGGCGCTTAGCACCGCTGAAAACTGGTCATTTTCTTTGCCAATAAAACAATATTTGGTGCTGCGCCGCAGCATGTGTAAAAGAAAAGCGCCAAAAGGCGGCGTTTGCGAGCGATAACATGCCGGTTCTACCCAGAACTACAGATGTACGTGGCCGTATTGTCCGCCTAATCACAAGGCCACACCTATAATGACCGGGACCTGAAATGACAGACTTCAAGAAAATCCTGATCGCCAACCGCGGCGAGATTGCGATCCGCGTGATGCGGGCCGCGAACGAGATGGGCAAACGCACCGTCGCGGTCTTTGCTGAGGAAGACAAGCTGGGCCTGCACCGGTTCAAGGCGGATGAGGCCTATCGCATTGGTGAAGGATTGGGTCCGGTCGCGGCTTATCTGAGCATTGATGAGATCATCCGCGTTGCCAAGGAAAGCGGTGCAGATGCCATCCACCCCGGTTACGGCCTGCTGTCCGAGAACCCGGATTTCGTGGATGCCTGTGTGCAGAACGGCATTACCTTCATCGGCCCCAAGGCCGAGACCATGCGTGCGTTGGGAGACAAGGCCAGCGCCCGCAAAGTCGCCATCGCGGCAGACGTACCGGTCATCCCGGCGACCGAGGTTCTGGGCGACGATATGAAGGCCATCAAGGCCGAAGCGGCCGAGATTGGCTATCCGCTGATGCTGAAAGCCAGCTGGGGCGGCGGCGGGCGCGGGATGCGCCCGATCCTGTCCGAGGATGAGCTGGAAGAGAAAGTGCTGGAAGGCCGTCGCGAGGCCGAAGCAGCCTTCGGCAACGGCGAAGGCTACCTGGAAAAGATGATCACCCGCGCCCGCCATGTCGAGGTGCAGATCCTTGGCGACAAGCATGGTGAGATCTACCACCTGTATGAACGCGATTGCTCTGTCCAGCGGCGCAATCAGAAGGTCGTGGAGCGCGCGCCTGCCCCCTATCTGACCGAGGAGCAGCGCGCCGAGATTTGCGAACTGGGCCGCCGCATCTGTGCCCATGTGAACTATGAATGCGCGGGCACGGTCGAGTTCCTGATGGATATGAACACGGGCAAGTTCTACTTCATCGAGGTCAACCCGCGCGTGCAGGTGGAACACACCGTCACCGAGGAAGTCACCGGCATCGACATCGTGCAGGCTCAGATCCTGATTGCCGAGGGCAAGACTCTGGCCGAGGCCACCGGAAAGGCCAGCCAGGACGAGGTGCGCCTGAACGGCCACGCGCTGCAGACCCGAGTGACCACCGAAGACCCGCTGAACAACTTCATCCCGGACTATGGCCGCATCACCGCCTATCGCTCGGCCACCGGCATGGGCATCCGTCTGGATGGCGGTACCGCTTATGCGGGCGGGGTGATCACGCGGTTCTACGATTCACTGCTGACCAAGGTCACCGCCTGGGCGCCGACGCCTGAGAAGGCGATTGCCCGGATGGATCGCGCGCTGAGGGAGTTCCGCGTGCGCGGTGTTTCCACCAACATCGCCTTTGTCGAGAACCTGCTGAAGCACCCGACCTTCTTGTCGAATGAATACACCACCAAGTTCATTGACGAGACGCCGGACCTGTTCCTGTTCAAGAAGCGCCGCGACCGGGGCACCAAGGTTCTGAACTATATCGCGGACATCACCGTGAACGGCCATCCGGAAACCAAGGACCGCCCTGAGCCCCGCGCCGATCTGAAAGAAGCCAAAGCGCCCGCGCCGAAGGCCGAGCCGCAAATGGGCACGCGCAACCTGCTGGAGCAGAAGGGCCCGCAGGCGGTTGCCGACTGGATGAAGGCACAGCGTCAGCTGCTGATCACCGACACCACCATGCGCGATGGGCACCAGTCACTGCTGGCGACCCGGATGCGTTCAATCGACATGATCAAGATAGCACCGACCTACGCGGCCAACCTGCCGCAGCTGTTTAGTGTCGAGTGCTGGGGCGGCGCGACCTTTGATGTGGCCTATCGCTTCCTGCAGGAATGCCCGTGGCAGCGTCTGCGCGACCTGCGCGAGGCGATGCCGAACCTGATGACCCAGATGCTGCTGCGCGGGGCAAACGGGGTTGGCTATACCAACTACCCCGACAACGTGGTGCAGGAATTCGTGCGTCAGGCGTCGACGAATATCGATGTGTTCCGTGTCTTCGACTCGCTGAACTGGGTTGAGAATATGCGGGTCGCGATGGATGCGGTCGTTGAGAACGGCAAGATCTGTGAGGGCACAGTTTGTTACACCGGTGACATTCTGGACCCGGATCGCGCCAAATATGACCTGAAATACTATGTCGGCATGGCGAAAGAGCTGCGCGACGCAGGCGCGCATGTGCTGGGTCTGAAGGACATGGCGGGGCTGCTGAAACCGGCCTCGGCCCGCATCCTGATCCGCGCGCTCAAGGAAGAGGTCGGCTTGCCGATCCATTTCCACACTCATGACACCGCCGGCATCGCCAGCGCCACCATTCTGGCCGCGTCCGAAGCGGGCGTGGATGCGGTGGACTGCGCGATGGATGCGTTCTCGGGCAATACGTCTCAGGCTACGCTGGGCACTGTGGTCGAGGCGCTGCGCCATACCGAGCGTGACACCGGATTGGACATCAAGGCGATCCGCGAGATCAGCGATTATTTCGAGGCCGTGCGTGGTCAGTATGCGGCCTTTGAGTCGGGCCTGCAGGCCCCGGCCTCCGAGGTCTATCTGCACGAGATGCCGGGTGGTCAGTTTACCAACCTCAAGGCACAGGCACGCAGCCTCGGCCTGGAGGAGCGCTGGCACGAGGTCGCCCAGATGTATGCGGATGTGAACCAGATGTTCGGCGATATCGTCAAGGTGACGCCGTCGTCGAAGGTTGTCGGTGACATGGCGCTGATGATGGTCAGCCAGGGCTTGACCCGTGATGACGTGGAAAACCCCGGAACAGAGGTGGCCTTCCCTGACTCGGTCATCGACATGATGCGCGGCAATCTGGGCCAGCCTCCGGGCGGGTTCCCGGATACGATCATCCAGAAGGTTCTTAAGGATGAAGCGCCCAACACCGAACGCCCCGGCAAACATGTCGAAGCCGTCGATCTGGAGGCCACCCGCGCCGATCTGTCCAAACAGCTGGACGGGAAAGAGATCGACGACGAGGACCTGAACGGATACCTGATGTATCCCAAGGTGTTCCTGGATTACATGGGCCGCCACCGCACCTATGGTCCGGTCCGCACCCTGCCCACGCGCACGTTCTTCTACGGCATGGAGCCGGGTGAGGAGATCACTGCCGAGATCGATCCGGGCAAGACACTGGAAATCCGCTGTCAGGCAATTGGCGAAACGGATGAGAATGGTGAGGTCAAGGTGTTCTTCGAACTCAACGGCCAGCCCCGCGTCATCCGGGTCCCGAACCGTCTGGTGAAAGCTTCGACGATACAACGCCCGAAAGCCGAGGTAGGTAATCCGAACCATATTGGCGCGCCAATGCCGGGTGTCGTCGCCACCGTCGCCGCTGTCGCGGGCCAGGAGGTCAAGGAAGGCGATCTGCTGCTGACCATCGAGGCAATGAAGATGGAAACCGGCATCCATGCCGAACGCGACGCGGTGATCAAGGCCGTGCATGTGCAGCCCGGCGGTCAGATTGACGCAAAGGACCTGCTGGTGGAACTGGATTAACCGGTTTAGCGTTCTAAGCTGACAGGGGCCGCTCGGAGAACCGAGCGGCCTTTTCAACATCAGGAGACCCCATGCTGACCATCACCCCGGTCTACGCCGCGCTGATCGCATTTCTTTACGTCGCGCTCAGCGTAAATGTCATCCGGCAACGTCGGGCGGGCAAAATCTCGGTTGGAGATCATGGCGACAAGGCCATGATCAAGGCGATGCGAACCCACGCGAACTGCGCCGAATACGCCCCTTTTGCATTATTGCTAATCGCTATGGTCGAATTACAGGGTGCTGGCGGCTGGCTTGTGAACCTGCTGGGGCTGTCACTATTGGCGGGACGGTTGCTGCACGCTTATGGCTTTGGCAAAACACCACAGATCATCATATTGCGCCAGATCGGCATGGGTCTGACATTCACCGCAATTCTGATTGCAGCGATCGCGAATCTCGTATTGGCAGTATGAGCGCGCGATTTAACCCGTCAGAACCTGTGTCTCGATCAAAGGAGCATGCGGGAAGTTAGGCTGCACCTCTGCCAGTGTTTCATCGCTTTGACCGCAGATCAGGGTGGTCAGAACAATCAATGCGGCCAGCGCTGCCATTTTAATATCTGCAATATCTGTCATTTCCTGTGCCCAAGCCCTCGTTTCGTTCACTGCGATAGTTCTTAAACACGCCAACCCCTGAATTCCGTCGAAAGATTTTTGCCGTTTTTTGTGTTTTTCCGCTTGCAGCCTCGTGTGGGAATTTATACATCCCTCCTCACTCAACGGCGCGGGCGTAGCTCAGGGGTAGAGCATAACCTTGCCAAGGTTAGGGTCGGGCGTTCGAATCGCCTCGCCCGCTCCATTGAGAGGTCTTCGGACCAACATATGTATCTGATGCGGGCGTAGCTCAGGGGTAGAGCATAACCTTGCCAAGGTTAGGGTCGGGCGTTCGAATCGCCTCGCCCGCTCCAGATACCAAACTCTCCGAACATGCTGGTTCTTTGGCAGGCAATGCGCCATTCTGGCCGTGATTTCAATCATGCACGGAATTCGCCTATGTCGGACTATGTCATTCGCCCCCTTACCGCTGATGAAGTCGAACATGCCGTGGATTGGGCCGGTCGCGAGGGCTGGAACCCCGGCGTGCACGATGCGAAGTGCTTTCGCCCGACAGACCCCGACGGGTTTCTGGGCGGGTTTCTGGATGATGCGATGATCTCATCCGTTTCAGCCGTGAATTACGATGACCGGTTTTCCTTTCTGGGATTCTATATCGTGAAGCCCGAGTTCCGGCACCATGGCCATGGGCTTGAAATCGCGCAGCACGCGCTGGCCCATTGCACGGGACGCAACATGGGGCTGGACGGTGTGGTCGAACAGCAGGACAATTATCGCAAGTCCGGCTTCACCTTTGCTTATAACAACTATCGTTTCGCCGGGACGAAACACCTGATACTGGCCAAGCTAGAAACCGGGCCGAACGATCATATTGTTGATCTGAACCGCGCGTCAGATGAATTGAAGGCATATGATCGCGCGCTGTTCCCCGCACCTCGCGACCTGTTTCTGGAAAGCTGGCTGAGCGCTTACAGCCACGTTTCAAAACTCTATACCGAGAATGGCAGGATCAGGGGCTATGCTACGCTGCGCCCCTGTCTGACGGGTTACAAGGTCGGCCCCCTGTTTGCGGACACGACAGAAATAGCGAGGGCGTTGCTGGCCGCTGTCCTTTCGACGATTCCCGAGGACCACAACGCGCATGAGGTATTCGTCGACATGCCTCAACCCAACCCCTCGGCCTTTGCGCTGGCCGACGAGCTTGGGCTGGACAAGGTCTTTGAAACCGCGCGGATGTACTCCGATCACGAACCGGATATTGATCTGAGCCGAATCTTCGGCGTGACGACGTTTGAGCTGGGTTAGAACGCCTTGAACGTCATCGTGGTCAGCGAGCGTTCGATATTGGGAATCACCAGCAGGTTTTCATTGATGAAATGGCCTACATCCTCGGTTTCGGGGATGTAGAGCTTCAGCAGCAGGTCATATTCGCCGCTAGTGGAATACAGTTCG
Source organism: Ruegeria sp. C2 (assembly GCF_056537765.1). Lineage (NCBI taxonomy): Bacteria > Pseudomonadati > Pseudomonadota > Alphaproteobacteria > Rhodobacterales > Roseobacteraceae > Ruegeria > Ruegeria sp. C2. The sequence goes on along the minus strand of NZ_JBQFRZ010000001.1, from coordinate 214,849 downwards.
GAATGGATTTCACGCAGGGCGATCTCTTCGGCCACCTTGTAGGTGGAGCCGGGTTTACAGCGGATCTGGATGAAGACGCAGGTGGACATGGGCCGGGCCTTGTTGGTTCGTGTTGACCGCAGGCTGGCACGGGCCGCGCCCGGGTGCAATCCCCTGCAACAGTTTGCGATGAAGGCTCAAAGCGGTCTGGATAGGCCGCCCGTCCGCGTCTATAAGCGCCCCTGTAGCAAAAGGAATTCGCCCATGCGCAGCGCTAAGATCAACCGTCAGACCGCCGAGACCGAGATCTCGGTTCAGGTCAATCTGGACGGCACCGGCCAGTATGACAATCAGACCGGCGTTGGGTTTTTCGACCATATGCTGGACCAGTTGGCGCGCCATTCGCTGATCGACATGACGATCCGGACCAAGGGCGATTATCACATCGATGATCACCACACAGTCGAGGATACCGGAATCGCGCTGGGTCAGGCGCTGACACAGGCTCTGGGCGACAAGAAGGGCATCCGGCGCTATGGCGAATGCCATCTGCCCATGGATGACGCGCAGGTGCGCTGTGCGCTGGACCTGTCGGGCCGCCCGTTCCTGATCTGGAACGTAGATTTGCCGACGCAAAAGATCGGCACGTTCGACACCGAGCTGGTGCGCGAGTTCTTTCAGGCGCTGAGCACCCATGGCGGTATCACGCTGCATATCGACCAGTTGCACGGCTTCAACAGCCACCACATTGCCGAGGCTGCCTTCAAGGCCGCCGCTCGCGCATTGCGCGATGCGGTCGAGACCGATCCGCGTAAGGCGGATGCGATTCCGTCCACCAAAGGCGCGCTGTAAATGCTCACCGCCATTATCGACTACGAGAGCGGCAACTTGCACTCGGCAGAGAAGGCGTTTCAGCGCATGGCGCGCGAGGTGGGTGCAGGTGAGGTTGTTGTGACCTCGGACGCGGATGTTGTGGTGCGGGCGGATCGTTTGGTGCTGCCCGGTGACGGTGCTTTTCCGGCCTGTGCCGCCGAATTGCGCGGCCATAAAGGCATCTATGACGCGATGGTTGAAGCCGTCGAGCAGAAAGGCCGCCCGTTTCTGGGCATCTGCGTCGGCATGCAACTGATGGCGTCCAAAGGCCACGAATATACCGAGACCGACGGTCTGGACTGGGTGGCCGGAGACGTCGTGAGGATCGAGCCCTCGGACAGCGCCCTCAAGGTGCCGCATATGGGCTGGAACAATCTGGTGCTGGAAAGCGATCACCCGGTCTTTGATGGGGTGAAATCAGGTGATCACGCCTATTTTGTCCACTCCTACCATTTCCGGGTGACCGATCCGGCGCAACGGTTGGCTTATGTGGACTATGGGCAAGAGGTCACGGCCGTGATTGGCCGCGACACGATGGTTGGGATGCAGTTCCACCCTGAGAAAAGCCAGGATGTCGGCCTGCGCATGATCGGCAACTTCCTGACCTGGGCGCCCTAAGCGCTATTGCACGCGGGTCCAAACCTGCCCGCGGCACACCAGACCACCGGCGACGCATCCTTTGACGGTCAGCTTGTTATGGCCGTCCAGCGACATTTTCGAGCTGTAGGTCTTGTCGCGATCCGGGGCCCAGATCTTGCCGTCGTCATAATTGCCACCGCCTTCGGGGATCATGTCCCAGATGATCTGCTTGCCGAGGTTCTCATATTCCAGCTGCTGGTTGCCGTCAGCATCAAAGGCGCTGTCGATGGTGCCGCAGATGGCGCTGCCGCATTCGGAAATCGACACATGCAGATAGCCACCCGTATCCCCCGGAGCAGTCTTCCAGAGGCCGTCCACCGGATCGGCGGCAAAGGCGCTTGTCGCCATCGCGGTGAATACCGCCGCAAGAGTATATGTCTTCATGGTTGTCTCCCTGTCTTTCCGGTCAGTCTGACCTGCCGTTCGGCACCGGGCAAGATTGACTTAGCGTCGCGTTGCGCCCCTGCCCTGCCTGTGCGATATCCCGCGCGTGTAACAGAGATATAGGGCCGCCCGACATGATCCTCTACCCCGCTATCGACCTTAAAGACGGCAATGCCGTGCGCCTGCTGCGTGGTGAAATGGATAAAGCGACGGTCTTTAACGAAGACCCAGCGGCGCAGGCCCGCGCCTTTGTCGAGGCGGGATGTGAATGGCTGCATCTGGTGGACCTGAACGGCGCTTTTGCTGGGGAGCCCGTCAATGCAGCACCCGTTGAGGCCATTCTGAAAGCCTGTGACGTGCCCGCGCAGCTGGGTGGTGGGATCCGCGATATGGCCACGATCGAAACCTGGATCGAAAAAGGTCTGGCGCGGGTGATTCTGGGCACCGTTGCGGTCGAAAACCCCGATCTGGTGCGCGAAGCGGCCAAAGCCTTCCCCGGCAAGGTTGCCGTGGGCATCGACGCGCGCAACGGCATGGTCGCCACCAAGGGCTGGGCCGAAGAGACCGATGTGCAGGTCACTGATTTGGCCCGCAGTTTCGAGGACGCAGGCGTCGCCGCGATCATCTACACCGACATCAACCGCGACGGAGCGATGCAAGGCCCGAATATCGAGGCCACGGCAGCGCTCGCGCAGGCGGTTTCGATTCCAGTGATTGCTTCGGGTGGCGTCAGCTCTCTGGACGATCTGATCGCCCTGCGCGATTGCGGTGTCGAGTTGAACGGTGCGATCTCGGGCCGCGCGCTTTATGATGGCGCGATTGACCTGAAAGAGGCCATTCGCGCCCTGAGCTGAGTTACTGCGTGGCAGCGGCGGTCAGTTTCGCCAGCGCACCACGCATTTTCTCGACAACGGGTGAGTTTTCGACGCCATCGAGCTCGTCCATCGTCTCTTTCGGGTCCTCATAGGCCAGCCACACTTGCCCGTTCGCGTCCTCATAGGCCTGCACCTTCAGCGGCAGGAACAGTCCCGCGCGCGGGTCGATCTGCATGGCGGGGGTGCCCAAAGCTGGGTTGCCAAAGATCAGCACCTGATTGGGCGGGATCGGCGTGCCGACCTTTTCCGCCCCTGCGGCATGGTCCACACGCGCAAACACAGTCGCGCCCGCGTTGCCAACTGCTGCTTCGAGCGCGTCCAGCGCTTCGGCCACGGATTTGTTGGTCTCTACTTTGATGATGTCTTCAGCCATGGCGGAAAGTGCGCCTCCGAATGTGAGTATTGAAGCCAGAATAAGATGTCGCATCTCGATAATCCTTTTCATGAATTTCACCTCTAATTTCCATGGCTTCACGTCAGATCACAATCACAAGTCTGGCATCGGCAGGGCTTTGCCGGTAAGGGTGCCCGCAATAGAGGACACCCCATGCTGAAAACCCGCATCATTCCCTGTCTGGATGTCGCCGATGGCCGCGTGGTCAAAGGTGTGAATTTCGTTGGTCTGCGCGATGCGGGCGACCCGGTGGAATCGGCCAAGGCCTATGACGCTGCCGGAGCGGATGAGATCTGTTTTCTGGACATCCATGCGACGCATGAGAATCGCGGCACCATGTTCGATGTGGTCCAACGCACGGCAGAGCAGTGCTTTGTGCCCCTGACCGTAGGTGGTGGCGTGCGCACCAAAGATGACGTGCGGGCCCTGTTGCTGGCGGGGGCCGATAAGGTCAGCTTCAACTCGGCCGCCGTCGCGAATCCGGACGTCATCGCCGAGGCGGCAGACCAGTTCGGCAGCCAGTGCATCGTCTGCGCCATCGACGCCAAGACGGTCAGCCCCGGCAAGTGGGAGATTTTCACCCATGGCGGTCGCAAACCCACCGGCATCGACGCGGTTGAGTTCGCCAAAACCGTAGTTGCCAAAGGTGCGGGGGAAATCCTGCTGACCTCGATGGATCGCGATGGCACCAAAGCCGGGTTCAACCTGCCCCTGACCCGCGCGATCAGTGACGCGGTGGATGTGCCGGTGATCGCCAGCGGAGGCGTCGGCAATCTGGATCATCTGGTCGAAGGCGTTACCAAGGGCGGGGCCAGCGCGGTTCTTGCCGCCTCGATCTTCCATTTCGGCGAATACACCATCCGCGAGGCCAAGGAGCACATGGCCGCCGCTGGCATTCCGATGAGGCTGACATGAGTATCCTTCACGATCTGGCCGCCACGATCGAGGCCCGCAAAGGGGCAGACCCTGACAGCAGCTGGACCGCCAAGCTGCTGGCCAAGGGTCCTGAGAAATGCGCCGAGAAGTTCGGCGAAGAAGCGATCGAGGCAATCATCGAAGCGGCCAAGGGGGACAGGGAGAAGCTAACCTCCGAAGCGGCAGATGTGCTCTATCACCTGCTGGTCATGCTGGCCGCGCGCGAAGTGGCGCTGGACGATGTGCTGACAGAACTGGCCCGTCGACAGGGCACCAGCGGCATTGCTGAAAAAGCGGCCCGCCCTCAGAGCTGATCATCCGGGTTCCGTGCGCAAGCTCAGCCCGTTATACTCTGACGTCGGAGTATAGCGAGGCGAAGGGCGCGTGAATGATCAGAATATTGGCGTTTGCAACTGTGCTTGCCACCCTCGCCGCCTGCGCCATGCCTCCGCCGTCGACAGGGGACGAGGTGCAGCGCCTGGCTGCGGAAATCCAAAGCCTCGGCCCCGATATTGACCCGGAAGAGGCCACCCGAGCCGCCCGTATCACCTATGCCTACACCGCTCAGCTGGTGCAGGAATACGAAATCACCGACCCGCCCTTGATCCACAACGCCAAGGTCAACAAGGGCCTGCGCCCGCGTGGCCTGTGCTGGCATTGGGCCGAGGATATTGAGCGCCGGTTGGATCGGGAACAGTTCCGCACGCTGGAGATGCACCGCGCCATCGCCAACGCGGACAATCCGTTCCGCATCGACCACAGCACCGCCATCATCAGCCGCAAGGGTGAGAGCATGTATGACGGCGTCGTACTGGACCCGTGGCGATATGGCGGCGTGTTGTATTGGGGGCCGTTGGTCGAAGACACGCGCTATGATTGGCTCCCGCGTGAAGTGGTGTTGGAGAAGCGGCGTCTGGAACAGGCGGCCCAACTAAAACCAGTGAACTGAACCATAGCCTAACGCCCGCGTTCGGAATACGCCTCCATGAGGGATTGCAACTCGTCGCGGCTTGCAGGGGCCTGCGCATAGCTGTGAACGGCGGGAACCTGCGCCCACGGCATCTTTTCATCGGTCATGACCTCGACAAATGGCTCGAATAGCGCGGCCTGATTCAGGATCGATGTGCGCAGGTTGATGCGTTCGGGGGCGTGGTCAAGTTGGGAATAGACGATGTTCAGGCAGGACTTGCAGAAATAATGCGCCCGCCCATCAGAGCGGAGCCCGCCCCGAACCAACGCGCCGGTACAGGAAACCGCATCGACCGGGAACATGGTGGTCAGGGTATATGCACTTGCGCTGAGTTTCTGGCAGTCGCGGCAATGACAGGCCACGGTCAGAAGGGGCAACGCAGCTACACGGACCTGCACGGACCCACACAGGCAGGCACCCTCGTAGGGAGGTTGGGGAAATGCCATAGATGATCACTCATTTTCTGTTTGTTTCTACGCTTGCGGGGAATTTGTTCGCGGATCGGACCGCGCACCGCGGTCAGGCCAAAGATGCGCAGACCGCCGGATGCCTACAGCTTAGACGAGATCACCCCGGTGGCAAACCCACCCATCCGCAATTCCCCAAACAGGCGCTGATATTCGATCTTGGGGCAGCGATTCATGACCACGTCAACCCGGCGCGCCTGCGCCTTGGCTGCGGCCTCGTCATGCTCAACACCAATCTGCATCCAGATGGTACGCAAGTCGGGAAACGCGGCCAGCGCTTCATCAACGATGGGCGGCACGGCCTCGGAGCGGCGGAATATATCAACCATATCGACGGGCTCGGTTATCTCGGACAATGAGGCCCGCACCGTCTGGCCAAACAGCAGCTTGCCCGCATGACCCGGATTGACCGGAATCACCGTGTAGCCTTTGAGCGACAGATAACGGGCGACGTAATAGCTGGGCCGCACCGGGTTCATCGATACGCCAACCACGGCCACCACCTTGGTACGCTTCAGAATATGGGTCAGGAACTCGTCGGAATAGTCAGCCATGACCGCACCATAAGCAGGAGCGCCAAAAGAAAAAAGCGCCCAGGTAAGAACCTGAGCGCCAGTTGTTGGAACGAGGGACAGTGAAATGACCCGCGGCAGTTCCATTCCGCGGTCACTGTGACATTTAAGCACGAGTTCGGCAAAAAAAAGAGGGTGCGCTCATTTTTGTGATGACAGATCACGAAATGCGGAAAACTGCCGATCACTGGTAAAGCGCTGACGGCCAGTGGACCTCGGCCTTTCTGATATTCTGCGATACGTTTTGCTTCCAGATACGTTCTATTTCCACGGAATGCGTGAGGTAGAGCTTGCCCTGAACAATCTGCCACGCCTTCGGGTCCGTACTGCTGAGCCAGCCCTTGATCATCGCATAGGCACAGTAGCCACCAAACTGCGGTGCAAAGGCGCGCGGGTTTCGTTCAAACCGATCGCGATTGTCTTCGGAGGCAAACTGCCAGCGGGCACCTTTCCAGATCAAGGCTATATCCGGATCGCCCGGCACCGGAGATCCGACCTGAAAGTAAGAGACCGCGTCGTAACCCGAGACCGCCGCGCCTTTGTCGACGTAAAACATAGGATTGTCCTGCGCCAGAGCCATTGGCGCGGCTGCAAGGCAGGTCAAACTGGTTACAAAGGAACGACGGGACAACATCAGGTGATTCATGGGCTTGATCTTCGAAGATTCTAAAATGCATATTTCCTGGTTGCTTCGAAACCCCTATGACGCCGATGTGAACATTCGCTAGTCGAACACATCCTCGATCACATCCCAGGCTTCGTCCAGCACGCGCGAAAACAGGCTTTTCTTCTTCTTTTTCTTATACTTCTGGGGTTTTCGTGCGGGTTTGTATTTTCCATCAGGCCGATCAACCAGCTTGGACTTGGGCACCATCTTGAGGTTGTGTAGCGGCGCACCACAGCTTGAGCAGCTCAGCTCATGCTGCTGCTTGCCCCTCAGAACCAGTGTAGCGCGGGTGCCGCAATAGCAGCAGGTGGCGATTTTATGCGAGGTGGAAATTGGGGCCTCCTGTCATCTGTGCTGTGACGCATATAGGGCAATCGCCGCGGCATTTGAGACGTTGAGTGACCCAAATCCACCCGCCGCGTCAATCTTGACCAGTTGATCCACCGTCTCTTTGGTCTTTTGCCGCAGACCCGGCCCCTCGGCCCCCAAAACCAGCGCGACCGGCTGCTTGCGTTTGTCGTGAAGAGCGGTCTCGATGGTTTCCTCCGCCTCGCCGTCGAGCCCGAGCACCAGAAAACCCATATTCTGCAACTCCACGATTGTATCGGCCAGATTGCGCACCCTCAGATAGGGCTGGCGTTCCAGCGCGCCGCTGGCAGTTTTGGCCAGCGCGCCGGTCTCGGGCGCCGAATGGTGCCGCGTACCGATTACGGCGCTGGCGCCCAGCACCTCGGCCGAGCGCAGAATCGCCCCAACGTTATGCGGATCGGTGACGCGGTCCAGAAGCAGCACGCGCGGGTTTTCCCGCCCGATACAGTTTTCCGCAAGCCCGCCCCAATCCAGCGGTTTCACCTCAAGCGCCGCCCCTTGGTGGACCGAACCGGGATCAATCGGAGCTGTAAATTTGCGCGGATCGACCATTTCGGCCTCGATCCCAGCAAAATCAATGGCTTCCGCCAGTTTATCACGCGCGTTCCGGGTTACGATCAGGCGCAGTTTTTGCCGTTTCGGGTTCATCAATGCATCGCGAACTGCATGCAGGCCGAACAGCCAGACGGTCTCCGAGGCCGTTGCTTTGCGTGCCTGTTCCTTCTCAACGACCCACTTTGGTTTCTTCATGTCACGGGCCTCCGGGCCGGGAATTCGGTTTCCTGCGTCAAAGCAGTATTTTCCTGTTGACGCCCTTTAGACGCGCTAGTAATCACGCCTCCACGTCAGGTGCAACGCCTGACAGTGGGCGACAGGCCGCAAGGTGTGGCAGGGGACTGTAACTCCCTCGCGGAGACGCACGCCTGGTTCGATTCCAGGGTCGCCCACCATCTTCTTCCCCAACAAATTCGCGCATCTTCGGCCCGTGGACCGGGTTATTCCGCGACCGGCGCGAAAGACAGCGACATTTCTTCACCATCGTCAAAACGATATGGGGCCGTCACCGTGACAACGCGCGCCGGATCGATATCTTCCGGAGCTTTCCTATCCGCCTCCCACACCCGCAGGACCGGGCCCGACGGCTGCATGCCGCGCTCGCTATAGATCGCTTGCCCGGGGTTTAGATAGGCGATGTTACCCGCCAGCCAATTCTGCGCGACAATGGACGCATCGGGCGGAGATTGCGCGAGTATCTGCGATGTCAGCTCAGCAAAGGGTGCTGCGCGTTTGGCGTCTCCGGCCAGGTTATAGTGCAGAATCGCGAGGCAGATCAGCCCTGCCAGACACGCGATCAACTGAGCGAATTTGCGGGTACCGGGTGCTCCGATCCGCGGCAGGAGCCATAGTGCGATGGCAGGGCCCGCAAAAATCAGAAACGGTTGCAGCCAGCGGTCCTTCACATTGGTACTGCCGCTGAACACCACAATCAGCGCCATGAGGGCCAGCGCCCAGACCAGAGTTCGCACCATCAAGCGCAACAGGTCATCCGCGGGAACCGCCGCACCCTGTTCGCGGTAGATCAGCCAAAGCGCGCCAAGGACGACCAGAAGAAGCGCCACAAAGCTCAGCGCGGCCAGCAGAAGCTCGGCCACGCCTTGCACCGCGATCAGGGCGACAGGCCCGGTGCTGGTCATGTCGAGCTTATGCGAACTTGCAAAAGCAAGCTCCGGGTTGTTGAGAATCCACAGCATCGGTGGTGTCAGCAGCAGACCCGCGATACCAAACGACAGCAGTATGCGGACCGACAGGAACGGTTTACGTGTCTCAGAATGGCTGAGCGCGGCCAGCAGCATGGCCAGCAGCGCGATGGCGTAATTGTACTTCGACAACCCACCCGCCGCGATCACCACGCCCAGCAGAACGTAGCCCTTGGTCGAAGGGTTGCGGATCAGGTGCCAAATCGCCGCAATGCTGAGTACCGAACAGAGATTGGCCAGAACGGTATGTGTCAGCGCGCGCTGCGATTCCCAACTGACCTGATAGAGCATCAGTAATGACAGCACAGCCAGCCCCGCGATCGGTGGCGTTTGCCGGGTGCGGATGGTCAGGTAGAGCGTGGCCACCGTGGCCAGCAATATTCCGTTTTTCAGCAGTGACAGACCAAGAAGGCCGGGGCCGGTGATCTGAAACACCGCCCATTGCAGCCAGGCATAAAGCGGCAGTTGCGGGCCGTAGCCCCAATCCAGCTGACGGGCGTCCAGCAGGATTTCGGCCTCGTCCAACCCAAGCGCACCGCCGGTGGCAAGCCGCAGGACAACGTGCAGAAGAAAGTAGCTGGTGAAAAGCCCGAGCCAGAAGCGATCTGTTGCCCATAATCGCGGCTTCAAACCACCATCGACAGATAGCGGATGATAAGAGCCCGACTGAAAATTGGTCATGGCGCGCCCCGACTTGCCCGGCGCGTCTGCAACTTGCAGGTCACCGGGTGCTTCGCTTGCCGAAGCTAGACCTGAAGCAAGGACACAAGTCCAGTTTTTTCACGCTTCCGTAACCGTGACAGTCAAGCGCAGCGCGGAATTGCACAATCGGTGCGTTCAGGCCGTCCGCTGCGCGCCGGTCTGGGTGATATTGTCGAGCCAGTCGGTCAGGCTGCCCAGATCGGGATCAAGCGCATCCGCCATGCCGCCTGCGAATTCCTGAAACCGTTCGATGTTGAGCTGATTGAGGCCCACCAGCACCGGAATCCCGCGTTCCAACGCGTCGGCAATAAGCGGGCGGAATCCGCGACCGTCCGCCTCGTGCTTGCCGAATTTGTTGATGATCAGAAGCTGCGGTGCGTTGTCCAGCGATTGCGTGACCAGACCGACAGCACGCTCAAGTTCGGCCGGGTCCAGACGGCAGCCGCGCGCGTTCTTGCCCAAGGACTGCGAGATGCGGATGATCTCGCCGGTGGGCAGTACCTTCAGGTCCATATCGCATTTGTAACCTTCGGCGCATTCGGTGTTGGTTTGCACCACTCCGGCCAGCGCAGTGCCCGTATCTGTCAAAGCCTCGGCAAAGGCGCTGAGCAGGCGGTCGGTGGCACCGCGATCGGTGGTTGTGACATAGGCCAGATGCATTTTGGGACCTCAAGACTTCGGATGGTGACAGATCAGATAGCACGCATAAGGTGGTTCGGCCACTCTAAGGCATCAGGGCAGCGGAGAAAGCCCGATCACAGCTTCGTGCAGATACAGGAGGGCCGCATAAGTCGCGAAGGCTGTCAGCCAGACCCAAAGACGTGGCCATGGCCGGGGCACGCGCAGGGACAGGCGTGCAGTGTTGCGGGACAGGCGAGGCCAGTCTGGCCCCATGTTGCGGGCGGTGCGCCGGTCGATCAGCCCCATGCCCATCGCGGCAAATCCGGCGAACAGGCCAAACAGGATGACATGCGACAGGCTGCCATTGGCCAGCAAGTGCGCAACCGCCCAGAGCATCAGCGCCACAAGGATCGGGTGGCGCGTGGTCCGCAGGATACCGGGGTTTTCGGGATCGAACGGGCGATGCCCCAGCCCGCCGAACGAGAACGGGTTCTGGATCGACAGCCCTACAATGGCCAACCAGCAAACGATGGGCATGGCCAGCAGTGGTATCCAGCGGAGAAGCGGGAATGGCGGGATGACCTCGACATAAGGTGCGTTGGCGGCGGCGATGACCAGCCAGCCCAGAACAGCCAACGAGACCAGTGAATAGGTCGCGAAATACCCGGTACGGCCCAGCGTGCCTATCAGCCAGCCACGTACTGCCGGGCGCGCCGGGATCATGTGGCTGAGAAGAAAGGTGGCAAGCGCTGCGAGGAAAAAGCCCCAACCGGTCATGGTCATCTCCGAACGTGTCGCGCCCGGTTTAGGGGATGGATGCGCGCTGGTCTTTGTCCAAAATCAAGTGAGGCCTGGGGCGGTTGCCCGCCCCTGCCCTATTTTACAGGCCCAGCGCCTTGCGGCGCTCCTCGGCAAAGCCCTGCACCATGCGATCGGCGATCAGGGCCAGAATGGCCATCGCTGCCCCGGCGGAGATGCCGAGCCCCACATCCGCCTGTCCCAGCGCCAGATAGATCGACTGACCCAGACCGGTGGTACCGATCAGCGCCGCGATCACCAGCATCGCAAAGGCGTAAAGAATGGTCTGGTTCAGACCCAGCAGGATGGTCGGCGCAGCATAAGGCGCGCGCACGTCACGCATGATCTGCCACTCGGTCGCTCCGCTGGAGATGGCGGCCTCCATCATTTCCTCGGGCGTGTTGACCAGCCCGTGTCGCGTGTAGCGGATCATCGGGACGATGGCGTAAGCGCAGATGGCGAGGAAAGCCGAGAATTCTCCGATCTGGAACACCATCAGAACCGGGATCAGGAACACGAACAGCGGGATCGTCTGCAGCATGTCGCAGATCGGGCGCACGATGGTCCAGACCGGCGACCAGACCGCACTGGCCAGACCGATCAGCCCGCCCAGCACGGCGCAGAAGAACACCGCCGCGCCGCTGAGGTAAAGCGACAGCAAGGCGCGTTCCCACAAGCCCGAAACGAGGATGGTGCAGAGCAGCCCCACCGAAAGCGCTGCAAGCCGCCAGCCTCCGGCGACCCAGCCCAAAGCGGCAGCGCCGGTCAGGACAAAGGGCCATGGCAGGTTGGCAATACCGGTTTCCAGCATGCCGATCAGGATCAGAACCACCAGCCCTCCGGTCAGGTGCCCGCGCCATGCCATCAAAAGGGCAATTGCGGCACCAATGGCAAAGAGGCCGTAGCTCATGGCCGGTGTCCATGCAAAACCCCAAGTGAAGGGCAGCACTGCCTGATCCAGTCCGATCCGCAGCGGCAGAAGCACATAGAACAGCGAGTTGTTCTTGAGCGCATCCAGCCACGGCCCGTTGGCCTGCGTGAACGCGGTCAGGCCGCTGTCGATGGCCCCGGCCATCGGGTCCAGCACGGTCAGCTCGGACGGGTTCGGCAGCCACGCCCAAAAGGCGGCTGTGAACAGCACGGCAAAACCCAGCATCGCCCAGACAACGCGGCTGTCATAGCGTTTGCGCTCGGTGGCCAGAGTACCGCTCATCCGGTCGATAACAACAGCGAAGACGACGATAACGAGGCCAGCCATCAGGGATTCACCGAACTGCGCCTTGCGCATGGTCAGCAGAACCTCCCATCCGATGTCGTTGAAGCCACCGATGACGGCGGCAATGATGACCATCGACAGGGCGGCCATCAGGCACTGGTTCACACCGACCATGATCTGTGTCGTGGCGGCGGGGATTTCGACCTGAAACAGTTGTTGGATCCGAGTGCCGCCGGACATGATGGCGGCCTCTTTGATCTCGGATTCGACCCGTTCCAGCCCCAGCATCACGTTACGCGCCATAGGCGGCGCCGCATAGATGGCCGAGGCGATCAGGCCGACCACCGGACCAAAACCAAAGAGCAGCAGCAGCGGCGTCAGGTAGGCAAAGGTCGGCACGGTTTGCATGATATCCAGCACCGCTTGCACAAACACCTTCACGCGCGGGACTTCGTTGGCGAGGATACCAATCGCGCCGCCCATGATCAGAGCAACGGGCACGGATACGGCGACAAGGGCCAGCGTGTTCATGCTCTCGGCCCAATAGCCCGAGGCCAGAACGAAACTGAGGCCGATAAAGCCCAGTGCCGCCATCGGCAAACCACCCAGATACCAGCCGAGGGCAGTCACGATGCCGATCAGGATCGGCCAAGGGGTGTTGCCCAGCACATAGTTGGCAGCATCCATCGGATAGGTCATCAGGTCCGAAAACAGCCGCATGGCCGGTTTGATACCATTCAGAAACCAGTCGAGAAACGCCCCGACCCATTGGGTTGCAGGCAGTTCCCACGCGGCGGGCCATTTGACCAGCCACGGGGCCACGCCCTCCAGCGCGAGACAAACCGCGCCAACGATCACGGTGATCAGGGCAGCCTGCGCCCCTGCGGTCAGGCGCGCTTGCTGCGCGGGGATGTCCGTCACGGCGGTCATGCTTCATCCACCTGCAAGGCGGCGGCGAGATCGGACGGATGAACCGTGCCGACAACATTGCCGTCTGCATCACGAACGGGCACGGGCTCATAAAGTTCCATGCAATGCGCAAGCGCGGCATCCAGCGTCATCGAGGTGGTCAGGCCAGGATCATCGGGGCCGCAGCCGGTCTCGTCCCGCATAACCGAAGCAACCTTGGCGTGCTGACCTTTGGCCACATCCTTCGAGAATTCGCGCACATAGTCGTCTACCGGGCGCAAAACGATATCCGTGGGCGTGCCGATCTGAACGATCTTGCCATCGCGCATGATGGCGATGCGGTCGGCCAGCTTCAGCGCCTCTTGAATGTCGTGGGTGATGAAGACGATGGATTTCTTCAACGTCGCCTGAATGCGCAGGAATTCGTCCTGCAACTGGCGGCGGATCAGCGGATCGAGAGCCGAGAACGGCTCGTCCAGGAACCAGATGTCCGGGTTCACCGCAAGGCTGCGCGCGATCCCCACGCGCTGGCGCTGGCCGCCTGAAAGCTGCCGGGGGAAGCTGTCTTCGCGGCCTTCCAGACCAACCAGAGAAATCACTTCCTGCGCGCGGGCCAGACGTTCCTTTTTGCCTACGCCCTGCACCCGCAGCGGATAGGCCACGTTTTCAGCCACGGTCATATGCGGGAACAAGCCGAAATGCTGGAATACCATGCCCAGCTTCTTGCGCCGCAGATCGGTCAGCACCTTCTTGGACGCGCCGATGACGTTCTCGCCATCCACACGGATTTCACCACCCGTACCGGGCAGCAATTGCGAGATGCATCGGATCAGCGTCGATTTACCTGAACCAGACAGGCCCATGATGACGAAAAGCTCGCCCTCTTTGACCTCGAAATTGGCGTCCTGAACGGCGGGGATGAAACCCTGTTCACGCAGATCGGTGGCGGCTTTGTCGGCGTCATTCCCTGACCGAGACAGCGCGTCGGCCAGGGCTTTGTCAGCACCGGTGCCAAACACCTGCCAGAGGTTCTGGCAGGCGATGGCTGGCGTCGTAGCGTCAGTCACTTAGGCAAGCTCACTGCGTTGCCGCGTCAACGACCGGACGCCACTTGTCTTCGTTTTCGGCCATCCATGCCGCAACGACTTCTTCGACCGCGCCACCGTCGACGTCAATCGCGCCCATCATCGGTTGCTGATCTTCGACCGACAACTGATAGTTGGTCAGGATCTCATAGGCGGCGGGCCATTTGTCTGCCATGCCGCTCCAGCCCGCTTTGAAGATGCGCGAAGGCGAGAAGTCGCAATCGTTTACCGCGTTGGGGTTCGGGCCCCATGCGGGATCGTTAAAGCACGCCTCTTCGCCCGCAGGCAGTTCAACGAACTGCACGTCGTAGGCCGACATCGCCCAATGCGGCTGCCAGAAGGTGATGAGCAGCGGCGACTTACGCTCGGTCGACGCACGCAGTTCAGCGATCAGCGCGCCTTCGGAACCGGCAGGAACGGCTTTGAAGGGAAGCTCAAGACCGGTCATACGATCAGCACCCGGTGTACCCCAATCGGCGGGGTAGTCGACCAGACGGCCACCGGGCAGAGTTTCAGCCGTTGCAAAGACCTGAGCACACTCTTTCAGCGCTTCCCAGGCGGGCAGGCCCGGGCACAGTTCAGCCACGTGTGCGGGATAGGCAATACCTTCCTTGGCATTCAGGCCCAGATCACCGATTTCGACAACAGTGCCCTCGTCGATCTTCTTGGCATATTCGTCGGACACGTTGGAGGACCAGATTTCCAGCGTCGCGTCGATGTCACCATCCGCCAGCGCCTGGAACTGATTCATCATACCGGCGGTCACGTACTCCACGTTGTAGCCTGCGGCCTTCAGCATCTCACCCGCCACATGTGTGGTGACATGCTGACCGGTCCACTCGTTGATCGCCAGCTTGATCGGCTCGTCCACCGCGCCCATGTCGGCGGCCTGGGCCGACCCGGCAACGGCGAGGGCCAAAAGGCTTACGCTAAGCTTTTTCATGATTTTACTCCCTGTTTTATTCTACTTGCCCTTCATCGCACCAAAGTACGCTGGGGAATTCAATGGTAATAGCACCTGACGCAACATGCACAAATTCGACCGGAAAAGGAAAGGGAACAGTAAAACCCGCCGCAAGTTTCCGCGCCGGGCTCAAAGTCAGCCCACTTATCCAGTCCCGACCGCTTTCTCATGCATAAGCAAGGTACCGTTCATGTCGCCAGGTTAGGGATATTGATTGACTAGTCAATTATAAAAAGACTCTGCAGCTGCGACGCCACAATCACCCTTGTCACGCGAACTCAAATAAGACCAACTTCGAGCGAAGGGAGATCAGGCAATGCATCATTTTGACGATATCTTTGATATGGCGGCCAACCGTCATGGCGGGCCCGATGCATTGGAGGCCAAGCTGAGCAAACCGAAAACCCCTGCCGAGCTTGCAGCACTGCCTGAGGATCGGTGGCTGTCCATCATCACCAAGACCGTGTTTCAGGCCGGATTCAACTGGAAGGTCATCGAGTCGAAATGGGAGGGCTTTGAGACCGCCTTCGACGGATTCGATGTCGGGCGTTGCGCCTTTATGGATGACGAGAAATTCGACGCCTTGCTGCAGGACACGCGGATTGTGCGCAACGGAACCAAGATTGCCGCCGTGCGCGACAACGCGGCCTTTTTGCTGGAACTGAGAGAAGAAGGCGGTGCTGGGCAGGTGCTGGGCGGGTGGCCTTCAACGGATTTCATCGGCCTGTTGGCAATGCTGGGCAAACGCGGCTCACGACTGGGCGGTACAACCGCTCAATTCGCGATGCGCTTTGCCGGACGGGACGGTTTCATGCTGTCCCGCGATGTGACTGCGCGGCTGATCGCCGAAGGGGTCATCGATAAACCCGCCACATCGAAAAAGGCCATGGCGGCAGTTCAGGAGGCATTCAACACCTGGATGGACCAATCCGGGCGCTCACTGACCGAAATCAGCCGGGTTCTGGCGATGAGCTTGTGAAAACGGCTTGCAGAGACGGGCGGGCGTATTAGGCTTTGTAATATGGCCCGCCCCCTGCTGATTTTGATCATGTTGCTATTTGCATCCTGCGGTCGCCCCCTGACCGAGCATGAACGCGCATTTGCCGCGAACATTCAGGGCGATACGCTGAACCTCGATCGGGTGCGACTGGTCGAGGGCGCTCCGGTCGCGGCGATCACATATAAACGCAAGGCCCGCCCGAGGTTGGCTTGTCGCGAGCGGATTCTGCCGCCGGTGAAAGAGGAAGTCGTCACCGGGAGGCCCGCAGCCGTTGCACTGTTCAATCGGGTGTACTTTACCCGCGACTGGTATCTGGACGATTACATGTCGCAATACCCCGAGCGAGTGAACCTGATCGCCGCGATGTTGCTGGCGCATGAGTTAACCCACGTATGGCAATGGCAGAATCGCGAGGTCACAGGCTACCATCCGTTGCGCGCCGCGGCTGAGCACGGGCGCAACGACGACCCTTATCTGTTCGATCTGGAGACGTCGCCCGACTTCCTGTCCTACGGCTTCGAACAGCAGGGTGCCATTGTCGAGGAATATGTCTGCTGTCGTGCACTGGACCCGGATGCACCGCGCACCAAACGGCTGCACGATATGCTGAGCGCGCATTTCGATGTTTCGACCTTACCTGGCAACAGGCGCGAAAGCGCCGTGGAGTTGCCTTGGGCGGGGGTAGAGGTTGAAGGCATCTGCCGCTGAGGCTCAGCCCTCTTGCAGGGTTTTCAGAAAGGCGACCAGATCGGCGATGGGCTTGCTGGTCAGGATGGGCTGTCCGGCCGGGGTTTTGATCGCGGTGTCATTGCCTTCAAAAAAGGGGCCATAGACAGGCATGGGGCTGCCGTGGCTGACCAAAGGATCGCGTCCGTCGATCCGCGACACCACACGAGCGGTCGGGAAGACACCATCCGCATCGGCCAGAACCTTCAGATTTGTTGGCTGGATTACCAGCACCCCGGCCATCGGCCCGTGCCCTGTTGCGTCCAACCCGTGACAGGTGGCGCAATAGTGCTGATAAAGCTCAGCCCCCGCTTCGACGTCCTGCGCCAATGCGGATTGCGGTATCGTAAAGAGCGCAGCCAGCGAAGCTGCGCCAAGTGTCGACCGGATCATGCTTTTCTTCCTTCTGCCTTGCAAATCGAGACTTGCCCGACAGCCTTGCGGGCGCAATGATCCAGATCAACGAAACCGGAGCAGGGATCAAAGGCAATGACACAATACGCAGCCATCATGCTGGCCGCAGGGATCGGCGTTCCCATCCTTGCCGCCCTGAACGCTGCCTTGGGCAGGCTGATCGGATCACCCAATGCGGCGGCGGTGGTCCTGTTTGCCATCGCTTTTGTGGCCTCGGCCCTGGCGCTGCTGGTGCTCGGTGGCGGTGAAGCCTTCGCCAAGATCGCGCAAGCCCCGCGACATCTGCTGTTGGGCGGTATTCTGATCGCGTTTTACGTGCTGTCGATCACCCATGTCGCTCCGCATTTCGGGGTGGGCAATGCGGTGTTTTTTGTGCTGCTGGGCCAGTTGATCAGCACGGCAGCGATTGACCATTTCGGCCTGTTCGGCGCTCAGGTCACACCGCTGACCCTGATGCGGGCGGGCGGCATTGCGGTGATGGCGATCGGTGTCGCAATCACGCAGCTGGCCTGAGCACGCCCCCCTCCAGCCGCAACACGCGGTCCATCCGCGCCGCCAGATCAAGGTTATGCGTGGCGATCAGCGCCGAGAGCCCCTCGTCCCTCACCAGCGCCATCAACGCCGCAAACACCTGATCCGAGGTTTCGGGGTCCAGATTGCCGGTTGGCTCATCCGCCAGCAGCACGCGCGGCTGATTGGCCAGCGCCCGGCAAAAGGCCACACGCTGTTGTTCCCCGCCCGACAAGGCCGCTGGCCGATGATCTGCGCGCGCCGCGACGCCGACACGGTCAAGCAACTGCATCGCCCGCGTCTGTGCCGTTTTTTCTGATGCGCCGTTGGCCAGTTGCGGCAGTACGATATTCTCAAGCGCCGTAAACTCGGGCAGCAGGTGATGGAATTGGTAGACAAAGCCCACGTCGCGCCGCCGGATCGCCGTGCGTGTGCGGTCTCCTTTGCCCGTTGCCCCCTGCCCTGCGATCTCGACCTCGCCGGTATCCGGCGTGTCCAGCAAGCCCGCGATATGCAGCAGGGTCGATTTGCCCGCGCCTGATGGCGCAACCAGCGCCACGGCCTCACCCGCGCGCAGTTCCAGATCGGCACCGCGCAGCACCTGAACCTCGCCGGGCGTGCCCGGAAGATAGGTTTTGGTCAGGCTGTTCAGCCTCAGCGTCACATCATTCATAGCGCAGCGCCTCAACCGGGTTCAGCCGGGCCGCACGGCGGGCCGGAAAATAAGTGACGAGGAAGGACAGGCCCAGTGACAGGCCGATGGCCTTCAGAACATCGCTCAGATGCAATTCAGCGGGCAAGGCATAGATGCCGCGAATGGAGGGGTCCCAGACGCCACCACCCATGATGTAGTTCACGAACGAGAAAATCGGGTCGATGTAGATCGCGAAGAGACACCCCAGAATGACCCCCATCGCGGTGCCGATGATACCTGTGAACGCGCCGCAGATGAAGAACACCCGCAACACCGAGCCTTCGCTGAGTCCGATTGTGCGTAGGATGCCAATGTCACGGCCCTTGTTCTTCACCAACATGATCAGGCCCGACACGATGTTCATCGCCGCGATCAGCACGAGGATCGACAGAATGATGAACATCACGTTGTCTTCGACCTCTAACGCGCGCAGGAACCCGCCCGAGGCGTCCTGCCAGGTCCAGATCTGGCTGCGCTCTCCAGCGGCTTCGAGGATCGGGATCAGGATCGGCGTCAGCTCTTCCGGGCGTTCGACCATCACCTCGATCTCGTCCGCCACACCTTCACGGTTGAAGAAACTCTGCGCCTCGGCAAACGGCATGTAGACCCGGGTGCGGTCGATGTCGTAGCGCCCGGCGGAGAAGACATAGACCACCTCATAAGCGTTCACGCGTGGAGACGTCCCAAAAGCGGTTTTCACCCCATTGGGCGAGGTCAGCTTTACCCGATCCCCCACCGTCGCCCCGATGGATCGTGCCACGCCCGAACCGATGGCGATACCTTCGGCGAACCGGGACAGGTCACCATAGGCTTGCTCGCTCTCGGCGATACCCGGCAAGTCGGCCAGATCGTCGGGGCGGATGCCAAAGACCTGCACGCCCGCGCTGCGGTCGGCGTTGGTGATCAATACCTGTCCTTTGACAAGCGGGGCGGCACGCTCGACCCCCGGCACCTGTGCGATCCGATCCGCCATACCGTCGAAATCAGTGATGGTGCGATCCAGCCGACCCTGTGCATTGACCTCACCTGCCGAGAAAACGGTGACATGCGCGTTGGCCCCCAGAATGGTGCCCACGAATTCTGACCGGAACCCGGACCGCACCGCCAGCGTCGCGATCAGCGCAAACACCGCCAGCGTGATCCCGATCAGCGAAATCCACGTCATCACGCTGACGCCGCCCTCGGCGCGGCGGGCACGCAGATAGCGCCAGGCGATTTTCCATTCGAATGGGGCGAAGGGCGGTGGTGTCTTGGCCATGCTGCCTCGGTGATCGGTTTGGCGCGACCCTCTCGGCATTTCGCCCAATGGTCAAGCCGGTTCTCACCTCGTGAACCCGGCTCGGCAAATCTGCGGCTCACTGGGCGCGGCTCGGAACCCGAATCGATATGAGCTCATGTCTGACGGCTCTGTCTTCGCGGGAAAGGTTCGAATTTCAATTATACCGGTGGTTGTGAACACCTTCACAGACAAGGGCTTATTGTTTCAGCTATGAAGTCAATGTGAAACGTTAGCGGGTCAACTGAGTCACAATCGCAACATTGGACGCGCAATTTTATTTCACAAATTGATTATTGTGAGAAACTTTGTACCCTATATTTGGGGGACACATTTTAAAGAGTTAAGAGCGGAGGTACGCTCAATGAGTATTCAGGAACACATAGAAGGATCGGGCCCGTTTATAGCCCGGCCAGCAGCAACGGAATTGGATTGTGAAAGCGCCGCATTGTTAAGGGCCGCGATCCGCCCCTTGTTCAGCAGCGCAGCAAGCTGGTCCAGCCTGGCAGATATTCTCAAAGACAAGGGATATCATCTGGCATTTCGTCAGGGACGTCTGTGCATCACGGACCGAAAGACCGGAGATCGCATTTGCGGCCTGCGGTTCCTTGGTTTCGAACTGCGCGATCTGGTCCGGCGCATGGGACGCCCCATTGTCATCGCGCGCGGCAGCGACGCGGATGGGGACATCGTGTCGGTGCGCCCAGCACCCTGAACGCACGCAATCAAATTTACATCGCCTTGATCAGGCGATGCCCTGATAGATTTCCGCGACTTTGGTCACGGCTGCCTCGGGGCTAAGTTCTTCGCTTTCACCCGTGCGGCGGCAGGTCAGTTCAACCACACCGTTCTTCAGACCACGCGGACCCACGGTGATCCGCCACGGCAGACCGATCAGGTCCATGGTGGCAAACTTGCCCCCCGCCCGTTCATTCCGATCATCATAAAGCGGCTCCAAGCCCAGCGCCGTCAGCGCGCCGTAGATTTTCTCGCAAGCCGCGTCCGCCTCTTCGTCACCTTGCTTCAGGTTCACAATGCCGCAATGGAACGGTGTCACGCCTTCGGGCCAGATGATGCCCTTGTCGTCATGGCTGGCCTCGATGATTGCGCCGATCAGGCGGCTGACGCCGATACCATGGCTGCCCATGTGAACGGGAACCGGCTTGCCATCCGGTCCTTGGACGGTTGCGCCCAGAGGTTCGGAATACTTGGTACCGAAATAGAAGATCTGGCCAACTTCGATACCGCGCGCCACGCGGCGACGCTCTTCCGGGATCTGGTTGAACAGCGCTTCGTCATGAGTTTCGTCGGTGCGCGCGTATTTCGAGGTGAACTCTTCGAGGATCGCCTGGCACTGCTCGCGGCTGTCATAGTCGATCTCGCGGTCGCCAAAGGTCAGATCGGTGACTGCGCTGTCATAGAACACCTCGGATTCCCCGGTATCTGCGAGCACGAGGAATTCGTGGGTGTCGTCTCCGCCGATCGGGCCTGAGTCTGCACGCATCGGGATGGCTTGCAGACCCATGCGTTCATAGGTGCGCAGATAGCTGACCAGATGGCGGTTATAGGCGTGCAGCGCGTCCTCTTTGGTCAGGTCGAAATTGTAGCCGTCCTTCATATAGAACTCGCGCCCCCGCATCACGCCGAAACGCGGGCGGATTTCGTCGCGGAACTTCCACTGGATCTGGTAGAGCGTCAGCGGCAGATCTTTGTAGCTGCTTACATGACCGCGGAAGATATCGGTCACCAGTTCTTCGGCCGTCGGAGTATAGAGCATGTCGCGGTCATGCCGGTCTTTCATCCGCAGCATTTCCTGACCGTAGTCATCATAGCGTCCGGATTCGCGCCACAGGTCTGCCGATTGCAGGATCGGCATCTGGATCGCGATATGCCCTGCCCGCGCCTGTTCCTCGTGCACGATGTTTTCCAGCTTGCGCAAGACTTTGAAGCCCAGAGGCAACCAGGAATAAATCCCGGCCGCAGCCTGCTTGATCATTCCTGCGCGCAGCATCAGCCGGTGGCTGACGATCTGAGCCTCGGAGGGGTTTTCCTTGAGAACGGGCAGAAAGTAACGGCTGAGGCGCATTGTTTAACCTTTAAAGGTGAATTTCGACATCAAAAGGTGATTATGCCAAAGCCTCGCCGGGGGCAATCGCGCATTGGCGATTTTGCGACCCAAGGTCAGTCGGTTTTTTGATTGACCCGCCAGTCAGGGTTCTGAATTCTGACAAGACTGCAATTTCATGAGGCGCCCATGCAGACCATCCAGGAACCCGCTCGCCAAATCCCCGTGATCCACCAAACCGACATTCTGGTGGTCGGCTCAGGCCCTGCCGGGTTGGCCGCCGCGCTGGCTGCCGCGCGCGCGGGAGCAGAGGTTACCATCATGGATCGCTTCGGCTGCATGGGCGGCAACATTACCGCGGTCGGTGTCGAGGGGTTTGCCTGGTATCGCCATGAGCAAACCGTCGAAGCGGGTGGCATCGGGATGGAGTTCGAGACCCGCGCCAAGGATATGGGCGCTGCCGTGCCCGAGAGCCAGTCGCTGAGTTATGAGTTGGACAGCGAAGGTTTCAAACTGGTCGCAGATCGCCTGATCGAAGAGGCGGGCGTACATCCCATGCTGCATCGGCAGTTCGTAGCTCCGATTATGGAGGGTGACCGGATCACCGGCGTGATCACCGAATCCAAAGCCGGGCGCGAAGCGATTCTGGCCCGTGTCGTGATTGACGCCACCGGCGATGCCGATGTGGCCCATCGTGCGGGTGCCCCGACACATAAGACCCCGCGTGAAGACATGATGGCCGCATCGGTCATGTTCCATCTGGCGGGCGTGGACAAACGCGCCTTTATGGAAGGCGTCAAGGCCGATCCGCAGACCTACAAGGACTGGGGGGGTGGCGGAGAGTGGAATATCGAAACCTCGGGCAAAGAGGACGACATGTTCTCTCCGTTTGTGAAAAAGCCTTTCCAGCAGGCCATAGAAGAGGGGCTGATCCCGCCGCATCTGAACACCATCGCGGGCACCTGGGGCGCGATGCATGATACCGGGGAGCTGACCTATATGAACCTGATCCACCTGGATCAGGTCGACGGCACGGACCCCGATAGTTTGACGCGGGGTGAGATCGAAGGGCGCCGTCAAACGATGCTGGCCATCGACGCACTGCGCCGTTTCATGCCCGGTTGCGAAAACGCCCGTTTGCGGAATTTCGGAATGACCATCGGCATTCGCGATACCCGCAAGATCGACGCGGTTTACAACATGACCGAGGATGATGCTCGCCATCAGGGTCGGTTCGAGGATACAATCGGTATCTATCCGGAATTCATCGACGGCTATGGCATTCTGATCCTGCCGACGACGGGGCGCTACATGCAGGTCCCTTATCGCTCGATGCTGCCGAAAGGCATCAAGGGCCTTCTGGTCGCCGGGCGGTCGCATGGGGCGGATCGGGTCGCCCACGCAGCGACGCGCAATATGGCCTGCTGCGCGGTCATGGGTCAGGGCGCGGGTATTGCCGCGGCTATATCTTTGAAAAGCAATCAGGAACTCGACAATATGAACCTGACCCCCGTGCATCGGGAACTGGAGCGGCAAGGTGTGAGGATCACCTGATGGACCATATCCCAACCATCGACATCGCTCCGCTCGCCAATCCTGCTGATCCGCAGTTTCAGGCCACAGTCGCGCAGATCATGGACGCGTGCACAAGCATCGGGTTTCTGTCGATCACCGGAACAGGCATTGAACCTGAAAGCATTGATCAGGTACGCGACTGCGTGCGGGCGATCTTTGATATCGAAGAGACCAGCAAATGGGATCAGGCCATCACCCGCGAAAATTATCGTGGGTATATCCCGATGGGATTCTTTACGCCCAATGATGGTTCGGGCGCGGCAGACAAGTACGAAGGGTACAAGCTGCATTTCGAAGCGGCTGAGAATGCTCCGATCCGAGCGGATTGCCCGCTTTACGGTCCCAACATCTGGCCTCGCGAAGTGCCGCAGGCTTGCGATGTGATCCTGAGTTACTGGCGACAGTTGGATGGCGTGACCGATCTGCTGCTGGGCGCGTTGGAGGTGGGGCTTGCGGTGTCGCCAGATACCCTGCGCGCGGCATTTCGCGATCCGATGACCAATATGACCCTGCTGCATTATCCGCCGCAGGCCCCGGATGAAGGCGGCTATGGCATCCACCCGCACAAGGATACCGACGCGCTGACGATCATCGCACCCGATCCGGTCGGTGGACTTGAAGTGCAAACCCGCACCGGAGGCTGGATTACGCCAGACTGTCCACCCGGCGGTTTCGTGGTCAATATCGGCGACATGCTGGAGCTGTGGTCAGGCGGGCGGTTGAAATCGACCCCGCACCGGGTTGTCAATCGATCCGGGCGTGAACGCTATTCCTTCCCCTATTTTGCTGTCCCACGCCACGATGTGGTGGTCGCACCGCTGCTACCCGCCCTGCCCGGCTTTGACCGGCCTTCGGTACATTGCGGACATTGGTCGGCGGAAATCTGGCGCACCAACTGGCCTGACGAAACGGCCACGGGGGATACTCCGGAACTGGGCACTCTGACCGACTGACGCATGAAAACCGCGCCCGATGAACCGCTTGCATCATGGGGCATCATGGGTCAAGAACACGGCAACGCTGTGCAACGAGGGAGGGCGCCATGGCCTTGCCGGTGAAGGATCAGCTCAGATACTGGGGCTTCGCCACCGCGATCTTTGTGGTGATTCTATACCTTCTGGGTGACGTGCTGCTGCCTTTCGTGATCGGCGGAGCAATTGCCTATTTCCTCGACCCCGTGGCCGACCGGCTGGAAAAGCTGGGTCTTTCGCGGATGGCCGCGACAGGCATCATCACAGTTGTCGGCGTGCTTGGCTTTGTCCTGATGATCTTGATGGTGGTTCCCGCGCTGATCACCCAGTTGCTGGATCTTGTCGATACGTTACCAAGTCTTTTCAAACAGCTGCGCGCCTTTATCGAGAAACAGTTCCCAGCCCTGCTGGACCGCGAATCCAACACGCACCAGATGTTGGTCTCGTTCGGAGAGACGTTGAAATCCAAGACCGGGGATGTGCTGCAGACCGTCCTCACCT
Organism: Ruegeria sp. C2; assembly: GCF_056537765.1. Taxonomy (NCBI): domain Bacteria; kingdom Pseudomonadati; phylum Pseudomonadota; class Alphaproteobacteria; order Rhodobacterales; family Roseobacteraceae; genus Ruegeria; species Ruegeria sp. C2. The sequence continues at coordinate 189,961 of NZ_JBQFRZ010000001.1, read as the reverse complement.
CGCTGGGATCCGCGATCAACGTTGTTGTGCTGCTGGTCATCGTCCCCGTCGTGGCCGTCTATCTGCTGATGGATTGGGATCGCATGATCGCCCGGATCGGAGAGCTGCTGCCCCGCGATCACGCGCCCACGATCAAGCGTTTGGCGGGTGAAATCGATGCGGTTCTGGCCTCGTTCGTGCGCGGAATGGGAACCGTTTGCCTGATCCTTGGCACCTACTATGCGGTGGCGCTGATGTTGGTCGGCCTGCAGTTTGGCCTGATCGTTGGTTTCATCGCCGGTCTGGTGACGTTCATTCCCTATCTGGGCGCATTGATCGGAGGCACCCTGGCCATCGGTCTGGCGTTGTTTCAGTTCTGGGGTGACTGGGCACATGTCGGCATGGTCGCGGGTATCTTTGCCATCGGGCAGGTGACCGAAGGCAACTTTCTGACCCCGAAATTGGTTGGCAGTTCGGTCGGCCTGCATCCCGTCTGGTTGCTGCTGGCGTTGTCTGTCTTCGGCGCCCTGTTTGGCTTTGTGGGCATGCTGGTTGCGGTGCCAGTCGCTGCGGCCCTAGGCGTGCTGGCGCGGTTCGCAACCCAGCAATATATGGGCAGCCGCCTCTATACCGGGCTTGAAGGGCTGCCGCAGGAAGACGAATAATGGCCACCCAGCTGAGCTTTGATCTGCCGTCCAAGACCGCCTTGGGCCGCGAGGATTTTTTTGTCTCGCCTGCCAATGCGCTGGCGGTTGCGATGATCTCGGCCACGTCCTGGCCCGGCAACAAGCTGGTGCTAAGCGGCCCTGCTGGATCTGGCAAAACCCATCTGGCCCATGTCTGGGCAGCCGAGACCGGCGGGCGGATCGTGCAGGCAGCCGCCCTGCGCTATGACGACGTACCCGATCTGGCCCGCGCGCCCGTTGCGGTTGAGGATGTTCCGGTGATCGCGGCTGATGCAGAGCAACAGAAAACCCTGTTTCACCTGCACAACCTGGTGCTCGCAGAAGGGCACGCCCTGCTGATGACCGGACGCGCCGCGCCGAAGCATTGGCAATTGCCCCTGGCCGATCTGCAAAGCCGGGTCGAGGGCGCGCATCACGTCGCGCTTGAGGCACCCGACGATGCGCTGTTGGGCGCGGTACTGGCCAAACTTTTTACCGACCGACAGCTCAATCCCGGGCCGGATGTGATCGCCTATCTTGTCAAACACATGGATCGGAGTTTTGAAGCCGCCGCGCGGATGGTCGAGCAACTCGATGACATTGCGCTGACTGAAAAGCGTGACATCACCCGTACGCTGGCGGTGCGTCTATTGAACACAGAAGCCGAACAATCGGATGTCGACAATTGACCGGTGCGGGGTGATCTCGCATCCTGTCGCGCAAAAGACCTGGGGACACCATGACCAAGACCGCCGAGACTGATTTCCCGGATCACGGGCTTTTCGGAAAGCCTCTGTTCGAAGACCCGGGTGCCCGCGCGCTGTCTCGGGTCGGGGTCGTCGATATCGGGTCGAACTCGGTCCGAATGGTGATCTTTGACGGTGCAGCACGTTCGCCCGCCTATTTCTACAACGAAAAGGTAATGTGCGAACTTGGTGCGGGCCTGTCTGAAACGGGCCGGCTGAACCCGGCGGGCCGCAAACGGGCATTGGCCGCCTTGCGGAGATTTCAGTTTCTCGCCAACGATCTGGGTTTGCCTGCCCTGCATGCGGTTGCGACGGCCGCGGTGCGCGAGGCCAGCGACGGGCCGGAATTCTGCGCCCAAGTCGAAGCTGAAACCGGTCTGATCATCAACGTAGTCGATGGCGAGGAAGAGGCCCGGCTGTCAGCGCAGGGCGTGTTGTTGGGTTGGCCGGGCGCTTATGGGCTGATCTGTGATATCGGCGGATCTTCGGTCGAGCTGGCCGAGATTGGCGGCGGCAAGGTCGGGCGGCGCATGACATCCCCTCTGGGGCCGCTGAAGCTGCGCGATATCAAGGGCGGACGACGTGCGCGCAAGGCCTATATCAAGAAAACTCTGGAAGAGATGCGCGACCGGATGGGCCCCCAGCGCGACCGTCTGTTTCTGGTCGGCGGCAGCTGGCGCGCCTTTGCCCGGCTGGACATGCTGCGCCGGGGTTATCCGCTAAACGTTCTGCACGAATACCGCATGACTCAAGGTCAAGTGCGTGAAACCATAAAGTTCATCGAAAATAACGACCCGGATACGCTGCGCGCGCAGGCCGGCGTTTCGGGATCACGTATGGCGTTGATCCCGTATGCGATGGATGTGCTGACACGGTTGATTCGCACGTTCAAACCCAAGGATATCGCGATCTCAAGCTATGGGATTCGCGAGGGTTTGCTGTATGAGCAGATGCCTCAACGTCTGCGCGACCGTGATCCGCTGATCGAAGCCTGCCGTTTTGCCGAGGCCAAGGATGCGCGCCTGCCCGGCTTTGGAAAACACCTGTTCGATTTTGTCACGCCTCTGTTCCGTTCGGCCCCCGATCAAAAGATACGGCTGATCAAGGCCGCCTGTCTTTTGCATGACGTAAGCTGGCGTGCCCACCCGGATTACCGGGCCGAAGCCTGTTTCGAATACGTCACCCGCGCCAATATGAGTGGGATCAAACACTCCGAGCGGGTGTTCATCGGGCTTGCGTTGCAACACAGATATCGCAACAAGCGCGAGGGTAGCCGGTTCATCGACCTCTATGAACTGCTCGACGAGCGCGGGCAGGAGCAGGCCGAGATTCTGGGTAAGGCGCTCCGCTTTGGAGCGATGCTATGGATGCAGAGTGACGCGACCATGGGGAAACTACGCTTTTACCCTAAGAAACAAGTGCTTGAGCTGCGCCTGCCCAAGGCGGCTGGCCCGCTGTTCAACGAGGTGGCCGAGGCACGATTTAACTCTCTGGCATCGGCGCTGAAATCCGAACCGCGCGTGATCCTGCGGGGATGATCAGATATCAGTGAAGCCGTCCGAAGGTTCTTCTTGCGGAGCGCGCTCCTCAGGTTTTTCTTCGGATTTCTTGCGGATGATAATATCACCATTCGGCAGCATCTCGGGCGCTTCATAAGCGCTCCAATCCCGCACCTGAGCGGCCAGTTCAGCCAGTGCCGGACCCATTTCCTGCATGAAAGACTGCAAGGCCGGGCCGAACTGATCTGCAAGCCCCCACAGGTCTTCGAGCGTGGGTTCCATTTCCTGGCGCAGGCCTTCCAGGAACAACTCGGCGCCCCGCTCCATAAGAGATTTGTCCGAATCTTCCTGCGCCTGGGCAGGCAGGGCCAGTGCGGTACATACCGCAGAGATCAGCATAAGATGTCTCATATCGTGAATATAAGCAGCTGCAGCGAAGGTTGAAAGGTCAGAGCTTGATATCCAGCGTCACCGGGAAGTGATCGGACGCGGCGAGCAAGGCTTCGCGCAGCTCGGGATTGGCCCAACAGGCAGTGTCACGAAACGGATGCCAGATGCGCCAGTCCGGCTCATAGGCGCGCAGGTCATCGCTGATCATGATGTAATCCAGAAGCGCTTCAAGATATCGCCCTTCTTTCGGGCGTGCAAAGCGCGCTGTTGCCGGAACCGAGCCGGGGCGCAGTTCCAATGCTTGCGCGGCATGGGGGTCGTACAATCCCGCTTGCAACAGAATCTCGACCGATGAGCGGCCAAAGAGATGTTCAAATTCGTCCAACCCCGGCCCGTCATTCAGATCCCCCAACAGGATAACCGGTTCCTGCTCTGCCAAATGGTGCTTGACCCGCCGGGCCAGCCAAACCGCCTGGGCCAGCTGCTTGCGACGGTTGGCAATCGAGATACGGATCATCTCGTCGCGCGACCCGGCCCCATGCGGGGCTTTGGATTTCAGATGCGCCCCGATCAGACGGAACACCTGCCCCGAGGTTGTCTCAATCGCCAGCTCCATCGGCGGTTTTGAGAACTGTACCTGATCCTCGGTCGCATCCACATCCAGATCTATGCGAAACTCGTGGTCGAACCGAGGGGCATCGTTGGTCTCCATCGGATCGTGACGGGCCTTCAGCACCTCAGGGTCGTAGAGCAATGCCAATTCCTGATGGGTGTTGTTGGCAAATCCCATGATCGCATGGTTTGTACGCAGATCGAAGGCCGCAGCAAAACCCTGCAGGGCACGCACCGTATTCTGAGTTTTGCCCGTATTCGGGGCCTCGACGATCAGCACGGCATCGGCGTCAATCGCCGTCAGAACCTTGGCAATTGCTTCGATCTGCTGGGCCTTGGTCACATCGTGGCGACCCGACCAGCTGTCGTCGACCACGAGATTATCCTTACGATCAAACAGGTTGGCGAACCATTCGATATTGTAGGTCGCCAGACGCACGGCTCAGACCCGAGCGCCGTTGATCTCATCCCAGGCGCGGTTGATGTCGATCATCTTTTTCTCGGCCAAACGCACGGCCTCTTCCGGAACGCCACGGGCTATCATTGCATCGGGATGCGTTTCCCGCACGAGCTGTCGCCAGACCTTGCGAATTTCCGACAGTGGAGCATCGCGCGCCACGCCCAGAACGGTATAAGGGTCCTTCGGGGCATCCGGCACGAAACGCGCCCGCAACGCCATAAACTGCGCGTCGGTCTGGCCGAAGATGCGGCTGACATCTTCCAGAAACTGGTTTTCGTTGGGGTGATAAAACCCATCCGCCATGGCGATGTGAAACAGCCCCTCCATCAAATCGCAGAGCGTCGTGCTGTCTTCGGCAAACATGCCGGCAATCTTGCGGGCATAGTCCTCGTAGCCCGCAACGTCGGTTCGGGCCATGTCAAAGACCTTGGCCGCGCCGTCTTCATCCTCGGGCGCGATCTGAAACACTTCGCGGAATGCCGTCACCTCATCCCGTGTCACCTGACCATCAGCCTTTGCCATCTTGGCCCCAAGTGCCACGACGGCAATCGCAAAGGCCACCGAGCGCTCGGGCGGCGTGCGCAGTTTTTCGAAAACTGCGGTCAGGCTTTCGCCTTGGGCCAGCGCGTTCAGCGCGTCGGCTATTCTGCTCCAGATTGACATGGGCGCACCCTAGCGTGACTTGACGCGACTGTCAGGTGCGACAGATGACTGCGGGCCGAGTATTTTTTGCATTAGAACAAGATCCAACCGTTGCCCCCATTTGAACCCCACTTCGGGCATACGGCCCACCTGTTCGAAGCCAATCGCCGAATGGAAGGCGATCGCTGCAGGGTTAGCCGATGAAATACCCGCGACAAGAACATGTACTTTGCTTACGGCTGCGATGTCCTCCAATGCCTGCATTAACGCCCGGCCCATACCCTGCCCTCTGGCTTGCTGCACCAACTGGATCGAATGTTCGCAGCATTGCGCGTATCCGGGACCCGCGCGGAAGGTCCCGTAGGTCGCAAAACCCTGAACCTCGCCATTGCGCTCGGCCACCAGAAAGGCAGGGCCTCGGGTTTCGATCTCTGCGGCCACACTTTCGACGCTACGCTCATCGGTGGTGAAGGTTATCAGCGTGTCACGGATGATCGCATTCGCAATCGCCGCAATTTCGGGTGCGTCTTCGGCTACCGCTTGACGGATATTCATTCCAGCACGCGCAGCCCGTGGGGTGTCTCAATTTCGGCGCACAATGCAGCGGGGCCGCTGTCAAACACGACATGATCCAGCGCACCCAAGCTCTTGGCCAGATCCAGAGCATCCGGGTGGCACACGATCAGGCGGCGCAACCGGCAGCCGCTGTCTTGCAGCATTTGCGCCGGATGCAGATCACCCTCCCATTGGATGAGTGCGGGAAAGAGATTGTCGAACGGCAGACGTCCGTTTGGTGGGACCGCCATCCGCCAGCGTAGAGCCCCCCGGGCCAGATCGATAGGCTGGCCGACACCATCGGGAAAGACGGTCAGCGATGCCTCAAGATCCGGAACCCGACAAATCCAGTTTGTCAGGCGGGGTGATCCGGCGAACCGATCCAGATCGAACCAACGGGTCCTTTGAGGGTTGGGGGCTTCGGGGTCGATTGCAATAGCTTCCAGATAAAGCCCGTCGCGAAGACCCAGTAGCCGGTTATACGTTCCGAATTTTTCGTGCTTGCCGCCCGCCTGCAACCGCACGCCCAGCGCCTGTTCGATATGGGCAGAGGCCTCTTCCAGCGTTTCGCCTGCAACGGCCAGATGATCCAGTAACATGAAGACGCCTCCCAAAGACAAACGACCAGACCGCATGGGTCTGGTCGCATGTTTTCCGCAAAGGCGCAGGATCACAAGATTTTTCGTACGAAAAATCTTGGCCCGCGTCAGGTTTTGGCTTCGCCGATCAAACGCAGGATATCTTGCGCAGCATCGGGGATATTGGTTCCGGGACCGAAGATTGCCTTGACGCCGTGGTCATAAAGGAACTGGTAGTCCTGCTGCGGGATGACACCACCACAGATGACGATGATATCCTCGGCCCCGGCCTTTTTCAGCTCCTCGACCAGCTGTGGCGCCAATGTCTTGTGCCCGGCAGCCTGTGATGAGATCCCAACCACGTGCACATCGTTGTCCACCGCGTCCTGTGCCGCTTCTGCAGGGGTCTGGAACAGAGGGCCAACGTCCACGTCAAACCCGATATCCGCAAACGCCGTCGCGATCACCTTGGCACCCCGGTCGTGACCGTCCTGCCCCATCTTGACCACCAGCAGACGCGGACGACGACCCTCGGCCTCGGCAAAATCTTCAATGGATTTCTGGATCGCGGCAAAGCCTTCGTCGCCTTCGTAAGCGGCACCATAGACACCGGCCAGGGTTTTCACTTCGGCGCGGTGGCGGCCGAATTCCTTTTCCATTGCCATGCTGATCTCTCCTACGGATGCGCGGGCGCGGGCGGCCTCGACGGCGGCGGCCAGCAGGTTGCCGCCTTCTTTGGCGGTGTTGGTCAGGGCGCCCAGCGCCGCTTGGCAGGCGGCCTCGTCTCGAGTGGCGCGGATGCGTTCCAGACGGGCGACCTGTGCTTCGCGCACGGCCACGTTGTCGACGTCCAGAATGTCGATCGGGTCTTCCTGTTCCTTGCGGTATTTGTTGACACCGACGATGACTTCTTCACCCCGGTCGATCATGGCCTGACGGCGCGCCGCGCTTTCCTCGATCCGCAGCTTGGGCATGCCGCTGGCGACGGCTTTGGTCATACCGCCCATTTCCTCGACCTCTTCCATCAGGGCCCAGGCTTTTTCGACCAGCTCGTTGGTCAGGCTTTCGACATAATAGGAACCCGCCAGAGGATCGACCACATCGGTCACGCCGGTCTCTTCCTGCAGCACCAGCTGCGTGTTCCGCGCGATGCGGGCCGAGAAATCAGTGGGCAGCGCAATAGCCTCGTCCAGAGCGTTAGTGTGCAGCGACTGCGTGCCGCCCAGAACCGCGCTCATGGCCTCATAAGCAGTACGGATCACGTTGTTATAAGGGTCCTGTTCCTGCAACGACACGCCCGAGGTCTGGCAGTGGGTGCGCAGCATCTTCGAGCGTTCGGATTTCGCACCAAACTCGGTCATCACGCGATGCCACAGGGTCCGCGCGGCGCGCAGTTTGGCGATCTCCATGAAGAAGTTCATGCCGATGGCAAAGAAGAACGACAGACGGCCCGCGAACTTGTCCACGTCCATCCCGGCCTCGGTTGCGGCGCGGACATATTCGCGCCCGTCCGCCAGCGTATAGGCCAGTTCCTGCACCAGGTTCGCCCCGGCTTCCTGCATGTGATAGCCCGAGATCGAGATCGAGTTGAATTTGGGCATCTCGTTCGAGGTGTAGTCGATGATGTCCGAGATGATCTTCATCGACGGCTCAGGCGGATAGATATAGGTGTTGCGCACCATGAACTCTTTCAGAATGTCGTTCTGAATGGTGCCCGACAGCACGGATTTGTCATGCCCCTGCTCTTCACCCGCAACAATGAAGCTGGCCAGAACCGGGATCACCGCGCCGTTCATCGTCATCGAGACCGAGACCTTGTCCAGCGGGATACCGTCGAACAGGATTTTCATGTCCTCGACACTGTCGATGGCCACACCTGCCTTGCCGACATCGCCCACCACGCGCGGGTGGTCGCTGTCGTAACCCCGGTGCGTCGCCAGATCGAAGGCTACGGAAACACCTTGCTGACCCGCGGCCAGATTGCGCCGGTAAAAGGCGTTCGATTCCTCGGCGGTCGAGAAACCGGCATATTGACGAATGGTCCACGGGCGGCCCGTATACATCGTCGCCTTCACGCCCCGTGTAAACGGACCAAAACCGGGCAAAGAATCCATATGCGGCAGATCAGCGGTATCTGCCTGCGTATAGAGCGGTTTGACGTCGATGCCTTCCAATGTTTCCTTGGTCAGATCGTTCAACGGGCGTCCGCGCAGCTCTTTCTCGGCCAGCGCCTGCCAGTCTTTCGTGTCGGTCATGTCGGTTTCCTCTGTTCAATTCCGGTTTCGGCGGGGGTGGCCCCGCACATATTTTCATCTGTCCGGCAGATCAGTTCGGCCCGCCCATCAGCACCTGAGGCCAGCCATTCCAAATCATCGGCGTAGTCGGCCCAAAGCTTCATCGCCTGTTCAGCGCTCAGTCCAAAGGGCGCGGGCATGGGTGCAGCATTCAGCGCAAGGCCGTCGCTGAATGCGGGCGCGGGGCCAGTCATCAGCGCCGCAAGCTGCGCCTGCTGACAGCCCGCGAAATCCTCGAAAGGCAGAACGAGCAATGGGACGTTCGGGAAGACGTGACTTAAGTCGGTGATGACATCGCGCCAGCTCCGCTTGCTTTGCACGATGCGTTTCCATTTTGCCGGCTCTATAGGGTCACCGCCACGTTTGAACTTGTAGGCGGCCACGGAAGACCAATACGTGTCCAGCGCTCGGATATTCAGAGCGATTTTGGTCACTCTGCCACCAAAGGCCTGCGCCAAGAGATGCCCGCGCTTCTGCAGTCCGGGATAAAGTGACGCGAAGGCAATATTGCGCGACATCGAGCCCACAAAGTTTTCTTGGCTGACCAAAAGCTGCATCGCACCATCTTGCTGACATGCGTCCAACTCGCGACGTATCCTGTCACAGACCTCGGGCGTTAGTTTGTTCAGGCTGTTGAGGCCATTGGAACGTGTTCGTTCCGGCCCCCAATATGCCAATCCTTGATTGGCGAGTATCTGAGTATTCCGGCTCAGATAGTTCTGGAAACTGGTGCTTGCACACCGATGTGCGCCGCAATGCAGGATAATTTCCATCCGCTTACACTCCTGTCCGAAAGATCGAAGGAATGGCGGGTTTTCTGTACCCTCTGGTGGCTACTTGATGGATAGAACCGCGTCTGATGAACATATTTTTGATGCTTATGGACATTTCGCCAGTCGCATTCGCCCAAGCAGAGGCTATATTCATCACAACAGGAGGCCACATGACACGCACGCTTGCCCTTGTTTTCTCGGCACTATTCCCGCTGGCTGCCATAGCAGCCGACGGGTCCGCACCTGCGGATGACGCTTTTGTCCGGCCCGCGGGCGATAGCACGCTGGATGAGTTCCTCTGGGTCAATCGCCCAATCGTCGTCTTCGCCGACACGCCCGCTGACCCGCGTTTCCAACAGCAGATCGACATGCTGCTGGAAGGTGAAGAGGCGATGCGGGATCGCGACGTGATCGTACTGACCGATACCGATCCAAAGGCGCGGTCGCCAATCCGCTCGCAGCTGCGCCCACGTGGGTTCCAGATGGTGTTTGTCGACAAGGATGGCGTGGTCAAGCTGCGCAAGCCCAGCCCCTGGAGCGTGCGCGAGATCGGCCGGTCCATCGACAAAACCCCTCTGCGCGAACGCGAAATCCGCGAACGGCGTGAGGGCGGCTGAGCGCTTTCGCCACGCCCGAAGACCCCGGCGCGGAACGCCGGAGACCCGGTGTGATATTGCGAAAGCGCGAACATGATCATTCGAACTCGATGATCACATCGTCGACGGCCAGGCTGTCGCCCGGGCCTGCGTTGATCTTGGCGACCACGCCCTTCTTCTCGGCGCGCAGGATGTTTTCCATCTTCATCGCCTCGACAGTGCAGAGCGCCTGCCCCTCCTGCACTTCCTGCCCCACTTCGACATCGATCTTCACGATCAGACCGGGCATCGGGCAGAGCAGCATCTTGGACGTATCTGGCGGCAGCTTTTCGGGCATAAGGTGGGCCAGTTCGGCCTGACGCGGAGTACGCACATGCACCTTGAGGTCCGCGCCGCGATTGCGGATGCGGAAACCGCCCGAAACCTTGCCAACCTTCAGAACCAGCGGGCTGCCGTCCACGTCCAGCACGGCCAGTTGGTCGCCAGGCGTCCAGTCCGATGCAACACGTGAAGTGGTGCCATCTGCGAAAGTCACGGTCGAGCCATCCTTGTCTGCATCGATGGCAACGGCAAATTCCTGACCCTGCAGGGTGACAACCCAATCAGAACCAACTTTGCGTTCATGGTTGTCCATCCTGCCCGACACGCGAGTGCGGCGAATCTCGGCCACCCGGTGCATTGCAGCACAAGAGGCTGCGATCCGGCGCAGATCGGCCTCGGGCAGTTCTACGCCCTCGAAACCTTCCGGATATTCTTCGGCGATAAAGGCCGTGGTCATGTCGCCGCTGATGAATTTCGGATGATCCATCACCGCCGACAGGAACGGCAGGTTGTGGCCAATGCCTTCGACCTCAAAACTATCCAGCGCCACGCGCATGGCCTCAATCGCCTGCTCACGAGTCGGTGCCCATGTGCAGAGCTTTGCGATCATCGGGTCATAATACATGCTGATCTCGCCGCCCTCATAGACGCCGGTATCGTTGCGCACAGCTGACGGTCCTTCGGGGGCATCACCCTGCCATTTGCCATTCACCAGCATCGGACCAGCCGCAGTTTCCTGTGGCGGGCGATAACGGGTCAGACGACCGATCGAGGGCAGGAAGCCGCGATAGGGGTCTTCGGCATAAAGGCGGTTTTCAATGGCCCAGCCGGTCAGCGTAACGTCATCCTGGTTGATCGACAGTTCCTCGCCGGCGGCCACGCGGATCATCTGCTCCACCAAGTCCACGCCGGTGATCAGTTCGGTCACCGGGTGTTCCACCTGCAGGCGGGTGTTCATTTCGAGGAAGTAGAAATTCTTTTCTCCGTCTACGATGAACTCAACAGTGCCGGCACTGGCGTAGTTCACAGCCTTGGCAAGGGCCACCGCCTGCTCGCCCATCGCCTTGCGGGTCTCAGGGTCAAGGAAAGGCGATGGTGCCTCTTCCACCACTTTCTGGTTGCGGCGCTGGATCGAGCATTCGCGTTCGCCCAAATAGATGCCGTTGCCGTGGCTGTCGCACAGAACCTGAATTTCGATGTGGCGCGGTTGGGTCACGAACTTCTCGATGAAAATACGGTCATCACCGAACGAGTTCGCAGCCTCGTTCTTGGACGACTGGAATCCTTCGCGCGCTTCCTCATCGTTCCAGGCGATCCGCATGCCTTTACCGCCACCACCGGCGCTGGCCTTGATCATGACCGGATAGCCAATGTCGTTGGAGATCTTGACGGCTTCATCCGCATCCTCAATCAGGCCCATATAGCCGGGCACCGTCGAAACACCCGCATCCTGTGCGATCTTCTTCGATGTGATCTTGTCCCCCATGCTTTCGATCGCGCCCACCGGAGGGCCGACAAAAGCCACGCCTACAGCGTCCAGCGCCTCAGCGAATTTAGAGTTCTCGGACAGGAAGCCATAACCGGGATGCACCGCCTGCGCGCCGCTTTGGCGGATCGCATCCATGACTTTGTCGATCACGATATAAGACTGGTTGGCAGGCGGCGGGCCGATATGCACCGACTCATCCGCCATCGACACATGCAGCGCGTTCTTGTCCGCGTCCGAGTAAATGGCAACGGTGCTGATTCCCATCTTGCGCGCGGTCTTGATGACCCGGCAGGCGATCTCGCCCCGGTTGGCGATCAGGATCTTGTTGAACATGGAACGTCCTTTGTCTTGGTGTTCTGGAAACGCAAAACGCCGCCGTGGGGCGTGAACCCCACGACGGCGTGATGCGCGATGACGGACGGGACTTGGACCGCCCCGATCAATTCAGAGTTAGTTGCAGTTGTTCTGCGTCTTGCAATACAGCACGTTGCCCGCGGCACCGACCGCAGCGCCGAACAGCGGGTCCGCACTGAGGACCGCTGCACCGACCGCCCCGGCACCGCCGCCAAGGATGGCCTGTTCGCCCACTGTGTCACCGCAGGCCGCAAGGCCCGCGCAGGTCGCGAGTACAAGGAAAATTCGTGAGGTTCGCATAGATACTGCCCTTTCAGGTTTCTTGACGTCTTTGTCGCCAGATGCCGAAACCCAGCATTGTTATGCAATATCAAAGCCGACAAATCGGCGTTATGCGCAGCTTTTTGCCGTTCTTTTCGTGCTTGCGCAGAAAAGAAAAACGCGGGCAGGACCATGTGGGGAACACAAGCCTGCCCGCGGAAGGAAGGGGTACGGAATAGTAGGTGCTTGTGCGACGCAGGCAAAGTAGAGCCGCACGGCCCGTTCAGCTTGCATTGTACAATCCGGGGCGCAACAGACTCATTGTTTCCAATGGAAAATCCGGCTGAAATCTGCCCATCCGGCGAAATCCCGCGCAGATTTGTGCCTATGCGTGGTTTGGGGCGCACAGACGATTTACCCGCCGCCGTTGTCACGTTCCCGTTACAAATCACACCCGGGCGGATGAATGCTGCGCCTCGCAATTCACGTCGAATATCCAGGCTGTGAGTAGAATTCACCCATAGAAACAGCGATTTACAAATTGGTCTCACTGAGCTGTGAAACGATGAACATTCGTTAACACTTTTGTTTGAGAATTCGCGCTGATTCTCTCTCAATTTGGTGATTTCCCTCACACACACTTGCGTGAAACGGTGTCGTTGCACACTCGCACACAAGGAAGTATCCCCATGATATTTAAGGGTAAAACCGCAAGCCTGCTTGCTGCCAGCGCGCTTTCCATGACTGGAATGCAAGCCTTGGCGCAAGATGCACAAACTCAGGCCGAACTGGACGCGCTGCGCGCCCGGGTCGAAGCACTTGAGGCTGGCAAAGCCGGGTCGGGCACCGGCGATCTGCAGATCGGAAACACCACGCTGGACGTCTATGGTTACGTCAAGGCCGACTTCTTCTATGACTTCGATTTCGATCAGGGCGACACCGCGTTCGTGAACGTGGTCGGAGAGCCCTCGGCTGCCACCAGCGGTACCTTTGGTGCCACGGTCCGTCAATCGCGGATCGGACTGCGCACCAACACCCCTTCGGGAATCGGTGACATTCAGGGCCAGATCGAAGTTGATGCGTTTGGCTCGGGCGGCACCGCAGAATTCCGGATCCGTCACGCCAACATCCGGATTGGCGACCAATGGCTGATCGGTCAATATTGGACCAACTTCCAGCCACTGGACACTTATCCGACTTCGGTCGAATTCAATGGCCCTGTTGGTATTGCTTTCGCGCGGGTTCCGCAGGTGCGTTACACCAACACATCGGTGAAAAACACCAGCTTCGCCGTCTCGATCGAAGAGAATGTTGGAGGCTCGAACTCGGATGATCCGGTCTTCACTGCTTCGGCCGAATATAATGACGGCAAGTACATTGCCCGCGGTGCCCTTCTTTACGGTAAAGCCGAAGATGGCGGCACTGAGGTTGACCAGACAGGTCTGACTCTGTCCGCCTCGGCGCGTCTTTGGGAAGGTGGCCTGATCCAGGCCAACTATGTCACCGGTGAAGCCCTTGGCCCCTGGTTGATTGGCCTGGGTGATCCCATCGTTGGTGGTGAAGCCAACGATGTTGACGGTTTCACTGTCGAACTCCGACAGCAGTTGACCCCCAAATGGAATGTGGGTGTCTCGTATGGCTACGAGGACTATGACCTGCCGACTTCGACTGGGACATTGTCGTTCACCGAACTCGAAACGATCCACGTCAACGCCTTCTATCAGGCAACTGACAACCTGACGCTCAGCGCCGAGTACATCTATGGTGAGCGGAACGATACGATTTCTGGCGACGACTTCGATGCCAGCCGCGTTCAGTTTGCCGCGCAGTTGAACTTCTGATCCAAACAGCGCACCCTGCCCGTTCGCGGGCAGGGTCACACCGTCATGACCCGAGTTCAGGTTATGCGCGACGCCCCCATACACGATCAGTTTGCCCCATCGAAAATTTCGGGAAACGACTGACGTGCGATATCCAGATCGATCACCAGCAAAGCCTCATAGCTGGCTGGGTCGAACGGGTCTTCCGCCGCCACTACTTCGCGTCCGAACAGCCAGCTGAGGCGTCCGGCATCCAGATTTCCGCGCTCAAACGGCTGATCGCCGAAATGCGCCCAAAGCGCCTCGATGAAAGCTGCATCGGCGCGTTTGTCGGCGGGTTTGCGATCCCGAAACCGCTCACGCCGGGTCAACGGCGTTACACCCTTGGGGTTGGCACGCCGAATGGTGAACTGAAAATCTGTGCCGGTAAGCCGGCCGGGGAATCCACGATGTTTCAACATATTGACACCATCGGGGTTTGGACGTTGAAAAGGCAGGAAAACCCGCCTTGTTGCAGGGGTAGAGCGATCATGCGCACCTCCGAAGCCGCAGTATTGGAATGAACTGCCCTGAGCGTATGATTGTCATTGATCATGCTCAGAGCCCCTCCCAGATACACTTGGATTGCTCCAGCCGGTAGGCCTCAAAGAACTGAGTTGCATCCGGTTCTGAGGTGCCGAATTCAACAGGTCGATCCGAGAATGAGATCACTACGCGTGCGGGCTCTAGCCCATGCTTGGCGACATATGGAACGGCCAGCGTCTGACACAGGTGCTCCATGTCGATCACGGCGATATCATAGGTGATGTGCCCCGCCGTTGACCCGATCTTGGGCGCAATGAACCGGAACCGCACCCAGAGCTCGCCGGGGTTGTTATCCAACAGGACATTGTTGAGTTCGACCGGCTGGCCCGAAGGCACCGGCAGGGTGTTACCCGCCTGTGCCGGGCTGACCAGATGCGCCATCAAGGCTGCAAAGACCAAACCCCGGACCCCCCGTTGGCGGGCTCCTCCCTCCGGGGTCAGCCGCACTGACCTGCGGGTCAGTGCGGTCTTATGTCTGGCAAAGTGGGTCATGCAACAACGGCTCAGGATTGCTCAGTTCACTTAAAGCGGAATATTGTCGTGCTTCTTCCACGGGTTCTTCAGCTGCTTGCCGCGCAGGCTTGCAAACGCGCGCGACACGCGGCGGCGTGTGGATTGCGGCATGATCACCTCATCAATGAAGCCCCGCTCTGCGGCGACGAAGGGATTGGCGAACCTGTCTTCATAGTCCTGCGTGTGCTGCGCGATCTTCTCCGCATCGCCCAGATCGGCGCGATGGATGATCTCGGTCGCGCCTTTGGCCCCCATCACCGCAATCTCAGCGGTGGGCCAAGCATAGTTGAAATCGCCGCGCAGGTGTTTCGAGGCCATCACGTCATAAGCCCCGCCGTAAGCTTTGCGGGTGATGACGGTGACCTTTGGCACGGTTGCCTCACCATAAGCAAACAGCAGCTTGGCGCCATGCTTGATCACTCCGCCATATTCCTGGCTGGTTCCCGGCAGGAAGCCCGGTACATCCACGAGAGTCAGGATCGGGATTTCAAAACAGTCGCAGAAGCGTACGAACCGCGCCGCCTTGCGCGAACTGTCGATGTCCAGACAACCGGCCAGAACCATCGGCTGGTTTGCAACGATGCCAACGGTCTGCCCTTCCAGCCGGATGAAACCGGTGATGATGTTCTTGGCGTAGTCTTCCTGAATCTCGTAGAAATCACCCTCATCCGCGATCTTGGTGATGAGCTCTTTCATGTCATAGGGCGTATTCGGATTGTCCGGGATCAATGTATCCAGCGAGGTTTCGACCCGGTCAGGCTCATCAAAGAACGGGCGCACAGGAGGCTTTTCCCGGTTGTTGAGCGGCAGGAAATCGACCAAGCGGCGCACTTCGGCCAAGGCTTCGACATCGTTTTCAAACGCGCCGTCCGCGACCGAGGATTTCTTGGTATGGGTCGAGGCCCCGCCCAGCTCTTCGGCGGTGACAACCTCGTTTGTGACCGTCTTCACGACGTCGGGGCCCGTGACGAACATATAAGATGTGTCTTTGACCATGAAGATAAAGTCGGTCATGGCAGGGCTATAAACCGCGCCACCGGCGCAGGGGCCCATGATCACGCTGATCTGCGGCACCACGCCCGAGGCCATGATGTTGCGCTGGAATACCTCGGCGTAACCGGCAAGCGAAGCGACACCTTCCTGAATCCGCGCCCCACCCGAGTCGTTGATCCCGATCACCGGCGCGCCGTTCTGCACCGCCATATCCATGATCTTGCAAATCTTCTGTGCGTGGGTTTCCGACAGCGAGCCACCAAACACGGTGAAATCCTGGCTGAACACATAAACCATACGGCCATTGATCGTGCCCCACCCGGTTACGACACCGTCCCCCGCGGGTTTTTGTTTTTCCATCCCGAAATCGGTGCAGCGATGGCTGACGAACATGTCAAACTCTTCAAAGCTGCCCTCATCGACCAGCAATTCGATCCGCTCGCGCGCGGTCAGCTTGCCGCGCGCATGCTGCGCGTCGATCCGTTTCTGCCCACCGCCAAGCCGGGCGTTGGTGCGGCGATCTTCAAGCTCGGAAAGGATGTCTTTCATGACGGTAGTCCCCTGTGAAATTTTGCGGGACCATAACGGGCCTGATCTGAACCCCAAAGACATTTTCGGCAAATTTGCAAATATATAGCAATATCTCGTGAAGTAAATGCAAATTTGCTAATTAACACATCAAGCCACAACTGCCGATGGTAATTCACACGCACAGGCTCTAAAGGTGAACCATGCAGTTCAGCTCACACTCAGTCTGCCGTACGCCACCTTCGCTTGCAACGCTCGTCTTGTTGTCAGGTCTGTCCGCGCTTAGCATGAATCTGTACCTGCCCAGCCTGCCCTTCATGGCGACCTATTTCCAGACCGATTACAAGACGATGCAGCTGTCAATCGCGCTTTATCTGCTGGTCAATGCTGTTCTGCAAATCCTGATTGGCCCGTTGGCTGACAAGGCCGGGCGCAGACCGGTTCTGCTTTGGGGGCTCGCGCTGTTTCTGCTGGCCACGTTAGGTTGCATCTACGCGCCGACGATCGAGATATTTCTGGCCTTCCGGATGAGCCAGGCCGTGATCGTTGTGGGCATCGTCCTCAGCCGCGCCGCAGTGAGGGACATGTATGCTCAGGACAAGGCCGCATCAATGCTCGGCTATGTCACGATGGGGATGGCCGTGGTCCCGATGATCG
Organism: Ruegeria sp. C2; assembly: GCF_056537765.1. Lineage (NCBI taxonomy): Bacteria > Pseudomonadati > Pseudomonadota > Alphaproteobacteria > Rhodobacterales > Roseobacteraceae > Ruegeria > Ruegeria sp. C2. Next base: position 172,651 of record NZ_JBQFRZ010000001.1, on the reverse strand, counting down.
GCCCTGCGGTTGGTGGCCTGCTTGAGGAAGCATTCGGGTGGAAAGCCAATTTCTGGCTACCTTTCGGATTGGCCGCCCTCACCCTTTGGCTGACCTTTCAGGATTTCGGAGAAACGGCCGCATCAAGCGGTAAAACACTGGTGCAGCAGTTCCGCGAATACCCCGAATTGCTGACCTCTCCGCGCTTCTGGGGCTATTCGCTGTCCTCGGCGCTGTCGTCTGGGGCCTTCTTCGCCTATTTGGGCGGGGCGCCATTCATCGGAACCGAAGTCTTCGGTATGACTGCGGCTGAGGTCGGTGTGTATTTCGGCGCCCCGGCACTGGGCTATTTCTTCGGGAATTTCATCAGCGGGCGCTACTCCGTGCGTTTCGGAGTCAACCGCATGGTGCTTTGGGGCTGCTGGCTAAACGCCACCGGCGTCATGATTTCAGCCACCCTGTTCCTGATGGATATGGGCACCGCAATCAGCTTCTTCGGGCTGATGACCTTTGTCGGTTTGGGCAACGGTATGTCGATCCCCAATGCCACCGCAGGGGCCTTGTCCGTACGCCCGCATCTGGCCGCTACCGCCTCGGGCCTCAGCGGGGCGATCATGTTGGGCGGCGGCGCTGGCCTCAGCGCCTGGGCAGGTGCGTTGCTGACGCGCGAAACCGGTGCCATGCCTTTGCTGTGGCTGATGCTGGCAACTTCGATCCTTGCGATCTTCGCGATCAGCAGCGTCATCTGGCGTGAGAAGCAATTGGGCCTATAGACGCTTGCGCGCGAGGGTTTGCAAAGTTAGCCTGCAATTTCAGGAAAGCTGCAAAGAACCATTATGGCCACCCAGAAACTCTATGCCGGTGCAAAACTGCGCGAAATGCGCACGCGCCTAACCCTGACGCAAAAAGAATTCGCTACAAAACTGGGCGTTTCTCTGCCGTATCTCAACCAGATGGAGAACAACAACCGCCCGATCTCGACGACGGTTGTTCTGGCTCTGGCGCAGGAGTTCGGCATGGACGTCACCGAACTCAGCACCGGTGACAGCGAGCGCCTTGTTTCAGACATGCGCGAAGCTCTGGCCGATCCGGTCTTTGCCGACACCATGCCGCCTTTGGCCGACCTGCGCCTGACCGCATCCAATGCCCCTGCTCTGGCGCGGGCGTTTATCGAACTGCATCGCACGTATCGGCAAACGCATGAACGCCTCGCCTCTCTGGACGAGGCATTGGGACGCGAAGACGCCCGTATTCAGGCCAGCCCGTGGGAAGAGGTCCGCGACTTCTTCCATTATTGCGACAACTATATCGACGCCGTGGATCGCGCAGCTGAACGGTTTGCCGCCCGCGCGGAAGAGGCCGGAAGCATTCGACAAGCCGCCCTGAACAGCCTGTCCGAACGCGGCATCCACGTCACCTTTGCCGATACCGAAACCCTGCGCAGCTACAGCGCCGAAGACAAGACCTTGCGCCTGTCCTCACGCGCGGCGCCTCAGACGCAGGTGTTCCAGTTGTTGCTGCAGGTGGCTCTAATCAGTCAGGACAAACTGCTTGAGGCGACGCTGGACTTCGCCCGCTTCCAAAGCGAAGAGGCCCGCGCGATTGCCAAGATCGGTCTGGCCAATTATTTCGCCGGTGCCTCGCAGATGCCCTACAGCGCCTTTCTCGCGGCAGCGCAGGATTACCGGCACGATCTGGAGTTGCTGAGCAATCGGTTCGGGGCGTCCATCGAACAGGTCGCCCACCGCCTATCCACCTTGCAACGGCCCGGTGCCAAGGGCATTCCGTTTTTCTTTGTCCGCGTCGATCAGGCCGGAACGATCACCAAACGCCACTCGGCCACGCGGCTGCAATTTGCGCGCTTCGGCGGGGCCTGCCCGTTGTGGAATGTCCATCGTGCTTTCGAAACGCCCGGCCATTTCCTGCAGCAGCTAGCAGAAACACCTGATGGCGTCCGGTATATTTCGCTCGCCCGCGATGTCTCGAAATCCGGCGGTTCCTTCGGTGCGCCGGTGCGCCGCTATGCTATTGCTCTGGGTTGTGAAATCCGTCACGCCGAGGCGCTGGTCTATGCCGATAATCTCGACATCAACAACGCCAGCGCGTTCGAGCCCATCGGCATTTCCTGTCGCATCTGCGAACGCCAAACCTGCCACCAGCGCTCGGTCCCACCGTTGGAACGCCGCCTGACAATCGACGCTCATACCCGCGGCACGCTGCCCTACGAGGTCACCTGATTTTCTTGTGTTGGAAGTAACTCAAATAAGACGGGGGCAGAGCCCCCGACTTGCGTTCAGCTTTTCGACAAAATCGCCCAGATTTCGTCCTTGAGCGCCGCGCGCTTCTTACGAAGATCAACCTCGGCCAGCTCTTCCATCGGCTCGACATTGGTTTCAGCACGATGCACGACGCGATTGACCTCGTGATATTCATCCGCAAGGCGCGCGAAATGCGCGTCCGTTTGCTTGAGCTGGCTCATCAATTCGACCTTTTCGGGGAATTCCTCGGCCAGTTCATGCGGGGTGTGGGACATTCTGTGCGCTCCTATATCTGCATTACGTCCCAAGGCTAAAGATACCCGGCAAGTGTTGCTTTGACGCGGATCAAATCCGCGCCAAAGAATACCGGTATTTATCGCTGCGCAACCGTCCATTCCGGATGGATCCACGGCCGGTCATTGGCCTTCGGCAGCGCCTCCTTGCCAAGCAGATGGTCCGAGACCTTTTCCCCCACCATGATCGAGGGCGCATTGAGGTTACCGTTGGTGATCTGCGGAAAGATCGAACTATCAGCCACGCGCAGCCCGTCGACCCCAATCACGCGACCCTGCGGATCGACGACTGCGTTTTTGTCATCCGCGCGCCCCATACGGCAGGTGCCGCAGGGGTGATACGCACTTTCGGCATGTTCGGCGATAAAGGCATTCAGTTCGTCATCGGTCTGAACATCAGCGCCGGGCTGGATTTCTTTTCCGGCAAAGGGCTTGAACGCGTCTTGCCCGAATATCTCGCGGGTCAGTCGAATGCAGGTGCGGAAGTCCTCCCAGTCTTCCTCATGGCTCATGTAGTTGAACCGTATCACCGGCGCATCTTCGGCCTTCGCCGAACGCAAAGTCACCGCCCCGCGCGACGGGGATCGCATCGGCCCGACATGCGCCTGAAAACCGTGCCCTTCGGCAGCAGCCTGACCATCATAGCGCACCGCCATGGGCAGGAAGTGATACTGAATATCCGGATATTCGACGCCAGGTTTGGAGCGGACGAAGGCTGCACTTTCGAACTGGTTCGACGCCCCCAGACCTGTTTTGGTAAACAACCACTGCGCCCCGATCACCCCCTTGCTGATCAGATTCCAGTGCTTATAGAGCGTGATCGGCTGCAATGAGGCCTGCTGGATGTAAAGCTCCAGATGGTCCTGCAGGTTGGCACCCACACCGGGCCGATCCGCGACCACCTCGATACCATGTTCAGCCAGTTGCGCTGCCGGGCCAATGCCCGATAACATCAGCAACTTGGGCGAGTTGATCGACGAGGCCGCCAGCACCACCTCGCGCCGCGCACGGACGACCTCAGGCTTGCCGCCACGGATCAGCTCAACGCCTGTGGCACGCCCGTTTTCCATCACGATTCGAGACGCCAACCCGCGCACAACCTCGCAATTGTCCCGCTTGAGGGCGGGCCTCAGATAGGCATTGGCCGCCGACCAGCGCCGTCCTTTCCAGACGGTTTGCTCCATCGGGCCGAAGCCTTCCTGTTTTTCGCCGTTATAGTCGCCGGTCACCTCATATCCGGCCTGCTGTCCGGCATCGACGAAAGCCTTGAACAACGGGTTCTGACGAGGGCCGCGCGATACATGCAGCGGCCCGTCGGTTCCGCGCCACGTAGCGTCGCCACCATGGCCACCGTCATGCCATGTCTCCATCCGTTTGTAATAGGGCAGCACGTCAGCGTACGACCAGCCATCCGCGCCCATCTCAGCCCAGGTGTCGAAATCGCGTGCATGGCCGCGCACATAGACCATCCCGTTGATCGATGAAGAGCCGCCGATCACCTTACCGCGCGGACACGCCAGGCGGCGGTTGTTCAGATGCGGCTCGGGTTCGGACCTGTAACCCCAATCATAGCGCGACATATTCATTGGATAGCTGAGCGCCGCCGGCATCTGAATGAACGGACCCGCATCGGTGCCGCCATGTTCGATCACCAGAACCGAAGCTCCGGCTTCACTCAGCCGATAGGCCATTGCGCATCCGGCGGATCCGGCGCCTACGATGACAAAATCTGCTTCCATTTAAGTCCCCTGGGCCCTTGACCCTGCAGTGGGCGGCACTGGGCACGCCCGGAATTCGTATTACGCGCCCTTGGTGTCAGAAAGGCGCTTCCAGATCGCCCATCCGGACGTATACCGACTTGAGCTGCGAATAGTGCTCGATCGCCGCCGCTGAATTCTCGCGCCCGACGCCCGACTGTTTTGAGCCGCCGAAGGGCACTTCGACCGGGGCGTCGTTGTAGCTGTTGATAAAGCATGTTCCTGCCTCGAACCCGGCTGCGACGCGATGCGCACGGGTCAGATCACGGGTGAACACACCCGCAGCCAATCCGAATTCCGTATCGTTGGCACGGGCCAACACCTCATCTTCGTCCGCGAAATCCAGAACCGCCATGACGGGGCCAAAAATCTCTTCGCGGGCGATGGTCATCTCGTCGGTGACATCGGCAAAGACCGTGGGCTGCAGATAGAAGCCGTCGCGATCCACACGCGCGCCTCCGGTGACCAGACGTGCGCCTTCCTCGACGCCCTTAGCGATGTAGCCCTGTACGATCTCCATCTGCCGTTGGCTGACCATCGGGCCGAAACTGGTGTCCGTATCCATCGGGTCACCGATTTTCGCCTGCTGCAACCGTTCGCTAAGCCGTGCCAGAAACGCCTCTTTGATACCGTTCTGCACAAACACGCGGGTCCCGTTCGAGCAGACCTGACCGGAGGAATAGAAGTTCCCGAGAATGGCGCCCGATACCGCATTTTCCAGATCGGCATCGTCGAACACGATCATCGGGGATTTGCCGCCCAACTCCATCGTGACATGCTTCAACCCGGCGGCCGCAGCCGCATAAACCTTTTTTCCGGTCGGCACGGAGCCGGTCAGCGACACCTTATCGACGCGCGGATCGCTCACCAGCGCTGCACCAACCTCACTCAGACCCTGCACTACATTGTAAAGCCCGGCTGGCAGCCCGGCCTCATGCATGATTTCCGCCACCTTCAACGCGCAAAGCGGTGTGGTCTCGGACGGCTTGAAGATCATCGCATTGCCGCAGGCCAGCGCAGGTGCGCCCTTCCAGCATGCGATTTGAGTGGGATAGTTCCACGCGCCAATCCCGACACATACCCCCAGCGGTTCACGCCGTGTGTACGCCCAGTCACCATCGGCAAGCGGGATATGTGAGCCGGTCAGTGTCGCGGCCATGCCACCGAAATACTCCAGCGCATCGGCACCGCTGGTCGCGTCGGCGACCGAGGTTTCCTGATAGGGTTTACCGGTGTCGAAGGTTTCCAGCACGCTCAGGTCATGATTGCGTTCGCGTATCATGTCGGCGGCCCGACGCAGGATACGGCCACGCTCGGTTCCGCTGGTGGCTGCCCATTGTTTCTGGGCCGCACGGGCGCTTTCGATGGCACGTTCGACAATTGCCGGCGTGGCCGAATGCACGGTCGCGATCACCTCGCCCGTCGCCGGATAGATCACCTCAATCGCTGTGCCAGAAGTGTCTTCAACATATTCACCACCGATGAAGTGGCTGGCGGTGGGTTGGGTTGGGTAGGTCATTTGTTGGTATTCCGGTCTTCGGGGTCAGGTCATTCGCCACGCGGGAAACGCTGGCTTTCCTCGACAATGTTCAGGTCCATGTGGTTGCGCATGTAGCGTTCGGACGCTTTCTGCAGCGGCTGGTAGTCCCACGGGTAATAGCCACCCTGCCGCAAAGCCTCGTAAACGACCCAGCGGCGGGCCTGGCTGGCGCGGACATCGGCATCGAAACGATCCAAGTCCCAGCGGGTTTCGGACTTGGCGCGCAGGGTTTGCAGCGTACCCGCATGCTCGGGGTTATCCGCCAGATTGGTGAGCTCATGCGGGTCGGCCTCAAGGTCGAACAGCTGATCAGGGTCCAGCGCGCAACGGTTGTATTTCCACTTGCCATAGCGCAGCGAAACCAGCGGCGCGTAAGACGCCTCGGCCGCGTATTCCATCGCCACCGGCGCGGTTCGTTCGACACCCTGCGCCAACGGCACGAGGTCCTCACCATCTGTCCAGGGCGCTATCTCGGCCATGTCCACGCCGGCCAACGACCCGAGCGTGGGGGTCACATCAATCGTGGACACTGGCGCATCAATGCAGCCCGCAGGCAGGTCCGGCGCCGAGATCATCAGAGGCACCCGCGCTGAGCCTTCGTAGAAGTTCATTTTGAACCACAATCCGCGCTCACCCAGCATGTCGCCGTGATCGGAAACAAAGAGGATGATCGCCTCTTGCCGTGTGGTTTCCAGCACTTCCAGGATCTCTCCGATCTTATCGTCGAGATAGGAGATGTTGGCAAAATACGCGCGCCGGGATTTCCGAACGTCTTCTTCCGTGATGTCAAAGCTGCGCCAGTCATTGGCGTCGAAGATGCGTTTGGAATGCGGGTCCTGATTGTCGTAGCCGATATCCGCAACCTCGGGCAGCAGGTGCTCGCAATCCTCATAGAGATCCCAGTATTTGCGACGTGCCACATAGGGATCATGTGGATGGGTAAAGCTGACGGTCACACACCACGGACGGTCATCCTTGCCACGCGCCAGATCATAGAGCTTGGCCGTGGCGTTGTAGGCGACCTCGTCATCATACTCCATCTGGTTCGAGATTTCGGCGACACCTGCGCCAGTGACCGAGCCCATGTTGTGATACCACCAATCGATCCGTTCACCGGGTTTGCGGTAATCGGGCGTCCAGCCAAAATCGGCGGGGTAGATATCGGTGGTCAGGCGGTCTTCGAACCCGTGCAGCTGATCGGGGCCAACAAAATGCATCTTACCTGACAGACAGGTGTAATAACCCGCGCGACGCAGGTGATGCGCGTATGTCGGGATATCGCTGCGGAACTCGGCGGCGTTGTCATAAACCCCGGTGCGCGAGGGCAACTGACCGGACATGAAGCTAGCCCGCCCGGGCGCGCACAAAGGCGACGCAGTGTATGCATTGGAAAACCGGGTTGAGCGCTCGGCCAGTTTCTTCAGGTTCGGTGCATGAAGCCAGTCAGCGGGACCGTCGGGAAAGAGGGTTCCGTTGAGCTGATCCACCATCAGGATCAGAATGTTCGGTTTTGTCATTTTTCGGCCTCGAGAAAGATCTCTAGAACACGCAGGGCGTGATTTACCGCGAGCTGCGGTTTTTGCGGTGCATTGAGGGCGGCGTGGATATACAGCCCGTCGATCAACGCGATCATATCTTCCGCTGCTTCAATCGGGTCTCGCATCAGTGGGCGCAGCGCATGGATCAGGTTCGACCGGATGCGAGCCTGATAGATTTGCCAAAGACGCAGCGCATCGTCATTGGTTTGTGCAAGCACATAGAACGTCATCCACGCTGCAATCACATCAGGGGTGAAACAGGATGGTGCAAAGCAGGCACGAATAATGGCTTGTGCGCGCTCATCAGGGGCGGCAGCGTCAAGCTGGGTTCGCGCTTCGGCGCCAAAATCTGACAGAATACGGCGCATGGCGGCCAGAAAGATCTGTTCCTTGCCGCCGAAATAGTGATGGGCGAGCGCGCTGGACATGCCAGCCCGTTTGGCGATTTGACTAACCGTAACATCAAGGGATTTCTGCACGCCAAGCTCGGCAATCGTCGCCTTGACGATCGCTTCCCGCCGGATCGGCTCCATTCCGAGTTTCGGCATCTCCGCCCCTCTGCACCAGCTGCTGATGAGTGGAGGCTAAGGCGTTTTTATTGACTCGTCAATCAATAACCATTTTTCGGCCTTCCGCCGGGTTCTCTGACCCTTGCGCAGGTGTTGGCGGCGTGGACCCTCTCCGCGCGATCTTGGCTTCGCGCCAGGTGATGAAGCTGACGGCGGTCAGGATCAGCGTGCCTCCGGCGATGACCCAAAAATCGATGCGTTCATGAAAGACCAATGTGCCCAGTAATGTCGCCCAAATCAACTGCAGGAAGGTAACGGGCTGCGTGACCGCAACGGGCGCGGCTTGCAGTGCAAGTGTCATGAAATAGTGCCCGGCGGTTGCGAAACTGGCGATGACGAACAAGATCCCCAAATCGCGCAGGCTGGGCGTCTCCCACACCGCCAAGGCAAAGGGGATCAGGGCAATGGTGACCCAGATCGACAGATGCGCGACCACGACCGAGGGCCGGACATCGCGCACCAGCAGCTTGGCCAGCAGATAAGACCCTCCGAGCGCGAGCGTGGTGCCCAGCATGGCCAGATGGCCCGGCAGCACTTCCCGAAAACCGGGCCGCAGGATGATCACGACGCCGATCAGTGCCACAGCGATAGCCGCAATGCGACGGAAGGCCAGCTTTTCCCCAAGGAACAGTGCAGCACCCAAGGTCACGTAAACCGGCGTGAGGTAGTTCATCGCCGTTACCTCGGCCAGCGGGATGCGGGTCATCGCGAAGAACCACAACATGACCGCAATCGCATGGACCACGCCGCGCACTCCGAACAAGGTTAGATTTCTGCGCGTCAAAGGGGTGCCAAAGATCGCTCGCAAGGCCGGCAGCAGAAAAACCAGCCCCAATACATATCGCAGGAACGCCGCCTGAATCGGGTTCATGCTGGTACCAAGGATTTTCACCAGTGCATTCATGCCAACGAAAGACAACCCGGCGGCAAGCATCCAGAACATGCCAATCAGCGGGCGGTAGGTGTCAGGGCGAGAGGTCATGCAAACGGTTGAACACCGGAATCTCGCCGGGGACAACCCTTCACATGATAACAAGTTTCAGAGCGATCATCATCATGACCACGCCGATCCCCACATCCAGCACCTGCCAGGCACGTGGGCGGGTAAAGACGGGCGTCAGAATGCGCGCGCCATATCCCAGCGTGAAGAAGAACACGAAGCTTGAGGTCATAGCACCCAGCGCAAATCCCAAACGATCATCATATTGGGCCGAGATCGACCCGATCAGCACGACCGTATCCAGGTACACATGCGGGTTCAGCCAGGTGAAGGCCAAGACGGTCAGCAGCGTGACGCGCAGGCTGGAACGTCGCGTCTCGTCCAATTCGATCGCGGCGCCCCCCTTCAGTGCAGACTGGAAACTGCGCAGCGCGTACCAGATCAGAAACGCGGCACCCCCGTACCGCATCACGGTTTCAAACCACGGTACAGCCTGCGCCAGCGAACCAAACCCGGCGACCCCTGCCGCAATCAGAATCGCGTCAGACACCGCGCAGGTCAGGCACAGCACAAAGACATGCTCACGCCGCAGACCCTGCCGCAGGACAAAGGCGTTCTGCGCACCGATGGCGAGTATGAGGCTGAAACCCAGGGCGAACCCGGCGATTGGTGCTGAGAACATGCGACCTCCTAGTATCTGAGCCGTTGACTATCGGTTACCCATCCGCCTATCAAATTAAAGATGTTTAACTAAATTAAGTTTGACTAATGCTGCTCGATCCCCATCACCTGTCCGCCCTCTCGGCGATCCTGCGCCATGGCAGCTTTGATGCAGCCGCGGCAGAGCTGGCGGTCACCCCCTCGGCCATCTCGCAACGGATCAAGGCGCTGGAGGATCGGGTGGGTGCAGCTTTGATCAATCGCGGCACGCCTTGCACCGGAACGCCGACGGGTTTGCGCATTGCCCGGCACGCCGAAGATATCGGGCTGCTGGAGGCGCAGCTTGCGCGCGAAATCACGCTGGATCAACGCGATGGCCCGGCCCGCGTGCGGGTTGCTGTTCCTGCCGATATCCTTGCCACCTGGTTCATTGAGGCGATGGCGCAGGCAGACGATTTGCTGTTCGATCTGGTTATTGATGATCAGGATCATTCAGCTGACTGGTTGCGACGGGGTGAAGTCAGCGCCGCGATTACCGTGGGCGGTCAGCACGTTCCGGGATGCGAGGCACTGTCACTGGGAACGCTGCGCTATTTGCCGACCGCAAGCCCGGCCTTCATGCACAAATGGTTTGCCGATGGTGTTTCGGACAAATCCTTGTCCCGCGCGCCCTGCCTGATTTTCAATCGCAAGGACAATTTGCAAAAAACCTGGCTCGCTGCGCACACCAGCAGCCGGATTTCACCGCCATCGCATTTTCTGCCTTCCTCACAGGGATTTGTCGAAGCTGCCATCGCCGGGCTGGGATGGGGCATGAACCCCGAAGGGCTGGTGCGCGCGGCGATATCGGATGGGCGACTGGTAGAAGTCCTGCCCAACGCCCCGCTGGATATCGCGCTGACATGGCAGATCGGACGGGTTCTGGCCCCCGCCCTGACCCCGCTGACCCAAGCGGTCCGACGCGCGGCGGCTCAGGCACTGATCCCACAGAATTAGACCTGCGGCGCCTCGGCCTTTTGCGGCTGCACGATACGGTAACAGGCAAACGCCGCCCAAAGACTGACCAGCACGATGAAGACAATCGCCGAGGCGACCTCATGCATATGTGCCACGCCCGCCATTGCCGAGGACAGGATCACACCAGCCAGCCGACAGATCGCCTTGATTGCCGCGGCCCCCTGCACACGCTGATCCTTCGGGGCCACATCCAGAAAATAAAGCTTGCGCGCACTGGCAATCCCCGTGGCCGCGATCGAAACGATGAACAGCGCGACCGCATGCAGATGAACCGCATGATCGATATGCAGATAGTGAAACGCCAGAAGCACGATTCCGGTCACCGAAACCATCAGATTTCCGGTCACCATAACCGCGCGGTGCGATTTCATGTTCACCAGTTGCCACAAAGGGGCAGAGACCAGATAGCCGGACGCGGACGAGATGATCATTGCGGTCAGGCCTTTGGCCGACGAATGATGCGCCTCAGCCGCGATCAGAGCGAAGAACGGAACAGACAACGTAACGACCACCAGCGGCAGGCGCATGGTCATATAGCGGCGGAACCATTCCTGTTCGAACATGCGCACGATGCCAGAGATGATATCGCTCAGCGATTGATGTTGTCTTTTGGCCGATTGGTCAGATTCGTCGTCAGGCGCAGATTCGGCCATCCCCAGAATGCACAGCGCTGAAAACAGAAAGAACACCACTGATGCGATGATCACGGCAGAGTGTCGCGAGAAGGGCGGGTTCTCTTTGGTGATCTCGTGCAGCAACAGCGCCAGCCCGATCGCGCCGAGGCCGCCCGCCCCCAGCTGCAAATAATGGATGATCATCCGTGATTTCGATTTCAGATGGTCCCCCAACAGATCTGATAGCATCAGCGACTGACTTTCTTCGATCATCCCGATCAAGAAGAACGCCATAATAAAAGCAATCGCAGTCAGAGAGACGCTACCCGTGGCCGCAATCAACAGGGCCATGAGAAGGCAACCGCCAATGCCGATCTCGGTCAGGGCAATCCCGCGCTTCTTGCGGGCCTGCGCCGCAATTGGCCGGGCAAAAAATACATCCGAGATCATGTTGCCAGCCATGCGGATCGACACCAAAGCTCCGGCCAGAAACATGGGCAGTTCAAGCGATACCGCCAGAAACGGCAGAACGACGGATGGGCTGCCCAGCGTCCATGCCACCTGCGACAGGATGCTTTGCCCAGCCAAAACCGGCAGATTTCGCCGCCCCGGATCAGTGGTTTTTGCTGCCATTTGCGCTTGCCTTACGTCGCGCCTTTCGCGGTGTTCTTACTTCTCCGGAATGACTGTATAAGGGCAGACCTTATGGGCCAAGGCCCCTCAAAACGCAAAAACCCGGCACATGGCCGGGTTCTGTGTTCGATTGCCGCGATGCATCAAAGCTGCGCCATAACCTCGTCGGTTGCTTCGAAATTGGTGGTCACGCGCTGAACGTCATCGTCATCTTCCAGCGCATCCACCAGCTTCATCAGCTTTTGCATGTCTTCCAGACCCAGCTCGGTCGTGGTGGTGGGTTTCCACACCAGCTTGGTGGATTCGGATTCGCCCAGCGCCTCTTCCAGCGCGCTCGATACATCGTTCAGGTCGGTATCGGCACACCAGATGATGTGACCATCTTCCGAGCTTTCGACATCCTCGGCGCCAGCCTCAATCGCAGCTTCGAAAATGGTATCCGCGTCGCCTGCGTCCGCCTGATAGACCACCTCACCCTTACGGTCGAACATGAACCCGACCGAGCCGGTTTCGCCCAGGTTCCCACCATTCTTCGAGAAGGTCGAACGCACGGTCGAGGCGGTCCGGTTGCGGTTATCCGTCATCGTCTCGACGATCACGGCCACGCCATTGGGGCCATAACCCTCATACCGGATTTCTTCGTAATCGTCGCCTTCACCGGCCACCGATTTCTTGATCGCGCGGTCGATCACGTCCTTGGGGACCGAGTTCGACTTGGCCTCTTTCACCGCCAGACGCAGGCGCGGGTTCTTGTCGGGATCAGGATCGCCCATCTTCGCCGCGACGGTGATCTCTTTCGACAGTTTGGAAAACAGTTTGGACCGCGCGGCGTCCTGACGTCCCTTGCGGTGCTGGATGTTGGCCCATTTGGAATGGCCTGCCATGGTGCGTCCTCGTTATTCGTGATTGCGTGTTCGGCGCTCATATAGACGTTTGCGGGGGGCAGGATCAAGGGATCGGCTTGCCCCGTCCTCGCCTACGGCTATGGTGGCGGTATGACGACAGATCAGATCATTCTTTTTTCCCTTTTCATCGCCGTGTTCGGAATTCTGCTGTGGGGGAGGTTCCGCTATGACCTTGTGGCCTTCACCGCCTTGATGATTGCAGTCACATTGGGAGTTGTCCCTGTCGACAATGCCTTCGCCGGGTTTGGACATCCCGCCACGATCATTGTCGCTTTGGTGCTCGTGGTTTCTGCCGGTCTGGTGCGGTCGGGTGCTGTGTTCATGATAACGCGAACATTGGTCGATGCCTCGCGCGGGCTTGGCGCGCATATCGCCCTGATGGGCGGGATCGGGGCGGTTCTGTCGGCCTTCATGAACAACGTCGCAGCGCTGGCACTGTTGATGCCGGTCGACATTCAGACGGCCCGCAAGGCGGCGCGCCCGGTGGGCCTGTCACTGATGCCGCTCAGCTTTGCCACCATCCTCGGCGGTATGGCCACGCTGATCGGGACGCCCCCGAACATCATCATCGCTTCGATCCGGGCCGAAACGCTGGGCGAGCCGTTTCATATGTTCGATTTCGCCCCGGTCGGCGGGATCGCCGCAATTGCCGGACTGGCCTTCGTCGCATTGATCGGCTGGCGTCTGATCCCAAATCGGGGCGTGCAACAGGAAAGCACCGAAGCGTTGGCCGAATACATCGCCGAGCTGACGATCCCGCCCGAGTCACCGCATATCGGCAAGCGGGTCAGTGAACTGTATGAGGCCGCCGAGAAATCCGATGTGGCCATTATCGGCCTGATCCGAGACGGAAAGCGCCGCTATGGCCGCTCGACCCATGCCACGCTGCACGAAGGCGATGCGCTGGTGCTTGAGGCGCGGCCCGAGGCGTTGGATGAATTCCGCGCCGCGCTCAATCTGGATTTCTCGGATACGCGGCGGCAAGAGGTGCTGACCGCCGAGGGTGACGGGCTGGAAGTGATCGAGGTCGTCGCCCCCGAAAGCGCCCGCATCACCGGGCGCACCGCGCAGGCACTGGGGTTGGCGTGGCGGCAAAGTACGGTGCTGATGGGCATTTCGCGTCAAGGGCGTCGGATCACCAAACAGGTGCGCAAGACCGAGGTTGAGGCCGGGGACATCCTGTTGCTGCTGTGCCCCCGTGACCGCAGCGCGGATGTGACGGAATGGCTGGGCTGTCTCCCATTGGCTGAGCGCGGACTGAATGTGACAGCCAATGACAAGGCGTGGCTGGCCATTGGCCTGTTTGCAGCGGCCGTGCTGGCCGCCAGCATCGGGTTAATCTATCTGCCCATCGCACTGGGTCTCGTCGTGGTCGCCTATGTGCTGACCAAAATCATGCCCATTGCGGATATCTATAATCACATCGAATGGCCTGTGGTTGTCCTGCTGGGCTCGATGATCCCGCTGGGCAGCGCGCTGGAAACCTCGGGCGGAACCGAGTTGATCGCCAACGCCCTGATCCAGCTGACGAATGGCTTGCCCGCTTGGGCGATCCTCACAGTGCTGATGGTTGTTACGATGACCTTATCGGATGTGCTGAACAACACCGCTACGGCCATTGTCGCGGCGCCTGTCGGGATACAGATGGCGCGCACGCTTGATGTCTCACCCGATCCGTTCCTGATGACAGTGGCCGTAGCCGCTTCGGCTGCGTTCCTGACCCCGATCGGGCACAAGAACAACACGCTGGTTTTGGGGCCCGGAGGCTATCACTTCGGAGATTACTGGCGCATGGGTCTGCCGTTGGAGATTCTGATCATCGCCGTTTCAATCCCCGCGATCCTTGTGTTCTGGCCGCTTTGATGGCTAAAGGCTGCGTATGAAACGCTTTCTGATCCTGCAACTGCGCCCGGAAACCGATGCGTCGGACGCCGAATATGCCTCGATTCTGGACAAAACTGGCCTTCAGCCCGCGCAAACCCACCGCATCCGGCTGGATTGCGAAGATCTGCCCGAGGGGTTGGATGTCACCGACTACGCCGGTGTTATCGTGGGCGGTGGTCCGGGCTGCGTCAGCGACGATCCGGCCAGCAAATCCGCACAGGATGCAAAGATCGAGGGTGCGATCATGGGGTTGATGCCGCAGATCACCGCGCAGGATCATCCGTTCATGGGCTGCTGTTATGGTCTGGGCATCCTCGCCGCGCATCTGGGAGGCGATGTCAGCAAACGGCAATATGGCGAACCGGTCGGACCATCGGATTGCCGCCTGACCGACGATGGTGTGCAGGACCCCCTGACCGCAGGCCTGCAGTCGGAATTCGAAGCATTTGTCGGTCATAAAGAGGCGGTGCAATCCCTGCCGGACGGTTGCGTGCATCTCGTCGCTTCGGACCCCTGCCCGATTCAGATGATCCGCTGGGGGCAGAATGTCTATGCCACCCAGTTCCACCCCGAAGCAGATGCCAGGGATTTTGAACAGCGCATCCATATCTACAAAGATCACGGCTATTTCCCGCCCGAAGATGCGCAGGATCTGATCGATATGTGCCATGCCGCTGACGTGACTCAACCGGGTGAAATCCTGCGCCGGTTCGCTCAACGCTACGGGTGACTTAACGGCGTGGTTGCCTGATTCACGCCCCCTCGCATAGGCTGGCCCGAACGGCTTTGGGAGGAGTTGTTCTTGGACTTGCTAATAAATGTTGGCCTGCCGCTTTCGCTGGCCATAATCATGTTGTCGCTGGGGATCGGGCTTGAGGCCGCCGATTTCCGACGCGTTCTCACCCGCGGATACCCATTCGCCATCGGTGCGATCAGTCAGGTTGTGTTGATACCACTGGCTGCCTTCACAACTGTCACGATGTTCGGGCTACCCGCTGAGATCGCCGTGGGCGTGATGCTTCTAAGCTTTTGCCCCGGCGGCGTAACCAGTAACATCCTCGCAAAGTTTGCCAAAGGCGACGTTGCGCTATCAGTCAGCCTGACAGCTGTGATCAGCCTGTTGTCGATCCTGACAGTTCCTATCCTGGCCGCATGGTCCATCGATTACTTCATGGGTGAGACAGCCCCGGAAGTATCCATTGGCGCACTTGCTACCGCATTGTTCTTGATCACAACGTTGCCTGTCGCGATAGGCGTCAGCATTCGCCACTTTGCCAGAGCGTTCGCAGTTCGGATCGACAACCCTCTTTCGACACTTGCCTCGATCCTGTTCGTGCTGATCGTTTTGGCTGCGCTGGCCGGGAATTGGCAGTTCTTCATTGAGAACCTCAGCTCTATCGGGGCTGCGTTGATCGCGCTGAATATCACGCTGTTGCTTATCGGACTTGGGCTGGCGCGGATCGCCAAGCTGACATGGGATGAGGCGAAAACTATCTCGGTCGAAACAGGCATTCAGAATTCGGCTATGGGGATTACTTTGGCGGCACTGATCACAGGCACCACAACGGGATTCAGCCCTCTGGCCGTGCCTGCGGCCGTCTACGGAATCACCATGTATGTGGTGGTAACCCCCTTCATCCTCTGGTTCCGCAACCGCTGAAAGGAGATCCGATGACCAACAACACAGCAGACGCGATTGTGGTCGGAGCCGGCCTTGCCGGTCTGGCAGCCGCAGCGGAACTGGGGGATCGTGGCAAGCGCGTGATCATCGTGGATCAGGAGCCCGAGCATTTCCTCGGCGGACAAGCGTTCTGGAGCCTCGGCGGCCTGTTCATGGTCGACACCCCTGAACAACGCCGTATGGGCATCCGCGACAGCCATGATCTGGCGCTGCGTGACTGGATGGGCAGCGCGCAATTTGACCGGGATGAGGACGCATGGCCGCGCAAATGGGCGCGGGCCTATGTCGAATTTGCCGCCGGAGAGATGCGCCCGTGGCTGCATGAGATGGGCTTGCGTTGGTTTCCTGTCGTTGGCTGGGCCGAACGCGGCGGGTCTTATGCCGACGGGCATGGCAACTCGGTTCCGCGCTTTCACATCACGTGGGGCACCGGGCCGGGTGTGCTGGAGCATTTCATTCGTCGTGTGCAGGAGCATGTCAGCGCCGGGCTGATCCAAATGAAATTCCGCCATCAGGTCAGCCACATCATCATGCAGAACGGCTGTGCCAAGGGCGTGTCCGGAGAGGTTCTGGCCACCGACTCCGCCCAGCGCGGCGGTAAAACCAACCGCGATGAGGTGGGCGAGTTCGAGGTCTATGCCCCCTCGGTCATCGTCACCTCGGGCGGCATTGGCGGTAACTTTGAGATGGTGCGCAAGAACTGGCCGCGCGACCGGCTGGGGGAACCACCAAAGGATATGGTGGCGGGCGTTCCGTTCCACGTGGATGGTCGGATGATCCCGATCACCGAAAAGGCTGGCGGGCACGTCATCAATGGCGACCGGATGTGGCACTACACCGAAGGTGTGCGCAATTGGGATCCGATCTGGCCCGCACATGGCATTCGCATCCTGCCCGGCCCAAGCTCCATGTGGTTCGACGCGCGCGGCAATCGCTTGCAACCGCCCTGTCTGCCGGGGTTCGATACGCTCGGGACGCTGCGTGAAATCCTGAAAACTGGTTATGAATACAGCTGGTTTATCCTGACGCAGAAGGTCATCAAGAAGGAATTCGCACTGTCGGGGTCCGAGCAGAACCCCGATTTCACTTCGGGAAGTTGGAAAGAGGTAATCCGTCAGCGCATCCTGTCTGGTTCAAAGGCCACAGCCCCGGTCGAGGCGTTCAAAGAAAAAGGCGAAGATTTCATCGTTGCCAACACGCTGACCGAATTGGTCACCGGCATGAACCAGCTTGGCGGAGGACTGATTTACGAGACCCATCTGCGGGCCCAGATCGAGGCGCGGGATTCTCAGGTCGACAACCCGTTCTCGAAGGACGCTCAGATGATGGCGATCCTCGCGGCGCGGAACTATCGGGGCGACAAGCTGATCCGAACAGCCAAACCGCACAAGTTCCTTGATCCGTCAAACGGCCCATTGATCGCGGTCAAACTGCACGTGCTGACCCGCAAAACGCTCGGTGGGTTGCAGACCAACCTCGACAGCCAGATGATCGGTGCAGATGGTCAAGTTGTCCCCGGCCTGTTCGCAGCCGGAGAAGTCGCAGGCTTCGGCGGCGGAGGCTATCACGGATACAACGCGCTGGAGGGCACGTTCCTTGGTGGCTGCATCTTCTCGGGCCGCAATGCAGGACGATCCCGCGCCGTTGCCTGATTACGGGGTGTGGAAGAACTTCAAAACCGGCTCACCCGCTGCATCGAGCAGGACAAGGCTGTTGCCCGCAACGGCATAGGTCGTGACACCCTGCAACGCGGCAAAAAACTGATCCTCGACCTCTTCCAGCGCGGGCGGGCAAGCCATCAGGGTTGCCGCAATATTATCTGGAAACTCCAGATGCTCCCCGGATATCTCAGCTTGCCCCGTAAACCGATTGCAACCTCCGAAACCGCTGAATGAGCCACCTTGCCCGAATGACAGCTGCGGCGGGCGCTCGACATCAATAGTGGCCCCGTTGATGCCGATTGCGGTCCAGCTCGTATCTTCCAAAGTCGCCGCGCCCAGACCGCCGACCTGCACCAATACAAGATCGGTCTCGTCCCCGGCCCCGTTGGTCAACACCGGGTGGACCGTATCGGTGATAAACAGCAACTCATCGCCCCGATAAATCGACCCGCTTACCGCATAGGTCATGCCATCCCGGATCAGCGCGTCATCGAAACTCAGCTCGAACTCGGTCGGCACCCCGGTCAAAGCATAACGTTGTGCCGCCAGAGTGACCGCCGGCGCATCCGCCAACGAGATGTCCTGCAACTCCACATACAGCGTCGCATCCTTCGGCACGGCTATCCGTTCGCGATATGTAGCGGAACCGGTCACCGTTCCGGCATGGCTTTGACTGCCCAGCAGGGCCAATAGGACTGCACCAACTACGATGGCCTGTCCGAGTTTTGGAAAAGGCATGATCCCATCCTTTCGCGTAGGTCGTTATCGAAAAGATTGTGACCGGATCGTAGTTTACAAGACCCGACGCATTCAGGTCGGCGATTCCGCGCCGGTCTTATAGCGGCCAGATGAACGGAATCAGCAGCGAAGCCAGCAGGCCGACCGTCAGGTTCAGCGGTACACCAACCTTGAGGAAGTCGGTAAACCGGTACCCGCCGGGACCATACACCATCATGTTGGTCTGATAACCGATGGGCGTCGCGAACGAGGCCGAAGCCGCGACCATCACCGCCACAACAAGCGGGCGTGGATCGATCCCCACGGCCTGCGCCAGAGAGATCGCGATGGGGGTGACGACCACAGCGACCGCGTTGTTTGACACCAGCTCGGTCAGGACCGAAGTCAGCAAATACACCGCCCAGATGATCAGGAAGGGCGGCAGCATGCCCAAGGCCGGGGCGATGGCTTCGACAATCAGCGACACCGCGCCCGACTTATCCAGCGCAGCGCCAATGGCCAGCATCGCAAAGATCAGCGCCAGCAGGCGGCCTTCGACAAATGAAAACGCTTCGTCGGCATCGATACACCGGGTCAGCAGAACAACGGCAACCGCGATTATTGACAGGGCCAGGATCGGCGCAATCCCCAGCCCAGCCAGCGCGACGATCCCGACAAGGGCTCCGATGGCAATCGGGGCATGGCTGCGCCGGAACGCGCGCGCCGACGGTTGGGTGACGTCGACCATATCCATATCGGCGGCCAGTTTCTGGATATCGGCGGGCGAGCCTTCAAGCAGAAGTGTATCGCCGACGCGCACGGTCAGATCATCCAATTGACGCCCGATATTCTGGTTCCTGCGATGCACCGCCAGCACATAGACGCCATAACGACGACGCAGCCGCATGGCACCCAGCGTGCGCCCAACCATCCGGCATCCGGGCGTGATCAGCACCTCAACCGTCTTGGTTTCAACCGCCGAAACCTGATCGACCCGTTTGAGTTCCTTATTGGTCTGCAAGCTCAGAAGCTCGGTCATTTCGGTGCGCAGAACCACCCGGTCGCCCACCCGCAGCTCGACCCCCTTGAGGTTACGCCGCAGCGACTCGTCGCCTCGGATCACATCGATCAGGCGCACGCCGGGGCGCTTGAACAATTGCACCCCGGTAACCTCACGTCCGATCAGGTTACTTTCGGGGGGGATCACGGCCTCGGTGAAAAACTTCATCTTAGACCGGTCGCTCAGCATTTCGGCCATGCTGTCACGGTCGGGCAGCAGTCGCGGCGCGATGAAACGCAGATAGATCATGCCATAGATGACGAGGGCTATGCCCAGCGGCGTCACCTCGAAGATGGTGAAGGCGGTCATGCCCTGCGCGCGGGCCACACCATCGACCAGCAGGTTGGTCGAGGTACCGATCAGCGTCAGCGTGCCGCCAAGAATCGCCGCATAGCTGAGCGGGATTAGCAGCTTGGACGCCGGAACATCCAAGGTCCGTGCGATCTGAATGAAGACCGGAATCATCACCACAACAACAGGCGTGTTCGACACTACAGCCGAAGCGACGACGACAAAGCCCATCAGCAAGCCGATGGCGATACGCGGATTGACCTGTGCCTGCTTCTGGGCGACCGAAGTGAAAGCATCGAGGGCACCGGTACGCACCAAGGCACCCATGATGATGAACATCGCCGCAATCGTCCACGGCGCAGGGTTGGACAGCACCGCCAAGGCACTTTGATAGGGCAGAATGCCGGTAGCCAGCATTAACGCAGCCCCGCCGATGGCCACGACTTCGGTCGGATAGATCTCGCGCAGGAACATGACGAACATGCCCGCAACGATTATCAGCGCCAAGACCGCGCTGCCTGTTTCTGTCAGTTGAAGGAATTGCATTCTTGGTATTCTGTCCGAACCCTGGCCTGGCATACGCGCCTGACAGCCAGTTTCACGCATTGCGTGCGTCAGAGCAAGCCTGACATGGTTCTCAGAGGCCCGCCTGCTGCAACCGCCCGCCCACGCGGACCATCTGCACAGATTTTGCGCGCCCGTCGCGATCGTCGGTTTCGACAAATACACCGCTCAGCGTCGCCTCGCCATTCGCAGGCGTGAACCGGGCTTTGGGCATTCCGGTGATGAAACGGCGCATCGGTTCTTGCTTGTCCATTCCGATCACCGAGTCATAATCCCCACACATCCCCGCGTCGGTGAGATACGCGGTGCCGCCCGGCAGGATCTGAGCGTCCGCTGTGGGCACATGCGTATGCGTCCCCACCGCTAGGCTGACCCGCCCGTCGCAATAATGACCCATCGCCATCTTCTCGGATGTCGCCTCGCAATGCACATCCACGATGATGGCATCGGCCTGCCCGCCGCGCGGGTGCGACTTTAGGATCGGCTCAATCCCCGAAAACGGATCGTCAAAGGGTCGTTTCATGAAAACCTGACCCAGCACCTGAACCACCAACACCTTGCGTCCGCCCGGTGCCGTGTACAGCCGATGCCCCCGCCCCGGTGCGCCTTTGGCAAAATTCACCGGCCGCACGATGCGCGATTCTTTCTCGATGAACTGCAGCATATCTTTCTGATCAAACGCATGATCGCCCAGCGTGATACAGTCTGCCCCCGCATCCAGCAACAATTTGGCGTGATCGCCGGTCAGCCCCATCCCGTTCGAGGCGTTCTCGCCATTGACCACAACGAAATCCAGCCGCCATTCGTCTCGCAGACGTGGCAGATGCTGCTGTATGGCAGCGCGTCCCGCGCGCCCCATCACGTCGCCCAAAAAGAGTATCTTCATGCAGACTGTCCTAAGTCCGGCATCCTGCAAGCGCAAGCGGTTCCCACACGACCCCGAGCCTGAGGCACTTAGTTCCGGCACCCATCAAAATCCAAGCGAACAATGGCGTCTTGGCGGCGGGAATTGTTCACTATTACCCGCTGACCACTGGTTGGAACAGTTCGACGCAGCTGAAACGGTTGACACTCGACTTGTGTCGACGGCAAAATTCGCAGAGAAAGCGGTGTTTTAATTTATTGTTAGGTCTCGTGTTATGTCTTCTCCTGTCCTTGCCCTTGATCCTGAAACCCTCCTGCTGCCCACCAAAGACGCACGGGCTGCAGCGCAGAGTATCTCTGAAGATTATCAGTCGAAGACGCCGTTTCCCTATGGCGGTTACGACAATTTCCTCGACCCTGCCATTCTGGAGCGTGTGCTTGAGGATCTTGAGCAACTGCCCGAGGCCGAAACCAGCTTTGACCGCGCGCAGGAGAAACTGAAAACCAGCTATCAGCCCAACCGCCTGCCGCCCTATACGCGGCAGCTGTTCTATGCATTGAATTCGCGCCCCGTTCTTGCGTTCCTTGAAGAATTGACCGGCATCAAAGGACTGATCCCGGACCCCTATTTTGCAGGCGGCGGTATCCACGTCGTGTCGAATGGCGGGCACCTCGATATTCACGCGGATTTCAACCACCATGCCGGGTTGAACCTTGAGCGCCGGGTGAACATGCTGATCTATCTGAACAAGGACTGGCGCGAGGAATATGGCGGCTCGTTCGAGGTCTGGAACGAGGACATGTCCGCTAAGGTCGCGGGGTTTGTGCCGCAGTTCAACCGTATGTGCATTTTCAACACCAGTTCGACCAGCTGGCACGGCAACCCTGAAACCGTGAACCACCCGGATGGCGAGCCCCGCAAGTCCATCGCGCTGTACTACTACACCGCGACCTGGGACAGTTCTCGCAAATCTCACACAACGCTGTTCAAGCCGCGCCCCGGCACGGCAGATCAGCGGGACAAACAAGTCGCACGCCGCGCTCTGCTAGAAGATATACTGCCACCGGTCATTCACCGGAAAGTGGCCGGGCGACTTTATAAACTTGGGTTTTAAGAGCGAAAGCTCAGTACACGACTTTCCGTGATCACCATGTCAAGCGGCTGATCTGTCGGCTCCAGCGGCAGACCGTCGTCTTCCTGCGCGTCGAAGGCGAACCCGATGGCCAGAGTCGGGCGTTTAGTGCGCAAACCTTCCAGCGTTCGGTCATAGAACCCTCCGCCATAGCCCAGTCGACCACCCTCTGCGTCGAAGGCCACCAGCGGCACGATCAGGATCTCGGGGTCGAAATAATCGTCGATCTCGGGCACCTTGGCGCCGAATGGTCCGTCTTTCAAAGCCCCTTCAGGCGTCCAGCGCGAAAAACGCAGCGGTTGGCCTGCGGCCTGAATAACCGGCACACCAACCGGGCCATAAGCAGCGGCTTCGGCCATGGCGGGTAGCGGATCAATCTCGGTGCGGATGGGCATGTAGCCGGAAATGGGAACGCCACGGTGCCCGGCCAGAACCTCGGACAGGCGGCCCGCTGCGCCGGGAGGCCGCGCGTTAAAAGCAGCCTTGCGGCGGGCAAAGGCCGCTTTCCGGGCGGCAGCTTTGATTTCGGTCAGATCGGTCGTTTCGGTCACAGTAGCACCATGCTGGCCAGCCCCAGGAAGATGAAGAACCCCATGACATCCGTTGTGGTGGTCACAAAGGTCCCGGACGCCAGCGCCGGGTCAACGCCCAGACGATCCAGCACCACCGGTACTACCGTACCCGCTAAGCCTGCGATGATCATGTTCACGACCAAGGCCGACCCGATCACGACACCCAGCAATGGAGAATCGAACCACATCATCCCTACCGTGCCCAGTACAATGGCAAAGCACAGCCCGTTCAGCATTCCGACCAGCAGTTCCCTCCGGATAACCCGGCCCACGTTCGAGCCCGTCAGGTCGCGTGTTGCCAGCGCGCGCACCGCGACCGTCAGCGATTGCGTGCCCGCGTTCCCGCCCATCGACGCCACGATGGGCATCAGAATCGCCAGCGCCACCAACTGGTCAATCGCCGCCTCGAACTGTGAAATCACCAGAGATCCGCAGATCGCAGTGACCAGATTGACACCCAGCCATGGCAACCGCCGCCTACTGGTTGCGGCAACACTATCCGAGATCGAGCTTTCGTCAGACACACCGGCGAGGCGCAACATGTCTTCTTCGTATTCCTCATCCAGAACCACCATCGCGTCATCGATGGTGATCACCCCGACCAAACGCCCGTCGGCATCCACCACCGGGGCCGAGATCAGGTGGTATTGATTAAAGGCATAGGCGACATCTTCTTCATCCTGATCGACAGGGATCGTATGCAGTTCCTCGTCGGCGATATCATGCAGAGGAATTTCGCGCCGGGTTGCCATCAGTTTGCCAAGAGACACCTGCGCAACGGGTTTGAGGCGCGGGTCGACCAGGATCACGTAATAGAACTGCTCAGGCAGATCGTCGTTTGCACGCAGGAAATCGATCGCCTGCCCCACCGTCCAATGTTCGGGGGCCATGACGACCTCGCGCTGCATGAGGCGGCCCGCCGAGTTTTCCGGGTAAGAGAGTGCCTGCTCGGCCGCGATCCGCTCGGAATCCTCCAGCGCATCCAGAATGGTTTCCTGCTGCGGCTCTTCGAGATCCTCCAGCAGATCGACGACATCGTCGCTTTCCATGTCCCGCACGGCTTCGGCCAGCACGTCCGGCTTTAGAACGGCAATGACCTCCTCCCGAACAGATTCATCCAGTTCTGACAGGATATCGCCGTCGAATTCCTTATCATAAAGACGGATTAGCCGGGTCCGGTCATAGGGGTTGATCTGCTCAAGAAGGTCAGCAATGTCAGCCGGGTGCAGCGGCTCCATCAGCTCGATCAGCTTGTCGCGATCCTCGACATCCACGGCATAAAGAATGGCCGCGACAGTTCGCCTGGCCAGCGCATAGGCATCCTCATCCCGCGGCTGATCTTGTCCGGCTTCGTCAATGCCTGTGGTCATGCTCTGCCCCTCATTCCGCGCGATTGCTTCTAGATAGAAGAAGCAGCTACCGGAAAACAATGACAATGCTTGGATTTACCCACATCTTTTGCACCCCTATGCTGCCGAGCGATCCCAAACGGGCGGAGAACAGGGAAAATGGCGCAAAAGACGCTTTTGAAAGGGCGCGTACTCAGCTTCAATGGATCGCCATTCGAAGGCGAGCCTACCGAGGCGGCGGTAATACACGAGGCCTTGGTGATCGAAGACGGGCGCATCGCAGCGCTTGGCACGGCGTCGGACCTGACGCGAGCGCATCCTGAGGCGGCGATCAAGGACTATGGCCGCCATCTGATCATGGCAGGATTCGTCGATCCGCATGTGCATTACCCTCAGACCGCGATGATCGCCAGTTGGGGTAAGCGCCTGATCGATTGGCTGAACAGCTATACCTTCCCCGAGGAGATGAAGTTTGGTGACCTGGCCTATGCATCGGAGATTGCCAACCGATATCTGGACCTGACAACCGCGCATGGCACAACGACGATGTGCAGCTTCTGCACGATTCACCCTGAAAGCGTCGATGCGTTCTTCACGGCAGCTCAGGCGCGCGGTCAGCGGGTTGTGGCAGGCAAGACCTGCATGGACCGCAATGCCCCCGAGCGTCTGCGCGACACGGCCCAGACAGCCTATGATCAGTCGCAAGCCTTGTTGGAGAAATGGCACGGGATCGATCGGCTTTCTTACGCCATCACGCCGCGCTTTTCACCCACGTCGACACCGGAACAGCTTGAGGCCATGGGGGCGCTGTGGGGTGAATATCCGCATTGTCTGATGCAGACCCATTTGTGTGAACAGACAGATGAGATCGAGTGGGTCCGATCCCTCTTCCCCGACGCGCGGGATTATCTGGATACCTATGAGCAGTTTGGTCTGCTGCGGAAAAATGGCCTTTATGGCCATGTCATCCACCTGGAACAACGAGAGCGGGATCGGCTGCACGAAATGGAAGCGGCGCTAATTCATTGCCCGACCTCGAACACGTTTATTGGCTCCGGGCTGTTCGATATGGAGGGCCTGATGCGTGAAGGACATCGTGTGGGACTGGCCACGGATACCGGTGGCGGGTCCAGCTTTTCGATGTTGCGGACCATGGCAGCCGCCTACGAGATCGGACAGCTGCGGGGCGCTCCGCTGCATCCGGCGCAACTGTTGTGGTTGGGAACCGTGGGGTCGGCGCGGACATTGCATATGGACGATTGTATCGGCAACGTTGCAACCGGAATGGAGGCGGATCTGGTTATCCTCGACCTTGCCTCGACCCCGGCGATTGCGCAGCGTGAAGCACACGCAGATGATCTGTGGGAGGCGGTGTTTCCCACGATCATGATGGGCGATGATCGGGCGGTGGCGGATGTCTGGATCGGTGGCTCAAAGGTGCAAGCGTGAGAGGGATGCGCCTGTGGCGCATGCCTCCGGCGGGGATATTTTTTGGCCAGATGTAGGGCGGATCCGCTAGTCGATCAGAGCGCGGGCGAGGCGGTTTTGGGTTTCAATGGCTTTGGGCAGATCGATGGTGATGATCTGACTGTCCCGGACAATCTGCCGGCCTTCGACGAAGAGGTGTTTGACGCGCGTTGGTCCTGCAAGCAGCAAGGCAGCAGGATCCCAGTTGCCGGCGCTTTCGATGCCGGAGACATCCCAGATGGCGATATCGGCCCGTTTGCCCTGCATAAGGCGACCGCAATCCGGACGATTCAGCACATCCGCCCCACCACGCGTGGCAATCTCAAGCGCTTCGCGCGCAGACATTGCATCAGCCCCATTCGCGACCCGTTGCAGCAACATGGCCAGACGCGCCTCAGCAACCAGGTTGCTGCTGTCATTGCTGGCTGATCCATCGACCCCGAGGCCGACCGGAACGCCACGATCACGCATAGCACGAACCGGGGCAATGCCTGAACCAAGACGGCAGTTTGAACACGGGCAGTGAGCGATCCCAGTTCTGGTGCGGGCGAAGAGATCGATCTCGGCCTTGTCCAATTTGACGCAATGCGCATGCCACACGTCCGAACCCGTCCAGCCGAGGTCTTCGGCATACTGGCCGGGGCGGCAGCCAAATTGGGCTTGCGAATAGGCGATGTCTTCGTCGTTTTCGGCCAGATGCGTGTGCAACATCACGCCCTTGTCTCGGGCCAGCAGAGCCGCATCGCGCATCAACTCGCGACTGACTGAGAATGGAGAGCATGGGGCGAGGCCGACACGGCACATTGATCCCGCGGAAGGGTCATGAAAGGCATCTACGACACGGGTCATATCGTCGAGGATGGCTGTTTCCGCCTCGACCAGGGCATCGGGCGGCAGGCCCCCATCGCTTTCACCGATACTCATCGCGCCACGCGTCGGGTGGAAGCGCAGGCCCAGTTCAGCTGCGGCGTGAATCGTGTCTTCAAGCCGCGCGCCGTTCGGATAGAGGTAGAGGTGGTCAGAGCTGAGCGTGCAGCCCGACAACGCGAGCTCTGCGAGGCCGATCTGGGTGGAGACGAACATCTCTTCCGGGCCAAACCGAGACCAGATCGGGTAGAGCGTTTGCAGCCAGCCGAACAACAGCGCATCCTGCCCGCCCGGCACCGCGCGCGTGAGAGTTTGATAGAGATGGTGGTGAGTGTTCACCAAGCCGGGTGTCACCACGCAGCCGGACCCATCGTGGATCTCTCCGCTGGTGGTCAACCCATGGCCGATGTCGGCAATCTGCCCGTCTCGGACCAACAGATCGGCGTTCGCGAGCTCTTGCCGCGTATCATCCATCGTCACGATGACATCGGCGTTTCGGATCAGGAATTCGGTCATTTCTTGCACTCCCGCATAAGCCCGTCTCATGCGTGAAGTGCGAGGCTGGTGGAAAACGGGCGCAAGAACCAGCCACGTTTAGCATACGGTCGCCGCGATCATGCGGCAACCCGTTTCAGTGGTTGCGCAAGATCTCGAGAGCGACCGCGTGGAGTTCGGGGGTGGCCGCAGCCAGCGCACGCCCACCTTCATGGGCCGGATTACCTTGCCAGTCGGTAACGACACCTCCTGCCGCCTCGATCACCGCGATTGGGGCCTGAATGTCATAGGCGTTCAATCCGGCCTCGATCACCAGATCAATCTGCCCGGCTGCCAGAAGCGCGTAAGCGTAGCAATCCATGCCATAGCGGGTCAATTTTGCCTGTGAGGCGACTGCGTGGAAAGCAGCGCCCTCGGCCTCAGTGCCAACTTCGGGGAAGGTGGTGAAAACGATCGCCTGATCCAGTGAACGCGTCGGGCGCGTGCCAAGTTTGGTCTGGCCAAGGGGGCCTTTGACAAAGGCATGTCCGTTGCCGCCGACAAAACGCTCGCCGATATAGGGTTGATCAATCACACCCATGACCGGGCCGGTATCCGTGCTCAGCGCGATCAATACCCCCCACGTCGGTGTACCGCTGATGAAACCACGCGTGCCGTCGATTGGGTCCAGAACCCAGACGCGCCCGCTTGTTCCGGCGCTCTGGCCAAACTCTTCTCCGAATATACCGTCGTCCGGGCGATGCCGCGCCAATACGGCGCGCATGGCTTTCTCGGCCTCACGATCGGCGATCGTGACCGGATCAAACCCGTCTGCGAGTTTGTTGTCGGTTTCCAGATTTGTCTGGCGGAAATAAGGAAGGATGGCCGCCCGCGCCGCGTCGGCCATTTCTTCTGCAATATCAAGATCACTCAGTGGGGTGTGTTGCATGGTTTACCCGTGCGACCGAAGCCCCCCGAAGTCAAGTCGATTGTGTCAGGCGACGTCGCTTAGCACACGGGCCAATTCAAACAGGCGGCGGCGCTGGTTTTCCGGAATGGCGTAGTATGAACGCACCAGATCGAGTGCTTCCTTATCGCCCATCAGGTCAGCCGGGACAGATTTCTTGTCAGCGTCCGATTTTTGAGTCTCTTCCAGTCCTTCAAAGAAGAAGGCGACAGGTACATCCAATGCCTCAGCGATATCCCAAAGGCGAGACGCGCTAATCCGGTTGGCACCTGTTTCATATTTTTGGATCTGCTGAAACTTAATGCCAACTTGCTGCGCCAACTGCTGCTGGGTCATGCCAATCAGCCAGCGGCGATGCCGGACGCGTTTGCCCACATGGACATCGACGTGATGGGTCATTGGTAGTCTCCTTTACACAAACACCTGTCCGGGAAAACGCGACAGCAGCCGTCTCCGCTAAGTTAGCGGGTCGCTGCTTAAGAACTCCCTAATCCGGATCGTGCCCCCCGAACAGCACCATAGGGTAATATTGCCGCAATAGAATATTTTTTCAAGCGGGTTGAGTCGCGGAATGCACACAGTGGTTTGTGGTTGTAGGGTTTTTTGAGATCAATGCGTTTCCACTTAAGAAACAATGCCCTCCAGTCTCAGCTGCTTTTCGGATTGGAATTGACAAAGCGCCCCGACCCCACGCCTATAGCGGCCAAAACCCGGAGAGCGTTGATGCTGGCATACCATATCAAAACCCAGGGAGCCCCTGCACAGTTGTGCGAGGTCGAACTGCCCTCACCCTCCGAGGGTTATATTCGCGTTTCGATCCGTGCTTGCGCGTTGAACTTTGCGGACCTGCTGATGCAAAAGGGAACATATCAGGACACGCCGGATGCGCCGTTTACGCTTGGCATGGAAATCGCCGGGATTGTCGACGAAATCGGAAACAATGTGATGAATCTGAAGCCCGGAGATCGCGTTGCGATCTATTCCGGCCATGGCGGTCTTGCCGAATCAGGTATATTCGAGGCCGCGAGAGCGGTCCCCATCCCCGATTCCATGAGTTTCGAGGACGCCGCGGCGATACAGATCGCTTATGGCACAAGCCATATTGCCCTCGACCATCGGGCGCGTCTGCAACCGGGCGAAACGCTGTTGGTGACGGGCGCTGCGGGCGGTGTCGGGCTGACTGCTGTCGAGATCGGCAAGCTGATGGGGGCAACAGTGATTGCGCAGACGCGCGGCGCAGACAAGCTGGCCGTGGCACAGCAGGCCGGTGCAGACCATCTGATCGACGCAGGTGAGGATTTGCGTGAAAGGGTTCTAGCGCTTGGCGGCGCGGATGTCGTCTACGATGCGATCGGAGGAGATGTATTCAACGCCGCCTTTCGCGCCACAAACCCCGAGGGTCGTCTGCTGCCGATCGGGTTCGCCGGGGGTGATGTTCCGCAAATTCCCGCCAACCATCTGCTGGTCAAGAACCTCAGCGTGATCGGTGTCTATATCGGAGGGTATCTGACTTTCCGGCCCGAGGTTGTCCATAACAGCTTCAACACGCTGTTCCGCTGGCATTCAGAGGGTAGGATCAAACCTCATATCAGCCATGTGCTGCCCCTGCAGGAGGCAGCACAGGGCCTTGAGTTGCTGCGCGCGCGCAAATCCACCGGAAAAGTGGTGATCCGGATCAACTGACCGCCTTGAGTGGATGTGCACTCGGGCGTGTGAAGTTCTGGCGCAGCAGGTTGGCAAGCTCGGCCACATATTCCTCACGCACCCGCTCGGCCCCGTAGAGGTTGATGAACTGTACCGGCAGGTCCGGCAGTGCGCCGCCATGGTCGATCAGTTCCTGATGGTTGGGTTGCGTGCCTTCCAGCAGCACACCGACGGCTAGATCGGCGCTGACAGTGGCCTCGACCGTACGGTCCGAATCGCTGTCTATGCTCATATCCCAGTTGATCCCGGCATCATCCAGTGCCGAGGTCGCGACAGGACGGAAAATGCAGTTACGGCAGAACCCCAATCGCAGTGGCTTTTGCCGCCAGGCAGACCCGTTCAATGCTCCGACCCAACGCAACGGCATGTGGTGCAGCGTTTCAGCCCCCTCACCTGCCCCGGATTCGGTCGTGACAATCAGATCGAAGGCCCCCCGCGCGAACTCATCCTTCAATTGGCGCGTATTTGATGTGACGAGATTTACGCTGACCCGGGGAAAACTCGCATTGAAGCGCTGCAGCACCCTTGGAATAAACGGATGCACTACATCGTGCGGCACACCCAGGGTGACCTCTCCCTCAAAGGCCTGATCCGTCAGACGCCCAATCACCTCATCATTCAATGCGATCATGCGTCGGGCATAGGCCAGCAACTGCTCACCCGAGGCTGTCAGGGCAATGGTTCGGCCTGAACGGTCCAGAAGTTCTAATCCCAGCAGCTCTTCCAAACGCTTGAGCTGCATCGAAACGGCAGATTGCGTCAGGTGAAGAAAACCGGCGGCCCGCGTCACGCCGCCGTAATCAGCAACAGCCACGAAAGAGCGCAAGGTGGTGATGTCCAAATTTCGCATCTTCACGATTCCTTATGTGACAGTTCATAAACATTCATTTTCAAAATATGTCAGATTGATCCATATAGATCAAGGAAATTGATTGAAGCGCAGTGTTTCATCAAGCAACCACGAAAGGGCAAAGATTATGACCCATATAGCTATCTCAACCCGTCGCCCCGTTCGGAATGCGGCGTTTGGTACGCGGATACTGAGCCTGCTCAGCCTCGCCCGACAGCGGAGAGCGCTTGCACAGCTGGATGATCGTGCACTCGAGGATATCGGTGTCACCCGGTCCCAGGCCGAGGTTGAAGCGAAACGCCCTGTCTGGGATGCCCCGGACAATTGGCACAAGCACCTGTATTAATACGGAAATGCCAGGTATTTGGCGGCGTTTTCAACACTGCCGCCAAATTTGCTGACAGTTTTGCTGAGTTTTAGGCCTAAAACCCTTGAAACGCGGGCCACACTCTCCGATATTTGCTGGGAAACCGGCCTGCAATCGCAGGCTGAGAGCAGAATATCAGAGGGAGACCCTTTATGGCACAATTCGACACGATCCGGACGGCGTCCGGCGCGCGCGCTGCCGAGATCGATGAGGGCCTGCGCGCCCATATGAACAAAGTCTACGGCACCATGTCCGTAGGCATGCTGATCACATTTGCAGTGGCCTGGGCCGTCGGCACCAGCCCGCAATTGCTGTCGGTATTCCGCGATCCGGTAACGTTGAGCCCGAACATCCTGGGCTGGATCGTGATGTTTGCGCCCTTGGGCATGGTGTTTGCGTTTGGCGCTGCCATCAACCGCCTGTCCGCAGCCGGCGCACAGTTGTTCTTCTACGCTTTCGCGGCCGTCATGGGCCTGTCGATGAGCTGGATCTTCGTTGCCTTTACCGGCATTTCGATCGCACAGGTCTTCCTAGTGACTTCGATCGCCTTCGCAGGTCTGTCACTCTACGGCTATGTCACCAAGAAAGATCTGTCCGGCATGGGTACTTTCCTGATGATGGGCGTGATTGGTCTGGTAGTCGCGATGATCATCAACCTGTTCCTGCAATCGCCGGCCATCATGTTTGCCGTGTCGATCCTGGGTGTTCTGATCTTCGCCGGTCTGACCGCCTATGACACGCAGAACATCAAGAACACCTACCTGCAGATGGCCCATGCGGGCGATCAGGAATGGCTGGGCAAAGCTGCCATCATGGGAGCGCTGAACCTGTATCTGGACTTCATCAACATGTTCATGTTCCTGCTGCAGCTGCTTGGAAACCGCGAATAACGCGGTCGCATATCACAAGCCACAGGGCGGGTCAAAAATGACCCGCCCTTTTTTTGTTTCATGGGGACCAACAAATGTTTGTCACTAAACTCTGACCGTCTGAAGCCAATCGGCTTCAGCCCCTTCTGCATCAGGTTCATGACCTGCACCTCGAGCACCAGCCCGCTCGCTACGTCCCTCTCCCTGGAGGCGGAATTGATTGCGTTTATAGAAGGTTGGCTTGATCAGTCCGGTCTTTATGCGCTGATCTATGAGCGCAACGAAGAGCTTCTAAGCTATGCAGAACACCGTGATCCAACCCCGTTTCGTCGCGCGAAAACCTGACCGATGCTGCATCATATCTACATGGACAGGTGATGGCCGACAGCTTTGGCACGTTCAACACTGCGTCTGCAGCGTTCATGACCAGCGCAGGTTTGCGTCCGGTCATGCCTTTGCTGAATGGCGGAACAGTGGTGTATAACGAAAAAACCCCGCCGTGCTGGCGGGGGTTTAGCTTGATTGGGGTCTTGCTGATTTAGCTGCAATTCAGTGGCACCGCAAAGCCCGAACTACGCTCGGAAGAGCCTTTGCGGAAAACATCGCCAGCGGGCAAGCAGCCGGTAAAGCGTTCGGTTTGTTCTCCGAATGCTGCACCAATAGAGTTATCGACCCGCGTGTCGCCTTGGGTCGTGCGCAATACGGCATAGAGGGTGCTGTTCACTTCGACGGTGCTGAGCAACAGATTGGTGCTTTGCCCCGAAAGCGGAACTGCGGTCGTGTCAGTCCGGCCACCGTTGTCGATCGCGACACGCGCCAGTTTGTTCGGGTCCGTTTCATTCGAGGCCACGCGAACGGTTGGCAGCTCAGCCAGTTCCGCAGGGATATTCGTTGATTGAGGTACAAAAGCTGCCGCGCCTTCGACCTCAGAGATCGTGCGCGGCTCGCCATCGATACCGGTGAACCCGACGCCTTCACGGTTGAACGGGTCTTCGCAGGCTGACAGGGTCAGAACGGCAAGGGCGGGCAACAAGATTTTTTTCATGGCGGTCAACATTTTGGAAAGGGTTGCTAAAGCCTAGTGGCAGCGAGTGCGAAAAAGCAAGCCGCTGCGGATCAGAACACTGAAAATGCTGATGCGCCCCTGCAACGCCCTTTCTGAGCGCCTACAACAAAAAAAGGACCCTGCCAGACAGGGTCCTTTTCAGAAATTCACGTCAGAGGGCAGATTACTTGATCTTGCCTTCTTTATACTCGACATGCTTCCGAGCGACCGGGTCGTACTTACGAATGGTCATTTTCTCGGTCATGGTGCGCGCGTTTTTCTTGGTCACGTAGAAGTGGCCCGTGCCCGCGGTCGAGTTCAGACGGATCTTGATTGTCGTCGGCTTCGCCATGGTTATCTCCTGCGTCCGAAAAGGCAGGGGCCTTTCGGTTGAAATCCTTATGAGCGTGCGCTTTTACCTGCTCGCGCGCCCGAGTCAACCGGATTCGGCGGGTTTGGGGAACAATTCATCAGAGGTGACCTGGTGCCACGGTTTGGCGTGTTCACGAGTTTGTGATAGGGTGCGTCATACCCTGCGCCAAATCTGCTCCCAACCACCGGAGCGGGGCGCGGACCACCCGCACCACTCACGCAATTGCTTTGGCTTGGTCGCCTTTTCGACCGGGCCAGTTCGGTTTCGCGCGCTGATGCGTGCGAGAGGCCACGGAACCGGTCGGCATAAAGGTTCCACAAAACTCAAGTCCAAAGGAGAGACCCATGCCTGTTTTCATTACTTACGCATCCTATTCGTCCGAGGCCGTCAAGGCGATGGTGGCAAAGCCTCAGGATCGTACCGGCCCGGTCAGAGCGCTGCTTGAGAAGGCGGGCGGAAGGCTGATCTCCTTCTACTTCACCACAGGGGGCAATGATGTTGTTGTCATCAGCGAAGTTCCCGATGGTACAGATGCGGTTGCAATCGGGATGGCGGTTGCCAGCACCGGTGCGGTTTCGAGGATCGAAACCGTGCGCGCATGGCCTGCCGAAGATTTTGTCGCGGTGGCCCAAAAGGCTGCGACACTGACCGGAGCTTACACCCCACCGACAGGCTGAGAAGATACGCGCGGAGGGCCTGTAAGCCGGATCCTGTTCCGGGGTTGCCCCCTTCGATGACCATTCCTCTAGGCCGTGCATTGCTGCGCGGCTCGAGCTGCCAACCCGGTCCCTCTCGGCCAAGGCGAGCCTAGCGGCGGTATCGGTTTGCACCGACCGGCCCGCGCGGGGACCCTATTCGGCATTGCTCCCGGTGGGGCTTGCCGTGCCGCCGCTGTTGCCAGCGGCGCGGTGGGCTCTTACCCCACCGTTTCACCCTTACCCTGGACCGAAATCCAGGACGGTTTGATTTCTGTGGCGCTTTCCGTCGGGTTTCCCCGCCCGGGCGTTACCCGGCACCGTTGCCTTGTGGAGTCCGGACTTTCCTCTCGGGCTTTGCGGCCCCAGCGGCCATCCGGCCCTCCGCGCAGTGGGTTGGGTATGCTTTGGGATCGGGGACGTCAAGAGGAGAAGGGGCCAGCCCCTTCTTGGCCTGCGGCCAATTCATCCCCGGGATATTTTTGGCCAGATGAAGGGCGGATCAGGTTATCACCCGGGATGAGCCGAGAGCCTTGAGATCGTCGGGTTGTGCGGGGCCAGTGGCCCAGGGACGAAAGCGCAAGCGGGTGGCGGCGAGGAGCGTGGCGTCGTCGATCGGGGCAGTATAACCACGGGTTTGGGCAAGGGCACGGAGTGTGGTGCCCTCCGGAGCGGTGCTGCCGCGTTGGGCGGCCAGGCTCTGGCGCTCCAGTCGTTGCCAGTCAAATCGGGGGCCGGGGTCGGTTTTGCGTCCCGGTGCCATGTCCGAATGGCCGATCACGCCCTCTGAGGAAATGGCCCAGCGTTGCATAATCTGCGGCAGAAGCTGTTCGAGCACTCGCATTTGGGGCTCGGCAAATGGATGGTCGCCTCGGTTATCCAGTTCGATACCAATAGAGCGGGAGTTTATGTCTGTCTGCCCGTGCCACTCCCCTGCCCCGGCGTGCCAGGCGCGATCTTCCTCGCGGACAAGCTGCCAGAGTGTGCCATCGCCGCCGATCAGGTAGTGCGCAGAGACTTCCGGACCGGGATCGCAGAGGCGTTCGAGTGCGGCCGCGGCGCTCTCCATAGCAGTATAGTGCAGTACGATCAGCGTGGGCTTCAGCCCATCCCTTCGAGGGCCGAAATTAGCCGATGGCTGCCAGATGGGAGAGAGTTCAGTTGTTGACAGCACTGCGGAACGGGCTGGGATCCCAGCCGCAGGCATAGCCGTCACCGTCCGGATCCAGCCCTTTACGATCACGCTGAGGACCGCCGTTAGACAGGAACTCGATCTGGGCCTGATCGGGCGAAGCGAATTGTGCGCAATTGCGTTCTGCCTTGGCCTGCAAGTTGAATCCGGCACGGCTGTAGAGCTGGGTGCCGACAGGGTTTGAGGTGCTCAGCGCATATTGTACGATATTGGGCTGACCGTCAGAGCCGCGCTGGGGCACAACGGTGGGCGCGACGACCTCGTAGGTCTGTCGGTTCTGTTCGATCCGGGCGGCGTCATCGTCGATGGTTCGCCGGTTCGAGACGGCCTCGAAATCCTGTTCGTCGGAGATACTGTTGTTGTTTGTTGCAGTCAGAGGCGCGGCGTTCGCTTCCTGACCGGATGTATTCGCCAGGGCAATGGCCGTTTGGTTTGCAATATCTGACGCGTCACCCACCGGCGCATCAGATCCAACCGTCCCCTGCGCCGAAAGCGGTTGTTCCGAGATCGCCTCGGGCGGTGCAAGAGGGTTGCCCCCCAGGCCCTGCCCGGCCAATTCAGCCTCGCGTTGCGCCTGATATTCCGGCGTATTGAAACCCGTACCCGAGACCGGTGCCACGGTGTTACAAGCCGCAATCAGCCCCAAGGCCGGGATCAGAAGCAATTGGCGCATTTGGCTGCTCCGGTTGTGTAGTGCCGTATCTGGCTTGAGGATTACCACCATTTTCCAGGCTTGGCCACAAACCCGGCAGCATTCTCAAGCGCGTAGGCGGTGTTGAGCAGATCGCCCTCGTCCCATGGACGACCGATCAGCTGAAGACCCAGTGGCAACCCCTGTTTGTCCAGACCTGCAGGCACCGAAATACCGGGGAGACCAGCGAGGTTCACGGTCACGGTGAACACGTCGTTCAGGTACATCTGCACTGGATCCGCCTCAGTCATCTCACCCAGTCCGAACGACGCCGATGGTGTCGCCGGGGTCAGGATCGCATCGACGCCTGCGGCAAAGACATCTTCGAAGTCTTTCTTGATCAGGGTGCGAACTTTGCGCGCCCGGTTATAGTAGGCATCATAGAAGCCTGCCGAGAGCACATAGGTACCAATCATCACGCGGCGCTGAACCTCGTGGCCGAACCCTTCCGCGCGAGTCTTTTCGTACATCTCGGTGATGCCATCGCCCTGCGCCAGCTGCGCGCGGCGGCCATAGCGGACACCGTCGTAACGGGCGAGGTTCGAGGACGCCTCGGCCGGGGCGATCACGTAGTAGGCGGGCAGCGCGTATTTGGTGTGCGGTAGCGATATATCGACGATCTCGGCACCTGCGTCTTTCAGCATAGCGGCGCCATCGGTCCACAGTTTTTCGATCTCAGCGGGCATTCCGTCCATGCGGTATTCTTTCGGGATACCGATCTTCTTGCCCTTGATGTCGCCGGTCAGCATCGCCTCGAAATTCGGGACGGCCAGTTCGGCGCTGGTCGAATCTTTGGGGTCGTGGCCGCACATGGTTTCCAGCATGATCGCCGCGTCGCGCACGTTCTTGGTCATCGGTCCGGCCTGATCCAGCGAGGACGCGAAGGCCACGATGCCCCAGCGAGAGCAACGGCCATAAGTCGGTTTGATGCCGGTGATGCCCGTGAACGCAGCAGGCTGACGGATCGAGCCACCAGTATCGGTGCCGGTTGCAGCCAAGCACAAATCGGCGGACACAGCCGAGGCCGAGCCGCCCGATGAACCGCCGGGTGTCAGCTGAGCATCGTCATTGCCGCGTCGCCAAGGGCTGACGACGTTGCCATAGACCGAGGTCTCATTGGACGAGCCCATGGCGAATTCGTCCATGTTCAGCTTGCCCAGCATCACGGCACCAGCATCGGCCAGTTGCTGAGACACGGTGGATTCGTATTCGGGCTTAAAGCCTTCAAGAATTTTCGAGGCCGCCTGCGAGGGCACGCCCTTGGTACAAAACAGATCCTTGATACCGATCGGCAGACCACACATCGACGGCGCATCGCCCGCCTTGATCCGTTCGTCCGCTGCTTTAGCGCGCTCCAGAGCGATCTCGGGGGTTTTGTGGACAAACGCGTTCAGCGCATTGGCCTCATCAATCGCCTTGAGGCAGGATTCGGTCAGCTCAACCGAGGTCACATCACCCTTGCGAAGCGCGTCGCGGGCCTCGGCCAGGCCCAGTTTGTTCAGATCGCTCATGACTTACTCCACAACTTTGGGAACAGCGAAGAACCCTTCGCGCGCATCGGGGGCGTTGGACAGGACCTTGTCCTGCTGGTTTCCGTCGGTGGCCACATCCTGACGGCGCTTCAGGCGCATTGGCTCAACTGAAACCATAGGCTCGACACCTTCGACATCCACTTCGTTCAGTTGCTCGATAAACCCAAGGATATTGTTGAACTCGGACGCCAGCGCAGGCAGCGCGTCATCCTCGACCTTGATCCTGGCCAGTTTGGCCACCTTGGCGGCTGTGCTTTGGTCAATCGACATCGGAAACCCTCATATACGCTTAAGGAGGGCGTTTACCTGTCTGCCGCAGCACCCGCAAGACCGCTGCTGGCCCACTTGGCGTAATTCACCCCATGCATTTTTGAATGACCCATATGCACATAAGTAAACCGAATAGTTCATTTTGCGCCTTGAAAAAGTGAACTGAACGGTTCATCTCAGGGATGTGACAAACGCAAATCGGAGAAACCCCATGAAAACCTTCGTCACCGCCCTTGTCCTGTCTGCATCCGTCCTGAGCGCTCCGGCCATGGCGCTGGGGATCGACATGAACAACCTGACCCGAAACCTCAGCTTCCCCGAGCCGGTGTCAGAACCCGTAACCAAGGGCCAGTCCGAGGCGGGTAAATAACCTTGCCTGAAGCGCCGGATCAGTCCTCCCCCTCCTGATCCGGCGCATGTGTATTTGTCCGCTGTACACGCGGCGATAAGCCGTTAGCATGGTGTAGAAAACCCAGCCTCCCGCCTTGATGGGCGATGTGCAGGCAAGCTAACGGAGCGGAAGATGAGCACTCGCAAGCAAGCAGTTCTGAACGCAATCGATGCGGCCAACGCAGAGGACCCCAACCTTGAGGATGGCCAGCCCGAAGCGCTGCTTTACGGCCAGCGCATGAGTGCCGAACTGGATCGACTATTTCCCGACTCATCAGATGCCCTGCAGATTGCAGCGCGCGGACAGCATGTCGAGCGCTGGAAGCTGAAGCGCACCGAGTATCCCGAAGGCCGCGCGGGCTATCTGGCCTGGCGCAAGGCACAGGGCGTGTACCACGCCGATGTCGTGCGCGGCCTGATGGAGCAGGCCGAATACGGCGCAGAACAGATCGAGGCCGCCGAGAAGATGCTGCGCAAACAGGGAATCAAGCGTGATACCGACGTTCAGGCCCTTGAGGACGTAATCTGCTTTGTGTTCCTGAAATGGTATTTCGCGCCGTTCGCAGCCAAGCATTCAGCCGAGAAAATCCAGCGTATCGTTGAAAAAACGGCTCTCAAGATGTCTGCCGAAGGCCGCGCGC
The DNA here is from genome assembly GCF_056537765.1 of Ruegeria sp. C2. Classification (NCBI taxonomy): domain Bacteria; kingdom Pseudomonadati; phylum Pseudomonadota; class Alphaproteobacteria; order Rhodobacterales; family Roseobacteraceae; genus Ruegeria; species Ruegeria sp. C2. The sequence continues at coordinate 133,778 of NZ_JBQFRZ010000001.1, read as the reverse complement.
GGGTTTTGGAAGAGTTCGATCTGCCTGACGCACTAGCCGCCGCGTTTCGAGACTGACGCAAAGCGATTTGCGATAGCGGCTCTGCGATAGACTTCGATCATCCAGCCCAGCATCGTCGCATTCAGGATGTGCCACATGAAATGCGTTCCCATCGGCAGGCGCATACACATGGGCTCATCCAGCGCTCGGAAAGTGATTGAGACGATTAGGATCACCGCCCCTATTGCCAGACCACGTGCGGTTTCCGGCTCTCTCTGACGCAATAGAAAAGCATAGACGAGAATCAACAGAGGAACTGGTGCATAGACCGCCGAGCCCCCAAGCCCGGGCAACAGCTGAAAGATGGGAACGGTCAGGGCTGCATATGGAAAGAACAGTGCCGTTAGCCCAAGCGCATAGAGCGTCCGCATTCCCCAGACATCACGGTTAACCGCGAATATGTAAACAAGGATGTACAGCAGGATCGGAGTGACATCGGCCAGCGCCGCCCAGACCTGCGCATGAGTGTGAAACAGGTAGCTTCCGATTCCGATCAGCGCCAGCACCGTCACCAAAGCCATTGCCAACGGCATCCCCTGCCCTTGCACGCGCCGCCACATGATGAACGCCGCGATCAGGAATGCGGCATTGGTCACGGCGTTAATTGGCTCGGCCCAATAAGCGGGCGAAAGCCGCTCACAATAACCATCGATTTCCTGCGTCCAATCCATGGATTTTTACATAGCCGATGCTAGGCTGGCTCCAAGCACAAAGTGGGAGGAATCTTTATGAATATCATCTGGCTGGGGCATGGCAGCTTTCGCATTGAAACCGCAGGACAGGTTCTGCTGATCGATCCGTGGCTGACGGGCAACCCGGTGCTGTCTGAGGATCAGCATGACGCGGCGGTCGCTGGCGCGACCCACATACTGCTGACCCATACTCATTTCGACCACGTTGTTGATGTATTGCCGCTTGCAAAGCACCTGAAAGTCCCCGTTGTCGGGCAATATGATCTGATGGGCTATTGGGCCGAAGCCGAAGGGATCGAGACCGTTGGCTTCAACAAAGGCGGCACGGTGGATCTGAACGGCGTGAAGGTCTCGATGGTTCCGGCGTCTCACAGCTCGACTTTCTCAACGCCCGACGGGTTGCGCACGGGTGGGACCGAGGTTGGATACATGATCGCCGCCGAAGGTGACATGGTCTATGTCTCAGGCGATACCGACATCATGGCGGATATGGAGTGGATGGGGGATTACTATAAACCCGATATCGGCATTCTGTCGGCAGGCGGCCATTTCACCATGGACATGAGAGGCACGGCCTATGCGGCCAAGCGCTATTTCAACTTCAAGACCGTTATTCCCTGCCACTACAAAACCTTCCCGATCCTTGAGCAGTCGGCTGAGGCTTTGAAAGAAGGTCTGCCGGGGGTCGATGTGATCGAACCTGAAATCATGCAGGCGATCACACTCTGATGCTAGCTTCTGATTTCAGCGTGCAGGAATACGCGACTCGCCTCAGCACAACCCGCGAAGCCATGGCGCGACGCGGGATTGAGACCCTGCTGATCACCGATCCCTCTAACATGGCCTGGCTCACAGGCTATGACGGGTGGAGTTTCTATGTCCCGCAGATGGTGATCCTGCCCGCGCAAGGCTCACCGCTCTGGTGGGGCCGGACGCAGGACAAAGCGGGTGCGGCGCAGACCACATGGCTGGAACCATCGGACCTGCTGGACTGGCCCGAAGAGCATGTGCAGCACCCTGATCACCACCCGGTCGATGCTCTTGTCCTCGCATTGCGCGAACGCGGTTGGACCACAGGGTTGGGGGTTGAGATGGACAACTATTACTACTCAGCCGCCAGCCACCGCATTCTTGAAACCGCTTTCGGGACACTGGTTGACGCCACCGGCCTCGTGAACTGGCAGCGCGCCGTCAAAAGCGACGCCGAGATCGGGATGATGCGCAAAGCGGGCCAACTGACAGCGCATATGCACGGCGTTCTGCGCGACGCGTTTCGGGAAGGTCTGCCCAAAAACCAACTGGTTGCCGAAGTGCAGGCCGCCGGTATCGCCGGACTGCCCGGTCTTGCGGGGGATTACCCGGCAATCGTGCCGATTGCCCCTTCGGGCCGTGAAGCTTCCGCCTCGCACATTACCTGGAACGACCGGCCTCTGGCGCGCGGAGAGGCAACCTATTTCGAGATTTCAGGCTGCTATCGCCGGTACCACTGCCCGGCCAGTCGCAGCCTCTATCTCGGCGATCCCCCCAGCGATATCCGCCGGGCCGAAGCTGCGGTTCTGGCGGCCATCGACGATGCCTTGGCCGCTGCCCGCCCGGGTACGACGTGCGAAGAGGTGGCGGCCTGCGTCTATGATAGCTTCGCCCGCGCCGGATATGTCAAAGCCAACAGAACCGGCTATCCCATCGGGCTCAGCTATCCACCCGATTGGGGCGAACGCACCATGAGCCTGCGGCCCGGAGATACGACAGAACTTCAGGAAAACATGACGTTTCACCTGATGCCCGGCCTCTGGACTCCGGATTGGGGGTTGGCAATTACCGAGAGTTTTGTGGTGACAGGCGATGGCGGCCTGCCTCTGGCTGATATCCCACGCGAAATGGTGGTGAAAGGGGTATGAACCAGCCAATCCGCCCTTCGCCAGAATTGATCGCGGTGGTGCGGCGGTGGAACCAAGCGGTTCGTGACAAGGACGGTGCGGCACTGTTCAATATGCTGTCGACTTCAGAACATCTGAGATATCAGGGCTCAGCTCACGGCGAGTTCTGGTCTGGCTCCTTGTTTCGCAAAGGCTTTCCCGATCACGTGGCCGAAATTCCGGAATACGACTGGCAGGAACACAGTCTGGAGGCGTTTGAATGCGGCCCGGTTGGCTGGGCCAACTGCGTAGCCACGTTGCGCTTTGCCAGTAACCAGAGGGCGATGGTGCACCGCTTTACCTTTATCCTGCATCTGGAAGACGGTGTGTGGAAGATGGTGCACTGCCACGTGTCAAACCCGATCCCGAACATGGAGAAACTCGGTATCGAGCACAAAGCGTTGGACGCGTTGGTTGCAGCCGCGCGTGACGGGTTTCGTCAGGCTCAGCGCGAGGGAATGGCATCAGTCATGTTCACTGACATCGTCAACTCTTCTGCCATCGCCGAAAAGCTCGGAGACCGGGTGTGGGCCGATGCAATTCAAAAACACTTTGAATTGGCTCGTGAAGTCATCGAAGCGCAAAGTGGAACGCTGGTGAAATCGCTGGGGGATGGAACTATGTCCAGCTTCTCCTCGGCGCGGGCGGCGTTGATGGCCGCCGCCGACCTGCAACGACGCAACGCGACAGAGAAGGGCGAGCCGCCCCTGCAGATTCGCGTAGGTGTACATACGGGGGATGTAATCCAGACCGATGACGATTTCTTTGGAACGGTGGTGAACAAGGCCGCCCGAGTTGCGGCCTCAGCCGCACCGGGAGAGGTCTGTTTGTCTGACGCAACCCAGCTTTTGGTGGACGGGCATGAGGCGCTGACTTTTGGTGCACCTAGATCGGTTTCCCTGAAAGGTCTACCGGGTAATCACACAGTTTACAGCCTGAGATGGTAGCGTGCTAACGTCGCTTGGCGAAGAAATCTTTGAGCAATCGCGCGGCCTCTTCGGCACCGATCCCATCATAGATTTCAGGTGTATGATGTGCCTGCGGATGCGAAAACACCCGCGCGCCATGGGCGACGCCGCCCGATTTCGGATCGGGTGCGCCGTAATACACACGCCGGATACGCGCCGCAGCCAGTGCCGCCGCACACATGGCGCAGGGTTCCAGCGTCACGTATAGATCGTGATCTGGCAGCCGTTCTGACTCGGCCGCAGCGCAAGCGGCACGCAGCGCCAATATCTCGGCATGCGCAGTGGGGTCGTTTAATTCGCGGGTTCGGTTGCCATCTACCGCAACGACCTGCCCATCTGGCCCAATGATGGCCGCACCCACAGGCACTTCACCGCGATCCGCTGCAGCTTGCGCCTGCTCCAGCGCCAGTTTCATGTGCGATCTGAACTCCATACCTATGACTGCCTCAGAAACCTGCCTTTCGCAAGCCGCCGGGATAGGCTATGGCCGGGGGATGACCAATACCCCTCCTCCCGGCGACCGGATCGCCAAAGTGCTGGCCCGCGCCGGTGTTGCTTCGCGTCGCGAAGCTGAACGCATGATCGAAGCGGGTCGTGTGACGGTGAATGGCAAGGCGATTAGCAGCCCTGCCCTTAACGTCACTTCAAAGGACAAAATTACTGTCGATGGTAGGCCGGTATCGGAACCCGAACCCTCGCGCCTGTGGCTGTACCACAAGCCGCCGGGTCTGGTAACCACAGCGCGCGACGAAAAAGGCCGCAAGACAATCTTTGACGACTTGCCCGAGGATATGCCGCGGGTCATGAGCGTTGGGCGGCTCGATCTGAACTCAGAAGGGTTGCTGCTGCTGACCAATGATGGCGGCATCAAGCGCAAGTTGGAACTGCCCTCGACCGGATGGCTGCGCAAATACCGGGTGCGGGTGAACGGGCGGCCCAAGGATGAAGACTTCGCACCGCTGCGGAAGGGGCTGGTGATTGACGGAGAGCGGTTTCAACCCATGACAGTCACACTGGATCGTCAGCAGGGTGCGAACGCCTGGCTGACCATCGGGTTGCGCGAAGGCAAGAACCGCGAGATCCGTCGCGCCATCGAAGATATCGGCTATATGGTGAACCGACTTTTGCGGGTTTCTTACGGCCCGTTCCAGCTGGGCGATCTGAAATCCGGTGAGGTTGAGGAAATCCGGCGCCGTGTCATGCGCGACCAACTGGGGCTGGAGGCTGAGGATAGCGGGAACCCCCCGTCCAAACGCCCCGCACGGCCACAACGCAAAAGACCGGCGGTCGGCAAGAAACCTCGCAAGTGACGCGGGTTATTCAACCTTCCCCCTAGCGCCAAGCCCGCGTATCGCCTAACTTTTCTGTGACAGCCATAGTTGGGGGGCACCATGTCCGGCACCGGAGTACAAAAATTGGCCTATGCGGCCCTGTTGGTGCTGCTGTTCGGCGTTTGCACCGGTCTGCTGGGGGGCCTGTAAGGATATGGCCAAAAGGTACGGCGGCAAATTCAGCCCGCAAGGCGATGCTTCTGCACAGGATCAGCCGGGGCGCGGTCAGTTTGATGGCGCCCGTGTCGAACCCGCAGGCGCGCGCGCGAATGTGCTGTTTGTTCCCGCCATTCCGCTGGTGTTCCTGTCGCTGAACGATGGCGCCATTGGCATGACCATCGGCTTGGTCGCGGCGGGACTGCTGACTGCGGCCGCCTTTCTGCTGCGCGAAGGATTGCGGGCCGAGGCCGCCTATAACGCGCGCCGTACCGCGCGCAGACCTGCCTTTCCGCGCAAGATTTTCTCCAGCGTTCTGACCGGCTTGGGTGCTGCTTTGGCCTCGTACCGAACCGAGTTTCTGGGCGCAGAAACAGCCTCACAAGTGAGCCTGCTGGCCCCGGTGTTGTTTGGCGTCGCTGCAACGGTTTTGCATTCGGTCTCATTCGGCCTCGACCCAATGAAAGACAAGGGGATGGAGGGGATCGATACCTTCCAGCAGGACCGCGTGGCGCGCGTGGTTGAAGATGCCGAGACCCACCTGACCGAGATGACCGATGCAATCAAGCGCGCCGGCGACCGCCGTATCGAAGCGCGTGTCGAACGCTTTCAGGACACCGCCCGCGATCTGTTTCGCACGGTCGAGGAAGATCCGCGTGATCTGGCGAGTGCTAGGAAGTATCTGACGGTCTACTTGCAGGGTGCGCGCGATGCGACCGTGAAGTTCTCGGACGTCTACGCCCGCACCCGCGATGCGCAAGCGCTTGAGGATTACTCGACACTTCTGGACGATCTGGAACAGAATTTCGCGGCGCGGACGCGAAAAATGCTATTGGATGACCGTAGTGATCTGACGGTTGAAATTGATGTGCTGCGCGATCGGTTGCAGCGCGAAGGCGTCCGGTTGGATTGACCGGCCACTATTTGAACGAGGATTATCCCCATGTCCGATGATATCAAGAATAAAGCGGTCGAAGCGGAAACGCTGGTGCAGGAAGTGACTGCAGTAACGCTGCCCGAACCGCGGACCGACATTATCCCGCTGGAAGAGGCGGACGAGCCCGTGAGCGCCGAGATCCGCAAACGGATGGGAGAGATCGACATGGACGACACCAACTCGATCGTGTCATTCGGCTCCTCTGCTCAGGCAGAACTGCAAGAGATCAGCCAGGCGATGCTGGCCGATGTACGAAACAAGGATGTGGGGCCAGCGGGCGACAGCCTGCGCAACATCGTCACCACGATACGCGGCTTTTCGGTCAGCGAGCTGGACGTTCGGCGTGAACGCAGCTGGTGGGAAAAACTGCTGGGCAAAGCCGCGCCCTTCGCCAAATTCACCGCGAAGTACGAAGAGGTTCAGAGCCAGATCGACCGGATCACGGACAACCTTCTGGGGCATGAGCATACGCTGCTGAAAGACATCAAATCCCTTGATCTGCTCTATGAAAAGACGCTGGATTTCTATGACGAACTGGCGCTTTACATCGCGGCCGGAGAAGAAAAGCTGACCGAATTGGACAGCCACGACATTCCTGAGAAAGAGGCCGAGGTTCAGGCCGCGCCCGAGGACCAGCAAGTGATGAAAGCACAGGAACTGCGTGACCTGCGCGCCGCCCGCGACGATCTGGAACGCCGGGTGCATGACCTGAAACTGACACGGCAGGTGACGATGCAGTCGCTGCCCTCGATCCGGTTGGTGCAGGAGAATGACAAATCGCTGGTGACCAAGATCAACTCGACTCTGGTCAACACCGTACCGCTGTGGGAGACGCAGCTGGCACAAGCGGTCACCATTCAGCGCAGCGCCGAAGCGGCTGCAGCGGTTCGCGATGCCAATGATCTGACCAATGAGCTGCTGACCTCAAACGCGGCTAATTTGCGCGAATCCAACAAGATGATCCGCGAAGAGATGGAGCGCGGCGTGTTCGACATCGAAGCGGTCAAGCAGGCCAATGCAGACCTGATCGGCACGATCAACGAAAGCCTTGCGATTGCGGATGAAGGCAAAGCCAAACGCGCCGCAGCCGAAGAGGAGCTGCAGAAGATGGAAGCAGAGCTGCGCGATACGCTGGCTGCGGCAAAGGCGCGACAGGATGGCATTGGCGACAATGCCGGAACCGCCGTTCCCGGGTAAGGGGAACAACGCGCGTGTGGCCGTTTCCAAGGATCAACGCTGCTGTGCTTGGCCTGTCACTGCTAGCTCTGGCCAGCTGTGACGAGGTACTGACCACCTCAGTCGTACCCGAGCCGCGCCCGGTTCAGCCGCAGGGGCCCAGCAACGCCTATGTCGAACCCTCTGCCGCAAGCCTCGATCTGGCACGGTATTATCAGAGTGTAGAGAACAATCTGTTGACCCGCGGCTTGCTGCGCACGGATGGAGGGGGGCCGGATACGCCATATGACGCGGATGATCTGGCCCGCAATTTCGAGACGATCGCCTTCTACAACGAATATCCTGGTCAGGGCGTGTCAAACGGCGCAGGCCGGACTCGTAGGCAGTTGAGCCGCTGGTCAGCCGCAGTTCGCATCAAACCTGAGTTCGGCCCTTCGGTCGCGCCTGAGGTCCGGCAGCTGGACGCGGCTCAGATCAATGCCTATGCGGATCGCTTATCCCGGCTGACGGGCCATCCGGTCTCAACCGTAAGCCGCAACGCAAATTTCCACGTCTTTGTGGCGGGTGAAGATGACACGGCTTATGTACAAGCGCGGTTGCGGCAGTTGATTCCCGGCATCGGACAGGCGCAACTTGATCTTTTTGATAAGCTGCCACGGTCATTCTATTGTTTCGTCTTTGCCTCAGCCTCGAGCGGATCACCGCAGACTTATACAAGAGCGGTCGCCCTGATCCGGTCCGAGCACCCCGACCTTGTGCGCCTCAGCTGCATTCACGAAGAGCTTGCGCAGGGGCTGGGTCTGCCAAACGATAGCCCTCAGGCCCGACCGTCGATCTTCAATGATGATGACGAGTTTGCCTTGCTCACCAGCCATGATGAAAAGCTGCTGACCATCCTCTACGACCCACGCCTGCGCTCTGGCATGACCGCTGAAGAGGCGCGCCCGGTGGTCCGTATCATTGCACGCGAATTGATGGGGCAGTCGCTCTGACCCCGAAGACAGGAGTAATCCAATGGGAATTTTTGATTTTCTGACCGGCGAATTCATCGACGTCATTCACTGGGTCGATGATACCCGCGACACCATGGTTTGGCGGTTCGAACGTGAGGGGCACGAGATCAAATACGGGGCCAAGCTGACCGTGCGCGAAGGTCAGGCGGCGGTCTTTGTGCATGAGGGGCAGTTGGCGGATGTGTTCACGCCCGGTCTCTATATGCTCGAAACCAACAATATGCCGATCCTAACGACGCTGCAGCATTGGGATCACGGGTTCCAGTCGCCCTTCAAGTCCGAGATCTATTTCGTCAACACGACCCGGTTCAATGACCTGAAATGGGGCACCAAGAATCCGATCATGCTGCGCGACCCCGAGTTCGGGCCCACCCGCATTCGGGCGTTCGGCACCTACACAGTGCGCGTGAAAGATGCGGCCAAGTTTTTGATCGAGATCGTCGGTACCGATGGTGAATTCACCATGGACGAGATCAGCTTTCAGATCCGCAACATCATCGTGCAGGAATTCAGTCGCGTTATCGCCGGTTCCGGCATCCCGGTTCTGGACATGGCGGCCAACACCGCCGATCTGGGCAAGTTGATCGCTGCGGAAGTCTCGCCCGTTCTCGACGGTTACGGGTTGGAGATGCCCGAGTTCTACATCGAGAATATTTCGCTGCCGCCTGCGGTTGAGGCTGCGCTCGATAAGCGCACCTCGATGGGTCTTGCCGGTGATCTGGGCAAATTCACACAATATTCGGCAGCCGAAGCGATGACGGCGGCGGCCAACAACCCCGGTCAGGGCGGCGGCATGGGCGCAGGGCTCGGCATGGGAATGGGCATGGCGATGGCGCAGCAGATGTCGAATATGGCAGCGGGTCAGCCAAGCGGCCCTTGGGGCGGTTCCGCCCCCGCTGCCCCGCAACCCTCGGCGCATGCGGCACCGCCGCCTCCGCCACCCGTCGAGCATGTGTGGCATATCGCGGTTGACGGACAAACCAGCGGGCCGTTTTCGAAGGCCAAGATGGGGCGTATGGCCGCCGAAGGAGAATTGACGCGCGACACCCATGTCTGGACCGCCGGTCAGGACGGATGGAAAAAGGCGGGCGACGTGCAGGAGCTGGCGCAGTTGTTCACGATCCTGCCCCCGCCGCCTCCGGGCGCGTGATCTGGCCATTGGCAACCTGAGATCGGAATCTGGAATGGCCAAAGACGAACACCGTTTTCCCTGCGATCAATGCGGGGCGGATTACCGGTTCAACCCTGGTGACGGCACGCTCACCTGTGATCATTGTGGCCATTCCGAACCCATTGGCGCAGGCCCGTGGGGCGGTGCCAGCTTGCGCGAACTGGATTTCGACGCAGCCATCGCGGAGCGGTTACCAGACAGCGAGATCGAAGAAACCCGCGTACTGACCTGCCCGAACTGCGCTGCGCAGGTCGAGTTCGACCCGAACACCCATGCGGCTGAATGCCCATTCTGCGCCACTCCGGTGGTTACGGATACGGGCGTGAACCGTCACATCAAACCACGCGGCGTGTTGCCGTTCGCCCTGGATGAACGCAGCGCCCACAAAGCGATGGGCGACTGGTTGGGGCGGCTTTGGTTCGCGCCGAATGGCCTTAAGGAGTATGCGCGCAAGGGGCGAAAAATGCAGGGCATCTATGTGCCCTACTGGACCTTCGACGCCGACACCAAATCGAGCTACCGGGGCGAGCGCGGGGTCGTATACTACGAAACCCGCACCGTGATGCGGGACGGCAAACGTGTGCAGCAACAGGTGCCAAAGGTGCGTTGGACGCCGAAATCGGGACGCGTGGCGCGGTTCTTTGATGATGTTCTGGTGCTTGCCTCTCGATCCTTGCCAAAATCCTATACCGATGCGCTGGAGCCATGGGACCTGCCCGCGCTTGAGCCCTATCAGCCAGAGTATCTGGCCGGATTCCGGGCCGAAGCCTATACCGTTGAATTGCAGGACGGATATGCCGAGGCGCGTGCGCACATGGCCCGCGTGATCGAACGCGATGTCCGGTTTGACATAGGTGGGGACCGGCAGCGCATCCATGCGATCGACACGGACGTGCGTGATGTCACGTTCAAGCACATCCTCCTGCCAGTGTGGATGGCCGCGTACAAGTATCGCGGCCAAACTTATCGCTTTGTGGTCAATGGCCGGACCGGACGCGTTCAAGGTGAGAGGCCCTGGTCCGCAATCAAGATCACCATCGCTGTCGTTCTGGGTCTGCTGATCGCGGCAGGAGTTGGCTATCTGGTGGCCACCGGTCAGCAATAGCGGCCTTGCGCATCGCACACCATCAGGTCATCTTCGCGCCGACCGGATCGGAGGGCCAAGTGACCTTTTCAACATTGAACCAGCTGCTGCACGCGCGCCATTCCTGCCGCGCGTTCAAGGCTGATCCTGTGCCCCGCGATCATATCGAACAGATCGTGACCAGTGCCAGCCGCGTGCCCAGCTGGTGCAACGCACAACCATGGCAGCTGACGATCACCAGCGGGTCCGAGACCGACGCGTTCCGCGCGGCTCTCCTGCAAGAGGCAACAAGCGGCACACCGTCCCCTGACCTGCCCTTCCCCACTCGATATTCCGGCGTCTATCAAGAGCGCCGACGCGCCTGCGGTTGGGCACTTTATGACGCCGTGGGGGTTGAACAAGGTGACCGCGCTGCCTCGGCCCGGCAGATGATGGAGAATTTTTCTCTATTCGGTGCGCCGCACAGTGCGATCCTGTCGAGCCCGGCGGAGTTGGGCGCATACGGCGCGATGGATTGCGGCGGGTTCGTGACAGGGTTCGCTCTGGCGGCTCAGGCTTTGGGCGTGGCCACCATCCCACAGGCAGCGGTCGCATCATATGGCCCGTTTCTGCATCGCTATTTCGATATCCCGGAAGATCGCCTCATCCTTTGCGCGATCTCTTTCGGCTATCCCGACGCTGACCACCCGGCCAATGCGTTTCGGACAGAACGCGCCGAGGTAGAGCAGATTATCGAGTGGCGCGGTTGAGCCCAGAACCTGACTGAACGAGAAGACAAGAACATGCGCGCATTGCTTCAACGAATTTCCCGAGCTTCGGTTCGCGTCGATGACACCGTGATCGGTCAGTCGGGGCCAGGGTTGATGATCCTGGTTTGCGCGATGCAAGGAGATGGTGAGGCTCAGGTCGTGCAACTGGCAGAAAAGATTGCAAAGCTGCGAATATTCAAGGATGAGGCAGGGAAAATGAACCGCTCGATCCTGGATGTTCAGGGCTCAGCGCTGGTGGTCAGCCAATTCACACTTGCAGCGGATACCTCGCGGGGAAACCGGCCCGGCTTTTCAGCGGCAGCGCCCGCGGCCGAAGGTGAGCAACTGTATGAAGCGTTCGCGCGCAAATTGGCAGCTTTGGGCATTCCGGTCGAGACCGGGGCGTTCGGGGCCGACATGGCGGTGGAACTGGTCAATGATGGGCCAGTCACGATTTGGATGGAAAGCTGATGCAGACTTCTCAACAGGCACTAGAGTTCTGGCACGCGGGCGTCGCAGCCGTTGATGGCTATCGGTCGACTTTGGAGGCGACGCAAGGCATTGGCCGCCCCGACCAGATACTGGCCGTTGGAAAAGCCGCAGGCGCGATGGCGCGCGCGGCGGCAGAGCGGTTTGGCGATGTGCCCGTGCTGGTCGTAACCAAGGATGGCCATGGTGAGGGGCTACCCGCGCATATCCAGGTTCTTGAAGCCTCGCACCCGGTTCCCGATGCCCGCAGCCTGGTCGGAGGGCGCGCCCTGCGCGAAACCGTTGAGGGGCTGCCCGCCGGTAGCCATCTGCTGTTGCTGGTGTCGGGCGGCGCTTCGTCGCTGGCCGAGGACCTCGTGCCGGGCAAAACACTGGACGATCTCGAAGCGTTGAATCGCCAACTGCTGGCAGATGGTCTGGATATCGGTGCGATGAATGCAGAACGGCGCAAACTGTCCCGGATCAAGGGCGGTGGTTTGCTGTCTCATTTTCACGGCGCGCGCGCAACGGTTTTGGCAATTTCAGATGTACCCGGCGACGATCTGAGCGTGATCGGATCGGGCATCGGTTCGTTGCCCGATACCCCGGATTTTGAGGCACAAACCTCGATCATCGCATCCAATGCCCATGCCCGCCATGCGGCGGCGCTGACCGCGCAACAGGCCGGGTTTCAGGTTCTGGCCGATGAAGAAGCGATGCATGACGACTATTTAACCGTCGCAACCCGGATCGGCGCGCAGCTGTGCGATATGCCGAACGGTGTGATGGTGTTCGGAGGCGAACCGACGGTTGTCCTGCCCGACACCCCGGGGCGCGGAGGACGCAATCAGGGGCTGGCTCTCGCCCTGGCGCGTGAGATCGCTGGACAACCTGGGCTGACGGTCATCGTGGGGGGCACCGATGGCACCGACGGACCAACAGATGCGGCCGGAGCGATCGTGACAGGTGAGACATGGGCGGACGAGGCCGAGGGTTATCTTGACCGTGCAGACAGCGGCAGTTTCCTTGATAAGGCCGGGGCTTTACTGATTACGGGTCCCACGGGCACAAATGTCATGGATCTGGTGATTGCAATCCGGGACTGATCTGACATCTTGGCCGGGTCAGTTTCGGCCCGGAGATCAGACCCATGGCTCAGCCCCCCAATACACTTCGTGAAATCGAAGACATCGCCGACATGGGTATCGTCATGCCCGATGGCTGCCGCCTGTCGGCACGCGTCTGGCGGCCCATTGATGCGCTCGACAATCCTGTTCCGGCTATTCTGGAGCACTTGCCCTACCGCAAACGTGACGGAACGACGACGCGCGATGCGCTGACCCATCCGTGGTTTGCCAAGCGTGGCTACGCCTGCATCCGGGTCGATATGCGCGGCAATGGCGATAGCGAAGGGCTGATGGAGGATGAATACACGCAACAGGAGCTGGATGACGCCGTTGAGGTGATCCGGTGGCTAGCAGATCAGCCCTGGTGCAACGGTTCGGTCGGGATGATGGGGATCAGCTGGGGCGGCTTCAACTCCCTGCAGGTTGCCGCGATGCAGCCCGAGGCTTTGAAAGCGATCATCACGCTCTGCTCGACAGCGGATCGTTATGCCGATGACATCCATTATAAAGGCGGGTGTCTGCTGAACGAAAATCTGGGTTGGGGGGCGACGATGTGGTCTTATTCGTCGCGCGCGCCGGACCCGGCACTGCGGGAAGACTGGCGTGATCTCTGGCTGAAACGGCTTGAAGCTGAACCTTTCCTGCCATCGGTCTGGCTGCGCCATCAGGCTCGCGATGCCTATTGGCAGCATGGTTCGGTCTGCGAAGATTTCAGCGCAATTCGCGCGGCCACCCTTGCTGTGGGCGGCTGGGGCGACGCCTACAAGAACACTGTGCCATGGCTGGTCGAGTCGCTCGACGCTCCAGCGAAAGGAATCGTCGGCCCTTGGGTTCACAAATATCCGCATTTTGCGATCCCCGAGCCCCGCATCGGGTTTCTGCAAGAGGCGCTGCGCTGGTGGGATCACTGGCTTAAGGGCGAAGACACCGGGGTTGCAGATGATCCCGACTATCGTGCCTATGTGATGAACGGCGTCCGACCGGCGCGCTGGTACAGTGAAAGACCGGGCCGATGGATTGCCGAGACCGAGGGGGCGACCACGCATCTTCCTAAGGTGGCGATGCGCCTTGCAGATGATGGGCTAGGCTGCGATGGCCCGCTGGATGCACGCATCCGGTCACTGCACACATGCGGGATGGAAGGCGGAGAATATTGCGCGATCTGGCTTGGCCCCGACATGCCGGGTGACCAGCGGAGCGACGATGCGCTGTCGGCCTGTTTCGACAGCACCCCATTGGGCGATGATATCGAGATCGTCGGCGCGCCCAAAATCCGGCTGCGCCTGAGTGCCGACAAACCGCAGGCTCAGATTGCCGTTCGGCTGAACCATCTGCACCCCGACGGGGCCTCGACCCGGATCACCTATGGTGTACTGAACCTGGCGCATCGCGAAGGCCACGCCGAGCCAGCCGTTCTGACCCCTGGTGAGAGCTATGACATCGAACTGGACCTTGATCATATTGCCTATCGCATACCCAAGGGGCATCGCTTGCGGGTCGCAATCTCAAGTTCCTATTGGCCATTGATTTGGCCCTCGCCCGAAACAGCAGAGCTGCACTTGACCGGCGGTGGAATCGTCGTGCCAACGCGTGAGCTGGGCCACAGGGACGAGTGCGGCTTTGCTCCGCCAGATGCAGAATCCCCCCGTCCAGTCTCGACAGTGCGCGAATCGCACAACGCGCGTTGGGTTGAGATCGACATGAACACGGGTCAAACGCATATGATCATCGAGGATGACTTCGGGAAAATCCGCGACGAGATGCATGGCCTGATCAACGGCAGCACTGCATATGAAAAATGGTCAATCCATCCAGACGATCCCCTGTCGGCCCGCGGCGAATGCCGCTGGACGCAAGAGCTGGAACGGGATGATATCCAACTCAGAACCGAAACCGATTGTGAAATGTGGTCGGATTCCCAGCATTTTTTCCTGCGCGCACAGATAAACGCCTATGAAAACGAGGTTTTGGTTTTTTCGAAAAAGCTAGAGGATACCATACCACGCAAGCTTATATGACTTTCAGGCCCATTGAGTGACAGATTATTGCTTGCCCGTCGGCCTGAAATGCGCCTAGTTTGACTCATGCGTCAATAAAAAGCCCGAAAACGGGCTGACCATCCAACCAATTGGGAGATTTCTGGATGAACGATCAACTCACTCACATGTCTAAACTCGTGGCGGCAGGCAGAATGTCGCGCCGTGAATTCATGGGCCGGGCAGCTGCTCTGGGTGTATCCGTCGCAATGGCGGGCAGCGTATTCGCAACCGCGGCACGGGCGGCAGGACCGGTCAAAGGCGGTACCATCCGCGTTGGTATTCAGGGCGGCGGCTCCTCTGACAGCCTCGATCCGGCGCTGGCCGCAAACGCGACTGCAACGCAGGTGCTGCGTCTGTGGGGCGAACCGCTGCTGGAACTGGACCCCAAAGGCGGTCTGTGGCCGCGTTTGGCCGAAAGCTTCGAGGCATCCGCCGATGCGCGCGTCTGGACCTTCAAGATTCGCTCGGGTGTGAACTTCTCGAACGGTAAGACCATGACCGCCGACGACGTGCTGGCCACAATGGAGCGCCACGCCGGCGAAGAATCGCAGTCAGGTGCGCTTGGACTGCTACGCGGCATCAAGGCCATGAGCGTCGAGGGTGATAAATTCATTGTCGAACTGGACAAACCCAACGCCGACCTGCCCTATCTGCTGACCGACTATCACCTGCTCATTCAACCCAATGGTGGTAAAGACGATCCAACCGCGGCAATCGGAACCGGGCCCTATGTCCTGAGCGATGTCGAACCTGGCGTGCGCTTCGTTGGTGAAAAGAACCCCGACTATTGGGATGATAATGTTGGCCATGCCGACACGATCGAACTGATCGTCATCAACGACGACACCGCGCGTGTCGCGGCGCTGCAGTCGGGTCAGGTGCATATGATCAACCGCGTTCCGCCGCGCACGGCAAACTTGGTTGGCCGCGCGCCAAACATCAACCTGCGCACTACGTCTGGTCCGGGTCACTATGTGTTCATCATGCACGCCAACACCGCCCCCTTCGACAACAAAGACCTGCGGATGGCGCTGAAGTACGGCATCAACCGCCAAGAAATGGTCGATAAAATCCTGTTCGGCTTTGGCTCGATTGGCAACGACACACCAATCAACAGCTCATACCCGCTGTTTACCGAGTTGGAGCAGCGCGAATACGATCCGGACAAGGCCAAGTTCCATCTGGAGCAGTCAGGCTTTGACGGAGCGGTATTGCTACGCACATCTGACAACTCGTTCCCGGGTGCGCCAGACGCAGCAGCTCTGTTCCAGCAATCCTGTGGCGCTGCCGGTATCAATATCGAGATTAAGCGCGAGCCCAATGACGGCTATTGGTCTGAGGTCTGGAACAAACAGCCTTTCTGCACCAGCTACTGGGGTGGTCGCTCGACGCAGGATTTCATGTTCTCAACCGCTTATCTGTCGACCGCCGACTGGAATGACACGCGGTTCAATAACGAACAGTTCGACCAGCTGTTGTTCGCAGCCCGCGGCGAGCTGGACGAAACAAAGCGGATCCAGATGTATGCCGACATGTCCACCATTCTGCGTGATGAAGGCGGCCTGATCTGTCCGATGTTCAACCAGTTCATCGACGCGACGACTTCGGACGTGGATGGCTGGATCGATTCCGAGAACGGATTCGATCTGAACAACTTCTACGCTCCGATGACCATGTGGGTTGCTGCCTGATATGGGAATCGCGATGAAACTTGTGGTCCAGCGCATTGCGCTGGGCCTTTTGCTGCTATTAGCTGTATCTGTGCTGATTTTCGTGGGCACGCTCATCCTGCCCGGTGACGTGGCCCAATCCATCCTCGGTCAGTCCGCTACGCCCGAAGCCCTCGCCAACCTGCGCGAAGAGCTGGGATTGAATGAACCCGCCATCACCCGCTATTTCGACTGGCTATTTGCCGCGTTGCAGGGTGATTTAGGTACTGCGCTGACCAATGGTCGTGACATTGCCGAGAGTATCGGTCAACGCATGTCCAACACTCTGTTTCTTGCCTTTTGGGCCGCCCTGATTTCGGTACCTCTGGCAATCCTTCTGGGTCTGATCGCGGTGCGCTATAAGGACCGCTGGCCCGACAAGCTGATCTCGGCCGTTACGCTGGCATCAATCTCGATCCCGGAATTCCTGATCGGTTATCTGCTGATGTATTTCGTCGCGGTGAAGCTGGGCTGGTTCCCATCCGTTGCGATGATCGGTGACCACATGAGCCTGCTGCAGAAGCTTCAGGCGATTGCATTGCCCGTGATGGTTCTGACGCTTGTGGTACTGGCACATATGATGCGCATGACCCGCGCGGCAATTCTGAACGTGATGCAATCGGCCTATATCGAGACGGCCGAGCTCAAGGGATTGACCGGGTTTCAGGTTATCGCGCGCCACGCCTTCCCGAACGCCATCGCTCCGATCGTCAACGTGGTGATGCTGAACCTGGCCTATCTGGTGGTCGGCGTCGTGGTGATCGAGGTGGTGTTCGTCTATCCCGGCATGGGACAGTACCTTGTTGACCACGTGGCGAAACGTGACGTTCCGGTGGTACAGGCCTGCGGTCTGATCTTCGCCGCCGTCTATATCGGCCTCAACATGATTGCAGACATCGTCTCGATCCTGGCCAACCCGCGTCTGAGGCATCCGAAATGAAGAACATCCCTATTTCTGCACTGATCGGGCTGTTCCTGACGGCCCTCTACTTTCTCGTGGCGCTGTTCGCGCCGCTCATCGCGCCTTACGGCATGGCTGAAATTGTCGGCGGTGTGTGGGAACCCTCGAAGATCGAGATCATGCTTGGGATCGCTCCCGAAGGTTTCACCGAGTCGAATTTCTGGCTGGGCACCGACAATATCGGCCGCGATCTGCTGAGCCGGATGATCTATGGCGGGCGTACCACCATCTTCATCGCGACGGCTGCAACGATACTGTCCTTCGTGACCGGTTCGGTCCTGGGCTTCTTTGCGGCGGTGATGGGCGGCTGGGTCGATCAGGTGCTGTCGCGCTTTGTCGATCTGATCATGTCGATCCCGACACTGATCTTCGCCCTCGTGGTCCTCTCGGTGATGCCGGTGACCGTCCCGATCCTGATCGTCGTCATGGGTCTGCTGGATTCGACCCGTGTCTATCGTCTGGCCCGTGCTGTTGCCGTCGACATCACCGTCATGGACTATGTCGAAGCCGCGCGTCTGCGGGGCGAAAAGATCGCTTGGATCATCTTCCGCGAAATCCTACCCAACGCGCTGTCACCGCTGGTGGCCGAGATGGGCCTGCGCTTCATCTTCGCCGTGCTGTTCGTCTCGACTCTGTCATTCCTGGGTCTCGGCGTGCAACCGCCCGAGGCTGACTGGGGTGGCATCGTGAAAGAGAACAAGGAAGGCATCGTCTACGGCATTCCCGCCGCCCTGCTGCCCGCTGTCGCCATCGCGACGTTGGCAATCTCGGTCAATCTTGTGGCTGACTGGGTTCTGAACCGTACCACATCGCTGAAAGGAGGCCGGGGATGAGTGATACCCTTCTCAAGGTCCGCGACCTCAAAATCGGCGCGACCGTCTATCCGCCGGGTGAGAAACCCCATGACATCGAAATCGTGCACGGGGTCAGCTTTGACCTTGAGCGCGGCAAGGTGCTGGGGCTGATCGGTGAATCCGGGGCGGGCAAGTCTACCATCGGTCTGGCCTCGATGGCCTATGGCCGCGGAGGTGTGAAAATCACCGGTGGCGAGGTCTGGGTCAACGGGCGCGATATCCTCAAGACATCTCTGCGTGATATCCGCAAACTGCGCGGGGGTGAGGTCACTTATGTGTCTCAGTCCGCTGCGGCGTCGTTTAACCCTGCCAAGAAGATCATGGATCAGGTGGTTGAGGCTGCGGTCGAACAGAAAAAGTTCAACCGCAAGGAGGCCGAAGCCCGCGCGCGCGAGCTGTTTGCCAAGCTGGGTCTGCCTGACCCTGACAATATCGGCAATCGCTATCCGCACCAAGTCTCGGGCGGTCAGCTGCAACGCTGCATGACCGCGCTTGCCCTATGTCCGGAACCGGATCTGGTGGTGTTCGACGAGCCCACCACAGCGCTGGACGTAACCACGCAGATCGACGTTCTGATGGCCATCAAAGAGGCCATTGCCGATACCGGTGTCGCCGCTCTCTATATCACTCACGACCTTGCTGTTGTTGCGCAGGTAAGCGATGACATCATGGTTCTGAAGATGGGTAATACCGTTGAATACGGCACAACCGATCAGATCATCAACAATCCGCAGGAGGAATACACTCAGGCGTTGGTCTCGGTCCGGTCCATCGAGCACGAAGAAAAGAAACCCACGCCGGAACCTGTGCTGACCGTCGAGGGTATCACCGCGCGCTACAAGGGTCTGAACTTCGACGTCCTGCACAACGTCAATGTTGAGCTTCATCCGGGGCAGACTTTGGCGGTCGTGGGCGAATCCGGCTCAGGTAAGTCCACACTGGCGCGGGTGATTACTGGCCTGCTGCCGCCGCGTGATGGAGAGATCACCTTTGCCGGGCGCAAGCTCAGCCCTGATCTGGCTGGCCGCTCACGCGAGGACCTGCGCGAATTGCAGATGATCTACCAAATGGCTGACGTCGCGATGAACCCACGCCAAACCGTCGGGACTATCATCGGTCGCCCGTTGGAGTTCTACTTCAACATGCGCGGTGCCGAGAAACGCAAGCGGATCATCGAACTGCTGGATGAAATCGAACTGGGCGAAAAGTTCATCGACCGGTATCCGGCGGAACTGTCGGGTGGTCAGAAACAGCGTGTCTGCATCGCGCGGTCGCTGGCGGCCAAACCGAAGATGATCATCTGCGATGAAGTCACCTCGGCGCTCGATCCACTGGTGGCGGATGGCATCCTGAAACTGCTGCTGGACCTGCAGAAGATCGAGGATGTGGCCTATCTGTTCATCACTCACGATCTGGCGACGGTGCGTGCGATCAGCGACAGTATTGCGGTGATGTACCAAGGACGCGTCGCGCGCTACGGCTCGAAAAGCCAGGTGCTCAGCCCGCCATTCGATGATTATACCGACCTTCTGCTCAGCTCGGTGCCAGAAATGCATCTGGGTTGGCTGGAAGAGGTTGTCGCACATCGCAAGATGGAGAGCGCTGGCAACTGATCACATCGTAACAGTTCCATGAAATCTCATAATCCCGACATCTTGTCCGATGACAGGTGTCGGGATTTTGCTATTGGAGGCGCGAACGGACGCCCTTGGAATCGCGAATCCAATAGGGTCACTGGAAAGAGCAAAAAGAAGGCTGAAACATGGATCGCAAACTGCTTTTGATCATTCTTGACGGCGTCCCATGGCGCAATTTCCGCCGCCTCTTTGGCAACCTCGAAGGCTGGGTCGACACCGGTGAAGCGCGCGTGTGGAAGCTGCGCGCCGTCCTGCCCTCTACCTCGGCCAGTTGCTATGCGTCGATCCACACCGGCGTGACACCGCAAGAGCATGGTTGTACCGGCAACGGCAACGTTTTCCGTCTGAGCTATAAGGATGTGTTCAGCCAGGTGCGTGAGGTCGGGGGAGTGACAGGCGCCGTCACCCACAGCTATTGGTCGCAGTTCTTCAATCGCCACCCGTTCGATTACGTTCGCGACGTGGAATATGACGAGCCGGACAGCAAGACCATCAACCATGGCCGGTTCCACACCATGACCGGCTATGGCAAAGCCAACCAGATGACACCATGCGATGTGGATCTGTTCGCTTCGCTCACCAACCTGTGCCTGCGCTTCGGGCTGGACTACGGCATTCTGCACACCTGCACGCTGGACAGCATGGGCCACCGTTTCTTCCACGACTGCCCCGAGATGGATCACGCCTGTTTTGTCGCGGACGAAATGCTCGCCCCTTTCATCCCCCGCTGGCGGCAACTGGGGTACGAGGTCATCGTTACAGCTGACCACGGCCAGGATGAGCGCGGCCACCACGGCGGGCGCAGTCCGCTGCAACAGGAGACAGCCTTATATTACTTCGGTGACGCCGGAGGTCCTGAGGCCGCTACGGTGATCGATCAGCTACAGCTGGCACCGACCATCCTGACCCGGATGGGCGCGCCCGTGGCAGACACGATGAAAGCCGAACCTTTCCTGATCTAGGCTTCAATCGTAGGACCAGATCCCCTGCCCCAGCGCCTCGATGGCGACCGATATTCGTTCAAAGCTGTCGGCGGCACGCTTTACCGTGCTTCGGGCGCGCAAATAGCCGTGGATCAGCCCGGGTTCATTGACGCAATGCGCATGCCCACCGGCGGCTGTGATGCGCTCGCAATAGGCAGGCCCGTCATCGCGTAACGGATCACAATCGGCTGTCACCACAACCGTAGGCGGGAGGTTCGAGAAATCGCGATCCTGCAAAGGCGCAAATGTTGGGTCATTATCCGGCACGTCGCCCGCACAGCGGATCGATTGGTAGAATAGGACATCATCGCGCGTAAGCATCGGGGCGTTAGCGTGTTCGATATATGAGCCATACGAGGGATCCCCGCCCAGCCCCGGGTAGATCAGAACCTGCCCGAGCACATTCTCCAACCGCCCCCGGCCATGATGTGCAACAGTTGCGGCAAGATTGCCGCCCGCGCTGTCCCCGGCCAATACGATGGGATCGCCGAATTCCCGGGCAACCCAGCAGGTTGCAGTCCAGCTGTCCTGAAACTGGGCGGGGTGCGCATGTTCCGGACACAGCCGGTAGTCGACCGACACGACGCGGTATCCGGTCTGCACACAAATCTCGGCGCAGACATCGTCATGGCTGTCCAAACCGCCGACGACGAACCCTCCGCCATGAAAATACACAACGCTTCGGGTCGGATCACCCGCAGTATAGAGGCGAACCGCAACACCATCCGCATCGCAGTCTTCTACTTCAACACCCGATGGACGAGGCTGACGAAATTCCTGACACATCGCATCATAAACGCGACGCTGATCTTCGATGGACATATCGACCGCGTCATCAGGATAGCTTTCAGCCGTGCGACGTATGAACGCCCAGGTTTCCTCGTCGATCAGGCGTTCATAGTCCATTGTCCCTCCCGCGGCTTACTCAGACCACTCCCACGGCCGGGTGAATGATCCCAGCACCTTGGCCACATCGTCCTCGGAAGACCCGTTCGCGTCAAGCTGTGCGACAAGCCCGCGTTTCTTGTCATCGATGACAGACACAACGCGCGCCGCGACACCTGCAGTTTCCAGGGCACCATTGTAGATGCGGGTGATGGCCTGTTTGCGCAGATCCGGTTTGAACACCTTGCCGACCGCGGTTTTTGGCAGCTCATCCAGAATGGTCATATGCTTGGGCTGCGCCGCGCGTTCGTGGACGTGGACCTTGCAATACTCCATCAGCTCTTTTTCGGTAACTGAGGCACCCTCGACCAGCTCCACAAACGCACAAGGCACCTCACCCGAGTGCGCGTCCGGCTGGCCGATGGCCCCGGCAAAGGCGACGGCTTCGTGGCCAAGCAGGGCCTCTTCGATCTCGGCAGGATCAATATTGTGACCGCCCCGGATGATCAGGTCTTTGGCGCGCCCGGTGATCCAGAGATAGCCATCCTCATCAAACCGTCCCAAATCGCCTGTGCGCAGGTACTTATCGAAATGATAAAGGTTCGTATTCTTGTCTGTCTCGGTATAGGTGTTGCCCGCGTAGACGCCGGGGTTCGAAATGCAGATTTCACCGATCTGATCTGCGCCGCATTCTTTAGGGCCATCCGGTCCGTCCTGCAGGATTTTGACATCCGTATAGGGGAACGGAATGCCGATCGAGCCGATCTTCTTCTCGCCATCCACGGGGTTGCACGACACCAGACAGGTTGCCTCGGTCAGGCCGTAACCTTCGACGATGGTGACGCCTGTCGCTTCTTCGAAGCGGCGGAACAGTTCGACGGGCAGCGGGGCTGAGCCTGAAAAGGCGGTTTTCACGCTTGAAATATCAGCATCGACCGGGCGCTGCATCTTGGCCGAGATTGCGGTTGGCACGGTGATGATGAACGAGACCTTCCAACGTTCGATCAGCTTCCAGAAATTGTCGAACACGCCGTCGCCGCGATATCCAGCGGGCGTTGGGAAAATCACATGCGCCCCCGAGGACACAGCTGCCATCACAATCACATGCACCGCAAAGACATGGAACATCGGCAGCGGGCACATGATGACGTCGTTTTCGTCAAACAGCAGCGTGTTGCCCAACCAGCCGTTATAGATCAGGCCAGAGTATTTGTGTTGCGCTACCTTTGGCATGCCCGTTGTGCCGCCGGTGTGGAAATAACAGGCGACGCGGTCTTCCTGACTGTCCTCAAAATTCAGCGTTTTCGGCTGCTTGTTCAACTCGGCATTGAAGTTCTTGTAATCCGCATGGGCCAGTTTTTCCTTGTCGCCCATCTTGGGGCGCAGGAACGGCACGAGCCAGGATTTAGGCGGCGTCAGATAGCGGTTCAGGTCAATCTCGAGGATCGTGTTGACCCCCGGCGCGTGGCGCACGGCCTCTTCCACCTTCTGGGCCACATCGGTTTTGGGGAAGGATTTCAGCGTGACCACGACCTTCGCCTTGGTCTCACGCAGGATCGCGGCAATCTGTTCGGGCTCCAGCAAAGGGTTGATCGGGTTCACGATCCCTGCAACCGCGCCACCCATCATGGTAACCAGCGTCTCGTTACAGTTGGGCAGTACATAAGCCACCACGTCCTTTTCGCCGATGCCTAGCGAGCGGAACAGGTTGGCTGCCTGATTGACTTTGCCCAGCAGCTCCGACCATGTCAGCGTCTCTGCCTTGTCAGTCGGGCCGGATAGCAATTGAAAGCTGATCGCCTTGTGGTTCGGGAACTTGCCCGCCGTCCGCGACAACAGCTGATGGAAGGTGACGGGCACATCCCGGTCTTCCCACGCCATCTCCTGCTCGATGCGCGCCTTGTCTTCCAATCCCACAAAGGCCATGTGGCTCCTCCCCTGATCTGTCTCCCGTGTCGCGCACGGGTTTGTTTGTGCCTCCAAGATGGAAGCAAAACACAGCATGCGCAAGCAAGGGCTTAGCGATCAGGTTCGGGAAAATGTAGAATGACGCTACGGCGAAACAAGATGTGCCGGAGCGTCACTTTATTCTGCGGCCACTCCGTCGGTGAACTGCAAACGCGCCAGACGGGCATACAAGCCGTCCTGCGCCACCAGATCATCATGCGTGCCCTGCGCCACGATCTGTCCCGCCTCAAGCACGACAATACGATCAGCCTTCTTCACGGTCGCCAGCCGGTGCGCCACGATCAGCGTGGTACGCCCTGCCCTCATATTATCAACTGCGCCCTGCACCGCGCGTTCGCTTTCCGCGTCCAGCGCCGAGGTCGCCTCGTCCAACAGCAGCACCGGCGCATCGCGGAGGATGGCGCGCGCGATGGCGATACGCTGTTTCTGACCACCTGAAAGCATTACGCCGCGCTCACCCACGAAGCTGTCATACCCTTCGGGCAGAGCCGAGATGAAGTCATGCGCGGCCGCAGCCCGGGCAGCGGCCTCAACCTCGGCATCCGTCGCATCAAGGCGGCCGAAGCGGATATTCTCGCGCGCCGAGGCGGCAAAGATCACCGGGTCTTGTGGCACCAGCGCGATGTGCTGACGGAAGTCGTCACGATTGAGGTCGCGCAGATCGCACCCGTCGAGGCTGACCTGCCCGGCATCCGGATCGTAGAACCGCTGGATCATCTGGATCACGGTCGTCTTGCCCGCACCAGACGGGCCGACAAAAGCCACCGTTTCCCCGGGTTTGATCTGCAGCGACAAATGATCCAATGCGACGACATCCGGGCGGGCGGGATAGCGGAAAGTCACATCGTTAAAGCGAATCTCGCCCCGGACTGGCGCAGGCAGAGCTCTGGCCTGCGGCGGATCATTGACTGTATCCTCAGCGTTCAGCAGCTCGACCAGCCGCTCAGTTGCCCCAGCCGCGCGCTGCAGTTCGCTCCAGATTTCCGACAATGCAGCAACCGAGCCTGCCATGATGATCGAATAGATCACGAACTGGATCAGCACGCCCTCGGTCATCACCCCGTTACGCACGTCATTCGCGCCCATCCACAACACGCCGACGATGCCCGAGAAAACGAGGAAGATAACGATGACCGTCAGAATCGCACGGGTCTGGATTCGGCGCAGAGAAACTTCGTACGAAGTTTCTGTCATCTCACCGAACTGCGCCCGGCTGGCCTGTTCATGGGTAAAGGCTTGCACGGTCTGCACCGCTCCCAACGCCTCGCCCGCATTTCCCGATGACGCCGCAATCCAATCCTGGTTTTCGCGACTGATCACCCGCAACCGGCGACCCAGCACCAGAATCGGCACGACGACCAACGGAATAAGCAGCAGAACCATCCCGGTCAGCTTGGCCGAAGTCAGCAGCATCAGCACCAATCCGCCTACGAACATCAGCAGATTACGCAGGGCAATCGACACCGACGAGCCCAACACCGACTGGATCAGCGTTGTGTCGGTGGTAATGCGGCTCAGGACTTCTCCGGTCATGATGCGTTCGTAAAACTCGGGGCTCATCCCAATTACACGGTCGAAAACCGCCTTTCGGATATCGGCCACCACGCGCTCACCCAGTCGGGTCACCAGCGCATATCGAATACCCGTGCCTATGGCGAGGATACCAGCAATGACCAGAGCGGCCAGAAAATACCAATCCAGAAGCTCGCCATCTTCAATACGGAAATTATCAACCACACGGCGCACAGCCAAAGGCAGCATTAATGTCATGCTGGCAGTCAGGATCAGCGCCAAAGTCGCACCGATCATCAACAAGCGATATGGCAGCATGAAAGGCCACAGCGACCGCAATACGCCGATCTTTTTCGACCCGGCCCGCTCTTCATGCGCACCGGGCGCCTGTGCATTCGCTGGACTGGCTGAGCGTGTTCTTGCCATGTCTGGCCCTTGTCTTCTGGTCATCGCCGTTATCTGGCGCGTTTCAACGCTTCTTGGCGGCAGAGGCCGATGGGGTCAAGCATTGGGCGCAAATCGGACCCGATCCGGGCCTTTTGACGCATTCGGCGGAGGGGCTGAACTGGAGCGGGTAGACGGAATCGAACCGACATAGCCTGCTTGGAAGGCAGGGGCTTTACCATTAAGCTATACCCGCTCAGCGTCTGGGCTGAGTAGTCCATGCGCTCCCGGGCGTCAAGAAGCGAAATCACCTATTTGTTTGGTTTTGCCATCCTCGGCTTATCTCGCTCCGGCATTGATCACAGAAATGTGATATTGTGTGGAAATCCGCGACACAGCGCACTGCTGAGCGTCTGCGCATGTACACCATGGGGGATATTCCAAATGACCGATTTTGACCTTGGCACCTACCAACGCAGGATTACCACTGGATCTCAAGATGCGCAGCGCCTGTTCGATCAGGGGCTGATCTGGTTGTTTGGGTATAATCATGAAGCGGCAGCGCACTGTTTTGAGCAGGCCATAGCTCAGGATCCGGACTGCGGCATGGCACATTGGGGCGTCGCTTATGCAATCGGCCCCAACTACAATAAACCTTGGGAGTTTTTTGAGCCCGATGAAAAAGTGGCCACGCTGGAACGAGCACATCAGGCGATCGACGCAGCGATGGCGCTGCGCGAGCGGGTTAGCCCGGTCGAAGCCGCGCTGATCGAGGCCATCGCCCACCGATTTCCAACAGATCCCACGATTGAGGATTACGGGCCATGGAATGACGCGTTCTCGGATTCGATGCGCCAAGTCTATGCCGCATATCCGGACGACCTTGAGGTCTCCTCGATCTTCGCCGAGGCGCTAATGAATCGCACCCCTTGGACGCTTTGGGATCTGAAGAACGGGGTGCCCGCTGAAGGTGCATCAACCACCGAAGCGCAAACGGTGCTGGAACGCGCCTTTGACACGTTGCCGGGCGCGTGGGACCACCCCGGCCTGCTTCATATGTATATCCACCTGATGGAGATGTCGCCCACACCCGAGAAGGCCCTGCAACATGGCGACCGGCTGGTCGATCTGGTGCCCGACAGCGGACATCTGGTGCATATGGCCACGCATATCGACGTTCTCTGCGGCGAGTATCAGAATGTCGTCTGGCGCAATCATCGCGCCGCCGCCGTCGACCAGAAATACGAAGCGATGGCGGGGGGTGAGAACTTCTATACGGTTTACCGCGTCCACAACGTGCATTTCGAAGCCTATGGCGCAATGTTCCTTGGACAACCCGAAAAAGCGCTGGCTGCATCTGAGGAACTGATGCGGATGCTGCCCGACAACGTGATCCGCTTTTTCCCGGACCTGTTCGAATCTTTCTACGGCAAGAAGATCCACGTTATGGTCCGCTTTGGCATGTGGCAGGAAATTCTGGACGAGCCACTGCCGGGGGATGCTGAGTTGTACAGCTACACCACAGCCGCGATCCATCAGGCGCGCGCCGTAGCTTTGGCCAATCTCGGGCAATTGGATGCCGCGCAGGAAGCGCGCGCACTTGCGGTTCAGGCACGCGAAGCCGTGCCGGAAAGCCGTCTGGTCTTCAATAACACCGCAGAGGATGTCTTGATGATCGGCGAGGCCATGATGGATGGAGAGATTGCGTTCAAATCCAGCGATCACGAAGGTGGCTTGGCGTATCTGCGCCGGTCTGTCGAACTGGATGATGCCTTGGTCTATGACGAGCCCTGGGGCTGGATGCAGCCCACCCGTCACGCATTGGGGGCATTGTTGATGGAGGCTGGCCAATACGAAGAGGCCGAGGCCGTCTATCGTGCCGATCTGGGCCTTGACGACACACTAGCCCGCGCCTGTCAGCACCCTCGCAATATTTGGAGTCTGCACGGCTTGCACGAATGTCTGGTCCGGCGCCGAGAAGAAACCGAAGCGCGGCATATCAAACTGCTGCTGGATCAGGCCTCGGCCCGCGCAACTATACCGGTACATGCGTCCTGCTATTGCCGCAGCAAAGCAAAAGCCGCCTAGGTCGTTTTTAGTTCGGAAACGCTAGGGTCCTGCTGCTGCAGCCGGTCGTACTAAGCTCTGCATTCGCGGCAGCCGAAGCAGAAACCACCATTGCGAGCTCATCGGTTAGTTGAACGGCGAGCATCCGCCTCTTAGCACCGGCACCGGGGACGTTTGGCTCAGATATCTTCACCCGGCGGATCAAGCAGTCCACCTGGTGCGAGCAAAGCACGTTCGGACAGCCACGGGTTCAACTCAAGGGCGTGATTCAGCGCCTCACGTGCTTCGTCGAGGCGTTTTAACCCCAACAACGACAATGCTCGCCCGCTCAGCGCAGCAACATGGTTCGGAGATAGTGCTATCGCGTGGTCCAAATCAATGAGGGCCGCGCCATAGTTTTGCTGGAGGTAATTGACAAACGCCCGCTGGTTATAGCCTTCGGCATAATCGGGGCAATAAGCGACCAAAGCGTCAAACTCGGCCAGCGCGCCCGCCAAATCCCATGCCTCGCGCAAAGACATTCCGCGGTCCAATAGGGTTTGCGCACGGACATCCGGCGCATCGGTCCAAAGCTGCCACATCTGTCCTGAAATGCCCCGTGCCTCGCGCTCGGTCACCGCGCCTTGGGCTTGCGCGATCAGCGCGTCGATCCCGGAGGTATGATCCGGCGCGACGGGGCAGTCAGCAGCGGCTTGCGCAGCAGAGGTAGCGAGAAATACAAGTGCAAGTGTGTGCTTCATCCTCTCTAACCTGATCCCGTCGGCCTATACGTCAACCGTTTTTTAGCGGGTTCAGCAGCCCGGTCTCTTTCACCGCCTCCATCGCCACGAAAGTGGATGTGTTGGCAACATGCGGCAGGGATGAGATTTTTTCGGCCAGAACCGTGCGGTATTCCGTCATTGAACGGGTGCGTATCTTGAGCAGATAGTCGAAGTTCGACGCGATCATATGGGCCTGTTCAATCTCGGCCACCTTGCGCACCGCCGCGTTGAACTCGGCCAGAGCCTTTTCGCGGGTGTCGGCCAGGCGCACCTCGACAAAGGCGACATGATCCAGCCCCAGACGGATCGGATCGAGCATGGCGCGATAGCCCGTGATGATCCCATCGGCCTCAAGTCGCTTGAGCCGCGCCTGCGTTGGCGATTTTGACAGACCGATCCTGCGCGCCAGGTCCGTTACCGAGATCCGCCCATCTTCGGCCAACGCGGTCAGGATTGCCCGATCAAACCGGTCAAGGTCGGATAAATCGTTTTGCATCAGATACACCTCCGATTTCGGTCTATTCGACCGCTCAATCTAAAAATTCAGTCCATTCGCCTGCTGTTTCATCAATATATTAGGCAAAAGCCCCGGAGTACACATGTCACATATCCTGCGCACCAAAATCGATACACAAACCTATGCCGACCAGACCGCTGTTCTGGACGCTCTGATCACTCAAGCCGCGCTGTCACAGCCCGACCGAACGGCGATCTGTAATGCCGCGGCGCAATTGGTGCGCGATATCCGGTCCAGCACCTCCCCCGGTATGATGGAGGTGTTTCTGGCGGAATATGGCCTGTCCACCGACGAAGGCGTGGCCCTGATGTGTCTGGCCGAGGCGCTATTGCGGGTGCCGGATGCCGATACCATCGATGCATTGATCGAAGACAAGATCGCGCCCTCCGATTGGGGCAAGCATCTGGGTCAATCATCCTCGTCGCTGGTGAACGCCTCGACATGGGCGCTGATGCTGACCGGACGGGTCCTGGACGAAGACAAATCCTCGCCGGTCGGTGCCTTGCGCGGTGCAATCAAGCGCTTGGGTGAACCGGTGATCCGTACCGCTGTGGGCCGCGCGATGAAAGAGATGGGGCGTCAGTTCGTTCTGGGCGAAACCATTCAATCCGCGATGAAGCGCGCCAAGGGGATGGAGGACAAGGGTTACACCTACTCCTACGACATGTTGGGTGAGGCTGCGCGGACCGAGGCCGATGCCGCCCGCTACCACCTGTCCTATTCGCGTGCCATCGCCGCCATTGCCGAGGCTTGTATCCACAAGGACATCCGCGAGAACCCCGGCATCTCGGTCAAGCTGTCCGCGCTGCACGCCCGCTATGAGCTGGCGCAGGAACGGCGGGTGATGGACGAACTGGTGCCTCGACTGCGGGCGCTGGCGCTGTTGGCCAAGGCTGCAGGCATGGGTCTGAACGTCGACGCCGAAGAGGCCGACCGGCTGTCCCTGTCGCTGCAGGTCATCGAAGAGGTCATGGCCGAACCCGCGCTGGCAGGCTGGGATGGGTTCGGCATTGTTGTGCAGGCCTATGGCCCGCGCGCCGGATTGGTGCTGGACACGCTCTACGAGATGGCGGAGCGACATGACCGCAAGCTGATGGTGCGGCTGGTCAAGGGCGCGTATTGGGATACCGAAATCAAGCGTGCACAAGTTGAGGGCGTCGATGGCTTTCCAGTCTTCACCCAGAAGGCGGCGACCGACGTGTCCTATATCGCCAATGCCCGCAAGCTGTTGGGTATGACCGACCGCATCTATCCGCAATTCGCCACCCATAACGCCCACACGGTCAGCGCGATCCTGCATATGGCCGACGACCAGCCGTTCGAGTTCCAGCGCCTGCATGGGATGGGCGAAACCTTGCATCAGATCGTGCGAGACAAGCAGAATTCGCGCTGCCGCATCTACGCCCCGGTCGGGGCGCATCGGGATCTACTGGCCTATCTGGTGCGGCGTTTGCTGGAAAACGGTGCAAATTCATCCTTCGTGAACCAGATCGTTGATGAGGATGTCGCCCCCGAAACCGTTGCAGCCGATCCATTTCTGGCGGTTCAAACACCTGCCAAGCCGCTACCGACCGGACCTGAGTTGTTCGCGCCCGAGCGCCCCAATTCCAAAGGGTTCGATCTGCATCATACGCCGACCCTGGATCAGATCGATATCGCGCGCGATGCTTACCGCGCCCATCACTGGTACGCTCGGCCTTTGCTGTCAGACGACGCACAGCCTGAGGCGGACACACCCGTCATAAACCCGGCGCAGCCGCAGGATCGCCCCGGTTCTGTCGCCGCAGCCAGCACTACGGACGTGGAACTAGCGCTGGCAAGCGCGTGCCCGTGGCAGGCCTCGGCTGAAACGCGCGCTGCCGCGCTCAACAAGGCTGCCGATCTCTATGAGGCGCATTTCGGAGAGCTGTTTGCCCTGCTCGCCCGCGAGGCCGGAAAATCCGTGCCCGATGCGGTGGCCGAACTACGCGAAGCGGTCGATTTCCTGCGCTATTACGCCGCCAATATTCCTGCAGCCAAACCTGCAGGGATTTTCACCTGTATCAGCCCGTGGAACTTCCCCTTGGCAATTTTCACCGGGCAGATTTCGGCAGCACTGGCTACCGGCAATGCCGTGCTGGCAGCCCCTGCCCCGCAAACGCCGCTGATCGCGCACCGTGCCATTCAGCTGATGCACGAGGCAGGCGTTCCGCGCGATGCTTTGCAGCTGCTGCCGGGTGGGCCGAAAGTGGGTGCGGCCCTGACATCTGACGAACGGGTCTCGGGCGTGGCCTTTACCGGATCGACCGCGACTGCGCTAAAAATCCGGACCGCCATGGCGCAGCATATGCGACCGGGCACGCCTCTGATCGCCGAAACCGGTGGTCTGAACGCCATGATCGTGGACAGCACCGCCCTGCCCGAACAGGCCGTGCAGTCGATCATCGAAAGTGCGTTCCAGTCGGCAGGTCAAAGGTGTTCAGCCCTGCGCTGCCTCTATCTGCAGGAAGACATCGCCGATGATGTTCTGACCATGCTTCAGGGCGCAATGGATGCTTTGCAGGTCGGCGACCCGTGGCTGATCTCAACTGATTGCGGTCCGGTGATTGACGAGCAGGCCCGGCAGACCATCGCGGATCACGTGGCCAAAGCCCGCGCTGAGGGACGCCTTCTGAAAGAACTCTCTACCCCACCCGAAGGCACGTTCATTGCACCAACCCTTATCGAAATCCCCGGCATCGCGGCGCTGGAGCGCGAGGTATTCGGCCCGATACTGCATGTCGCCCGGTTCAAGGCGCAGGATATCGATAAGGTCATCGCGGATATCAACGCCACGGGTTACGGTCTCACCTTCGGTCTGCACACACGGATCGATGACCGGGTGCAGCATGTGACCGAGGCGATCCATGCCGGCAACATCTATGTCAACCGCAACCAGATCGGCGCAATCGTGGGCTCGCAACCCTTCGGAGGCGAGGGCCTGTCAGGCACAGGCCCCAAAGCGGGTGGCCCGAACTATATGGCGCGGTTCTGTGCCCCGGATCGGCAGACAAGTTCAGCAAGCTGGGAAAGCGCGGCAGAGTTGGGCGCCCCAGAAGGCCAGCCAGCCCCGTCCCGCACCCAATCGCTGCCCGGCCCCACCGGCGAATCGAACCGTCTGACCGAATATGCACGCCCACCGCTACTGTGCATGGGACCTGGACCTGAGGCCGCGCAAGCACAGGTCGATGCAGTGAAAGCTCAGGGTGGGACGGCAATCCGGATGACCGGGGCACTGGATCTGCACCGGCTTGAAAACCTGACCGGTTTCTCGGGCGTTCTGTGGTGGGGCGACGACGATACCGCCCGTCAGATCGAGCAGCACCTGGCCCGGCGTGATGGCCCGATCGTTCCTCTGATCCCTGGCCAGCCCGATCGCGCGCGCGTGCTGGGAGAGCGCCATGTCTGCGTCGATACCACAGCCGCCGGAGGCAATGCCGCCCTTTTGGGAGGTGCGGCATAACCGGGCCTTGACGCTGGGCGACGAAAAGCCCAGCGTCGCGCCATGTTTCCGATCCGTGACCATAACCCTTCGGGGCGTACTCCGTTTGTCGTCTACGCCCTGATGGCTGCCAACATCCTGATCTTCCTCAGCTATGTGGGGATCATGGAGGATGCGCGGCTGATCAACCGGTTTTATTTCGACTATGCCGTCATTCCCGCGCGCATCTCGGACGGTATTGCGCTGGAAACGCTTGTGACCTCGATGTTCCTGCATGGGGGCTGGATGCATCTGGCCGGAAACATGCTGTTTCTATGGATATTCGGCGACAATCTCGAAGATGAAATGGGGCACTTCCTGTTTCTCGCATTCTATCTGTTGGCGGGAATCGGGGCGGGCCTGATTCATGTGATTTCAGCCTCGGATTCGGTGGTCCCGACCATCGGCGCATCCGGAGCAATTGCCGGGGTGATGGGGGGATATCTGCTTTTGTTCCCAAAAGCCCGAGTGGATATCCTGCTGATTCTGATCGTCTATTTCCGCGTTTTCACGATCCCTGCCTTTGTGATGCTGGGCGTCTGGCTGGGTCTGCAATTCTTCGGCAGCCTGTCCAGCAATCCGGATGAAGGCGGCGTCGCCTATTGGGCGCATACCGGAGGGTTCTTTGTCGGGCTGGTGCTCTGCGTCCCGCTCTGGCTCAGGCGCGGCGGAACCGAGTTCTGGAGTCGGACACACGGCCACCCGCCGCACCCCGAACACGAGTACAAGCTGTCGCAATCGCGCATTCCAAAAGTGCCGCGCAAATAGTGCTGTTTACTCTGGCAACCGCCCACCGCTCAGCCGCGTGATCTCTTCTGCCGCATGGGTGACCAGCGCTCCCAGCTCCGGCGCACGCGCCTTGCTGAACCGCACGGTCGGTCCAGAAACCGAGATACCCGCGCAAGGTTCACCTCGATCATCGAAAATGGCCGCGCCGATGCAGGACATACCTTCATAGCGCTCTTCATGATCATGGGACCAGCCGCGTTGCCGGGTCAGGGCCAGATCCTCCATCAGACCTGTCTCAGGGAGCCTCGTGTTCGCTGTAAAAGATATATGAGCGCTGGCCCCCAGCAATTTGCCTAACCGCTCTTCGCGCATCGCGGCCAAAATCGCCTTGCCCGTGCCCGAGGCATACATGGGCGTCCGCGCGCCGGGCGGAAAAAACGCCCGGATCGGGTTCTGAGTCTCGACCTGCCCAACGAACACAACCTGTCCGCCATCCGGCACGGCCAGATTGGCCGTTTCACCACTTTCCTGCATCAAACGCCGCAGGATCGGCCTGCCAATCTCAAGTACGCTGTTGCGGCGTAGGAACGAAGCTCCGGTGCGATAAGCCTCTATCCCGATCATCCACTCCTGGCGTTCTTCATCGAAGGTGACGAACCCATGTTTCTGCAGGGTCACAAGGATACGATGGGTGGTCGCGGTCGGAACTTCCACTTCACGCGCAAGATCGCTGAGCGCCGAACGTTCGAGCCGCGCCACCGTAGTAAGAACGCCCAACGCGCGGTCGAGCGATTGCATGGTTCCCGCCGAGCTTTCCTTGAACAGTGATTTCGGCCTGCCACGAGGTCTTTTCTGCGATTCCATTCCGGCTGATCTCTCCGATCTTTTGGACGCGGTCGTTTCCAACGGTCTATCGAGCGCAATTTCGAGAAACTGAAACCTATTACATTTCAGTTGCTTGCCATTTATCTATCTATAATGAAAATATTTTTCAAGAAAATTGCAAAAAAGCGAAACACGGGTGACACTTGGTTCGAGAGCAAAGGACAAGAGCCATGTCAAACCAGAACCCGGTCTTCATTCCCGGCCCGACCAATATCCCTGATCGCCTGCGGCTTGCGATGCAGGTGCAAACTCAGGACCACCGCGCGCCGGACTTTGTCGAGACATTTGCACCGGTGCTTGAGGATACCAAGAAAGTGTTCGGCACAAGCGATGGCGAGATCGTCACCTTCCCCGCCAGCGGCACCGGTGGCTGGGAGGCTGCGATCACCAACACCCTCAGCCCCGGCGACACGGTATTGGTGGCACGTTACGGCGTGTTCAGCCATCGTTGGATCGACCTGTGTCAGCGGCATGGTCTGGACGTTCGGGTCATCGAATGCCCCTGGGGTACCGGCGCACCCGCCGATCAGTTCGAGGCCGCGCTTGCAGCGGATACATCGCATCAGATCAAGACCGTTCTGGTCACCCATAACGAAACGGCAACCGGCGTGCGCTCGGACATCGAAGCGGTGCGCAAAGCGATGGATGCGGCCGACCACCCGGCGATGATGTTCGTCGATTGCGTCAGCTCTCTGGCCTCGATGCCGTTTGAGTTTGACCGCTGGGGCGTGGACATCGCCGTCTCTGGCTCGCAAAAAGGGTTCATGCTGGCCACGGGCATGGCGATCCTGTGCGTCAGCCCCAAGGCTCTGGACGCGATGGAAACCGCCAAACTGCCCCGCACTTTCTTCGATTTCCGCGACATGATGGCCGCGAATGCGTCGGGCGGATTTCCCTATACGCCGCCGCTGCAGCTGATCTATGGCATGCGCGAAAGCCTGAAGATGCTGTTCGAAGAAGGGTTGGAAAACGTCTATGCCCGCCACCACAGACTTGCCGAGGGCGTCCGCCGCGCGGTCGATGCCTGGGGGTTGAAACTGGTCGCGCAGTCGCCCGATCTCTACTCGGACACTGTCAGCGCGATTTATGTGCCCGAAGGCTATGACAGCAACGTGTTGACCGATCATGCGTTCAACACCTATGGCGTGTCCTTTGGCATCGGTCTGGGCGAGTTGAACGGCAAAGCCTTCCGCATCGGCCATCTGGGCAGTCTAACGGATGTGATGGTGCTGTCCGGTCTGGGTGCAATCGAGATGGCGATGGCGGATCTGAACTATCCGATCGAACTGGGCAGCGGCGTGGCCGCGGCGCAGGACTATTATCGCACCGGTCCGACGGGCCACGCCAAAGCCGCAGCCTGAGGAGGAAACGATGTTGGACCATATCCCGGCGGCCGATCTGACCATCGACGACATGCGCGCCGCGCATGACCGGATCAGACCCTATATTCGCCGCACGCCCATCATAACCTCGGACTATTTGAATGACCTGACCGGCGCCCAGCTGTTCTTCAAATGCGAGAACTTTCAGGAAGCGGGCGCGTTCAAGGTGCGGGGGGCCTGCAATGCCGTGTTTGGCCTGAGTGACGATATGGCCGCAAAAGGCGTCTGCACGCATTCTAGCGGCAACCACGCTCTGTCGTTATCCTATGCCGCTGGTCGACGCGGCATCCCCTGCAACGTGGTCATGCCGCGCACCGCACCGCAAGCCAAGAAGGATGCCGTGCGTCGCTATGGTGGTACGATCACCGAATGTGAGCCCTCCACCTCCTCCCGAGAAGCGACGTTTGCCGAGGTGCAGGCGCGGACGGGTGGAGAGTTCGTGCACCCTTACAACGATCCACGCGTCATCGCTGGTCAGGCCACCTGCTCGGCGGAGATACTGGAGCAAACCGATGGCATAGACGCCGTGATCGCCCCAATTGGCGGCGGCGGCATGGTTTCGGGCACCTGTCTGACGGTCTCGAACCGTGCGCCGGACACGGCGATCTACGCGGCTGAGCCCGAGCAGGCAGACGATGCTTATCGCTCTTTCAAGGCGGGGCACATCATCGCGGATGACGCGCCCAAAACAATCGCCGACGGATTGCTGGTGCCGCTCAAGGAAAACACCTGGCACTTTGTATCCAACAATGTGACCGACATTTTTACCGCCTCCGATGCTGAGATCATCGAGGCCATGAAGCTGACCTGGAAATACCTGCGGGTGGTAATGGAGCCCTCCTCGGCGGTGCCTCTGGCGACGATCCTCAAGAACCCCGAGGTCTTTCGCGGCAAGCGCGTTGGCGTGATCATCACCGGCGGCAACGTGGATCTGGACAAACTGCCCTGGCTGACAGGGTAAGGAGAAACAGGATGAACAAACCCATGAATATCGATCAACTCGAAGTTGGCTACGACATCCCTGCCGCGATTGGCATGGATGAATCCGAGATCCAGACGCCTTGCCTGATCCTCGATCTGGACGCGCTGGAGCGGAACATCAAGAAGATGGGCGACTACGCCAAGGCGCATGGTATGCGGCACCGGGTGCACGGCAAGATGCACAAATCCGTGGACGTCGCGAAGCTACAGGAACAACTGGGCGGCGCAGTCGGCGTCTGCTGCCAAAAAGTGTCCGAGGCCGAGGTGTTTGCGCGCGGAGGCATTAAAGACATTCTGGTCTCGAACCAAGTGCGTGACCCGGCCAAGATCGACCGATTGGCGCGCCTGCCCAAACTGGGCGCGCGCACGATTGTCTGCGTCGACGATGTGCAAAACGTCGCTGACCTGTCTGCTGCTGCCGTGAAACACGGCACCGAACTGGAAGTCTTTGTCGAGATCGACTGCGGCGCGGGCCGCTGTGGCGTGACCACGACCCCTGCCGTGATCGAAATCGCCAAGGCGGTCGAGGCCGCGCCAAATCTCAAATTTACCGGCATTCAGGCATATCAGGGTGCGATGCAGCATCTGGATACGTATGAGGCCCGCAAAGAGAAGCTCGATACCGCCATCGCCATGGTCAAGGATGCTGTGGATGGGTTGAAGGCCGAAGGGATCGAGTGCGAATTGATCTCAGGTGGCGGCACTGGCTCTTATTATTTTGAAAGCAATTCAGGCGTTTATAACGAGCTGCAATGCGGGTCTTACGCCTTTATGGATGCCGATTACGGTCGCATTCTGGACAAGGAAGGCAAGCGGATTGATCAGGGTGAATGGGAAAACGCCCTGTTCATTCTGACCAGTGTGATGAGCCACGCCAAAGCGGACAAAGCGATCTGCGATGCGGGCCTGAAGGCGCAGTCCGTCGATAGCGGCCTGCCATTCATCTATGGGCGCGATGACGTGGAATACCTGAAATGTTCGGACGAACACGGCGTGATCGGCGACCCGGACGGCCTGCTGAAGGTTAACGACAAGCTGCGGCTGGTGCCCGGCCACTGCGACCCGACCTGCAACGTCCATGACTGGTATGTGGGCGTGCGCGGCGGCAAGGTCGAGGCGCTCTGGCCAGTGTCGGCCCGCGGCAAGGCTTATTGAACTGTCGAAAAAAGCAACAAAGGGCGGCGCTTGGGTGCCGCCCCTTTTTGATGCCATCAGAAAGAAAGGCATAGGCGATGATCATCGTTCCTGAAAAGGAAATCGGCGCTCTGCTGGGTCGCAAGGAAAGCTATAGCGCGGTTGAGCAGGTGTTTGCAGCGATGGCTGCTGGTGATGCTTACAACTTCCCGGTCGTGCGCGAGGCCATTGGCCATGCGGATGCGCTCTATGGGTTCAAAGGCGGGTTTGACCGCGCGGGTATGAGCCTGGGCCTGAAGGCCGGGGGGTACTGGCCCAACAATTTGGAAACGCATGGTCTGATAAATCATCAGTCCACCGTGTTTCTGTTCGATCCCGATACCGGCCGCGTCCGCGCCATCGTTGGGGGTAACCTTCTGACGGCGCTGCGCACAGCGGCAGCATCGTCGGTGTCGATCAATCACCTTGCGCGTAAGGATGCCAAGGTGATCGGCATGGTTGGCGCAGGGCATCAGGCGACATTCCAATTGCGCGCCGCGTTGGAACAGCGCCCGTTCGAAAAGGTCATCGGCTGGAACCTGCACCCCGAAATGCTGCCGAACATCGAAAAGGTCGCGGCTGAGGCTGGTCTGCCTTTCGAGGCTGTGGACCTGCCCGGCATGGTACAAGCGGATGTGATTGTCACCATCACCTCCTCCTTCGCGCCAAGCCTGATGTCCGAGCATGTCTCGGACGGCACCCATATCGCCTGCATGGGCACCGATACGGTCGGCAAGCAAGAGGTCGCCACCGACCTGATCGCCCGCGCCAGCGTCTTTACCGACGAGGTCGCGCAGGCCGTGACGCTGGGTGAAAGTCAGCATGCGGTGGCCGCCGGAACCAAAGCCGAAGGCGATATCCGTCAGATCGGAGAGGTCATCAACGGCACCCATCCCGGGCGCGCGTCGGATGATGAAGTGACCCTATTCGACGGCACCGGAGTCGGACTGCAGGACCTTGCGGTGGCAAGCGCGGTCGTTGATCTGGCCGTCCAGCAGGGGATCGCGATCGAGGTTGACTTCTAAACCAAAACGCGCGCCCGGATCGGACGCGCGCACCAGGATCGACAGACCGGGGTTGTTGGTATCAGCCCCGGATAACCTTGGCGAAATTGTCAAAGATCGGCTCGTTGGCGCAGATCACCTCGCCATCCTCAAGCACGCTGCCTTCGGGGTTCAGGGCCTGAACAAACCCGCCCGCCTCTTTCACGATGATGATGCCGGCGGCCACGTCCCATGCGTTCAGGCGACGTTCCCAGAACCCTTCATAGCGACCGGCGGCCACATAGGCCATGTCCAGCGCCGCAGCGCCCCAGCGGCGCACACCGGCGCAGGCAGGCATCAGGCGAGCCAGATCCTGCAGGGTCGCAGGCAGGTCCGAGCGGCCACCGAACGGCAAACCGGTCGAGAAGATCGACTCGATCATGCGATGACGGCCCGAGACGCGGATGCGCATATCGTTCATCCAGGCGCCTTCGCCCTTTTCGGCAAAGAACATCTCGTCCTTAGCGGCGTCATAGATCACCCCGGCCACGATCTTGCCCTTGTGTTCCAGCGCGATTGAAACCGCCCAATGGGGCAGCCCGTGCAGGAAGTTGGTGGTGCCGTCCAGCGGGTCGACGATCCAGCGGCGGGTCGGGTCCTCGCCGCCAATCGCGCCACCCTCTTCGGCCAGCCAGCCATAGGTAGGGCGTGCGCCCAGCAATTCCTCTTTCAGGATCGCCTCGGCCGCAATATCGGCTTTTGACACAAAGTCGCCCGCGCCTTTCATCGACACCTGCAGGTTCTCGACTTCACGAAAATCCTTGACCAGAGACCGCCCCGCTTTGCGCGCGGCTTTGATCATGATGTTGAGATTTGCACTGCCAACCATTTTCCATAGGCTCCTGTTCGGTCAAGCCGCGCGTATACTGGCGCAATGCGCCCTTGCCAAGAGGAATGATACGCATGGCTGCCCTGCACCGGGCGCTACTGCGATTGCAGCGCACGCGCCTCGGTCCGGGCCAGGTTCACCAGCTCCTGCACAAAAGGTTTTTCAAGGTCTTCGCTGCGCACCGCAGCATAGAGCCTGCGGGTAATGCCTTCTTTGGTCAGCGGACGGGTGACATAGTCGGAGTTGTACTTGACCTCGCGCACCACCCAGTCCGGCAGCACGGAAATGCCGCGGTTCGAAGCGACCAGCAACAGGATAACGGCGGTCAGTTCAACCTGCCTGATTGAGGCCGGTTCAACTCGCGCCGGGATCAGCAACTGGCTGAACACATCCAGACGCGTGCGCTCGACCGGATAGGTGATCAGGGTCTGGCCACGAAAATCCTCGGCTTCAATGTAGGGTTTTTCGGCCAGAGGGTGAAACGAGGCGGCGACGAAAACTGCATTATAGTCAAACAGCTCGACAAATTCGACGCCGGGCAGATCTTCAGGATCGGAAGAGACCACCAGATCGACCTCTTCTTTCTGCAAGGCGGGCAGCGCGTCGAAGGCCAGCCCTGGGCGAATATCCACATCAACATCTGGCCATGACTTGCGGAACGCCTCGAGCACCGGAAACAGCCATTCGAAACAAGCATGGCATTCAATCGCGATATGCATACGGCCCGTGCGCCCGTCGCGCAGCGAGGAAAACTCGTGCTGCATTGCCTCGACCTGCGGCAGAATCTGTTCCGCCAATCGCAGCAGACGCAGACCTGCCGCTGACAGCTTCATCGGCTTCGACCGGCGCAGAAACAGCTCAACCCCGGCTTGATCCTCCAGACCCTTGATCTGATGGCTCAGTGCGGATTGCGTGATGTTCAGTTGATCAGCCGCCCGCGCCAGACCACCGCATTCGTGGATGGCCTTGATGGTCCGCAGATGTCGAAACTCAATATGCATATATCACGTAACTCATGTTGTTCTTGAACAATATGAGTTTGTCTCACATCCACCGGCATGGCACAAGGGGCGCAATTGATCCTGTGAGGCCGTGATGACCCAACCTGAAATTTCATTCGAGTTCTTTCCACCCAAAACGCTGGAGGCCTCATTCCGGCTTTGGGATACGGTCCAGACACTGGCCCCGCTGGAGCCCAGATTTGTCTCGGTCACCTATGGCGCGGGCGGGACGACGCGCGAGTTAACCCGCGATGCCGTGGCGACCTTGCACAAATCATCCGGACTGCCGGTCGCGGCGCATCTGACCTGTGTCGATGCATCACGTCAGGAAACGCTGGAGATCGCGGATAAGTTTGCCCGTGCCGGTGTCGAAAATATCGTCGCACTACGGGGCGATCCTCCGAAAGGTCAGGATGCGTTCACACCGCACCCCGATGGATTTGCCCATTCAGTGGAACTGATCGAAGCTCTGGCTGAAACCGAAATGTTCAGCATTCGTGTCGGTGCCTATCCCGATATCCATCCCGAAGCCCGCGATGCGCGGGCGGATGTGGACTGGTTGAAGGCAAAGCTGGATGCAGGCGCGGATGAGGCGCTGACGCAATTCTTCTTTGAGGCTGAAACGTTCTTCCGCTTCCGTGACGCTTGTGAAAAGGCTGGCATCGACAAACCCATCGTGCCCGGCATTCTGCCAATCGAAAACTGGAACGGAGCGCGCCGTTTTGCCCAGCGCTGCGGGACCCGGATTCCTGAATGGGTCGAGAATGCCTTTGACAAAGCCGTTCGCGATGATCGCGAGGAGCTTTTGGCAACCGCACTTTGCACAGAACTGTGCTCGGACCTGATCGACGGTGGTGTGGACAAGCTGCATTTCTACACGCTCAATCGCCCGGAGCTTACGCGCGACGTCTGCTTTGCATTGGGCATCACACCTCGGGCTGAATTGCAGAATGTAGCGTGATTTTGATGCGCCCCAGTTCCACAAATAGGGCTGGGGCGTATTTTCATCTGCAGGGCGGAAACGATACCGGCGACAATCGAAACTCTGGCCCAATAACTGTTGCGCAGGCCCACGCTAATACCCGGTAAAATTTGACAAAAAAGTGACCATTGGCAAATTTGGGTCAGTGTAGTTTTAACGAGTATTTGAGTATGGAGCCAGTGAGCAAGATAAAGGCTCGGGCCGAAGCCTTGCAGGTTTTGGGCCTGTCGCAAAACGCCAGTGCAAACGAGATTCGTGACGCCTGGCGCAGTGTCGCCTTCCATGATCATCCAGATCATACCGGCGGGGATTACGCCGAGTTTTCTCGAGCCAAGGCGGCGTATGATTTTCTGCGCAATGAGGGATTGACCTGCAGAGGGCCGTCTGGTGCGTCGATACCACGCAGACCACGCCTGAAAAAACGCGTGATCGAATTGGCCATGGATGAGATCGAAGCCTGCCGCGATCTGCTGAACCCGGAACGCGCCTTATCGGATCTATCCGACAACGAAACGAATGAGGTGACGAAGCCCAAAGTGGATCTGTCGGACCATGTGCCGGAAGCAATCGGCTGTTTCGGACGCGATCTGACCTATTTTGTGACCTCTTCGGTTTGCGAAGGTTCAAACCGGGTCGCGCTGCCGACTTCGGTTCTGACCAGTTGCAGAAAAGCCGAAACCGAGATTCTGTCATTTCAATCCAAAAGCTCGGGCTCTGGGGAAATCGTTGTCCCCGATCCCATCCGCGAGCGCAGGTTTCCCGGCGCCAAGAGCGTAAGGATACGCTTTGAAGCGGATCAGCACATGCGGGATTTATTTGAGTTGGCCGGATAGACCGGCCCAAACAAAAAAGCCCGACCTTGGCGGTCGGGCTTTAATGTTCAGTGTAAGCAATCAGTTCGAGATCGGACCTTCCGAAGTGAATTTCGGGATCACGCTGGACGAAGCCGCATCGGATTCGATACCGGGCCAGTTGCCTTCGGCCAGGTTGATGTTAGCGGGTACATCCTCTTCCCAGAAGCCGACGACCACGTCGGTGATGTTCAGATAAAGCTTGTCATCGACGATCCGCCACAGGTTCGGGTTGGCTGGAACCTTACCGCCTTTCGACACACCATAAGCACAGTGGCCATCATATTGCGGCGCGTAATAGGCTGGGTTTTCCAAGAATTTATCGCGATTTTCCGCGGATGCGAATGCCCAGGTCGCACCGTTGTATTCTGCTGTAATGTCGGCGCGGCCACGCACGGCCTCGGGCTGCGATTGGCCGACAGGGACCTGATCAAGGCTGCGATAAGCAACGACGTCATATCCCGACACGGCAAATCCGGTGCCATCGACATATTGATCTCCGGCAAAAGCGGGAACGGCAAAGGCGATTGTTGCTGCAAGGCTCAGCGCAAAGCGTTTCATGTGGTTGGTCCTTATGTCCTTACGGTTTCCAGGAACCCGACTTGTGGGGTCTGACCAGACAATAGGCGATTTTCGCACCGCGCGAAGACCCCCTCGCGCCGCTGTTACATCAGACGGCGTTTTGTGAGCCGAACCACGCCGAATGTTACAAAGTTCGTGCCACGTTCGGGGTTGGACTTTGAGTTCTGCAATATTAGCTGTGGGTGCAGCGGCCGCGCAGGCCGGTTCTGAAGGAAAGGCACGAGATGAGCGAACAATCCACCTATACCCCTCCGAAAGTCTGGACCTGGGACAGCGAAAGCGGCGGGCGCTTTGCCAACATCAATCGCCCCATCGCCGGAGCCACCCATGACAAGGATCTGCCGGTCGGAAAGCACCCGATGCAGCTGTATTCTCTAGCCACGCCAAACGGCGTCAAAGTGACCATTATGCTTGAGGAGTTGCTGGCCCTGGGCCAAGAGGGTGCTGAATATAATGCCTGGCTGATCAATATCGGTGAAGGGGACCAGTTCAGCTCTGGATTTGTCGGCGCCAACCCGAACTCGAAGATCCCGGCCCTTTGGGATCGCTCGGGCGACACTCCGATCCGCGTGTTCGAAAGCGCCTCGATCCTGTTCCATCTGGCTGAAAAGTTCGGAGCATTCCTGCCTGAAAGCGGGACCGAGCGGACCGAGGTCATGAACTGGCTGTTCTGGCAAATGGGCAGCGCACCCTATCTGGGCGGTGGGTTTGGACACTTCTACGCTTATGCGCCCGAGAAATGGCAATACCCGATCGAC
The DNA here is from genome assembly GCF_056537765.1 of Ruegeria sp. C2. Classification (NCBI taxonomy): domain Bacteria; kingdom Pseudomonadati; phylum Pseudomonadota; class Alphaproteobacteria; order Rhodobacterales; family Roseobacteraceae; genus Ruegeria; species Ruegeria sp. C2. The sequence goes on along the minus strand of NZ_JBQFRZ010000001.1, from coordinate 89,979 downwards.
CGTTTTGCGATGGAGGCCAAACGCCAGCTGGATGTGCTCGACCGGGAGCTGGCCGACAAGCCCTATATCGCGGGCCAGGACTATACCATTGCAGACATGGCGATTTGGCCCTGGTACGGGCAGCTGGTTCTGGGCCGCCTTTATGACGCGGCTGAGTTCCTGGATGTAGAGAGCTACAAGAACGTCATGCGTTGGGCCAAAGAAATCGACGCACGCCCTGCGGTGCAGAGGGGCCGCATGGTCAACCGCGCCTTTGGTGAGCCGCATACGCAATTGCACGAGCGCCACGACGCCAGCGACTTCGAAACTCGCACGCAGGACAAGCTGGCACCAGCTGATTGATTAGCCGGATGACTATTTGAGACTCGGGGGCCGTGCGGGATCAGATCCCGGAGCGGCCCTTTCCATGCTCGGGGCCTGAGGCTGCGGAAGATCAAAGCGTAGCCCGACCTTGGCCAGAGCCGCCACGGCGGGCTCATCGGGTGCAAAGAAACCCACATCCAGCGCCCCGGCTTCGATACCGGAAAACGTCAGAGCCTCGGAAACCGCACGCGCTAGTGCGGGTTGCGCACCGTCAATTGCGGCGACAAAGCCCAGCAGATGGCCCTGACCGCCATCCTGAGTCTTCGTTGCCACCAGAAACGCTGCGGCAGCAAGCCCGGCGGCCGTTGCCAGTTTGGTATCCAGCGCAGTCAGCAAGACGTCGGGCAAACCGGCAGGCGGGCTGAATTCGGTCAACTGCTGCTGCACTTCTTCCGGACCATGCTGCAACGTATCGGCCAACCATGCCAACGCCTCAGCCGGGATCAACATCGACGAGGGCGCGGCCTCGAGGTTCAGCCCAAGTCCGATCCCCTGCCCTGAAAGCATCGACGACAGAACCCGACCGGACAGCGCAACATATGGCACGGGGCGACCCGCAAAGCGCGCAAGACGTTCTTCAAGGTCGAAGGCCAACACGAAGCGTCCATCGGCGACATCAAATAGCTCGGGCGAGATATTCTCGTCACGGGCTTCTTCGGTCAGCATCAGGAACAGTTCGCTATCGGCAAGTCGCTCAAAAAACCGCAGACGCGCCGCATCGTCTTGCGGGGCCGCCTCCATCGCAGCATGTGCGGCATCGAGCGCTGTGGTTTCAGCCATTCATCACCTCTTGCACCCGAGCGCGCAGAACCGGTAGTAGATCGGCCTCGAACCACGGGTTTTTCTTCAACCAACCCGTATTGCGCCACGAGGGATGAGGCAAGGCAAAGACCCGCGGCGCATGGTCCCGCCAGCGACTGACGGTTTCGGTTACCGGCGTCTTGGCCCCCAGATGGTATTTATGCGCGTGGCCGCCCACCAGCACTGTCAATGGCACCTCGCCCAGCGCCGCCATCACCTTGTCATGCCATGTCTTTCCGCAGATCGGCGGGGGCGGAAGATCCGCCTTGCGCGCGTTATATCCGGGAAAGCAAAACGCCATCGGTACGATCGACACACGGTCGCGGTCGTAGAATGTGGCCTCATCGACCCCCAGCCACTCGCGCAGGCGATCCCCCGACGGATCGGTAAAAGGGCGGCCCGACTCATGAACCCGTGCGCCGGGTGCCTGACCTGCAATCAGGATACGTGCGCCGGGGCGGAACCATACCACGGGGCGCGGCTGGTGCGCGGTTTCAGTCTGGGCGAATTTGTCCGCGCAAAGGCGACATGCGCGTATGTCTTCGATCAATGAACTCATGGGGTCATCAGGCGTTGCGAATTGCATCGGGTCAAGACAGGCGCGGTCGAACACGTCCAGCCCTTGCAACACTTCGTCGTCATAGCCCCGGATATGCATTGATCATTTGTTTCATATTTCGACATAATGTGGCCAACATGGATGGGTAGCACCAACGCTTTCAAACCGACAAGAACCCGAGCGATCTACAGGCCGCGCATGCTGGAATTTGATAATGTCAGCAAGTCCTTCTGGACCGGAACCCGCCGCAAGGTGATTCTGGATCAGGTGTCGTTTCGGGTTGAACTTGGCACTTCGCTGGGCGTGCTGGCCCCGAATGGAACCGGCAAAACAACGTTGATCAACATGATGGCCGGGCTGGAAAAACCTGACGAAGGTGTGATCCGGCGTGACTGCCGTGTTTCGTTTCCGATGGGGTTCACTGGCGGGGTGGCCAAGCGCCTGTCAGCGCTTGAGAACGCACGCTACATCGCCAAGATCTACGGCATGGACCCCGACTATGTCGAAGCCTACTGCAGTTGGCTGTGCAATCTAGGGGAGTATTTCAACCAGCCGCTCGGCACCTATTCGGCCGGGATGCGCGCGCGTTTTACCTTTGCGCTGATGTTGGCTCTGGATTTCGACATGTATCTGATCGATGAGGGGATGCCCTCGACAACGGATGTGGAATTCAACAAGAAAGCCGGGGCCATCTTGCAGGAAAGACTGCGTACCACGACGCTTGTGATCGTTTCGCACAACCCGGCAGTGCTTGAGAAATTCGCGCGCCAGGCGGCGGTTCTGCTGGATGGTCAGCTCTATATGTTTGAAACCTTGGAAGAGGCGAAGCAGCTTTATGACTACCAAACCCAAGGCTAGAAAATACAATCCCGACCGCACTCCAAGCGGTGAGGGGACGCCACAGGCACGCGCCGACGCTATGGCGCGTATTCGTGAGGCCACGCAACCGCCCGAAGCCGCGAATGATGTCCAGCCCGGGACCGAGTTGGACGCGATCAAACGCGAAGGGCTGACGGGACGGCAACTGCGCGTCGCAAGACGGCTTGCGCAAAAAAACGGCCTGGCGGCAACCTCAGACTATGATGCGGTTCGCCTGCTGCGTCTAAAGGGAATTGATCCGTTTCAGCGCGCCAACCTGCTTGATCTGACCGCTGTTGACACAACGGGACAGGACGGCAGCGTAGCGAAGGACAACATCAAAATTCATCTGCCGCAGACCGCGAAGGACTCACAGAAGAATCTGCCTGGCCCGGAACTCAGCCCGACTCAGCGGCGCGAGTATGAGATTGGTCAAATCCAGAAAGACATTGCGCGCCGTCGTCGTCGCAAACTTATGGGGCTGTTTGCGCGCCTGACCGCCTTTGTACTGTTGCCGACACTGATCGTAGGCTTCTACTTTTATCGCGTGGCCACGCCCATGTATGCCAGCGCGTCGGCGTTTTCGATTTTGCAGGCCGACGGTGGAGGTGCATCGTTCGGAGGTTTCCTTGCAGGCACTCAGTTTGCTACGGCGCAGGATTCAGTTGCCACACAGGAATTTCTGGAATCCAAAGATGCGTTGGAGCGGCTTGAAAGAGATACTGGTTTTGCCGAGATATTCCAGCAGGATTGGATTGACCCGATCCAACGACTATCTACGGATGCAAGCCTCGAGGAAACCTACAAACTCTACAAACGGATGATAACGATCGGCTATGACCCCAGCGATGGCATCATTCGCATGGAGGTCGCGGCCCCGAGCCCTAAAATCTCGGTGGATTTATCAAGACGGCTCATCTCCTACGCCGAGGAAACCATCAATGGCCTGACCGAGAAAAAGCGTGAGGACCAGATGCGCGATGCGCGAGAAAGCTTTGAAGCCGCGCAAGCCGCACGCAGACAGGCGCAGGAGGATTTGATCGAGCTTCAGCTGCAAGGCGCAATTCTCGATCCGCAAAGCGTGATCGCAAGCCTGCGCGCGCGCATCGATCAGTTCGAGTTCGAGTTGCAGGACAAGGAACTGCAACTTGCGGCTTTGCTGGACAATCTGCGCCCCAATCAAGCCAAGGTTGATGGGGTCCGCGCGGATATTGCGCGCCTCGAAGTGGTCCTCGAAGAACTGAATGCCGAGATGCTGGACGCCTCGGCAGGCGAAAACTCGCTGGCGCGTTTGAGCGTGCGGATCCAGATGGCTCAGGCTGATCTGGTCGCACGGGATATGATGCTGCAAACCGCTATGCAGCAAATGGAAGCGACCCGGACCGAGGCTAACCGTAAAGTGCGCTATCTGACCGTCTCGGTGAACCCGGTGCCCAGCGATGAACCCAGCTATCCGCGCAAGTTCGAAAATACGATTTTGGCTTTCCTGTTATTTGCTGGTATCTACCTGATGATCTCGCTTACCGCGTCGGTCCTTCGTGAACAGGTATCCTCGTAAAGACCCATGAAACATATAAAAATCGCCGACCTGACGGTTGGCAACGATCTTCCGCTGACCATTATCGCCGGCCCCTGCCAGCTTGAAACCGCCGATCACGCCCAGATGATCGCAGGCACCATGAAAGAGGCCTGCGATGCCGCAGGCGCGCAATATGTGTTCAAGGCCTCCTACGACAAAGCCAATCGAACCTCATTGTCCGGAAAGCGCGGCATGGGTATTGATGCGGGCTTGAAGGTGCTGGATGATATCCGCACGACCATGGGCATTCCAGTTTTGACGGATGTTCATACCGAAGCCCAGTGCGCAATCGCGGCTGAGGCAGTCGATATCCTTCAGATTCCGGCTTTCCTGTGCCGCCAGACAGATATGCTGCTGGCTGCGGGCAATACCGGCAAAGCGGTAAACGTGAAAAAGGGCCAGTTTCTGGCTCCGTGGGAGATGCCCAACATCGTTACCAAGATCGAAAGCACCGGTAACCAGAATATCCTGCTAACCGAACGTGGCACCTCATTTGGCTACAACACTCTGGTGGCCGATATGCGCTCACTGCCACAGATGGCGAAAACTGGGTATCCAGTGGTCATGGATGCTACCCATTCAGTGCAACAGCCAGGTGGTCAGGGTGGTTCTTCCGGCGGGCAGCGTGAGTTTGCTCCAGTCATGGCGCGGGCTGCTGTTTCGCTGGGTGTCGGCGCTTTGTTCATCGAAACGCATCAGGACCCAGACAATGCACCATCAGACGGCCCCAACATGATTCCGCTGGATCAAATGAGCCATCTGATTGACACGTTGATGCGTTTTGATGCGCTCGCCAAAGAAAACCCGATTCAAATTTAGCGATTGAGATTTGTAATGACCAAGCCCCTTGCCGAGGTGATCCCGAACACCTGGAGTTTCTTGCGCGACCCGATGATCAAGCCGACCGGTTTTCGCGAATACGATGCGCGGTGGAAATACCCCGATGAGATCAACCTGCCGGGCATGACCGCTCTTGGCCTGGGTCTGGGTACCCAGATGCATAAGCGCGGGATCGAGCCGGTGATTGCGGTTGGCAATGACTATCGTGACTATTCTCTGTCGATCAAGAATGCGCTGATCGTGGGGCTGATGCAGGCAGGTATTCAGGTCAAGGATATCGGCCCAGCGCTAAGCCCGATGGCCTATTTTGCACAATTCCATCTGGATGTGCCTGCGGTGGCGATGGTGACGGCCAGCCACAATCCAAACGGTTGGACCGGCGTCAAAATGGGCTTTGACCGCCCCCTGACCCATGGTCCTGACGAAATGTCAGAACTGCGCGACATCGTTCTGAACGGCGAAGGCGTTGCGCGTGCAGGCGGGTCCTATGAATTCGTTGATGGCGTGAAAGAGGCTTATATCGACGATCTGATTGGTGACTTCAAAATGTCCCGCCCGCTCAAGGTCGTTTGCGCCGCAGGCAATGGAACCGCCGCCGCCTTTGCACCCGAAATCTTTGAACGCATTGGTGTCGAGGTCGTACCGAGCCATACAGAGCTGGACTACACATTCCCCAACTACAACCCGAACCCCGAGGCCATGGAAATGCTGCATGACATGGCCGACACGGTCAAAGCCAGCGGTGCTGATCTGGCGCTCGGCTTTGATGGGGATGGCGATCGATGCGGGGTAGTGGATGACGAAGGCGAAGAGATTTTCGCTGACAAAGTCGGTGTCATCATGGCCCGCGATCTGGCCAAGCTCTATCCGGGATCGACCTTTGTGGCTGATGTGAAATCGACGGGACTGTTCGCCAGTGATCCTGAGCTACAGGCCCATGGGGTGAAAGCCGACTACTGGAAAACCGGGCACAGCCATATGAAGCGCCGGGTCAAGGAAATCGGCGCACTGGCCGGGTTTGAGAAATCGGGTCACTACTTTCTGGCCGAACCGGTGGGGCGCGGATATGACTGCGGAATGCGCGTGGCCGTGGAAATCTGCAAGCTGATGGACCGCAATCCGGATCAGAGCATGTCGGACCTGCGCAAGGCGCTGCCCAAAACGTGGTCCACACCTACGATGTCGCCGTACGCCGCTGATACCGAGAAATACGATATTCTGCAGCGGTTGGTCGACAAACTGGTCGCCAAGGCCGACGCGGGTGAGAGCTTTGCCGGTCGTGCGATCAAAGAGGTCGTGACCGTCAACGGCGCGCGGGTCATTCTGGACAATGGCAGCTGGGGGCTGGTGCGCGCGTCGTCGAACACCCCGAACCTTGTCGTGGTTTGTGAAAGCAGTGAAAGCAAAGACGAGATGCGCGCGATCTTTGCCGATATCGACGCCGTTATCCGCACCGAACCCGGCGTTGGCGACTACGATCAGACAATCTGATCTTACGGGGGCGTGGTGCGCCCCCGGCTAATCCCCACCAAGCAGCTTCAGAAGACCTTTCTTGGCCTCCTCCTCAAGCTTCTTCTTCAACGCATCCTCGACCTGCCCGGTTTCGGTAATCGTGGTATCAAGCTCATCCCCAACCTTTTGTAGAACCTTATTCTTGGCGTCATCTTCCAGCTCTTTGATCTTGCCCTCGGCGGCGGCTTCGATGACTTTGCTCAGATCCGGCTTGATCGAAGGGTTGCTCCATGGCCCCACGATCCGAACCGGGACTGAGATGCCCTGACCCGAATTAGCCCGCAAGGCTACGGGTGTGAACAGATAATCAATGTCACGCGCGCCCAGACCCACGCGCCCCGCTCCATCCGCGCGAAAATTGTCGAGTTGCATCAGCAGATCGTTATTCGTCAGATCACCGTTTTGCATCGTGAAACTGGCCGTCAGACTGTTGAACACAGTCGTACCGCCCGCGCCCTCACCGCGGCCCATCAGCCGGTCAAGATCCAGCCCCGCGATTACCCCTTTGCCCACATCGATACGGCCTTTGCCGTTCAGCGAGCGCATGATCTGGTCTTCGGTCTGCCCAACCCCCAAAAACTCAAGCGTGCCCGAGCCAGTTCCGGATAGGCGTTCTATATCCCCCAGCGTGGTCAACGCCTCTTTGATATCGATATTGTCAGCCTTCAGATTGCCGCCAACCGACAGGCCGTTGCGGTTGTTGGCGACGACCTGACCGTTCAGTTGGCCCGAAAACAATGAAGCCGGTTGCATCTTGAGAACTGCGCGCGAGCGGTCGAGGCTGAGCATCAGATCACTTTGCCCCAACCGCATACCCGGCACTGCAATTGACCTGGCCTGCAAGCGGATTGTTCCATTCGCCAGGGCCAGAAACGAGGCATCGATCGGTTGTTTCGACCATCCGTCCGAACCCGACCCTCCACCAGATGACGCCTCTCCCGCCACTTTCGACAGATCGAGATCACCGGCCTTCAGACGCGCGGTAATCTGTGGCGGATCGGATATCTGGATGTCTGCTTCGCCATCCAACCGATTGCTATCCAGAATCGTGACCATATCGCGCAAGGAAATCCGGCCATCACTGGTATAGGTCATCTGCCCCGAGACCGAAGCCACACGCCCCAAGCCTTCGGGTACCGTTACACCGCCCTGCCCGAACGCAGCCAGCATCTTATGCGTGTCACGCGCTGTAACTGTGGTCTTGCCATCCATTTCACCAGCCAGATTCACCCGGCCTGAGAACTGAACATCTCCGCCCGGAGCGGTCAGGCTCAGTTCAAGTGGTGTCACCACCCCGTTGGAAAAGGCAGGCAAGTCGGGGATCGTCAGGTCGACTTCTACCGCACCTCCAGGCACGGGCATGCTGGCTTGCATCTCCATAGGGTCGGTGATGCCGGGCCAGCGCGCAGACAGGTCGACATTGGCAAAATCCATGCTGATCGCGCCGTCCTCGACATAGACCAGCCGGGCATCAGTTAGCTCCAGCCTCTCCAACGTGACCGGTCGGCTTTCAGCAGCTTGCGCCGATCCACTGGTGCCGGAGGAATTGTCAGCCTGATGCAGTTCCCAGTTCCCGCGCCCCTCCGACCGCTCCAATCGCAGCACCGGACTGTCGGCCAGCACCCGCTTGATGCGGATATCCCCCGACAGCAACGCAGAGGCATCAACCCCAACGGCCAGACTTTGCGCGCTGAGCATCGGCTCTGACCCGGCCCAGGGTGCATTGCCGAAGGTAACCGGCCCGGTTTCCATCCCCAAAACCGGCCAGAAAGACAGCCGGACATCGCCCGACAGCTTCAAATCACGACCCGTTTGCGCTTTGACCTGCTCGGCCAGAATGGTCGCCAGCTTGTCACCGGGCATCAGCAGCAACGCGCCAATGACCAGCCCGAAGGCCGCAACCAAAAGGAAAACGATACGAATGAGCCACTTCATGGGTCTGCCTTTCCGGCTTATCTGCTCTGTTTCAAGTCAGCCCTGTGCAGGCAATATTTGCAAGGGGAAGCTTTCCCCTCTATATGCCCGGCCATGAGTACGAACCCACCAAACCTCCGCCCTGATCTGGCCCCTTCGGCACAGATCACTGATACTCCGCGACGGGGTCAGCCCACCCTTGGGATGGTGTCTTTGGGATGCCCCAAGGCTCTGGTCGACAGTGAACGTATTCTGACCCGGCTACGGGCCGAAGGATACGGCATTTCGCCGGATTATGCGGGCGCCGATGCCGTGATTGTGAACACCTGCGGGTTTCTGGACAGCGCCAAGGCCGAGTCGCTGGAGGCCATCGGCGAAGCGCTGGTTGAGAACGGCAAGGTTATCGTGACGGGCTGTCTGGGGGCCGAGCCGGACTATATCCGCGAACACCATCCAAGGATTTTGGCCGTCACCGGACCTCATCAATACGAACAGGTATTGGATGCGGTCCACGCCGCCGTGCCGCCAGACCCGAACCCCTATGTCGATCTGCTGCCCGCATCGGGTGTCAAGCTGACGCCGCGCCATTACAGCTATCTCAAGATTTCCGAGGGCTGTAACCACAAATGCAAGTTCTGCATCATTCCCGATATGCGCGGCAAGCTCGCCAGTCGCCCAGCCCATGCGGTGCTGCGCGAGGCCGAGAAACTGGTGGACAACGGCGTGCGCGAATTGCTCGTGATCTCGCAGGACACCTCGGCTTACGGGCTGGACCGCAAATATGACATGAACCCGTGGAAAGACCGCGAGGTGCGCAGCCATATCACCGATCTGGCACGGGAGCTGGGGCAGTTCGACGCCTGGGTAAGGCTGCACTATGTCTACCCTTATCCGCATGTGCGCGATTTGATTCCCCTGATGGCGGATGCGGGCTGCAATGTGCTGCCCTATCTCGACATTCCGTTCCAACATGCCCACCCGGATGTTCTGAAACGTATGGCCCGCCCCGCAGCGGGGGCAAAAACGCTGGATGAAATTGCAGCGTGGCGCGCCACCTGCCCTGACATCACCCTACGCTCGACCTTCATCGTCGGTTATCCCGGCGAAACCGAAGCTGAATTCCAAACTCTGCTGGACTGGATGGATGAGGCGCAACTGGATCGCGTCGGCTGTTTCCAGTACGAAAACGTGGACGGTGCTAGGTCGAACGACCTGCCGGATCACGTCCCTGCCGAGGTAAAGCAAGAGCGCTGGGACCGGTTCATGGAGAAGGCACAGGCGATTTCCGAGGCGAAACTGGCGGCGAAGGTTGGCCAGAAGCTTGAGGTGATCGTCGATGAGATCGATGACGAAGCCGCAACCTGCCGGACCAAATCTGATGCGCCCGAGATTGACGGGAACCTGTTTATAGACGAAGGGTTCGAGGCTCTGAAGCCCGGAGATATCGTCTCGGTCGAAGTCGATGAAGCTGGCGAGTATGATCTGTGGGGGCGGCTGCAGTCGTCAGGCTGAACGCTCAGAACAACCCGATCAGCGCGAACACCCATGCCACGCCTGCCGCAATGGCGGTCAACGCAACCGCCGCGCTGGCTGCGTCTTTGGCCTGTCCCGCAAGGGCGTGGTGATCGGTTGAGGTGTGATCGACAGCACGTTCAATGGCAGTGTTGAACAGCTCGGCCACCAGCACCAGCAGACCCATAATCAGAATCAGCGCCCGTTCTGTCGGGCCCAATGGCAGAAGAAACGCAAGCGCGGCCGAGATCAGATTGGCCCAGCCCCAGCTTCGAAAGGAATACTCGTCACGCCATGTGGCGCACAGGCCCTGCCAGCTCCAGCGGGTGCGGTCATTCAGGCGGGTAAAGAAATTTCGCATAGGTCCGTCCGGTGGAATTCGTGACCGCAGGTTCAGCAGCGACTGCGGAAAGGCAAGAAAAAACCGCCTCGAATGCGGCGGTCCAAGCGGTACGGATGCAGACGGCCCCAACAGGGACCGCCTGCAGATGCTTTATTGTGTGACCGGATTACAGACAGTCTGGCCCGCTTCGGTCGTGGCCAGTTCATAGCCTGCAGCACAGCTGGGCGTACCGTACTTATCATAATCAGGCTGGATGTAGACCGGGGTTGGCTCTTCCTGCTGCGAGCATGCAGTCAGAACAACAGCTGTAGCGCAGATGGCAGCAAATTTCAGTTTCATGTCCGTCAATCCTCTATTACTTTTCTGATATTGCCCAGTTTTTCGGGGCCGGTGTCAGAATAAGACCAAGTTACTGATCTGGCAACCGAATCGATCACGAGGTTGTGAATTAAGGCGGAACGACGCTGGGGCCACGATCTGAACTGGTGCTCTATCCTTTTCATTTCCACGCTCTACACTGTGTTTCTGACACCAGCCAACAACGGAGACGCCAAATGTCAGATGCGCCGATCATTGCCCAAAAAGGTCCCTTTCCGATCGAAGTAACCAAGGGAAAAACCTATTTCTGGTGCGCGTGCGGCAAATCCCAACGTCAGCCATTCTGTGATGGCTCGCATAAGGATACCGGGCTGGAGCCGATGAAATACACCGCTGAGAGTGACAAGAAACTGTTCTTCTGCGGCTGCAAACACAGCACAAATCCACCGCTGTGTGACGGATCTCACGCCAAACTGTAAGACGATCAAAGCAGGTCGTTCAGTGGTTTCGAATTGGCGCAGAACGCAGGTGCTTCCTTGGCCCGAGACTGCTGGGCTGCGAGCCAGACCTGACATTTCTCGCTGCAATCAGAGGCGCGGCAGCGCGTTACGATTTGGGCATAGTCGTCGGGGCTCAGTTTGCCCTCGGCCATCGCTTCGGTCAGAGATACCCCCATACAGCGTGCGACCGAGCGTGTTAGCCAGAAATGCGTTTCGATTTCCCCCAATGGAACCTGTGGCATCTGCTCACCTATGACTCTCGGATCTTCAGCGCCGTAAACCGATCCCGGTTCGGGCAGGTGCAGGGCGCGCGTTCTGTGGTTTCGTTATCGTCCATCCAGTCCGGGCAATCACACGCCCATTCGCATCCGCGGCAAAGCTGAATCATCTCGGCCCAATCCTGCTGGCTCAGATGACCATCACGATGCGCTGCGACCAAATCTGTACCGGTCGTGCGTGCCATGCGCAGCACTAACCTGAGATGTGTCATCACCTGACCGAGCTGTGTCATGGCAGCCCCCGAGCCTAGGGTATCAACCGTTGCAACAACTCCTGGTTTCGGCAATATTCCGGGGTTCGGGACGCGGCCGGAGTTTCTGCCAGAAACGATTCGCAGTGACCGGGGTTGGGGCAGCCTGTACAGCGCAGGACGGCCTCTGATATTTCATCGATACGCAAGGCACCGTCGAGTGCGGCTTCCTGCAGGTCTACGCCCAGCGTTGTGGCCATCTCGTCCACAAGACCGGCATGACGTTTGAGCGTTTCGCGGTGGGACATGCGGTTTCCTTTCCCTGTCACGCTTTTGGGAAAGCTATCCGATCCGGCCAAGCGCGCCTTGACTCAGGTCAAAGGCCCAAATGATCCAGATAGGCCCGTGTCGCGTCCTGAACCCTTCGAAACCGGTCACCGCCAAGTTTCTTACCGCCATACCAACGGGTTACGATGATGACGTGGTCCGACAACCCGGCCCGTTCCATCATCCGCAAAATCACCATCGCGGCGCCGGTTTCCCCGTCGTCCGCCTTAAGTGCTCCTGTCGGCAGCATCGCCGCCCAGGTGTTATGCGTGGCCTTGGCATAGGCTTTGTCGGATTTCAGATCGGCGAGCACGGCATCCACTTCGGCCCGACTGGTAACCTGCGCACCCGTCACGGCGTATTTTGATCCTCGATCACTGAGGACGACGCCCAACTGCGTCAAACCCGCCATTACTGCAATCCCAACTGACGCGCTGTTTGCAAGACCGCCTCGACCCGTTTGGCGTTGGGCGGATGCGTGGCGAGGAACCGGTCACCCGGATCGGGAATGCGCTGAAAGAACATCATGCCGGCCAGTGGATCATACCCGGCCGAGTGGGTGATCACCGTGCCCAACTGATCTGCCTCCAATTCAAACTGTTGCGTGTAGTTTTGAACGCCGACCTGAGCCCCCAATTTCTGCGCCCGTTCGATGCCTGCCGCATCCTCGCCCCGCTCTCGCGCGAGATCGCCGAAGATTTTCGCGCTTTCCTTCGCATTGGCCGCCTGCCGCGCGATATGGCCCAGAACGTGGTGCGCAGCCTCGTGGCTCATGACAAAAGCGATCTCATCAGCGTTTTGCGCCGACCGGATCATCGGTTGAGTGAAGATAATCAGCGGACGGCCATCATCATCCAGCGTCTGGAATGCATTGGCAGGTGCATTGGGGTTCAGATCGACCAATACGACGAAGTCGCAATTGCTTGAGGGCGCACGGCGGCGGCACTCTTTTCCGGCAGCAATCGCAACATCGCGCCCGACCTGCTCAAAGCTGCGGGCCGTGGCCTTCTTGCTCGTTGAGTTTGGCTTCCAGTTCTCGGCTGGAACCGCTACCAAAGACGGAGTGTCACACGCGGCCAGAAGCAACACCAACATTAGGGCAAGACGGCGCATTCGGGTTCCTTTCAGGCGCTTCGACCGTGGCCGAGCATAACCCGGCTTACCAGACGGGACCACCGCGGATTGCACGCCTATCGGGTTGCATTACAGCCCCGTGATCGGCACTCTGCATTCATGTTTTCAATCGAACACGAATTTGACTCGACGGTCATCACGCTGGTGGATGAAGGCGCAAAGCCTTTGCAGGAAGATATTGTGATCAACAGCTTCGCCGAATGCGTAACAATCGAGCAGTTGGATACCCGCACCGACCAGATCCAAAAGATCACGCTGTCACCCGAGCAGGTACGTGATCTGGCCGCGGCATTGGACCTGCCTGAAGGTGTTTACCAGATTCGCGAAACCGATGGTCCCAAGGAATAGCAGCTAAGTTCTGCCCTGGTATCCGATCACGGACAGTATTTCCGATTGAATTTGTCATCCTTTCAGGGGCAGTTTGCCCTTGAAAGCGGTCGGCATGCCTCCGACATACAGACTGCCCATGTGAAGGAAGTTAACATATGTCCCTGAAGAACCAAGCTGCGTTGGATTTTCTACAAGTGCGCCGCTCGCGCCCAGCGAAGACTCTGGTCGCGCCTGCCCCGACCCGCGATGAGCTGTTGCCCCTCCTCATAGCCGCCGCGCGCAGCCCGGATCATGGCAAGCTTGAGCCCTGGCGGTTTGTGGTCATCGAAAAGGGCGCAATGCAGCGTTTGGCCGAGCTGACCGAGACCTGCGGTCAATCTCTCGGCAAGACTCCGGAAGACATTACAAAGGCCCGCAGCCAGTTCGACATGGGACATCTGGCAGTCGCGGTTATCGAGGTACAGAAACCTTCGGACAAGATCCCGGCAATCGAACAGACCTATTCCGCCGGGGCCGTTTGTCTGGCGCTTCTGAACGCCGCGTTGGCAGCCGGTTGGGGTGCGAACTGGCTGTCGGGTTGGCAATCCCATGATCGCGCGTTTTGTCAGGCGGCGCTGGGTCTGACGGACAACGAATCCATCGCGGGTTTCATTCACATCGCGACCGAGGGTACGGCTCCACCCGAACGGCCACGCCCCGATGTCACCGCGTTGACCCAGTGGGTTGCGGAATGATCATCATTCAATCGTTTCTTCAGGCGCTCGGCCAGATCGGTGATCCCCGGTTCCGTAAGGTGCTGCTGCTGGGTGTCGGATTGACCTTCGCGTTGCTGGTGGCGGCCTATGCCGGGTTTCTCTGGCTGATCAATGTTCTGGTCGGGGAACAAGCGACGCTGCCGATACTGGGAGAGGTGACATGGCTGAACGATCTGCTCAGCGTGTCGTCGTTTCTGCTGATGATGGTACTGTCAGTATTCCTGATGGTGCCGGTGGCGTCTGCGATCACATCCATGTTTCTCGACGAAGTAGCTCAAGCAGTCGAGGACCGGCATTATCCCGGCTTGCCTCCGGCCCAACGTATTCCCTTTGGTGATGCGCTGCGTGATACGCTCAGCTTTCTGGGTGTCCTGATCGTCGCCAATCTCTTGGCTCTGATCCTGTACGCAGTGTTCTCGCCTTTCGCGTTGTTCATTTTCTGGGGCATGAACGGTTTTCTGCTGGGGCGAGAGTATTTCACCCTCGCCGCCATGCGCCGATTAGGTCGCGAAGGGGCACGGAAACTGCGCGCAAAACACAGCCTCACCATCTGGGTGGCAGGGATTCTGATGGCCGTTCCCTTGTCGGTACCGTTGGTGAACCTGCTGATCCCGATCCTGGGGGCCGCAACTTTCACCCATCTCTATCACGGTTTGTCTAACACGCGCGCCTGAAGCGCTATTCGCGCGGTTCCAGCTGATTCAGCCAGTCGAAATCACGCACCGAGATCAGGCCGGAAATAATGATGCCTGCGATGATCGCCCATAGAATCACTGTTATCCCCGTGGTGATCCAGAGTTTCTTTTTCATGTGATGCACTTCCGGCGCACCCGCGTGGGTGCCCGGAACGATATCCCCTAGGTCACCCTGCGTTTTAATCCGTATCGGCAGTACGACCAGCAGGGTCAGAAACCAGATGACCGCAAACAGAACCAGAGCAGCAGTGATCGTCATCGGTGTCAGACCTGTTCCAACTCAACCAGGCAACCGTTGAAATCCTTGGGGTGCAGGAACAGAACCGGCTTGCCATGAGCACCGATCTTAGGTTCACCCGACCCGAGAACGCGCGCGCCGGTCGCTTTCAAGTGGTCGCGTGCGGCGATGATGTCCTCGACCTCATAGCAAACGTGGTGGATGCCACCCGACGGGTTCTTTTCGAGGAATCCGTTGATCGGACTGTTTTCACCCAGCGGGTACAGGAGTTCGATCTTGGTGTTGGGCAGTTCGATGAACACGACAGTCACCCCATGATCGGGCTCATCCTGCGGCGCGCCAACCTTGGCCCCCAAAGCGTTGCGATACTGGGCTGAAGCGGCCTCGAGGTCGGGAACCGCGATGGCAACATGGTTGAGACGACCGATCATGGAACTCTCCTTCCGTTCTGCGTTGCAGCGGTTATGGGGTCTGTCCCGTCAAAGGGCAAGTGCGCCAAAACGCGCGTTAACCCTGTATTAGCCGGAAGTTCCTAGCGTGAGGCATCTGCTAATCAGGAGTTCTGCCATGGACGATTCGGGACCTTTCGCCCCTCCGGCGCTGGCCACCAAGATGCGGCCGCTGCTGGGCCAGACCATCCTTGTGGTCGAAGACAGCCGCTATGCCTGCGATGCAATTCGCTTGATGTGCCTGCACAGCGGTGCACGCATCCGACGTGCGGACTGCCTGAAATCGGCACGGCGTCATCTGCAGATTTACCGCCCCTCGGTGCTGATCGTCGATATGGGGCTGCCAGACGGCTCTGGCGCTGATCTGATCGCTGAACTCACCTATGCGGTGCCGCGAATAGCGGTCATCCTCGGCATGTCAGGCGATGACAACTCCAAATCGGTCGCCTTGCGTGCGGGGGCAGATGGATTTCTGACCAAACCTCTGAACTCACTATCCTATTTCCAAAAAAAAATCCTTGAGCTTTTGCCCGAAGATCGCCGACCCAGCGACTTAGATGCGGTGCGCGATGAAATCGTTCATCCTGATCCTCTGGCTTATCAGGACGATATGGCCCATATCGCCGATGTGCTGACCGGACCGAACGATCAGCAAACACTGGATTACGCGGCGCAGTTTCTGCAAAGCGTGGCGCGGGATGCACAGGACACTGTCCTCGAAGATGCAGCACTTCGGCTTGCCGCATCGCGAAGGCAGGGGGCTCCGGTCACGGCTCAAGCGGCGCGGGTCGCTGGCCTTGTGCAGGAACGCCTCGAACGGCAGGAGGCGATCTGAGATGCTGACGGCCTATTTCCTGACCGCATCCTTCTTGTTTATCTGGCTTTACCGCCAGACGCGTCAGACCGCGAAGCATATCCGCAGCAATCGTCGGAACATGCATAACCCGCTAGACTGACGTCTGGCGTAAATCTTCGACACTCATAACGAAAACCGCCCGCGCGAGGCGGGCGGTTTCGATCAGTCCTGCGGGATAATGCGCAGACCCAGCTCCATCAACTGATCCGAAGTCGGATCGGACGGCGCATCCATCATCAGGTCTTCGGCGCGCTGGTTCATCGGGAACATCATGACCTCGCGGATGTTGGCCTCATCCGCCAGCAGCATTACGATCCGGTCGATCCCTGCGGCACAGCCCCCGTGCGGCGGCGCGCCATAGTGGAAGGCATTAAACAGAGCGCCAAAGCGAGACTTCACCTCATCCTCGCCATAGCCCGCCAGTTCGAAAGCTTTCAGCATAATCTCGGGCTTGTGGTTCCGGATCGCGCCCGAGACCAGCTCGTACCCGTTACAGGCCAGATCGTACTGATAGCCGCGTACGTCCAGAGGGTTGCCCTGCAACGCGTCCATGCCGCCCTGCGGCATCGAGAACGGATTGTGTTCGAAGTCGATCGCGCCAGTTTCTTCGTCTTGCTCGTAAATCGGGAAATCCACGATCCACGCGAAAGCAAATCGGTCTTTCTCGGTCAGGTTCAGTTCCTCACCGATCACGTCACGGGCCTTGCCAGCGACCTTTTCAAAGGCCTTCGGCTTGCCACCCAGGAAGAAGGCAGCGTCGCCAACGCCCAGCCCAAGTTGCTGACGGATCGCCTCGGTACGCTCTGGGCCAATGTTCTTGGCCAGAGGTCCCGCAGCCTCCATTCCTTCGCCCTGATCGCGCCAGAAGATGTAGCCCATTCCGGGCAGACCTTCTTTCTGCGCAAACGCGTTCATGCGGTCACAGAATTTACGGCTGCCACCGGTCGGCGCCGGGATGGCGCGGATTTCGGTGCCCTCTTGCTCCAACAGCTTCGCGAAAATCGCGAAGCCAGACCCGCGGAAGTGGTCGGAGACCACTTGCATTTTAATAGGATTGCGCAGATCGGGCTTGTCGGTGCCATACCACAGCGCTGAATCCTTGTAGGAGATTTGCGGCCATTCCTGATCGACCTTGCGGCCACCACCGAACTCTTCAAACACGCCGGTCAGAACGGGTTGGATGGTGTCGAACACGTCTTGTTGCTCAACAAACGACATCTCGAGGTCGAGCTGGTAGAAATCGGTCGGCGAGCGGTCGGCGCGCGGATCTTCGTCACGGAAGCACGGCGCGATCTGGAAATATTTGTCGAAACCCGACACCATGATCAGCTGCTTGAACTGCTGCGGCGCCTGCGGCAGCGCATAGAACTTGCCCGGATGCAGGCGCGATGGCACCAGAAAGTCGCGCGCGCCTTCGGGCGACGAGGCGGTGATGATTGGCGTCTGATATTCGCGGAACCCCTGATCCCACATCCGACGGCGCATCGAGGCGACAACGTCCGAGCGCAGGGTCATGTTCTGCTGCATCGCCTCGCGACGCAGATCCAGATAGCGATAGCGCAGACGCGTTTCCTCGGGGTATTCCTGATCGCCGAAGACCATCAGCGGCAACTCATCAGCGGCACCCAGAACTTCCAGCTCACGCACATAAACTTCGATCTCGCCGGTGGGCAGCTTAGGGTTCACCAGATCAGCGTCGCGGGCTTTGACCGTGCCATCGATGCGGATACACCATTCGGACCGCACCTTCTCCAGCTCGGCAAAGGCCGCGCTGTCGCCGTCGCACAGAACCTGCGTTACGCCGAAATGGTCGCGCAGGTCGATGAACAGCACGCCGCCGTGATCTCGGACACGATGCACCCAACCGGACAGGCGGACGGTTTCACCGACATTGGCGGCGGTCAGAGCGGCGCAGGTGTGGCTGCGGTAGGCGTGCATGGATCATATCCCTTCGGGCGCAGAATTCGTCGCGCCGATACACCCCGTCGGGCATGGAAAGTCAAGGCAGGTCGCGCCGTCAAAACGGCCTTTGCACGTTGCCTGAGTAGAAATAGATCCCCAATCCTGCTGCAAAGATGATGTTGCCCGCGATGGCGTGCAACAAAACGGCGTAGAAGAACGACCCTCGCTTGTCGTAGGCCCAGGTAAATAGCAACCCTCCGACAAATGTCATGATGGCAACGATCCAGCTCCAATACATCAGGTGAGCGAGCGAAAAGAGTGCCGCGTTGAGCCAATAGGCGGCATATCCCTTCGGCAGGATTGCGTGATAGCGGCGAAAGAACAGCGCGCGAAACAGCAACTCTTGCGGCAAGGCCGAAGCGAGCGGGTAACCGACCCAGATGAAGGCCAGCAACTCGGGCCGGTGCTTCAACAGGGCAAAGGCAGCTTGCGGTCGCAGTGTCAGGACAAGGGTTGAGCAGACGGATGCCATCGCAATTGTGAACAGCAGAACCTCGCCCCAGGACCAGTTTCGCCAGCCATAGCGAAGCTCGGCCCACGAAAATCCGGGCGTGCTGTGCAGCAAGACAATACCCAACCCGGTGAACGCAAAGAGCGACGGAAACATCCAATCTGGTGGAAAGAGCACTGCGATCAGAACCGGTACGGCGAAGTAGAACAGCCCAAACTCGAGCTTCAGTCGCTGCACGGCAGCTGGGCGCGCAGCCCATTCGTTTTGCCTGCTCACGGTGTTACAAGCTCCGCCCGGATCAACCCTCGCAGCGAATTGCCGAAGTGGATCGTTTGCGCCTTCTGCAGATCGGCCAGGGTCAGCACCGCCTCTGTCGTGTTATCGTGCTCCAGCATCTCTTCGCGCAGAACTCCAGGCAAAACCCCACTGGACAGTGCAGGCGTCAGGCACGGCCCGCCGGGCATCTCAAGAAACAGATTGGTGATCGTGCCTTCGCATACCTCATCTCGTTCATTGAGAAACAAGAGCTCATCAACACCAGCAGGCAGGTTCGCACGCGCTCTGTCATAGATAGCCCGACGGGTGGTTTTGTGCCGCAGCCAGATATCCGACGAAGAAAGGCGCTGCTCAGCCACACCGACACGCCAGAGCGGCGGGTTCGGGGCCAAATCTCCGGCCGTCAAATCGAGTTTTCCGCATGCATCCAATGTCAGGCGACAACGCAGCGGGGTTTTCCCAGATACCGAATTCACGACCGCCTGAGCAGCGGTCCAGTCGAAGTCAATCTGGAACGCCTTGGCTGAGCGGGCCATACGGGACAAATGACGATCCAGCCGCACAAGCCCTTGCCCCGGCCGAAAAGCCAGCGTTTCGATCAGACGGAAATCAAGCTCAGCTGGTGGGCGAAGCGGGCTTTCCATAGCGCCTCCTCATATTCCGATGGGGCGGTGCTGTCCCAGACCAGCCCGCCGCCCACGTTCAGGGTTGCCTTGCCGTCCTCGACCATGAGCGTCCGGATGGCCACATTGAATTCAGACCGTCCATCAGGCGCGGCCCATCCGATGGTGCCGCAATAAACATCGCGCGGCCATGGCTCCAACTCCGACAATATCTCCATGGCGCGAATTTTTGGCGCGCCGGTGATTGAGCCGCAGGGAAACAGTGCCGTCAGAATATCCGATAGGCCAACCCCAAGATGTAATTGCGCCTGCACCAGCGATACCATCTGATGAACCGTCGCATAGGTTTCGACCTTGAACAGTTCGGGCACTTTGACCGAGCCCGCCAGCGCCACGCGGCTGATATCGTTGCGCAGCAGGTCGACGATCATCAGGTTCTCAGCGCGGTTCTTTTCATCTGATGACAAGAAAGCCCGACGACGTTCATCTTCGACCGGGTCCTCGCTGCGCGGCTGTGTTCCTTTCATCGGACGCGTTTCGATCCGGCCCTCGGCATCGGTGCGAAAAAACAACTCAGGAGACCGGCTGAGCAGGTCGGGCAACCCCTCCTGCTCGACCAAAGCACCGTGACCAACAGGCTGACCAGCTGTGAGCGTCGCATACAGTGCGTCTGACTCTCCGGTCACCTCAAGGTCGATTGGAAACGTCAGATTCGCCTGATAGATATCACCGGCGCCGATAGCGTCGTGCACCGTCCGGAAGGCCTGTGTATACCTGGCCTCATCCCAGCGGGGCTGAAACGCCGTGACACCGCCCAAGTCCTTTGGCAGACCAACGCGATCCGGCTCTCCGAACACGCCAAAACACAGCAGCGGCAGCCGTCGCCCCTCGGGCAGGCGATCCGCCAGACGCGGCTCCAACACATAACCCAGTTCATAGCTTGCGTAGCCGGCCAGCCAGGCCCCATCTGCACGCGCCTGATCGAGCGCCGCCAGAGCCAGGGGCACCTCCTCCGCACTATCCGCGCGGATGATTTTGGATGGACGCTCAAACCGGGTTCCCCGCCCGGCTGGTCCCTGATCGAAACGAATACGCAAGTGCATCCTCATTTGCCGTGCTGCGCGATATAGAGGATACGCCAGCAGGTGAAAGGGGGGAAAGCGGCAATTTCGCCCCTGTTTCCGATAGCTCTTGCACCTTTTCGCGCGGTCCCTATAACGCAGGACAATTTGGGCGCTGGGGCGGTGCCCTGACTCGCGGACAATCGAAGGAACAAGGCCATGCCGAGAAGAACCGACATCCAGTCGATCATGATAATCGGGGCGGGCCCCATTGTTATCGGTCAAGCTTGCGAGTTCGACTATTCCGGCGCTCAGGCTTGTAAAGCGCTGCGTGAAGAAGGCTACCGGGTCATTCTGGTGAACTCAAACCCCGCGACGATCATGACCGATCCCGGTCTGGCGGACGCGACTTATATCGAGCCGATCACCCCAGAAGTTGTTGCCAAGATTATCGAGAAAGAACGCCCTGATGCCCTGCTGCCCACCATGGGCGGACAGACCGGCCTGAACACCTCGCTGGCACTGGAAGAGATGGGCGTTCTGGACAAGTTCGGCGTTGAGATGATCGGCGCCAAGCGCGACGCCATCGAAATGGCTGAAGACCGCGCCCTGTTCCGCGAGGCGATGGACCGTCTGGGCCTTGAAAACCCCAAGGCAACCATCGTGACCGCGCCCAAGCGTGAAGACGGTTCCACCGATCTGGATGCCGGTGTGCAGATGGCGCTGGACGAGTTGGAAGAGATCGGCCTGCCCGCGATTATCCGCCCCGCCTTTACCCTTGGCGGCACCGGTGGTGGCGTGGCTTATAACCGTGAGGATTACATCCATTTCTGCCGCTCGGGCATGGATGCCTCACCGGTCAACCAGATCCTCGTTGATGAAAGCCTGCTGGGCTGGAAAGAATACGAGATGGAGGTGGTCCGCGACACCGCCGACAACGCCATCATCGTCTGCTCGATTGAAAACGTCGATCCGATGGGCGTGCATACCGGTGACTCGATCACCGTGGCCCCTGCCCTGACGCTGACCGACAAAGAATACCAGATCATGCGCAACGGCTCGATCGCCGTTTTGCGTGAGATTGGCGTCGAGACAGGTGGGTCGAACGTACAGTGGGCGATCAACCCCGATGATGGCCGTATGGTCGTGATCGAAATGAACCCGCGCGTATCGCGGTCGTCCGCTCTGGCCTCCAAGGCAACCGGTTTCCCGATTGCCAAGATCGCGGCCAAACTGGCCGTGGGCTACACGCTGGACGAGCTGGACAACGACATCACTAAGGTCACCCCAGCCTCGTTCGAGCCGACCATCGACTATGTCGTCACCAAAATCCCGAAATTCGCATTTGAGAAATTCCCCGGCTCGGAACCCTATCTGACCACCGCCATGAAATCGGTCGGTGAAGCGATGTCCATCGGACGCACCATCCACGAATCGATGCAAAAGGCGCTGGCATCGATGGAATCGGGCCTGACCGGCTTTGATGAGATCGAGATCCCCGGCCTGAACGTCGGCCTCTGGGACGAAGCCGATGACAAGGCCGCCGTGATCAAGGCGATCAGCCAGCAGACCCCCGACCGTCTGCGCACCATCGCGCAAGCGATGCGTCACGGTCTGACTGATGACGAAATCTTTGGTGTCACAAAATTCGACCCATGGTTCCTGGCTCGCATCCGCGAGATCATCGAAGCCGAGCGTCAGGTCCGCAAAGACGGCCTGCCGGTGACCGAAGAAGGCATCCGCAAACTGAAAATGCTGGGCTTCACCGATGCGCGTTTGGGCAACCTGACCGGTCGTGATGAAGACAACGTGCGCCGCGCCCGCCGCAATCTGGGCGTCACCGCCGTGTTCAAACGCATCGACACCTGCGCGGCCGAGTTCGAGGCCCAGACGCCCTACATGTACTCGACCTACGAAGCCCCCATGATGGGTGACGTCGAATGCGAGGCACGCCCAAGCGACCGCAAAAAGGTCGTCATTCTTGGCGGTGGCCCGAACCGGATCGGCCAAGGCATCGAATTCGACTATTGCTGCTGTCACGCCTGTTTCGCACTGACCGAAGCCGGCTACGAGACCATCATGGTCAACTGCAACCCCGAGACGGTTTCGACCGATTATGACACCTCGGACCGCCTGTACTTTGAGCCTCTGACTTTCGAACACGTCATGGAAATCCTGACGACGGAACAGGAAAACGGCACGCTGCACGGTGTGATTGTTCAGTTCGGCGGTCAAACTCCGCTGAAACTGGCAAACGCGTTGGAAGCCGAAGGCATTCCGATCCTCGGCACCACGCCCGACGCGATTGACCTGGCCGAAGACCGTGAACGCTTCCAAGCGCTGGTTAACGAACTGGGCTTGAAACAGCCGAAAAACGGTATCGCCGCGACCGACGAACAGGCGCTGGAGATTGCCGAAGAGATCGGCTTCCCGCTGGTGATCCGCCCCTCCTACGTTCTGGGCGGCCGCGCGATGGAGATCGTGCGTGATATGGATCAGCTGAAACGCTACATCAACGAGGCCGTTGTGGTTTCCGGTGACAGCCCGGTTCTGTTGGATAGCTATCTGGCGGGCGCGGTTGAACTGGACGTGGACGCGCTGTGCGATGGCACCGATGTTCACGTGGCGGGCATCATGCAGCATATCGAAGAGGCTGGCGTGCACTCGGGCGACTCGGCCTGTTCGTTGCCGCCTTATTCGCTGTCGGCTGAGATCATCGAGCAGATCAAGGATCAGGCGTTCAAATTGGCCAAGGCTTTGAATGTTGTGGGTCTGATGAACGTACAGTTCGCGATCAAGGATGATGAAATCTATCTGATCGAAGTGAACCCCCGCGCCTCGCGTACTGTACCCTTCGTGGCCAAAGCGACCGACAGCGCGATTGCATCCATCGCTGCGCGTGTCATGGCTGGTGAGAAACTGGCGAACTTCCCGCAGCGCCCCGCGTATCAGGAAGGTCAGGACACCAAGATTGCCGATCAGATGACGCTGGCCGACCCGAACATGCCGTGGTTCTCGGTGAAAGAGGCTGTGATGCCTTTCGCCCGTTTCCCCGGTGTCGACACCATCCTAGGTCCGGAAATGCGCTCAACCGGAGAGGTCATGGGCTGGGACCGTGACTTCCCGCGGGCCTTCCTCAAGGCGCAAATGGGGGCTGGCATGGTCCTGCCTTCCTCGGGACGTGCGTTTATCTCAATCAAAGATGCCGACAAGGGCAAAGCAATGCTTGAGGCCGCCAATGTTCTGGTTGAGCAAGGATTTGCGTTGGTTGCGACCCGCGGCACGCAGGGCTGGCTGGAAGAACAGGGCGTCGCCTGTGAGGTGGTCAACAAGGTCTATGAGGGTCGCCCCGATGTGGTCGATATGCTGAAAGACGGTCAGGTGCAGTTGGTGATGAATACAACTGAGGGCGCGCAAGCGGTCGAGGACAGTAAGGCCATCCGCTCCATCGCGCTCTATGACAAGATTCCATATTTCACCACAGCTGCGGGATCGAACGCCGCAGCGCTGGCGATAAAGGCACAGGCCGAGGGCGATGTTGAGGTGAAATCGCTGCAGGGCTAAACCTTAGCAACAGCACGTATGAATTGACCCCGGCCTCGGCTGGGGTCTTTTTTCTTCCCCTTCGTGCTCGTGGCCCACATGATGAGAGCGAGGGGGAGCATTCATGGATCTCTACACCACATACGGAAACAACGACCTGCCGCGGGCCATCCGCTTTTATGATGCGATCTTTGCGGTCCTTGAGCAGCCGCGCCTACCGGGATGGATCGATGGCTGGGCGGGATGGGGCACCGACCCCGATAGTGGAACCGGCTTTTGGATCTGCAAGCCATTCGATGGAGCGCCCGCCAGCATCGGCAATGGTACAATGATCGCTTTTCCCGCAAAAAGCGCCGATCAGGTCCGGCGGTTCCATGCCATCGGTCTTGAAAACGGCGGCATGGATGAGGGAAAGCCGGGCATCAGGCCCCATTACCAACCCGATTTCTATGTGGCTTATCTGCGTGATCCTGATGGCAACAAGCTATCTTGCTTTTATTGCCATCATGATCCCGAGACAGAGGTGGGCGGCTGAATCTGCCGCCCGTTCCTATTAGTTGACCGCCAGACGACGTTTTTCTTCGCGGTTGAAGAACATCATGTAGAAGACCGGCGCGGCAACCATGGTCAGGATGGTGGCAAAAGCCAGTCCGCCCATGATCGTGACCGCCATCGACACGAAGAACGCATCCGTCAGTAGCGGAGCCATCCCCAGAATGGTCGTGATCGCCGCCAGCATCACCGGACGCAAACGCGAGACCGACGCTTCGACAATCGCAGGACGCAGGGCTTTGCCTGTGGCGCGGACCAGATCGATTTCCTCGACCAAGACGATGCCATTTTTGATCAGCATGCCAGAAAGGCTCAGCAGCCCCAGCAGCGCCGTGAAAGTGAACGGCAGGCCCGTCCCAAGCAGACCGATGACCACGCCATTGACAGACATCGGGACCAGCAGCCAGATGATGACAGGTTGCCGGATCGCGTTGAACAACAGCACTGAGATCAACACC
Source organism: Ruegeria sp. C2 (assembly GCF_056537765.1). Taxonomy (NCBI): domain Bacteria; kingdom Pseudomonadati; phylum Pseudomonadota; class Alphaproteobacteria; order Rhodobacterales; family Roseobacteraceae; genus Ruegeria; species Ruegeria sp. C2. Next base: position 64,701 of record NZ_JBQFRZ010000001.1, on the reverse strand, counting down.
ATGATCAGCAGGCTCAGGGGCAATTGCCGCCCGAGGCTGGCCTGCGCGTCGCCCGAATCCTCGAACTCGCCGCCCCATTCCATACTGTACCCAATCGGCAATTCCATCTCTTCAATGGTGCTGCGTACTTCGGAATGGACCTGAGCCGCAGTCATGTCGAGGGGGATGTCGGCACCAACCGTAATCGTAAGCACTCGGTCACGTCTATGAACCAGCGTGTTGAGCGCCTTGTATTCGAACCCATCCACCATCTGTTCGATGGGCACGAACCGTTCCGACTGATCGGAATAGACCACCTGATCCACAATAGAATACTCCCCATCCGCCGGACGGCGCAGGATGATCGGTATCTGGCGGTCACGCTCACGCAGAACACCCCCGGTTATGCCATCGGTCGAGAATTGCAGCGTGGCCGCGATATCCTCGCGCGTCACCCCTGCGGTCTGGGCACGTTCGGTTGCATAGATCGGCTGCACAGCCAGTTCCTGTTCGCGCCAGTCGTGATGCACATGCAGCGCATTCGGGGATGCGGCTGACATGCGTTGCACAGCCTCTTCAGCCAATTGACGCAGAACAATCGGATCACTGCCCGAGAACCGGGCCTGGATCGGATCGCCGCCACCGGGGCCAAAGATCAGACGTTTAGTGCGGAACTCACCTTCGGGGAACTGGGCCGAGCCGAACGCCTCTAGATCGGCCTGCAGGGCAGGGATATCGTCCAGTGTCTCGGTACGGATGATCATGTGGCCATAGCTTGGGTTCGGTTTCTCTGCCGAATAAGTCAACATGAACCGTGTCGCCCCCTGCCCCACAAACGTGGCGACCGAAACGACATCATCACGTTCGGCCAGCCAGCCCTCGAACACGGCCATATCTTCGGCAGTGCGCGCAATCGGCGTTCCTTGCGGCAGCTTGTAGTGCACGAAGAACAGCGGCGTGTTCGAATTGGGGAAGAACTGCTGCTTCATCAATCCAAAGCCCGCGAAGCAGGCGACTGTGATTCCGATCAACCCGGCAACCACCAGCCAGCGGAACCGCAGCGCCCAGTTCAAGATTGCACCATAGACGCGGAACAGAATGCCGCCATAAGCGTCAATCTCACCCTCTTTGCCCTGTTTGAAGAAATAGTGCCCCAGCAGAGGCGTCACCGTGATCGCCAGCACCCAGCTCAGCAATAGTGAAATGCCGATCACGGCGAACAGCGAGAACAGGAACTCTCCGGTCGCATCAGGGCTGAGCCCGATCCCAGCGAAAGCCATGATCCCGATCACCGTTGCGCCCAGCAGCGGGATTTGCGTTTTTGAGGCCACATCTTCCGCCGCATCACGAGAATTTTTGCCCCGCAACATCGAGATCTGCATCCCTTCAGCCACAACGATGGCGTTGTCGACCAGCATCCCCATGGCGATGATCAGGGCGCCCAGCGAGATGCGCTCCATCTCAATCGAGAAAATCGACATGAAGAGCAGCGTGCCCACAACTGTCAGCAACAGGGTGGAACCCACGACGATGGCCGCACGCCAGCCCATGAAGATGCCCAGAACCGCGACCACGATGCTGACCGACATGGCGAGGTTCAGCAGGAAGGCGTTCGAGGCCTCATCGACAACAACATGCTGCTGATAAATGGGCAGGATTTCGACACCAAAGGGAATTTCGGAATCCAACTCAGCCAGTTTGGCATCTGCGCGCTGACCAACTTCGACGATATTTTCGGTGGCCAGCCCGGCGATGCCCAACGTGAAGGCCTCGATCCCGTTGAACCGGATCATGATATCGGGATCGTTCTGCCGCCCGCGATAGACATCGGACATATCGAACAGGTTGATCACTTGCCCTTGCGACCCGACCGAAAGTCCGGCGATGGCCGACACGCTGTCCGATCCCTCAGCCGTCAGGATGGTCGTCCGATCACTACTAGACCGCAGCGAGCCCGAGGCGTTGACCGAATCCGCATTTACGATGGCCTCGTTGATTGCCTGCAGCGGAACGTTCTGATTGACCGAGATCGACAGGTCGGGTTCGATAAAGATCGCCTCATCCGGCAAGCCCTGCACCTCGACATCAGCGACGCCGCTGACCGTCAGCAATTCGCGGCGCAGGAACGTCGCTAGCTCATGTTTTTCTGCGTCCGAGAACCCGTCGGCCGTAACCGCATAGAACAGGCCGAACACATCCCCGAACCCGTCATTCACATACGGTACGCCAACGCCTGAGGGCAGCCCGCGTGCCGCATCACGTACCTTGGCACGCAGGCGGGTCCAGATATCGGGTAGCTCGTTGCCGTCATAGGTGGACTTGATCTCAACCTCGATCAGCGACTGGCCCGGCTGATTGACAGAGGTGATAATGTCCACCTCGCCCATCTGTTGAATGGCAGATTCCAACGGTTCCGAGACCTCAAGCGCGACCTGCTCGGCCGTGGCACCAGGGTATTGTGTGGCGATCACTGCTTGTTTGATCGTAAAGGCCGGGTCTTCAAGGCGGCCCAGTGACGAGAAACCCCAAATGCCGCCGAACAGGGCGATCAGGATGAACAGCCACGTATAGAGCGGCCGGTCTATCGAAGCGCGTGCGATGCTCATGAAAGCGCCCTCAGTTCGAGAAACCGACAAAGCGGCGGACGGCCTGACCATCGGTCAGCGCCCCGCCGCCAGCCACAACGATTTCATCACCGTCGGACAAACCGGTAAGCACGCGGACATCGCCACTCTGTGTAGGTTCAATCGTAACGGGGACCCGGCGGACGGTGCCTTCGTCGGCACCGACCGGAGAAAAGACCAGAACGCCCAGCGCGCCGCTGGCATCCGCGACAACGGCCGTCGGGGGAATGATGATTCCGGTACGCTCATCCTGCACCTGAACCGTGACCGTTACGGATGAGCCAGGCAAAATCTGCAGCCCCTCGGGCGGTGTCAGACCGAACTGGATGCGGTAAGTCTGGCCCACGCTTGAGGATTCAGCATCGAACTCTCGTATCTCCAGCGGAAAGATCTCATCACTGACCGGGAACTTGGCAGTGATCGTAATGTCATCCTGCTGCCCGGAGCGCTGAAACAGGATTTCGGGCACATCAACCTCAATCCTTAGCTCGGACATATCGTGGATTCGCACGATGGGGGTGCCTGCAGAAACGGTGCTAAACGCCTCGACCGCGCGGCTTGAAACCAACGCATCGAACGGAGCGGTCAGCGTGGCGTGTTCCAACTCATATTCTGCGTCCCGTACTGCAATCGCAGCCAGTTGTGCCGCGGTTTCGGCATCATCTACAGCCACCTGACTGGCTGCTGTACCACGCAGGCGCGACAGGCGGGCCAGGGTTCGATCAGCCTGATCCTTCTGCAGACGCGTGCGGTCGCGCTGCAACTCGAACGGCTCCTGATCGAGACGGGCAATCAGTTCACCCTTTGGGATTACAAACCCTTCGGTCACAGGCATCTCGACAATCTGTCCAGCGACCTGAAACGCCAGATCAACAGTCTGACGCGCAGCGACACGGCCAAAGAACTGACGTGAAAAGCCGGGCGCTGTTTCGCTGACCTGCATCAGTTTCACGGGCTTGGCAGGCTCTTGTGCGATGGCGGGGGTGGTCAAAACGGCCAGCACAAGGCAAATAGAGGTCAGGAGTTTCATTTCTTCAGTCCCTCGGGAATTCCGGTTTTCAGGATATTGTCGCGAATTTTGCGCGCCAGACGTGCAAACTCGGCGGTTTCTTCGGTGTTCAGGCCGGAAGCGCTACGGAATAGCTCACCAGCAACAGCCACCAGCATGTTACGAGCCTCTTCGCCCTGCTCGGTTAGAACCAAAAGCCAGGCGCGGCGATCTTCGGGGTCGCGTTGCCGGGTCAGATGGCCCGAATGCTCCAGCGCATCAGCGGTTGCCGTGATCGTAGACGGCACAGTCAGCATATCCGCAGCCAGCACCCCCATACGTTTGGGCACATCCAGTTTGATCAGCATGTGACATTCCTGATGGCTCAGGTCTGTTTCGATGCTGTCAAAGCTCTCTTCCAGTTTCCAATAAAGCGCATAGACGCCCATCATCGCCTGAATCTCAGGGCTAAGGCGTCCTAACCGGGTGCTGATCTCGTCTGACATGGGTCTTTTCCGTCCGAATCGCCGGGGAATATACTTCGAGTTATGAACTATTCAAGTTATGAAGCGGAAGACCGCGCATTCCCTTGGGTCAACACATCTTGATCAACCGTCGAAGGAATTGCATTTTGTGCAGATCATTAAATCAGGGCCCGCCATGTACACTCCTGCCATCACCGGTACCGGTGTCTATACGCCAGAAAACGTCATCACCAATGCCGAACTGGTGGAAGCTTTCAACGCCTATACCGACCGGATGAATGCTGAGAATGCGGATGCGATTGCAGCGGGCGAAATGGAACCGATGCAGCATTCTTCGGAAGAGTTCATCGTCAAGGCGTCGGGGATAGAGAACCGGTATGTGATGGACAAAACCGGCGTCCTGAACCCCGAGATCATGCACCCTTCGCTGCGACAGCGCGGCGATGACGAGCCGGGCATCATGACCGAGATGGCGGTGGATGCGTGCCGCAAGGCGCTGGCACAGGCCGGACGCAGTGCCGAAGATGTCGATCTGGTGATCTGCGCCGCCTCAAACCACGAACGCGCCTACCCGGCGATTGCCATCGAAATTCAGCAGGCGCTGGGGATCGATGGGTTCGGGTTTGACATGAATGTCGCCTGCTCCTCAGCCACGTTCGGTATTCAGGCGGCGGCTGATATGATCCGCTCGGGCTCGGTCCGGGCGGCGTTGGTGGTGAACCCCGAGATCTGCTCAGGCCATCTGGAGTGGCGGGACCGGGATTGTCACTTCATCTTCGGGGACGTGGCCACTGCAACGTTGGTCGAACGGATCGAGGACGCCGAAGGCCCGCATTTCGAGATCCTCTCGACCCGTTGCGCCACATCTTTTTCCAATAACATCCGCAACAACAACGGCTTCCTGCGCCGTTCCCGCCCTGATGGTGTGATCGACCGTCGCGATATGCAGTTCATGCAGAACGGGCGCAAGGTGTTCAAAGAGGTTCTGCCGATGGTCAGCAAGCATATCAGCGACCATATGGACGCCGAAGGCATCAACAGCGATGATCTGAAACGGCTCTGGCTGCATCAGGCCAATAAAACGATGAACGATTTCATCGGTAAAAAAGTTCTGGGCCGCGAGCCGGAACCGGACGAACAACCCAACATCCTGCAAGATTACGCCAACACCTCTTCTGCGGGTTCGATTATTGCATTTTCAAAGCACTCAGATGATCTGAACGATGGCGATGTCGGGCTGATCTGTTCATTTGGCGCAGGCTATTCAGTGGGGTCCGTGATCGTCAAACGGCACGGCTGATCCGCAGGGCCTGCGGTTTTCCGGGCAGGGCCTCTCTGCTTTCTCAAGAATTTTTCAGACAGGCATAACGTCTCCTTCATATCGGAGTTCCACATCCTCATCGGATGCCCAGCGCATTCAGGGAATGTGGACGAAGGAGCACCTATTAATGCGTAATTATTATTCACGAGTTGGAATGGCTGCCCTGGTTGCGGTACCATTTATTGGTTTCATGGCAACTGAAACGAAGGCGGCTGAATCGCAGGTTTGCACTGTGAATACCGCGAAAACTGCTGCGAATGCCGGTGAATATGGCACGCTGTGCGATTGCTCGCAGGTGACGCGCGGGTTCGTATCTTATCTGCAGAAACGGTCGGATTTCGACACGATTCTGCAGAATACATCGACGCAATGCCTGGGGTTGGCAGAGCTTTTGACCGATTTGCCGACCGCATCAATTTCAAACGCAAACTTTGGCGAAGATCGCAACAGCGATCGCTCAAACAGCACCTCTGATTCCGGGGGAACCGGAAACTCGGGCAATAGCTCAGGTGGCGATGGCAGCGACGGAAATAACCCGGGAAATGATGGAGGCGACACGCCCGGTGACGGAGGCGGCAAACCCGGTGATGGCGATGGTAAGCCCGGCGACGGGGGTGACAAGCCCGGTGGCGGCGATGACAAACCTGGAAAGGGTGGTGGCAAAGGTAATCACGGCGGTGACAAACCCGGCAAAGGTGGCCACGGAGACAAGCCAGGCAAGGGCAAAGGTGGCGCCAAGGGCAATAACGGTGGCGGGAATGGCCCTGAAGGGGCTAGCCCTGGTCGCGGTAAGAATGCCAACAACGACGAAGGCTAATTCACGAAGGTTCACCCTTCATAAAACAAAAAGGCGGCGCACTGGCCGCCTTTTTTTGTTGAAATCTAATCACGGATCAATGCGGAGGCCCGGCATCGAACGGAGCGTCAGATCAGCTGACGCTTTCTTCTTCCAGATGAAGTTTCATCTCGATCAGGACCTGTTGCAGCATACTGGTTTCTTTCAGCAGGCGTTTGGCCTCGTTGACTGTGATGATTCCGTCTTCGATGGCCGACTGATATTCGGTCATCAGCATCGCAAACCGCTGGCTCAGCGCGATAACGTCTGAATTCACACCACCTGTACGCGGGCTGTCCGAGTTACGACCATCATAAGACAGCGTGATATTTTTGAGCTCAGCAAGAGCAGCCGTGACATGCGGATAGGCCGCTGCATTCTCTAGGCGTGCAACTGCGTCGACCGGCATGAAGCGGTCTGCATGTTCAGGGTTGTCGGAATAGTATCTTCCCAATGTCGCTTTGGACTTTCCGGTGATCTCGCACGCCGCTTCGATCCCGACATCCTTTACCAATGCCTCGGTATGCTTCTTCAGATAGGCCCCGATATCTGCCATTTTGCTACCCTTGTTACCTGCGCTCACTTTCCCCCGCCTGTCCAAACCGGGGAAAGGGTAGGGAAATTTCCCATATTCGAGTCATAATTGAAATGCCATAAATTAACTATCCCTCAGATATGCAGGGGTTTTGTGAGTGAGTGGCGGCCGTTCGTGCCGGTAAAGAGTGAATGTAAGGCAACATTTTTAGCCTTGCTCGTTAAGGCCGCATGTAGGCCGACGACGCCGCTGTTGAGGGCGCGGGGTTCTCCATCCCCAAGAGCATCTGCTCGGCCCCGGCAGCCGCAACGGCGGCGTCGCTTTGAATTGCTCATCGATAGGCTTGCCCCTGCGGATCGCGGGAATTAGACCAAGCGCCATGGCAAAGCTCTACTTCAACTATTCCACCATGAACGCTGGTAAATCGACCGTGCTGCTGCAGGCTTCGCACAACTATCGCGAGCGCGGCATGAACACTTATCTGATGACCGCAGCCATCGACGGGCGCGCCGGTGAGGGGCGGATTGCTTCACGGATCGGTATTTCGGAACGGGCTGATACGTTTAAGCCCCAGGATGACGTCTTTGCGATGATCGAAAATCGCCTAAGCGAGGGAGCTGTTGCCTGTGTCTTCGTGGATGAGGCTCAGTTCTTGTCCGAAGAACAGGTCTGGCAACTGGCCCGAGTGGTCGACGATTTGAAGGTTCCGGTTCTGGCCTACGGGCTGCGGGTAGACTTTCAGGGCAAGCTGTTTCCCGGTTCGGCAGCCCTGCTGGCGCTGGCTGATGAGATGCGTGAGGTCCGCACCATCTGCGAATGCGGACGCAAAGCAACCATGGTGATTCGTCAGGACGAAAACGGCAACACCATCACCGAAGGCGCACAGGTTCAGATCGGAGGGAATGAGACCTATGTCTCGCTCTGCCGTAAACACTGGCGCGAGGCGGTGGGCACCTGAAGAGTGCCGGGCGAAAGACGGCGTTCGACCTCTTCGTCAGTGCATTCGCCCGCCAATCGGAACCTCGCCATCCGGGCCGATCAGAACAATCTCGCCGGTCTCGTCCGGCAGACCCAGGACCAGCACCTCGGACATGAACTTGCCGATCTGGCGCGGAGGGAAATTGACCACCGCCATCACCTGTTTGCCCACCAGCGTCGCCGGGTCGTAATGCGCGGTGATCTGGGCCGAGGTTTTCCGCTCACCGATCTCATCGCCAAAGTCGATCCACATCTTGATCGCGGGTTTGCGGGCCTCGGGATAAGGCTCGGCACGGTTCACCTTTCCGACGCGGATGTCGACCTTTAGAAAATCGTCAAATGTAATCTCACTCACGAGACAGCTCCTTGGATCGGTCAGTTGCTGCCTTGACCGCGCGATGCAGCAGGTCGGGGAAGCCTTGCTTCTCATGCATCAGCACCTCAAGCGCGGCCTGAGTGGTACCATTTGGCGAGGTGACATTGACCCGCAGTTGCGAGGGGTCTTCCTCAGCCGCCATCGCGAGCGCTCCTGCCCCGGCGACCGTCGATTTGGCCAGCTTCATGGCCAGGTCGTGCGGCAAACCCTGTGCCTGACCAGCTGCGGCAAGTGTTTCAATCAGGTGGAAAACATAAGCTGGGCCCGATCCGCTGAGGCCGGTGACCGCATCCATCTGTGCCTCGGCCTCAAGGCGAACGGTTTCTCCAATGGCGGACAGCAGGTTTTCGGCGAGCGTCACATCTTTGTCCGATGCGTCAGAATTGCCGATCAGCGCAGTAATCCCCTGCCGGATCGCTGCCGGTGTGTTCGGCATAGCGCGCACGATTGGGGTACCTGCGCCCAAAACTGATTCAAACGTGGCAATCGACGTGCCCGCGGCGACCGAAACGAACAGGCTGCCGCCACCGCCAAGCGCTTTGATCGCAGGCAGAGCCTCCCCCATCATCTGCGGCTTGACCGCCACAAGAACGACGGCAGGTGCTTCGGGCAATGGTGTATTGATATTGACGCCCTGCGCCTTCAGCCAATCCGAAGGATAGGGATCGATGACCCAGACTGAAGAGGCAGGAAGGCCATGCTCCAACCACCCGGCGAGCATGGCCGATCCCATCTTGCCGCACCCCAGAAGCACCAGCCCCTGCTCGGCGACGCGTGACATGTCCATGATTGCCCCTCTCGTTATTCGTCTCGGGGCAAAGCTTTACGCGCGGCCGTAGGCCTCTGCAATGGCGACTTGCATCGCGTCTTCGGGATCGCGATTACCCCATGTCACCAGTTGGATCGCAGGATAATAGCGCTCGGCGCTTAGCACAGCTGCGTTGATCATAGTATCAATCTGCTCGGGGCTGGCCATCTGCCCCCCGGCCAGTACCAGACCATAGCGATAAACCATCAGCTTCTGATTGGCCCAATAGGTAAACGCCCCGGCCCAGCATTGGTCATTCATCTTGTTCAACAGCTCATAAAGCTGAGATTCCCGCTCGGATGGCGGATCCATTTCGAATGAACACACCATGCGCAGTGTTTCGTCGTAATTCGACCAGGCCAATGTGATTGAATATGTGCGCCACTGTCCTTCGACAGCCATTGCAATCTGATCATCCCCGATCCGGTCAAAATCCCAGTCGTGATGTTCTGCAAGATGTTCAACAATGTCGATCGGATGAAGGTCTTCTTCGAGATACTGCTCAGAAAGGGCCATAATGCCACCTCACTAATCTCTAGCAATTTGGGGCTGGCAGCGCCCCAGCGCTAGTTGCCTGCTCTACAAGCCGGGCTTCCCCAGTCTGTCTGTACTAAATATGGTGCGACGCGAGCGAAGTTCTGGCAACCCTATTTATTGGGGATAACAGCAATAAGTTGTGGACAGCCTGCAACGCCGATCAAAATATTGGCGTTCAATGCAGCTTTATCTTGATTAAGCCCCACAAAGCGGCAAAATACACAACACCGCACAATCCAAATCAGGATTGCGCGGCGGATGTCTTTGCCCAAAATTCTAATTTTTTTTAGGACCTTACTTGTCCAACTTCGCCTCAAGCGCGGCGATACGCTGTTCCAGCGCGGCGTTTTCCTCGCGTGCTTTCTGTGCCATGGCACGCACGGCATCGAATTCTTCGCGGGTAACAAAGTCGCGGTCGGCCAGCCACCGATCCATCATCGACTTCATCGCATTTTCCGCCTCTTCCCGCGCGCCCTGCGCCACGCCCATGGCGTTGGTCATCAGTTGAGACATATCGTCCAGAATCTTGTTGCGGGTTTGCATGGGCTTTCTCCGATTTCACGATTGCCCTCTATATGGGTAAAGAATGGCCCGGGCTCAAGGTTGACTTGCCCTGCAATCCCCGGGCAATGAGACGCACATGCAGGCTGTTCTGAATTTCCCCGATCTCTCCCCCGAGCTGTTCTCGATCTCGCTGTTCGGAATGGAGTTCGCGCTGCGCTGGTATGCGTTGGCCTATATCGTCGGCATCCTGATCGCCTGGCGTATGGCTTTGATGGCATTGCGCAGACCAGATCTTTGGCCTGGGCAGACCCCTCCGATGAAACCCGAACAACTTGAGGATCTGGTCACCTGGATCATCGTCGGCGTGATTTTAGGCGGGCGCCTCGGGTTCGTGCTGTTTTATCAACCCACCTATTACCTGTCGCATCCGCTTGAGATTCTGATGGTCTGGCAAGGCGGTATGGCCTTTCACGGCGGGCTGTTAGGTGTGATCATCGCCACATACCTCTATGGCAAACGACACCGGCTGCCTCTCCTGTCGCTCGCTGATCTGGTGGCCTACACAGTGCCCCCCGGCCTTTTGCTTGGACGATTGGCCAACTTTACCAATGCTGAGCTTTGGGGTCGCCCAAGTAGTGTACCCTGGGCCGTGATCTTCCCCGGCCCCGCAGCGCAGAACTGCCCCGACGTGGTCGGGCTCTGCGCCCGCCACCCGTCGCAACTTTACGAAGCAGCGCTTGAGGGCGCGCTGCTGGGTGTCGTTCTGATCTGGCTGGCCTATCGGCGTGGGGCGTTTCAGAGACCTGGCTCTATTATGGGGGTCTTCCTCACCGGCTACGGCGCATCGCGATTCTTAGTCGAGTTCTTTCGCCAGCCTGATGCCCAGTTCGTCTCGCCCGGGAATCCGCTGGGACTGGCATGGCATGTGGCTGGTTATGGCCTAACCATGGGTCAGCTTCTGTGCGTGCCGATGATTGCACTCGGTCTGTGGTTCGCACTTCGCGCACGGCGCGTGTCATGAGCCTGAAAGATCATTTACTGGCACGCATCGAAAACGATGGTCCAATGACCATCGCTGATTACATGACTGAATGCCTGCTGCACCCGGTTCACGGCTACTACAGTACCAAAGACCCGTTTGGTGCACGCGGCGATTTCATCACCGCACCGGAAATCAGCCAGATGTTCGGAGAGATGATCGGCCTCTCGCTGGCACAATGCTGGTTGGATCAGGGCTGCCCTGATCGCTTTGTCCTGGCCGAACTCGGTCCAGGGCGCGGCACGCTGATGGCAGATATTCTGCGTGCAACGAGTCAGGTCTCTGGCTTTCACGATGCAGCGCAGATCACATTGCTTGAGGCCTCGCCCACCCTGCGCAAGATTCAGTCCACAACCCTTGACGCTTTTGCGCCCAAATGGATCGACACCGTCAACGACCTTCCGAATCTACCGATATTTCTGGTCGCCAATGAGTTCTTTGACGCTCTGCCGATCCGTCAGTTCCTACGCGATGGCGATGGCTGGCGCGAGCGGTTGATCGGCAATGCAAATGGCGCGTTGACTTTCGGCCTCGGACCTCAATCGCCTCAATCAGCGCTGAACGACCGGCTGATCGACACGCAGGATGGGGATCTGGTCGAATTCTGCAGTACCTCCGCCCCGATCCTCAGCGTCATCGCCGAACAGATCGCCCGCAATGGGGGGGCTGCTTTGATCATTGACTATGGTGATTGGCATTCGCTGGGCGATACCTTGCAGGCGGTGCAAAATCATAAAACCACTGACGTCCTCAAGGCCCCGGGCCAGGCAGATCTGACAGCACATGTGGATTTCGAACCGCTGGCCCAAACAGCCCGCACCGCCGGATGTGCGCATACGAAGCTGACGCCCCAAGGTGTGTTTCTCGAACGGCTCGGGATCACTGCGCGGGCGCAGGCCCTTGCCGCACCACTCGGCGGGCCTCAGCTTGAGGCGTTGATTGCTGCACATCGACGGTTGACGCATCCCGATGAAATGGGAAACCTGTTCAAGGTGCTGGGCCTCTATCCACCAAATGCCGCACCACCACCGGGACTGGAAAAATGACGCTGGAAATACTGACTTCGGACATTCTGTCCCCTATTCGGCACGGGTTCTTCAGCCGCCGTGGCGGCGCGTCTTCAGGTGTATTTTCAGGTCTGAATTGTGGCACCGGGTCGTCAGATCTGGCTGAGGTGGTCGCCCTGAATCGCAAACGCGTCGCCGATGCAATGGAGGTGGCACCCGAGGCAATGATCGGCGTGCATCAAGTTCACTCTCCCACCGTAGTGACTGTCGACGAACCGTTTGAGGGCAACAGACCCAAAGCGGATGCCGTCGTTACCGCAACGCCAGGTCTTGCCCTGACAATCCTGACGGCCGATTGCCAACCGGTTCTGTTTGCTGATCCCGACGCGCATGTAATTGGCGCAGCGCATGCCGGATGGCGCGGCGCATTGGACGGCGTGCTCGAGGCGACACTGGATGCGATGGAAGCATTGGGGGCGCAACGAAAAAACATTACCGCGGTGATCGGCCCGACCATCTCGCAGCGCGCCTATGAAGTGGGACCAGAGTTCCTCGACGATTTCATGAGCGACTCGCCCGACAACACGCGTTTCTTTGCAAATGGCAAGGGCGACCGGATGCATTTCGACCTTCCCGCATTCGGGCTGCACCGGCTGCGTCAGGCAGGAATCGGACAGGCAGAATGGACCCGTCATTGCACATATTCCGACCCTGACCGGTTTTATTCCTATCGCAGGTCGACCCATGCCAATGAGGCCGACTACGGCCGCCTGATTTCTGCGATCAGATTGTAGTTCCGCACCCAAATAAGGCAGAGCTGCCCAGATTTCGCCACATTTGTTGTGTTTATCTAAGTCAGAATCGTCTCAAATTTTCGCCAATGCTCAGACGGTTACCTAATTTTAGGGCAACCAACGGCTGGCAATACAATAAAAGAGGTAATTGGAACCTTCATTTTGTCCTCAATTCATCCCGGTACAGCCTTATGGGTGCCGCAAATCAGCGTCACATTAGGTTCACAAACGGAAACAGGGGCGGTTTGCTCCATCGAAGCAGGACAAAGATATGAAAACGAAATCACGCTTTCTCAATGCCGTCTTCGCGGCGGTCAGAGACCAGGAACCGGAAATGCCCTGGAAGCGGGTTTCAAGTCACTCTGTCAGAGTCGCGCGCCGTCTGGCCGCACGTCGCTGACACGAGAGCACCCCACGAGGCCAGCTGCCGGCCTCATAGGGCAAAGCGCGTATCGGATGTAGCTCCGGTCCGGTGTGCGCGGTCGCAGATGGGTTTGCGGCCATGTTTCGGAGTGTGTCTGCAGCAGGCAATTGTCGCCTGCGGTTAACGAGTTTGTCTGGGGGGTCATGAACTTGGCCAAAATACTGCTATTTTCTCTCGCGGCGCGGTGCCTTTGCGGCGTCCAACCTGCGTTTGCCCATTTCAAAAAAGACAAAGAACAAGGTCGCCTTGCGGGACTGCACGGGGGTTCATCCCGCCAGGGCGAATTTTAGAGGGGACGGAATATACATGAGTATTCCAAATTCACTGGCCCGTGCGGCCAGAAACGCGGTCGATACATCTGCGCTGCTGCGCGATACGCCGCGCACGACAACAACACCAAAGGCGCAGCTGCGGCGCTATGAAGTAAGCACTCTGCTGAAAAATGGGGATATTTCGCAGACGCGCCACATTGCGCCGGCCCTGCCGATGTTCGAAGACGCATTCTGCGCCTTCACCCGCGGTTCGCTGGTGGAGACATCGCAAGGGCCCATGGCAATCGAAGATCTGCTGCCCGGCGACGAAGTGTTGAATCAGGATGGAGCACCCGAGACCGTTCTTTGGAAAGGATCGGTTACGCTGATCCCTGGGCGTGAGGACTCACGAGGTCGGACGCGCCCGTTGACCCGTATCATGGCTGACACTTTCGGTATGCAGAAACCAATGTCGGGTGTCATCGCCGGACCGGCGGCTCGGCTACTTGGAACACCCGCACATCTGCGTCATCTGAACGGCGGTCAGCAGATGCTGACACCGGTGCACGAGTTTCAGGACGGAATGGGTGTCATCGAAACATTACCGCCCACTCCAGTGGAACTGTTTCACATTTGTGTGGCGCGCCATTCAGTTATTCGCGTGGACGGTTTGCAATTCGAGACCTATCATCCGGGCGTAAATGCCGTGCGAATGATCAGTCACTCTTTGCGTTCGATCTATCTGAATCTATTCTCTCATATCGAATCGCTGAGTGATTTCGGCCCGTTGCTGTTGCCACGTGCCGGAGATGGTGAGATTGACGCTCTCACTGCTTAAAATGTTAACGATTACTGCAAATGTGGGGGCATCATGCAGCTATTACTAAGTTGGGTATTTTACATGACTGTGGCGGCGCTTTTGCCGCCCTGCACTGCGGATCAAAACACAGTCAGAATCAGGCCGTCCGGTTCATCCGGTCTTCCAGCACGTCAAATGGTACGCCTGGCTCGTCTTTTGCGCCTCGGATAACAAGCGAGGTTTTAACGCTGGCCACGTTCGGCGTGGTCAGCAGCTCGCCCGTCAGGAACTGCTGAAAACTGCTGAGATCGGGTGAGACGCATTTCAGGATGAAATCCACCTCGCCATTCAACATGTGGCATTCGCGGACCAGTGGCCAATCCCGGCATCTGTTCTCGAAGGCGCTGAGTTCGGATTCGGCTTGGCTTTCCAGCCCCACCATGGCGAAAACCTGTACCTCAAACCCCAGCTCGCGGGCGTTGACCTCGGCGTGGTAACCACGAATAAAACCGGAATCCTCCAGCGTCCGCACGCGGCGCAAACAGGGTGGAGCCGAAATGCCGACCCGTTTTGCAAGCTCGACATTGGTCATTCGGCCGTCGGCCTGCAGTTCTGCCAGAATCTTGCGATCGATTTCATCCAGCCGAGTCGTGACCATCGAATACTCCTGAAGTTTTCAGTTGTTATAGCAGCAGGCGTGGCAGGCGCAATTATATTTCACAGCCGCGCAATTTTCTTTATTTCACATGTAGGTTTAACCGCGACCAGACTAGTGAAACGCAATTCCGATATGCAGCAGGAAGGGGCTTTAAGCGCGGCCTCACGGTCGCTATATCGATCCGCACCGGACAAAATGTCCGTCGAGGCAAATTGAGTGGGGATACCATGGCCGAAACACGACACACCAGGGTTCTGATCATCGGATCGGGACCGGCCGGATACACTGCGGGCGTTTACGCCAGCCGCGCCATGCTGGAACCGATTCTGGTGCAAGGGATTGAGCCGGGCGGACAGCTGACCACCACGACCGAGGTCGAAAACTGGCCCGGCGACACCGAGGTTCAGGGCCCCGATCTGATGGTTCGAATGCAGGACCACGCCAAGGCAATGGGGTGTGAGGTTATCGGCGACATCATCAATGATCTGGACCTCAGCAAGCGCCCCTTCACCGCCAAAGGTGACAGCGGCACGATCTACACGGCCGATGCGGTGATTCTGGCCACCGGTGCGCGTGCAAAATGGCTGGGCCTGCCGTCGGAAGAGAAGTTCAAGGGCTTTGGTGTCTCGGCCTGCGCCACCTGTGACGGATTCTTCTACCGCGGGCAGGAAATCGTCGTGATCGGCGGCGGCAACACGGCAGTCGAAGAAGCCCTGTTCCTGACCAACTTCGCAAGCAAGGTCACGCTGATCCACCGTCGCGATGAGCTTCGGGCCGAGAAAATTCTGCAGGACCGGCTGTTCAAGAACGAGAAGATCGAGCCGCTCTGGTTCCATGAACTTGACGAAGTTATCGGCACCGATGCGCCACTGGGCGTGGAAGGTGTGCGGGTCAAGAACGTCAAAACCGGCGAGATCACTGAGATCCCGTGTAAAGGCGTCTTCGTCGCCATCGGTCACGCGCCAGCCAATGAGCTAGTCAAGGACACGCTGGAGACCCACATGGGCGGCTATGTGGTTACCAAACCGGGAACGACGCAAACCTCTGTTCCGGGTGTCTTCGCCGCCGGGGACCTGACCGACCACGTATACCGTCAGGCCGTTACCAGCGCCGGCATGGGTTGCATGGCCGCGCTGGATGCCGAGCGGTTTCTGGCAGAGAACGACTGATATGATCGCAGAATTCTCTGGTCCGGTCTGGAGAATTCTGTTCCGTTCTCAATCCGGCGCTTCACTTGCCCCTGCCCGCGCGCCGGAAGGCCGGTTCCATCATTCCGGCCAGTTCGCACTCTACGCCTCACTCAGCGCTGCGGGGGCGGGTATCGCGATTCGGCGCTATGTGTCTTCAGACGAGCCTCCGCGTGTTATTCAACGACTTGAAGTTTCGGGCGCGCGATTGATGGATTTCCGCGGGCGCCCCGAGGTCTCGGTGGTTTGGCAAGATATCAGGGGTCTTGGTCAGCGTTCTCCAACATGGCAATATTCCGATCTGGCGCGGGCCCAAGGGGCCGATGGGCTGTTTTACAGCTCACGCTCGCGCCCGGATCTCAGTCATCTGGTGCTGTTCGACGCACGCCCCGATCTGATCACTGCGCGTGGCGATCCCCAAACTTGGTGCCCGCAGTGATGAGCGGCCTTGTCTTGACCGCTGCGCAACGGCGTATCAGGATCACACGAGGCAAAGCGAAAGACAGGTGAGCTTTTGGAGAATGCTCTTTGGCGCGGCGGGTGGATAAGCCGGCTCAGGATCGCAAGCGGTCTGGTGCTATTTGTCTTTGCGTTTTTCCACTTCCTCAATATCGGCCTTGGTCTGTTCGACACCGACCTGCTGCACGGGATGCAGGATGGTCGAAAGGCCGTATCCCGGCATGATTTTGTCAGCCTGCTTCTATACGTATCACTGTTAATTCACGCAGGTCTGGCACTGAGCTCGATCGCACAGCGTCGCACATTACGGATGCCATTCAGCGTCGCACTTCAGGTGGTTCTGGGTCTACTGATCCCGCTACAGCTGATCGCCCATCTGGTGCATACGCGCTACGCCCACGAGATTTATGGGGTGAATGATGAAATGGGCTATATCATCGCCCTGATGTGGCCCAGCAGCGCAATCTGGATGCAAAGCCTGCTGCTGCTGCTGGTCTGGGTGCATGGCTGTATCGGCTTGCATATGTGGCTGCGCATGACAGCTTGGTGGCGCAAGCTGGTGCCCTATCTAATCGGTGTCGCTGTGTTCGTCCCGGGCTTTGCCCTAGCTGGCGTGCTGACCGAGGGCCGTCGCATCTGGGCCGATTTCGCTGATCCGGACCTGCGCGAGCAATATATCGAGCACTATAACTGGCCCTCGCCCGAGGCGTTTCAGGATATGTTCATCGTCAAGAACAACACCCTGACCGCATTCTGGACGGCGCTCGCCCTGACAGGCTTAATCTATCTGGGGCGTAAGCTTTGGCGGCGGCGGCATTCGGTTCGCATCCGGTATGTGAACGGCCCCGAAGTGGTCTCTGAAAAAGGCATGACTCTGCTTGAGATGTCCCACGCTAACGGTATCCCGCATACCGCGCTTTGCGGCGGCAAAGGTCGTTGCACCACTTGCCGCGTGATCGTGGAACAGGGAGGCGACAGTTTGCCCCCACTCACAGACATCGAGGCACGCAGCCTGAAAGCCGTTGGCGCGTCCGAAGGAACCAGGCTTGCCTGCCAGATGCGCCCGACCGATCCGATGACCGTGTTCCGCGTTTTCCGGCCAGATGGCGCGCGTCACCGGGGGCACGCAAGTCAAGGACAGGAAAGGCAACTGGCTGTGCTTTTTCTGGACATGCGCGGGTTCACGGCGCGCACCACTGGGCAACTCCCCTATGACATCGTTTTCCTGCTGAATCGTTTTTTTGATGCTATCGTTCCGTCGATCACGGCTCAGGGCGGCGTAGTCGATAAATACATGGGCGATGGATTGCTGGCCCTATTCGAAACAACGGACGCCAAAAGCTCAGCCCGTGCAGGGCTGGAAGCGGCCGCTGATATCGGACGCGCGCTGGAACGATTCAACCAGCAACTTGAGGCAGAAGGCAGCCAACCTGTTCGCATCGGCATGGGCCTGCATCTGGGTGACCTTGTGTTGGGAGAAATCGGAGCCGCCAAAGATGCGCCACGCACCATCATTGGCGATGCTGTCAACGTTGCCAGCCGTTTGGAAAGCGAAACCAAAGCCTTGGGTGTCGAACTTCTGGTCTCACACGACGTGCTTCTCGCTGCAGGTATGCAATGCGATCCCCATAATCTTCGCGACTTCCGGTTGCGAGGTGTCAATGCACCAGTCACCGCCCTGCCCATCGATCACGCCTCTGCGCTCGAACGACAGATTACACCACAAGAACAGATCTCCTGAAAATGCTGCCTATATCGTCAGCACGCAGGATATCTGCCGCGATTTATTCTACAAACTGGAACGAGGTTCCATTCGCTGAAAAAACCGCACATATCTTCCTTTGTTTTTGCGCGCCTCTGGACTTCGCCTTCGCTGCGGGGCAAATGCCCGTACAAACACCTCTGAACAACATGCAAAACAAACCGCTGACACGAGTTTTCTGATGACCATGCTAGCCAATTTGGCCCCTATCCCCGAACTGTATGTCTCATACGAGTCCGCGCAGAAACTGAAGGTCGAAGCTGCTGACCTGACCAGCTGGGATCTGAGCCCACGCCAGATCTGCGATCTAGAACTGCTGATGAATGGCGGCTTCAACCCGCTTAAAGGTTTCTTGTCTCAGGCCGATTATGACAACGTCGTCGAGAACATGCGCCTGGCCGATGGCACGCTCTGGCCGATGCCGATCACGCTGGATGTCAGCGAAGACTTTGCTGAAAAGATCGAGTTGGGTCAGGACATCGCCCTTCGCGATCAGGAAGGCGTCATCTTGGGCACCATGACGGTGACCGATCGCTGGACACCTGACAAGTCGCGCGAAGCCGAGAAGGTTTTTGGTGCGGATGACGATACGCACCCTGCCGTGAACTACCTGCACAATGTGGCAGGCAAGGTCTATCTGGGCGGTCCGGTGACCGGTATCCAGCAGCCTGTTCACTATGATTTCCGCGGACGTCGCGACACCCCCAACGAGCTGCGCGCCTATTTCCGCAAACTGGGCTGGCGTCGTATCGTGGCCTTTCAGACCCGCAACCCGTTGCACCGCGCGCATCAGGAACTGACTTTCCGCGCCGCAAAAGAAGCGCAGGCCAACCTGTTGATCCACCCGGTGGTCGGCATGACCAAACCAGGTGACGTCGACCACTTCACCCGCGTGCGTTGTTATGAGGCGGTATTGGACAAATATCCAGCCTCGACGACCTCGATGAGCCTGCTGAACCTCGCCATGCGCATGGCTGGCCCACGCGAGGCCGTCTGGCATGGTCTGATCCGCGCCAACCACGGCTGCACCCACTTCATCGTGGGCCGCGACCACGCGGGACCGGGTAAAAACTCGGCCGGCGAGGATTTCTACGGCCCCTACGATGCGCAGGATCTGTTCCGCCAGTATCAGGATGAAATCGGCGTTGAGATGGTGGATTTCAAGCACATGGTCTATGTGCAGGAACGTGCCCAGTATGAACCGAATGACGAAATCCTGGACAAGGAGAACGTCACGATCCTGAACATCTCTGGCACTGAACTGCGTCGCCGTCTGTCTGAAGGTCTGGAAATCCCGGAATGGTTTAGCTTCCCCGAGGTTGTGACCGAGCTGCGCAAGACTAAGCCGCCGCGCAGTCAGCAGGGCTTTACCGTCTTCTTCACCGGCTTCTCGGGCTCGGGCAAATCCACCATCGCCAACGCGCTGATGGTCAAACTGATGGAGATGGGCGGTCGTCCGGTCACGCTGCTGGACGGGGACATCGTGCGAAAGAACCTGTCGTCAGAGCTTGGCTTCTCGAAAGAGCACCGCGATCTCAACATCCGCCGCATCGGTTATGTGGCGTCTGAGATCACAAAGAATGGCGGCATCGCCATCTGTGCTCCAATCGCACCCTATGGCACCACCCGCCGCGCCGTGCGAGAAGAGGTCGAGCAGTTTGGTGCCTTCTGTGAGGTCCACGTGGCCACCAGTATTGAGGAATGCGAACGCCGCGACCGCAAGGGGCTGTACAAGCTGGCGCGCGAAGGCAAGATCAAAGAGTTCACTGGCATCTCAGACCCCTACGACGTGCCGGAAAACCCCGAACTCAGCGTCGAGACCGAGAATGTTGAAGTCGACAACTGCGCCCATCAGGTTCTGCTGAAACTGGAAAGCATGGGTCTGATCGCGGCCAACTGATTTGAGACAAAGCAAGCAGCCCCCGGTTCCCGGGGGCTGTTTTCGTTTCAGGTGGCCGCACATTGCCGCCGCCATGCGAAACGGATTATAGCTTGGTCAGGACCATTCTCGGGCGCGATCAATCCATGGGGCGAAAACTGCCGACTATTGCCGGTTTCTGGTACGGCTCTGATCTGTGTTGGCTCGAAGCTCTTTGCATTCAGTCATTTCTTGATAACGGGCACCCGTTCGTTCTCTACACCACCGATCCAGTTGAAGGCGTCCCGCTTGGGGTCGATCAGCGCCACGCGTCAGAGATCCTGTGGCCTCCTCCCTTCGATTTGCGCGAAAACTTTCGGCTCAGGGTCGCTGTTTTCTCGGATATATTTCGCCTGCGAATGCTGCAGAAAACCGATTTCATCTGGGTTGATCTGGATGCTTATTGCGTTCGACCATTCGATTTTGACAGCCCTTACGTGTTCGCCCCAACCGGCGATGGGTCATATCCGAACGGCGTGCTGAAGCTGCCGCCTGACTCGTCAACGCTGACGCAGATGCTGGAGTTCACTACTTCGCAAAATCCCACCCAGCCGTGGCGTGGATCGCGTCTGCACCGGATTAATCGGGAACGCATTCAGAACGGTGAAACCTGGGGGATCGAAGCGCTCTCCTGGGGGTGTTCAGGCCCCAAGGCACTGAGCTATTTTCTGAGAGAAACCGGAGAAGATAAGCACGCATTGCCGCTCGAGGCGCTGTACCCGCTTGCGGTCGACGAGTTGTGGAAGCTGCATGACCCCAGAATCCGCATGGAAGAGATTGAACGAGAGGGCGTCCGTTCCGTCCACATCTACGGTCATCAGAAAAAGTGGCTGGCCACACAGCGGTCCGGGTTGCCACTGACCGGCTCTTATCTGGAGAAGCTCTGCCAGCGGCACTCGGTTGATCCGGCCAGCAATCCCATTGCCCGACTTGAGTGGATGAAGCCAAAGACCTGAGCGGGTCAGTCCGGCAGATCGACCTGCCCGCGCATCAGAATATGGCCGCGCCCAGCAACTCTGATCCCGGTCATCGCATCCGGGGGGCCAACGCGTGTAACCCGCGCCTGCCCGGGGCGCCCCATGTCGTGACCTTGTTCGGCCGTGAATTGATCTTTTTTCATCAAACCGTATTTCCAGAGATAGGCCGCCATGGCCCCCGTGGCCGAACCGGTGAATGGGTCCTCTGGCGGGCTGGGCGGTGCCAGCAACAGACGCGAGAACGTATCCCCCTGCGCCGTCGCCCCTTGCAAGGTGACCAAAAACGGCTCGGCCATGTCTGAACCCGAGTAATCAGCTGCGGCAGCCACCTTACGTAAAGGCCCTTCGACCAGCCGCGCGGCGCGCAAGGCATCATGATCCCGCAGCACCGTGATGCAGAACGGCAAACCGGTTGATACCAGTTGCGGCGGGGAAATAATGGCCTCTTCTGGCAGCGAAATCGCGCTTGCAACAAGGTCGACCGGAACACTGGCCCCAAATTCTGGTGCGATCTGGGTCATCTCGATCTCATCACCATTCAGACGAATGGCGACAAGGCCCGCTCCGGTTTCCAATGTCAGAGATTCGCCCTGAACCAAACCTCGCGACCGAAGCGCAGCGACCGTTGCGATAGTCGGGTGGCCTGCAAAGGGGATTTCACGGCTGGCCAGAAAATACCGCACCCTGATATCGGCCACATCGGACGGACCGGTGAAGGTACATTCCACCAAAGAGGTCTCGCGGACATAGGCCATGCAGGTTTCATCCGATAGCCCTGCTCCGCCATGTACGACCGCACAACCATTGCCACCAAACGCGCGGTCGGTGAAGGCATCCACCCAGTCAAAGTCATACCATGCCATGACGCACACTCCTGTTTCACGTTCTGCGGCACGATCACCGCAGAACGGGCAAATGTCACGTCATTTCAGCAGAGTGTGTGGTGGCTTAGTGAACAGCCACCGGGGACAGGTCATGCTCACGCGCGAGCACAAAGGCCAGCTTGCGGTCGGCGACCAGCGCCAGTTGCTGCCCATCAGAGTCGTGGACGGCATAAAGCTGATCCAGATCGCCTGCCTGTTCGCGCAAATCACGCGGCAAGTCAGCCACTTCGACCGTTTTTACATAGACGATCCGATCGCCTTCGGCGTTGATTTCGATCGGTGTATTCATAGCTCTTACCCCTTCCTTATGTTGATTGTCTGAACCACGGTTTCAGGCACGGCGCGGGTCAGATCCACATGCAACAGACCATTCTCCATGATCGCCTCGCCCACCTCGACCCCGTCAGCCAGCACGAACATGCGCTGGAACTGGCGTGCCGCGATGCCGCGGTGCAGGAATATGCGCCCCTCGCTGTCGTCGCGTTGACGGCCCCGGATCACCAGCTGGCGATCCTCGATGGTAATCGACAGGTCCTCTTCCGCGAACCCAGCCACAGCCAGGGTGATGCGATAGGAAAAATCCGAGGTCTGCTCGATATTGTAGGGCGGGTAACCTTCATTGCCGGCCTTTGCAGACCGTTCCAGAAGGCGTTCCAGCTGCTCGAACCCCAAAAGATGCGGGTATGAGCCTAAGGTAAGTTTCGACACGTATTTTCGTCCTTCATTGTCAAAGCGACGTATTCTGCGGCCCCGTTCTGGCAACCGCGTGCTATAGAATATGGGAAGATACAGGGATGTCCACAAGGTCTGGCCGGATAAACCCTGACACACTATCTTGTGTCGAAAGCACCACTTGAAACACTGAGTCGTCCATGAACGCGCCTACCGATCTTTCGATGAAAACCGATGAAGTCCTGCGGGTGGAATTGGAGGTCTTTCGACGCCAGCACCGCGATCTGGACGAGGCGATCGAGGCTTTGCAGGCCAAGGGCACCTCGGATCAGTTGACGATCAAACGGCTAAAAAAGCAGAAACTGCGCCTGAAAGACATCATCCGCCTGATCGAAGACCGTTTGACCCCCGATATCATCGCCTGAGGCGCGTGTACCGCATTGCCACATAAGCGGATTTGGCTATAGTGCGCGCTCTTTCCGAAGGCAGGGGCGTAAGCGGATGAGCGATGTGAAAGTAGGGATCATCATGGGCAGCCAATCGGACTGGCCCACGATGAAAGAGGCAGCCGATATTCTGGATGAATTGGGCATCGCCTATGAGGCTCGCATTGTTTCAGCCCACCGCACCCCGGATCGTTTATGGGACTACGGTAAAACCGCCGTATCGCGTGGCCTGCAGGTCATCATCGCTGGTGCGGGTGGTGCGGCGCATTTGCCGGGTATGATGGCGTCGAAAACCCGCGTCCCGGTGATTGGTGTGCCGGTGCAGACCCGCGCGCTTTCGGGTGTGGATTCGCTCTATTCCATCGTCCAGATGCCCAAAGGATTTCCGGTTGCGACAATGGCGATTGGCTCGGCCGGAGGGGCGAATGCGGGTTTGATGGCGGCGGGCATCCTGGCGCTGCAGGATACGGCGCTGGCAGAACGACTGGATGCCTGGCGCGAAGCTCTGTCCGCCTCAATTCCTGAAGAACCACAGGGATGAGCCGCATAGGCATCATTGGCACGGGTCACATCGCAGCTCCGATCGCGCGCCTGGTGGCCTCAAAAGGCCATGACCTTCACGTTACCGAGCGCAATGCACAAGTGTCCTCGGCCCTTCAGGCCGAGCTTGGGGCCAGTGTTGGCACCCCGCAGGAGGTGATCGACGCCTCCGACATCGTGTTCCTCTGCTTGCGCCCGCAGGTTGCGGCAGACGTTCTGGCTCCACTGACCTTTCGCGCGGATCAGCAGATCGTTTCGGTGATGGCAGCCGTGCCTGTCGACCAACTCGCAAAGCTGTGCGCGCCAGCGTCGGATTTCGTGCAGACCATCCCACTGGGTTTCCTGCAGACCGGAGGCTGCCCCCTCGCCGCCTTCGGCAACGACCGCCTGCTTGCAGACCTGTTCGAGCCCGAAAACCCTGTGGTGAAAGTCTCGGACGAGGCCGCACTGAACGCACATTTCGCCATTTGCGCCATGGTGCCAGGTATTCTGGACCTGATGACGACCGGGGCAGGATGGCTGGCCGATCAGACCGGTAATAAGGATGGGGCGGAGTTCTATACCACGCAGCTCATGTCTGGCTTCCTAGCCACGATGCAAAAAGGACAGGCCGGTCAATTGGCCTCTGAGCGTGACGCACTTGCGACAGAAGGCACCTTGAGCCTTCAGATGACCGAGACCTTGCAGTCCGAGGGTGCGCATGATGCGTTGCGCGCCGCCCTGACCGCGATTGGCAAACGATTGGAGACGTGACGATGGCAGATATGCTCACCCCCGGAGCAACAATCGGGATTTTGGGCGGGGGTCAGCTGGGCCGTATGCTCTCCGTTGCGGCGGCTCGACTTGGGTTCAAGACCCACATTTTTGAACCCGGTGCCAACCCTCCTGCCGGGCAGGTGGCAGATCGCGTCACCACAGCAGCTTATGACGATGCAGTTGCGTTGAAAGCCTTCGCGGATTCGGTGGAAGTCATCACCTATGAGTTCGAAAATATCCCGACCGAGGCGCTGGATCTGCTGGAAGCACATCGCCCCATCCGTCCGGGCCGTGAGGCGCTGCGAGTCAGTCAGGACCGATTGACCGAGAAGGTTTTTCTGCAAGGGCTTGGACTGAAAACGGCACCTTTCGCCGACATCACCGATCTGGAAAGTTTGCAGAACGCTGTTGATGAGATCGGCACTCCGGCCATCCTGAAAACGCGTCGCTTCGGCTATGATGGCAAGGGGCAGGCGCGACTGCGCATCCCTGAAGACGCCGAGGCTGCATTGGCCGACATGGCTGGAGCGCCGTCCATACTGGAAGGGTTTGTGGATTTCAGCCATGAAGTCTCGGTCATCGCAGCGCGAGGTCTGGATGGTCAGGTTGCCTGTTTCGATCCGGGTGAGAACGTGCACCGCGATGGCATCCTGCACACGACCACAGTTCCGGCGCGCTTGTCTCCGGCCCAGCGGACCGATGCGGTATTGCTGGCGGCCAATATCCTGAACGCGCTGGATTATGTGGGTGTCATGGGAGTTGAACTGTTCGTGACGCCGCAAGGTCTGATCGTAAACGAAATCGCGCCGCGCGTGCACAACTCGGGCCACTGGACCCAGAATGGCTGCGCCGTCGATCAGTTCGAGCAGCACATCCGCGCCGTTGCCGGATGGCCTTTGGGCGATGGTCAGCGACATTCCGACGTGGTGATGGAGAATCTGATCGGCAATGACATGGATCGGGTGCCGGAACTGGCCCGCGAACGGGACGTTGCGCTGCATCTATACGGCAAGTCCGATGTGAAAGCCGGTCGCAAGATGGCGCATTTTAACCGGATTGTACGCTGACAGGTTAATGCGAGGCGTCGGATCGCTCAGCCGATGAACCGCGTGGCGATGTCGCCCGACATATAGCTGACACGCCCGCCCGCCAGAGTAGCAGCGACACGTTGCGTTTGGGCATCAAGGATCAGCAGGTCAGCGCGTTTTCCCGGCGACAGCTCACCTCGATCCAACAGCCCCAGCACTTTTGCCGGGCCGGATGACACCAGCGCCCAGGCGTCTGCGAAGTCCAGCAAGCCAGATTTGGCCAGCATCAGCGCGGCGCGACGAGGGCTTGGATAATGATAGTCCGAAGCCAGCGCATCGCACAGCCCCATGGCAATCAGATCCAGCGCGCTGGCATTGCCTTTGTGGGACCCTCCGCGCACGACATTGGGCGACCCCAGAATAATGTGATCCCCGCCCGCGCGGGCAGTTTCTGCAGCCTCAAGCGTTTCGGGGAATTCAGCTATGCTGACCCCGCGCGTACGCCAATCAAGCCGATCCTGCCTTCCGTCATCATCATGGCTGCCCATACGAACACCACGACTGGCCAACGTGGCACACAAAGCGTTCAGAGCCTCAGGTACCTCAGATCCCCGTTTGTGCATCGTTTGCAGCATTTCCAGATGAACTTCCGGGTTACGTCCCGCTTTCAACGCCTGCCCGGTCAGGCGTGGTGGCGTTCGTCCCTGCGCCAGGCGCTCATGCGGAAGGTGATCATTGAAGACCACATATGGAACCTGCCACTCTGCTATCCGTTCGGGCAGATCGCCGTAATCATCCAGCATATGGGTTTCAAACCGAAGCTGGGGCATCAGATCGGTAACGGCGTCCGTTTTCACCGACGCGATCGCCGCAAAGACTTGGGCTGCAAACTCAGGTCCGCGCACGCCGCCTTCCCAGCTGTAGAACTGCGCCATCACTGCGGTTGTAATACCGTTTGCAGCAAGCTCGGCTTCTGCTGCAAGGATGCCTTCATTCATCTGCTTCATCGCCCCCCGCCGCGGTGCGATGTGTCGTTCAAACCCATCCCCATGCAGGTCGATGATACCCGGCAGCACGAGATATCCTGAAAGGTCGATCTGCCGCCCTGCCCTGTCACTTTGCACCAAACCGTCGGCTATCGACAATTCCGTGGCACACAGCCCCTGGCCCGGCAACAGAACCTCTGCCCCGGTAAACGTCAAATCGAGTTTAGTCATTGAGAGGGCTCCGATTCAGGCTCCGAGCAATCCTGTCCGATGCAAATCTGATCGATGATGTCCTCGACCCCATCGAGCCACGTGATCTCGGGATCGAACTGTCCAAATTCGATGAAATGCAGGGTCTGTGCCATGACCTGCGGATTGTTCATCATGAACGTGTGAGTCACCGGCAAAACGATGTGATCCGCCATGCCCTCGACCTTTGTCGTCTCGACCGAAACCTTGCCATCATCCGGCCCGTCAATCAGGGACGAGAATACAGGGTTCAGCGAGTTTTCTCCGGCGATCACCCCCAGATCGAAATCAACCGGGGGCAACTTGCGCGGAATGCCTTCGGGACCTGTGCCAAGGGCCAGTCCCGCGGGACCATGCAGCAGGCCAAAGACCTCCCAGGCCCCCAGTTCATCCACCAATTGGCTGCCCTGGTTCGGGGGGCCAAGCATGACGACCCGCCCAAGGCTATCAAGGGTATGATCTTGCAGCCAATAGCGCAGCAGGATCCCACCCATCGAATGCGCGACCACATTTACTGTGTCATCGCCACAGGCGGCAAAGGCATCCGGCAGAGTTTGTTCAGCAAGTTCAGGAATGGGCAGGTCTGTCGAAGAGTATCCGGGGCGAACAACCGTGTAATCATGCGCGCGGAAAAGTTGCTCCATCACCGTGAATGATGCTTCGGTCCGTGCCAAACCATGCAGCAACACAACGCATTTCGCCTGCGCGACAGCAGGCACGAGACAACACAGGAAGGCGATCAGAAGCTTCATGACCCGCCAGATAAGCCCTATCGGGGGGCGAGAAAACCCCTAGCCACGGTTCAGGCGCAACACTGCCAGCGCGATGCCTCCCAAAACCAGTCCTGCGCCTATCAGCAGGCGCAGGCTTGCCACTTCGCCCAACAGCACCACACCGGCCGCGATGGCAACAACCGGAACGCTCAGCTGTACGATCGCGGCCACAGCAGGGGCCAGTTGGGGCAGAACTCGGTACCAGAGCGCATATCCCATCCCCGACGTGACTCCGCCGGATAAGCCGGCAAGACCGTATCCCACCAAGGTCATCTGCCATGCGCCCCCCAATGCGTGCAGAGCCAATCCTGTGACCGGAAGCGCCACGACGAAATTGGCCGCCGTTCCGGATAGTGCATCAGGTTCGGATCGCCCGACTATTGAATACACCGCCCATCCGACCCCGGCAGCCACCATAAGGCTGGCCCCCAACAGATCGACGCGCAACGCGCCAGTGGGCCAAAGCACATATGCCAACCCGCCCAGCGCTATGACCGCCCCAAAAACCTGCCGCTTCGTCGGGGCCGCGCCGGAAACTGCCCCTATCGTGAACATTGTGATCTGAACCACGCCGAACAGGATCAGCGCCCCAAGCCCCGCATCAAGCGTCAGATACGCAATCGAAAAACCGATCACATAGAGCGACAACGATCCGGCCCCGGTAAAACGTCGACGACTTAGAACGGGAAGCGACCCCTTCCGCAGAGCCACCAGCGCCACCAACACAATTGCGCCTGACAACACCCGAACAATGGCAAATCCCGCCGGATCACTTGCACCAATATCAATGGCAAGCCGATTCAGGATCGAATTCGCCGCAAAGGCACACATGGTCAGAGCAGTAAGCAAAAACAGTCGCATCTCGACCGCATAGCGGTTTCAGCGTGGTTTGCACACTCACTTTCCCGCAGGCAGAAGCAGCCCTGCTGTTCTTCTGATCAGAAATGCATCCACCCGAGTCATGCCCGAGCAGAAGGCATTCCAAATGAAACGGGGCCGCCCGAAGGCGACCCCGTCGATAAGCACAAAGGCTTAAGCAGCTTACATCATGCCGCCCATGCCGCCCATGTCGGGCATGCCGCCTGCAGCAGGTGCGTCTTTCTGCGGCTTGTCGGCAACCATTGCTTCGGTAGTGACCAGCAGACCAGCAACCGATGCCGCATCTTCCAGAGCGGTACGGACAACTTTGGCCGGGTCAATCACGCCGAACGAGAACATGTCGCCATATTCTTCGGTCTGTGCGTTGAAGCCGAACGATACATCACCGGATTCACGGACTTTGCCCGCAACAACCGCACCGTCAACACCCGCGTTCTCGGCGATCTGGCGCAGCGGCGCTTCGATTGCCTTGCGAACGATGTTGATACCGGCGTTCTGGTCAGCGTTTGCACCTTCCAAAGTTTCCAGTGCTTTACCGGCCTGAACAAGAGCAACACCACCGCCAACAACAACGCCTTCCTGCACAGCAGCGCGTGTTGCGTTCAGAGCATCGTCCACACGGTCCTTACGCTCTTTCACTTCGACTTCGGTCATGCCGCCGACGCGGATAACGGCAACACCGCCTGCCAGTTTGGCAACGCGCTCTTGCAGCTTCTCACGGTCGTAGTCCGACGAGGTTTCTTCGATCTGAGTGCGGATCTGAGCAACACGTGCTTCGATCTCGGCTTTCTCGCCAGCACCGTCGACGATGGTGGTTTCGTCTTTGGTGATTTCGATTTTCTTGGCGGTGCCCAGCATGTCCATGGTGACGGACTCGAGCTTCATGCCCAGATCTTCGCTGATGACCTGACCACCGGTCAGGATTGCGATGTCCTGCAGCATGGCTTTACGGCGATCGCCGAAGCCCGGTGCTTTGACAGCAGCAATTTTCAGGCCGCCGCGCAGTTTGTTGACAACCAGAGTTGCCAGCGCTTCGCCTTCAACATCCTCAGCAATGATCAGCAGCGGCTTTTGCGACTGGATCACCTGCTCGAGCAGCGGAACCATCGGCTGCAGCGAGGACAGTTTCTTTTCGTGCAGCAGGATCATGCAGTCGTCGAGTTCTGCGATCATCTTGTCTGCGTTGGTGACGAAGTAAGGCGACAGGTAGCCACGGTCGAACTGCATACCTTCAACAACGTCGGTCTCGGTTTCCAGACCTTTGTTTTCTTCGACGGTGATAACGCCTTCGTTGCCAACCTTCTGCATCGCGTCTGCGATCTGCTGGCCGATTTCGGCTTCGCCGTTGGCTGAGATGGTGCCAACCTGAGCAACTTCGGCCGAGTCTTTGACTTCACGCGAAGCCGACTTGATGCCTTCAACAACCTTGGCAGTTGCCAGGTCGATGCCGCGCTTCAGGTCCATCGGGTTCAGGCCAGCAGCAACCTGCTTCAGACCTTCGCGAACGATGGCTTGGGCTAGAACGGTTGCGGTGGTGGTGCCGTCGCCGGCTTCGTCATTGGTGCGGCTGGCGACTTCTTTCACCATCTGCGCGCCCATGTTTTCGAAC
Source organism: Ruegeria sp. C2 (assembly GCF_056537765.1). Classification (NCBI taxonomy): domain Bacteria; kingdom Pseudomonadati; phylum Pseudomonadota; class Alphaproteobacteria; order Rhodobacterales; family Roseobacteraceae; genus Ruegeria; species Ruegeria sp. C2. The sequence goes on along the minus strand of NZ_JBQFRZ010000001.1, from coordinate 34,634 downwards.
TTGTCTTCCAGTTCGATTTCCTTGGCAACCGAAACACCGTCTTTGGTGATACGCGGCGCGCCAAAGGATTTGTCCAGAACCACGTTGCGGCCTTTCGGGCCCAGGGTCACTTTAACAGCATCGGCCAGAACATTTACACCGGCCAGCATGCGGTTACGGGCATCGGTGTCAAACTTGACGTCCTTTGCAGACATGTTGTCTCTCCTTGAGAATATCTGTTGAAATGAAGATCAGAGAAAGCGGGTGCGCTTACTCGATGATCCCCATGATGTCGCTTTCTTTCATCATCAGCAGCTCTTCGCCGTTGACCTGAACCTCGGTGCCCGACCATTTGCCGAACAGGATCTTGTCGCCAGCTTTTACAGCCATCGCGATCAGTTCGCCGCTGTCCTTGCGCGCGCCTTCGCCGGTTGCAACGACTTCGCCTTCGCTGGGCTTTTCTTTTGCGCTGTCGGGAATGATCAGTCCGCCTGCGGTTTTCTCTTCGCTTTCTACGCGACGAACCAGCACACGGTCATGAAGCGGTTTCAATGCCATCTTTGCAGCTCCTTGGGCTCAAAGTTTGTTATCCTCCCCTCGCCGACTGACGAGGCGTTAGCACTCGGGTCTCATGAGTGATAACGACGCATAGCTAGGGTGTCCAAATCCGTGAGTCAACAAGCTGTGAAGGATTTTTCTGACCTAATGGCTCAATCAGTTTGTTCCCAGCTATAGGCCCAGTGCTTCAGGCCCTCCTGCCCGGCCTCAGACAGGCAGTAGACGCCCTTTTCGACCTTATCAAACCAGCCATAGTGGTTTTCGCGCATTAACCGGGTGGCCGAGGGCACTCCGGTCGCCACCGCAACCTCAGCGCCCTTTGTCGCGCCACATTCTGCCAGATGGGCCGCACATTTCAGCGCGTCCTGACGGTAAGCCGTGACAATCCCGTGTCGCGTCGCTCCGCCCGCATTCGGGTCGCCTTCCAACCGGTCGAACTCACGCAGCAGGCGCGCAACCTTGGACTTGTTTTTGCGCGGGGCGTAGGGGCCGGGGTCACATTGAACCTCAACCGCGCCATCCACGCGCACAGTGATCAACCCCAACCCAAGGCGTCGGCAAAGCGCAAGATTGTCTTTCAATGCTCGTCGCGCACTGCGTCCGGTCGGCTTGCACACCCCCAGATACACCTGATCCGTCAACTTCAGGCGTGCAATCGCCTGATGGTACAGGGCAAGACTGAACCGCAGCTTGAGCTCAACGACCACGGGCTCTTCACCCTCGCGAATGGCGACGACATCGGCCGCACCCACCTCACCCTTCACGGCATAGCCTTGCCGCTCCAGCAATGCTTTGATCGGGGGATAGAGGTCCTGCTCGCGCTTCATGCCGCCATGCTATGCGGTTTCGCGCGGATTGCCAGCCGTCAGACACAAAGATAAGTCTTGAACGAAGTGCCCGCCCCAGGAAAGAGACCCAATGCGCCTGCTCAGCCTCTGCTTTAGTCTTCTGTTGCCCCTTACGGCCCACGCCGCCTGCGAAGGGCGTGATCTACGGCTCGACCTTGCGCCCGATACCAAAGCCGAACTGGAACAAACCCTCGGCACAATCCCTTTCCCGGAAGGCAACCATTGGATTGCCCGGAAAGGCGACACCGTTCTGCATCTGATCGGCACCTTGCACACAAACGATCCTCGCATGGAGGCAATTGTTGAACGCCTCACACCAACCCTCAACGCCGCAGATGCCTTCTATTTCGAAGTCACAAAATCAGAAATGGATGCGTTCGAACGTGATCTGGCCGAGGACTTCAGCCCGGTGCTGATTACCTCCGGCCCCACGCTGGTCGATCTTATGACCGCGGAAGACTGGGCCACCCTGTCAGCCACCCTGGCCGAACGCGGCATTCCAAGCTGGATGGCGGCCAAGATGCGCCCTTGGTTTCTGAGCATGATGTTGGGAGTTCCGCCCTGCCTGATGGCCACACCCGACTTTGACCGTGGCATGGATACGCGCCTGACCGAGCTGGCCGAGACACAAGGCATCCCACAATTCTCGCTGGAGCGGATCGAGGATCTGATCGCAATGTTCGACAGCCATCCGTTGGAAGAGCAGGTGGCCTCGCTGACCCGACTCGCCGGAGCGATGCAAACCGAAGATGAACAGATGATCACAATGGCCAACGCTTATTTCGACGAACAGCATGCCATAATCATCGAGCTTGCCAAGCTTCAGGGGTTCGAAGCCTCGGGGCTGACAATAGAAGAATTCAATACCGAATGGGAAAGCTTCGAAGATCAACTCTTGGTGCAGCGCAACGCCAACTGGATGCAGAAGATTCTGGACCTGAAGGATCAGACGGTCGTGATCGCCGTCGGTGCTGGGCACCTGAGCAACAAGTTCGGCTTGCTGAACCAACTGCAAGAGGCCGGCTACACATTGGAACGCGCTGCTTTCTGAGATTTCAGACCAAGGGTCGCAGCCAGCCCCGTTCCGGGTGACAAGTGGAATTCTCCACCCTATAAGGCGCGCAATTCCACATTCCTCAGGACACTGTCATGACAATCCAAGTTCTTGGTCACAAATCCCCCGATACCGATTCGACCGGATCGCCCATCCTCTGGGCCTGGTATCTGAGCGAAGTCAAAGGCGAAGCGGCCACTCCGGTTTTGCTGGGTGAGCCCAATACCGAAGCCAACTTCATGCTCCAGCGCTGGGATCTGCCCAAGCCGCAGATCATTGAAGACGTGGCCGAAGATGCCCCGGTCGTGATCGTAGACACCAACAACCCCGCTGAGCTGCCCGCCAGCATCAACAGCGCCGACATCCGCGCCATCATCGATCACCACAAGCTGGTCGGTGGGCTGGAAACCAAAGGCCCGATCGATATCACCGTGCGCCCGCTGGCTTGCACCGCGACCATCATGATCGATCTGATCGGCGACGATGCAGCGAAAATGCCCGACGCCATCAAAGGCGCCGCGCTGACCTGCATCCTGTCGGACACGCTGGAGTTCCGCTCGCCCACCACCACCGCACATGACCGCGCCGTGGCCGAGAAACTGGCCGCCGATCTGGGCCTGGACGTATCGGCCTATGCCGCTGATATGTTCGCTGCCAAATCGGATGTGTCCTCGTTCTCGGACGCCGAACTGATCCGTATGGACAGCAAGGAATACGAAGTCGACGGCACGAAGTTCCGCGTCTCGGTTCTGGAAACCACCGCACCGGGCGTTGTTCTGGACCGCAAAGACAGCCTTGCGGCGTCCATGATCGACGTCGCCAAGGAAGACAATGTCGATCAGGTCTTGCTGTTCGTTGTCGACATCCTGAACGAAGAGGCCACCCTGCTGGTTCCCAATGATCTGGTTAAAGCTGTCGCGGAAAAAAGCTTCGGCGCATCGGTCGATGGCGATGCCGTCGTGTTGCCCGGCATCATGAGCCGGAAAAAGCAAATTATCCCGAACCTCAAGGTCTGAGCCCGATCCCAAAGGCGCCCAATCGGGCGCCTTTTTCTTTTGCGAAGCTCTGCCTCGCCCGGGGGCAGAGCCCCCTCTGGCCAAACATGGCAAGCTCTGCCATAGGCTTAGGTAAATCGCCTTCCCTGCCAGATGAGGGGCCAATGACCCAGATTATCTCTTCCCTTGCCGAATTCTCTGACCGTTACAAAGCGCTGTTTGTCGATCTTTGGGGGTGCGTGCACAATGGTATCACCGCCTACCCCGAGGCGGTTGCGGCCTTGCAGGCTTATCGGCAAAAGGGCGGTGTTGTGGTATTGGTCACAAACTCACCCAAGCCACGTGCGGGGGTGGCCGATCAGTTGGCGCAATTCGCTGTGCCGATTGACGCCTATGACACGATTGCCACCAGTGGTGACTCGGCACGATCTGCGATGTTCCGGGGCGCAGTCGGCGAAAAGGTCTATTTCATGGGAGAATGGCAACGGGATGCCGGTTTCTTTGAGCCGCTGAAAATTCTGGACCATCCCATCCATATCGAACGAGTCCCGCTGGATGAAGCGGAAGGCATCGTATGCTGTGGCCCGTTTGACCCTATGGCCGATCCGGCGGTAAACCGGCCTGACTTTTTATATGCGAAGCAGAAGGGCATGAAACTGCTCTGCGCCAATCCTGATATTGTCGTTGATCGCGGTGAAACCCGAGAGTGGTGTGCAGGCGCCTTGGCGCGGCTTTATACCGAGATGGGCGGTGAGAGCCTTTATTTCGGCAAACCTCACCCTCCGATCTACGATCTCGCACGGCGTAGGCTTACGGAACTTGGCGTTGATATTGGCGATTCCGAGATTCTGGCAATTGGCGATGGCCCACAGACCGACATCGCTGGCGGGATGGGCGAAGGTATCGATACTCTGTTCATCACTGGCGGGCTGGCGGCAGCAGAGACCAAAACGTCGCACCACCCGGACGAAGATGCCTTAAGATCCCATAACGAAAAAGAAAACATCAATCCGACCTTCTCAATCGGGCGTTTGCGCTGATCAAAAAAGACTTGATTTTCTGCAGTTGCGAAGTAATAAAGTTGCCGAAGGGCGGCTTCTGATGGTCTTTTGTTGCCCGCACGATCTCGAATGAGGGTAGCATGTTGGACAATCTTCCGCGCGGAACGATATGTATCGAAGACATCGAAATGGGCATGACCCGGCACCTGCGCAAAGTGGTGACGGACGAAGATATCGAGATGTTCGCCCAGGTGTCGACGGATCGTAACCCGGTGCATCTGGATGATGACTATGCCCGCGACACGATCTTTGAAGGCCGGATCGCGCATGGCATGCTGACCGCAGGACTGATCTCGGCCGTGATCGGAGAGCAGCTGCCCGGCCATGGCACCGTCTATATGGGACAGTCGCTGAAATTCCTTGCACCTGTCCGCCCTGGCGACATGGTCTATGCCGAAGTGAAAGTGATCGATATCGACTTTTCCAAGCGCCGCGTGAAGCTGGATTGCCATTGCGCCGTTGATGGCAAGAAAGTGTTAGTTGGCGAGGCGATGGTGCTGGCCCCAAGTCGGAAGTTCGACTGATTATCAAACCCATCTGATCTGCGACTTGAACCTGCCCGACACTCTCGTTAGGCAATCCTCATGCAGATCATACGTGACTTTCAATTTGTTGAGCCGGAAGACCGCGGCGCAAGTGTCGCTATCGGGAACTTTGACGGGGTCCATCTAGGGCACCAATCCGTCATCCAGCTGGCGCGCGAGGCTGAACCGACCGCGCCATTGGGTGTGATGACATTCGAGCCTCATCCACGCGAATATTTCGCTCCCGACGCCCCGCCCTTTCGCCTGATGCGGGGAAATGCACGGGCGCACCGGCTGCAGAAGCTGGGGGTGCAGAAGCTTTATGAGTTGCCGTTCAACGCAGCCTTGGCGGGGCTGACACCGGAGGAATTTGCGCGAAATGTGATTTGTGACGGATTGGGCCTGGCGCATGTGGTCGTAGGCGCCGATTTCTGCTTTGGCAAAGGGCGCAGCGGCACACCGCAAGATCTGCAGCGGTTCGGCGATGAGATGGGCTTTGGCGTCACGATCGCTCCGTTGATGGAGCGGTCGGAGAATGTGGTCTCGTCCACCGCAATCCGGACGGCACTGTCTGAAGGTCGCCCGCGCGACGCTGCCGCGATGCTGGGGCATTGGCATCGTATCGAAGGCGAAGTCGTCGGGGGCGAACAGCGCGGGCGTGAGTTGGGATTCCCGACCGCAAACATGTCGATCGAGGGGCTGCATCCGCCGAAATTCGGGGTCTACGCGGTTTTGGTAGATGTTCTCGATGGCCCACATCAGGGCAGCTATCGTGGGGCAGCGTCAGTTGGGACACGTCCCATGTTCCATGGGCAAGTCCCCAATATCGAAACCTTCCTGTTCGATTTCTCAGGCGACCTCTATGGCGCGACCCTTTCGGTGGGGTTGGTCGATTACCTACGGCCCGAAATGACCTTCGACGGCCTTGATGGGCTGATCGCCCAAATGAATGACGATTGCGCCCGCGCCCGTGCTCTTCTGGCCGCTCAATGACCAAGGACCCCATCGACCGAGACGGGCTGGCCCCGCGCTTCTGGGAGCGCAAGCCACTGCAGAAGATGAACCCACGCGAGTGGGAAGCACTATGCGACGGCTGCGGCAAATGTTGCCTCAACAAGCTGGAAGATGAAGACACCGGCGAGGTCGCCCTAACCTGCGTCGCCTGCCGTCTGTTGGATGATGAAAGCTGCCGCTGCACGCAATATGACATCCGGCATCAATTCGTGCCCGAATGCATCGTGATGCGCCCCGACAACATCGACAGCCATGCCTATTGGCTGCCGCAGACCTGCGCCTATCGTTTGTTGTGGGAGGGGAAACCTCTTTACGATTGGCACCCGTTGCTGTCAGGTACGCCGGACAGCGTTCATGCCGCAGGCATTTCCGTGCAGGGACGTACCGTGTCTGAATTCGAAACCCCCTTGGAAGAGTGGGAAGATTATATCATCGAGGAGCCGAGCTGATGCATTTTGCCTCTGACAATTCCGGGCCCGTCCATCCCGAGGTTTTGGCCGCATTGGCGGAAGCCAATCAGGGCTATCAAATGGCTTATGGCGCGGACGTTCTGATGAACGAAGTGCGCGACCAAATCCGAGGAATCTTTGAAGCCCCCGGCGCGGCGGTATATCTGGTGGCTACGGGAACGGCGGCGAATTCGCTGGCTCTGGCCACATTGTCTCAGCCGTGGGAAACCGTCTTTTGCTCGCCCGTGGCACATATCCATGAGGACGAATGCAACGCGCCGGAGTTCTATAGCGGGGCCAAGCTGACCATCGTGCCCGGTGAGGACAAGATGGCCCCCGAGGCTTTGCGCCGATCTATCGAAGGCGAGGAAACCCGCGGCGTGCACGGGCCGCAACGCGGGCCGGTTTCGATCACGCAGGTAACTGAACGTGGATCGGTGTATTCGCTGGGAGAGCTGCAAGCGCTTTGCGGGGTGGCCAAGGAGTATAACCTGCCGGTCCATATGGATGGCGCGCGGCTCACCAACGCTTTGGTTGCGTTGAACTGCTCTCCGGCTGAGATGACTTGGAAATCCGGTGTGGATGCAGTCAGTTTCGGTGGCACCAAGAACGGGTTGATGGGTGTCGAAGCAGTGGTGTTTTTCGACGAAAGCAAAGCCTGGGAATTTGAGCTGCGACGCAAACGCGGGGCGCATCTGTTTTCCAAGCACCGCTATCTGTCGGCGCAGATGGCGGCCTATCTGCAGGACGATCTGTGGCTACGCTCGGCGCGGCAGGCGAATGCCAATTGCGCACGTTTGGCTGACGGGCTGCGCGCCGCCGGGGCTGCGTTCTTGCATGAGCCTCAGGCCAACATGATTTTTGCACGTTTCCCTCGCAGTCTGCATCGCAAGTTGCATGACGCTGGCGCGGTATATCACTTGTGGGGTGATACACTGGAGGGCGCAGATGAGGATGAAATGTTGGCGTGCCGTCTGGTTTGTGACTGGTCCACACCGGCGGACCAGATCGATCAGTTTCTGGCCTTGCTATAGGGGGCGGGGGCCCTGCCCCCATCGCAGCAAGCTGCGATTCCCCCGAGATATTTTTAGCCAGATGAAGCAAGCGGGGTTGGACTAACCCGTCAGCGTTGCGAGATGGCGGTCGAGGTCGTCGAGGCGGTCCTGACCCCAGAACCTTTGATCATCAGGTGTAATATAGAACGGCGCGCCGAATACACCGCGGTCCACTGCTTCTTCGAGATTGGCTGCGTAGGTTTCAGCCCCCGCCAGCAGACCGGTATCGGCCAGTTTCGGGTCGAAGCCCGCCTGTGTCAGGCAGTCTCGGATCACGCTATCTTCGGCGATATCTTTTTCCTCGGCCCAGCAGGCACGCAGGAAAGAGTGGCACAGCTGTCCTACATCACCCGAGCCATCCTGAACGGCAGCGATCACTGCATAAGAGGACGGCGCCATATTGGTCGGCCAATGGGCTGGTTGCAGGTTGAAATCCATACCCAGCGTCTTTGACTGGCGCAGCAGTTCCTGCGCGCGGTATTCGATGCGTGAAATATGACGGTCTTTGGGTGGGGTGCCACCGGTCCTGCCGAACAATGCGATGATATCAAGTGGTTTGTAGTTGATCGTTGCGCCATGTTTGGCGGCGACCTCTTCCAGCCGTGTACCTGCCAGATAGGAATAGGGCGAAATTGTCGCAAAATAGTAGTCAATCTGGGTCATGTGTACTTTCTCCGCTGCGTTATCTTTGCGGGACGGTAAGGCCATGCTAAGCGGTGTCAACATCACGAATCTGTCACATTGCCATTGCTGCCCGGGGATAATCAGCCGATGCCGACACTGCACGAACCCAAGCTCATTGCTGGGAACGCCAATCTTCCGCTTGCCGAAACCATTGCCCGACGCATGAGCCTGCATCGCGGCGTCGATCAAGGTCTGGTCGAGGCGCGCGTCGAACGGTTCAATGACGGCGAGATCTTCGTCGAGGTGTTCGAGAATGTGCGCGGCGAGGATATGTTCATTATCCAGCCGACTTCGAACCCGGCCAATGACAATCTGATGGAACTGTTGATCATCGCCGACGCTCTGCGCCGCTCTTCGGCGGCCCGCATTACTGCTGTCATCCCTTATTTCGGCTATGCCCGTCAGGACCGCCGCACCAAAGCGCGTACGCCGATCAGCGCCAAGCTGGTTGCCAATATGCTGACTGGCGCCGGGATCGAGCGTATCCTGACCATGGATCTGCACGCCGCGCAGATTCAGGGCTTTTTCGATATGCCGGTCGACAACCTCTATGCCTCGCCGATCTTTGCGCTGGATGTGAAAAAGCAGTTCAAGGATCAAATGGATGACCTGATGGTGGTGTCGCCCGATGTCGGCGGTGTGGCCCGCGCCCGCGAACTGGCCAAACGCATCAACGCGCCGCTGTCAATTGTGGACAAGCGCCGCGAAAAAGCGGGTGAGGTCGCTGAAATGACTGTGATTGGGGACGTGAAGGGCAAGATCTGTCTGATCGTCGACGATATGTGTGACACTGCTGGTACGCTTTGCAAGGCGGCTCAGGTGCTGATCGACAATGGGGCCAAAGAGGTGCACTCGTATATCACCCATGGTGTCATGAGTGGCCCGGCGGTTGAACGTGTTACGAATTCAGTGATGAAATCACTGGTTCTGACAGACTCGATTCAGCCGAAGCCAGAGGTCGCGAATGCTCCCAACATTCGCATCGTACCCACGGCTCCGATCTTCACGCAGGCCATCCTGAATATCTGGAACGGGACAAGCGTCTCCTCGTTGTTTGAGGATAAGACACTGACGCCGATCTACGAGTCGCTTTACCACATGGACTGAGCAGGAGACTAATACGTGACCGGGAAAAACCGAATTGTTCTGTCCAGTGACCACGCTGCGATTGAATTGCGCCAGGCCATCGCCAACCATCTGACGCCGCAAGGCTGGGAGGTTGTCGATATCGGTCCGACGACACCTGAAAGCACGCATTACCCCCTGCACGGCAAAGCCGCAGCCGAGGCGGTCGCCTCGGGCGATTGCCAGTTGGGCATCATTCTTTGCGGTACCGGACAGGGTATCATGATGGCCGCCAACAAAGTGCCGGGCATCCGTTGTGGCGTATGTTCAGACACGTTCTCGGCACAAATGATCCGTCAGCACAACGATGCCAATATGCTGTCGATCGGCGCACGCGTCATCGGCGAGGGACTGGCGCTGGATATCGTAGATGCGTTTCTGTCGGCCGAATTCGAAGGCGGTCGTCATGCAACCCGAGTGGACATGATCGAGGCGCGGGGCGATTAACGCCCTGCCCTTCAGGAAATGTCCCAGTCGTCCGGGTGCTTTACCTCGCCCATAGCAGTCCAAGTGACGCGGATACGTGCGATGCGCGTGTCTGACCAGGTCCGGAAAACGGCATTGAACCCTTCGGGCGTGATGTCTTTGGCCTGAACTTCTGCCCGCAGCGCTGAGGACGTGTCGACATCCCACAGCGACACACCAATCTGAACAATGGGGATCGAGCGAAAGGGTTCGCTGAACCGGATCGCCATGCACCGCTCACGCGCGCCTTCTCCGGTCCACATATATCCTCCATCGGCGAAGTCCGAAAACAGGACTTCTTCGCCCTGATCAATGCCGATGGGGTGTGTCAGAAATTTCTTCATTCTGTCGTCTTTTCTTTCAATTCCCGCACCTTAACCTGCGGCTATGACGAAAGCACGACAAAAAACGGCCCCGCAACCGCGAGGCCGTTTCAATGCATAGATTGTCATGAACCTTTACAGGCTCATATGCGTTCCAAGGGCTTCCATGTCGGCCAGCAGCTTGGCGGCGTCGTCGACGATGGTCTGATCATCGCCTTCCTTTGCCGCCTCATGCGAAGCGCGGGCCTCAGCGATCAGGTCGTCCAGATGCGACCGGGTCACCTCGGCAACCGGAATGGCCTTTTCTGCCAGAACCGACAGGCCATCGCCGTTGATCTGGGCAAACCCGCCGGTGACCAGGTATTCGCTGGCTCCTTCGGGTGCCTCAACCTTCAGCAGACCGGGGCGCAGCGTTGTGATGGTAGGGGCATGGTCGGGCATCGCCGTCATGTCCCCGTCCGCGCCGGGAATCTGGACCGCGGTAACCGCGAGCGAAGCTAGGCTCCGCTCGGGGCTGACGAGGTCGAATTGCATCGTGTTTGCCATCAGGGATACTCCTTAGGCGGCTTCTGCTGCCATCTTCTCGGCTTTGGCGATCACTTCTTCGATGCCACCAACCATCAGGAAGGCCGCTTCGGGCAGGTGATCGTATTCGCCAGCCACAACGGCTTTGAACGACGAGATGGTGACTTCCAGAGGAACCTGAACGCCCGGCGAGCCGGTGAAGACCTCGGCCACGTCGAACGGCTGCGACAGGAAGCGCTCGATCTTACGGGCACGGGCCACGGTCAGTTTATCCTCTTCCGACAGTTCGTCCATGCCGAGGATGGCGATGATGTCCTGCAGCGACTTGTAGCGCTGAAGGATCTGCTGAACGTCGGTCGCGACCTTGTAGTGCTCTTCACCCACGATGGCCGGGTCGAGCAGACGCGAGGTCGAGTCGAGCGGGTCAACCGCCGGGTAAATACCCTTTTCCGAGATCGCACGGTTCAGAACGGTGGTCGCGTCCAAGTGGGCAAACGAGGTTGCCGGCGCAGGGTCGGTCAAGTCATCCGCAGGCACGTAGATCGCCTGCACGGACGTGATCGAGCCCGACTTGGTCGAGGTGATGCGTTCCTGCAGGGCGCCCATGTCGGTGGCCAGGGTCGGCTGGTAGCCCACCGCCGAAGGAATACGACCCAGCAGAGCCGAAACCTCGGAACCCGCCTGCGTGAAGCGGAAGATGTTGTCGACGAAGAACAGAACGTCGGTACCGGACTGGTCGCGGAACTGCTCGGCCAGTGTCAGACCTGTCAGAGCAACACGTGCACGCGCTCCGGGAGGTTCGTTCATCTGACCGTAAACCAGGGCAACCTGCGATTCCGACAGGTTGTCCGGCTTAATAACGTTCGATTCGATCATCTCGTGGTACAGGTCGTTCCCCTCACGGGTCCGTTCACCAACACCCGCGAACACCGAGAAGCCTGAGTGCACTTTTGCGATGTTGTTGATCAGTTCCATGATCAGAACGGTTTTACCAACGCCGGCACCGCCGAACAGGCCGATTTTACCGCCTTTGGCGTAGGGGGCCAGCAGGTCAACGACCTTGATTCCGGTAACCAGAACTTCCGACTCGGTCGACTGTTCATCAAAGGTCGGCGCGGGCTGGTGGATCGCGCGGGCTTCGGTCGCTTCAACCGGGCCTTTTTCGTCGATCGGCTCACCAACCACGTTCAGGATGCGGCCCAGGGTGGCGTTACCAACGGGAACCGAGATCGGTGCGCCAGTGTCGGTCACGGCCTCGCCACGAACCAGACCTTCGGTCGCGTCCATCGCGATGGTGCGGACGGTGTTTTCACCCAGGTGCTGAGCAACTTCCAACACTAGGCGCTTGCCGTTGTTGGTGGTTTCCAGCGCGTTCAGAATTTCAGGCAGCTGATCTTCGAAGTGCACGTCGACGACGGCCCCGATGATCTGTGTGACTTTGCCTTTTGCATTCGCCATGTTTCGTCTCCGGTTTTCTTACAGCGCTTCGGCGCCGGAAATAATTTCAATCAGCTCGTTGGTGATCACGGCCTGACGCGAGCGGTTGAACTGGATCGTCAGCTTGTCGATCATCTCACCCGCGTTGCGTGTCGCGTTGTCCATCGCGGACATCCGTGCACCCTGTTCAGACGCTCCGTTTTCGAGCAGAGCCGAGAAGATTGCGGTCGCAACCCCCTTGGGCAGCAAGTCGGCCAGGATGGCCTCTTCGCTGGGCTCGTAGTCGAAAATGGCACCGCTGTCGTCACCCGTCGCTTCGTCTTCGAACGAGGCGGGGATGACCTGCTGTGCCGTCGGGATCTGGGTCACAACGTTGACGAACTTCGAGTAGAAGATCGTGGCAACGTCGAACTCACCCCCGTCAAAGCGGGACAGGACGTCCTTGGCGATGTCCTGCGCGTTGGAATACCCCAGACGCTTGACCTCGCTCAGGTCGATATGTCCAACGAACAGATCGCCAAAATCACGCTTGAGCGCGTCGCGGCCTTTCTTGCCGACGGTCAGAACCTTGACCGTCTTGCCTTTGCCGCGCAGCTCGTCCGCTTTGGCGCGGGCAAGCTTGGCGATGTTCGCGTTGAAGCCGCCACACAGGCCGCGTTCAGCTGTCATCACAACCAGCAGATGGACATCATCACTGCCCGTACCACGGAGCAGCTTGGGGGCGCTGTCGCTGCCCCCGACCGAAGCCGCCAGCCCCGCCATCACGGCATTGAACCGCTCGGCATAGGGACGCGAGGCTTCGGCAGATTCCTGGGCGCGACGCAGTTTTGCTGCCGCGACCATCTGCATGGCCTTGGTGATCTTGCGGGTCGATTTGACCGACTCGATCCTGTTTTTAAGGTCCTTCAGACTAGGCATCGGAACCTCCTATCAAGCGAAGGTTGCGGCGTATTCGTCGATCGCTGCCTTGATCTTGTCGGACGCATCACCTTTGATCTTCGGATCTTCGTCAGTGAGCCACTGAAGCAGGTCGGCATGCTTGCCGCGCAGGTGCGCCAGCAAACCGGCCTCATAGCGGCCAACATCCGATACGTCGATCTTGTCGAGGTAACCGTTGGTACCTGCGAAGATGACGCAGACGATTTCCGCGTTGGTCAGCGGCGAGTACTGCGGCTGTTTCATCAGCTCGGTCAGACGCGCACCACGGTTCAGCAGCTGCTGAGTTGCGGCATCGAGGTCCGAACCAAACTGCGCAAACGCAGCCATTTCGCGATACTGAGCCAGTTCCAGTTTAACCGGACCAGCAACTGACTTCATCGCGTTGGTCTGAGCCGAAGAGCCCACACGCGAAACCGACAGACCGGTGTTCACAGCAGGACGGATGCCTTGGTAGAACAGTTCGGTTTCCAGGAAGATCTGGCCGTCGGTGATCGAGATCACGTTGGTCGGAATAAAGGCTGATACGTCACCACCCTGAGTTTCGATAACCGGCAGAGCGGTCAGCGAACCCGCACCGAAGTCCTCGTTCAGCTTCGCCGAACGTTCCAGCAGACGGGAGTGAAGATAGAAAACGTCACCAGGATAGGCTTCACGTCCGGGCGGACGGCGCAGCAGCAGCGACATCTGACGATACGAAACAGCCTGTTTCGACAGGTCATCATAGATGATCAGCGCGTGGCGACCGTTGTCACGGAAGTATTCTGCCATCGCAGTCGCGGCGTAAGGCGCCAGGAACTGCATCGGAGCCGGGTCGGACGCGGTCGCGGCCACAACGATCGAGTATTCAATCGCGCCGGACTCTTCCAGTTTCTTCACCAGCTGCGCAACGGTCGAACGCTTCTGACCAACCGCAACGTAGACGCAGTACAGTTTCTTCGACTCGTCGTCGCCTGCGGCTTCGTTGTAAACTTTCTGGTTCAGGATGGTGTCCAAAGCGACAGCGGTTTTACCGGTCTGACGGTCACCAATGATCAGTTCCCGCTGGCCACGGCCAATCGGGATCATCGCGTCAACCGATTTCAGGCCAGTTGCCATCGGCTCATGCACCGATTTACGCGGGATGATGCCGGGCGCTTTGACGTCTGCAACGCCACGCTTGGAGGCGTTGATCGGGCCTTTGCCGTCCAGCGGGTTACCCAGACCGTCAACAACGCGGCCCAGCAGCTCGTCACCAATCGGAACGTCCACGATCGAGTTGGTGCGCTTGACGGTGTCACCTTCTTTAATGTCACGGTCAGAACCGAAGATAACGACACCAACGTTGTCGCTTTCCAGGTTCAGGGCCATGCCCATGATGCCACCGGGGAATTCGACCATCTCACCCGCTTGCACGTTGTCCAGGCCGTATACACGGGCAATCCCGTCACCGACGCTCAGCACGCGGCCGATCTCGGCCACTTCCGCTTCCTGACCAAAATTCTTGATCTGGTCCTTCAGGATTGCAGAAATCTCTGCAGCTTGGATTCCCATTTATCCGACCTCTTTCATTGCATTCTGTAGGGAGTTCAGCTTCGAACGGATCGAGCTATCGATCATTTTCGAGCCCACTTTAACGACAAGACCGCCGATGAGGCTTTCATCCACGGTCGCATTGATAGTCACGGTCTTGCCCACACGCTCGGACAGCGTCTTGGACAGTTTATCCAGTTGTGTCTTGGTCAGCGCCTTGGCCGAGGCGACATCGGCGGTCACTTCGCCACGCTCTTCAGCAAGCATGTCGCGCAGGACCTGCACCAGCTGAGGTACAACAAACAGGCGGCGTTTCTGCGCCATCAAACCCAGCGTGTTGCGCAGGATTGCATGCAACCCCATCTTGTCCGCAACTGCTGTAATCGCGCCTTCCTGTTCGGCGCGGGAAACCAGAGGCGAGGCGATCAGGTCGCGCAATTCGGCGCTTTCGCCCAGAGCTGCTGACAGATCATTGATGCCGGTTTCCAGACCTGCAAGGTCATTATTCTCTTTCGCGATCTCGAAGATCGCAGTGGCATAGCGCTCGGCGATGCCTGTGGAAATCGAAGCTGGTTCGGACACGTCCACCCTTCCGATACTTTAGGCCCCGAAAACCGCGCGCGCGGCCACCCCGGGGGCGTGAAGAAACCCCGTCCATAAAGGGCGGGGATCAAAATCACCGGGGATGTAGCAGAGGTGTTCCAACCAAGCAATACGCTATAGCGGTAACAGAATTATCCACAAACCTTTAACTTTCAAATACTTACACCAAGTGCGACCCTTTGGACCGGTTACGGCAGTTGAAAAATGTTACGAATATGCAGGTTTTTGCGATTCCTGTGACTTTTTTTCCGCAATTTTTCCCTGTCGAACGGGTGGGATTGTCATGCAGGCTTCAACAAACCATCCAGCGCCTTGATCGGTCGTTTGGCGGTGTCCTTGGTCACACTTCCACTGGGCGGACGAATGAGTTTGCTGACCTCGACCATCAGCACCCCACCGGCCATGACCGTTGGAATACGCTGCCCGGTTTTTTCGATCAGGCTGCCGGACTTGAGCCAGAACCGACGGAAGGAAGGCGGCAGATATAGTGCCGAGCAATGGTTTTCCGGCACAAAGTGATGTGCCCGCAACTGGTTCTCAAGCTGTGTCGCGGAATATGGTCGCCCGAAACCAAAGGGCGTCTTGTCGGTTCGCGACCAGAGCCCGGCCCGGTTCGGTACCACAAACAATGCGCGGCCACCGGGACCCAGCACGCGCCAACATTCCTCAAGTAACTGACTTGGGCGACTCGACGTTTCCAAGCCATGCATGACGACCAGTTTATCGACATGCCCGGTTTCGATCGGCCACTTCGTCTCCTCCGTCAGAACTGAAACATTGGGCATTCCCGCGGGCCAAGGCATCACACCTTGTGGTCCTGGCATCAGACCGATCACGCGGCGGGCATCTGCCAGATACGGGCGCAACAAGGGGACAGCAAAGCCAAAGCCAACCACGGTCTGTCCCTTGGCTTCCGGCCACAGATCAACCAGCCGACCACGGATCGCCGCCTGCGCCGCGCGGCCCAGGGTGCTGCGATAGTAAAAGTTTCTTAGATCCTGCACATCAAGATGCATTGCGGACACCCGGTCAATCGGCTTAGCTGGGCGCAGTCTAGCAATGAAAGGGCAAAAGGCCATGCCTCTTGAGATCGTTACCGTCCCCTGCCTGAGCGACAACTATGCCTTTCTCGCCCATGATCCGGCCAGCGGCGAGACCGCACTGATCGATGCGCCAGAGGCTGCTCCAATTCTGGCCGAACTGAATGCGCGTGGTTGGCGGCTGAGTCACGTGTTGCTCACCCACCATCACTGGGATCACGTGGACGGACTGACGGGTATACTCGAGACACAGCCCGCGCGGGTGATCGGTGCCAAAGCCGATGAACACAGGCTGCCGCCGCTTGATCAAGCAGTGGTTGAGGGGAATACGTTCTATATCGGGGGTGAACCGGTCGAAGTACTGGATGTCCCGGGCCATACATTAGGGCACATTGCATTCTACATGCCGAAAAGCGACGCCGTATTTACCGCAGACAGCCTGATGGCGCTGGGATGCGGGCGCTTGTTCGAAGGGGAACCAGCGCAAATGTGGGCCTCTCTCAGCAAGCTGGCCGCATTGCCCGATGAAACAATCGTGTGTTCGGGTCACGAATATACGCAATCAAACGCCAAATTCGCCCTGACAATCGATCCTGACAATCCCGCCCTGCAAGATCGCGTTGCCGATATCAATCGTGCCCGCGCCGCCGGGGAACCCACTGTGCCCTCGCTTCTGTCGCTGGAAAAGGCCACAAATCCGTTTCTGCGCGCTGCTGATCCGGCGATTCAGGCGCATCTGGGCATGGAAAATGCTGACCCTGCGTCAGTTTTTGCTGAGATTCGTGCCCGAAAAGACCGCTTTTGAGCCGTTTAGGGCCCTCTTCACGGCCACGGTCACAGGAAATGTGACTGTCAAGTGCAAGAAAACCCTTGAAGCCGGGCCACGATCAACCAAACTCTAATAGTATGAGGACATGGTTGGGATGGGGATCCTGCCGATACTCGACCCCCTTCCGGCCCAATATAGAGGAGCACCCGCGTGC
The DNA here is from genome assembly GCF_056537765.1 of Ruegeria sp. C2. Classification (NCBI taxonomy): domain Bacteria; kingdom Pseudomonadati; phylum Pseudomonadota; class Alphaproteobacteria; order Rhodobacterales; family Roseobacteraceae; genus Ruegeria; species Ruegeria sp. C2. The sequence continues at coordinate 17,464 of NZ_JBQFRZ010000001.1, read as the reverse complement.
CTTCATTCTCGAGCACATTGGAACAAGCCATCCACGCGGCCCTTGCGGCGGCGAATGAACGGCGACATGAATTCGCGACGTTGGAGCACCTGCTGCTGGCGTTGCTGGAAGAACCCGATGCGGTGCGCGTCATGAAAGCGTGCAGCGTCGATCTGGATGAGTTGCGCAGCACGCTGGTCGAATTCATCGACGAAGACCTGTCAAACCTCGTGACCGATATCGACGGGTCCGAAGCGGTACCCACCGCAGCCTTCCAGCGTGTTATTCAACGCGCCGCGATCCATGTACAGAGTTCCGGCCGTACCGAGGTGACCGGGGCCAATGTACTGGTCGCCATCTTCGCCGAGCGTGAAAGCAACGCAGCATACTTCCTGCAGGAACAGGATATGACCCGCTATGACGCGGTGAACTTCATCGCCCACGGTGTGGCAAAAGATCCCGCCTATGGAGAGAACCGTCCGGTGACCGGCGCGGATGAAGCTGAGGATGAAGCTCTGACCACCTCGGGTGAGGCGGATCAGAAGGAAAGCGCGCTGGGTAAATACTGCGTCGACCTGAACGCCAAATCGCGCGCCGGGGATGTTGACCCGCTGATCGGTCGCTCGGACGAAGTAGAACGTTGCATTCAGGTGCTGTGCCGCCGTCGTAAGAACAACCCGCTGCTGGTGGGTGATCCGGGCGTAGGAAAAACCGCCATCGCGGAAGGTCTGGCACATAAGATCGTCGCCGGGGAAGCACCTGACGTGCTGTCCGAAACCACAATCTACTCGTTGGACATGGGCGCGCTGCTGGCGGGCACTCGCTATCGCGGCGATTTCGAGGAACGGCTGAAGGCGGTCGTGACCGAGTTGGAAGATCACCCTGATGCAGTGCTGTTCATCGACGAAATCCACACGGTAATCGGTGCCGGTGCGACTTCGGGCGGCGCCATGGATGCGTCGAACCTGCTGAAACCTGCCCTGCAGGGTGGAAAACTGCGCACCATGGGCTCAACCACCTACAAGGAATTCCGTCAACACTTCGAAAAGGATCGTGCGCTGAGCCGCCGGTTCCAGAAGATTGACGTAAATGAACCCTCGGTCGAAGACAGCGTGAAAATCCTGCGCGGCCTGAAGCCGTATTTTGAAGAGCATCATGCGATCAAATACACCGCAGATGCGATCAAAACTGCGGTGGAATTGTCGGCCCGTTACATCAACGACCGTAAGCTGCCGGACAAAGCCATCGACGTGATCGATGAAGCCGGGGCGGCACAGCATCTGCTGGCCGAAAGTAAACGTCGCAAGACCATTGGCGTGAAAGAGATCGAGGCCGTTGTCGCCAAGATCGCTCGTATCCCGCCCAAGAACGTCACCAAGGATGATGCGGAGGTTCTGAAAGATCTCGAAACCTCGCTGAAACGGGTGGTGTTCGGTCAGGATGAAGCCATTGAGGCGCTGTCCAGTGCGATCAAACTGGCTCGTGCTGGTCTGCGCGAACCCGAGAAGCCCATCGGCAATTACCTGTTCGCTGGCCCAACCGGTGTGGGTAAGACCGAGGTTGCGAAACAACTGGCGGATACGCTGGGTGTGGAGCTGCTGCGGTTTGATATGTCCGAGTACATGGAAAAGCATGCCGTCAGCCGCCTGATTGGTGCCCCTCCGGGCTATGTCGGGTTTGATCAGGGCGGTCTGCTGACGGATGGCGTCGACCAGCACCCGCATTGTGTGCTGCTGCTGGATGAGATCGAAAAGGCGCATCCGGATGTGTTCAACATCCTGCTGCAGGTGATGGATCACGGTGAACTGACCGACCACAATGGCCGTACAGTGAATTTCCGCAATGTGGTTCTGATCATGACCTCGAACGCAGGTGCTCAGGAGCAAGCGAAGGCAGCTATCGGATTTGCCCGTGATCGCCGTGAAGGTGAGGATACCGCTGCAATTGAGCGCATGTTCACCCCGGAATTCCGCAACCGTCTGGACGCGGTGATTTCCTTCGCACCGCTTCCAAAGTCGGTCATCCTGCAGGTGGTCGAGAAGTTCGTCCTGCAGCTTGAGGCACAATTGCTCGATCGCAATGTGACCATCGATCTGACGCCGAAAGCCGCCGAATGGCTGGCGGACAAGGGCTATGACGACAAGATGGGCGCGCGTCCACTGGGCCGCGTGATCCAAGAGCATATCAAGAAGCCTCTGGCCGAAGAGCTTCTGTTCGGCAAACTGGCCAAAGGTGGCGTCGTCCGAGTCTCGGTCAAGAAAGGCGAGCTGAACCTTGAAACACTCGGCCCCGACCAGCCGCGCATTCCGGGTGATAAGCCGCCGCTGCTGACCGCGGACTGATTCAGAGACCTTAGAAACAAATAGCGCCCGCCCTTTCGGCGGGCGTTTTTTGTTTACCGCTCTGTCAGTTTCAACTCGATCCGGCGGTTCTGCGCGCGCGCTTCGGGCGTGTCGGCGGGGTTGACCGGTTGGAACTCTCCAAACCCGTTGGCCGCAAGACGGTTGGGTGGAATTCCCAGCGCTTCGACCATGAACCGAACCACAGACAATGCGCGGCCCTGGCTGAGCTCCCAGTTGTCGCGATACCGACCGCTACCCCCCAGCGGCACGTTATCGGTGTGCCCATCGACGCGGATGACCCAGTTCAACCCCTCGGGGATTTCAGCGGCGACCGTCCGAAGAATCTCAGCCACCTTGGCAACTTCCTGACGGCCCTCTGCCGACAAAACGGCCGAGCCCGTATCAAACAGCACCTCGGACGAGAACACAAAACGGTCGCCTTCGATGCGCACGCCTTCTTGATCGCCCAGCACATCCCGCAACCGTCCGAAGAACTCGGACCGATAGCGTTGCAGATCTTCTGCCTGCGCAGTCAGCTCCTGATTTTGCCCGGCCAGCCTTTCCGCCTCGGCCTCAAGCCTGATGCGCTCTGCCTCCTCCAGCAGCCGGCGACGACGCTCCTCCGAGGCAGCGCGGGCGAGGGCTGCGTTCAGGTCCTGACCCAGCGTCTGGATCTGGATCTCTGCGGCGGCGTTACGCTCTTCGTAATCATCCAACAGCGCCTGCAACGAGCCCAGCTGGCTGCGCAAAGCCGACATCTGCTGGTTTAATAGTGCAGTCTGGCGCTGCGCCTCGGTCGAGATTTCTTTCTCTGACGCAAGCGCCCCCTGAGCCACAGCCAGCAGAGCCGCGCGCTCTTCAGCAAGTGACCTTTGCTCCTCCGCCTGCGCCTGAGCCTGCGTTTGCGCGTCCAATGCTGCCTGCAACTGGGCCTTCAGCTCGTCCGGGTTTAGCTCACCAAATTGCTGCTCAAGCTGGGCACGTGCCGCCTGTGCAGCAGCCAGCAGGGTCAAGGTTTCTTCGGCTTCCTGCCTCTGCGCCTCAAGCGCCAGCGTCATCGCGGTCAGCTCGGCATCCGCATCCTGAAGGCCGTTGCGCAGGGTCTCGGCCGCGGCAGCCTCGGCCAGACGCGCAGCCTCTTCATCTGTCAATTGCTGCGCAAGGTCCGCAATCTGGCCTGCCTGCGCCGCTTCGCTGGCCTCCAGCTCGGCCACCAACGCCTCAAGCGCCTCGCGGCGTGCAGCAGCCAGACGCGCAGCTTCGGTTTGGGCATCAATCTCGCTGCGGCTCTGGGCAAGGGCAAGGTTCAGGGAATCCTGCTCATTCAGCAGTTCATCGCGCTCCTGCAGCAAAGCATCCTGTTGGTCCACCAAGGCAGCAATATCATCCCGCGCCCGTTCCTGATCCGCCAGCAAAGCCGCGACCTGAGCTTCGAAGCTTGTGATCTGCGATTGTGCCTCTGACAGCTCATCCTCGACCTGCCCAAGCGTGGTGTTCAATGTGCCCAGGCGCGCCTGCAGGCGGCTGTTTTCGCGCTCTTCCAATCCCAGCGCACCGGCCAGCGCCGCGACCTCATCCGACAGCGCGGTCAGTTCGTCTTCTTGCCCCGAGATGGTCTCGCGCAGCACGAACTGAACGATCATGAAGATGGTCAACACAAATGTCAGAACCATCAAAAGCCCCGTCATCGCATCGACGAAGCCGGGCCAGACAGAGCCCGAGAATCGATGACCGGTGCGGCGCGACAGGGCCATCCTTTATTCCCCGTCCGAGGGCGTGCGCACGGCGCCGCGTGGCAGCGTCAGAGCTTTGACAAGCAGTTCGAAATCCTTGCGCAGTTCATTCATGCTGTCCTGTCGACCGGCTGAAATCTCTTCCAGAATCCGCAGCAGTTGCACGTCCATCGAGCGCAGACGCATACGGCTTTCTGCATCGATCCCCTCACCCGCGCCATGTTCGCGAATATGATCCAGCAGTGCATCCTGCCCCAGCGCCACACGTTCCAGCGCAGCGGTCACACCTTCGGTCTGGGCCTGACGCTGGTTCATGTCGGTGATCGCATCGACCAAGTGTCCGAGCTTGGTGGAAACCTGGGTCCGGTCTTCTTCCTGCGCTGCGAACAGATCTTGCAGCGCATCCATCTGTTCTGACATGGCGTCGAGTACCGGCGTCAGCACCGCCAGCTCGGCACCACCTTCATCGCCCGCAGCAAATCCGACACGGGTGATCGAGGATAACCATTCCTCCAATTCGCGATAGAACCGGTTCTGACCATGACCCGCGAACAGTTCCAGCAGGCCAACGATCAATGATCCGGCAAGACCCAGCAAAGACGACCCGAAGGCAACGCCCATCCCTTGCAGCTGCGATTCCAAACCGGTCATAAGACGGTTAAACACCGCCAGACCTTCTTCGCCTTCTTGTGGGTTCAGACTGCGGATCGTGTCGACGATGGCCGGGACGGTGGTTGCCAGGCCAAAGAACGTGCCCAGCAGACCAAGATAGATCAGAACATTAGTTATGTAGCGCGTGATCTCACGCTCTTCCTCGACCCGCTCGGCGACAGAATCGAGGATCGACCGGGTAGAGCTGGAGCTGATTTGCGACCGCGCCCCGCGTGCGCGCAGCAGCGAAGCCAGTGGCGCCAGCAGTTGTGGGGGACGCACGTCATCACGCTCGACCCCACCGGCAAAAGCCTCAATCCATCGCACCGAACCGATCAGCTGCGTCACCTGCAGGAAACAGGCGGCCACACCGATGACAAAGACCAGAAGGATGAAGCCGTTCAGGTACAGATTGGCCTGAATCACGGGCAACACGTAGGGCAGCGCCATGAACACGCCAAGGCCCGACAGCCCGATTGCAATCAGCATCATTAGGATTTGGCGGATCGGCTGTGAGAAATGTGGTCTCACGCCCTGTTGTGCCTGCGCCATGCGCGTGGCTCCCGGTATTGTCTGCTCTGGGCTGAACCTATCGAAGTTCCGGGCGCGACGCCAAGGGTTTATGCGCGGATTGTGCGCACGCGTTGCGACAACCACTCAAGGTCGGGGTCATGCAAACCGATCTCGGTCAGATGTGCGGCTGTATTGTAGAGGTATTCGTCGTTCGGACCGCGCCCGCCCACAGCATGCGCGATGATCTGGGCTTGCTCCTCCAGCGGCAGCCCACCGCAATACTGCACATGATGCGCATCGATGACATAGGTCACGGCGTTGACGACCTCACCCGAGTGCAGGTGCACGTCCAGCATCCGTTCAAGATAAGCTGATGAGATCAGCTCGCGCTCGCGCAATTCCGCCAGCGTCCGCTCTTCGTGTCCTGCCTCAACGGCAAGTGCCAGCCCTTTGCAATGCGCATCTGGTTGTTCGTCAAGCGCAAGCACCAGACCAGGCTCTTCTTCGGTGCCGCGATGATGGATCGAGCGCATGCAGAAGGATCGGGCATAGCCATGCAGCGTGGCGCTTTCGCTGCGGGCTACCGGAAAGCCGGGGTTCCACAGAAGAGATCCATATCCGAAAACCCACATCGTCATTGCTCTGGTCCTTGCCCGTTTCGCTCTATAAACATCAAATTCGAGGCAGGAAAAAGGGCCATTCATCATGCGTCGTCTGATACGCGTTTTTGTATTCGTGGCCGTTGTGTGGAGCGCCTACTGGTATGTCGCAGGTTACGGGCTGCGAAACGCCATTACCGGCTGGTTCGATCGTCAGCAGGAACTGGGTTGGCAGGCCGACTACTCGGATGTCGCGACAGCGGGGTATCCGTTCCAGCACATAACTCGGCTGGCCAATCCCGCGCTCGCCGATCCGGTGAACGGTACGGCCTGGAGTGCGGACTGGATCGAGTTTGAAAGCCCCGCGATCTGGCCCGGTCGACAAATGCTGCGTTTTGCCAGCACACCACAGCGCCTGTCCTATTTCGATCAGACCACAACCGTTCAGGCCGAAGGTCTTCAGGCGGAACTACATTTGCAGCCAGGTGTCGCATTGGTGCTGGAAAGGATGGCCCTGACCGCCGGGCGCTGGCTGCTATCGGATGAGCAGGCCCCCCAGGCCGGTGGGCAAAGCCTGAGCCTGATCATGGCGCAATCTGGCACTCCGGAAAGCTACAACATATCGGCCAAGGTCGACGGTTTTACGCCGGGCGAAGAACTGCGGCGCCTGATGCGCTCTGCATCATCCCTGCCGCAGTCGTTTGAAACGCTGGAATTCGACACATTCATCACCTTCGACAAACCCTGGGACCGCAGCGCGCTTGAACAAGGCCGCCCCCAACCCGTCGCGATTGACCTGCGATTGGCCGAGGTCAAATGGGGTGAACTGCGCCTCTTCGCGACCGGAGAGTTGGATGTCGACCAACAAGGCATCCCAACCGGAGAAATCGCGGTCAAGGCCGAGAACTGGCGTGACATGGTCGCCATGGCAAACGCTGCAGGCGCCCTGCCCGATCAGGCGGTTGATCCCGTGACCCGGGCCCTGGGCTTCATGGCCGGGCTCGGCGGCAATCCCAACGCCTTGGATCTGCAGCTGAATTTCCGCGACGGTTTTGTCGCCTTGGGGCCGCTCCCATTGGGCCCTGCCCCGCGACTAATCCTGCGTTAACGACAGTAAGAGCCGCTGCGATAGCGCGCCGTGTCCAGATGGAAATGGTCGCGATGATATCGATCCGAATTCGGCCCCAACACCGTCCCAAACGGCCCACAAGCCCCACGCCAGACTTTGATCAATTGCTTCTGAGAGGGGTTCTTGCGCCATCCGTCCAACACGGTAACAAGTTCGCCATCTGCCATCCGGAACCCGGAAATATCAATCGCGCGACCCTTGCCATGCTCGGAAATCCGCGCGCCTTTTTGGTTGTTCCGGGTCCGGCAGGCATAATGCGCCGCCACCCGCAGCTCGACCACCGGGCCGCGCCGTTTGAACGTGGGCTTCACAGTCTTGTCGACCCATTTATTCAACGCCTTTGCGGTGCCACAATCCATGGTCGCCGGACGGCTGAGCTTCACCCCTGAAACCGAGGTGATCTGCACCGCGTCCTTGATCCCGCAAGCCTTGATCTTGCCGTTTACACGGCCCACCGCCTTGCCCTGAATGTCTATATCTCCACAAACCGAAGATTTGCGCAGCTTGCGTTTTTTGAACAGGATTTGCTGCTCTAGTTCCTTCGGGCGCAGGTAGGGTCGGATCGAGCTATCAGGCCCCAACAACGGCAATTCGGTTGGTCGGGCGGCAGCCGCAGTCACCTGCGGAGAGGCGGGCCGCAGCACGGGGCGAATTCTGGACGTGGTGAGCGCGGGGTTAGCATCGATCAGGGCGGGGCGTTTTAGTGGTACAAGAGAGGTTTCCGGTGCTGCCGCATGTGCAGATGTGGCCAGAATGGCAAGAACTATCCACAAACAGCCCCGGAGCCCTCTCATGTCGATGTTTTCCCCCGTCCAAAATCTGGTGCGTCCGTGTCCTGCCCGGCATCGATAATTCCGCGCCGGATCGCACGGGTGCGCGTAAAATAGTCGAACAAATGCTCTCCGTCACCAGTTCGGATAGCCCGTTGAAGCGCAAAGAGTTCTTCTGTGAAGCGTCCAAGAATCTCCAGCGTCGCGTCTTTGTTGGTCAGGAATACGTCGCGCCACATTGTCGGGTCGGACGCGGCAATCCGCGTGAAATCCCGAAAGCCAGCAGCCGAGTATTTGATGACCTCGGTATCCGTGACCCGCCGCAAATCATCCGCCACGCCAACCATGGTGTACGCGATCAAGTGCGGGGCATGCGAGGTCACAGCCAACACCAGGTCATGATGATCGGCATCCATTTCGTCGACATTCGATCCCATCCCCTCCCACAGCGCGCGCAAGCGGGCGATGGCATCAGGGTCCGATCCTTCGGCTGGGACCAGCAGAGACCAGCGGTTGTCAAAAAGCTCGGCAAAACCGGATTCCGGCCCGGAATGCTCCGTCCCAGCCAGCGGGTGGGCGGGAATGAAATGCACATCTTCCGGGATATGGGGTGAGACAGCCTCAATCACATGGCGCTTCACCGATCCGACATCCGAGACAGTCGCGCCGGGCTTCAGGACCGGTGCCATCTGCTGAGCCACGGGACCCATCGCGCCAACGGGAACGCACAGCACAACCAGATCAGCCCCTTCGACGGCCTCTTCAACCGAGTCACAGACGCGGTCGCACAGACCGATCCGCCGAGCCATCTCGCGGGTCGCGTCAGTTCTGGCATAACCGGTCACCTCTCCTGCCAGCCCCGCGCGTTTCATCGCCCAGAACATGGAGGAGGCGATCAGGCCCAGCCCGATCAGCGCCACGCGGTCGTAAATCTGGCTCATGCAGCGCCCCCTTTGAACGCGGTAATGGCTGCAACCACACGGTGGCAGGCTTGTTCATCGCCCACGGTGATCCGCAGCGCATTTGGCAGGTTGTAGCCCGCAACACGCCGCACGATCAAACCCTGAGTTTTTAGGAACGCGTCACAAGCCTCAGCCTCGGCCTGATCCGCGAAACGCGCGAGGATAAAGTTTGTGCAAGATGCATCCGAGGGTACGCCAATCTTGGCCAGTTCCTCGGACAGCCAGACTCGCAGCCGGGCATTCTCGGACTGGCAGAACCGCAAGTAATCCTCATCCTGCACCGCTGCCTCGGCGGCGGCCAACGCAGTCAGTGACAAGTTAAAGGGCTGACGCACCCGGTTCAGCACATCAATGATGTCTTTCGCGGCATAACCCCAGCCCACGCGCATCCCGCCCAGCCCGTAGACCTTGGAGAACGTCCGGGTCATGATCACATTCTCGAACCGATCCACCAAAGCAGCCCCACCGTCGAACCCGTCGACAAATTCGGCATAAGCGCCATCCAGCACCATTAGACAGTTGCTGGGTAGTTCCTGCGCCAGACGCTCCAGCTCGGCCTCAGAGATCATGGTCGAGGTCGGATTGCCTGGATTGGTCACAAACACGATCCGTGTCTTGCCGGTTACGGCAGCCAGGATATTGTCGACATCCACCTGCCGCTCGCGCTCCGGCACCATAACGGGCGTCGCACCTGCCATCCGCGCGATGATAGGGTACATCGAAAACCCGTGCTCGGTATAGATGACCTCATCCCCCGGCCCGGTATAGGCCTGCGCCACGAACTGCAGCACTTCGTCGCTGCCAACACCGCAGATGATGCGATCCGCGTTCAGCCCATGTCGTTCTGAAATCGCGGCACGCAGGGTGGCATGATCGGTACTGGGATAACGATGCAGCGTCGTGGCACTGTCACGCACAGCCTCTATCGCCTTGGGGCTGGGTCCAAACGGGTTCTCGTTCGAGCTCAGCTTGATGACATCAGCCACCCCAGCGACATGGGACTGACCACCCTGATACAGCGCGATGTCCATAATGCCGGGTTGTGGTATGGGCTTGGTCATGAGGGGCTCCGTTGGTTGCGCCCCTCTTACCTGTCTCAACGGTTTGAGAAAAGTGGCAATTCCCTCAGGCAGCTTTGAAGCGCGCCGTCGCCGGATCGGCACTGTAGAACGCAGTATATTCCTCGGTCCGACGCGACAGGTCATTGACGCTGTCGATGATGAATTGAACCGTCTCTTCGCTCATCAGATACGAGAAGTTCAGGCGCACCCAACCGGGCTTCAACATCTCTTCACCCGCAGACAGGGCCGCGTGCAAATGCTCCGAAGTATCGCGGTCGATCCCCAGCAAACGGTGCGCATATGGCCCTGCACAAGCACAGCCACCACGCGCCTGTATCCCATGGATATCGCTGAGCATTCGCGTGAACAACTGCTGATGTACCGGCTGCCCAGAGCGATCCCGAACAAGGAACGAGAAGATCGGAAGGCAATGCGCATTCTTCGTGCCCAGCAAGGTCAGGTGCGGATTATCCGACCAGCCTTCGATGGCCATCCGGTTGTAAAGCGCCTCACGCCGCGCAATCTCATCGGTTCCCACCGCATCCTTGACCATAAACGCCAGTGCCGCGCGAATGTCACCGATCACGTTGGGCGTACCCGCCTCCTCCCGCGTCGCAAGATCCGCGCTGTAATCATGCCGCCAGGGCGAGACAAAACTGACAGTTCCCCCACCCGGCCAGCTTGGGCACGTACGCTGAACCGCATTCTGATTGACGACCAGCACGCCGGAAGCTCCGGGCCCACCGGGAAACTTGTGCGGAGAGACTACGATCGCATCTTTGCGTGCATCTTCTGGCCCCATCTCCATCGGCAGATACGGGCCACCACCCGCATAGTCCCAAACCGCCAGCGCTCCATGTGCCTTCAACAGCCGGGTCACCGGGTCGGGATCGGTGATGATACCCGTGACGTTGGACGCTGCCGAGAATGATCCGATCAGCACATCCGAGTCGGCATGCTCCAGCAACGCGGCTTCCAGCGCCTGCATATCCGGCCCACCCTCTGCTGCTTCGGGAATCTCAACCACCTCAGCCTTGCTTTCACGCCAGGGCAGGATGTTCGAATGGTGTTCATATGGACCGATCAGCACAACCGGTTGGTCAGCCTCTTGCACTCCCATCAGGCTGACCAACCGGTTGAGGCCCGCTGTGGCGCCGGACCCGGTGAAGATCACCGCATCCTCTTCCCTGGCACCAACGATGCGGGCGATCTCTGCCCGCGCCTCGCTGCGAAGGCGGGTCATATAAGAACCGCAATAGGAGGCTTCGGTGTGGCTGTTGGCATAATACGGCAACACATGCGCAGCCACAAAGTTCTCGACCTGACGCAACGCGCGACCCGAGGCGACGTAATCCGCATACACAAGCGGCACGTCCTGATGCAGACCCGGGATGAGTACCCCCTCACCAATCAGCCCGTCGCGCAGAGCATTTCCGTGAGTGGCAGATTGAATCTCCGCGCGAAAAATGGACAGGGTCATTGCATAAGCTCCGTATTGCTGTACCCAATGTGATTGATCCGCAGAGCAAATTCTTCACCATTCTTTGCCTTCTATTACCTAAATTTGTGTCATATGATTTCATATGAGTGAAAAAATAGATCAAATTGACCACAGCATTCTGAAAGAGCTCCAGAAGGACGCCACTCTGTCCCAACGTGAGTTGGCAGATCGCATCGGCTTATCTCAGAACGCCTGCTGGCGACGCCTGAAGGCGCTGAACGACAATGGGGTGATACAGGGTTCCTCCGCTCGGATCGCACGAGAGAAGCTAGGCCTGAACCTCGTGGTCTTCGTCATGCTGCGTACCCGCCATCACTCGGCCGAGTGGCTGCAAGCCTTTAGGCGCCACGTGCTGACCATACCCGAGGTGGTGGATTTCCACCGGATCGGTGGAGACTACGACTATCAGCTGAAAGTCGTCACACAGGACATGGCCTCATATGACAAGGTCTACCAGCGCCTGATCGAGAAAGTCGAGCTGGACAGTGTCACATCCTATTTTGCGATGGAAGCCATCGCCGAAGGTCGGCCATTGCCGATCTGATCCGGAACTTCATCTGGTAAAACCTCGGGGGAGTTGCACCGTGACGGGGACAGCACCTTCCCCCAACAAACAAAAAAGACCGCGCTGAAAGCGCGGCCTTTAAACTCAAACGGTCGGCGAAGATTAGTTCTTCGCGTAGAATTCGACGACCAGGTTCGGTTCCATCATGACCGGGTAAGGCACATCGCTCAGGCCCGGTGCACGAACGAAAGTCGCGGTCATTTTCGAGTGGTCGGCGTCGATGTAGTCAGGCACATCACGTTCGGCCAGCGCAACAGCTTCCAGAACAACAGCCAGCTGCTTGGATTTGTCACGTACTTCGATCACGTCGCCTTCTTTGACGCGGTAGCTGGGAATGTTGACCCGCTTGCCGTTCACTTTGACGTGGCCGTGGTTCACGAATTGACGTGCGGCAAAGACGGTCGGCACGAACTTGGCGCGGTAGACGACGGCGTCCAGACGGCGCTCCAGCAGACCGATCAGGTTTTCACCAGTGTCACCTTTGACACGCTCGGCTTCGGCATAGATGCGACGGAACTGCTTCTCAGTCAGGTCGCCGTAGTAGCCTTTCAGCTTCTGCTTTGCGCGCAGCTGCAGACCAAAGTCCGACAGTTTGCCCTTGCGGCGCTGGCCGTGCTGGCCGGGGCCATATTCGCGACGGTTGATCGGGGATTTCGGACGACCCCAGATGTTTTCGCCCATCCGGCGGTCGATTTTGTACTTGGCAGACGTGCGTTTGGTCACGGCTGATCTCCTTCGTTTAGGTCGAGGCCCGTGCAGGCCACTATGAAGGGCGTTGTCCTCTTGAGGTTTCCCCCATGACAGGCATCCCCTTGCGGGGGCCACCAACACCAATGAAGCCGCGCTTATATCTGTCGATTAACCAGAGTCAACACGTCTCGGCATTGCAAGGTACGAATTTTATCTGAGGATATCAGCAGAGATCACTCTGCCGCAAAGACCGCTACATCAGGAATTTCATCCCGGATGACCCGCGCTGGCCCGGGAAAAGCGACAACCGTGCGGTCCTCGGTCCGGGTGATCGATACGGGCTCAATCTGCTCCGCTGCGGCGCTGACCCAGAATTCCTGACCTGGTTCCGGGCAACCGCCTTCAAACACCAGAACAGGGGCCTCTTCGCCGACCACCATAGCCAATTTGGCGACAAATTTCTGCGCCCCGTTGGACAGTTCAATTCTGGCATGCTCCGGGAGCATCTCATCAACTGCGGTCTGACACCAGTCCGCCAATTCGGCAACGATACCGGATGCAAGTGATCGGTCTACGTTTTCGACAAGCTCGGTCGAAAGCTTAAGCGACCGGCCACGCCAAGACCATGTTGACCCAACACCTAGTTGATCGATAGGAGCTTCTTCCAGACCATCAACTTCGGTTTGGGTCCAAGATATAGCTACATGACCGCTTTTATCGGTTCTCATCTGCCCGCCCGCACTATTACTCATCCCACCTGTAACGATTTCTGTCTATCAACGATAAAATGGGCAGAAAAGAGACTGAATTGCAGCATTCACGAAATTGTTGCCCAACCGCAAACTCACTCTGAGACTTGAAGTGATGTAGGTGCTCTTTACGTAATGGCACAGTTGGACGTCAGCCGGTTATCAGCCATTGTGCCGAAAGTCGATTCATGCACGCCATCTCATAAGGGGTAAATAAACCTTCGTATACAAATGTACGCTCATTCCCTAGTGAAAAATTGACGACATTCGTAGATTGCAAAAAGAACTTCAGCATCTTCTGCTGAGCTCGATCCGAACGACGTGGATCTTTTTCATCGTCCTCATTACCCCCCCAATTGCCAAGCATAGCCTTAAGACCAGATCTTTTGCTAACCTGCAGATCAGAGTGATACACTTTCTCATAGTCTGACAAAAATGCCTGGACAGTTGGCAATCGTGAAATTTCGTCACCAAATGCACTTTTGATCAATTCGACATAAGGAGAGGGACTTACCTGAGACCGCCACCGCCACGTCGCGCCAGCCAAAGCGGCAAAAGAGGCCGCTCCCGCTGCAATCAATAAACCGCGCCGCTTCATCATACGATACTCCGCCCAGCCATGAGTGATAGAGCCGACAAAGTCAGCGTCGGATTGGCCGGTGAGCATGACGGGAAGGCACTCGCTCCGAGTATCCACAAGTTCGTATTGCCGTGCTTTCTGAGCGATGAATCTACAACGCTGCTATCCCCGCTTTCGCCCATTCGACAGGTCCCCTGAATGTGAGCTTCGGTTGAGTTGAACCGGTATGATTGATTTATAGAGACATCCCACGGGAAGATCTCAGGTATTCTGTCTACAACGTTTGCAATACCCTTTCCTGCATACTCATGGTGGCCGTGCCAGATCACCTTGGGAGCTCCCGTATCATCCAGTACGACGCGATTTCTCGCTTGGGGGATGTCCTCTGCAATCAACTTTATAGACATCGTATTGGTAACTTTACCTTTTTCGGTTCGTAATCGGCGTGGAATGTTAAAGTTCTCGATCAAAACCGCAGCATGTTTGCTACGATGATCTCCATCGTAAAAACGATAATTGTGCCCCGTGATGGAAGTGCCCCCAAAATAGTTGGGGTTGGGTACATTCAATGCCAAGTTCTTTGAGGCCTGTTCATGGATATATCGACCGGTTAGATCGTTTTGATCTCCGGATCTAAGCAAAATGGCCGCATTAAAAAGGGCGTTCGTTGCCAGCGCAACGCGGTCCGCCTTGATGTCAAAAGATTGGCCATTGTGAAAAACCTCGACACCCGTAACGTTTGCTTTCTGCAAGTCGGTGGCACGTCTCACCTCAGCATTTGCGAGAATTGATAGGTTATCTCGTGCAAACAGATCGCGACTGTTCAAGATCGTGAACTTTGCATCAAGCGGGCACAGATGACAAACGTTGTTCGAGCAGCATTGCGCTCGGCCGCCTCCATTGCTGCGCGCAGTCGCAACAGGCACCCAGTCCACACCGTTCCAAAGTTCCTTGTCCGACAAAGTTCCAATATGGGGTGGAAAAGGATAAGGGCGAGACATTGGTGACAGATGGTTTCTTCCTCCACCCGCGATTTGCATGATGCTTTCCACATCTGAGTAGAATGGCTCTATCTCATCGTAGCTGATAGGCCAATCCATCCCGACGCCATAGCGCGAACGCAAATCAAAATCAGAGGGCAAAAAACGTGGCGTTTGCCCCCACCAACAGTTTGAATTTCCGCCAAAGGTCGAATGTGCGACCCAGTTCTTTCTATGCTCTGCGTGGCTTTCAATCTCAATATCTTCAAGCCCATGCACTTCACGTTGATCAACGAAGTCATAGTGTTCCAGAAACGGCCCCTTCTCTACGATCAACACCCTGAAATCTGTAGGAACTGATTTAAGAAAGAACATCGCCGCGAAACTGCTTCCGGCAATTACAAGATCCCAATCTCGTTGCCGCGCTTCTGCTGCCTCTATTTGGTTGAACATTAGGTGTCTCTTGAGTTTGATCGATATCTCTTGGGATGACTATTTCGGACTCCGCTAAACTTAGTTCTTCGCACCAAGAACAGCGCGCTTGCGGCGATGGTCTGATTCATCAAACACCTTCAGAATCCGGTCCAGCGGTTCAGTCTCGATATCTGCCCCGGTTTCGTTCGCTTCCAGCCAGGCCGAGCGTACAAAAAGGATCCGGTTAAACGAATCGTAGGGGGCATTCGTGATAATTTTGTATTCATTCCTGAATCGATGATCATTCAAGAGCTCAATATTCATCTTGCTTCGCGCACCAAAAATAACACGCGCGGCATTACCTCCAAGCAAATGATCTGCCTTCATATACCCCTCGATTATATCCGGGCTACGATCTAGAACCAGAGACATATCTGTTTTGGAGTCGATAGGACCAAAGGGATCAAAAGTCCCGTCATGAGCAATCAATTCATCGTTGAGCCCAAGGATGTCGATATGATTTGCATCGACATAAAAGGGAATGTGACCAGCCAGGCTAGTTGCAACAACCGTCTCCTGGCTTGTTTTTTTGGCCAGCCACTGAATGAGTTCGGCGGGCCTCTCATAGCTGTGTCGAAACACCTGACCTTCTTTGAAATGTGAAGGCAGAGCCCGCACTTCGGAGCGCAAAAGCTTACTCTGAAAGATTGGCGCGAAAAGAAGAGTGACTAAAATGCTTATTGTCATAATCCCTTGCCCGACCGGCAACTTCTCTACCAAGAGGAAGGTTGCACAACAAAACAACGGCAAGAGTACTATGAAATGTCGATACAACGGGAACGCATATATGGAGTCCCCACCCGAACGCGCAATCAGTATCATGAACGCAATCTGGGACAATAGCATCGCCCAAAACAAGCTTGGTAGCTTTTGTCTTCTTACCAGCGCAACTCCAAGCAGGAGCAGAAAAGGAACGGACAGCATCCAAAAGAATAGATACGCATCACGATAATAGGTTATGCCAGCCAGTAAATGTCGTGCGCCAGCAGTACCAGATTTGGCGTAGTATGTATTTGGTAGAAGATACCCAAAATACTGCCAACGAAATGCTGTAAGCGCGACAGCCGTCAGCAATGCAACCGCGCCAACAATGAACAATCTACGGTCTCTGGTAGCAACGTACCAGTAACCCGCCGCAGCGACTGAAACGAGCACGCCCTCCGGACGTATTAATACAAGGGCCACGGCGACCACGACCAGCGGTATTACATTCCGTGTCAGGAGTGGCAAAAAAACGGAAAGAGAAATCAACAATGTAAACGTTGCAGTTTCCATCCCTGTTAACGCGTACCAAGAAAGCGGCATGCAAAGTGCAAGTGCCATGGCCGTCGCAAGACATGCCCGGGAAAATTGTTCGGGCGTTCCAGTTATTTTTAAATGAGCGGAATCTGCCACATTATGCTTCGAGAACCCAAGCGTCAGAAAGAGCGCGATGAGAGCAAGATAAGAGCTATAACCCAGGAACTTTGATGCCGTCACAATCGAGGCAGCTTGCGGTCCAAAGGCAGAAAGCAAGATCATCCACAATAAAGTAGTGAAACCTTCCACAGGAGCCCCAGTGCGGTTCCACATGCCAAAGTCGTAACCTTCCGACCACCTTTCCGCATAACGGAATGTAATGAGCGCATCTTCTAATGTACTGTAGTAGAAGGCGATCAAGCCAAAGGCGATCGATGTGAACACCAGAAGCATAGACAGACCAACTCGCCAAAGGGTGCCGGTAATCTTTCGTTCGCTCGTGTTCAATATTAATTCTCCGCTCATGCCATATGCCCATCCGAAATCTGTTTAGTATTGTCGACGGCCACAATCTGGATAACCTATTGCAAGCAGCTACTCCAACCCGCCTTAGGCTGAGAACTTTCGCATCCGCGATCGCGCGCTCCCAGGGTCAACCCTCTGTTGCTTTGTTGAGTTAAGGCTACCACTGTGTGTGTCTCTATAATTAGCTGCGCGCGACGATAGTATGCCATGAACCTATATATCTGACACACCAAGGCACATTGTCTTCAAACGTGGTGCCTGCGAGGTCCCGTTTCCGTCAAGTTATCCCCACAATAAGTTCACTGAGTTAATCAAGTCATTTTGCCTCTCTGACCTTCAGGTTATGAGCCTGCCGAGGTTTGATCGTTAAGCAAACAGTCCGGTGGACTGTTTGTAGATCGAACGGGTTGTTTGGATTTTGG